>CAYGQX010000003.1:0-210250 GCA_964352245.1 uncultured Porphyrobacter sp.
GATGTCCGCTTATGGGGTCTTAAAGAACGAACGTCGACGACCGAAACTGGGGCGCATTGCAGCTATTTGCTTGATCAATCTAGCAACGCAGTTCGTCCATACGATGTGCCAGATAAATGCAGTAAAATCAGATTGATAGACGATACTGCGGGCTCTATTGCGGGCCTTTGTAGAAGATTACCGAAATTCGGCGAATAAATTCAGCATGTTACGCCGTTAGTGCGATTCCTCTTCTGGGGCACCATCGACTTACGTCATTGAAATATATAGCGAATTGCAGGCCAATGTGAGTCCTCATCAAGGACTCTAAGTTGTTGTCTTTACTTGTTTTTACTTTTCCCTCTCGAGCCCAGTAACGCTCCGCTCGACTCGCCTCACATAGCCCCAGCTTTAAATTTTTGCGGGCCTTTCTGCGGGCCTGCGCGAAAACCGCATTCAAAGGCCCGCATTGGCCATGAAATTGCTCGACCTCTAACGGGTGGGAAGCACAGTGATTTCAGGAAACGATTCTCACGCGCGCTCCAACTGCGGCTGAAACTGGGACAGTGGCGGACCGTCTGCTTTTGAGCGGTGTCACAGGAAAACAGACCTTCCACGAGAAATTACATTTGCTGCGCCACCAAAGCTAGCGGAACCTCAAAACAGCTCCGGCATTTCGGCATAGAAGGTCTTTGTTATTCGCTGCGCCGAAACTGGCGATAGACGCTCGATCACATGCAAAACTCTTAAGGCAGATCGCGCCAGGCAGCGCCCGTGCGCCCAATCCAGAAGATGTCATCATGAACAAGCCGATGGTTCACACAGGCCAACTGCCTTGCGCTCAAACCGCCATCAAACTCAAACCGCCATCAAAGGGGATTCAAAGAATGCCCGCTCAGGATCCTCGATGAACAGCCGTGCCAAGGCACCCTTCGCAAAAGCTATCTTGAGCGAGATCTCGCAGGGATTGTGCATCCAATTTGTCAACAGAGCCTACGAGGCTGTATTCGCTCGCCCCTTGATCGCAAGCCCCTAAGTTTATTTCTGTTTATTGACAATAACCGTTGAAGCTTGTTAGCGTCACATCGAGCGGCCTTCGAGGATACAAGCGTGAGGATCAGACAGGTTTGCGTTGTACGTTGGAGGCCTTGATAGACAGGATTATTGATCAGACGGCCAATGCGATTGGGCAGCAAGCCGAGCACCTTTGTAAACTTGATCGTGCTATTGGTGATGGTGATCATGGAACCAATATGAAGCGCGGATTTGAGGCACTTGTGAAAAGGAAAGCGGTCATTCGTGAATTGCATTTTCCTGATGCCTGCAAAGAGGCAGGGAGAACGCTTTTGATGACAATCGGCGGCGCATCTGGTCCGCTTTATTCCGCGCTGCTCATGGGGTTTGGTGACGCAAGCACCCAGTGGCCCAGATCTGCAAGTGACGTCAGCAAAATGATGCGCGCGGGCGTTGAAGGGATCAAGCGAAGAGGTAAATCCGATTTGGGAGACAAGACTCTGCTTGATGTGCTGATACCCTTGACCGACACGATTGAGGCGGGCGGTGTTGAGTCGTTCAGTGAGGCGCGTGCACTGGCCGAGAGCGCGGCTAATGATACCAAGGCTCTGGTTGCACGCAAAGGCAGAGCCGCCTTTTTGGGTGAACGATCAAGAGGCCACGTTGACCCCGGAGCGCAGTCTGCGTCTATCCTGGTCTCGGCGATATGCCAGACCCTGGAGAGCGCATGATGTCGGGCAATGTCGCGATTGTTATTGTCTCCCACTCCGAGCTTGTGGCACGCGGTGCGGCTGAAATGGCAGCCCAAATGGTTGGCGATGATGTAGTCCTACAGCCATGCGCGGGCAATAAGGATGGGGGGCTTGGGACCGATGTTGGCCGGATAAAGGCCGCGTTGGATAAGGTGTTCACGCCAGCGGGTGTGCTTGTGATCGTTGACTTGGGCGGCGCTGAAACCAACGCCGAGGCCGCAATCGAGTTGATGGATGCGGAAAAGCAGTCGAAGATCGCCCTATGCGATGCGGCGATCGTGGAAGGCACGATTTTAGCGGCCACAGAAGCCGCAAGCGGGGCGCCGCTGGCAAGAGTTTTGCAAGTTGCGGAGGAATATCGGTGAGCGCTGCGGTGTCCACCGGTTCAGCTGTTGTTGTCGATGCGAGATGCTTCCACGCCAGACCCGCTGTGAGAATGTCGAGATTGGCGAAACAATTTATGTCTGATGTCAAGCTGCGTCCTTCAGGAGCAGATTGGATCAATGCAAAATCGACGAGTGCTTTGATGAAAATGAAAGTGACCGATGGAGCGGTTGTAAAGGTTCGCGCCCAAGGCGAGGATTGCGACCAGGCAGTGCGTGCGGTTGTTGATCTCATCAAAAGGCGCTTTGGCGAGTGAGTTTTGGCGGTTTCTGAGAAAGTTATAGGCGGCACAACCGCATCTCCAGGCACTTCGATCGGCCCGGCAGTCAGGATGGCTGCACCTCACACAGAACGAGTGGACCGGCCTTTCGGGGTGCCAGACGATGAGCAAGAGCTGCTTGCAAATGCGATACAATCGGCCTCGAACCAGCTGAGGTCTTTGATGTCCAAAGTTGAAACACGCGCAGCCGAAATCCTGGAATTTCAGCTTTCGCTTCTCGAAGACGAAGAGCTGTTGGGCTCCATTCAGGAAGCCATTCGTGATGGGTATTCGGCTGAAAGGGCTTGGACGGCCCGAATAGACGAAGACATCAAGGCCTACTCGGATTCCAGCGATAGCATTTTGATGGCTCGGCGTGATGATCTCAATGATCTTCGTTATCGTGTTTTGGAATTGTTGGGGTCATCGCATTCAAAGTTTCGTGAGCCCAACTGGGCTGTCCCTTCGATCATCATTGCGGACAATATTCTGCCAAGTCAGTTTCTGGCGATGGAGCGCGAGAAAGTTATCGGGATTGCCCTTGCTGATGGAGGCGCAAACAGCCACGTGGCTGTCTTGGCCAAGGCACGATCTGTTCCGATGCTCGTCGGCTGCGGGCAGCGCTTGTTAGAGGAACGCTCCGCTCGGCCAGCGTTCTTGGATGCGGATCAAGGTGTGATTGTCTTCGATCCTGAAAATGACCGTGTCAGCGCAGCAGCGAAACGGGGAACGCAAGAAGATACGATGCCGGATCAACACTCAGGCTCGGCATCCCGAACCAAGGGTGGCGAGCTGGTTTCGATCTTCGCAAATATTGACGATCTTGGGCTCTTGGACACCATCCTGATCGATCAGTTTGATGGGGTCGGGCTGGTCCGGTCCGAGTTCTTGCTCGGCGCTGCAACCTTGTCGGATGAGGATGCCCAGTTTGGGATATACTGCCGGATTCTCGATTGGTCGAAAGGACACCCTGTCACCATAAGGACGCTTGATGCCGGCGGTGATAAGCCGATGGATGGCATAGGCAGTGATGGCGACAAGAACCCGCTTCTGGGCGTGAGAGGGTATCGGGCATCATCTGCGAATAAGCAGATGTTCAAGATTCAGCTGCGCGCGCTTGCTCGCGCCGCTTGTCGTGGTGACTTGCAGGTTATGATCCCAATGGTGACAGTGCCGCAAGAAATGGAAGATTTTCGTTCGCTTTTCAAAGAGGTTCTGGTTGAGCTCAGAGCAGAAGGCGTTGAAGTTCGCTCACCTCCCTTAGGCATGATGATCGAAACTCCATCTGCGGCATTGCTGGCCGATCAGTTTCCAGCAGACTTCTTCTCAATTGGATCGAACGATCTCGCTCAATATACGGCAGCTGTTTCCAGGGATGTGTCTGAGTTGTCAGACCTAGTTACAAAATCGAGGCCCGCGCTTTACGCCCTGATCCAGGAAAGCGTGAATGCTGCGCGGAAGCTCAATAAGGAAATCAGCATTTGCGGTGATATCGCCGGAGATCCCGACATTGTCCCGGAGCTTCTGCGTCTGGGGCTGAGGTCTTTTTCGGTATCGCCAATCCATGCTCGGAGGGTAAGAGAATTGGCGAGTGAGTGGGGTTTTGTATCCGATGAGTGACGCCGATCCAAAAACACCTGGCGAGATCAAGGATGATCTGGTCCGAGAGTATAAAGCTCTGCTCCAAAAGTATCTGGCGACGCGTCCTTCGGGTTTTCGTAAGCGAATTTCCGAGGCAATTGGATCAAACCGAAGCTTCGTTTCGCAGATCACAAACCCCAATTACCGGGTCCCCGTTCCTGCTCACAATGTCCATAAGATTATGGATGTTTGCCGATTCACCCCGTTTGAGCGCGCCACTTTCCTAGAGGCCTATCTCAATGCGCATCCGGGGCAGGCTGAACTTCTAAGCTCAAGCGAGATGCTAAGCGGTGAATCTGTGACTTTCGATCTGTCGGAAGTGCGCGATGAATCCGACCGCCAATTGATCATGCAGGCTCTTCACAATCTTGCCGAAACCATGATCGCTCTTTCGAAAAGCAAGCCCAAGGCATAGCCGCGAGCGTTATGAAGAAATTTGTCAACACACCCGATCAACTGGTCCCCGAAGCGTTGGCCGGAATGGCCAGAGCGCATCAGGACAAATTGAGGGTTGTTCACCAGGACCGGCTTATTCTGCGCGCGAAACCCAAGTCTCCCGATAAGGTTGCTGTTATCTCTGGCGGCGGCGCAGGGCACGAGCCGATGCATTTTGGTTTCGTAGGTCACGGCATGCTGGATGCAGCCTGTATCGGAGAGGTGTTTTCATCCCCAACACCTGACAAAATCGTCGAGGCGACACGGTTGGTGAACTCTGAGGCAGGCCATCTTTATATCGTCAAGAACTATGCTGGCGATGTCATGAATTTCGAGATGGCATCAGAGATGGCACCGACTGGTGCAAAGATCGTCTTCTCTCATGACGATATATCCCATGCCGCCAATGGGCTTTCGACTGACATCGAAGGCCGAGGCGTTGCCGGGACGTTGGTTGTGGAGAAAGTGGCGGGAGCTGCGGCTGAACAGGGGCGTGATCTGGACTCAGTGGCTGACTGCGCTCGTTTGGCATCCGAGACAACGGCATCCATGGCCGTTGCGCTCAGCAGTTGCACGGTACCTGCAACTGGCCAACCTTCGTTTGAGATTGCCGATAATGAAATGGAGATCGGGGTCGGGATCCATGGAGAACGCGGTCAGAAACGCGCTGAGCTTCAAAGCGCCGATGAGGTGGTCCACCTTTTGCTTAGCAACGCCCTGACTCAGCTAAAGCCAAAACGGTCAGATCCACTCTTGTTGATTTGCAACGGGCTTGGCGCAACCCCATTGCTGGAACTCTATGTGCTTTTCGAAAGCAGTATGAAACGACTTGAGAAAGATGGCTACACCGTCGCGCGTAGTCTTGTGGGTTCATATTGCACCGCGCTCGATATGGCGGGTGCATCAATCAGTTTGACATGCCTGCGCGATGATTTGCTTCATCTATGGGATGAACCGGTCAACACAGTTTCCCTGAAGTGGTGAAGGCGTTTTGAGCGATCACTCGTACCGAAGCGATAAACAAAGCGCGAAGGTTTTACACCCGATCCAAACTTTCGCCCCGGCTTTCTGAGCAAGGATGCACGCCCAATTCCCCAGGATTCGACCAGAGACCATACCAATTTTGTTTATTTTGTTTATTTTTCTCACGCTGATCAGCCACGTCTGATGCGGGAGCGACAACTGGCTGAAAATCCGCACTCTGGTTGGTCAGTGAAATCTGAAAGCTCTGCTCGTGTAGTATTACAAAAAGTAATATAATCAGTGTTATAGAATTTTTTGATATCGAATTAAGCAATCGAATTTTGCCAGCCTGACACGCGCTGTAAGACCAGCAAGGTCACGCTTACGTAGCAAATGTCACCAAGAAATTTATCATTACTGAATCTAATTTAGTGCTTGACGTACTAATAAGTTTATCTGAGACAGGCCTTCGCGTTGCGGATGTCTGGTCAACCGACACCAGAGGCGCAAAGGGAGGGATGATCGGCTGATTTTCCCATAACAGATAATAAACTCAGGAGAGTCGCTCATGGGAAGCGGTAAGCTGAAAGTGCGTTTGATGAGTGGGGCGTCAGTCGCCCTGTTTTGTGCCATTACTGTTCCAACTGCGCATGCGCAAAATGCAGAGCCAGAAGGGGACACTGCGACTGAACAGGATGAAACCCGCAGTCAAAGCGGTTTTGGCAATACGATCGTTGTTACCGCACAAAAGCGTGAGCAAGACGCTCAGGATGTTGGCATCGCGATTACGGCCTATTCGGGCGAACAAATCGAGGCGGCAAACTTCGACAACGCGGCTGACGTGATCGGACAGGTTCCAAACGCAGTTGCTCGCCGGGCTTTTCCTTCACGCGGTTTGACGACGAACTATTTCATTCGCGGCGTTGGTCAATCAGACTTCAACGATGGCACGGAGTCTTCGATCGCCGTTTTTACCGATGATTTCTACTACATCCAGGCAAGCCAGGCGGACTTCGCGACATTCGATGTTGAACGCGTCGAGATCCTGAGGGGGCCGCAAGGTACGCTCTTCGGGCGCAATGCCACAGGCGGCGCGGTACAGTCAGTTACCAAGCGCCCGGACAGCGTCTACAGCGGAAAGCTGTCGGTCGGTGTTGGCAATTTCAATGGCCGCACCATTGACGGTTTTCTCAACGTTCCATTGAGTGATACTGTTTCGGTGCGTGTATCGGGCGTATATGACACTCATGATCCAACCGTCACAAATATCTTCGAACCTGATGGCGAAGACCAGCTGGATCAAAACTTCAGCGCGGGCCGTGTCCAGTTGAATTGGGCCCCTTCTGATACTTTCGAGATCAACTTCAAATATGAGTACGGTCTTACCACCGGTAATTTGACGTCTGACCAAGGCTTTGTCGCTCAAGGTACGGCCGATGGTGATGTTGTTATTCTCGAAGAGAGTGCTCAAGGCTTCAACCCGACAGCCGATGGGACGGACGATCCACGTATCACAAATGTCGACGGCCTGAGTTTTGGTGAGAATCAATTGGATCACGGCTTGATCACGGCCACATGGGACGTGAGTGATAGTGTGACGCTGACCTCGATTACGGGTTTTGCAGATCAGGACTATGAAGTGATCGAGGATTGCGACGGGACACCATTTCCCAACTGTGCGTTTAATCCTGTCACTGACTCTTTGCACTGGTCGCAGGAATTCAGGCTGAATGGTTCCAACACGGACTTTACCTGGACATTGGGTGCTTATTATCTGGGGCAGGACCTTTCTTCGAACGTTGTGCTGCCAATCTTGCTGACGGACGATGGTCCTGGTGGAGATCTGCCAACTGCTGTTGTCCTGGAGACCGACTTCCAGCTCGATGTCACATCAGCGGCATTGTTTGGTCAGTTTGAATATTATCTGTCGGATCAGCTGCGGTTTACCGGTGGTCTTCGGTTGAACTATGACCGCAAGGAATTTGAACAGATCCGCCCGATCCGCACGATCCAGTTCGCCGAAGGAACGCGCACGTTCCGAGAAGGTCTGGGGCCAAACTTCCGCGACTTCTCCGGCGAAATTGGTGAGACATTCCTTGAGCACGTTTTCAACGCGGAAACGGCGGCTCTAAATCCAAATCTCGCAGATGATTTGAACGTAGTGGATGATGTGAACATCGCTGGCACCGCGCAAATCGACTATATTCCTAATGATGATCTGTTGATTTACGCGTCCTTCCGCCGCGGGTTGAAGGCTGGTGGCTTTAACAATGGCCTGATCAGCGTCACGCAGGAAAACATCGATATCATTCCCTACCAGCAGGAAGTGCTGCACGCATTTGAGGGCGGCTTTAAATGGGACTTTGCCCCGGCGAACGCTGCTCGCCTGAATGCGTCAGTCTTTTATTACGATTATAACGACTTCCAGGCCACCTCGTACATCGGCATCGGGAACATTATCTCGAACAATGACGCGACAGTGTCCGGTGCGGAGATCGAGTTGCAATTTTCCCCAGCGGACGGCTGGTTTGTGTCTGGCGCGGCGGGCATAATTTTTGACACCAATGTTGAAGATGTCGTGCGCTCTGCCTTTGACCCAAGCCCGGGTGGTGGTGCTATCGCCGATGTCCTGTTCATTGAGGATCGCGAGCTTGGTGGTGCTGCTGACTTCAACTTGAATGGCCTGATACGGTATGAATGGGACATGATGGATGGGTTCTGGGGCGCACAGGTTGATGCAAGCTACATTGATGAGCGTTTTGTCGATGTGTTGAACCAGACCGCGCTACTTCTTCCTTCTCTTACTGTTGTGAACAGTACGCTCACCTATGAACACGATACAAACGGCCTTTCGGCAAGTCTTTGGGTGCGAAACCTGTTTGATCAGCAAAGACCGCAAAACATAATTGCAGCCCCCGGCCTCGCTCAGCTGGGTCACTTTAACTTCAATGCAACTCGGACGTACGGAGCTACGCTCTCCTACGAATTCTAGGCTGGGTCAGGCTGTGGGGGCCAATTGTGGTCCCCACGGTTTCCCTCCAGATATGACTATCCGGATCTCCAGCATGATCCGGACTGGTTGGAAGAGTTGGAAACGAAGAAAGGTGACAATGATATGAGTGACAAAGGAACGCTCGTCGATGCCAAGCGGATCATGTGCTTTGGCGATTCACTGACATGGGGTTGGAAAGGGATACCCGAAGGGGTTCCGGTTGAACGCTACCCTTATGCGGAGCGTTGGACCGGGGCGATGCATGCGGCTTTGGGCGATGGCTATGAGATCATCGAAGAAGGTTTGAGCGGCAGGACCACCAATGCGGACGACCCAACCGATCCACGCTTGAATGGTTCAGCCTATCTGCCGTCTGCTCTCGCGAGCCATTTGCCGCTTGACCTTGTGATCATCATGCTTGGCACGAATGACCTAAAGCCCTTTTTCCACCGTACGGCGCACGAAATCGCCGCTGGAATGCTGGTTCTTATCACGCAAGTTGCGCAGTCAGCGGGCGGAGTGGGAACCGCCTACCCGGCCCCGCAAGTGTTGGTCGTGGCCCCGCCCCCGACAGTTGATATGCCAACCCCTTGGTTTGCCGAACTTTTCAAGGATGCGCGGGCGAAGTCAATTGAACTTGCCAAACAGTACAAAGCGCTCACCGATTTTTGTGGTGTGCCATTCCTTGATGCAGGCGATTTCATCGAAACCGATGGTCTTGACGGCCTGCATTTCAGCGCTGCGGCGAACATTACGCTTGGCGGCGCAATAGCCGGCAAGGTCAAGGAAATCCTGGGGTAGAGGCCGAAGGTGTGAGCCGTTTGAATTCGCATCGGACGACGAGGACAGGCGGTTCACTTTCTTTCTGGAAACAAGGATGATGTCGCAGAACACAACATATCGCGTGCCTCCTCAAATCGAAGAACGTGCGCACATTGATGCAGCGACCTATCGCTCGATGTATGCACGCTCTTTGGAGGATCCCGAGGGCTTTTGGTCCGAAGAGGCGGAGAAACACCTCGATTGGATGAAGCTTTGGGATAGTGTGGGCCAGTGCGACTTTGAAAAAGCGGAAATCAGCTGGTTCACGGGCGGCGAGCTGAATGTTTCCCAAAACTGCATTGATCGGCATTTGCCTGAAAAGGCCGATCAAGCGGCATTCATTTGGGAAGGGGATGATCCCTCTCAGTCACAGACTATTTCCTATCAGACTTTGCATGATGAAGTTTGCCGCTTGGCGAATGCTCTTCGCGAGCTTGGAGTTGAGAAGGGCGACAGGGTGTGCCTGTACATGCCGATGATCCCTCAGGCGATCTATGCCATGCTGGCGTGCGCCCGGATCGGCGCTGTGCACACGGTGGTCTTCGGGGGCTTTTCGCCTACTGCGCTGCGTGATCGGCTGAACGATGCGCAATGCAAGCTTGTCATCACCGCTGACGAAGGTGTCAGGGGTGGCAAACCGATCCCGCTCAAGAGCAATGTCGACGCCGCGCTTAGGGGTGCGCGTAGCGTCGAGGTCGCGCTAGTATGCCGTGTCACTGGCGGTGAGATCGGTTGGCAAGAGGGGCGAGATGTTTGGTACGACCAATTCGTCTCGCCCCAATCTCCGGATTGCTCGCCAGAACCTATGGCTGCGGAAGACCCTCTTTTCATCCTTTACACATCGGGATCGACCGGCGCGCCCAAAGGGGTTTTGCACACAACGGGCGGCTATCTGCTGTACGCGGCGATGACGTTCAAATACGTCTTTGACTACAAGCAGGGCGAGGTTTTCTGGTGCACCGCCGATGTTGGCTGGATCACCGGCCATTCCTACCTGACATATGGTCCACTGGCGAATGGCGCGACCACCCTCGTTTTTGAGGGCGTTCCAACCTATCCCGACGCGAGCCGTTTCTGGCGGGTCGTCGACAAGCATCAGGTCAATATCTTCTACACTGCGCCCACCGCTCTGCGAGCGCTGATGGGAGCTGGCGACAGGTTTCTCGAAGGGACCTCGCGCGATAGCCTTCGCATACTGGGAACGGTCGGCGAACCGATCAATCCGGAAGCCTGGGAATGGTATTTCCATAAAGTGGGCAAAGGGCAATGCCCTATCGTCGACACGTGGTGGCAGACTGAGACGGGTGGTATGATGATTACACCCTTGCCCGGAGCTACAGACATGAAGCCGGGATCAGCTTCGCTGCCGTTCTTCGGTGTCGAACCCCTGCTTCTCGATGACAAAGGCGCCATCCTGGAAGGCGAGGCACAAGGCAATCTGGTTCTTGCGCGGTCTTGGCCGGGGCAAATGCGCGGGGTCTATCGCAATCCTGATCGCTTTCGCGATACCTATTTTGCCGCCTATCCGGGGTATTATTTCACAGGCGACGGCTGCCGCCGCGATGCAGACGGATATTACTGGATCACGGGCCGGGTTGATGATGTCATCAACGTCTCAGGGCACCGCATCGGCACAGCTGAGGTAGAAAGCGCACTTGTGCTGCACCAGGCGGTTGCGGAAGCGGCCGTGGTGGGTTTCCCTCATGATATCAAAGGTCAAGGCATTTACGCCTATGTGACATTGATGGCGGGCGTGGAGGCCAGCGAGGCACTTCGTATCGAGCTTATCAAACATGTGCGTACCGAAATCGGCCCGGTGGCGACACCCGATGTGATCCACTGGGCGCCGGCTTTGCCGAAAACTCGCTCTGGCAAGATTATGCGCCGCGTGCTGCGCAAAATCGCTGAGGGCGATGTGTCCAATCTGGGCGACACAAGCACGCTCGCCGATCCGGGCGTCGTCGATCAATTGTTAGAGAACCAAGGGCCGACAAAAGACCCTTCAAAAATCGGGAAGGAGGGCGTTTCGGCATGAAACAGTTTTTCAATGGTACAGATGCTATCGTTGCACAGGCGTTGTTGGGAACGGTGAGCGCAAATGCCGATGCCAATCTCGAGGTTCTGGACGCCCTTCCGCACATTAAAGTCGCCCTTCGCAAAGAACGCGATCCCAATAAGGTGGCTATTCTTTCAGGGGGCGGATCAGGGCACGAACCCGCTCACCTTGGCTTCGTCGGTAAAGGAATGCTGACAGGCGCGATTGCGGGAGAGGTTTTTGCCTCACCCAGCGTTGACGCAGTCCTGGCGGCAATCGTACATGCAAGCGGACCTGCAGGCTGCCTTCTCATAGTCAAGAATTACACAGGTGACCGGCTGAATTTTGGTCTTGCTGCAGAGCGGGCGAAGGCCCTCGGTTACAAGGTCGAGATGATTATCGTCCAAGACGACATCTCCATTCCTGATAGCAAACAACCTCGCGGTATTGCAGGCACTTTGTTCGTGCACAAAATGGCCGGATATCTCTCCGAGAAGGGCACCAGCCTTGAGGAGATGTGCGACCATTTACGTCCACTTGCGCACAGCATATGTTCGATCGGGGTCGCGTATTCGACGTGCGATTTGCCGGGTTATGCCGGAGATCCCGCAAGCGCTTCGCCGTCTGCGGAATTGGGGCTTGGTATCCATGGCGAAGCAGGCGTCGCCGTGTTCGAACCAGAAAGTTCAGCAGACACGGCCGGCCGTGTCGTCGAGCGTTTGAAGCCGCATCTGAGCGATGACGGCGCGCGCTATTGCCTTCTTCTCAATAATCTTGGTTCGTGCTCCAATCTGGAACTCTCCGTCATCTTGAGGGATATTCTGGCATCGGAAATCGGCGAGCGCATTAGTCATGTATGCGGTCCCCATACCTTTATGACTGCCTTGAATATGTATGGCTATTCGGTCTCTCTGGTCCCCGTTGATGATACGCTGATCGAAGGCCTAAGCGAGCCGACTGACGTCGCTTGGTGGCATGCGCCCACACGGACGGGAAGCCCTGACCTGGTGCCGATACCCAAAGTGCTCGAGAAGGTCTCTTACGCAAGCGATCCAGATCCAGAAGTCGACCGGGTCGTTTCAACGCTGTGTTCGTCGATCATAGCAATGGAGGCAAAGCTGAATGAGCTGGACGCGATTGTCGGCGATGGCGACACGGGGCTGACTTTCGCAAACGGCGCGCGTTCTGTGCTGGCGCGCAAGGAACGGGGCGAACTCCCACAAGCCAATCTTGGCAATATGTTCCATGCGATCTCAGATGACCTCTCGACATCCATGGGCGGTTCCAGCGGTGTCTTGATGGCGCTCTTTTTCTCATCTACGGGCACAGCGCTCAGATCGGGCCTGACTATGGGTGAAGCGATCGAAACCGGCATTGCCAGTGTGTGCGTCTATGGCGGTGCGAAACTGGGAGACCGCACTATGCTTGATGCAGCAATTCCGGCGGCCCAATGTCTTCTTGACGGCAAGGGCCTCAAGGCCGCTGCACGGGCCGCAGCCGACGGGGCAAAGGCAACCGGGAGCATGACGACCGCTAACGCCGGACGCTCGTCCTATCTGCGTGAGGAAACGCTAAGAGGCATCATCGATCCTGGCGCGCAAGCGGTAGCGGATATCTTCGCTGTTCTGGCTGAAACCATAGTTGAAAATGGATCAGGGCCCTCAAATGTTTCTGAATTGGTTGGATAAAGAACGAGCTTTCTTGCTCATACAGACTTTGGCGGCGCGGTATTTGAGCCTCTCTCCCGGTCCATTGCTGCGTCGCCAATCCTTTCTCAAATTCGAGTATCGGTCCGTCGACTCAACCGAAGCTTTATTCCCCCTTCAACCGCGCCATTTTAAGATCACCGCTTGATCCGATTGTGTAATGTTTTGTGTGAGTCAAAGTCAGCAGGCCTATCCATCCATTGCGACCCGCGCTTGCGGACGAAAATAATGCTGCTCAGAATCTTGAGGTAATCAACCCGGTCAACGCTACTTTTCCCGGGCAAGTGACCTGGCCAATTAGGCTGCTCGATCCGATCCAAGGCTCGTTTTTGATCGAGCGGGAAACTGGCATCAAGCCCCACATTTCACTTCCAAAGCATTCGGTCCTGCAGAGCTGAGCCTAATGTGTAGTACCCCTTTGCCAGTTTGCTCAGGCGGTTTGGCCTCGAGGAATGTCCGCTCTCAGGAGCTAAGTTCTCGGGTCGCTACGTCTTGGATTGGGGCGCTTAGCCGACATATGTGAACCGCATGATCCGTGTCTGACAGCGATATATGCTCGAGAAAAGTTAATTTATATCATATAGATACTCTATGATGCCGGCCTCGCATGTTCGCAAATCTGAAAAACGCAGGAAATTCATAATCTTAGGCACTTGCATGCGATGCTCTTCTGGGCACCGTCTGTTTCTCTCACGTTCTCCTAAATAATCTATAAAAACCGCCGAAATCCAAGGGATTCCGCCCCTGGATCGTCTCGGAATATTCCGCCAAATCTCGACCGTTCCAGACACTTTTTTGGGTCTCTTGGGAGCTTTTTGCCAAAACCCGATTTCTTAAGGCTCTGATTTATAATCGGGAAAATCGATCAACCGAGTCCTCTTCAACCGTAATACGCAAGCCCTCCGAACATCCAGAAAACCCCAGCGGTCACTGCCGCCTGAAGCACGCGATCCGGTCTGAGAAGCCATTGCATTCGCTTTTGCAAGCTACATCTATTTTGAGCCTAGCATTTATGGCCACATCTTTTAACCTTCAAAGCTTGTCAGATGATTGAGGAAAGTTCCTTGGCGATTGGGGCTGCATTTTCACTCGACTTAATCTGCGACAGCGGCCCAGCTTTTTCAGCGATTGGCAGCTGGTGACTGATGGCTGAAATGCCGGATTTCTCGCGCGAAACTGCATCAGCTCAACGCTGAATGAACCTCAGTTTTCAGGTCATAGCGTCGCCATCTCAAATGACCGAGATTTGAGCGTATTGTGTTGAAAAGCCGGACGTAGCCACTGCGCCCGTCTTTTCGGACAACTATCATTCAAAAACCCCATGGAGGGCGGTGCATTAATACGTAGGGCCGCCGCATTGAGTCCAGGTATTGCTCGCCAAAATCGATAGCGAAGTTGTTCAACAGAATTCGGATTGATAACCGACAAAGCAGAAATTCGGCAT
The DNA here is from genome assembly GCA_964352245.1 of uncultured Porphyrobacter sp. GTDB lineage: Bacteria > Pseudomonadota > Alphaproteobacteria > Sphingomonadales > Sphingomonadaceae > Erythrobacter. The sequence continues at coordinate 14,427 of CAYGQX010000003.1, forward strand.
TTTCTCCCAGTTTCCAACCTTCATCTTCGATGCGTTCGAGTGTCTAGTTCTGTGGCAAATTGGGGGATGCACCTCATTCGCACCAATAGCGATTTGTTTCACAACGGTTGCCACATTGAGGGGCAAAAGCAGTGCTTAACAAGACTATCAATCAGAACAAACAGGTCCAGCAGCGCCATTGGCTGTGGGCGATCTTGGCGGCGATTGGCATCGCGATTGCGGCTCCGGCAGCGCAGGCGCAAGACAGCCGGCCGCGCGCCGCGCTGAGTGATTACACCCAAGTTGCGCAAGGTGATCCCCTGCCGATTGATGGTGTTTGGCGTTTGCGCGAGCTTGGCAAACAGGTCATCATTGAGAACGGCGTCGTTATCGCGATGGAGGAATGGACCCACCTGTTCATCTGGGTGGTTGAGCCCGGCATGGTCACCTCGTCACGCCTGCGCCAGACTGACCGTCAAAAGCTGGTCGCCTATGACGAGTTGCTGCAGCGAGAGATGGAGTGGACGCTTCGCGAAGACGGCACTTTGTTTGCCTCAGGTGGCGACGGGCTTCTTGATCCGAAATTCTCGCTTGCCCCGGTTGAGCTTTCCTATCCCGACGCATTTGAAGCGATGCGGATTGGCGAAGAGATTGTACTCACCGAGGATGGCTTTGCTGGTCGCAGCCGCCCGGATCCGATGGAGCTGCCACCAGAGATGACCAGCCCGATCCGCAGCGGCGATGGCATGTGCCTTGATCTGCATGGCCCGGATGTTGGCAAGCAAGGCGGCAGAATGCAGGTGTGGGAATGTCTTGGCGAAGCCAACCAAAACTTCATCTACCTCGAAGAAGACGGCTTGATCGTTACCGCTAGTGGAATGTGCCTCGAGGCGGTTGGGCCAGATAATGGCGCGCCCGTGCGCGCGTTTGGCTGCGATGGGAACCCGTCGCAAATCTGGTCGGCAAGGAGCGCAGGAGCGCAAGGCGCAGTCAGCTTTGTCAATGAGAACACAGGGCGCTGTCTCGATGCACATGGACCAGAATCTGAGACCAATGGCGGCAGAATTCAGCTTTGGGATTGCTTCGTTGGAAACAACCAGAGCTGGAGTCAGTGATGCGCGGTCTTGGAGCACTAGCAGCGCTGGCGCTGGCCTACGGGGGCCTGACTTCAACTCCTGCGCTTGCCGGATCAAAGCATCGTCCAATTGAGCTGGTGCGTTGCCACACGCCGCTTGGTTCGGCTGCCGTGATCGAGGGCGAGGCGCGCAGCTGGGTCGACAAGAACCTTGGCAGTCCAAAGGCCATGATCGAGGCCTTGGTTGAAAAGTCTGGCTGCTTCACGATTTATGATCCAACCAGCGAAGAGCCCGCGCGGTTCATGCTGAACGTGGTGGCAGGCGACAAGGTGGAGGTCGCGACAGCCACTAATCTCAACAATGCCGGCGTCGCCAATGCTGCAGCTCTGGCGCAGAACAGCGGTTATCGCAGCGGCATGGGCACAGCTGGCGATATTGCTGGCATGGTCCCGCTGGCAGGGGCGGTGGTGAACGGGCTGGCAGGCATGGTGGGGATCGGCAAAAAGAAAACGGTGATTACCGGGCTCGCGCTGATCGATACAGCTCAGAACGCCGCAATCGCTTCAGGCACCGGGCTGGTTCAGAAAACCAAGCTCAAATTCCATGACGACGATGAAGATGCCATGGCCCGGTCACCCGAAGGGTTCTGGATGCCGGCGGTAGAAGAAGCGGTAGAGGGCGGCCGCTACACTAAGAAAGAAGACGGGCGCGAGATGATCCAGGGCTTCGTCATTGCCTACAACAATTTGGTTGCACAGGCGCAAGCCTTGGGCGTTGGGCAAAAGGCTGGCGATACTGAGTTGTCCGAAGTTCAAGAGGTCGCAAAGCCCGAGCCAGTTGAACCTGCCGGGCCGCCGCCCGTGGTTGTTGCCGCGGCATCATTTCTGTATCTAGAGCCGACCCGGGAAGCTGAGCCAGTGCGCAGCATACGGCCCGGCATGGAGTTAAGGCCAATCGGTGATTTGCAAGGAATCTTCCTACCTGTCAGCGATGCCTATGGCGTGTTGGGCTGGGTCAGTGTCGAAGACCTGCGCTAATACTATCGGAGGCGTTGAGGAGCAGTGCGAACGACGAAACGCTTCATTAAGTGGAGCGGGCCTCAACCAGACCTTCGCGCAGGGCATAGGCAATCAGTTCGGCGGCAGAGCGCGCCTCGGCCTTTCGCATCACGCTGGTCCGGTGCCGATCAACGGTCTTGATGCTTATACCCAAAGTCTCGCCGATTTCTCGGTTGGTTTGCCCGCTAACGACGAGGTTCAAAACTTGCCGTTCCCGGCTGGTCAGCGGTTCAATGTCTGCCGCGCTTTCAAGCATTTCGGTAAAGCGCCTGCAAATAACCCGGCCGCCCTCCATAATGCGCGGGATTGCAGCGGCGAGCTCGTCCAGATCGTCGCTTTTGCAAAAAAGACCGTCTGCGCCAACATCGACGAGTTCAGCAATCTTGCCGCTTGCCTCGACACCGGTGAAGACAACCACCTTGCAATCTGGCAACCACCTGCGGGCTTCGATGAGCACCTCGGTACCGCCCGCATGCGGCATGGTGACGTCCAGCAACAGCAAATCGGGCTGGTGCTTCCTAACCGCGCCAATCGCACGAATGCCGTCGCAAACCTCATCACAAACAATGAAGTTATAGCCTTCCAGCGCGTCGGAATTGTTCAGCAATTGCGCCAAGGCGCCGCGAATGATGCTGTGGTCGTCCGCGATCACAGCTTTGAATTCTCGGCCAAATGTCATGGAGCCCCCCGCGCCATCACGATCTCCCCCTGCTGCCTACCAGCAAAATGTGTATAGCACACAAGATGGGGGAAGGGGCAAATCTTAGGCTTGGGCGCGCGTGGGCATTTTGGCTGCTCACCGCGATCATTTGCGCGATTTTGGCGTCCGCTACGATAGCGGCAGCAAGAGCGGTTCCCGTTGCAACTTTGCAAGAAGCCCCCGCTGATGTGGGCAGTTCCGTCCTGCTGAAGCGAGGAGAGCCTGCCGAACAGGTCGAGGGCAATGCCTGGTATTTTGTCACGCCGGAGGACCAAAAACTCACCGGCCAGCAAGCCTTGGCTCAATTTAGAAGCGGCAGTTTTTCGCGTGAATATCAATCAACGCGGTCCGAAATTCTGGACGAGCGCCGGCTTTGGATTGCACTGCCGATTGATGCAGCGGCAGACAATGAAACGAGCATCCGCCGTAGTGTTGGCCTTGGCGGTGTGTTCTATGTCAGACCCGATGTTTATTTGGTGCGAGAAGATGCCGCACCGACTCAAATTCTCGGCGGTGAAGCCACCGACAGTGCGGAGCTGCTTGCGCGTAAGCTCACCTATTTGCACTCCTCCAGTTTCATGCTTTCTCCCGGAGAAAAGGCGACTGTGCTGGTCAATCTGGCGCTGGTTGACCGTCCTTCGATCGGCTTGTTTCGCGAAGGAGAGTTAGGCCGCAATCAGATCATTGGCACGATGCTCAAGGCAATAGTATTTCTTTCGTTCATCGGGGTCGGGGTTTGTCTGGTTGTGCTGGGCGTCCTGGCGAACCGAAAGATCACGGCGTTGCTCGGGATCGGCCTGATGCTTGCTGCTATCCAAGCGGATGTCTCGCTATTTGTGACGATCCTAAGCCCCGATTTTGAAACCGCACGCGCGGCTTGGCGGGCCTGCATTTCGATTGTCTCCTTGAGCAACCTCTACATCGTGTTGTTCGCTTTCAGAGGACATCTTGATCGTTTTTCCAACCCAGCGGTGCGCCTGGCCATCTGGTTGCTGCCGCTCTCGCTTGTGGCTGGCCTGTTCTACCAAGAATACGACGCCTACCTCTTATTGCTGTATTACAGCCTTCTATTGGCGCTGGTGGCTGTGATTGTATTCCGATTGGAGATGGCCAAGGGGCTGCGACAGATCGTAGTTGGCATTATTGGACTTTGTCCTGTGGTGCTGATCGCCGTTGAGCCGGATATTGTCGGCACGGTCATTCCCGAGCTTTCGGTCGGCTTCATTCGCGATATGGTGCGTTTGGTTGTCGCTGGCACGCTCTTGGTTTTCGTCGTCGTCGACATTCGCCGAAGTTTGGAAGAGCGTGACCGCTTGAGACTGGAGAGAATTTCAGCACTGGAGGCGAGCGCACAAACAAGCCGTCGGCTGCTGGAGACCGAAAGGGAATACTCGCGGGCGCGCGAAACGGCCGCTCGGCGCAAGCAGCAACTCGCCTCGGCCAGCCACGATATTCGCCAACCCTTGGTAGGGCTGAGGGCCTCCATCCGCGCAGAGGCAGACAATTTGTCTCCTGTGCTGCAAGAGCGCCTGAGCGAAGCGGTCGACTATCTGGAGGAGCTAACGCGCGAGTACAGCGATCAGGATGGGGCAGATCAAGCCTTGTTCAACGCAGACAAAGAGGTTTATTCTTTGGAACTGATTGTTCAAACGGTCGAGGACATGTTTGCGCAGGAGGCCGCCGGCCTCGGCGTTGAGCTAAGAATTCTTACTGAGCCGTGCGAAACATCGGTCCCAGCTCTGGCTCTGATCCGCTCCGTCAGCAATCTGGTCGCCAATGCGCTGCGCCATGCCAGCCCAAGTGAAGTGCGAGTTAGCATCAGACATGAAGACACTTGCCTCATTGAAGTGAGTGATGATGGCAAGGGTATGGACGAGCAGGCCCTTAGCAAGGCTCGGCAGCGCGGGGGCAAGGATGAAGCCTCCAGCGGTGACGGCCTGGGCCTCGCGATTGTTCACGACCTGGCGCAGCGTCATGGCTTTGCCTTCAGGCTAACCTCTCAGCCGGGCAAGGGGACTGTTGCTGCGATCAAACTGCCCCCGGCAAGATAGCACCAGCGATACGCGTCGAGCGGCAATTTTGAGGCTTGAAAATAATTGGGGTGTTCACCTCATTCTAGACAGCCAGACCTTTCCCTAAACAGGATCCAGACAAATCCAGTGGGCCGGGTGAGCGGACAGATTTGGGGAGTGAGAAAATGCGGTTTTCAAAGATCATAAAGGGAATGAGCGTTTCGGCGTTGGCTATTGCTATGGCGGCCACGCCGGTGATGGCTCAGGATGCTGACGCCACGGACGAGCAATCCGGTCCTGGTTCAGACGTCGCGTTCGACGGCGAATTGTCGGATGAGGAGAAGACGCTGATCGTTGCAGGCGCAATTGGCGTCGCTGGCAAAGAGATCATTAGCCCCAGCAAGGGTATTGCCAACATCGCCAAGACAATTGGCGAAGCGCAGCGCAAGGGCGGGCCAGCACCTCAGGTTCGTCAGTTGCCAACGTCAACCAATGTTGCGGGTCAGAACCTGCGCCAAACAGCGACCTCAACACGGCCGACAAGCCTGCGCGACTTGCAGGCGCGCGGTGAAGCCGCGAAGACTGCCCGGGCAAACCGGATTGCTGGCAGTGCGGACGAACTGGCCGATATGGAGCGCCGCGGCAACGCAGCGCAAAACGCTCGCAAGAAACCGGCGGCCACAGGTCGATCGGTAAATGCGCGGCCTGCCAACATTGCCAATTCAGATCTTGGCCGCGTCATCCAGAAAGGTGAGGCTGCGCAAAACGCTCGCCGTGCGCCCACAGGCAGAACGGCGGCGGATGTCGTTAGGGCACGCGATGCCGCTGAAGGTCCGCGCAATATCCGCAAAATCGACGCCCCCGCCAACCAGCGGGCAGCGATCGGCAAAGGGTCTCAGCTTGATGATCTGGTAGCGCGCGGCGAGAAAGCCCGCAGCTCACGTGAGGCGCTGCGGACTGGCGCGCGCCAAGCAGCTCAGGCAGCCCGAGGTGAGCAGGCACTTGGCCGCAAGCTGATCGGCCGGGGCGCTGACATTTCCAACGTGCTCCGCAAAGGCGACGCAGCTCAGGCAGCGCGCAAAGCGCTCCCTATCAATGAAGCGCAACTGGTGCGAGAGGTCGCCGAAAATGGCGGCGATATCAGCAAGTTGAACAAGGCTGGCCGGTCGGCTCAGGCAGCACGCGGAGCGGGAGGCTTGAGGGCGGCCAAAACTGGCGCTCAAGCAGCCAAAGCGACCCGAACTGGCGCCAGCGCTGTCAAGGCTGCGAAGATGGCGAAAATCGCGAAAACCGGCGCGACCGCCGCCAAAGCAGGTAAAGGTGCACGCGCAGTTGTCGCCGGATCGGGTGTAGGGCTGCTGGTTATAGCCGCTGAGGCCGGCGCGGTGGAAGGCACAAAGGCGCTGACCGGAGTCGAACTGACAGATCCAATCAGCAAGGCCTTTCTTTATGGTTCGGCGATTATCGACAAAGACGTCTCAGTTGTAGATGTCGCAAAACAGCGCTGGGAACATCACAAGAAGAACGTGGGCAGTTTGAAAGCTACCCTCACTGAGAAGGGTCGCCTTCAGCAAAACTTGCGCGACTACGGCGCGGAGAAACGCGAAAGCTTCGCCAGAGGAGTAGAGAACACCCGCGAATTTGGCGAAAAGGTCGACGCCTTCGATCGCAATGCACGCAATGCGATCGAAGCCGAGACAGGCGTCAAACTGGAGCGCCGCGGGGAAGTAGCAACGCGCTATGGCGAAGCGCTGCAGAGCGATCAGAAGCTCAAGGCAATTGGTGAAGTCGCCACGAGCCGCGCTGAGCACCATCTAGGCAACGCCAGGGCCGCTACCAACTACGCGACCCAACAGTTCCGCGCGGCAGGTGCCCAAAATCGCGCTGCCGTTGGCCAGGCGACTGGAGCGGATCTGCGCAGCGTACGGGACACGACGAGCCAGTATGCCGACGCGGCCAAGAGCGACAAGCCTGTCGCGGCTGTAGCCTCAGTCGCCGCTGATCGCGCGAAGCACCACACCGAGAATGCCAAAAAGGTGACCGGCAAAGTGATGTGCAATGTAGGCAATATCTTCCGCAAGAAGGACAAAGATAAGCAGTGTAAGAGGTAGATTGGGGACTTTGTGAGTTCTATGGAGAGGCTTTTCCCAACTGGCAGACAGTTTCTGCAGTGGAAGCATTGGCGATGCAATGGCGGGGGTTTGCTGGGTAGTGTTCAGTGTCCCCGCTTTTCAAACCCGCTGGCGGTTCGTTACTGACGCGCAGGTCCACTTCCCCCTTCGCCGCAGTGAGTATTTCCCTCGTTCCAGCAAAATGCGGATCGTTGTTCAGTTCTCCTCCGGGAGCAAAGGTCAACTCATACAACGCGATGTTCTTCTACATATGCAACTGGGAAAGTGTGCGCAGGAAGTAGGAAATTCTAGTCCCAACATTCGCCGATACTGCACGCACCGCGCGCGAAGAACAGAAGGCGAGTTGGAAGATTAGCAAGTACCAGACGCAATGGATCTCGAAGCTGGGGAAGTATGCTTCCTAAAGGCTCAGCGATCCATTGGTCAATGATATGGACAGGCTAGGGTACATTCGCGCCGAGCGCATTAAGGTGGACACGGAGAACGTGATTCCGCTGGCCGATGCTGCGACAGATGTCTTGCAGCGCGCACGCAATTTCTACGCCGAGTGCAGCGACCTGATCTTTCCTGGTCGCAATGTTCTGCGCCCCATGTCGGATATGACGCTCTTGATCACACCCAGGAGCAGCGGCTCAGCACGACCGGCAGCTTGCGCATCTGCTTCATGGGCACGAGCCTTCTAGCGAGGTCGGGCCGGTAGAGCGTATGGGTTAGGAATAAGTGTGGCGCCGCTAAGATGGCGTTCATAGTCGGCACCGGCATCCCTGCCTCGCGCTGTACGAGCTGGAACCGGCGAGGGCCCTCCGAGCTTGCCGTATCGGGAGGTGGCCCGAGGAATGTGGCGAAGCGCCCGACATCGCGTACATAGTTGCGCTGGCGCAGATGGCTGACAAGTGTTGCTGTAATAATCGGTACAAGTTCGTTCATTGTTCAACTCCTCAGTTGAAGAAGCCGCAATGTTCGGCCTTGATCGATCTATGCGCTACGCTCATTAGCCCGGGTAAGCCTCGCCGCCAAAAAACTCCTCCCACGCAACGCCCCAAATTCAGGCGGTTTAAAAATCGCCGAGCATCAACCGATGCCTATATCTGTCGAGCGCTGCGCAGCCAGATCGGTCACGCTAACCTTTGCAGACTCAACAATCTCGCTATTGAGCCAGTCACCGATATGGACGGCGAATGTGGAGTGCATCTTAAGCACCATGATCATCCTCCAGATCGATATCAATCAACGCGCCTTCTCCATAGACGCTGAAGTCACCAGATCGAGATTTATGAGGCTTCGCGCGACGCACGACAGATTCACTCAGTCAATATACGATCCGGTCGACAGTCAAAAATGGGTCGCCGAAGAGGGCATCTGCGGGCCTCGAAATGAGGTTTTCTCAAAACCCCACAAAAAGGCCCGCAAAAACTTGTGGCCGGGATAATCAGGGACCAGTCGAGATCCGAGGATTCGGGCTCGTTAAGCAATGAAAGGGAATGGAAAAGACGAACCGAGACAATAGTTTTGAGAACCGATTTGAGTCCTCGAGACCTGCTATTTTCGCTATATATTTCAATGCTTTAAGCTTATGATGCCAAGAAGAGGAATCGCACTAACGGCGTAACATGTTGAATTTATTCGCCGAATTTCGGTGATCTTCTACAAAGGCCCGCAATAGAGCCCGCAGTATCGTCTATCAATCTGATTTTACTGCATTTATCTGGCACATCGTATGGACGAACTGCGTTGCTAGATTGATCAAGCAAATAGCTGCAATGCGCCCTACTCTCGGACATTACTTCTCTTTCGCTAGCTGCCCGAAAGCCGACATGTTTTGCGAAAGCAGGGCAAGGCGACCGTAATCTCTCCCGGTTTCGGTGTGCAAGATTATCTACCTTGCAGCTTGGCGAGGCACGCCAGTCCAATTATCCAGCACAGCTTGCAAGCAGCTCGGTCAATTGGGCCTGATTGGCCCTGATCCTTTGTTCCGGACCAGCAATGGAGATGACCAGAGGCCTCCCGTCGAGTTCGTACTCGACCAGGCGCGCCATCGCCGATGCCTCTGAGAAGACGCCGCCATGCACGACGGAAATACTGCCCTGACGCGCCGAGTTCGCCCGCTCGATAATGTCGGGAAGATCCGGCACGTTGTCGATCAGCCGGCGATCCTTTTCCCATCTGGCCTGAATCTGCTGGTTGGTGAGGCCGGAAAGAAAAATCAGCCCGACCGATGAATGCCACAAGGGCAGCCGCTGGCCGATTTCGGCAATGAACGAAATCGGATTGCGGCTTTTGACCACGCGAATGATCTCCATCTCGTGATCGATGGGCCACGAGGCCGTGACGGTCTCTCCGCTTTCGCGCTGAAGTGCTTCCATGATCTCGGCCAGCGTAGGCGGGAAATGCGCCGGATCGGTAAGCCATGACCCGAGTTGCGCGAATTTCAGCGTCGGCAGATAAGTCAGCGTTCTGCGATTGAGGCTGACCATCGAAAGCTCGCACAGTTCCTTGAGCAAGGCGGCAACGCTCGATCGCGGGGCATTGAGGTTCTCCGCGATTTCAGATGCGGTGAGGCCCGTCTGGCGATCTGAAAACAGCGAAAAAAGCGCGATGCAGCGCGAAACGGACTGACTGACTGACGCCATGAATAAAATCCATAAATATAGAAGTTCACGTGAATAGATAGATATCATTGACTCGTCAACGTCCATGTTCGAGTTTGGATAGAGGAGGAACGTCATGCCCAAACTCGCCGACCTCGGTGCCGAGAATGCGGTTTCCATTTATCGGACCATGGTCCGGATCGCGCTGTGCGATCAGCGGATTCAGCAGGGGCTTGCTGCGGGGGACTTGCAGTTTCAGTACTATCCCGCAGGCGGGCAAGAAGCGATTCCAGCCACGATCATGTCGCTGCTGAATGACGATGATCTCGCCGTAACTACCTATCGCGTCATCCATGACATCGTCGCAAAGGGCACACCCATGCGCGAGATCATGGCCGAGATGTACGGCAAGGTTACCGGCACCTGCAAAGGCAAGGGTGGTCCGATGCACCTGACCGCGCCGGACAGTGGGCTGATGGTCACGACCGGCATCGTTGGGGCAGGCGCACCCATTGCAGCGGGGCTTGCGCTGGCCGAGAGCATGCAAGGCACGGGCAAGGTCACTGTCTGCTCGTTCGGCGATGGCGCGGCCAATATCGGTGCCGTCCATGAAGCGCTCAACCTTGCCGCCTTGTGGAAACTGCCTGTTGTATTCGTGTGCCAGAACAACCTCTATGCAGAATATACCAGCTTCGCCCAGAGCACCGCTTCCGAAAGCATCGCCTCGCGCGCCGAGGGTTATGGCATGGCGGGCGAGCGCTGCGACGGAACCGATCCGGCATCGATCCACGCCGCCGCCGGGCGGGCGATCTCGCGTGCACGAGCGGGCGAAGGCCCTACGCTGCTCGAATGCGTCGCACCGAGGTTGCAGGGCCATGCGTTCGGCTCCGATATCGACCACATGGATCAGGACGCGCTCGCTGAGGCGAAAGCTGCTGCTCCGGTCAAGGCGGTGCGCCAGCGGTTGCTTGACGAAGGCCTCGCCACTGAAAACCAGTTGGCTGAGATCGACGCGGCGGCAAAGGCGGAAGTCGACGACGCGCAGCAATTCGCACTCGACAGCGAGGCCCCTCCACCGGGCGAACTGATGGCCGATGTCTTCGAAGACGAAGGCGACATCCCCTATGCCGCAGAGCCACAGGTTCACACCGAAACCGCACCAACGGGCGAAGTGCGCAACATTACCTTCGGCATGGCGGTGAACGAAGCCATGGCAGTCGCGCTCGAACGCGATCCGTCGGTGTTTCTGCTGGGCGAAGACATTCAGGATCCGGCAGGCGGCATCGTCAAGGCGACCGCGGGTCTCTCAAGCCGTTTCGGGCTAGACCGTGTGCGCCCGACACCGATTTCCGAACAGGCTATCGTCGGCGCAGCCATCGGCGCGTCCATGCGCGGCATGAAGCCCCTGGCCGAAATCATGGTCAACGATTTCGCGATGGTGGCAATGGATCAGATCGCCAACCACGCGGCGAAACTGCGATATATGTCTGGTGGGCGCACTACCGTACCGCTGACCATTCGTTCGTTGAGCGCCGGCAACGTCGGCAGCTTCGGAGCGCAGCATTCGCAGATGCTCGAATCGTGGTTCGCACACACGCCGGGCCTCAAGGTCGTCGCGCCTTCAAACGCTTACGACGCCAAGGGCCTGCTGCTCGCCTGCATCGACGATCCTGATCCCTGTATCCAGATCGAAGCCATGCGCTGTTTCTTCGTCCCCGGCGAGGTGCCCGATGGGCATTACACCGTCCCGCTGGGCAAGGCTACGGTTCGCCAGGAAGGCGACGACATCACGCTCGTATCCTACAGCTGGGGCATGCAGGAGGTGCATGGCGCCGCCGCCGAGCTCGCCGAACAAGGTCACAGTGTCGAGATCATCGACCTGCGCTCGATCGTGCCGCTCGATTATGCGACTGTGAAAGCTTCCGCCGAGAAGACCGGGCGCGTTCTGATCGTGCATCCTGCGGTCGAGTTCGGCGGGTTCGGGGCGGAGCTGGCTGCGAAACTGCAGCAGGATCTGTTCGGCAAGCTCAAGGCGCCGATCGGTCGCTATGGCGCGCCCTACACATCCATCCCTTTCGCGCAAAATCTCGAAGCCGCCTATTTCCCGAACGCCGCCGGGGTGGTCGAACGGGCCGCGCGGCTGCTTGGAGCATCCGACTAAATGGCCAAGATGACGCTCAAAATGCCCAAGGGCGCCGTGTCGATGCAGGAAGGCACGATCGTCGAATGGATGGTCGCGGCCGGTGACACCGTATCCGTGGGACAGCAGATTTATGCAGTCGAAACAGAAAAAACGACACTCGAAGTGGAATGCCCGTTCGACGGGATTATCACGCCGATCGCCGAAATCGGGCAAACCCTGCCCGTAGGCGCTCCCGTGGCTACGATCGAGACTTGAGGGAGGAACTATGAAACGCAATGCAATCCGCCTGGCGCTCGTCCTGAGCACCGCATGCACACCGGCCATCGCTCTTGCGCAAGCCGAGGACGAGCAGGCTTCCGGCGAAGACGGTTTCGGCATCGGCGAGATTCTCGTCACCGCTGAACGGCGCAATGATACGCTGCAGGAAGTTCCGCTCTCGATCAGCGCGGTGACAGGCGATGACCTTGCAAAGTCGAGCATCTACGACACCGAGGCACTGGCATCGACGATTCCGGGCCTTGTGATCCAGCGCGACGTGGTCGGCAAGGCGGTGATCCGGGGCATCGGAACCGAAAACTTCACCGTCGGCGGAGATCCGGGCGTCGCGACCTATGTCGACGGGGCCTACATTGCGCGCGCTTCTTCGGGCATTTTCGATTTCTTCGACGTCGAACGGGTCGAGGTCCTGCGCGGCCCGCAAGGCACTCTCTACGGTCGCAACGCAACCGGCGGCGTGATCAACGTGATCTCCAAGGCGCCGAGCGACACGTTCGAGGCGCGCGGAAGCTTCACCTACGGCAATTTCGACACGATGCGGGGCGAAGCGGCGATTTCCGGCCCGATCACCGATGGAATTCGTTTCCGCGTCGCCGGGCTCTATTCCAAACGCGACGGTTTCACCGAAAATATCTTCCCCGGCATCGAATCGCGCGGCCTCGACGAACTCGATACCAAGGATCTGTGGGCTGTTCGCGGCAGGCTCGACTTCGACCTCGGCGACCGCGTCACACTCGAATTGATCGGCGACATTTACCGTGACGATTCCAACCCGCCTGCGTTCTGGTACACCGATCCGACGCTGCCATGGCAATCGCCCACTTCGGTCTATCCGCGTGATCTGCGCACTGTGGCTCAAGGGTATGAAACCGCCACCCCAGGATTCACCTCGCTCGAAATCGGCCAGGCCAATCGCCAGGACCAGAACGGCATCACCGGACGTCTGACTTATGAAGGTGACGGTTTTACGGTGACATCGACAACGTCTTGGCGTGATATCGGGTTTGACTGGATCAACGATGGCGATGGGCTGTCGGACTTTCTGGTCGTCTATTTCCAGCGCGATGAATCCGAACAATTCACGCAGGATTTTCAGATCGCGTCGAACGGAGATGGTCCGTTTCAGTGGATCGTCGGCGGGTCCTATTTCAAGGAAGATTCCGAAGGGCTTTATGCGATCCCGCTGGGCCCTGCCTTTGTGCCGCCTGTCGGTTTCACTGTGGTATTCGACGGCACCAACGAAACCGAAGCTTTCGGAATATTCGCCGAAGGGTCATATAATTTCGGCGATTTCACCGTTACGGCTGGCTTGCGCTATTCGGATGAGAGCAAGGATGCGACCCTCGCGACCCCGCTTTTCGAAGGCGACACGACGTTCCCGGTCCAGACAGGCAGTCTTGACTTCGATGCGTTCACACCGCGCTTTGTGGTTGAATACGAACCGCGCCCGGACCTAAATTTCTACGCGTCGGTTACGCGCGGTTTCAAGTCGGGCGGATTCTCGCTGCTCGACAATCCGCTCAATGCTTTCGACGCCGAACTGGTGTGGGCGTACGAAGTCGGCATGAAGTCGCAATATCTGAACGATCGGGTGCGCTTCAACGTCTCCGGCTTCTTCTACGACTACACCGACCAGCAATTGAGCCAGGTCACGAACCTGGCGACCACAACCAGCAACGCCGGTTCCTCGACGATCTGGGGAATCGAGAGCGAATTCGTTGTCATTCCCGTTCAGGGGCTGCGGCTCGAAGGCAACGTCGCCTATCTCAACACCGAGTTCGATGAATTCTGCACCACGGACACACGCAATCCCGCGCTGCCGCTCGATCCTGTGAACTGTTCGTTCAGCGATGGCTCTGGCGGGACTTTCGTGACGTCGAACCTCGCAGGAAACCGCCTTCCGCGGGCGCCCGACCTGACGGCGTTCATGGCGGCGAATTACGAAACCGCTTTGGGCGATAGCCTCGACGGTTTCGTTCGCGCAGAATGGCAGTTCACTGGCGATCAGTTCTTCTCGGTCTTCAATCGACCCACCATCGCGCAGGACGGCTACAGCGTCTTCAACGCGAGCGCCGGAGTGAGTTCGGCCGATGGCGTGTGGAACGTCCAGGTCTGGGGCCGCAATATCTTCGATAAGGAATATTTCTCCAACCTGTTCGAATCCGGGGTGCTGAGCAACGTGGTGATCCCGCAAGGGTTCGTCGCACCGCCCGCAACCTACGGCGTGACGGTCGGCTTCAACTTCTAGGAGGTTGCCTTGGCCTATATTTCTGCATCGGACGGGGCGCCGATCTACTACAGCGATCAGGGAAGCGGACCGGTTTTGGTGCTGCTTCAGGGCCTGATGCTGACGGCGGACGGGTTCTGGACCAAAAACCTTGGGCCGCTGGCCGAAAGCTGCCGCGTGATCGCGGTTGACCATCGCAGCCACGGGCAATCCGGCAAGCCCTTGGGACCGCACACGATCAGGCAATGCGCCGAAGATCTGAAGGACGTGCTCGATACGCTTGGGCTTGAAGACGTGACGCTCGCGGGCGTCGCGTTCGGAGCCATGGTGATGCTCGAATATCGGCGGCACTACGGCAATCACCGGCTGGGCAAGTTGGCAATCATCGAGGCGCAGGTTCGCCTGACCAACGCGGAAGGGTGGAAGCATCCGACCTTTGGAGACTTCCCTGCCGAAGCAGCTGCGGGCTTTATAGAAGGATGCCGTCACAGCCGCGAGCCTCTGACGGGCTTCCTGCTTGGTGCCTTCGGCTCGCCTCCCTCTGCCGACGAGATGGCACGGATGCAGGCTGAGGCGTGGCTCACGCCGTCACAGGCGGCGATCGAGTATGTCGAGGAAATGGTCGCGGCCGATTATCGCGGCGATCTTGCCTCGATCGATTTGCCCACGCTGCTGATCTACGGCCGGATGAACAACGTGCCGATCCCGAGCGAACTTGGTGCCTGGATCGCCAAGCAGATTCCACAGGCGCGGCTCGAGCGGTTCGACGATGCGGGTCACTCGGTCTTCTATGAGCAGCCCGAACGGTTCAACACCTTGCTTGCGGAGTTTGCACGTGGCTGAACCCGGTGCCTTCCTCATCATCCGCACGAAAACGCCTGACATTCGCTTCCGTGCGTTCAGGGACAGCGTATCCGCCAAGCATACCGTCGTCGGCGGCGCGCGCCTGCACGAAGCGGCGGCGCTTGAGCCGGGGACTAAGCTTGCGCACACGCTGGTCATCGCCTACCCCGACAAGGATGCCGCACGCGCTGCGTGGGCGGCAATGCCCACCGATACCATCGCTGAGCCCGCGCCTCCGCTGGTCCTGCTGACCGGGGCGTTGCCACCCGAAGGGCTGCCCGACCCCGAAATTCCGACTAAAGCCAATGTCCCACCTTGCGCGGATGACGGATCGGTCCTGCTGATGATCGAAGGCACGGGAACCGACGAAGACCGGATGAACCGGTATCGCGGCATCCTGTTGCCGTTGATGTTCGAATTGAACGCCTACTACACAGTGTTCGATCTGGGCGGCGACGTGGAAGTGCTTTCGGGCGAGTGGGACGAGGCGATCTTCGCCATCAGTCGCTGGCCCAGCCGCGCCGCTGCCGAAGAATTCTGGATGTGCGACCGGTATCAAACCGAAGCGATCCCGATCCGCCTCCATCATGGGGAATTCCAAGTGACAATGATCCCGGAGAGTCCCAATGGCTGAGGCCAATAGCGCCGAGCACGCCTATCTTGCTGCTCTCGACTCTCATACCGGTTTCCCGGCCAAACCGATGGAAACCATCCGATGACAGTCGGCGGCATCGACATCGTCATGAACCCGTTCACACCGCAAGAGGTGGCCAACGGGCAAACGGGCTATGACGAACGCTTCATGGCACAGGTTCGCATGCCCGAAGAGATGCGTGGCGGCCTGACGATCGAACGCCATCTGGAAATCATGGATGAGGCGCAGATCGACCATGCGCTGCTCATAGCAGTGCGCGCGGGCGATCCGCTGCGCGAGGGATCGTTCGAGAT
Source organism: uncultured Porphyrobacter sp. (assembly GCA_964352245.1). Lineage (GTDB taxonomy): Bacteria > Pseudomonadota > Alphaproteobacteria > Sphingomonadales > Sphingomonadaceae > Erythrobacter. The sequence goes on from CAYGQX010000003.1 coordinate 30,409, forward strand.
CCCCTATCAGCAGGTTGCCGACTATGTGACCGCTCATCCCACCCGCTTTTCCGGCCTTGCTGGCGTCGATCCGACCCGCGGAATGGAGCAGCTGCGCGACCTCGAATACGCGGTCAAGGAGCTCGGTTTTGTCGGTGCGCATTCCTATCCGCACTGGTTCTCGCTGCCGCCCGATGCGGCACAGTGGTATCCGATCTACTCCAAATGCTGCGAGCTCGACATTCCGATCATGATGCAGGTCGGGCAGAACCTCATCTACCAAAAGGACGTCCGCCTGCCCTCGGTCGCGCGACCCATCCTGCTCGATCGGATCGCGATCGACTTTCCCGAACTCAAGCTGATCGGAATCCATGTCGGCACGCCATGGGCGGACGAGATGATCGCGATGGCATGGAAGCACGAGAACGTCTTCATCGGCATCGACGCCTACGCGCCCAAGCATCTGCCGCAATCGCTGGTGCATTACATGAACAGCTATGGCAGCCATAAGGTCTTGTTCGGAACCGATTGGCCAGTGATCGATCCCCGCCGCGGCAGGCGGGAGGTCGAGGCGTTCGATCTTCGCCCCAAAAGCTTCTCCAACGTCATGCGCGACAATGCGCTGAGCGTGTTTCCATCGCTCGAAACGCGAATGAGAGGCTGAGGGTATGGCCGCAGAAGGCTTCACCGAGCTGATTATCGGACGCGGTATCCGCTGCGCCGCGATGGCGGACCTCGCCAAGATCGCGCTGGACGACACCGAAGGCCGCAGCCTTACCTACGCGCAACTGATTGACCGTATGGACGGGCTCGGGCGCCTGGCGGCGAAGCACGGTCTTGGCCACGGCGATGTCGTCGCGCTGATCGCCCCCAATTGCATGGAATATGTCGAAATTGTAGTAGGTCTGAGCGAGTGTGGGATCGTGGTCGCGACGCTGAACCCGCTGCTGTCGGAGTCCGAACTGGAAGCGATTTTTGCAGACTGCCAGCCGCGTCTTGTGATCGCCGCAGAGCACACGAAACTGCCGCCGCATTCGCCGCACACTATTCGTCTGGGGGACGATTACGAGGCCGGGATTGCGGGAACGGACATCATCCCGATCGAGGCTCCTCCAAAGGAGACCGATCCCTTCGCGATTTCCTACACGTCCGGCACCACCGGCGTCCCCAAAGGGGTCTTGCTACCGCACCGCAGCCGCTGCTTGATGTTCACCGCTATGACCGCCGAGTATGGCTGTTTCGGGCGCGACGACCATTTTCTCGCGCTCGCCCCTATGTGCCACGGGGCTGGCCTCGCCTTTGCGCTTGCGCCGCTTTACAACGGGGGACGCTGCACACTCGCCTATTCGTCCAGCCCAGCGACGGTGCTGGCCGCGCTGGATGAATACCGCCCCAATGGGATCTTTGTCGTCCCAACCCATCTCCATCGACTATTCGGTGCGGACCCGTCCCTACTCAAGAAGTTCCGGGGCAAGCATTCGCTCAGAACGATCATTTCCAACGCCTCGGCGTTAGCACCACATCTTAAACAAAGCGCGGTCGCCTATTTCGGAGAAGGCCTGCTGCACGAAACCTATGGATCGACCGAAGGCGGGATTGTGACCAATATCCGTCCTCACTTTCTGCTTGAGAAGCCACACAGTGTCGGCGGCCCATTCCAGGCCATGGAGATCGAACTGCGCCGCGAAGACGGCACGCTAGCCGAACCGGGGGAACCCGGTGAGTTGTTTTGCCGTGGTCCATACAGTTTCAACGGCTACCTCAACCGTCCCGAAGAGACCGCCGCGACGTTGATCGACGGCTGGGTCACGGTTGGCGACATGGCGGTGCGCGATGCCGACGGATTCATCACCATCGCCGACCGCAAGAAGGACATGATCGTGACCGGCGGAATGAACGTTTACCCGCGCGAGGTCGAAAACGTGATTGAGGCGATTGCCGGTGTTTCGGAATGCGCGGTGGTCGGCGAACCCGATCCTGAGTGGGGTGAAGCCTTGCGGGCCTTCGTCGTCGCTGAGGGGCGAGACACCCCGTCGACGAGCGAGATCCTTGACCACTGCAAGACCCGCCTGGCGCCTTACAAACTCCCGAAATCCATAATCTTTCTGCCTGAACTGCCGCGTAATGCGACCGGCAAACTGATGAAACGCAAATTGCGCGAAACGATCACGCAATCGTAATCAGACCAGGGAGCGAACGATAAGAATTGCAGCCCTCCTCTTGGGCCGGCGGCTAAGGGATTTCCCTGCGCTTTCTTGGAGCAAGACCCCAGCCGGCGAATGCATGCAAGGGCGCTGTCAACGCAAGTGTAGCTGATCCACTGGGCGCGCTCGGCAAGTGCAGTCGTGCGATGCCAGGACCCAAGAAACCAGCTAGCCCATTTCAATATTGCAACTCATCATCTGAAGTGAACCGACTTTCGCTTTCCCCCTCTCGGCCGCACCTAGCGGAAAATCCAGTGAACGGAGGCCTACTTGATGGTTGTATCCAGACATTCCCAAGCAGCCAATTCGCGCCGGTCCGGAATTCGCCCCACAAGCAGACTGACCGCCACTGTCCCAGTTTCAGCCGCAGTTGGAGCGCGCGTGAGAATCGTTTCCTGAAATCACTGTGCTTCCCACCCGTTAGAGGTCGAGCAATTTCATGGCCAATGCGGGCCTTTGAATGCGGTTTTCGCGCAGGCCCGCAGAAAGGCCCGCAAAAATTTAAAGCTGGGGCTATGTGAGGCGAGTCGAGCGGAGCGTTACTGGGCTCGAGAGGGAAAAGTAAAAACAAGTAAAGACAACAACTTAGAGTCCTTGATGAGGACTCACATTGGCCTACAATTCGTCATATATTTCAATGACTTAAGTCGATGGTGCCCAGAAGAGGACTCGAATTAGAATTCTATGCCTCTGAAAAATAGGTATATTTCTATGATTGGACATCAAAAGGACCACAAAACGGCCCGCCCACTTGTTCAATAGTACCTCTGCATTTTGATCTTGGTGGACTGAACGGATTGAAATCGCAGGTTGGTGACTACGGTGTCGGGTCGATTTCGAGAATGCCGCAACCGACATAAACATGGGATCCACTACCCAGAACAACTTGCCTATTCAGACTTTGCGCCTTGTCGGGAAAGCGCTTGTCACCTATGACTCGGCAATGCGTGTTTTCGGGAACATCATTGCAGCTCTAATGTGCCTAGGCCTGATTTTTCAGGTTTCGGCCGAGGCTGCATCGCTGCCCCAAGCTAAGACTATGACCTTGGCGGACTGCGCCAAGATGAAGCATCACGCTTCGCACGCATCGGATCATTCAGGCCGCGCAGGTCACGATCAAGATGACCCTTGTGATGACATGTCGTTGAAGTGCATGCTTTCCATGAATGCTGTTGCTCCGGTTCTGATGGGGAACACCCTTCCCAACCTTTCCAACAACTTTCCTCCTAGTTCCATACAGTTTTTTGCGGCGGTGACTGATCAATTGGCTGGTCGAGCGCTTCCGCCTGACTACCCGCCTCCGCGCTTCTAACTCCAATGTAACAGCGGGGCTGTCAGCCCCTTGTTGAGATGCTGTCTGTGAGCGTCACTGTTCATCAACGAGCAGTGATGGACTGCTGGGCGTGCGCATCGCTTACATCGAGTGAGATTTTTCCATGAAACGGTCCATAGGCGGTATCCTTGCCGCCGCCCTAATGCCAGCGCAGGTCGTGCTCGCGCAGCCGGTTGGCTATGAAGAAGCTTTGCGGGCAGCGCGCGAGGATCAGCCGCTGCTCCAGGCCGCGCAATTGCGTATCGACGGCACGCGAGATGCCTCGCAAGCCGCAGATGAGTTGCCCGATCCTGTTTTGCGTGGCGGGATTGCAAACCTACCAATCACCGGGCCTGTAGCGTTCGAGTTTGATCGCCAGCTTCCAACGCAGATAGCTATTGGTGTTGAGCAACCAATCCCAAACCTTGCACGGCGAAGAGCCCGTCGAGGCGTCGCGGACTCAGACGTCGCGGTCGCAGAAATGCGGCTTGGAGTTGCGCAGCAGCGGACCGACATCGCCACATCAACCGCCTGGATCGACTTGTACTATGCCGAGGAGAAGCTCGCCTTCGCCCATACGGCGCTGAGCGATCTGCGCAGGCTTCAGCCAGTGGCAAACAGCGCTGTCGCGTCGGGGTCAGCGCGTCCGGCTGAGAGCCTTGCCATTCGCCGCGAGCTCCTTGTGATCGAGGATGCGATAACGCGAATAGAAGCCGAACGCGACGCTGCACGCGCTATGCTGGCCAGCTACATTCGAACGGACAGTCCTACCATCGCGGGTGAAGCGCCGGCAGCCAATGTCGACAGCGGCAGCCTCGAGCAAGCTCTGGACCTTAACCCAGTCATCCGTCTTGCAGATGCGGCCACCGGACGCGCAGAAGCGAACGCCGGTCTCGCGCGCGCCGAGTTGCGCCCCGACTTCGGCGTAAGCGTGAACTATGGCCGACGCGACCCTGCCTTCGGAGACGCATTCTCTGTCATGGGATCGGTTACCCTGCCCATCTTTACCGATCGACGTCAAAAGCCGCGCATTCGTGCCGCCGAGGCAGAAGCCGCCGCTATGCAGGCAGAGCGCGACGATCGTTTGCGGGCACTGCGTGTGCAATTCGAATCCGATTTCGCCTCATGGCGCAGCGCGAAGCGCCAATGGGAACGCGCCCGCGATGAATTACTGCCGCTGGCCCGGCAAAGGGTTGAACTGGAAACGGCGAGCTTTGCTGCCGGAAACGCAGACCTGATCGATGTGATTGCAGCAAAGGCAGATCTGGCTCTGCTCGATCTTGAAATCTTCGAACGCGAAGCGGTCACAGTGGAATGGGCCGAGATGCTTCGCCTGACCTATGGGGAGCAACAGCCATGAGCGATGCGGTCAATGGCTCCGGCCTTTCAAAACAAACCTATGCAATCATCGCAGCCGTCGCGCTTGTCAGCCTCGGCGCGGGATATGCGCTCTCGCTTATAGGCGGTGAGAGCGAGGGTGGGATGTCCGGTTCCGATGCGGCAGAGTGCGAGGACGTGCTCTACTGGTACGATCCGATGGTGCCCGGACAGCGCTTTGACGAACCTGGCAAGTCGCCCTTCATGGACATGATGCTGGTACCCAAATGCGCGGGAGAAGCCGCCGAAGCGGGCGTCCGGATTGATCCGGGCCTTGTCCAGAATTTCGGCATTCGCACGGCAGCGGCGGAGTTCGGAGTTCTCGAGCCGGAAATCACCGTGACGGGCGTCCTGGCCTACAACAGCCGAGATGTCGCCATCGTCCAGCCAAGAGCGGGCGGATATGTCCAACGCACCTATGGCCTAGCACAGGACGATGTTGTGGGTCGTGGCACTCCGATAGTCGACATTCTCGTCCCTGACTGGGGCGGTGCGCAGGGTGAGTACATTGCCGTGCTCGATACCGGCGATCAGGCACTTGCAGACGCGATGCGGCAGCGCATGCGCCTGCTCGGCATGACCGACGCAATGATCGCGTCGGTTGAACGCACACGCAGAGCGCAAAACACGATCACTGTCACGGCTCCGGTAGGCGGCGCTGTCACCATGCTCGGCGTGCGGCCAGGCATGACGGTGATGGAAGGTCAGACACTGGCCGAGATTACAGGCTTCTCGCCGATATGGCTTGAAGCCTCAGTGCCCGAGGCACAGGCCGCAAATGTACGGCAGGGTCAAACTGTCAGCGCCACTCTGGCAGCGTTTTCCGATGAACGATTTGCAGGGCGCATTACGGCCATTTTGCCCAGCGCCGATACAGCAAGCCGGACGATCACCGTCCGGGCTGAATTGCCGAACCCGCGCGGCAGGTTGAAGCCGGGCATGTTCGCGCAAGTTTCGCTCTCACCCGACACACGGCGTGCTCTGCTGGTGCCGTCGGAGGCGGTTATTCGAACCGGACGCCGCAATCTTGTGATGCTCAAGCAGGATGACGGGGCCTTCCTACCTGCCGAGGTCGAAATCGGGCGCGAGGCGAATGGCAGGACCGAGATACTCGGGGGCCTCGCCGAAGGCGAGCAAGTCGTCACCTCGGGTCAGTTCCTGATCGACTCTGAAGCGAGTTTGGCCGGGATCGATGTCAGGTCGATCGATGGCACCATAAGCATGGCGTCGGACGGCTCAGCAAAGATGAAAACCTACACTGCCACGGGAAGCATAACAAAGATTGCCGGAGCTTCGATCACTCTCAATCACGCGCCGGTTCCCGCTCTCGAATGGCCGAGCATGGTCATGCCGTTCGCCCTGGCCGACGCCTCTTTGGTCGAGGGTCTCGAACCGGGGGACGATGTCGAGTTCACGTTCTCGCAGCACGACACCGGTCCGCGCATCGAGTCCATTCGGAAGGTCGAACGATGATTGCGCGGATTATTGACGCATCGATCGCCAATCGGTTTTTCATCGTTCTGGCGGCCATCGCGGTCACCCTCGCCGGCTTCTGGGCGGTGCGCGCAACGCCGGTCGATGCGATCCCCGATCTGTCTGATGTACAAGTTGTGGTTCGCTCGAATTATCCTGGGCAAGCTCCACGCATCGTCGAAGATCAGGTCACCTATCCGCTTGCGACGACGATGCTCTCGGTGCCGGGCGCGGAAACTGTGCGCGGCTATTCGATGTTCGGCGACAGCTTCGTTTATGTGATCTTCGAGGACGGGACGGACCTATACTGGGCGCGTTCGCGCGTGCTCGAGTATCTCAATCAGGTGCAAAACGAATTGCCCGACGGAGTGACCAGCTCGCTCGGGCCGGACGCGACGGGCGTGGGCTGGATTTACGAATATGCGCTGGTTGACCGAACTGGGAACAGCGACCTTGCTGGCCTTCGGAGCCTTCAGGACTGGTTCCTGCGCTATGAGCTCCAGACCATTCCGGGCATTGCCGAGGTCGCCAGCGTTGGCGGAATGGTCAAGCAGTACCAAGTCGTGCTGGAGCCCTACCGGATGGCTTCGTTTGGCGTCACTTACAGCGATGTCGTGCGCGCCATACAAGCTTCCAATCAGGAGGCTGGCGGATCGGTGGTCGAAATGGGCGAGGCCGAGTTTATGGTCCGCGCTTCAGGCTATCTCTCGTCTCTCGACGACTTCCGGCAGATCCCGCTCAAATCAGTCGGGAACGGTATACCGGTTACTCTATCCGATATCGCCACGATCCAGCTTGGCCCCGAGATGCGGCGAGGAATTGCTGAACTCAATGGCGAAGGCGAGGTCGCAGGCGGCATTGTCGTGCTCAGGCAAGGCGAGGATGCGCGGGCAACCATCGCGGCTGTCGAAGAGAAGCTCAGCGTGCTCCAGGCCAGTCTTCCTGACGGGGTCGAGATTGTCACGACCTATGATCGCTCGAAGCTGATCGATGCCTCGATCGAAAACCTGACCGGCAAACTCATCGCCGAGTTTATCATCGTCGCGATCGTTTGCGCGTTGTTCCTTTGGCACGTGCGATCGGCATTGGTGGCGATCGTCACGCTTCCATTGGGGGTGCTGGCGGCCTTCATCGTGATGCGTTTTCAAGGGGTCGATGCGAACATCATGTCCTTGGGCGGCATCGCCATCGCAATCGGCGCGATGGTGGACGCTGCCATCGTCATGATCGAGAACGCGCACAAACACATCGAGCATTGGGAAGAGGATCATCCGGGCGAACAGATGTCCAACGATGAGCGCTGGAAGCTGATTGCGGACGCATCGAAAGAAGTGGGGCCAGCGCTGTTCTTCAGCCTTCTCATCATCACGCTCTCGTTCCTTCCGGTGTTTACTTTGCAGGCGCAGGAGGGCCGCCTGTTTTCACCGCTGGCCTTTACAAAGACCTATGCCATGGCGGCGGCCGCCATTCTGTCGGTGACACTGGTCCCTGTGTTGATGGGCTGGCTGATCCGCGGGAAGATACCCAAGGAGGACACCAACGTCCTCAATCGCGTGCTTACCAAGGCCTATCGGCCGGGTCTTGATTGGGTAATGCGCCGACCGAAAACCACTTTGGTTGTGGCAGGCCTCGTATTCCTTACAGCGCTGGTCCCGTTCACCCGTCTGGGAGGAGAATTTCTTCCCCCGCTCGACGAAGGCGATCTCCTCTACATGCCGAGCGCTCTGCCTGGCCTCTCTCCTGGTGAAGCGTCCGCATTGCTTCAGCGGACGGACCGACTGATCAAATCTGTGCCGGAAGTCGACACCGTTTTCGGAAAAGCCGGACGTGCGGATACTGCGACCGACCCTGCACCGCTAACGATGTTCGAGACAACGGTCCGCTTCAAACCGCGCGAAGAGTGGCGGCCGGGAATGACGCCGGAGAAGCTCGTGGAAGAACTCGACAGCGCGGTGCAGGTGCCGGGGCTCGCCAATGTCTGGGTGCCCCCGATCCGCAACCGCATCGATATGCTCGCGACCGGTATCAAGAGCCCGATCGGTGTGAAAGTGTCTGGCGAGGACCTTGCCGAGATCGAGCGCGTGGCTTTGCAGGTCGAGAATGTTGCCAAGCAGGTTCCCGGAGTCAGTTCCGCTTTGGCAGAGCGTCTGTCGGGAGGCCGCTATGTCGACGTGGACATCGACCGGGTCGCTGCGGCGCGCTTTGGTCTGAACATTGCCGATGTTCAACAGATCGTGTCAGGCGCAATCGGCGGCGCAAATATCGGCAGAACGGTCGAAGGACTGGCGCGATATCCCATCAATGTCCGCTATCCGCGGGAGATCCGCGACAGTCTCGGAGAACTGCGCGCGCTGCCTTTGTTAACCCCGTCAGGCCAGCAAATCACGCTCGGAACGGTCGCACAGGTGAGCGTCAGCGATGGCCCTCCTATGCTCAAGAATGAGCAGGGCCGTCTCATCAGCGTGGTCTATGTCGACACGCGCGGGCGCGATTTGACTTCGGTCGTAAGCGATCTTCAGGCGGCGGTGTCAGAGGGCGTCGATCTGCCTGCCGGTGTGAGCATTTCCTATGCGGGCCAATTTGAATATCTCACTCGCGCGAATGAGCGGTTGCAGGTCGTCATTCCCGCAACGCTCGGCATCATCTTCATCCTGCTCTATCTGATCTTCCGCCGGTTCGACGAAGCGCTTCTGGTTATGGGCACGCTGCCCTTTGCTCTGACCGGCGGCTTCTGGCTGCTCTATCTGATGGGCTACAACCAGTCTGTTGCAACATCGGTGGGTTTCATCGCCCTTGCCGGGGTATCAGCGGAATTCGGCGTCATCATGCTGATCTACCTCAAGTCTGCACTAGCCCGGCGCAGCGGTGCCCTCGATGCGGACGGCGTGGGCGAAGCGATCAGGGAGGGCGCTCTTTTGCGCGTGCGTCCCAAGGCAATGACCGTGGCCGTCATTCTTGCCGGTCTCTTCCCGATCCTCATTGGAACCGGCGCAGGATCGGAGGTCATGAGCCGCATCGCCGCACCGATGGTTGGCGGCATGATCACCGCGCCGCTGCTTTCCATGTTCGTTATCCCCGCCGCATATCTCTTGATGCGGCGCCCCCGGCCAGAGCGGCCAACACAATCCGAAGGAGAAACTGAATGCGTACCTCAAACCTAGTCATGTTGCTGGCCGCGCCTTTGGCCCTCGCTGCTTGCGACAGCGGTCAGAAGGCCGAGCCCATAGACGAAATGAGCACGGACGAGATGTCGATGGAAGGACACGACATGTCAGCGATGGATGAGAGCGAGGGAACAAAAACCGCCAGCGCCATCGGTACCGTCACCGCCATTGATGCCGAGGCAGGCACAATTACTGTGGATCATGAGCCAGTGGCAGAGCTTGGCTGGCCTGAGATGGTAATGGCGTTCGATGCGGGCGGGGAATTGCGCGCCGGCATCGCCGTTGGCGACGTGATCGAGTTTACCGTCAAATCGAATGAGGGTGGCAACACGATCACTGCGATGACCAAGCAGTAGGTCGTATTCCAATACGGAAAACAGACGAGGTGAAGGCACTTATGACAATCATCGCGAGAATGATGGTTTTATGCATTGCGATGTTTACGGCTTTCACAAGTGTGCCTATTTGGGCACATGGCGATGAGCAACATGGCACCGCTGCGGCGGCGCAAAAGCCTGTTGCGCAAGCGGTAGGAGATGAGCCAGCTGCCAAGAAAGCGGACGCAGCAAGGGGCGAGATCGAGCTTACTGATGAGGTAGGTTCGTCTCTCGAAACGGTTCGTATGCTGCACCCGGCCACAGTTCACTTCCCGATTGCGCTGCTCTTGTTGGCTGCTGCGGTTGAGGCCTTGCTGATCCTTCGTCCCAACTCCGGTCTGGAACAGACCGTCCGCATCATCCTCTATTTCGCTGCCGCTGGAACAGTCATCGCAGCTCTCTTTGGCTGGATACACACTGGCATGTGGATGGGAGGAGAAGCCCTGATGCAACAGCACAGGTGGGTCGGAACGGGACTGGCCATATTGTCTATTGGTCTCGCGCTACTCGCAGCGAGACCTCCTGACCATGCGCGAAGAACCCTACGCACAGGTCTGTCAATCGCTGCCATCGCTGTTGTCCTGCAAGGGTATTGGGGAGCGGAACTGTCCCACGGGCCAGGGCATCTATCCCAGCAACACTAAGACTTCGTCGAGGCAATCAGAGATGACTCAAATGAAAACAGCAAAACTCTATCGCATGGTGATGCCCGATCATCTTTGTCCGTCAGGCCTGAAGGCCAAGTGGTTGCTTGAGCGCAAAGGCTACAGGGTCGAAGATCATCATCTTACGACGCGTGAAGAAACCGATGCTTTCAAGGACGAGCACAGTGTCAAAACTACACCGCAAGCCTGGATCGGCGATAAGCGCATAGGCGGATACACTGATCTCGCGGCCCATTTCGGGAATGCGATCGAGAAGGACGGGGTTACCTATCGACCTGTCGTTGTGCTGTTTGGTATGATGGCTCTTATGGCCCTTGCAGCGGCCTGGGTTGCCAATGGGCAGCCCATCTCAATCCTTTCTGCCGAGTGGTTCGTAAGCTTTTCGATGTGCGGCCTCGCTTATCTCAAGCTGCGCGACGTAGAGAGCTTCTCGACCATGTTCCTGAATTATGACCTGCTCGCAAGACGGTGGGTGCCCTACGGGTACATCTACCCCTTCGCCGAGGGGCTTGCCGGGGTGCTGATGACTGCGCACGTGCTAAACATCATTTCGATTCCGGTAGCGCTTTTCATCGGCACAATCGGAGCGGCGAGCGTGTTCAAGGCGGTCTACATCGACAAGCGTGAACTTAAATGCGCGTGCGTCGGCGGGGACAGCAACGTGCCGCTCGGCTTTGTTTCGCTGACCGAAAACCTGTTCATGATCGGTATGGCGATTTGGATGCTGGCAAAGCTGCAGTTTGCATAAGAGTTTGAGGTGAGAGCCAGCACAAAGCCCACGGGTAATTAGCTCTAGCTCTAACTGTGGGTCGTGCCTTCTTCATCGTGCTGGTCCTTGTGCGCATCGCGCAGGATATCGATCCCGCCATAGAACGCGATCCCGGCAACAGCGATGCCGACCAATAGATCTGGCCAATTCGCGCCAGTAAGCATGACGACCAGCCCTGCGACAATAATCCCGCCATTTGCTACAAAATCGTTGAAGCTAAAAGTCGTTGCGGCACGCAGATTGACGTCCTTCTTCTGGAGGTTTTGAAGCAGGCGGAGGCAAATGAGGTTCACTACGGCTGCGATCGCAGCCATGGCCATCATTTCGATGCCGCCAGGCTCGGAGCCTTCCAGAAAACGACGTATTGCATCGGCAATAACACCGGCGGCAAACAACAGGAGCAAGCCACCTGAAAGGCGAGCCGCGTTGCGCTTCCACACTCGAGAACGGCTAAGTGCGAAAAGGCTCAGGATATAGACAAGAGCATCAGATGCATTGTCGAGACCATTGGCGAGAAGCGCGTTAGAATCGGCAGAATATCCGACGAACAAGAACCCGACAGCCAACGCGACGTTGAGCCACAGGACGATCCACAGAGTGCGCCGCTTTTCAGCACTATCAAGCTCGAATTTATGATCGCCGCTCATGGCATTTCTCCGTGACCCTTGGCCTGCTCGGATTTCTGCGCGAAAATCAGGCTCACAATTGCAGGCAGCACAAACAGTGTAAGCGCCGTCGCCGTAATCAACCCGCCGATCACAACGGTGGCGAGCGGGCGCTGCACCTCGGCACCCGTCCCTGTCGCCAGCGCCATCGGAACGAAGCCGAGCGAGGCGACAAGCGCCGTCATGAGGACCGGACGCAGACGCGCGATAGCGCCTTCGACAATCGCTTCGCTAAGCTCCAAACCCTTTTCGAGCCGTTGCTTGATTGCGGTTATCATGACGAGACCGTTCAAGGTCGCAACGCCTGACAAGGCAATGAAGCCCACGGCTGCCGAGATCGAGAATGGCATGCCTCTCAGGGCCAGGAAGAAGACACCGCCAGCCAGTGCCATCGGAATCGCGCTGAACACCGCTAGCGCCGAGACCCATCCGCCGACCGCCATGTACAGCAGTAGCAGGATGACCGCAAAGGCGAGCGGAACCACGATCAGTAGACGTTGCTGCGCTTGCTGCAGGTTCTGATACTGCCCGCCCCATTCGATAAACGACGCGGATGGCAGTTCGACGTTTGTGGCCACTTCGGACTGGGCCTGCTCGACAAATGAGCCAAGATCACGCTCCCGCACATTGGCGGATACGATGACCAGTCTTCGTCCCTGTTCGCGGCGGACCTCGGCCAGCCCATCGATGACCTCGAATTGGGCCACGGCTCTAAGCGGAATGCTCCCACCATTCGGGAGGACAATCGGTAAGGTGCCGAGCTGGTCGAAATCATTGCGGTTGGCATCGGATAATCTGACCACGACCTCGAAACGCCGGTCACCTTCGAACACGAGACCCGCTTTGCGACCGCCAAGGGCAATGGCAACCGACTGTGTCACGTCTTCAACCGTTAGGCCGTAACGCGCGATCGTTGGCCTATCGAAGGCAATATCGAGCGTTGGAAAGCCCGACACTTGCTGGACTTTCACGTCGGCCGCACCATCAACACCGCGAAGAACTGTGGCAACTTCATTGGCTGCTGCCGTCATGGCCGTGAGATCATCGCCGTAGAGCTTGACGGCGACATCGCCGCGCACGCCTGCGATGAGCTCGTTGAAGCGCAGCTCGATGGGCTGGCTGAACTCATACAGATTGCCGACAAGACCTCCGAGCGCCTCTTCCATCTCGCTTACGAGTTCGTCCTTGGAAAGCGAGGGATCGGGCCATTCTTCTCGCGGTTTGAGGATCACATAGGCATCCGAGATGTTTGGCGGCATCGGATCGGTTGCGACCTCTGCCGTGCCGGTGCGCGAAAACACCAGCTCGACCTGCGGGAATTGTGTGAGGCGCGTCTCGACCTGCCGCTGCATTGTGAGCGACTGCTCCAGCGGGGTAGAGGGGATGCGCAATGACTGCACTGCCAGATCACGCTCATCCAGTTGCGGCGTGAATTCGCTGCCAATGAAGCTGAAGACCAGCGCTGCAAGTGCAAATACGCCGACACCGGTGCCGATGACCGGCCATGGACGGACCAGGGCCTTACGCAGTAGCGGGCCATAGCGTTCTTTTGCCACGCGAATTGGCTTCACTTCTTTCTCGTTGATTTTTTTGTTCAGCAAGAGAGCGATCATCGCAGGGACAAAAGTCAGTGACAGGATGAAAGCCGAAGCCAGGGCAAGCATAACGGTGATGGCCATGGGCGTGAAGGTTTTGCCTTCCACACCGGTGAAGGTGAGAAGAGGCGCAAAGACCAGAAAGATGATCGCCTGACCGTAGACGGTCGGCTTGATCATCTCATGCGCTGCTGCGCGGGTCTCGGCGAGGCGTTCACGCAGCGTTAGCAGGCGTCCTTCAAGCTCCTGCCTATGGGCAAGGCGTGCGATACTGTTCTCGACAATGATAACAGCACCATCGACGATGAGGCCGAAATCGAGCGCGCCAAGGCTCATCAGATTGCCAGATACGCCGAGCCGGTTCATTCCGATGGCTGCCATCAGCATCGAAAGAGGAATGACCAACGCGGCAATGATTGCGGCGCGTATGTTTCCAAGTAGCAGGAACAACACGACGATAACGAGCAAAGCGCCCTCGACCAGATTGTTGCGAACCGTAGCGATGGTCGCATCGACCAAAGTGGATCGGTTGTAGACAATCTCAGCCACCACTCCGGCAGGCAGCGATGCACGAACTTCCTCAAGTCTTTCTGCAGCGCCAGCGGCAACGGTTCGGCTGTTCTCGCCCGCTCGCATCAGGACAGTTCCGACGACCGCTTCATCGCCGTTGAGCGAGGCAGCCCCTGTGCGAAGGTCACCGCCAATCTCGACTGTGGCAACATCGCCTACGCGGATCGGCACGCCTTCGCGGGTCGTCACCACCGCCTGCTCGATGTCTTCTACCGAATTCAGCCGGGAATCGACACGGGCCAAGAGCGCTTCGCCGGCACGTTCGACGAAGTTCGCGCCTTCCGCCTGGTTTGCCACTTCGAGCGCAGTAATCAACTGGTCGAGTGAAACACCGTAGCCGCCCAGACGATCCGGGTCGGGCTGCACCAGATATTGCTTTTCAAAGCCGCCGATCGAGTCGACGCCTGCGACACCGTCGGCTGATCGCATCAGCGGCGCAACCACCCAGTCCTGCACCGTGCGCAGATAGGCGGCTCTCGCCACCTCCGTGTCCAATCGCTCGCCCCGGTCGGTGACAAAGCTGCCGTCATTCTGCCAGCCAATGGCGCCGCCTTTTGGCGCATCCGTTCCACCCGGATGCTCGAATTCGATGGTATACATCAAGACTTCGCCAAGGCCGGTCGCAATTGGCCCCATCGACGGCTCCGCGCCTGCAGGAAGCGAAGAGGCGAGCGTGGCAAGCCGTTCTTCGACCTGCGAGCGCGCAAAGTAGATGTCGGTGCCCTCTTTGAAAATCGCCGAAACCTGACTGAAGCCGTTGCGCGAGATCGAGCGGGTCATCTCCAGTCCCTCGATCCCGGCGAGGCCCGTCTCGACAGGGAAGGTTGCCTGCGTTTCGATCTGTGAGGGTGAAAGCGCCGGTGCTTCGGTGTTGATCTGCACCTGGACATTGGTGATATCCGGCACCGCATCGATCGGCAGTTTCGCAAGATTGAAGGCGCCCCAGATGGCTACACCTAGGGCAAGGGCCACGACCGCCCAGCGATTGCGCACCGACCAATCAAGGACGCCGCCAATCAGGCCGCCATTGTTGTTGCGCTCTTTTTCGAAGCCGCTCTCAGAACGATCAATGTCCATGTTCGGCTTCCTCTTTTCCGAGTTCGGCTTTGAGCAGGAAGGCGTTTTCGGTCGCGATCCGCTGGCCATTCTGCAATCCTGACACAATCACGATGCGCCCTCCCGAGCGCGATCCCGTCACGACAGGCGTCGCCCGAAAGCCAGTCTGGGTGCGAACGAACACGACTTCGCGCCCTTCGACCATCTGAACGGCTGCCTCAGGCACCGAGATGGCAGTCGCATCGGTCTCTCCGGAAGGCCGAATACGCGCCTGAAGAAACGCTCCCGGCTGCAATCCTTGGACCGCTCCGGCTAGGGTGATGATGGCGGTTGCGGTTCGGCTCTCTGGGTCGAGCGCCGGAGTAACCGAACGCACCCGCCCACCGATTTCGCGGTCTTCGCCAAGCTCCAGCGTTGCCTCGTCTCCGGGTTTTATCCTTGCCGCATCGCTTGCTGGCAGGGCGACTTGCACCTGCAAGCCGCTGGCATTGACGATCTGAAACATTTCCTCGCCAGCGGAGACATACGAACCCAATACGATGGGAGCGGCCGTGATCTGCCCGGAAATCGGGCTGGTTACGGCAAGCGACCGACCATCACCACTGACTCCGGCAGCAGAAGCTGCCGCTTGTGCACGCGACAATTCTGACCTTGCAACTTGCAAATTGGCCTGCGCAGCTTCCAGGTCCTGCCGAGCCGTCACATTGGCTTCGAACAGCCGCCTTTCCCGGTCATAGAGCGCGGACAGTTCATTTACCCGCGCTCGCGCAGTTGCTACCTGTGACGCCAGACCGGCGGCATCGGCGCTTTCGATCCGAGCAATCGCCTCACCCCGCCGGACATAGTCGCCAAGCGTCCTATTCACGCTCCGCACGACCCCCGAGGCACGCGCATCGATCCGCGCGCTGGCATTCGGTGCCGCTGCAACCGTAGCGGGGAATATGAGTTCTGTAGCAGCGCCAAATTGGACAGTCTCGATTTCGATAGACGAGGCTGTGATCTGTTCTTCTGTAATCGGCACGGTGCCTTCGGGAGCGTTGGTTTCTTCACCGTCTCCCTCCTCGCTATGCCCGTCCTCGGCATGCTCGTCTTCGGAGTGAGCATCTTGACCTTCTGGCCAGAAGGCCCATGCCGAAACCGCCAGAAGAATAAGGATGCCGATAATTGCGATAAGCTGGTTACGTTTCATGGGAATACGCCTCACTGTGCGGTGAGCCAGATGAGCCGTGCCGCGAGCAGGCCGCGGGACTCTTCTGCCTGAATCAGATTTTCACGAATGGCGTCGCGCGCTTCGGCAGCTGCCAGCACTTCGATCAGCGGAAACCGGCCATAGCGGTATCCTATCTCGACAAGTCGGAGTGCTTCCTCGGCTTGCGGCAGAGATGCGCTGGAAAGGGTCTCCACCCGCGTTTCGGCGGCCAGATACAGCGTTCGCGTCCGCTCGAACTCCACGCGGTAGTCCGCCTCGGCTATCGCTTCGCTCGCGCTTGCCGCGCGATATTGCGCTTCAGCGGCTGCGATGTTGCCTTGGTTACGGTTGCGGAAGGGCAGCGGAATGGAAATCCCGACAATGAAGGCTTGATCGTTGCTTTCCTGAAATCGGCGCACGCCTGCCGACAGCATGGGGTCGGGAACGCCGAGCGAGCGTTCACGCGCAATTTCGGCCTCAGCAAAGGTGGTTCGCGCATCCGCAATGCGCAGCTGCAAGGGATCTTCGGAACCCAGCGGAGCGAGCGGCGGCGCTAAATCAGGAAAGACGTTCGATACCACCGGGTTGGGCCGGCCGGACACCCAAAGAGCCGCGAGCGCCTGACGTGCCGCTAGATCGGCAGCTTGTGCAGCCTGCAGCTCAGCTTCCGCTTCTGCAAGCGCTGCACGGGCGCGCATGGCACGCAGCGGTGGCTCCCGCCCGACCTCGACAAGCACATTGGCGATCCGGGCCAGCTCACGGTTCCGCTCGACGATTTCGTGCGCCAGGACGAGGCGCTGGCCAGCGGCGACCGCTTCGACATATCGCTCACGAACGCCCAGCGCGAGTTGCGACAAGGCAAATTCGCTCTGCAAACCGGTGAAGTCGGCTGAAGCCCGTGCACTCGCGATGCGCGCCCTTCGTTTGCCGCCGAGTTCGAGCTGTTGACCGATCGCCAGAGTATATTCGGTCGATCGTAGCCCGGAGAAAGCCCCGGAGCCCGCGATATTCTCGGCCTCAAGCGATAGCTCGGGGTTGGGTCGAAGCCGCGCCTGGTCGATAGCCGCACGCGCGGCTTCCGCTTCCGCCTGCGGGCCGTAGACGCGCGGATTACTGTTCGAACTTGTACCCTCTTGACCGTCAACGCCCGCTCTGGCGAGCGCTTCATCGAGGGTAATTGTTTCCTGTGCCGATATCGGCAAACCCGTGCTCACGGCAATCAAGGCCGCGGCCAGTGCAATGCACCGCATTTCTTATCTCCTGACTGAAACCAACCGAGCGCGCTCGAAAGCGAGCTCGCAAATGATTGTCGGTCAGGCTTTGGGAGGCTGTATCAGGACTGGGGAAGCACGGGAGGCGAGCGATGACGTGGCAAGCGGGCCCCTCAGGTTATCCGAACTCCAGAAAGGTGATCGCAGGAGCACGCTGGTGTCAGCGAGACTAAAACTGCAATTGTGGTGGTGCGTGGCCGAATGGTCCTGTCCATCATGGTCTGGTGTTGCATCGTTCGTATCAAAATGGTCCGCGCCATGCGCGTAGATATGATCTGCTGCATGAGCGAACCCTTCACCTTCCCCGGCATGCACGTCCGGGAGAGACAGTACGCTGCTGAATAGGATCGCTAATACCGCGAGAAAAGGCAAAATCTTGCGCGTCACTTCAGCGAACATCTTAGAAACACGTGAAGATTTATACAAGTTTATATCAATCATGGAACTTGGATGGCTGAAAATGCTCATAGTTGATCGTGCTCCAATCCACGCGCCGCCCATAGCCCTATGCCGCCAAGCAATATCTCGATAAGAGCTTCACGCAGCGGTTGGACGGCAAGCAGATCAACGCCCTCCATGAAAACAGCCGCAACTCTGCTTAATCCCACGCAGATAAAAATTGCGGCAGCAATCAGACTAAGCTGACGCGAAGAGAGGTTGATGCGCCCCCCAAGGATCAGCACAACGCCTATACCTATCTCGCCGCCTCCGATCATGGCGCGCATAGCGACCCGGGCAGATGGCTGGTCGAGCCCAATCGCATAGTAGCTCATGATTTCCGGCTGAATGAGAGTTGCTATTCCGAGCGCGAGAAAAATGCATCCTGCAAAAGAAGGGTAAACGCTGCCCAAGATCCGACGAAGATTGCTGATCACAGGAACCGCCTTGTCTGGCGTTTATAGTCCAAATAGTCCTGACCGTATTGCTGCTCCAGCCATGGCTCTTCGAAGATAGGAGCGAGCAAATACATGGCCGCCCAGAGCGTCAATAATATCCAGACAAGCAAGGTGTTGGCGAGCAGGCCCCAACCAATCATGCCAACCCATGTCGCAACGTAGACAGGGTTCCTGCTTATGCTGAACCAACCAGTGGTTTTCAGACCGTGCTTTTCGCCAAATGCATTGCGCCAGCCCATCTGGAACGTAATCCAGAATGCCAGAGCAAAGCCTACAACCAACAGTGCGAGGCCCACAGTATATTGGAGCAAGGCATCAGCGGGAGCCACAGACTCAAAGTCGAGAAGGGAAAGGGCCAGCAATGGGTAAAGGAACAGGCGAAACAGCGCCATGAAGGTGCGGTGCTGCCAACTGTCCCCTGAAGGGGGCGGAAAGAACTGAAACTTTCCGCTCAAGACCGCAAAAATGGAGAGCCCGATTATCGCGCAAATCGAGCTGGCCGCTAATCCGAACAAACCCCAAGCGACCCATGAAGGCAGGTCAATCATGTGCAGCACTCCTACAACCAGCGCCGCGTCTGGTTGCGGTAGGCTGTAAATGCGCTTCCGAAATTCTGCTCCAGAACTCGCTCTTCAGGGATTATCTGGATGAGCGTGATAGAGAGGGCGTAGAGAATTGGCCCGCTGAATGCTGCGAGGTTTTGGAGGGCCAAGGCTCCACCCACAAGCACGAGCAGCATACCCAGATACATCGGGTTTCGGGTAAAGCGATAGAGGCCTGTTGTAACGAGTTGCTCGGCTTGCTCAGGCGTAATCGGATTTACCGTTGTTTTCGCCCTCCCAAACGATCGAACCGCAAAGAAAAGCACCAGCGCTCCAGCCGCAATGACGGGAACCGATAGCCAAAAAAGAGGCACTGATCCGTAACCAAGCGCGGGCAGGTTTGTCGCCAGAATATAGCCAGCAAGGCCATAGAACGCGAACTGCATCAGGGGCGGGAAATACAGCTTTTTCTGTTTCTTGGATCGCTCTGAAATCTGGGTTTGAGGCATTTTCCGACTCGCTTGATTATGATTCGAGTCAAGTGATACAGTCTACAGCGACTGTAGAGGCAAGCGGGAAAAGCACATTCCTATGAAACCAATGACAATTGGCCGTCTTTCAAGTGCGGCAAAGGTCAAAGTGACCACCATTCGATATTACGAAAGTATCGGCTTGATGGGCACGCCAGACCGTAGCGCAAGTGGGCAAAGGCTCTATGGCGGCGTCGATGTGGAACGCCTCTCATTTGTGAGGCATGCACGCGAACTCGGCTTTTCGATGGACGCAATCAAAGACTTGATTGGATTGCAGACTGAACCAGACCAAGACTGCTCGGCAGTTGACACAATCGCTCAGAAGCAACTTGCCGAAGTTCAAAAGCGGCTGGCACAGCTAGAGGCTCTGGAACGCGAGCTGAAACGCATGATCGAAAATTGCAGGGGCGGTAAAGTCGGCGGATGCCAGGTCATGGCGGCGATCAATGACCACTCTGAATGCGAGACTGACAAGCACGAGCGCTTGAAGCCGCTTTGAAGTAAAGCCGTTCTCACATTTGTTAAAAGGCATTCCCAGCGGTGACCTTGGGCTCTAAGCTAACGTCCGCAATTGGGTCAGGACTGGAATGACCGCGAGCTCGAGGCAAAGGCTAGTTGAGCTTACCTGCGATCCACTTGTCGAGGTCGTCCTCAGACCAAGCCACGGCATGCCCACCCAGTTGCACAGGCTTGGGGAACCTACCCTCACTCATCCAGCGATAGATCGTTGAACGGCCAAGCCCGACCCGGCTCATCACTTCTGGAAGACGAATGAGGCGTGTCACGCGGCGCGGCTCGGCCAGTCTTTTTCCTAAATGCTCACCCATGATGACTTCCTTCGGCCACTGAAAAGACATCTCCGAGCAACACATCCTTTCGCTCAAGCTCATCAATATGATCAGACAGCAGCCGCGCAACACGGTGCGCAGTGCCTCTGGCCCAGCGGGGCCTTACATCTTGTAGCCGGCCCCCAAGCTCGCAGGCCAAGGCTATCGGCAGAGCGGTCAGGAAGTCTTCCAGAAACCGACCAATCTCGGTTCCCTGCCATTCTGCCGACTGATCGGCATCGGTGAGCAAGAACATCGACAGAGCTTGCTGCGGGCTAACGCCGCTGGCCTGGAGCATTCGAGCTGCTTCACCCAATGTCGCCGAACGCTTACCGTTGAGAACGCGTCGCAAGGCATCTTTATGGATCTGCGCATCACGCGCAATGTCGCAGCGTGTGCGCCCGCTTGCTTCGACCGCGCTTGTCAGTAGCCGTCCGAGATCAGCGCGGGTCTGTTCTTCGGAGAATTGCACCATGTCGGTCATTGCCGATTCCTTCCTTGAGCTGTGGCTTCAGGATCGAGCTATCGATCTAGGAAGGGTGTAGGAAATAGAAAAGAACATAAATAGAACGCCAAGGAATTGCCGAATCAGTCAATTCTCATGATTCGCGCGGATTCCGGCAGGTTACGCGCACAATGCGGCATGCCTGGCGCACCAGATGGCGCGGGCCGCTCCATACGACGCCCGGTCGACGCACATTCCGGCCCTGCAGCCTTTCAATGTCGCTTTTTGCTTGGCGCGGCCGACAAACTCTCAGTTTCGCTTTTCCTACACCCTGCCACTCAATCGAGGAAAGAACATACAGCGAACACATCGCTGCTTCTTGTTCCCAATGGAGTTCCTCGATGACCAAGACCCTTACTCTCCCCCCAAAGGCCAAAAGCAACATTCGGACACGCGATTATATCGTCCCGGCAGCCGTTGCCCTGGCCTGCGCCGGCGCCGCCTATGCCGGCGCTGATACGACCTTCGATCCCGCGCTACAGAAGTTCACAGACTTCCTTGAAGGCTCCGGCGGTAAGATCATTACTGTCCTTAGCCTCGCCGGTGGCCTCATCGCGCTGGCCTCAGGCCGTTTCGCGCTTGGTCAGGTCGCTGTGCCTGTGGGCGTCGGCATCGGCGTTGGCACCGGTGTGCCGATCGTCACCTCTGTCGTGACCGCGACCATCTGATCGCTGGTTACGCTGAAAGGAGGGCGGCATGGCCGACACATACCTGGTGCCTCAGCGGCTCGATGATCCGGAGCTGATTGGTTTTTGGACAATCGATGAGTTTGCGGGGCTGCTGATCCCGTTCGCTTGGGGCATTCTAGCGCAGCACATCATCATTGGGACTGGCCTCGCGGCCGTGACCTGGTTCGCTCTTCGGAAAGCGAAAAGATCTGGTGCAAGCTCAAAATTGGTGCACGCTGCCTATTGGTATTTGCCGGGGAGTTTCCTCGGATTGAAAGCCACGCCGCCCTCCAATTGCCGCTTGCTTGCCGGCTGAGGGAGGATACCCATGCAATCTGAATTCGCCTATGAAGAAGCGCAGCGCCATCTGAAACAGCGCAACCGCTTTGCCGCGCTCGCTGGTATGCTGGGTCTAACCACCATCCTTGCAGTCGGGACCGCAGCGACAAGCGATGAAGCCATTGTCCTCGTGCCGATCACTTCGGAACGGGTCGAGCTCTCCAGTGGCGGGATCGAAGCGACATATCTTGAGCTTGTTTCCCGTGACACCGCTCTGATGTTGCTCAATCGCGCGCCCGAAAGCCTCGATTATTGGATGGAGAGCATCCTCAAGCTTGCTGATCCAGCAGCGCGCGGAAGTCTCAAGGCTGAACTGATCAAGATCGTTGATGAGCAGCGCGGCTCGGACATCAGCCAAGCCTTCGTGATTGCGCAAATCCATGTCGATCCGGACACACTCACTTCAACTGTAAGCGGAACGCTCAAGACCTTTGTCGGCGCGCAAGTCATCGCCAGCCAGACCCGCAGCTTTGAGTTCATCTGGCAGCGTCGCGGCCTCAGCCTTGGGCTCACCGGTTTCCGCCAACTTCCTGCCCAAGAGGAGGAAAGCCAATGAGCTTCTCCACCCGATCCCTGCCGACAGCCCTTACAAGTGTGCTGCTCGCTTCAGTCTCGCTCATCCAGGCTTCCCCTGCGCATGCAGATCAGTTTGTCGAAGCCGCTGATGGGGCAACGATTGATTGCGTCCTCGCGCGCGGTGCGCTCACCCGGATTGCGCTGATCAAAGACGGCTTTGCCAATGTCTCAAAGATGGCAAGCGGCTATCCCTATAATGATTTTGAGGTGACGCATGAGCCCGTGCGCGGCGACATCTATGTCTCCGTCCCGCAGCAATATGCGAGCGCACGGGTCAGCTTCTTTGCCACCAGCAGTAAGGGCCATGTCTACAAATTCACCTGCAAGGTCGACGGCGATGAAGCGAGCCAGCTCTTCGTAACCAATCCAGCGCTAGCCAAACCTGATGATGGCGACGGCTTGAGCTCCGCACCATCCGAAGACGAAGCCGCGATCCGTCTGATCGAAGCGATGGCGAGCGATGCGGTGCTACCCGGTTTTCGGACGCGCGCAGCTTTGTCGCGCCCGCGCCGCACAGGCGGTCTCGAAGTTCAACAGGTCGCAGAATATGAAGGTGCGAAACTCACCGGCCAAGCCTTCACCCTGCGCAATCTCGGACCTGAGACAATCGATCTTGCAAATGAGCGCGATGGGCCCGCAGGCGCGCTCGCCTTTGCCTATGCCAGCGAAACACTCGCACCCGGCGAGACGACGCGAGCCTTCCTTGTCTTTGCCAAGGGAGGGCTGAAGTGATGGCTGAGAGCAAAGCCAAAGCACCCGACAGCAAAAGAGCGGGTCTCAACAGCGCAATCGCCAAACGGCAAAAGCTGCTCCTCGCCGGGATCGGCTCAGTAGCTCTCATCGGCGGGTCGATGTTCATTTTCAGCGGCGATGAAGCGGAAAATGGCGCGGATGGCGGTGCGACCACCATCGATACGGGCGGGTTGGTCAATCGCAATCTCTCTCAGCGGGAATTTGTGGCGACCTATGGCAATCGGCTCGATGCGCAGGGCCGTGCGATCAAAGACCTACAAGAAAGCCAGCTTCCCAAAAGCTCGATCGAACAGGAACTCGATACACTGCGCGGCGAAAACGCGCGCATGCTCAGCGATGGCCAGGCCGCAATCGATGCGATCTCAACTGAAAATGCGGCCCTTCGTTCGGAGCTCGAAAGTGCGAGAGCCAATCCTCCTGTGGCGCCTGCCGCGCCGATTGCTCAGCCTCAGCCTGGCTCCAAGCCAACAGCATTGGAGCCAGCACTGCTCACCGAGCCAAAAGCAAGCCTGCTCAGCTTTAAAAGCGAGAACTCCAAGGGTGCGCCCACCAGTGTAAGCGATGGATCACCACCGCTGCTCTTGCAAGCGAGCAGAGATTACCTTCCGCCCAACAGCTACGCGCCTGCGACGGTCATTGTCGGGGTTGATGCGTCTACGGGCGTGACCAGTCAAAGCGATCCGCTCCCTGTGGTGCTGCGCATCACTGGCCCGGCGCGCTCTGTCCTCAAAGGCAATCGCCTCCTGACCACAGATTTGACCGGTTGCCTCGTCAATGGCGCGGCGCGCGGCGATCTCTCGGCTGAGAAAGTCTACGTCAAATTAGCGCGCATGACCTGCGCGCAGCCAGGCGGTCGTTATGCGGTAAGCGAGGTCAAAGGCTTCATCGCCTTTGCAGGCAAGTCCGGCGTTCGCGGCCGCGTCGTTAGCCGCGAAGGCAGTCTTGTAAGCCAAGCGCTGCTCGCTGGGATTGTCGGCGGGTTTGGCCGGGGCTTTTCCGCCAACGCCAATGGCATTTTTTCCGGCCGTGTCGGCGAGGATGGCCAGCGCGACGCGCTCTCACCCACCGACATTCTTGCGGGCGGTTTTGGCCAAGGCGCCGGCGAAGCCGCCGACACCGTAAGCCAATACCTCATCGAACGCGCCGAACAATACCAACCCGTCGTCGAGATGCCGACCGGCATCGAAGTCGAAATCGTCTTTCTCGACGGCGTCCATGTCAGGAGCCCCTCTCAATGAACTTTCACGATTTTCGTCCCGGTCTGATGACACGGGCTATTCATTTCTCGATTGCAGCGGCGAGCGCCGCTGCCGTGCTTACCAGCGGTGTCGCCATGGTGACCGCCATCCCGGCCCATGCCGCGATTGCGCGCGATGTCAGCCAGGCGCTCAAGCTCCGGCTGCCAAAAACGCCGATTGATGCGCTAGATTGCAAGAGTTTTGCGCCCTGGTGCGAAGTGGTCTCAGGCGACACGCTGTTCTATATCGACGAAGCGGCGCGCTATCTCTTTGTGGGGCGGCTCTATGATCTGGAAAAACGCCGTGATGTCACAGCCACGCGGCTGATCGAACTCAACCCCGATCTTCTGGCCGCAGGAGCCGCGCGCGCCGCTGGGAGCACCGAAAGCGCGGCTTCAAGCCACACAGCCAAAGCTGCGAAAGCCAAAGTCGACATCTCTCGCCTTCCCAAAGAAGGCGACATCCATTGGGGCAATCCCAAAGGTGCAAAGCTGATCGTCTTCTCAGACTTTCAATGCGGCTATTGCCGTCGGCTCACCGAAGCGCTCAAAGACACTGGCCTCTCTATCGAAGAGCGCCCGATTTCGATCTTTGGCGCATCAAGCCGCCGGATGGCTGAAGGCGTGCTCTGCGCGCATGATCCCGCCAAAGCGATGCATCAGGCTTATGCCGGGCAGACACACCCAATACCCCCGAGCTGCGATGTAAGCGAGGCGCTAGATGCCAATGAGGCCTTTGCCAAAGCCAATGGCTTTTCCGGAACGCCCGTCATCGTTCGCGCGAAAGATGGTGCAGTGCTTCACGGCTACCGCGATGCGCAAGCGCTGATCCGTTTTGCCAAAGGCGGAGCAGGCCAATGAACCCGCGCACATACAAGCTTGCGATCCTTGCTGGGCTCGCTGTCACAATCAGTGGCTGCGCAACTTTGGGCAGCAATGTGAGCGGTGATTTCGCTTGCCGCGCGCCGGGTGGCAGCTGCGCGCCCACATCGGCGATTGATGATGCCGCGACCAAGGCGAGCCTGCCTCAAGAACCTGTCACTCAGGTGGCACCGCCAAGTAGTGACCGCAGGCTGCGTATTGTGGTCGCTGCGCGGCGCGATGCCAGCGGACGCGAGCACGAAGCGCGCATTGTCCATGTGCCTTTGCCCGAGCCGCCGCATTCGGAGTGGCGAGCACCTCTTTCAACGGGCCACGTTCTTCGCGCGCTCGGTCGTGCCAGCCAAGGCACACAGCAAGAGCAACCCATTGCTCCACCTTCCAGCTTTACCCCGCAGCAGCTCCCGGACGTTCTGGTTATCCCCTCCCAGACTTCTCCGGAGCTGCCCGGCGCGAAAGCGCCGTCCGCAGGGGCACCCGGCCTTTCCCCCTCCCCAGGCCGGGTGCCCCAATCGCCACCAGATGATGGAGAGACGCTATGACCCTCTCACTAAGCTCTGCGCGCGATGCGCTTCTTTCAGGCCTGTTCGGCGATGCCAAAAAGGCCGACCAAACGGCGGCGCATTTTTCGCTTGAAATGCTGTCGGACTGGCTACCCTACCGCGTCTTCGATGAAGGCGCTGGGCTTTATCGCAACGCCCACTCGAAAGGCTTTGCGCTTGAAGTAACCCCGCTGATCGGTGCCGACGAACGCACGGGCGAAATCCTGGGCCAGTTCTTTTCTGAAAGTCTGCCGCGGGGCGCATGCCTGCAAGTGCTCAATTTCGCGAGCCCGCGCATCGGCTCGATTGTCGCGCCCTGGTTTGCTCCGCGTTACGAGCAAGGCGGCATCTATGAAGCGATAGCCAGAGCGCGCACCGACCGGCTTTACGATCTTGTCTGGCAATCTGGCTCCGAGCACGCGCCTTTCCATGCCCGCCATACACGATTGATCATTTCGCTTGGCGTGCCAGTTCCAAGGAATGTGAGCGACGCAGAGCTTAGCGAATGCCTCAAGGGCCTGATGGGCATGCTCAATTCGCTGGGCCTTTCGTCAACCCCGCTTGAGCCCGCTGGGCTCTTGGCGCTGATCGATGAACTCACATCGCCCACCACGGCGCGCGAGCCTGAGACTACACATTGGAACCGCGAAGACACGCTCGATGCCCAAGCGATCCGACGCGATATCGAACTGGAAGTCGAAGATGATCGGTTGATCCTTCGCACCGAGCGCTTTCGCGAAACCGGGCGAAGCCGCGATGGCGTGCCGCAAATGGGCGAATGCTATCCCGACCGCTTTGACGTTCGCCATTATGGCGTGCGTTCGACACCTGAACGCTGGGCGCCGTGGGAATGTGCGCGCCTCATCGGTGATATGTTCACCGACAAACTGCGCTTCCCTTGCCCTGCAGCCACCATGCTGTGCCTGCACTATCCCGATCAGGAAGCAGCTAGCGCTCGCGCAGGCTATAAATTCATGCGTACGACCAGCCTTTCTGAAACGAAAAGCGCGCGCTTTCTTCCCAATCTCTCCCAGCAATCGGCCGAATGGAAACACGTTCAGGCCGAGCTTCAAGCGGGCAAGAAGCTGGTCAAACTCTTCTACGGCGTCACCACGATCTCGCCGCTTGGTGAAGGCGATGCGCATGAGCGCACCATCAAAGCGATTTACAAGGCGGCGGGATGGGATTTGGCCGACGAACGTTTCCTGCAATTGCAAGGACTGGTCGCTGCGTTCCCGCTGAGCCTTGCGGACGGCCTTGTCCAAGACATGGCGCGTCTCAAACGCTTTCGGACGATGCTCTCGACGACGGCTGCCAATATCGCGCCGATGCAAGGCGAGTATCTTGGCGGAGAAGTCCCGCATCTCTTGCTGCTTGGAAGGCGCGGCCAACCCTTTTTCTGGTCGCCCTTCGAGAACAATGCGGGCAATCACAATATCGCGATCTGCGGTAAATCCGGTTCGGGCAAGTCGGTGCTGCTGCAAGAACTTTGCACCGCTTTGCGCGGTGCCGGCGCGAAGGTTGTGGTGATTGATGACGGTCGCAGCTTTGAGCATTCAGTAAAGCTGCAAGGCGGTCGCTTTGTCGAGTTTACGCTCGCCTCTGGCTTTTCGCTCAACCCGTTTTCGATGGTCGATGATGCGCGCGCCGAGATCGACGAAGATTACCGGCTCGACTGCTTCGCCATGATCAAAGCGATCATTGGCCAGATGGCGCGGCCAAGCACGGCGCCATCGGACACCGAACGTGGGCTGATCGATCAGGCTGTGACCCATGTATGGGATGCACTTGGGAGCGGCGGGGCGGTGGATGATGTCGCCCACGCGCTTCATTCAAGCGAGAACCAAGCTGGCAAAGAGCTTGCGACAGCGATTGCGCCCTTTTGCCAGGGAGGGAGCTATGCCGGGTTTTTCTCAGGCAAAGCCAGCTTTGCGCTCGAAGATGATTTCACCGTCTTTGAAATGAGCGATCTGGCGAGCCGCGAGGAACTGAGGAGCGTCGTTCTCTCGGCCATCATGTTCATGACCGGTCAGGCGATGACACGCAGCTCTAGGGCAACCAAGAAGCTGCTCCTTATCGATGAGGCCTGGGCCATGCTCAAAGGCGGGTCGATGGGCGAGTTTGTCGAGACTTACGCTCGAACAGCGCGCAAATATGGCGGCGCTCTCGCGACCGCCACCCAATCTCTCAATGACTATTACAAATCGGATGGCGCGCGCGCCGCGCTTGAAAACAGCGACTGGATGCTGGTGCTCCAGCAAAAGCCCGAGACGATCGCCGATTTCCGGAAGGAAGCGCGGCTCGATATGGACGACCGGACCGAGACGCTGATCCGCAGCCTCAAGCGCTCGGGCACCGAATATAGCGAGATCTATGTGAAGGGCCCAGAGACAGAAGCGGTGGGAAGGCTGGTGCTCGACCCGCTCTCAGCGACGATCTTCTCCTCAGATCCTGACACCTATGCTGCCATCCGGAGCCATGTCGAAAGCGGCATGCCACTGGAACGCGCAGTTGCGCTGGTCGCAGGTTTGGAAGGAGACAGCCAATGACGCTCGAGACCAGCACGCTTGTCGATCGCACACCGTTGCCTCTGACGAAATGGGCACAGCGTACGCGGCGTTCCTTCAATTGGCTCGCGCTCTTCCAAGGCAGCTGCTTTGTGCTGATCGAATGCGTCATCTTCGCAGCCAGCACTCTGTTACTGGTGCTTGGCCTGCCGCTGTTCGTTTTTCTGCTTCTTGCAGGCTGGGATCTCACCGCGCTGTTTGCGCAGCTCGGGAATCTGGCTGACCATTACCGAACCGCTGAGCCGATAGCCCGGCGGCTCTTTGCATCGGATTTGCAGATCGCCTTCCTTATAATCGCGGGGACGCTTGCCCTTATTAGAATGCCGGGTTTTCTGCGTCGGCTTGAGCGCCGCCTCCATGAAGACGAGGTGTCCCATGGCTGAAGCGAACCCTACGCGCGCGCTGCTTTTCAAGCTCTTTGTCATGACGGCTTCCATCGCCGCTTTTCTTTGGGGCGCATGGATCACGCGAGAGATCACAAACGAACCACACATCCAACGCATCGTCACAGTCCGGCTTGCCGAGACGATCGGGACATTTGTCGAAGAAGCCGCGCGCGCTGATGCGGATCCTGCGGCGGTCCAGGCGGCAAGCCTTGCCTACCTCAAAGCAGCGGAAAGCGCGGTTTACGATATGGGACGCGACGGGCGCGTCATTCTGGTTGCCGAAGCTGTGCTCGCAGGCGCAGCCGAAGATGCAACGCCCGAGCTTGAAGCGCGCATCGCTGAAAAGCTCAAAGCAGGAGAGCAGCCATGAATCTGCCTATTCGCTTCAAGCGCCCATTGCTCCTCCTAGGGGTCGTCCTCTTGCCGCTCGCCTGGGCACCACTCGATGCCTTTAGCAAAAACCACGCCTTCCTCATCAATGCGAGCCCAAGCCTGCCCAATTGGGCGTTCTGGCTCGATAAAGACGCGCAGATAACGCGTGACAGCCTGATATTCTTTGAGCCACCAAAAAGCGAGCTCGTCGAATCCCATTTTGGCAAAGAACCACAAATGTTCGGCAAGCGCGTGCTTGGCATGCCCGGCGATGTGGTTCGCCATGAAGGCGACCAAGTCTTCATCAATGGGAAGCCCATCGCGACGCGGCTCAAGAAAACCAGCCTGGGCATTTCGCTTGCCAAAGGGCCGCAAGGCGAGATCCCGGAAGGGTGTTTCTATGCCGGAACCGGTCATCCGCGCGGTCTTGATAGCCGCTATGCGGAAATAGGCTTTGTCTGCGCCAGGCAGATCATGGGCAGCGGGAGGGCTATCCTGTGATGCGCGCTGTACTCCCCCCTATCGCACTTTCACTCGCCATCCTGCCGACACAGGTAGAAGCGCGCGACTACGGTCAGCGCGGCGCGCTCTTTCCGATTGTCGAGCGCGACCTGCTCGAACAAATCCACTCGCGCCTTGTGGCAATGGAGAAGTCGGGCGAGACCGCGCGGCTCAATCAGGAATTGAAGCGGCGGACGATTGCGCGGGTTAGTCGGCCTGATCCTGTTCCCGGTCTCATCCGCGCGCATGAAAGCCGCAATTGGATCTTCGATCCAACCATCACGCTGGCTGCCGATATTCGCGGGGCAAAAGGCGAGCTCATCCATGCTGCCGGAACGCGGGTCAATCCGCTCGACAGTGTGAAGCTGCGCGCTGACCTTCTGTTCCTCGATGGCGATGATCCAGCGCAGATCCGATGGGCGCTTGAGCAAGACTCAAAGGCAAAGCTGATCTTGGTCAAAGGCGCACCGCTCGAACTCATGAAAACCCGTCAGCGCCGCTTCTATTTCGATCAAGGCGGCAAACTCACGGCCAAATTCAACATCAAAGCCGTGCCAGCACGAGTGCGTCAGCAAGGGCGCATACTTGAGGTAAGCGAGATCGCTTTGCCAGTGCGGAAGGTGCGGCCATGAGCGGTTTCCGCGCTTTCCTAGCTCTCGTGATCGCCTCGTTGTCGTTGGCCTTCGCTTCGCCCGCTTCCGCTGATTCCGGGCCAGGCAAATGCACCGGGCAGTTCGTCAATCCGATCACCGACATCTGCTGGTCGTGCCTGTTCCCGATATCGGTCGGCGGGCTTGAAATCTGGCCCTCAAGTCGCCCCGATCCTGATAACCCTGATTTTCCACTTTGCCTGTGCGGTATCCGGCCTGGCATCGCGATGGGGTTCTGGGAGCCTGTCCGGCTTGCCGATGTCAGCATGAAGCCATGGTGCTTCGTCAATCTGGGCGGGATGAAGCTCGATCCCGGCTTCGATATCGGGTTCCGCTCGATCTCCGGACCGTCTGCGATTGGCGGAGCAAGCCAGTATTATTCGAGCTGGCACGTCCACTGGTATGCTTATCCGCTCATCTACTGGATGGAGATCGTCGCTGATTTCCTGTGCTTAGAACCCGGCTCGATCGACATTCTCTACATCTCCGAGATCGATCCGCTGTGGCAGGACAGCGAGCTCACCGCGATCATCAATCCCGAAGCGGTGCTTTTCGCCAATCCGCTCGCACTGGCCGCCTGCGCTGCCGACTGCGCGGCTTCGACCGCCAATCTTCCGCTTGATGAAATGTTCTGGTGCGCGGGCTGCCAGGGCTCAATGTATCCGATGAATGGCAATGTCTCTGCCTCGATCGGCCATGTGCAAGCCTCGCGGCTCGTGCTTTCACGCTTTGCTTACAAGCTGCACCGCCAGCTCGTTTCATGGGGCACGATGGGCTCGAAAGGACTCTGCGGCAAATACCTCATGCCGGTGATGAGAAAACAGCAATATCGCTTTCAAGCCACCAACCCCAATCCGGCGACCAAAGGCCGCTACGCCTGCCCGCCCATCGGGGCATCGACCACCTTTCAATCCCCCGGACGGATGATCCCCGCCATTGGCGAAGACATGGGATATCTCGTCTGGCGCAAAAGGAATTGCTGCGCGCTATGAGACACGCCTTTTCGCTCTTCGCCATCACCAGCATTGCGATCGCTGCAACTGTGGCTGTGGCTTCGGCACAGGATGCTTCACCCGAGCTCGATCTTGCCGAAATCCGGGCTCGTGCGAGCGAACACATGAAAGACGCCGAAGCGCTCGCCACCGCAGTGCGCACGAAAGCCGATGCTTTGGCGCAAGATGCCAAACAGATACAGCAAGAGGCAAATGACAATCGCGCTGGCTACGCCGCAACTGCGCAGGCGGCGGTGGATGAAGGCCCTTTTGATCTTGATGGGATGATCCGCGCGCAAGCCGATGCAGAAGCCGCGAGCCTCATTGAGACACCCAAATTCATCGCCTTCGCTTCGCTCGGCATGCCTGAAGCTTCGCTGAAAGCGCTGGTGCGCGACATGACCCAAGCGGGCGGTATCACTGTCCTTCGAGGTTTCCCTCAAGGCGACAGCAAAGCCTTTAAGCGGCGCCTCGCGGCGATCTGGAGCGATGGTCACGAAGCCGGCGCGCTCGGCATTGATCCGCGTCTCTTTCGCGCTTTTCAGATCGAAGCTGCACCGAGCTTCGTCATGGTCGCAAGCGACTTTGCACCCTGCGATGGATTCGACTGCACCGATGCCGTGCCACCCCATGACCGCGTCGCTGGCAATATCAGCGTGGAAGAAGTGCTCGAAACCTTTGCCAGTGGCAGCGGTCCCAGTGCCCGCCTCGCCCGCCTTCATCTCCGCCGCATGCAAGGAGAGCGCATGTGATCCGCCAATCATCCATCAAAGCTCTACTCTTCGCTCTGTCTTTGCTCGCCGCGCCTGCCTCGGCTCAGCAGCAGGAAGCCAGAAGCGATGGCAAAGCCTTCGGCGAGAGCCTGCGCAGTGAAGCGCAAGCAGCGAGTAAAGCGCAGCCGACCGCGTCCGAGCTCCCCAACTATGACCGCGAGGCCGTACGAAATCTCGAGCGGCTCGCCGACAATCCCGACCAGATCGAGGGAGCGGCCACAGCTGCGTCGCGCAATCATCAAGGCCATCGCCTGGTGCGCGACAGCATGGCCAATCGCGCGCGCTTCGAAAGCGATGATATTGAAGCGGTGATCGCCCGCAGTCTGGCAATCAATAAGGCACCGCTTGATTACACCAGCGGCATGTCGATCTCCGGCAGTCAAGGTGAATGCGTCCCCTTGCCGCCTGGCTCCGGGTCCGCTGGCACTTACACAGCAACATGCAACACGGGCACACGGGTCGAGCAAGCCCAGGGGCAATGCTCTGTCCCGCTAGTCGCCAGCGTGACCCAGCGCCAGCAATGGCACTATCTCTGCAACGATACTGGCATCCAACAAGGTCTCCCATGGTGCTCTACATTTAACAGCGGCTTGTGCCGCATCACCGGTTACCGGCCCGGCCCATGTCTGCAGTGGTGGGATAACGGCTTTAACCGTTACTGTTCTGAACCGGGCGATCCCATCGCTGAGATTTCCTGCGATATGCCTGACCCGCGCTACTCGCCCTATGCGATCACGACCCAGAGCACGGTCGACACCGCTCCAGATGAAACCCAGTGCCAGCCTTTTGCGGAGGATGGAGATTG
This sequence comes from uncultured Porphyrobacter sp., assembly GCA_964352245.1. Taxonomy (GTDB): domain Bacteria; phylum Pseudomonadota; class Alphaproteobacteria; order Sphingomonadales; family Sphingomonadaceae; genus Erythrobacter. Next base: position 63,418 of record CAYGQX010000003.1, read on the forward strand.
CACACTCGATGCGGAAATCTGCACCGATGAAAGCCCACAAACCCGCATTGTTGATGGAGTGGCGGTCACGCAGAGCTGCTGGGAATGGGAGCGAAGCTACACTTGCACATCGCGCGAAGCGGCAAGCGATTGCTCAGATATTGAAGCGCTCGGCACCTGCCGCTTTGTGCGCGAAGAATGCATCACAGAGGAGGTTCCCTGCGAGACCTGGGAGCGCATCTACGAATGCCCGCTTCCAGAAACCGAGAACTCACCCCAATTCGTCTGCGATGGCGATGTCTATTGCATCGATGGAAGCTGCGAGACCATTGAGCGCACGCCCAATGATGAGTTCAAAGATGCGGTCACCGCGCTCAATGCAATGGATGAGGCGCGTGGGCAGTTCGATCCCAATACGCTGACGCTATTCCGCGGGACCCGAAACACCTGCTCGTCCAAAGTCTTTGGCGTGCTCAATTGCTGCAAGGGCAAAGGCTTTCCGCTGATCCCCGGCATCAGCTTGCTGGTCGCGCTTGGCTGCGACCGCGAGGAAGTGCTGCTCCATGAACGCGATGCGCAGGGGCTTTGTGCCTATGTCGGGACCTATTGTTCGAAGAAATTCCTCGGTGTCTGCCTGACCAAGAAGAAAGCCTATTGCTGCTTTGAGAGCAAACTGTCGCGCATCTTGCAGGAACAGGGTCGCAAACAGCTCCCCAAACCATGGGACAAGCCCAAGCACGAGCAGTGCGAAGGATTTACCCTCGACGAGTTTGCGCAGCTTGATTTGAGCCTCATGGATTTCAGCGAAGTCTATGCCGAATTCACCGAAGCGGCGCGCCTCCCCGATGAGCTCGAAACGAGCATCCTCATCCAGCAAAAGATCGACGACTATTACGCAAGGGGCGGTCAATGATGAGCATAGCATCACGGCTTGCGCTAATCCTCATCTCGGCAGTCGTGAGCGCAGCGCCATCAAGCGCACAGCGAGTTGAGAGCACCGAGAGAAGCACTGCAGCAGACACGCTCTACTGCCAGGAGCGCAAGCTCGGCTATTGGTTCTATTGCGCCAAGCCGATCCCCAAAAACGAGCCACAGCAAGAGGTAGTACCGGAGCAGGAGGCGATACCAGCCGCCCAAGAATTGGAAGCAATTACCAGCGAGCTGCGCGAGTTGAAAGCGCGCGCGATCCTCTATCCGACGAGAGACAATGTCGCAGCGTACATCCGCTTCCAGCGCGCGCAGCTCGATCGTGCTTCGCTCTTCTCCGACGTCTGGCAGCGGGCCATCTGGCAGGATCCAGACCTTGACTACACGTTGCAGCGCCCCGTTGGAGCAGTCGCCAAAAAGCAGTGGCAGGATGTGCGCGCGGCCGAGCGCGACAATGTGATGGGCAGGCTCTCGGAGCGTTATGGCCTATTCTATTTCTTTAGCGCCACTTGTGGCCCCTGCGAAGTGATGAGCCCGATCGTAAAAGGCGTAGCCAGCCGCTGGGGGATCACCGTACGCGCGATCTCAACCGATGGCGGGCCGTCAAGGCATTTCCCCGACTACAGGGTCGAGACCAATCAAAGAGAGCGGATGGGCCTTGAGACCAAAGCAACGCCCGCTTTGGTCCTGTGGGACAGCGAGGCCAAACGGCCGATCCCGATCGGATACGGTGTGCTGTCCGCTGATGAGCTGCAAGACCGCATCTATCTCCTCACTTCAAAGGAAGCCGGACATGATTACTAGCATCCGCAATGCAGCGCTCACCATTGCCGCGACCAGCATGGTCGCAGCGCCTGTTGCCGCAAATGTCGGCGACAGCATGGACCGTTTCATGGATGATATGGGCGCGGCGGCGAACGTCACTGGTCCGACCGCCTTCGAAGGCCAGTCCGCAGGCTACTATAGTCTGGGCAATGTTTGGACGCGATTTCCGCAAAAGACGACCAATATCGCCAATCTGCAATTGCCAAGAGCGCGTGCGGGGTGCGGCGGGATCGATATCTTTGCGGGCTCCTTTTCCTTTATCAATGCAAGCGAGATGGTCGCGCTGATGAAGGCAGTGGCCAACAATGCAGTCGGTTTCGCCTTCAGCTTGGCGATCGATACCGTCTGCCCTGAATGTAATAAGATCATGCAGGAGTTTAGCCAAAAGGCTCAGCTCATGAACAATCTCTCGATCAACTCCTGTGAGATGGCGCAGGGGCTGGTGGGAGGGCTCTGGCCCAAAGGCGATTTGGCCGACAAAGCGATCTGCGAAGCGATCGGGAATTCTGAAGGCATCTTCACCGACTATGCCGCTGCCAAGCATGGCTGCGGCACGCGAGGCCAGCGCGCTTCAACCAATGAAAGCGCCGGTAGTGACTATGCAGACGTCAATCCCGGCGTAGCGCGCAACTACACTTGGCACGTCCTTAAAGAGAGCGCCTTCTTCAACCCCAGCGGCACTTTCGACCGCGAACTCGCCGAATACGCTATGACGCTGATCGGCACGGTGATCTACGTCCCGCCCAAGGATGACGAGCCGGGCAAGTTTGTGCCCTTCGCTGGCGATGCGTCTTCGACGCTGGTGAGCGCGCTGCTTGATGGAACCCAAGGCCAAAGCGTGCGCGTGTTCCGCTGCGATGAAACCGATCTCTGCCTCAATCCCACCTTCCAGCAGATGAGCCTGTCAAACGCCAAGGCGATCCGACCACGCGTGGCGCAGCTCATTGGCAATATGGTCGATGCGATCCGGACAGACACGGCCATCGGGAATGCCGAAAAGGAGCTGCTTCAGGTCGCCTCGATCCCGCTCTACAAGATACTAACTGTCCAAGCCGCCTATGGGCGCGGCATGCCGACCGATGACCGCGACACGCTGGCTGAGATTGCAAGCGTCGATCTACTCTATGCAATCCTTGACCGGATCGTCTCGGAAGCTGGCCGTTCGATGGCGAGCTTTATTGCTGCGGACGAAGCCAAGTTGGCGATCTGGCGAGGACAAGTGACCGAAGTGCGTAGCAGTCTCATCCAGCGGCAAGCGACAGGCCAAGCCAAAGTCTCTGCGATCATGCAGATCATCGAGAAGACAGCGATGATCGAAAACGCACTCGCCGCGTCGATGTCACCGTCCATGTCGGCTGCGCTCGACTGGTCGCGCGGCCTGCAATCGCGCTCGATAGTGCCCTGAGGCAAAGACAATGGTTGAGATCTTCACCACGGGCGGCGGCGAATACATCGTCAATGTCCTGAACGCCGTAGCCGCTTGGACGGGTGCCGGAGGCTATAAGAGCCTGATTCAGGTGGCGCTCGTTATGGCTATGACGCTGGCGGTTATAGTCGTTGCATTCAATCAGAATTGGCGCGCTTGGCTCAACTGGTTCTTGGGAGCGACACTCATCTATATGTGCCTAATGGTGCCGCGCATGGATGTGCAAGTGACAGACCGCGTCAATCCCAGCCTGGCTCCTGCGACTGTCGCCAATGTTCCGCTCGGCCTTGCACTTATGGCGAGCTTCACCAGCCAGATTGGCGATTATCTAACGCGTTCGGCTGAGACCGTGTTCGGGCTGCCCGATGATCTCAACTATTCCAAGAATGGTATGATTTACGGCGCGCGCCTCCTCGAGGCCACGCGGAGCTTGCGCATCGCTGATCCTGAATTTGCCGCAAACTTCGATGAGCATGTGCGCCAGTGCGTGTTCTATGATCTGCTGCTTGGCCGCTATTCGATGAAAGAGCTCTCAGAAAGCGATGACATCTGGGCAACGATAGCGCCGGGCAGCCCGGCGCGTGCGCAGAAGTTCCTGACCCGCCAAGGCGATGACAGCGTCACAGCCAATATCGTCACCTGCCGTGAGGCCTACACAAGCCTATCTGGCCAATGGGCGAGCATGATCGATGAGATGACGCTTGTGGCCGGCCGCCAGCTCTATCCGAGGCAAACCGAAGCGCTCGCTAAAGCCAAGCTCATCGCGGACTTGCCCGTTGCTTACCAATATCTGACAGGCATTTCGAAGGATGCGAGCAGCATCTTTCGCCAGGTGCTGACGATCAACGCGATGAATCAGGCCATGCATGGCTTTGCCGGATCAAGCGGCGCTTCAAGTGTTGACGTGTTTGCCCAGACTCGAGCCGATATCCAGACCGAACGCACCTATTCCTCAATCGCCCATAATGCGATGAAATGGGTGCCCATCCTCAACGTTGTGCTGACGGTGGTCTTCTACGCGCTGTTTCCAGTTCTCTTCCCGCTTTTCCTAATGCCAAGGACCGGGCCGATTGCGTTGAGAGGCTACGTGACCGGCTTTTTCTACCTCGCTGCCTGGGGACCGCTCTTCGTCATCCTCCACATGATCTTGATGCTGAAAGGCGCAGGCGATGTTGCAGCCGCAAGCGGCTCGAGCGGTCTCAGTCTTGCAACCTTTTCCGGCATGACCGACGTCAACAACGATATTGGTATTCTCGCTGGATATCTTGTCGCTTCCATTCCCTTCCTCGCAGGCGGGGTTGCGCGCGGCGCAATGGCCATTTCGGGCCAAGCCACAAGCTATCTCAATCCCAGCCAGAACGCGGCCGAAGAGGCAGCGCGCGAAGCGAGCACGGGCAATCTCTCGCTCGGAAATACCAATCTCGACAATTCGAGCGTCTTCTCCCGCCAATTTGCGCAAGGCAGCCTCGCGCCAAACATCGCTTATGGAGCCGCCCAAACGCGGGGCATCGGCGAGAACGGCACCCAGACAACTAGCTTCCCGCAAGCGGAGTTCGCCAACGTGCCCACTTCGAGCTATCCCTTTACCCCGACGCTTGGACAGGATTTCTCCAGCCGACTTTCGACCATGGCTAGCGAGAGTCGCAGTCAGAGCGAGACCTTCTCCAATCTCGCTCAGCAATCGACAAGCTCAGCGGTGACGCGATTCAGCGAGCTGCGCGATGCGTACACCCGTTCTCGCTCGAATGAGACGGTCAGCGGAACATCAACCAATGACAGCATTGGCAGAACCTTCAGTGAACTCGATAATGCATCGAACACACTCCAACAGCAATTTGGCCTATCACGCCGGGCTTCGGACGACATAACGGTCTCATGGTTCCTGAATGGCGACGCGGGGGTCGGAGCGAAGGCAGAAGGTGATATCTTTAGCGGCAGCGGATTAGTGAAAGGGGGACGCAATCAAAGCTGGACAGACAGCGATATAGGTATCGCCTCAGAAGATCGCTCACGCATCGAAAGCGCATTGAGCCAAGTTTCAGAAAGTCAGAACTGGTCAAACTCGAGAGAAGGCTTCTTGCGCGAGACCAGCTCAAGCTCAGAAGCGCTTGTCTCAAGCAGTTCCGCGGGCGTCACAACCTCGCTGACAGAAGCGCAAAGCTACACGCTTGAAGCACGGCGCGCTGAAGAGATAGCCAATCGGTTGGAGAGCCAGGCTAGCTGGTATGAAAGTGCCAATGCAGCTGGAACCTTGAATCTAAGCCAGGCCTACCGCGAGTGGGGCATGGCTGAGATTGAAGCCAATCGCGATTATTACGGCCAAGCTCGCTTTGATGACATCGATTTCCAAATGAGCGCGCAAGGGCAACAACTGCAATCCCGCTTTGTTGAAAGCTACGCTGATGGCCTCAATGACGAGATCGCGAGCGAACTTGTCCTACCTGATGGAGCGCCGGTGGCGCGGCCCAATGTTGGAAGCGCAGGCGGTGTTCGAGGTTCTGTTCGTCTTGGCAGCGTGCCAAGCTCATTGGGAGATCCGTCAAATGGCAGAGAAGAGATCGCAGACGACGTTAGTCAGAGGCAAAGCGAGGGCTCACAAACGATCGGACAAAGAAGGGGAAAGCTTGATCGGACTACACGAGACGCTCGAGGCGCGTCTGCTGAGGCCGCTGATGGTGTGAAGGAATGGTAGGTCAGATCAAGCCATCGTAAATGGCGACGTAAATTATGAATGCTGTCGCCACCAAAGCAGCAAAAATTAGGGCTCTCCGTTCCCACGGGTCGGCCCAAGCTTTCTGCCAGCGATACTTTGCTCTTCTGTTCTCTGCGATGGCGCGGTCGATTTCGCGAAAGCCTTCCCAATCGCCTTTACTCTCCGGCGGAGTTTTGTCGGAATTGCTCATAAGTCAGCGTCCTTTCGCCAGAAACCAAAGCCCCCTCTGCTCTCGAGACGAAAGTGTAAGCCAAGTTGTGCGAAGCTCAAAATCTGGTCGATAATCAACTGGACTTAGGGTCTGTTGGTCAAACCATTCCGGCCTTTGGCGCAATGTTGCGGAGAGATCGAAGGACGCCTGCTCTCAGGCGTATTCAGATAGGCATTGAGTCGCTCAATGGTTCTTCGGCGTGGTCTGCGCCCCATCCTCAAATCGAGCACAAATCGGGGATCGCCGACGGCGCGCCTTCCAAAGCGCGTTGCCGAAATATGGTTGTCTTTCAGATGCCTTTCGATCCGTTCCAGCAGCGTCATACCTTTCTCACTCCGACTCGCAAATCCCTTGTGTTCTTGTTATGTTCTTACTAGGATGATTTCCGCGAGTCTAGGAAGAAATCCTACGATCAATCCTGAAGGACCACACAAATGGAACATGTAAGAGAGGAACTTGAGAGGCTGATCACCCAGGGCGGATACGGCTACGCGGCGGTTTCGAGGCTGCTTGGACGTAATCCAAGCTATATCCAGCAATTCATAAAGCGCGGATCGCCTCGTATCCTTGACCCCGAGGATCGCAAGACACTTGCAAGCTTCTTTGGGGTCGATGAACAAAGGCTCGGTGGTCCTGCTCAAACACCAATGGATGGAATGATCGAAGTTCCCGTTCTGGACGTGGATGCCTCGGCCGGCTTCGGCGCTATTGCGTCTAACGAGACCAGCTACACGCGCTTTGGCTTTGACGAGAAATGGCTGAGGAGATTGACCGGCGCTAAGGGCGCAAGCCTCTCAATCGTCAGTGTTCTGGGGGACTCGATGGAGCCCACTCTTAGCGATGGCGATGAGGTTCTTGTTGATGCATCCGACCATGGTTCAAGGCTGCGGGATGGGATCTATGTGCTGCGCTCCGACGATACGCTTGTTGTAAAGCGCATTGCGATTAAGCCCGGCGCCAAACAGATCACAATTTCCAGTGACAACCCCGCCTATCCTTCATGGAATGACGTGGATCGTGAAGGTGTTGAGGTCATCGGCCGGGTCATATGGTTTGGAAGGGCTCTATGATCCTGCTCGCCATCGATAGGACGGTTCCGATCGACCCTCGAGGGGCATCAGCGAAGTTATGAACTTGGCCGAACTTCCGTCAATGCAACGTCAAATCCAAGTGGCAGCAGCAGCTTGGAGATCAGTCGAGCCTGACTAGCTTGAAAGCTATCCGAAGGCGCTTTTACTTCGACAAAACGGACCAAGTTATCTTGCCATAAAGTTAGATCAGGCCAGCCGGACCTGAGATCGTAAGGCGCAGTTGCAAAGATCTCAGCAATCCTCGCAAGACGTTCAGTCCCAATCGCTTCGAAAAGACCGAACACGTGCTCCGCATAGACACTAGGGTAAAATGCCGGGGTTTTCCCAGCACTTGCAGAGATGATCTTCCAGTTGGTTTCTATCTGAGAACGCGTGGCTTTTGACGCCGCAGAGATCAAATCCCCCTTTTTGAAACGGTCCTCATCGAACGCAACATTCTGCGCATATAACGCCTCAATGAATGTGTCCGCGTTACGCGGATCGAGCCTGCGAAAGGATGCCGCCTTGAGCAAAGTCAACATCAAGCCACCTTCGGAGGCAGCTCCGCTCCAGCCCAGCTTGCGATAGTATTCTAGGGCGGCAAGCTCGACCGAGGACCATTGATGGGTTGCCTGTAGCCTCCAGTTCTTCCCATCACCCTTCTCAAGCACGATTACATCATGCTCGACACCAAGCCTCTGCGCTTGTTTTTCGAAACGGCTTTGTTTTCTGCGCGTAGGTTTCGCCTCGCCCTGACCCATTTGTTTTCGAAGCTTGTCAGCGCGTCTTGCGACACCGACCTTAGGGTCTAGTGTTAGCGCCTCATCATAGGCCGTGATCGCCTTTTCACGCTTACCCTCAGCTTCATACATTTCACCCAAAAGGCGGTACGCACGAGCCTGACCCCATAGCTCACCTTCGCGCGCTGCACGTTCGAGTCCAGCTTTGATTTTCGCTCGCATTCCCTCTGAAAGGGGTTCTTGCGATGCCAGCAGGTCTTTGATCACGCCCAGATCGCCGGCTGCGATCCGAGCTCTCTGCCAACCGTCACGGTCGATCATAGAACCAGTAAAATCGTAAGCGACCCGCTCTCCATCTTTCAGGCAAATGATTACTTCTTCGGCGCCAGTATCCCAATCATAGCCCTCAGCCCAACCAGTCTCGACTTCCCATCTTGCGATTTCACGCCGGGCTTCAAGGTCGAACAGCATGTACCGATAGCTGTCATCACTCCCAGGTGCATTGGCCGTCTGGCAGATCGCATAACGCCCATCAGGGCAGAGGTTATTGCTCATAAGGTTGGCTGCAAACTGCTGGTTAATGAGTTGCTGCCCATCGCGGTCATAGGCGATGAAACGGCTCTGTAATCCGTTTCCAAACATCCAATCATGGAGAATGAAAACGCCATTATCGGCGACTTTTCCCTCTTGTGGTCGCTCAAGTTTGCCAGATGTGACGATCTGATCGTGAAGAAGCAGTGACCACGAACCGTGCCCGCTTTCTCGGTTCCCGCCTCGCGAGCCGTCAGGTGCTCTGTCCGCCCAGATCAGCCGATAACTACCGTTGGGCGACTTGGCGTGGTGGCCTATGAAGTCGAGTTGCGCGATCATTACGAGACCGTGGCTATATTCGTCGATATCGAGCCTTGTACTTGAGCGCTTGCTTCGCCCTTTGCGCTCAGGCGTGCGTTTTCCGAACAGGCGGTCAAAGAAGCCTGTCATGTTCGCCCGTTCAAACGGTTTTGCAAGTCGGCGACGGCTTCAATAACGTCGTCGAATGCAGGCGCATCACCGAAAATCATGACACTCATTGCCTGATAATCCTGCCGCAGATCATCAATCATTCCTTCCTCGGGACACAACGCGAAGGTTGGCGGGCGGGCCGAGGCTAGATCGAATGGCGGTCGATTGAAAAACATGCGGGCGTGAGCGACACAGTCTTCACCGAGAGCCGGGTCTTTCAGCGCTGCCAGGCCTGCGTCGGACTGGAGCAAACGAAACACATCGTAATAGTGGCGTGAGACACGTTGCCCATTGCCCCGCAATTGCCCCCGGTTCTCATACCAGCGCCGCAGACCGTGAAGGATGACCACCTTGTCCCAGAACGTACGCCCAGCATCGACTACGGTCACGTTCGGTACGGAGAGATCGATGTCCGGAACATCGGCATCCACATAAGGTGTGAGGGTTTGTAGCGAATTGGGATCGAGGGCTGACTTTGCGCCTGATTCGATCTTCACCGACTTCGCGATGTAGTCATCGGTGGGCGTCGCGCTGGGATAGATCAACAAGAGGGTTTGTCGATCGCGAGTATCAGGTTCCACCCGTAGCGCAGCTTTCTCGATCCCTGTTCTAGTAACGGTTTCGGCGCAGAGTGCCTCAAGGCGTTCCAATAATGGCCCGTTGATATAGGCTTCGCAGGCCTCACGCATTTGGTCGAGCGCGGCTTGGCGTTTCTTACCACTCAACGCTTCGAGTTCTTCAACTGACGCTGGATGGCCCAAATCATCGCGGAAGACAGTCACATCGATGTCTTCAGAAAAGCGCTCGATCAGACCGAATGCCTTGGACAGAGAAGTGCCGCCTTTGAATAGTAGCCGAGGCCCTTCGCCAAGTCCGTTGAATAGTGCGTCAAGCGCCCAGCAAACCCAGAGGTCTTTCTCGACGTTCTGCGGCGTTGTACCGAGCCTTTGGGCCGTTGTTGCGTATAGCCCGTTGCGCGTTTCTGCATCGGTACGCAGAATTTCATCGAAAGCAGAGTTCACGATAATGGTGCCTGATCGTGCAGCAATGGACGTAAAAAGTCCTGCATCCAGGCGGGTAATGTAGCGAAACCATCTGCTAGGTCGGCTCGCAGTTTTTTCCCATGAACGGGATCGGTGAGGAGACTGGTCAGTCGCTCGCGCCAATCTTCTACATCATCACCCAGCATCGTGTCGCGAAGCCAGTGCAAGGCTTGGACAATCCGCATCGCTGGGCGGCCAGCCCAATAGAGTTTGCTGGCGGCGGTCTGCTTGAAGACGATGGTGAGGTTACCAAGCTTGATCGTCTTGGGTCTAGCCTCGCTATGTACGACAATTTTCGCCGGCACAGCATTGGTTAGACCAATATCGTTGGCTGCTGTCATTCCATCGACGAGCACGCGTATTTGGTCTCGACGCGCCACCGCCTCGACAACTTGTCGAGGATCGGGCGCACTTTTTTCTTTGGTAAGACTGTTGATTTTCGGCCGATCGTATAATCCCCGGTCGATCCTGCGCAGCTCTCCTGCGTTCACCAGCCGCTGAAGGCTTTTGTCGATTGCATCACGGTTAGCAAGTTCGAGGAAGTCAGATGGCGTCCAGACTGCGTTCCCCGGCTGAGTTGCGATGCGCTCGAGAATCTGCGCTTTCAAAGATGATACACCAGCATTCATGTCCGAAATATGTAGCATAATTTCGGACATTGTCGATATGGCGCGTCCGAAAAATGTATACAAGTTTCGGACAGGATTTGGTGCACTCACCAATCCCATAATTGCTCAAAGCAAAGGGCGACACGAAGCTGATAACAAGTCAGCTACTAGACTGGTTGCTGACTGTCCGCATTTGATTGATTAGTACTGAAAAGCAGACGTTCCGCCCACTCCCCAATTGCGGAAGTTCGCGCCTTGCGCCAAACTTGCCGGGCGGGTGTGCGGATAATCTGTTCATTTGCGAAGTGCAACTTGCGATTCTCGTTAAGCAGGCGCGAGAGGGACAGCAGCAGAGACGGAAGTTTACTGAGTGAATCTTTCTGAGACTCAATACGCCCAAGACTGGCTGCTAAACTTCCAAGAGGGGGAACGCGCGGCCGCTACTTTGCTGATCGACCGGCTCATGCTCGTGAGCGCCAGCGAACTCGTGTCAGGTGTCACCGGCCAACTCAATCAGATCGAACGAGAGAAGCCGGGCAAAGAGCCGAGTTTGGCACTCTATGCAGAGCGAGAGATGGACAAGGCAGGATATGAAGTTCTGCCTTTCTTTCCGAATTCGAATGAAGGTAGGGCGACTGGCCCGGGAATAGCACCTGTCAGTGTAGACCCAAACAGACAGGATGTAGGAAGTGAAGGGCCGGTTGCTACTCTGATTTCAAAGTACAGCAAGGATTCTGCACACCAAGCGCTGTCTCACCCTGGCCCAGATGCTCTCAGGTCCAACAAGATTCGAACAATTGTGATCGTGACCGATTTCATTGGCTCTGGTCGTAGAATAAGTGAAATGCTTGATGCGTTTGCGCTCGTTGCCTCGCTTCAGAGCTGGAAATCCTATGGCCTGCTGTCCTTTGAGGTGGTTTGCTATTCCGGAACAGAGTGGGGCTTGTATGTGGTTCAGAAACACAGCCTGCGTCCCAAAGTCAGGTCACACATAGCCTGCCCAGTGATTGATGAAGCGTTCAGTGGCAGTGAGCTAGGAGCGGTGAAGCTCTTGTGCCAGAATTATTGGAAGAAACAGCCTCGTTTCCCGTTCGGTTTTAACAACACAGGTTCTTTGATCGCCTTTTCGCACGGCATTCCAAATAATGCCCCTCCAATCCTGCATAGCGAAGCTGGGGGCTGGACGCCGTTGTTTCCAAGCCGGAGCACGAGTGCAGCAGGAATTGATAGCGTTGCAAACAGCTCTGCGGCGCTCGCCCGCAATTCGGAAAAGGTGCTCGGCATTCGCGAGGCACGGCGAGTATTGGCTGATCCAGAAGGCGAGATCTGGACACACACGATGCTCGTAATGGATGCCGTCCGGCATGGGGTCCGGACATCGAAGAGTTTGTCGGCGCGAACCCATTTGCCCAATGATCGCATTGAGGAGGTTCTTGAGATTACGAAGCGGGCGGGATGGGTGACGCCGAGAAATACCCTCACGAGACTTGGTTGGCGCGAACTCCGCAAACCGCGATTCTTCGAGGAGGAGGAGGCAAAAATTGCAATTTCCGGTGGTGGTATCTATTTTCCAACACAGCTGAGGGCACCGTGAGGCCGTTTAGGAATGCACTGAGCAGTCAGTGCCTGGTCATTCGTGACCTGGAATGCTGGATTTCCGGTATTCGTAAAGCGGAGCTGGGTCTTCGCGCTGCGCGGTGTAGCAAGCAAAGCCAGGCGGCGTCTTGGCCATTCCTCGCTACACCCCCCACCCTTGGTGGGCCGAAGTAAATGCGCACCACGGGTCCTCAGCAATACAAAGCCGCAGGTCTGGAAAACGAGGTTGATCCAGATGTGCTCGACAATGCAGTTGCCGCGATTGAACGCATACAGGCTGTAAACCCGAAACTGTTTCCACTTCTCACGCTGAATCACTTGAGCGCAGAAACCGGCCTAACCTATGGATATCTGAGGCTCGCCGTCGCCCGGGTAAGCGGCAAATATAAGCACATACTGCTCAAAAAGCGTGTACCAGGGCGCTCTTCGCATAGAATGATCAGCATTCCATCTGGGCGTCTGATGACTTGCCAGAGTTGGATCGCCAACAACATCTTGAGACACGCCAACCCGCATTCGCGCAGCTTTGCTTATCATCCAGATTCGAACCCTGTCTTTGCCGCTCGGGAGCACACTGAGGCAAAATGGCTGATTAAGGTCGATATACAGGACTTTTTCCACGCGATCACCGAGCACCAAGTGTATCGGGTATTTCGCTCGCTTGGATATAGCCGCTTAATTTCGTTCGAGTTGAGCAGGCTTTGCACCATGGCGTGTGAGCGATTGCCTGCCGACAAGGCGCATCTCAAGTACGAGGACTCTGAGATCGAGGCCTATCAATCGCCCCACGTCGGGATTTTGCCGCAAGGCGCGCCAACAAGCCCGATGCTTTCAAATCTGGCGGTCAGGAGCTTAGACGAGACGTTGGCGCAGCTGGCGAACGACAATGATATGCGCTTTACGCGTTACGCCGACGACATAGTTTTCTCGTGCAAGAATGATCGCGACAGGAAGGCGGTCAATCGCGTCAAACGCGCGATCCTAAAGGCTTTAAATGATGAGGGATTCAGACCCAATCTGCGCAAGACCGCTATTCGCGGGCCAGGTTCGCGCAAAGTGGTTTTGGGCATCCTTGTCGACGGAAAGAAGCCGCGCTTGCTACGGGAATACAAGGACAAGATCAGGCAACATCTTCACTACCTATCGCACCCGGACTTTGGACCATCAAAACATGCTTCAGCTAGAAAAACTTCGGTTTCGCGAATCTATCATCACGTGTTCGGCCTGATTTGCTGGGCAAAGGCGGTCGAGCCAGAATTTGGGACGGAAGCTCTAGCTAGGTTTAATGCGGTCGATTGGCCTCCGATCGCGAAGCCGACCTACTATCCCTGAACTGACGCACTCATCTCATTCCGTCCTCAGCAATCGCCTTGTTTGGATTGTGCGTGCTCGAGACAGCGGTCGGAGAGCTCGTAGGAAAGCTGGTCATGCCGTAGGCGACATTTGGGCTGGGAGCGGATCGTCAGCTTGTGCGGGTTGAAGCGGAGAAAGCGGACATGCTGCATTAGATGGTGCAAGCGGGTTTTGGTATTCGAAACAGCAAATGCTGGAGCGAGCCAAATCCAGAAATGCGGCCCCGGCCTAATATGCGTAGAGGATCGTATTTTCCTTCAAAAATGCTCAAACTATCGAGCACAAAGAGTTCATGTTCCAGTTTGCCGGCGCTAGGAGGGCAATATCCTACGTCCATTAAAGTCTTGATTTGCCGTGGCCACCCAATGATCACCGATATTCCTACACCGGAAGACTTCCACCAAGCGGGCACCAATCAACTATTCTTGGGCTGGCGTATCGCGATGGAGGCCACACACGATTTTCGGGGTCTTGAGGAGGCTTATGGTTTACTTGATGAGGAGACAACAAGGACATTCTGGGACTCCTCACAACCAGCATTGGCCAACGCGTTTGGCCTTGTGCAACAAGGAATGGAGCTGGCTCTTAAGGCCCGGATCGCTCGGGTCTCGCCATTTCTTCTGATCAGCCGAGACCCGAGAGATTGGCCGCGGCGCGTGGCAAGCGAAGACACATCATTCGGTGAATTTCGATCCCTCGATGCAGCTGATCTCATCAAAGTGCACAACAGTCTGATTTCACCGCGATTGAGCGATGAGTTCGTGCAGTTTTGGGATCAGGTCCGCCGAGACAGGAACAAGATCTTACATTCGATTGCGCCGAAAACCTACGATCCCGCTACGATTATTCGGACGATTTTGACCGCAGCGGAGACCCTATTTGATGATCTCTCTTGGCCTGCGCGACTTCTTCGAGCGCATGATAGCGATCGAAACGCAGCCACAGGGTATGACGAATATACCTTCAACGTTGTTATGCAGGAGATCGACGATGCTATCAGTTTCCTGTCAACTGCGGAGGCCAAGCGCTTTCTTGGCTTCGACAAAAGCCGCCGATCCTATCTTTGCCCAAGGTGCCACTACGCATCAAACCGTGACTGGCAGGATACATGGCCGCACCTCGCACAACTTCGATCTAAAGCGGCCGGTGAAACCCTATTAGCCTGTATCGTTTGCAAGACTTCTACCGTTGTTGACCGTGAGGCATGCGTTGAGTTGGGTTGCAAAGGCAATGTGATTTCAGATGGAATGTGCCTTACTTGTACAGGAGAGCAATCTGAGGCTCTGCTGATCGCATCCGACCTGCCAGACACGACGCTCGGACCAGAACATGAGTACGAGTTCTCATTCTCGGAGGACAAAGCCCGCCGCATCGCGACAATCTCTTTGCGCGTGACCAATGATGAGGATGCGAAAGCTTATGCGAAACAAGCGCTCGAGGCGAAACATCTAGCTGAATGGCAAAACGTGACAGTCAAGCAGCACAGTGGCCACGTAATGTCGCCCGAAGGGATTTCTGAGCGTATTCTGGGGAACTGGTCCCGCCGAGAAGAGCAGCTGGTCTGGTCACAAAACAAAGCCGCAGACCGTCCAAAGTCTACCTAGGAATTGTGTGACGATGCGAGCGTCCTAGTCGATGCCGGTCGCTCTTCGTCGCACCAAATGAGCTGTAGGCGGTCCGGCTCTTTGTTGAGCAGTGAATTTTGAGTTAGGCGCTTTCGGTAGTGTCTTTAGGAACGCTGCGGCTCATGCGCTCAGCAATCGAGCTCGTCCACGCCGATCGACTACTTCGCGAATCTCCCTCTTCACAAGCTTGGGCAGGTCGAAGGCTTCCCATTCTTCACTCGCTAGGAAATCAAGAGCTTGTTTTTCGTCGAGGTCCTCTCTTGATAAAAACTCATTCACCTCGATTGCGCTTGTGCGGGACAGGCCAAGGCCGAGAAACGAGAGCAAGGTGGAGGTGTTAACACCAAACTCGAGGTATAGGTCAAACGGCAGATCCGACGGGAAGTCCGACACACGCCCGAGCTTTTCATAGTGAAACCGCAGAAGGTCCAGATAAGCTGACAGATATTTGGGAGCCTTAAAGCGCGCAAACTCCTCGACAAAGCGCATCGTGTTCCGAATGATCTTGGCGTAGTTGACGTCTTCGGTTTTTTCTTTTTCCCGCTGGATTGCACCGCTTATCATCATACCGAGCTTCTTGCCCCTGATCCAATCACGCGTTGTATATGCGGCCGCCCATTGTAGCGCCTCGCCTTGGAAGACAGGAGCCAAGGTGCTGTCGATTATGGCAAACACCGATTTGAGGCCTTCCACGATGTCCTCATCGCCTGGATAGGGGGGCAGCAGATAATCAAGCGGGCCTTCGTGGCGTTCGAAGGTGTTTAGAAGCGCTTGCATAGAAAGCGCGGTGATCCCGGGATGGGCATTTACTATGGCCTCAGGCACGACAATTTCGTTCAACGAACTTCTGAGAGCTGAATCCAACAATTCGATTTGGTCATTTGCGGCGCGCAAGACCGAGGGTGCATTGGAAATGGTCTTGTTGCGGGTAAACCACGCCATCAGATAGGCTGAAACAGGTTCGAGGCGCTCGTCGAACTGCGCTCCTTTCGATCTGGAGCGATCAGTTATGTAGGCAGCAAGGTCTTCTGGTTCGCTTAGCACAACGTCTGTTTCTCTGGCTATCGGGTATGCAGTCTTCTCCGGCACACCGTGTGGCCAAGCTTGCTCTACGTGCGGGTCGACGCACACTATGTTGCCGTGGAAATCGGCTCCCCAGCGGCCAGCGCGCCCGGCAAGATTCCAAAAATCCTGCGGCGTCATGTGTTTGCCTTTGCCCTTGGTGGGGCCCCGCATAACGATTGTCCGACAAGCGAGATTAACACCCTCGACCAACGTGGAGGTGCAGACCAAGAAACGAATTTTACCAATCCTGAACAGTCGTTCAATCTCATTGCGCAGGATCGTCGGCATGTTCCCATAGTGGAAAGCGACACCGCCCCTGACCAGTTTCACCAGCAAATATCGGCTATGAATTGCGCTCTGGCAGAAGTCTGAGAGGTCCTGAAGGTCCTCGTCGATCGGATCGTGAGGTAGCTCATCCATTGCAAGGAGACCGTCATAGATTTGTTGAGCAACCTTCTCTGCATCGGCAGCAC
Source organism: uncultured Porphyrobacter sp. (assembly GCA_964352245.1). GTDB lineage: Bacteria > Pseudomonadota > Alphaproteobacteria > Sphingomonadales > Sphingomonadaceae > Erythrobacter. The sequence goes on from CAYGQX010000003.1 coordinate 80,074, forward strand.
CGTTCGCATAGACCAAGGTGCCATTTTCATGTCGTCCCAATGCTAGTGCCACATATGAGAGACGCTTCGCATTGTTAGCCGGTCGTTCATGTAGCCTGATCGTGCCGACCAGCTCGTCACTATCGCGATCTTCAAAGAGCGATAGCGTCCATTCCTGGGGTTTTCGATAGACCTGCCTAGCCAGAACAAGGTTCTGGGTGACGGTCGGGGTCGTTCCGGGCACTACTGACTTGGATGCAAGTTCTGGCGCGTCATCGAGAAGAATATCTGGATTCTTGGCATGCGGTGTTAGAAAGACAAACCGGCAGCTTTCATTTGCCCGAACTGTCCGCTCGATCGCATCTTGCAGAATAACCCCTCGACTTCCATCATTCAGCTTCTGTGCTTCATCGACAATTTCGATGTCGATTGCAGGGGGCTCGTCGAAAGCATTCAAGAATAGGTGCAGCCGCTCTTGCGTGAAGACCAAAATCGTGGGGACGGTGCGGTCGCCGAGCTGTTTGATGGGTAAGGAGGCTATCCTTAGGTCAGGAAGTGCAAACCCTTGGGCCAGCTCCAGAAGTTGCTTTTCGATTTCACCGACCAGTGACCGGGTCGGTGCGAGGAAGACACCCAAGCGGCATCTCTTCTCCTCAACTTCACGAAGAAACCAGTTGAGGACAAGATAAGTTTTGCCAGCAGCTGTGGGCGCGGTGGCCGATGTCCATTCTGCATCGTTGAGGTTTGACCAAAAATCGAACTGAAACTCACTGCCATTGATCGCGGTCTTATGATTGACCGCTATGGTCGTCTCCAGCTCTCGCCTCGTTCTCAGAAGGAGTTCGGCTACCCCCAGACGAGATTGCAGGCCCTGGCGGATCAGACTTCGATCAACGGCCAAATCGACGGTGCGTCGGTTGGACAGCTGCGATAGCACGACCGCCCCTGCATCGCGGATCAGAGCTGTTGGCCCGTATACTAAGGCTGCCTGCGCAATCATAAGCGCAATCTCTTGCTCCGACCGCGCATCGCTTTCAGCCAGGATGCTCGAGGCCAGTAGCAATCTTGCCCAAGCTGGCGAGTACGCCCCTGGCGCGTCTGATTCCAAAGGCGGGGCGATGACATCGGGACCAAAGCAACGGCGAGCGCTCCAGCGCCTTAGTGCAGCGATCTCGTGAACGATACCCTCGTTTGACAAGAGCCATGTGCTTAGCTCGGACGTTTTCATTTTTCGCCCCGCAGCATTTTCAGGAATGTCTCGCGGAACTCTTCAACCGACCGCAGCGGTACACAGATGAAATGGACATCAAAGTTCGACAGACCTTCCTTTTCGATCCGTTTACCGACGTGATTCTGCCACTTTGGGACCTCCTTCAAAAGCGCGGTTTCGATCTCTTCCCATACCCCTGACTTTCCCTCCGCCGGAAATTTGTCAGAATCGAAACCGACCAATGCAAAGCCGCAAAGTCGTAACTTTTTGGCGTCCGAATGGTCCGGATTGAAGAAACGTTTTAGCGCTCTGACCGCGGTTGGATCGGTAAGATCAGCGTATTCGTTGATTAGAAAGATATCGCGTGCGTTGCTGGCATCGTCGCCGAATTCTTCCGTTAAGAATGGGCCGAGCGAACTCAGACAATCGGTAATGGCAGAGGTAGGATTGTCGTATAATTTAGACTCTCCCCAATAGACATTCAAAAACCCCTCATCATCCGCGGAAGCATAGACTCCGTCCGCGCCGTGATAGTGCATTGAAGTCGAAGTCTTCAGGCTCATCTTGCAAAGTATCTGAGAGAGTCCGAAAACGGCTTCAGCGAGAGCAAAGAGAAGGAACTCACCTCCTTCGCCAGTTTTTTCGAGCTCGGTGAAGGCGTTGCGTGCCTCCGTCTGCAGCTTGACGACAGCAGCAGTTGAGCCGGTCTCGTTCATTTCCTTCTGTGCAGCTTCGATCCGCTTTCTGGGGATCGCATAGTCAATGACACGGTCCATCAGAAACCGAGCCAATGGTTTTGGCTTCATTCGTCCATGCGCATCCAGAGACGGAGCATAGCAGTGGACCTTTGTTTTGGTCCCGTTGATTAGAAAATCCGCATCGAAGACCTGCAGGTGAGCGTCTGTGATTTTTGCCCCGCCTCGAACAGCCTTTAGCAGTCGCTCTTGAAAACCCGGATCAAAGTCCGTGCTTTCGCTATCAGCTGGAGGTTTTGTAGATGCGGCAGAGTCCATAATTAAGTTCAATCAAGACTTTCAAGAATACGCAACGGGTTATCTCGACTTGTTCCCCAAAGAGCCATCCTCGACAGTGCAATTGTTTCAAGTCGATCAGCCTTAAGAAGCTCAGAACTAGGAAGATTAGAGCAAGAAATGACTGAAGATGAAGCAGGCCGAGACGAGTATTATGCCATCCCTGAAGAAGCGATCTCCTATCTTCCTCGCGAGTGGCGCGAGCAGCTTCAGACAATGGCTGACGATGGTCGCGCCATTCTAAAGTCGGTCGATAGTGAGTTGTCACAGCTTTCCCGGCTAACGATCGCGTCCGTAAATCTCGTCACGCTGAAGCATATCAAGGAACGGCTGACTGAGTACCGATTTGTACCGACGATGGAGGCGATCTTCGAGAATGAGATGCTAGTTACCGCCTTTGTCGTAACCTATGCCAGATTGCAGCAAGGCGGCGTAGGTAGCGGTTTTGCAAGAGGCGCACTGCCTGAACACCTTCGCAGTTACCACGACGAGATTTTGGACCTGAGGAACAAACGGTTCGCCCACAACGCAGGACATCACACGATCAAAGAAGCGATGGAGATCAACTTCCAAGATGGACGGTTCGAGGTTCAACTCGGATCTGAAGTCCGGATACAGATAGGCGGCGCTCCCGAATGGCAAGAGCTTGTAGACTTTCTCGACGGCCTAGTGGCCGACCGTCTGGATAGAGTTATTGCTAAGCTCACCGAAAAGACCGGCTCTGTGTGGTCGCTGCCGAAAGGGCGTCCGTCGGATGAGATTGAACGACCCGAGTAGAATCATATGACCGTATTGAGCGGGCGCCTCTCTGCAAAACAGATTTACGGCAGCTTCTGGAACCGTGCTAGTCGATCTCTCGCGTCCGACTTTGGGGCGCAAAGCCGTCACTAGATCCCCAGATCAAGCGCTTTACTCTTGATGTGCTCCAGTTCCTTGCCGGGGCTTTTCTCGCTCGCTTCACTCCGTTCTATCTCGCCACCTTTCGCTGCAGCTGCTTGCAGGCGCGATGTAACTTCGAGCCCAGAGGCCTTCTCTCCCTTGTTGTCAGCAATAGCCGCAGTCATTCTTTGCGTATTGTCCAAGACCAAAGTCAGATGATCGCGCAGTCGGGTCACCGTTACCAAAAACGTCTTCTGGTTCGAGAGATTGCGTTCTCTACTGTCCATAACAGCAATCCCGCGATCTGAGGTGAGGCCCTGCGCCATGTGAGCGTTTAGCGCGTAGGCGAGATCAATGCGTTTCAGCATAGGATCGTCTTTATCAAGCGTCACTTCCTCACCCTTGGAGGTCTCAACTGTAACCCTGCCCTTATCGATGGCAATGACCTTTGCCTGGTCAGCGTTGAACAGCCCGCGCTTGTGATCATTTCGCGTCCAGCGAATTTTGTCGCCACGATGGATTTCGAGCCGTCGGTCGTTGAAAAGAGCCAGACTGTCATTGGCCTTGTCTGCCCTTATCCGCGAAGGATCGAAGCTGAACTTTTTTCCGCGGGAATTCTCCAAAGCGACACTTTTGCGCTTCGGGCCCCTGCCTAAGATCCTGTATTGTCCCGGCATAAGGCCATGCGCCTTTTGTCTCTTTGAAACCTCAAGAATGCGGCCGGTCTGATAGGCTGCAACATGGCGCAGCTCTTCATAAGTGGTGTTCACACGCTCAAGCACAGCCAACTGAGCTTTCTCCGGCCCAATCTGCCCGCTTGCAAGAAGACCTGTTTGCACCGCCTCATTGACAGCTGAGCGGATCCTGCGCCCCGAGGCATAGATCGATGTGCGCTCTCGGTTCTCTGGCTTCAGAGAAAGCCACTGCTCAGCAGCCACAATCGCGCCATCGCCTTTGGCTTCGATCGTATGGGGCTCAAGTTTGGCAAGCGCAGTTCGAACATCACCTTTCTGCGCAGCGGCTTGGGCTTCGCGAACAACAGGATTACGCGCGCGCAGGTTGGTGTTCATGTGGGCCTGCGCGATGCCGGCCTTTTGCAGAAGCGCGAAGGGCTTGCCGGCATCGACAGCGCCGAGCTGCTTGCGGTCGCCCAAAAGCACCAAGCGATGGACACCAGCTAGGTTCGCGAGCGCCACGAGCTTCTCCTTGTCGTTGTTGGCGACCATCGAAGCTTCATCCAGAATGAGAACGCTGCCTCCGAGCGCCTGCTTCGCTTCGGCCTTGAGGCTGCGATTAGGGGGATCATCAAGCAGCGACTTCCAGCCCCCCAGAAAGCGGGCAAGCGTCTGCGATTCAATCTCCGTGTCGCGTTCCAGCATTTGGACGAGTGTATTCTGGATAGCGAGGCCGATGACAGGCCGTCCCTCTTCCCCCAGTACTTTGGCGACCGGCCCAAGCACGCTGCTTTTGCCAGCACCTGCTACGCCTTGAACCGCAACGGTTCGATCCGATGAAGTCAAGATAAGGCGCGCGGCCGAGAGTTGGCCGTCATTCAGTCTAAAGCCGTGCCCGATCTCGGCTGAGGCCTGCACACGAGTTTCGGCCTCTTCAGCGTTGAGATCGGACGCGGATTCTCCTTTTCCCGCCTGAACTGCGGCGATGATGCGCTGCTCGGTTTCAATCGCTTCTCGCGATGCGAGCCAGCCCTTATGCTCGCCGCGTCCCGCTACAAGATGACCAGAATTGACCAAGGCGCGGGTTCTCGTTTCGATCTTACCGATGGTCGTTGGCAGACCAAAATCCAAAGCCGCCTTGTAGAGCGCTTCGCGTTCAAAAGCGGCCTCGCGCTGCGACAAATGCCGCACGGCTGAGGCAACCGCCTGCGCGGCTGCGATCGTTTGCTTGTCCTGTTTAAGCACCGAGGCGGGCACCAATGGATCTTCAGGAACCCCTCGAACATGGCTGGCAAACTTGGCAAGCAGAGCTCGGCCCCGTTCAACCAGAGATGCAAATCCTGAATGCTCTTTCTCTGGAATGGCGGATCGCAAGCGCGCACGCTCGACCATGGGAGTTAGATCTAGCCCGATGGACTGGGCAGTCTCCCGCCATATGCCGCCAAGAGTATCGCGATCCTCGATCGGCGCTTTGGCAGAGCGGGTATCAAGCGCAGCAATCCGTCCGGCTTCAAGGCCTGGACCTTGCCTCGCTTCGAGCACTTCTTGGCGCCGTGAAGAGAAGGCCATGACATCCTCGCGCGAAATCCCGCGCGCTTCGAAATTTCCATGCTTGAGAGTTGGTCCGGTTTCATAGCCAAGCTTCTCGACTTCCATTCGGAAGCGCGCCATGGCGATGGAGTTGAGCGTGGTGTTGAGCTGCCATAGACGATCATTCTTGAGCGTCCGCCACTTACCATCCTTGCCTTGTGTCACATTGGCGATCACGGCGTGGAAATGGAGATTGGGTTCCTGATTGCGATTGGTGTCGTGCTGGAAAAGCCCAATCGCCAGATTGCCTGTCTTTTGGGTCTGAACCCTGCCCTGCGCCATGAGGCGGGTTTCGGAAGCGTTCTTTTCCGCCCATTGAAGCGCTTCGACAACCGCCTCACGATAAGCGCTGAGGATGCGCTCATCTTTGCCCACAAGGGCAAGAAGCGACCAGCTCTTGGGAACAGAGAATGTAAGGTCGGTGCCCGGCCTATGGGCCTGCCCAAGGTTGCCAACTTGCGTTCCATCGGGGAGCTCACCGCGCAACAAAGCGTCGAAGGCTTTGGCGTCTACCTTCCCCTCTAGACCAAGCCGCTTTGCGCCTTCACCGAGCCATTCGCCCGAGCGATCAGCATCAGCTTTGGCGTAATAATTGTCGGATGCGAAGTAGTTGGCCGCTGCGGAGGACGAGCGGACATTGGCAACGGAGAGCATGGGCAGGCCTCACACAATTCAAGTCCCTCTGTCCTCCCCGATCATCGCAATCACATCTCAGCGTCGAAGTCGCCGAGATCGTGATCATATTCTTCGCGTGCCGCGCCGCCCAAGAGCGAGCGCTGCTGCTCTTCTTGAAGCGTCTTATCCGTCTTGGCGAGTTGCTCACCTTCACGCTGCGCGGCGTCAGGATCGGGCCGATCAGTGCGAGGCGCAGGCTTTTTCAGGGCGTCTGATTCACGGTGATCGACTTGCTGCTCCCCAAGCGGAAGCTCGCCTTGTACTTTGCCTAAAGAGGCTGCTCTTTCGCTTTTGAGCGAGGCTTCAACAGCTTGTTTGAGGGTTGTCTTAGAGCGAGACTCCGAACGTTCTCGCTTGTCAGTCTTTACCTTCTTGTCACGCGCGCGAGACTGCGCTTTGGGACGCTTCGCTGGCTCACGCTTGCGATCCGTGGCTTCCTTCATCTTGCGCGGATCGCCGCCGTCTTCTCCTTCCTCTCCGCCCTTAATCGCCGTAACCTTGGAAGTCTCCTCGCCTTCCTTGAGAGTTTCAGCCTTTGCCTTTGACGTTGGTCCTTTGGCATCCTCGCACGGGATAAAACCTTCGACCCGGCGCGGCCAATCTCGGGGTTGCAAAGAGACAGGCGCCGCCGGAAAACCATCAGGGAACTTGATGAAGCCCTCAAGGCTTGGAAGGCCCATAAACTCATCAGGCAAAAGCAGCGGAACCACCTGCCGACGCGGCGTCAGACTGACCGCATCGCGCGCATTGTTGTAGCCATAGCTGTACCCTTCTTCCATCTCGCGAACCTCGCGGTGGCCGATAATGTCGGAGCACCATGTGGCGGTCTCGCGATCGGCAGTGGCAAGGATGAGTTTGGTCCTGGCAAGTGACGACAAGGTCATTGCCATGTTCTCGCCGTAGACCTCCTTGAGCTTCGCGAAGGTATGGACACCCGTGACGATAGCACCGCCAAAGTTGCGCGCAGTCTGCAGACCTTTTTCGAGCGACGGCAGGCGGTGAAGCGCGCCTAGCTCATCGATCAGAAACCACAGTTGCAGGTCACGCGTCCGGCGACCCGTCATCAGCGTGTTGATCGCTGTATCAAGCCACAGCGTCAGCAATTGTGAGAGCACGCTCATGTCTACATAGCGCGCGGATAGGAACAGAAAGGAGCCCGGTTTTCCTTCGCCAGTCACCCACTGCCGCACCGAAAAAGCGTCCCCTGATTGAGGCAGCATTTGCATCGCTTTTGCGTTCACATTGAAGACGGCGCGGACCGATTCCGCCATGCGAGCAGCGGCCGGCGTGCTGATCGGTCCAGCCATTGTGTCCTCTACCAGGCGGTGCAGATCCGAGAGATCTGCATTCATCAATTCATCGGCAAGCGCGGCATTGGTCCCGCGCCCTGCTTCTTTCAGCTTGATACATGTTTCAACAAATAGGGTTCGCGCAGCGAGCACCCAAAACTGTTCCGAGCCGCCTCCATCATGGGGCACAAGCGACTCCGCTGCTGCATGAAACTCCGCGCGCGATGTGCAATCATCGAAGACGCTCCAGCTTGGGCAGCGTGTATCCAATGGGTTCAAAATGATATCGCGTTCGGGATCGAAGAAGGTTTCGATAAAGGCGCCGGTCAGGTCGAAAATGACCGCACGTTCGCCTCTTTGTCTGATTTCGGAAAGGAGCTCGAAAAGGGCGACCGTTTTGCCCGTGCCTGTCGTGCCGACCAGCATGGTGTGGCTTTGCTCTTTACGCCAGGGCCAGCTCACGCCTGCAAGGTGCGCGGGGCTATAGAGACCGGCTGAAGCTAGCGCGCTGCTGCCTGCAAGCCGCCACCTCCATCCCAAATATCTGCCATATTCGCGAGCACGTTCATGGCGATTGTGATCGTCGATTTCGTCTTCCAGTTCAGCAAGGCTTGCAAGCGATGCGCCGCGCACATGCTTCCTTTGCTTGGAGCGCCAACCGAAGTGTTCAGCAACCCACCAAAAGGCAATGAAGGCAGGGACAAGACCCCACGCCGACGTGACAAACGCAGCCTCAACTGCCCCCTCAAATGCGGTCATTGCCTCCTTCATGGGCGGGTATTCTGTGACTACGCTGATCGGGAACGCGACGATGCTTCCATCAGCCAAGTTGAGGTTCACAAGCTTGTCAGGATCGAACTCCATAAACGCATAAAAGGATGAATAGATGTGCATCCAGACAAGGTAGGTTTGGTGGTCAGTGAGGCTGCTTGTTACCTCCCAATAGATAAGTCCAAATATCACCAGCAGGGTGATGATCAGCGGGACTTTGAGCCCGGCTGCAAACATGAAACCAAAGTGCCCAAGGAGCTGGCTTCCGCGAGTGAAGTTGACGAGATTATGCTTCATCGCTGCCCCATTGCGGGCGCGGCGCAACGAGCCCCAAACGCTCCAGTCGGCGCTGATAGGCCGCGACCGTCTGCTCGCGCAGATTGGGCACAGAATGGTGCGTGAGCAGCGCATCCAAAGCTACGGTAATGAAGATGTTCTGGCGAACCGGATCGGTCGCTGGCGTCCTCAAATCGGCTTCCGTGTCACGCTGCCAGGCATCAAAAATGCAATCGCCAATCACGATGCTTGAACTTATCCGCCGCTCATCGGCCTGAGCTTTAATCCACTCGGCAATGAGAGGCGTGACATAGGTCACAAAACGATGATGTCTTTGCATGAATCCAAGTTCCTTTTGCTAAAAAGAACCCGGTTCACTCTTCGGAAAAGCGAGTGCCACTCTGGCACGGGCAATAGGGTGTAGGAAACCGGAAAATTAGGACGGAAATTCAATGTGCTAAGTGAATTCAGCACACTCTGGCACAGTCGATAAAGCCATTGGCACACGACTGGCACAAAAGTGGACATTGCCAAATTCATGATAAACTTCATGATCTTACTTGCCAGCCCCGCTGCGTACGGTGTGCTACCGTTTTCTCACTGCGAGGTCTAAGTCCAGAAACGACAGAGAATGGGTTTTGAACGGGCATTGGCATCTGTGCCGATCGAGCGAAAGCAACAGCCCGGGACGCTGAAGCGAACCGCAAGCGCCAGTTCGGAAGCAAACATCCCAACCAAGACGCACCCCTGATAAGCTGACGGCAAAAGAAGCGCGTGCGAGATAAGGGAGCGGGGTTTGTCGCTCCCGTCAGCCTCGCGCCGCTTCGACCCGTTGGCGCTCAGGAGTGCATGCGGGGCCCGGACCAAATACGCCGCGCCCGCAGGAGCGCCGCCGCAGGTGGTGCGGGACCGAGCGCGTCACCAGCACCGCTCCTTACTACTCTCTCTTCTTCCAGCAGCGAACACAAAAAAGGGGCAGGAACCGTCACCGGCTCCCGCCCCATCGGACGTTCAGAACTCGTCGAGCATTGCGCCGTGCACCGTGTGCACAACCCGGCTGGCCAGATGCGCCGGCAAGGCGTTGTAGTCACCCTCGTCCAGGGCGAAGTATCCTAGGTCATTATCTTCCACGACGTGCTGGTCGAAGAAGCTGTGCAAGGCCCGCCGTTCGGCAGTGGCCAGTGCTTCGAAGTAGCTGTTCGAGTTTGATTGAATCGATGCAAGCGCAGTCATGAAATCCTCCTGATATCTGTCGGTAAGACGACAGGAGGAAGGCAGATGGGTGTGTGGCTGGCGGGTCAGGGATCGCCCGGCTGGGCGACCGCCAAGCGGCGGTGGGGGCAACGATTTTGTCGGACTGCAGCGAAGCGAAGGGACGGCAAAATGGTGGGGCCCCGCCGTCCTTGACGCGCCAGCTGCACGCCCATCATCCTTGAAAGTCCGTGAGCCAAACTCCCCTCCCGTTCGATCTCAGGTGTTCGCGAAAACCAAGGGGAAATCGCTTTCCTACAGGACGGGTGATAGTCCACGTCAGCCGAGGAGAGGGTCATCGGAGGGGAAGAAAGAAGTATCCTCAATGCCATCGAAACGAAGCGCTGTAGCCGCACTCCAGAAACTGGAGGCCGACAGGCTGGCACTCGACCAACGTCAGAAAGAACTCGAGAAACAGGCTGCCATTGAACTGGGCCAGGTTATTCTTGGAACGGGGTTAGAAACCTTCTCAAAGAGGGGCCTATCCGAAGTTGCAAATGAGCTCGGAAAACTCGGCGAAGAGGAAGCCATAAAGCGGCTTGTTCAAAAGCAATCCTCCGCATCACGCACAGCTCAAAGCCACTGATAGTGAATACGAGAAAGGGCCCTATCCGGTTTGGACAGAGCCCTTTCTTGGGAGGCTGGATGGCTGAGATCAGTCGATTTCGGGAGCATCCTTGTTCTCGTCGTTCTCGCCGGAGCCATTGCCCCTTGAGAGGAAGTCGACCTTGTCTGCGAGGATCTCTGTGCCGTAGCGTGTAACCCCGTCCTTGTCTTCCCATTGGGTGTAGTGGATGCGGCCTTGGACGGAAACCAGCTGGCCCTTGGAGCAGAACTGTCCGACGGTCTTGGCGAGGCCGTTGAAGCAGGTCACCCGGTGAAACTCGCTTTCCTTAGCGGTATAGCCGTTCTCGTCTTTGTAGGTCTTGCCGTCCTTGTCGCGTGCGGGGCGATCGGTGACGACGGTGATTCCGGTGACATTGGTGCCGCCCTTGGTCTCGCGGGTGTCCGGATCGCGAGCGATGCGGCCGGTGAGGATTGCGATATTGGTCATGATCTTAGTTCCTTCAGTTCCTCAAACCGGAGACCATCTCCGGCTTGCGAACATCCAGAAGAAGCAGGGCATGGGAGGACTGCACCGCAGGAGCGAAGCTCTAAGGGGAACCTGTTCATGACGGGTGGTGCGGGCAGGCAGCGCAGCTGCCAACACGGCCGGAAAGGAACGGGTTGCGGCTCCTCAGCTGACCTGGTTCAGGACTGTTCGCGAAGAAAGCCGGATGGGTATCGGGTGCGGGTCTGAAGGCTCGCGTGACCCCGCTTCAATCAACCTACACCATCGCCTCCCGATGCCGCCAGGAGATCCATGAAGTTGCGCGCAGCCTCCCGGTCTTCCTCGTTGTCGAACGCCACGTCGAGGTCGGGGGCGGACCCGAACATGTGCAAGAACGACCACAGTGCAAAGCGCTTGCCCCTGTCTTGCTCGAGACCGAGGTCGACCCGGCAATGCTCGATCCCGGCCGCCAAAGTGTCTGGCGCCACGTTAGACAAATTGGTCGAGGCAAAGTAGCGAAGAAGAAGATCATCGAGTTGCATTGCCGATCTTGTACAATGGAAAATCGGATGCGGGAACGATAAGTGCCGCGCCGCAGTTTTCAGTAACCGCGTCCATCCAAGAAGATTGCTGCACAGGCGCGCTGGTTACGCGCGATGAGCAATGAAGCTGTTCAGAGGCGTATCCATTCGGGCATTTCATAACCCTACAATGGAATTGATTGCGTTCGGTACTCCCCTGCCATTGCGACCCGTAGGACTCGGAGCAGCAATGAGTTCTGCGCCTCATGGGCGGCCTTGAATGGGGCCGCCCTTCTTCGGCGATTGGGAATTGATCATCCGAGAGGTCTAGTTGCTCTTTCCCCGTCAAGCGGGACTAGTGCCCAACGGCCCGCGACGATCAACAACCGTGATGCGCTGCTTCTTGGCTTCGATCACGAGGCGTTCGGTCACGCCGTTGCCCGGAAATGCCACCACATAGCGAGGGCTGAGACCAAGCATTTGCTCGTTGCGCTTGAACCCTGCACGAGCACCCAAACGACGCTCAAGCCCGAATGTGAGCTGTTGCACTTCGTGGCGCTCGGCCCAGGATGCGGCCAGTCTGTCGGCTCCCTTACCGTCGCCGCCGTGTACGAGAAACATGTCAGGAACGACCTCGCGCACCCTGTCGAGTGTAGCCCAGATGTTCGCCGCGTAAGTCTTGGCGTCGGCCTCGCATTCGAAACGGTTGCGACCACCGGCAAAGACCACCGGAGTACCCTCGGGAGAATGTGCAGCCTGACGACGCTCCTTGCGTACGCGCAAAAAGTCGCGGGCATCAATCACGGCCGATGTCATGTTCTTCGAGTGGCGCGCACGCGATCCCGATACGGGCTTCCACGAGGAACCGGTTTCGTCGCGATAGAGACCTGCTGCAACCTCACGCATCTGCTCGAACACCTGCATGCTGGCTTCAGCAGACTGGGCACGCAGGGTTTGTTCCTGGAGGTTTGACGAATGCACTTCGGACCCGTCGGCGGATGCCAATAGGGCGCGGATTTCATCCGAGGCCCGATCTACTTGGGTCGACTTGCGGCTGGCTGCACGGTGAAAGAGATTGACGAAGCCCCAAGCGAGATCCTCGGCGTCGGCCTCGAGCGCGGTGTCGGCAAACAGCGCGAACAGATCGGACCAGACTGCTCCGAGCGTGTGAGACATGGCGTCCTCGCAAGGGAAGTCGGATCCGTTGAATGGGGCAGGCGTGATCGAGAAGCCGGATAGATCGAGGCCGGCAAGCTGGGTGGCGAAATTGTCATACATATCTTTAGTCCTCCTGAGACCGGCGAATGCCGACGGAGGAAGTTCCGCGCGGGCCCGTTCGCCGTGTCCGAAAAGGACCGGGACAAGGGACCACCGCACCGCGTCAGCGGGAAACCCCGCAAGGAAAGGCTGGCGTGGGCCACACGGGCCGCAGCCTTGCGCGGGTTGCTGTGGGACCTGACCGGTCCAGGGCACGAGGACCAGCGAACAGGCTGTGCGGGATCGTGTCGGAGTGGCGCAGGAGTTGTCTGGGAGTGATCCAGGATCGGTCCGGGAGCGCTCGGCCAGACCGAATTGACTCGGTGTGAAGGCAAGTGCCAGTACGTGCGGGCTGGCTGACAGAGTTGCTCAAGTTAAGTCTCTTATTCAGGCTGCGTCAGAAAGTTCGGCATCAGCCTCATTGGCACTCGATTGGTGACCGCCCATTTCGAGCAGCAAGGTGGCTGCCTCCTCGGCCTTTGCGGCCGCGGTCAGGATCGCGCGCTCGTCCTGTTTAAGGATCTTGAGCCAGGACGCGATATAGCTAGCATGATGATCGAGATGCGAGACGGGCAATCCCAGTTCGGCACCAAGAATGGCGGAGGACAGCTCGGCGATAAGTTCTTCGACGGCATAGGCATCACTGCCGAAGCGGTTCTTGAGGCCTCGATCGAGTCGCGAAGAATGTCCAGTCCAGTGCGATAGCTCATGCGCAAGTGTTGCGTAGTAATGGTCATAGGCTTCGAAGAGTTCGGCCGGCGGCATGGTGACGCGATCACGCAGTGGCTCGTAGTAGGCTTGCGCGCCATGATGGCGTAGCTCTGCGTCGATCTCAGCGAAGAAGGCATCTAGCCGCTCCTCGCGGCCTTCGGGCTCAAGCGCGGCAACCAGTGGCTTGGGATGGTAGAATTCGGGGAGGCCATCGCACTGGTCGGCATTGAAGACTGAATAGGTCTTCAGCACGCGCCGGCTCTCCGTATCCTGCCCACCTTCAGCGTTTTCGACTTCCTTGGTGTAGTTTTTGTAGAAAATCGCGATGGTCGATTTTTCTCCTTTGCGGACTTGGCCGCCGAGTTTCTGGCACTGGCGATATGTCATCCAGTATGGTGAGGCGTAGCCGCAGGCATCAGCAACCATCCAGAGCCAGAAGGTATTCATGCCGCGATACGGCGTCCCGCATGATCGCAGCGGGCGAGAAAGCGGCAAGCCACGCCACGGCTTGACCCAAGGCTTGGTGCCTTGCTCTAGCTTTTCGATAATGGCGGCGGTGATACGCGCAGCTGGAGAAACTGAAGCAGTGCGGCGGGACTTTGTCATCGATGGTCTCCTGATCGCCGGAACGGACGTGTCCGGGTTCAGGATGAACAAAGCGTCCTCCCCTCTAAGACTCACCATCGTAGGCGACCTTCGGACGGAAACGCGAATAAGGCGGCCCATCCCGAGAGGGACGGACCGCCCGCCGAGTCACCTGGACCTGTCAGGAGGGGTCAGGCAGCCTGCTCGGCAATTTCGTTCGCGGTCTCGTCCTCAACCGGGGCCGCAGTTTCATCCTCGACCGGTTCCTCAGGAGAACCGAAGCACATGATCTCGGGCACCCACGCTCCCGCGCGCGTCTTCACATCCGCTTCGCCAATGAAATTGCCGGAGAAGATACGCTCGGCTGCGCTCGCTAGTTCTGCCTTCTTCGAACCTGCATAGCGGCTGACGAGTTCGGGACCGCCTGCAGCGTCGAGCGCTTCAAGCGTGCGCGCCTTGGCCACACGATCGAAGAAGTTCGCCGCCGTCGGCCGCCACCAATGCGCGGTTTCGATCTCGAGCAGCGACCCGAGTATCTCGTGCAGCGGCGCCGAGCGATCGCCTTCGCAGGCAAGGCTCGCGACCAGTGTGCGGGATACGACATGGCCGAGCCAGGCCGAACGTGCTTCATCGCTCAATGCGCGGAAGCGTTCGAACCGTTCGACGTCAGTCTCGCCGGCGCGCCAGCTCTCGTCGAGCGAAGCGGCGAACTCGGCGAGCGCAGCACTTGCGGGGGCATCCTTCGCCTCGAATCCGGCCACCGGCCCCGATGCGACCGAGCCGACGAGCGTCGACGCCTTTTTCGCGCGCCAGTCATGCCCATCAGCATCTGCGAGCGTGAAGACCATGAAATCAAGCGCGAGCGCAGGATCGTTGGCCAGGTGGATCGCCAGGATATCGCGACGCTGCATCGCGAGCTCGTCGAGCAGACGCTGCGAAAGCGCCCCGCTCTTGCGCTTGGTATCAGCACCTGCATCCACCGGTTCGACAGCTCCGTCATCAGTGTCGATGACTTCAGCATCAGTGTAAAACTGCGGCACCATTGCAGGTTCGCCATTCCGTGAGAGCACAAGGAACGCTCCAGCCTCTGACTTTAGCTCGTCGGCAAGCACTGGCGGACGATCGTGCAGATCGCGCATCGCGCGGTCGATCGAGACCAGCTCTTCTTCCGCCTTGGCGATCTCGCTTTCGTCGCTGTCCTCATCCTCGAGGATGGCCGCTGTCCGGTCGTAGTCGGCTTCAAGGTCGCTGAGCTCGCGGGCTTCCTGCTCACTGAGCGGAGCCGGTTCGCATGGAAGCCGATTGAGGCCCTCGACGAGATCGTGGCTTACATAGTTGCCAAGCGTGGGTCGCACCCAGGCAAGTCCGTGTTCTTCAGCGACCCTCTTCGCAGCGTCATCCATCGCTTTCTGGGCAAGGTCTTCGAGCAGCGCGACATCGATCCAGCTTTCGCTGGCTTCGTCGTCGAAGAGTTCGCGTTCGATCCGACCACCTGCTGCGAGGTAGGCCTCGCGCCCGACCAGAACCGCGCGCGGATCGGAGCCACGAACAGTGGCATCGAGCACCATGCGACGGATCGTGTCAGGCGTGACCTGGTACCAGGCGTCCTGCAGTTCGGCATAGACGTGTGCTTGGCGGTCAATGTCTGAGATCGCTCCATAGGCCTTGGCCATATCGAGCGTGATCGCGCCTTCGGCGAGCGCTTCGAAGACACAAGGTGCGAGGCCCGCCAAGCGCAGACGGCCCTCGACAAAGCGGACTGTGAGACCGAACCGGCGAGCCACGTTTTCGGTGCTAGCTCCCGCCTCGACAATCGCAGCGAAAGCCTGCGCCTCGTCGGCCGGGTTCATTGCGAGGCGCTGGAAGTTCTCGGCAAGGCTCGCTTCGCGCACTTCGCTTTCCTCACCTTCGATGACAAGGCAAGTGACTTCATGGTTCTTGGGAAGCGTGCCTTCCTCGACCAACGCTTGCAATGCAGCGAGGCGGCGCCCGCCAGCTTCGACTTCAAATTTCCCTCGGGTGGCTTTGCGAACTACCAGATTTTGGAGAAGCCCGCGTGCCGCGATATCAGCCCGCAATTGCAAATCGGCAAGAACGTCGGTTGTTTTGCGTACGTTGCGAGGGCTTGAGATTAGTTTCTTGAGAGGAATGGATTGGATCATGAGTAGTCTCCTGTCTTTGTTGCGCCTCACGACAACCGTGCGGCCAAAGACCCAGGAGCTCTCTCTCCTCTAAGTTTTGCTCTTTCGGAGCAGCCACGTCTGCAGTTCATCGTTCCAGTCTTCGCCTCGCGATCTGACCTTGCGGATCAGGATTTTGCGATTGGGTGAAACGTAGGCTTCCAGTCCGCGAGTTGCCGCGAGTTCTCCACCTGCGTCGTGATCGACGAAGAGATGTAGCTCGCTCACGCTCTCGGGGATGGCAACCAGGCCGAAGCGTTCATTGCCCAGCGTTGCCCATGTTGGGATCCCGGTAAGCGCATAGGCCGACATCGCGCTTTCAATGCCTTCGGCGAGACCAAGCCTTCCCTCGGCGGGTGCGAACAGACGGACTGCCGCCTTGCCGAGAGACCCCAGAGCACGTTTCGGCTTGGCAAACGATGCCTGCGTATTGCCGGAATGCGACAGGAAAGTCCGGTGAACGGCAATCGGCCCCTCGTCGAGGCTGACCGAAGCGATCATCGCCGGCAAAAAGCGCGCGCGACCTTTCGGTCCAAGCGGTGTGCGCGGATGAAACCTCAGCGCATGGGAGGTTGCGAGGATGCCGCGCTCTTCGAGATATGCCTTGGCAGGACTTCGCTGCAGCGTTCGGGCATCGCGCCAGATGCGGAGTGCTGCAGCTGATGGCTTGCTGGAATAGCTCGGCTGGAACGGAAATTCGTCAGAAGAACCTGAGAATAGAGCTGAGGTCTCGATCCCTTCACGGGCGAGGGCAGCGAGCACGCTCGCCTGATCACACCCTGCGAAACAATGTAGGAGGATCGCCTTTCGGCCAAGCGTGACACCGAGCGAAGGCGTGCGGTCATCGTGCGCTGGACAACGGGCCATGCCCTTGGTGCCAGACCACTTCCCGCCGCGGCTCTCGCAGAGCTTGCGAGCGGTTTCCTCAAACGACGCGCGAGACTGATGGGAATTCGAAAAGGACATGCGAGCTCCTTAGTTGCTCAATTGCCCCTTCTGTCGCTTCCCTCTCCTCTTGTTGGTGCAACCAATCATATGGTTTCCTACACCCATACGTTCATAATATGTTCTCACGCCAGAATTATCAAGATTGGGAGATTGCGCATTGAAAAGCTCGAAAATAGCGATCGGGATAGGTACGCTAGGACTGGCAGTCCCAAGCTGCGCCATCGCGCAAGAATTCCAGATTTTCGATCACGTTATGGGGTCGGTTGAAAGCACGTCAGACCGACGAGCGGACGTTCAATACGATCCTAGAAGTCAGAAATCGCAGATTGAACGAAGCTTCAAAGAGGCGCTCTACGAGCCTCTGATCCGTCAAGCAGAAGCTCGTCACCGCTTGCCGCCAAGGCTCCTCCAAGCGTTAGTCTGGCAAGAATCACGGTTCAATCCGATGGCAATCAGCCCAGCAGGGGCGGCTGGATTAGCCCAGCTCATGCCAGCAACAGCACGGGAGCTCGGGGTTACCAATCGGCATGACCCCGCTCAAAACATCGATGGCGGCGCAAGATATTTGCGGCAGATGCTCGATCAGTTCGGTGCGATCCATCTCGCATTGGCAGCCTACAATGCTGGCCCAGGTGCCGTATCGCGAGCAGGAGGCATTCCGAAAAATCGAGAAACCCCAGGATATGTGAGAAACGTTATCCGGCGATGGATGGCATACGCCAAACAATGAGCGCGATCTTGAAGAAGCTCAAGAGTTAGCTCGCTTTCAGAAATACCAAGTCACCGCCCAACTTGAGGCTATCAAGATAGTCACTCCACCACTGCGACATCTTTACGCGCTCAGACCAATGCTTACCTCGATGATAAACACCGCGGATCGCATTACTGTCTCCGTGCGCAAGCGCGCGCTCAATCGCGTCTGAGCTCCATTTTCCGCTTTCATTGAGCAGGGTGGATGCGGTCGCCCTCAACCCATGCGCGGTGACCTCCTCCTTGCTAAACCCCATCCTTCTAAAGGCTGCGTTCAAAGCGTTTTCACTCATGGGACGTAGACCGGACCGGGCTGATGGAAACACATAACCTGATTTACCCATCATGGTGCCGAGCTCTTCGAAAAGGCTGATGACCTGCTTTGAGAGCGGAACCGCGTGCGCGCGCCGCGCTTTCATCTTGCCTGCTGGGATCCGCCAGACGCCTTCATCAAGGTCAAACTCCGCCCAATCAGCATGCCTCAGTTCACCAGGACGCACAAAAACATGCGGGGCAATCTTCAACGCGAACTTTGTGAGAGCGTAACCTTCAAAGTCGTCGATAGCTCTCAACAGCCCGCCTAGCTTCTCTGGATCAAGAATGGCGGCGTAGTGCGTCGGCTTTGGCGTGATGAGCGCTCCCTTCAACAGCGAAGTTGGATCAGATTTGCACCGAGTTGTCGCCACCCCATACCGAAATACCCGTCCTGCAAATGATCGACATTTTTTTGCCGTCTCGTGCTTCCCAGTAGCTTCAAGACGCTTCAAAGGCGCGAGCACTTCGAAAGGTTCGATCTCGTGGATCGGCCGATTTCCGATCGCTGGTGTCAGCTTATCAAGAAAGTAGTTCGCCTTGACGATAGTCGCTTCAGCGCGGCCATTCTGAACCATGATCTGCTCTATGTACTCGCGGGCGACCGCCTCGAAAGTACTCGCCGAAAGAAACTCATCCCTAATCTTCTGTTTGCGCTTCTCCACCGCTGGGTCGCCGCCAGAAGCTATGGTCTGCCTCGCTTCCATTGCTGCTTCTCGCGCATCCTTGAGGCTAACCACAGGGTAGCCGCCGAGCGACACCTTCTTTTGCGCTTTTCCAATTCGATATCGAAACCGCCAATGTTTGCCACCAGCGGGTGTGACCTCGATATATAGGCCACGCTCGTCAGCGACCTTGTAAGGCTTTGCCTTCGGTTTGAGGGCTCGGAGTCTGGTATCCGTCAGAGGCATGTGTGGGCCTTTTCATTTGGGCCTTTTGCAAAAGGCCCACAAAAGGCCCGCAAAAATGTCTGGATCGGCCGAGAACAGGTGGGACGATCCGGAACGATCCAAGGGCCAAACCCCTTGGATTTCTGCGGTTTTTATAGATTATCTGAGAGAACAAGGGAAGAACAAATGGTGCCCAGAAGAGGACTCGAACCTCCACGGGGTTGCCCCCACCGCCACCTGAAGACGGCGCGTCTACCAATTCCGCCATCTGGGCACGAAACAGAGCTGCGCCAGTAATGTGATGGTGAGTTGGCTGTCAAGCACGTTCGCGAGTTGATGCTATTGAACCGACGAATCGATCAAGTTGCGGACATGCATCGTGTCACTTCATTGTAAGCTTTGAAAACGGAGTTCTGATGCGCAAACTCGCCCTAATTAGCTTTGGCTAAAGGGATTTTCTCCGGAGGCTGAGGGCAGGGCGATCAATCGAATGCTCGGCTAAAGGTCCGAGAATCTCGTCATTTGAGCTTTATTATGGGCCGGGTGTACCGAAAGAAATGCCGCGAGCTGTGTTGTCAAAGATGACATAGAGAAAGGGGCATCTAGCTGTTGATCCAGAGGCTTGGAAATCCAGGTCAATGCCTCTGTCTTACTGGTTTTCTGCCATTGCTTCCAGCTCAGATCAGGCGACCATTGCTTGAGAGTTTAGGCCTCCCGCACACGCTTTAGAAAGCTCTCAACCTGCTCACTCAACTGACTGGCCTGATTATCGAGGTCGTTTGCGCTTGTGAGAACTTGGCTTGCTGCTGCGCCAGTCGAAAGCGAGAGGGCTTGAACATCGTCAATATGACCAGATACAGTTTCCGTTCCGCGCGCAGCAAGGTCGATGCTGCGCGCAAGATCCTGACCCGCAACAGACTGTTGATCGACTGCACTTGCAATAGAGATTGCTGTACTTTCTAGCTCTTTCACCTGATTGGCGATTGAACGAAGAGCTTTTACGCTTGCCCCTGTTGTTTGCTGCATGGCCTGGATCTGTTCGCTCACTTGGTCTGTGGCGCGACTTGTCTGCATAGCAAGTTCCTTTACCTCGCTCGCAACCACGGCAAAACCTCGGCCAGCCTCACCTCCACGTGCTGCTTCGATTGAAGCGTTGAGAGCAAGAAGGTTCGTGCGCTGGGCAATCGTTTGGATCAATTCTACAATCTGGCCCACTTGTTCTGCTGATGCAGACAGTTCCGAAATTGTGGTATCAGCTTCCTCGGTAGCATCCGCGGCCTTGCGCGCTAGATCACTGGACGAGGATGCCTGTCGACTGATTTCTCCGATGGACAGCGCGAATTCGTCGCTTGCAGCTGCTGCTGATGTCGCTCCTGCGTTAACCTCTTCCATGTTCTTTACTAGCGAATGCGTGCTGTTGCTTGCCTCACCCGCGGTTTCTGCCATCCGCGTTGCGGTGGCTTGCAATTCACCAGATGCCTTTGCGACACTTTGAACAACCTCTCCGATGGATTTTTCGAACCGTTGGGCAATTTCGGCCATAAGAGCCGCCTTCTTTGCTTCCAGCTCGTCACGCTCGCGCTCACGTTCTTGTTGGAGTTTGACTTCTTTCTCCGCCCTGTCTGCGCGCTCACGGGCCCAATGCTTGAGTTGTTTGTTGGTGCTTTTAAATTTTGCAAGGGCGCGAAGCATGTCACCGATTTCGTCTTTTCTGCCCGCTGCATCGATTTCGAAGCTGTCATCGCCCTTCGACAGTCTGATCATCTTGGAGGAAAGGCTGGTGATTTTTCGAACCAGATCTCGAGAGATGTAGATTAGACCAATGACCAAGATCGCGCAGCCGATTAATCCCAACAGGCTAATTATCGCGATCATGTTGAAAAAGTAAGTTATGCCTTCACGCTCTATAATGTCATAGCGGTCTTTAAGCGCTGTTGAGGTTGTATCGGCATTCGCGATTAAACGGTCGCCTGCCTCCGAAATCTCGTACGCCAAGGCAACGGTTCTCTCATTACGCCCCTCAGCACCAATAGCGTCTTTACCATTGGTGAATGCAGCATCGTAGGCAGCAAGATCGGCGGCCGCCTGTGTTACGTTACCATTGATTTCAGGGGCATGCTCGTTCACTAGCGATTTTAGTATTTCCAATTCTTTTCGCGCTGTTTGCAGGCTTTGTGTGCGGGCTTCTAGAGTTGAAGGCTCGCCTTCAAACAAGAATAGAGCGGTGCTGTAACGAAGCTCGCCGGTCGCGCTATGCAGTCTCATTGATGCTTGAACTGCGTTCTGAACTTGAGCGGAGGTGTTATACCTAGCCCACAATTCAGTCAGACCAAGACCAAGGATGAGAGCAATGGCAAAGCCGATCAGCAAAAAGGCACCAAAAATTGAACCGATTTTGGCCGTTATTCGGGCATCGCGAAACCTCACGATGCGCTCCAGAAAGGTGGTTTGCTCGCCTGAATAATCGGCGTCGTCTACCAGCTCGCTTTCGAGCTGATCATTCAAAGACCATGACACTTCGTGCGATGCGCTTGAGTCGTTGTAAACTCGATTTGGTGCCATGTTCATGACCATCTTCCCGACCATTGAATAAGCCATGGGTAATGAACGAAAGTGGTTTATAAAGAATTGATGTACCGCAGCATTGTCGAGAATAGGTATATTTGATCAGATTCTCGTTTAGTCTTTGTTCAATTATTGACCGCCGCTTTGGGCCGCAATCCAAGATTTGCATGACCTGTTTGCGAGTTTTGATCCGAGACCAGAGCGTCAATTTCTGATGCCGGCATTGCTTTAAAATAAAGCCACCCTTGTATCTGGTCGCATCCCGCCAATCGGACCATATCTGCCTGCTCAGGAGTTTCCACACCTTCGGCAGTGACCGCCATTTTAAGTGCTCGAGCGACAGCAATGCTAGAAAGCATCATCGCACGACTGCCATCATCTTCACCTGCTTGAACGACGAGACTGCGGTCTAATTTCAGCTTTTCAAAACGAAACTGGCGGAGAAAACCGATTGAGGCGTAGCCGGTGCCAAAATCATCCAGGCTGATTTTGACACCAAACTTCCGGATTACGCTCAGGCTTCTTTCGGCGATCACTGGATCTAGAACGAGGCAGGTTTCCGTTACTTCCAGTTCCAATTGTTGTGGATCAAAACCAGTCTCTTCAAGTATCTCGCCCAGCTTGATCGGAAATTCTGGGTTTCGCAGTTGCGCCGCCGAGATATTGACTGAAAGCTGGAGCTCGCCCCAATTTAGCGCGTCAGTCATGGCTTTGCGTAGCACCCACAGACCAACAGGGTTTATGATGCCCGATTCCTCCGCGATTGGGATGAACACATTGGGTCCAATTTGGCGGCCGTCCTTGCGATTCCAACGCAGGAGCGCTTCGACTGCGACAATCTCTTGAGTGTCTGCATCAACCAGCGGCTGGTAGGCTAGAGCGAATTCATCCCTCGTAAGGCCTTCGCGCAGTTCATCTTCAATTTCTCTTACAGCTTCGCGCCTCTGGTCAAATGTCTCGTTAAACCACGTGCAGCGCATTTTCCCACCGCGCTTTGACATTTCCATAGCAACATCCGCACGTCTGAGCATCTCAGACGAAGAAATTAAATCTGATGAATATGAACGAGAAAGACCAATGCTGGCGCCCAGGGGAATGCGATGCGTATCGACTACAAATGGCGCTTCTAACCTCTGAAGCAGGGTTCGGCATATTCCCTCAAGGATAGATCCGGCAATCTTGCCCGACAAAACCGCTGCGAACTCATCTCCTCCAAGACGGTAGCAGCGTGCTTCTTTGCCCATGACATCATCCAGCAGCGCGGAACACTGCTGGATGAGCGCATCGCCTACTGCATGGCCAAAGTGATCGTTGATCTGCTTGAAACCATCAAGATCGATAATCGCGATCGCTACTTCTTCTGTGGAGCGGACTAGCCCTTCAAAATCGCCGTGCAGTTCACGGCGATTGGGCAGTTTGCTCAGGGGATCGACCCTGCCCAAGGCTTCTAATTCGCGGACGCTCTCAAAACCGTTCCGTCCTAGAAAAAAGACTGTCGCTGCATAAAGCAAAATGCCTGAGATCAGCAATGCTGAGGTCGAGAGCATGACAATTTGGTCGCTTGCTATAACGACCATCATAATGAGCGCAAACACGAAGGTAAGGGCAGCTAGCGGTATCACAACCAAACCTGTTGGCGTGAGACGCATTGCCCTCATTGCTCTTGCCACCTGATATCCCCGACTGATGCACGCGTCAGATGCTCTGAGTGATGCACTGACCTTTGTTGTTGCTCGGGAGACTAGTAAAAAATGTCTAATAGAAGGTGAAACCCGCTTTGCCCGATGCAGTCGTGGTGCGTTAGCGGTGGCCCATTTCCTGAAAAGCTAAGACACTGGGGTTGGGACAGCTTCGTAAAGGCTGGCGGTATTATCTACGGGGCTAAAGCTGCCAGTATGGCCTAATATTGTCTCGCCGGCTCCGAGCATCAAGAAGCCATCCTGCGCCAAAGACGATTGCAATCTGTCGAACGCCCGTTTTCGTGTCGAACTCTCGAAATATAAAAGCACATTGCGACAAAGTACCAAGTCGAATGGTTGCTTGGCCGGTGGCATCTGAAGGACGTTGTGCTGTTCGAAACGCGCAAAAGAGCGAATATTCTGCTTGATCTGCCAACCAGATCCCGTTTCATCGAAATGCCTGAGCATATCAATCACAGCCAAGCCTCTTTGAATTTCAAACTGACTGTAATGCCCCCGCCGCGCATTTGCGACAGCTTGTTCGGAGATATCGGTTCCCAGAATTTCAATCGACCATCCGCTCCAACGCTCCGGGCTGTCAGCCAATGCCATAGCGATGGAATAGACTTCTTGACCAGTCGAACACCCCGCGCACCATATCGATATATGTTTCCGATCCTTTCTGCGTCTTGCAAGTTCTGGAAGGATCTTGTTAGGCAGTTGGTCGAATGTCGGTCGATCTCGATAAAAATAGGTTTCGTTGTTCAGAAGCGCTTCGACGACCTGCTTCGAAAGCTCCGCATTCGTTTCATCATCCAGCAAACACACAAGCTGATCGACATTGCTAATGCCATAATCCCGGTAAACCCCGGCGAGTGCTGATCCTACTCGCCACAATCGACTCTCAGCTAAGTGTTGCCCTGTCTCTTCTTCGAGAAGATCAGCGATGATCTGATAAGATGCTTTGCTTCCATGCATAATCAGCAAGAGACCGCAATCAGGTCCGCCTTGTCGAACTGGATAGAGCTATCGCAGCGTCAGCGAGCTGGTCGGGTGAGGCAATCAAACTGGTCAAGCCCGCTTTGGCTACGGCACCGGGCATGCCCCAGACGGCGCTCGATTCTGCATCTTGAGCAAAGACTATCCCCCCGTGATCGACTAATTCTTTGGCACCTTCAGCCCCATCGCGGCCCATTCCTGAAAGGATAATTGCAAGCACTCTGCCATCGCAAGCTGTCGCAAGGCTGGAGAGCATAGGGTCAACAGATGGCAAGCATCCGCTGTGCACCGGTTCCACGGAAAGGCCGCAGACGAGATCCTCGTTTCTCCTGCGAACGACCATGTGTCCATGGCCTGTTGCTACAGTTATTTGTCCCGGGCGTATAACAGTGCCGTCTTCTGCGATCACCGTTTTGCGTCCACAAGTCACTTCGATTTGTCGCGCAAAAACTGGAATAAACGAACTTGGAAGATGCTGCGTAATTAGGATTGGCAGATCAAAACCGAGTGGAATTTTCCGTAACATCACGTTCAAGGCATGAATACCACCAGTCGATGCGCCAATCGCCACGATTTCTGGCCTGAACGCAGCCATGCTCGCTAACCCGCTGCCGATCGCCTTACCGTCGATCAATTGCTGGGTCGCAGCTTGAGCATCAGGCTTGAAGCCACCAAGAGCGAAGATTTTTTCGAGTAGCTGACTTTGGTATTCGTTATTGAAACCGCCAGGGCGGGGCTTCAGCATGGTATCGGCTGCACCTATCGAAAGGGCTTGTAATGTCTCCTCTGCGCCATCTTCGGCATGCGATGACACGACCAGAACCTGGGCGGTTTGCGACGCTTCTAGTATCGCAGGAAGAGCTTTCAGCCCGCCCATTCCAGGCATTTCCAGATCCAGTAAAATAACGTCGATACGGCCAGTTTTAGCCTCATTGCGCAATTGAACTATGGCCTGCTCGGCTGACGGCGCGGTGCTGGCGACATGGAGGTTTGGCGCGCTATCCACCATCCGTTTGAAAATAGTCCTGACTGTGAGAGAATCGTCCACAATCATTACGCGAACTGCGTCGTCATCCGCGCAGTTATTCGTCGTCAAGTCGCGTTTCAGGCCAAATGGCGCATTCATGAAAAGCCAACCAGCTGTAGCTTGATTTGAAGCGTTTCGTGGTCGAAGGGCTTCATCACGTATTCGTCTGCACCAGCTGAGATGGCCTCACGAATGTGCGCTACATCGTTTTCCGTAGTGCAGAAAACAACCTTTGGCGTATCGCCGCCAGGTCGCTGTCGCAATTGAGTAATGAATTCTATCCCGGTCATAACCGGCATGTTCCAATCGAGCAGCACAACGTCAGGCATTTGCCTTTCGCAAGCGTCCAATCCGATTTTTCCATTTTCTGCTTCATCAACCGTGAAACCAAGTGCTTCGAGAATATGCCTCGACACTTTTCGGATCACGCGTGAGTCATCTACGATTAAACACGTCTTCATGAGGCCCTCTGTCATCTTTGATTGCGAATTACAGAGGATGCGTAACCAATCGATTAAGCAGCGGCTCCGACATCGTAGCCTACGTCAATTAAGCTGCCTAAGTTCAGCAAAAGGGCAGGGCCAGCATTGGTTTCAATCAGACCTGCTGAAATACGCGACCATTCGGCCCCGAATCCACCAGGTACAATATCAGGTTCTGTCACACAGGTTGTTATATCGTCGACCGAATCGACTTTCAGCGCGTATGAATGCCCTTGAACCGACACCACAATAGCTCTGTGATCTAGTTCCCAGTCATCAGGATTCAAACCCAATGCACGACGGCAGTCGATGACTGTAAGCGTCTGGCTGCGCAATGCTGTGATGCCCGCGATATGATCGGGTGTCCCCGGCACGGGTGCAACTGCACCAATCTCGATCACAGATTTGACATCACATGCTTTGATTGCGCATCTGCGTCCCGCAATCTGCGCCATGACCATAAGATCCTTCATCAGATTCCTGCCCTTGTATTTGCGTGCTTCAGGGCTTTGAGAATACCCTCTCGGTCATAGCGATAAATGGACCTGCTCTGGTCTGTGCATTCATTCGGGGCCGGATTGGGTTGATCGCGAAGGCGAATAACTGACCCAATTTCAGCAAGATTTTGCGTCTCATCGTCATCAAGTTCTTCTAAGATGATTTTCACATCGCAGCTGTCACCGGATGCGATGTTGTATCCGGCAGATGTGACGAGCGGCTCTAATATCGTGCGCGCCCATTCACTCTCAGGCAATTGACAGGTCGGCTTCCCGGTTTCTTCGGGTGGCGCTCCAAACTCTGTGAACAGCCTGTGGCCATCGATGAGTAGGGCGGTGGCATCATCAATCAAGGTGATTGCCTGAAATAAGGGATCTTCTGGAAAAGGCTTAAGAACCTCAGTCAATTCAGCAGCGTCATCAATCTCCTTGGCAGCATACAAGAGTTCAGATGTTCCATCGTTAAGCCTAAGAAAACGGACTTTGTCTGAGGGTATAGGCGTGTCTGTAAGGCCAATGACGGGCAGGATTTCGCCATCAACGATGGCGCGCGTTGTCCCGTTCGTTCTGTCGATTGCGCTTGCAGGTGCGGTTTCGATGCGATGGACAAGCTCAAGTTTAATTGCACATCGTCGGTCGCTCCAATCTCGAAATATCATGACGCGATTTATTGTCCGATTGACGTCCTTGTCACCGAACAACTCTGCCTCGTTTATTCGTGTGCGGGCGTTGGAAGCTAGATCGTAACGCGCGGCGATACTTGTCACATCAAGCAATAAAATCGGTTGGCCATCGTCAAGTAGGCTGGTTCCAGCATACAAACCGCATCTCATAATTGCGGGGGAAAGCGGCCTGATAACCAAATCGCCGTGGTGGGCTATGGCATCTACAACGAGTGCGAACTGATCGCCGCTTGCAAGCCGTAAAACAACCAAATTGCGTGTTTCGATCTCGCCATTTGTTGTCGGTAAATCGAGCACCTCGCTCAGGAAAAGGCATGGTATACGCTGCCCCCTGAATGTAATCAGTGATGTATCTCCAGCCACTGTGAAATCTAATGCTTTGCTGGATGCGTGCAGCACTTCCTCGATATAGCTTTGCGGTATGGCAAACCGTTGATCATTGGTTTCGACAGTCAGGCCGGTAATGATGCTCAACGTCAGGGGAACGTGTAAAGTGAACATGGCTCCAACGCCGGTCGTGCTGGAAACTTGGATGCTGCCGCCCACGCGTTCAAGATTTTCGCGGACCACATCAAGACCAACACCGCGACCCGAAACGTTGCTGACTGTCTCAGCTGTTGAAAAGCCAGGTTCAAAAATAAGCTGAAGGATTTTCTCGCGCGTCATTGCCTCGCGTTGTTGAGCATCGATTAGGCCAGTCTTCATTGCCTTCTCGGCGATTTTGACTTCATCAAGGCCATTGCCATCATCGCTAACCACAATCGAAATCGTATTACCCGACTGGCGCGCTGAAATTGAAAGCAGGCCAATCTCGCGCTTTCCATCAGCGAGCCGGGCTTTCGGAGTTTCTATCCCATGATCGATCGCGTTTCGGATGATATGAGTGAGAGGATCGCGGATTGTTTCGATCATTTCGCGGTCAAGCTCGACATCGCCGCCTTCGAGATCGACCATTACCTGTTTGCCCAGCTCATTTGACAAGTCGCGCACCAGGCGGGGCAGTCCAGAAAAGAGCGTTTCGATCCGCTGCATCCGCATCCTAGTGATGGCATCACGAACATCAGAAAGGATCGATGTCAGCCTTTCAAACGGGCCATCAATTGTTGGTTGCGTGCCCGCCTGACGCAGGCGGTGGGCAAGATCATTACGGGCAAGAACCATATCCGAAACGCCGCTCATGACGCGGTCCATCAGATCAACCGGCAAACGGATGGACCGTTGCACTTTTGGTGCTGAATCGGCCGCCTGCGGTTCTTCCGGCTGATTCTGGGTTAGCCCGTTGTCATGGTCGACAGCGTTTGGCTGGGAAGTCGCGGGTTCAAGCGCTGACAGTGTGGTGTCTTTGTCCTCAATACGGTCTAACGACACTTCGGCTGGTTCAAGCGCTGCTATTAGAAATTCATCTCCGTCAGCCGGAAAATCTTGCCCTGCCTCGATCGCGTCGACCATCTCAACGATCCGATCGATGATGGCAAGAACCGCCGAGACCAATGCCTCATCAGCAGTCCGTCGACCAGCTCGGCAGTCGGCAAGAGCGTCTTCGGCAGCATGGCTTAGACTGGCCAGTCGAGGAAAGTCGAAGAAGCCGCAATTGCCTTTTACGGTGTGCACAAATCGAAAGATGGTATCAAGGCGTGCACGGTCAGCCGGATTGGCTTCCCAAGCGATAATCTCGCTCTCACTTGCCTCTAGCATCTCGCGGGTTTCTGCAACGAAGTCCGCCAACAGTTCATCCATGGCGCACATGCCCTTTGTCGACGTTATACATCACTCCAACGCTATGCACGATGATGGTTAACGAAAGGCTATCTTTGATCTCAAGCATTCCTCAGTCAGTGCACCTAGCAACATACACGTAACCGATTTCAGATCATTGAGGGGCGCGCCATTTTAGCACGAGCATTGTAAGAACGATCGCACTAGCTGCTCCAAACGCATTCGCAGCCAATTCTGCGGCGTAGATTGCCTGGCTACCCCATGATGTCTGTAGCCACCATGCAACTGGCAGCATGACCAAGAAGACCCGCGCGAGTGATTGGACGAGAGCATAGCTAGCATGATCAACCGCATTCAAAATGCCATTGCAAACGATCAGTAACCCAAAGCCTATATAGCCCCAGGCTGCGATCCTGAGATAAAGGGCAAATTCTTTAATTACTGCCGGGTCATCTGTGAAGGCTCCTGCAAACCATTCGCCTGCCAGCGCCATTGGAACAGCGATTGCCAAACCCCAAACAACGCAGAATCCGAAGGAATAGGCGGCAGCTTCTCGCGCTCTATCACATCGATTTGCTCCCCAGTTTTGGCCCACAATTGCCCCGATCGATCCGCTCAAAGCTAATAAGGGCACGACCGCAAAACTCTGTAATCGTCCTGCGGCACCAAATCCCGCGACAGCGGCTTCGCCCTCCAATGCGACGAACGCGGTAAGCACGGACAGTCCCATCGGATTGATTGCATTGGAGCATGCTGCGGGTAGGCCAACCCTGATGATGGAGCGAAGGTGTTCTAATATCCTGCCTTTCATTGCGCGTGCAGGCTCAATCGGCAAGTCAGCCTTACCAACCAGATAGAGGGCCATTGCCAAACCAAACACCCAGCCGATTATGGTTGCATATGCCGCGCCCATCATGCCGAAGCCCGGAATTCCAAAGGCTCCGGTTATAAGAATGGGATCAAGGACCCAATTAACGCCGGCGAAAGTGAAAGAGACATAGCTTGTCTTTTTCGCTTCGCCTTGCGCACGAAGGACCCCGTTGCAGCCCATCACCATCAAAGTGATTGGGAAGCCGAACGTAAACGGTACCATATAGTCCCGAATTAGTGGAACAAGTTTGGATGGCGCATTCATCATAGTGAAGATCGGATCGATCAGGGCAAACATAGCAACGCCCAAGATCACGCCGACGGCAAGTGAGAAGATCATTCCCAAATTAGCAAGCTTTACGGCCTTGTCATGATCGCCTTCACCGATCGCACGAGCGACTACCGAATTTATGCCGACCATCACGCCAACGGCAAGACTGTTAATGGCCACCAGAACCGGGAAAATAAAGGAAATCGCGGCCAAAGCATCACGGCCCAATTGTCCGATGAAATACGAATCAATCAGGCCAATCGACATCATCGCGGCCACGCCAAACACCATTGGCATAGTCTGGTTGAGCAAATGTGCAGGGACGCTGCCTTGAGCCAACTTGGCGTTTGAGGAAGAAACAGCGGTCATAAGGTTTCATGGCGGTAGCTGTGACTTGCTGACTTGGCAAAAACCTTTCTCGATACCCCTTGAGCATCGTCTATCATCGCGACTACGATCCGGGTTGTGCATCGCCCCTGCACCGTGCGATAGTGATGCGAGGTTATGTGTAGGAAAGGGATGGCCGCATGGCGACGCAGCTTAAACAATCAAGCAGTCTGGAAGGTCAGGTCAGCAAGGAAGAATGGCAGGCGCGTCTTGATCTGGCCGCATGCTATCGGATTTTTGATCACCTTGGTTGGTCTGAATCAATCTACAATCACATCTCTTTAAAAGTGCCTGGTGAAGAGAACACATTCCTGATCAATCCGTTTGGTCTGCTTTATGACGAAGTTACTGCCAGCAATCTTGTGAAGATTGATGTTGAAGGCAACAATGTTGGCGGATCACCTTACATGGTCAACAAAGCTGGTTTTACCCAGCACGCTTATTTTCACAAACATCTGGGGCAGCGCGCAGATGCAATTTGCCATGTCCATACTACTGCAACGATGGCAGTGTGCAGTCACAAACACGGCTTGTTGCCGACCAACTTTTACGCCTGCAACTTTCAGGATCAGATTGGCTATCACGATTTTGAAGGTGTTACTGTCCGCTCTGAGGAAGGCGAGCGTTTGGTCAAAAACCTGGGCAATCACTCGATTTTGATGCTGCGCAATCACGGCCCGGTGGTGATGGATAAAGGTATCCAGGGAATGTTCGTCAAAATGTGGGCGCTTCAGCGCGCGTGCGAAATTCAGGTGGCGACTTTGTCTCAGGGCGATCCTTTGCTGGTTTCACAAGAAGTGATCGACGTGCATCAGCGTGATCTGTCCGTGATGCAGTCGCAAGGAGGTGCAGGCGTTTTCGACTTTGAAGCTTGGAAGCGCAAAGTCTCCAAAATTGATGATAGTTGGCGTAATTAACTCGAGGGATATTTTGCCCCAATGCCGCGCTTGACAGTCAATGATCGCCCGGTCGAGTTTGATCTCGATCCGGAAATGCCCTTGCTCTACGCTTTAAGAGAAGCGCTCAATCTTACCGGCACCAAGAGTGGGGGCGGTGGCGATTGTTCGTGCGGGGTTTGTACCGTTATTGTAGATGGTACTGCGCTCAGGTCTTGCAAAATCACCTTGGCTGAAGCGGAGGGTCGCTATGTCACCACGATTGAAGGGCTGTCGCGCGACCGCTCGCATCCCGTCCAACAGGCGATGGTCGCAGAACAGGCGATCCAATGCGGGTATTGTACGCCTGGGATCGTTATGGCTGCCGCGGCCCTGCTTCAGCGAAATGCCGCGCCAAGCAAAGCTGACATCGTTGAAGCTATTCCCAATGTTTGCCGCTGCGGGGTTTATCCCCGTCTCGTTGAAGCGGTTCAGCGGGCCGGGCGGGCCGTAAGGGAAGTGGAGCCAATTACCTCGGTTGCCGCTGCTCCGGGTACCAACGCGGCCGAGGCTGCAGAGAGTGTTCCTGCGATCACCGCCCTCGAACGGAGCGAAGAGCCTCCGGAGAATTGATTTGCCTTTTTAGGGTGACAAGAGTTATACTGCGAGGGCAATTTAAAAGTTAAATAGATATTGAAAATCAAACTCTTATGCTGCGATCCTTTTGGGTATTGGATTGGTGTAGCAGCAAAGCTATTCCCTCATTGCGACATCGACTATTGCCTGCCTTTTAGAACCTTGCCGTTACCGCAAACCGCGCGTTGAGTGGTGCGCCCACTGAAGCCTGTTGTACTGCATGGCTGTTTGGGAAATACAGCGTATCAGTGAGGTTTTCGATATTCACCTGAATGCGCAGATCATCCGACACGTCATAATACGCCGCTGCATCAAGCCGCGTATAGGCAGGCAGTACCGCCGTGTTGCCATTGTCGACAAAGCTTTCATCTTGATGCGTCAGTCCAAGCCCGATGCCAAACTGATCGGTTACCGTGATATTGTTCCAGATTGAGAACATGTTTTCCGGCAATTCTCGCGGGCGTAGACCTGTCGGCCCGCCGCGATCCACCTGCTCACCGTTTAGGAAGCTGTAGCCCGCAGACATAAACCATCCTGGCAGCACTTCGCCTTGCAATTGCAGCTCAAAACCCTGGATTGTGCTGTCGATGATATCAAGCGTTGCTGGATCATTATCATTTGGCTGAGGGGAACTTTGTTCAATTTCAAAAATCGCTGCAGTCAGGCTGAGACCGGTGAGAAAATCCCATTTCAGGCCCGCCTCCAGATTGGTGAACGTGTCGGGAGCAAGTGCATCATTATCGCCATTGATATTGGCGAACTGCTCGCCTGAGCGCGGCAGGAAGCTTTCGGAATAGCTCGCATAGATCGAAATGTTCCCTTGCGGCTTGATGATGATCCCGCCGCGTGGGCTAAATTCTTCATCTGTGCGCGTGCGGATTTCAGCGCCGGGGACATTGTTGACCGTAATATCAAAGCTATCAAATCGGCCGCCAACGACCACGTTGAGCCAGTCGGTCAGTTTGATCTCATCTTGCAAATAGATCGAGATGACATCGATATCGACGCGCGTGTCATCGTTAAGGTCCGCAAAGGCGTTCGTCGTTGCGCGCCCATCGGCGAGTGTGCCCATGTTGTTGCTGAGTGCCAGCGGACGGTTGGCTGCAAAAATCGCTTGATCGGTCCGTGCCCCGCCAAAGAAAGGATCAAAAACGCCATTCGCGACATCATCCACCGATGTGTCAAAGCGCGAATTGAATCGGTTTTGATCTGACGAAGTGCTGATATATTCGCTGCCGATCAGGATCGTGTGCCCAATAGTACCCGTGTCGAACTCGCCGATGAAATTGCCTGTCAGGATCAAGTTCTCGCGCTGGGTTTCATCAATGTATCCGTCCAATTCGATCCGGTTGGTGTCGGGGTCAAATCCGGTGGTGAAGAAGTTGGAATAGACTTTGTCATAATCGCCATAAAAAGCGCCGCCGTAAAACTTCCATTCTTCTGAGAAGGAATGGCTGAGATTGGCACGCAGCAAGTGCGCCTCGAGGTCGCTAAAGTTTTCCTCGGGCGTGCCGACGACCAGGTCTTGCAGCGCTTCAACCGGAAGGCCATCGGCGCCTGTGGGGATACCGCGGTCGATAAAGCGGTAGTGGTCGGCATATTCGTATGACAGATCGAGCGTCGTTGCCTCGCCCAATTGGAAGCGGGCAGTGGGGTTAAAGCCAATCCGTTCACCATCGAAGAAATCGCGGTGATTGTTGAGCGTTTCGTACATGGCGTTGACGCGCACAGCGACGTTCTCGCCTGCGGCAAGGTTTACATCGCCCTGGACAAGCACCGCCCCGAAAGTGTCCACCGCGATTTGCCCACCGCCAAAAGTTTCGCCGATTGTCCCTTTCTTGGTGACACGGTTCAAAACGCCGCCTGTGCCTCCTCTGCCAAACAGCAATGCATTGGGGCCGCGAAGGATTTCGACCTGTTCAAGGTTGTAAAGAGGGCGGTAATACTGGACGTCATCACGGAACCCATCGATAAAGAAATCAGCCGTGGAGCGAACGCCGCGAAAGACAATCGCATCGCGGTGCCCTTCGCCTTGGGATGTGTTAACACCAGGTGTGTAGTCGACGATCTGGCCGATGCTGTCGAATCCGCGGCGCAAGATTTCGTCTTGTGTTGTGATGGTGAGCGATTGCGGCACATCAATGATCGGTGTGGGCGTTTTGACAGCGTTGACTTCGCTCGAATACAGGACATCCCCTGTGACGACGATCCGGCCCGTGTTTGCGTCGGCTTCGCCTGGGGCTTCGCTTTCGTTTTCCGCCATTGCAGGAAAAGCGGCTAAAGCAGTGCCTAGGAGAAGAGCCCAACGCGAGGCGTAAAACATCATTGAAATTCACTCTTTTTCTGAAGTTTCAGGTCCATTTCAGGAGTCGTGAATTGCGCTATTGCAAATTATTCGCATTGCCAAGTGATTTTGAGAACTATTCTCGAAAAGGATTGGGGTGTGGCGAATTGACCCCAGTTTCGATATGGACCAGCAAAGTAGGCAATGGAGTACAGGACGTCATGAAAGCGACCATCTGGCATAATCCCAAATGCGGTACGTCCCGCAAAACGTTGGCGATCCTTGAGGAGGCTGATGGAGTGGAGGTGACTGTCGTTGAGTACCTTAAGACCCCGCCGACACGCGAAAAGCTGGCGCAGCTTTATGCCGATGCGGGGATAGCGCCGCAGCAGGGCCTGCGCATTCGCGGGACCGATGCAAAAGAGCGCGGCCTGCCTGATGCCGATGCGTCCACAGTGCTTGATGCGATGGCGGCAGAGCCGATCCTTATCGAACGCCCGCTTGTCGAAACTGATAAAGGTGTTGCGCTTTGCCGGCCGCAGGATGTGGTCCGCACACTGCTGTAAAGCGCGGCGGGGCAGTTTTATCCCGGATCAGCTGCGATCTTGCGTCATGTCGGTATCTGCTTGCAGGTTCCGCCAGCCAAGGATCACAACGATCAAGCAAAAGACAATGACGAGGCCAAAGCCCAGCCAATTGCTTATGTTATAAAGCCATACGCCCAAGGCTGGCGCGTAGATGAAGCTGGCTCCGGCCACACTTGCTACAATGCCCGATGCCTGCCCTTGTTCGGCTCTCGACACAGCGAGCGATGTCCCCGCCGTTGTGCCCGGCCTAAACAATCCGAATCCCAAAGAGGCAATCGCATAGCCCAGTGACAGTCCGAAAACGCTATTGGCCGCTCCTAAAATGGCAGTTCCAAAGGCAGCCACGACAACGCCCGAAAGCGTCGCGAAACGCGGACCAAGCTGGAAGCGAGGAATAACGCCCCATTGCGCAAGCAAAGTCGCCACTGCGCCGAACACCAGCACCAGGCTGACATAGGTTGCGCCTTGTTCGGGCTCGTTCCGCAATCCCAACCGGTCCAGGACCAAAAAACCAGCAATTCCCATGACCATTGCCTGGGCATGGCCGCCCAGCAGCCCGGCAATCACCCATGGACGTACGCGTTCATCCGACCATCTAAGCCTGTCTGGTTCATCCTCGCCGTCTTCGTCGACTTCGAGGCCTTCAGATGTGCTCGAATAGGGAGCCGCCCGCCCGCGCGCTGCGAATTGCGGCTCGTCATTGGGCAGGCGCAACCGCAGCAGTGTAAGCGCGATAATACCGACAGCCGCAAAACCGATGAATGGTCCAACAAGGCCAAGATTGAGGAACGAGACCACCATCAAGGGGGCAAGCACAGGGCCGATCACCGTGCCAAGGCCAAAGCTTGATGCGATAAGCGACAAGGCATTGGTCCGCTCTGATCGCGGCGTGCGCGATGCGACATAGGCTTGCACCGCTGGCGGTGCGGCGCTGCCAAATCCGCCATAAAGACTGCGTGCAGCGGCAAAGGCTATCAAGGTCCAAAACGCGGTAATCCAACCTGAT
The DNA here is from genome assembly GCA_964352245.1 of uncultured Porphyrobacter sp. Classification (GTDB taxonomy): domain Bacteria; phylum Pseudomonadota; class Alphaproteobacteria; order Sphingomonadales; family Sphingomonadaceae; genus Erythrobacter. The sequence goes on from CAYGQX010000003.1 coordinate 115,468, forward strand.
AGGCCCGCCCACAGGACCGCACCGCACAATGCCATTGATACAACAAAGCCGATAAGCCCCAGTGCCATCATCGCTTTGCGTCCACGTTTATCAGAACGCCTCGCCCAAATCGGCGCGCATACCACCCACAGCAATGCCGACCAGGAATAAGCCAGGCTGATCCACACATCATCGACGCGTAAAGCCGTGCCAATCGAAGGCATAACCGATTGCATTGCTGTATTGCCCGCCGCAGTCACCAACATGACCGAAAACAAGAGCGTCATACGCGCGTTGGAAATGCCGGAAGAATGCGCCATTGAAGTGAAGCGCTAGGCGAGGGCGCGTCTGCTTTCAATCACATCGTTTGCAAATTCGCACCCGCAGCGCTTGAAGGCCTTACGAACCTACTCAAATGTCGCGGCGAGCGCTTCGTCGCTTGGACCGGACAATTGCCGATGGATCGCGGCATAAATACCGGCAAAAAGAGCGCCGACGATGCCATTGGCAAGCGCGGTAATGAAGCCGTTGCCGATTGCTTCAATTGTTCCCCCGAGCGCAGCGAAGACAACGCCAAGCACCGATTGCACCAATGCGGAAATGATGCCCACCAACAGAAAAAGTAGCGCGAGAAACGCGAGGATGCGCAGAGAATTTCCCTTGGTAAGCCGCCATGATCGGCTGAGCGCTTTTAGTGGATTGAACTCTTCCTCAATGGCAATGACGGGCAAAACCAGCGTAAACTTGATAACCATATAGAGAATAGCAACGGCGCCCACCAGCACCAGCAAAACAGTCACGGCAGGGGGAAGAAAGGTAGCCCCAAGACTCAGTGGCACGCCAATTACAACCCCTCCAATCACCGCCATCAAAATGAGCGTGGCGATGTAGATGGGGATCGATTTCAAGCCTGTCATCAATGCTTCGGCAACGGTGGGCTGGCGGCGATCTGTCAGCAAGGCAATCAAGCTGAGAGTCCCGAAAAACTGGACCAAGGAAACGCTTACAATAATGGGCCAACTGTCTGAATACATTTGTATCATGCTTTCCTGCATGATTTCGAAGACGACTTCGGGATCGGCCCCGGCAGGAATATCGGGCTGTTCGGGGGTGATCGTTTCAGGTGCAAGGAGAGCCATCGCGAAATACGGGAGGAACAAGAAAAGGCCCGCAATTGTTGAGACTGTCACCCAATTGGCACCCAGCATATTTGCCGTGTCTGTCCAGGCTTTTCCCAAGTCGAGTTTCATTGCATATCCCCTATCCGCGAATTGTCGCGAAGTGCAAATCGCCCTTGCCTTATCGCGCCATTGCAAGCAAGCGCACACAGATGGCCAGCCTGTCCAAAGACACTCCAAACGCGACTTTGCCGATTGAATGGCGGTATGAGAATAGCCTTGTGCCCTACGCGCAAGCACTGAGCGCTATGGAAGAGCGCAATGCGGCGATTTCTGCAGGCGAGGCGGCAGAATTGGTACGGATGCTCGAACATCCGCCTGTCTACACCGCAGGGACCAGCGCCGATCCTGCCGAACTCATCAATCCGCAATTCGACGTCATCAAGGCCGGACGCGGGGGGCGGTACACCTATCACGGGCCGGGCCAGCGCGTTGGCTATTTGATGCTCAATCTCAACAATCGCGGCAAGGATGTACGCTGTTTCGTCCATGCGATCGAGGGATGGGTAATTGCAACTTTGGCAGATTTTGGTGTGGCGAGCTGGCGCGCAGAAGGGCGTGTGGGTATCTGGACCAAGGATGTTGACGGACGGGAAGCCAAAATCGGGGCCATCGGCGTGCGAGTGCGTCGGTGGGTGACAATGCACGGTTTTTCGGTCAACCTTGATCCTGACCTGTCGCATTTTGAAGGCATTATCCCGTGCGGGATCGACGAATTCGGCGTCACCAGCATGTCGCGTCTCGGCAAGACGGTTTCGAACGCCGAATGGGACGCTGCTCTTAAAGCGAATGAAGAGGGTTTTCTTGACGCACTGGGCGGTAATGCCCGAAAGGGCGGTTCATGAAAAAATCAGCACTTATCCTGTTTTCCGTGCCCCTTTATCTGATCGCAGCGTGCAGCGATGAAGCTGCGCCTGAGGGCAGGGCAAATGATGCGCAAGAAGGCGAAATTGCGGGTGATATCCTGGGCGGCACTATCAGTGACGATATGCTGCCCCTTGATCAGTTGACTTCACAATCGCCATCGGCGCGCGAAGATCCCGAAGGTGCTGCCAACACTCCTGCGAGCGCAAGCCGCGAAACATCGACTTCGTCTGGCGCAAGCGAAACTGCCCCGCCTGCAGCCTCTGAGGCAGAAACAATTGTAGCTGCCGAACCACCCGCAGCGGCTCCTGCAAACACTCCACCAGTAGCGCGGCCAGTCGCGCCTCCACCTGCTGAAACGGGACCGAGTGTAGCGCCGCCTACGGACGACAGACAGTAATCAACGCTTAGAGCTCTCAGTTTGCCTGGGCAGCCTCTTGTTCGGCGAGCGTTGGATAGTCGACATATCCTTCAGGAATCGGAAAGTACCAGCTTTTGGGCACATCCTTGTTCGGAGCAAATTCTGCGCCGACTTTAATGCGGTGGGCGAGATCTGGGTTGGAGATGTATGGGCGGCCAAAGCTGACTGCGTCGCATTTGCCGCTTGATATGTCTGCGTCGGCCTTTGCAGCAGTGTAATCGGAGTTTAGGATCAGCGGGCCTGAATAATTCTCGCGGATTACTGCATCCTGTTTGGGTACGTCAGTCTGGCCAAATGTCCCATCGGGTCCAGGCTGGCGCAATTCGACAAAGGCTAGGTTCAAGTCTTCGCAAACTTTGGCCGCAGCGCCAAAGATAGATGCAGGATCGCTGTCATCGGTGCCTTGGCTATCGCCATTGGGTGACAAGCGAATGCCAACACGGTCCGCGCCCCAAACATCTATCAAGGCTTCCAATACTTCGCGCATAAAGCGGGTGCGATTTTCAACGCTGCCGCCATATTCATCCGTCCGATGATTGGTTCCATTGCGCAGGAATTGGTCGACCAGATAGCCATTGGCGCTGTGCAATTGGACACCGTCAAAACCTGCGATTTTCGCATTTTCCGCTGCGCGTCTGTAATCGTCAATTGTGCGCTTGATATCCTCGTGCGTCATTTCTCGCGCGATCGCATATTCCTGCCGACCCTCAGGCGTGTGCGCTTCGCCGGGAGCTTTGGTCTCGCTGGCCGAAAACGGGCGCTCACCGCCAAGAAAGTAGGGCGCGACAAGCCGTCCCATATGCCACAATTGGCACACGATCAGTCCGCCTTCTGCATGGACAGCCTCGGTGCTGGCTTTCCAAGCTTCGGCTTGTTCCGCGTTCCAGATACCGGGAGCCGATGGCCAGCCAAGCCCGTCGGTACTGATGCCTGTAGCCTCGCTCAGGATCATACCAGCATTGGAGCGCTGGCGGTAATATGTCGCCATTAGATCGTTGGGCTGAAACATCGGTTCAGCCGCGCGTCCACGTGTCAAAGGGGCCATAAAGATGCGATTTTTGGCTTCAAGCGCGCCCATTTTCAGCGGTTCAAAAAGCGAATCATGCATTGGTTTCTCTCCGAAATCTATTTGCTGTTCACTTGGCGTGGGGCTGGCTAGGGCGCAAGTATGCAAAACACTGCACCACCTAAAGCTGATCTTTCCTTTGGGCGCTCTGCTTTCCTGCTGTGCGCTCTTTTGGCAGGAAATGTGGCTTTGGCACTGGGACCGTGGTTGGTTCGATTGAGCGATACTGGCCCGGTTTCAGCAGGGTTTTGGCGATTGTTTCTGGCGCTGCCTTTCCTTGCCTTGTTGGCTGGGGCAACCGGCCAGAAATTGGGCGGTATGCCGCCGCGTACCTTGGTGTTCGTTGCTTTAGGAGCGGTGGCCTTCGCGCTTGATCTTGCAAGTTGGCATATTGGCATCGGCATGACCCGGTTGGGCAATGCAACACTGTTCGGCAATGGCGGATCATTTGTGTTGCTCGTCTGGGGTTTTCTGATCGCGCGAAGCCTGCCGCGCGGCACGGAATGGATCGCCATTGGTTGCGCGGTTGCAGGCGCCGCTATCCTGATGGGCCGCAGCCTTGAGATATCAGCTGAAACGCTGGCAGGCGATCTTTTCTGCCTGACCGCTGGCTTGCTATATGCGGTTTATCTGGTGAACTTGCAGAACGCACGCGGGGCATTCGGGTCTTGGAGCTTGCTTGTATGGGTCAGCATATTCGCATGCCCTGTCCTGCTAGGGCTCGCGCTGATCTTGGGCGAGCCGATCTGGCCGACTAATTGGACCCCGATCCTTGTGCTGTTCATCACCAGCCAGCTAATCGGGCAAGGGTTGCTGGTCTATTCGCTCGGCCATTTCTCGCCCTTGGTTATCGGCCTTGCGCTCCTGACCCAGCCGGTGATTGCTGCCGTGATCGGGTGGAGCGTGTTTGAGGAAACACTGAGCACGACGGATATCGTGGGGATGATACTGGTGGGCAGCGCGCTGGTTTTTGCCCGCGCAAGTCAGCGCCGCACATAGCGCACGGCTATTCTTCGAGAACTCTCGCGCTTAGCCAGTAATCGCCAACAATGACATTGCCGGGCTCCGGTGCTGTACCGATGGCGTCACCGTCAAACACGACGTTGATTGTGCCCCCACCGATCACTTCGAGCAGAATACGCCAGTGGTCAGAACCATCTTTGGGCGTCATCAATTCCGCCTCTATCACTTTGCCGGCAAAGTTTGCCCGTGCGCGCGGGCGGGCTGTTTCCCCGATAAGGCCTGATGGAATGAAGAAATCAGAGGCAAGCTGCATGTCAGGAGCCGCTTCTGTTTGCGCTTTGGCAAAGTCTTCAGCCGAGGCAAAGACCATCGGTTCGAACACAAATCCTGTCAGGTCGAGGATGACCGTTTGGCGTATGTCCGCATCTGCGAACTTCGCCGCATCGCGCGGGTCGGCAAGTTCAACCACAAGCGGGATTTCCAAGTCGCTAAAGGACACCGCCAACTGATATTCGAACGGCTCCCATTGCTCTTCGGAAACGCGGCCTTCGACTGTGACTGGAAAGCGGCTTTTGCCCGCGAAAGCCGGATTGGCCGTTACGATCGTTGATTGGCCGTCGTCGACGCGCAGGCCCACCCAGACCTGACCGCCATTGTCCTTTTGCTGCATGCAAGCAATGTTATCGCCTTCCAGCTCGATAACGTCGCAATTTGCCACTACATCGCTGATTGCGGCGTGATACTTGTCTGCATCGGACAGATCGACATCAAAGCCTACCATGGAGAAATTCGTGGTTTCTTGCGCGCACAATGACGCTGGCGCACAGGCGGCCGCAGAAAAAGCGGCAAGGCTGAAGAATGCAGTGCGCATGCTCACCTTGGCAGACCTAGCTGTCTGATCTCGAGAGGATGCGGCCAAGATCGCCTTGGCCAACCGTTCCTTTGGCTAGATCGAGCATCGCATCAAGGCTCTTTTTGGCCTCAAGCCGCAAGCTCTCTTCAATTTCAATGCGAGGCTCCAGATCCCGCAAAGCGATGTAGAGTTTTTCCATCGTGTTGAGCGCCATGTACGGACAAATGTTGCACGAACAATTACCGTCCGCGCCTGGTGCGCCGATGAAGGTTTTTTCAGGGATCGCCTTTTCCATCTGGTGCATGATGTGCGGTTCGGTCGCGACGATCAGGGTGTTGCCTTCAAACTCCTTGGCAAATTTCAAGATACCGCTGGTTGAACCGACATAATCGGCGTGATCGACAATCGTTGGCGGGCATTCCGGGTGCGCGGCGATAGGCGCATCGGGGTGTTTTTCCTTAAGTTTAAGCAATTCGGTTTCACTGAAAGCTTCGTGCACAATGCACACACCCGGCCACAGCAGCATTTCGCGATCAAATTTGCGGCTGAGATAGCCGCCAAGGTGCCGGTCGGGGCCAAAGATGATTTTTTGATCTTTGGGAATTTGTTCGAGGATCGTTTCAGCGCTCGAACTGGTGACGATCACATCTGACAGGGCTTTTACTTCGGTCGAGCAATTGATGTAGGTGAGCGCAATGTGATCAGGGTGGGCTTCGCGGAAAGCCTTGAATTTTTCAGGCGGACAGCTGTCTTCAAGGCTGCATCCGGCATCCATGTCGGGCAACACAACCGTTTTGTCAGGCGACAGGATTTTCGCTGTATCGGCCATGAACTTGACCCCGCAAAACGCGATAACATCAGCATCGGTATCGGCGGCCAATTGCGACAGTTGGAGCGAATCACCGATAAAGTCGGCGATGTCCTGAATATCGGGCGTTTGGTAATAATGTGCGAGGATGACCGCATTGCGCTCTTTGCGCAGCCGATCAATCTCGGCGAGCAGGTCGGCTCCGCTAGGAATCTTGGTTTCAACGCTCATGGTCAGGCCCTGTTGTTTTAATCGCCCGCCATATAGGCGCGACTGCATAGTTTTGCGAGTGTTTTGGAGATGAGTTGTGTTATCTTCCCCCACGGGGAGAGAGACATGTACGCACTCGATTTAAAAGAGGCCTATTGCCCGGCGCAGGCAGACACACTGTATTCCGAACGCACGATTGAAGCGGTTTTGCGCGAACAGGCAGAGTTGCGGCCCGATGGAAAAGCGCTGCGCGAGCTTTTGGCAGATGGCAGGGTGGGTCGTGAGTGGACCTTTGCAGAGCTGCTTGAGGATGCCGAGAGGGCGGGGCGAGCGCTCGCTTCGCGCCATCCGGTGGGCACGCGCATTTCTATTATGGCAGGCAATTGTCCTGAGTGGGTGCTGGTGCAATTGGGGGCGGCCTTGGCCGGACTGACGATTGTAACCGTCAACCCAAGCTTTCTGGCTCGCGAAGTACGTTATGTCCTTGAACAATCGGGATCTGAGGCAGTCTATTATCAGGGGCATGTGCGCGGGTCTGCCCTGCGCCCCATTGTGGATGAGGCAGCCGCAGGCCTTCCCGCATCAGGGCATATCATCGATATCGAGGATAAAGGCGAGCTGTTTGCGGGCGAGCGCGATGGCGAATTGAAGCCAAGCGATCCCAAAGACATCGTGATGATCCAGTACACGTCGGGCACAACCGGCTTTCCCAAAGGGGTTTTACTGCATCAGCACGGCCTTGTTCAGAGCAATTATGATGTCTTCCATCGCTGGGGATTGTCGGCTGGCAAGACAGTCGTGTGCCCGTTCCCGCTCTTCCACACTGCAGGTAGCGCGGTCTGCGTACTTGGCACCTTGTCGCATGGCGCGTGCCTGATGCTGGTGTCCGTCTTCGATCCGGTTGCCGTTGCAAAAGCGATTGAGCGAGAAAAGCCCGAAATCGTAGGCGGCGTTTCAACCATGATTTTCGCCATAATCGAAGCGGCCAAGGCTACCGGTACCAATGTCAAAGTGGTCGAACAGATCATCAGCGGCGGCGCGATTGTACAGCCAGAATTGAACCGCGCATCGCAAGAGGTTTTCGGAGTGCCGATCCTGATCGTTTACGGCCAGACGGAAACCTCGCCCGCTATCACCGCTGCTTGGCCAACTGATACTGGTGCTGAATTGACCGAGACGATTGGCCAGCCATGTTCGCACATGGAAGTCGCGATCAAAGATCCGCAATCTGGTAAAGTCTGCGCGGTCGATGAGCAGGGCGAGATTTGCATGCGCGGCTACAACATGATGGTCGGCTATAACGACAACCCCAAGGCAACAGCAGAAACCATCGATAAGGATGGTTGGCTGCACACAGGCGATTTGGGCAGTATGTCGGCGCGCGGATACGTTAAAATCACGGGCAGGGTGAAGGAGATGATTATTCGGGGCGGCGAAAATCTGTTTCCCGCCGAAATCGAGGCGCAAATGCTTGCACACCCCTCCATTGCAGAAGTTGCAGTGGCAGGTGTTCCCGATGAGAAATGGGGTGAGATTGCCTGTTGCTTTATGCGGGTGGCAAATGGGGCTGAGCGCCCGTCAGATGATGAATTGAAGGCGTTTGTGCGCGAGCGCCTGTCACCTCAAAAAACCCCAGCGCACTGGGTTTGGGTTGAGGAATTTCCGCTCACCGGATCAGGCAAAGTCCAGAAATTCGCGCTCGCAAAGCGTTTCGCAAGAGGAGAACTTGTCTCCGAGGTTTGACATGGTTCCTTTAGGCTGCGTCCTGCATATTGCCCTCAAACTCAAGATTATAGGGATCGCTGGCCGCGTGATCAGATGTTTCAACGATGAACTGATTAACCCGCTCACCCAGCCGCGCTGCTTCGTCAGCAAGGCTCCGCGAAGCCGCCGTGGTTTCTTCGACCATTGCCGCGTTTTGCTGTGTCATGCGGTCCATATCTGAAACTGACGTATTGACGTTTTCAAGACTTACCGCCTGCGTTGCCGCCATATCAGCGATCTGAGTGACCTGTTGGTTGACCTCGTTGATCCGCTCTACAATTTCTTGCAGCATCGTTCCGGTTTCGGTGACAAGTCCGGCTCCGTCAGACACCTGCTGAGAACTGGTTGTGATCAGTTCTTTGATGTCTCGCGCGGCTTCGGCGCTTCGCTGTGCAAGCGCTCGTACTTCGTTGGCAACCACAGCAAACCCTTTGCCCGCATCTCCTGCACGCGCGGCTTCGACACCAGCATTGAGTGCCAAAAGGTTGGTCTGGAACGCAATTCCATCAATCACGTCAATGATTTGCGTGATCTCCGATGACGATTTTTCGATCGAACCCATCGCATCGACAGCTCTTGAAACCACTTCGCCACCGTCATTGGCGCGACTGCTGGTTTGCGCCATCAGCTCTTTCGCTTCGGCGGCATTATGTGCGGTTTGCTTCACCAAACCAGTGACTTGTTTCATCTCCGCTGCACTTTCCTCGATAGAGGCCGCTTGGCGTTCATTGCGGTTAGCCAAATCCTCGGATGCGACGCGGATTTCATGCGACCCTGTGCTGACGCTGCCAACCGAAGTCCTCACAGAAGCGATGATTTCCGACAGTTTTTGAACGGTTTGGTTAAATCCTTCACGCAGGCTTTCATGTTCTGGGTCAAACCGATCGGAGATATGTGCGGTCAGATCTCCGCACGCAACCTTCTGCAAGCCATCATTTACTTTGCGAACGACATTCTCTTGTTTTTCAACACTACGGCGCTGATTGCGCGAGGTCTCACGGAAGACTTCAATGGCGCGAGTCATTTCACCAATTTCATCGCTGCGATGCTCGGATTGCTCGCCAATGTCGAGATTACCCTTCGCCATTTCGCTCATCACGTTAGCTGTCTGACTGAGAGGATGGATAACCTTGCGCGTCATCGCCATCAGTCCGGCGACAACCGATGCAACAATAATCAGTCCAGAGATAAACAGAACGAAGCTGACCCAAGAAATGATGGTCTTACTTCCCGTCGAAAGTTCAGCTTGGAGATTAGCTGTGGTTGCGACCAGTTCATCAATCGCGCCGCGATGATCGCGATAGATCAAAAGCAAGCGTTTGAGTGACGCACGTGCTGCCGCCTCATTTCCGGATCGCACTGCGGGCTTGAGAGTGTTTTCGATTTCGTCCCAGAACCGCGTCGCATCTTCGTCCATGGTCTTTTGAAGACCAGCTTTGATAACATCATCGATATCGGATCGCATCCAATACTCTTTGCGCTCAGCCCAGATCGCCTTTTGTTGAATCAAACGGCCGGCATGATCATCGAAATTTTCTGGATAGAGCGCAAGCAGGTTCGCTTCCATAAATGGTTCAAGCAGGTATTCAGCCGGAGGCAGGATGTCCGCATTGAATTCGTGATATCGCGCACTTTTAAGGTGCATTTCGCCACCAAAGCGGATGGTGTTAATCCCCCACGCCGCCACAAATGCCGCAACGACAATCAACCCGACGACTGCCAAACCACCAATTCGACTGGACTTTTGAATGTTCATGATGCTTTTGCTCTATTCCATTTTGGGCGGAGGATGTTTCGCACCGCGCCAGCATAGCTACAGCCACCAGGTAAGCTCTGCTTTGCGGAACCCCCCGGCAAAACCACTTAGAATACCCGTGTGAAAAATAAGGCATGGCAAAGCTTTAGCTCAGCGGGAAAGCTCAATTTGTGTGAGCAAGCTTCCAAATCTGATGGTCACGAACAACTTGGGATCGCCGCTCCAAGTCAATCAAATGCGCAGTGACGCTCAATTCCGCAGCCGGAATCAGGCGTTCATCAAGGCCTTTATACATTTCGGGAATGAAGCCGCTTACTTCTCGCGCTTGCTCTCGAAGTAATCGAAGTATCTGGTTTTCACGTTGCCGGCGATGGCCGATCATGCCGCGAACCAATTGTTTAGGCTTGGTGATCGCAGCACCATGGGCAGAATGGTAGGTCTGATCATCGCGCGCCATCAGCTTTTCCAGACTTGCCATGTAATCGCCCATATCGCCATCAGGTGGGATGACGACGCTGGTCGACCAACCCATGACGTGATCGCCTGTGAAAAGCGATCCGCTTTCCTCCAGCGCAAAACAAAGATGGTTTGATGTGTGCCCAGGAGTTGCAACGGCCGTTAGAGTCCAGCCAGTGCCACGCATTTGCTCGCCATCTTCGAGCACACGTGTCGGAGCATAGGTTTCATCAAACGCTTCATCTGCACGCAGGTGATTGCTTTTCAAAACAAGCGGGGCACATCCCACGATGGGGGCGCCCGTCCGTTCTGCCAGCGGCGCTGCTGCTGGAGAATGATCCCGATGAGTATGCGTACACATGATTGCGGTGATCGTGCGTCCGGCAACTGCCGCTTCAATCGCGTCGATGTGCGCTGTCTCGTCCGGACCCGGGTCAATCACCGCACAATCAGGACCATTTGGCTCACCCACCACATAAGTTTGAGTGCCGGTAAAGGTGTAAGGCGATGGGTTGGGGGCCAGCACGCGTGCAACAAGTGGCTCGACCAACTCTGCTTGGCCGGTTGGCCATGGCTTGGGGGGAATGCGGCTCATGGGCTTGCGTATGGAGTGGATATTGGCAGAAGTCGATTGCGAGTTTGTTTGAGTTTGCATAATCAGCAGCTCGTATAGGGGATACAATGGCTGACTACATTCTTGTTCTGGACGAAGGCACGACATCAACCCGCGCGATGGCGTTTGCAAGTGACGGAGTGCTTGCTGCGAGCGCTCAGGCTGAGATCACACAACACTATCCGCAGGCTGGTTGGGTAGAGCATGATCCAAGCGAGATATGGGACAAAACTCTCAAATGCGCGCGCGATGTCATCCCGCAAGTGGGAGGAGCCGCCTGCATTGCTGCAATTGGGATCACCAACCAGCGTGAGACCGTTATTGCTTGGGATAAAGTCACCGGAGAGCCACTATCTCGCGCGATCGTCTGGCAGGATCGACGCACCGAAGGCTTTTGTTCGGAATTGAGGGACCAAGGCAAAGAAATCGAAATCCAGAGCCGCACCGGGCTGCTGCTTGATCCATACTTCTCGGGCACAAAGATGCGCTGGATGATCGACAATGTGCCAGAAGTTCGCGCAGCCGCGACTAAGGGTACACTTGCATTTGGCACCGTTGAAAGTTGGCTGGTCTACAAGCTGACCGGCGGTGAGCATCATGTGAGTGATGCAAGCAATGCCAGCAGAACCTTGCTGATGGACCTCACTGGTAGCAGCTTTGATGCAGAACTTTGCGAGCTTTTGGGCGTCCCGCTCTCCGCTTTGGCGCAGGTAGTCGATATGTCGGGCGAGTTGGGAAAAACAAATGTGAGGTTGTTTGGTCGCGAAATTCCGATCACAGGGCTTGCAGGCGATCAACAAGCTGCAACTATCGGGCAGGCTTGCCTCTCTCCGGGAGAGACCAAGGCGACTTATGGCACTGGCGCTTTTGTGCTCGCGAACGCTGGTACTACTCCGCCGAAATCGAACAACAGGCTTTTGACAACTGTCCTGATGCAGATCGACGGAGTTCGAACATACGCCATTGAAGGTTCGGTATTTGTCGCGGGATCTTTGGTTCAATGGCTTAGAGATTCGCTTGGAATCGTGGAGGTCGCAAGCGAAACTGAGGAATTGGCACGATCCATTTCTGATTGCGGCGGAGTGATTATCGTACCTGCTCTTGCAGGTCTTGGTGCGCCGCATTGGCGGGCTGATGCGCGCGGCGTCATTACAGGGCTGAGTTTTGCGAGTGGAAAGGCCGAGCTGGCGCGCGCAGCCCTAGAAGCGATGGCGCATCAAACTCATGATTTGGCCAAAGCCTTCGCTGCTGATGGTGCTGAATGGGGAACACTCAGAATTGATGGCGGAATGGCGGCAAATGATTGGATGGCTCAGGATTTGGCCAACATTCTTGACCTGACGGTTGAAAGACCCGATTTTGTTGAGACGACAGCGCTTGGAGCAGCAATGCTCGCGGCTGCTGGATGCGGGCTTTATTCTGATTTACATGAAGCAGCCCAAGTGATGCGCGGTAAACTTATGCAATTTGAGCCAGATATGAACAGTGATCTGCGCCGTGGTCGATTGGACCAGTGGCGCAATGCGCTTGCGTCTGCCTGATCGGCAATAGCAAGGAATTATCCCAATTCGGTCAGGCGGCGCTCAAGCCGTCCTTGAAACGCACGTGCTGGCGAATTCATTTCGAAGTTTTGACGCCAAGCTTCATCCAGCCGGGCAATGCGCTGATGCAGTTTTTCGGTTTCACCAATGAGCGCGCAGGTTTCGGGCTCCAGTCGTTCCAATTGTAACGGATCTGCGGCGCGATCTTCAGGCAATGCTCCGTGTTTGCGAACCTGCTGTTCGTTCAGTTCGCCGGCAAAGAATGCACGCTGGTTCAACAGCCATGCAAGGATGTGCATCATTCGGGTAGTCGTCTTCAAACCCTCTGTAGAAAGAGCAAGGCGGACCATCGAATCCTCGTCGGTCGCAAGTTGATTTGTTCCCAATGCAAAAACGGCTCTAACATCATCCGTGAGGATGAGAGCTTCAGTGTAGAGTGCCTCAATGATCGGGCGAGAAAGACTTGATGTACGTCGCATGCAATGCACAATAGCTAGTCCCAAGCCGACCAATGCACCAGATCTCATCTGAGACTATACCAGCTTAAACTGAAGCCGTCCCTCAGCGGGACAGGCTTTGGCGATGCGTTTTAACTATTGTACGCCGCAGAATGCCTTTACAGCCTATCGATGGTGCCTCTTGATTTCATCTTGAGAGGACATCGGCGTTCACCAAAATTCAGGCGATGATGTCCGGCAGCAGATTGTCTTCGATTAAAGCTATTTGATCTTTCAGACGCAGTTTGCGCTTTTTCAGGCGAGCGATCTGTAGCTGATCTGTCGCGCCTGCATCAGTAAGTGCCATGATTGCAGCATCTAGATCGCTATGCTCTGTTCGGAGCAATTCGAGCCGTTTTTTCAGCTCAGCCTCAGTCATGCGTGTGCGTCCCTTTCAGGTCTTGCCAAATGATTATTCCTCGCGCCCATAGCCGTCCTTTGCCGTTATGACACCTTCATTCGCAGCACTTATCAATCTTCTATGTCGATCCCTGAATTACCAGCTTACAACACTCGCTTTGATCACAATGGATAAGTATCGACCACCATTGACCGCGCTTTTCCAACGGTGGTCCGCATTCACTTATTCTAACAGCTTTTCAAGTTGGGCCGCCTGTGGTTTTGTAGTGCGCGGCGGCTCTCACTTGACCACCGAGTCGCTCTAACCGGGGGCATTCCCCCGCATTTACAGGAGAGACTCAATGGCATCGTCACACGTCAACGCACTCCAATCCAAACATGCCGGCCTCGAAGCGCGACTTCACGAGGAACTGAATCGACCAGCACCCGACGCAGCGATGATCCAAGATCTTAAGAAACAGAAGTTGCGGTTAAAGGAAGAAATTGCCCGAAATTAGCAATCGCGCTGCTTCCTTCTCACCACATTCTATTGTTGTTTTTTGCTTTATCGGTCGTACCGATAAACTAATGGCCTGTGCGACTTTGATTTTAATCGCTGGTCTGGCTAGAGCGTTAGTTGCATGAGTGCTGTAGCTTCCGCCCGTCAGATACTAACGCGCCTTCACGAGGTTATGGCATCCCGCCTGCACGCGCAGGGCAAGCTCGATCAAGTGGTGCAGATTGTTGGCGAAAGCCTGATATCTGAGGTTTGTTCAATTTACCTCCTGCGCGAAGGGATGCTTGAGCTGTTTGCAACGCGCGGCCTCAATCAAAGCGCGGTTCACGTTACGCGCATGGCTATTGGAGAGGGGCTGACTGGCACGATTGCCGATAATGTCGAAACCCTGAACCTTGCTGAGGCGAAGGCGCATCCAGACTTCCAGTATAGGCCTGAAACAGGCGAAGATAAGTTTCATTCTTTTGCCGGTGTCCCGATAGTCTACAGGGAACGCGCGGTTGGCGTGCTTTGCGTCCAGCATGTCGATCCACGCCGTTATGAAGATGTCGAGATCGAGGCACTACAGACCACTGCGATGGTCCTGTCAGAGCTGATCGCGAATGCAGAATTGGTCGATGAAGAAGAGGTTTTGGGGCTTAGCGGGCAACAAACTGGGCCAAGCAACCTTACCGGTCTTACTTTAGTAAAAGGATTGGGCGCGGGTCGCGCTGTGTATCATCAGCCCCGCGTGCAGATCACACAGGTCGTTGCAGAGGATATCGAGGCTGAGCGTCAGCGCGTATATCGAGCTTTCGACAAAATGCGCGAGCAAATCGATCATCTGGCAGGCCAAGCAGAATTCGGCGTAGGTGGTGAGCATGAGGAAGTTCTCGAGACCTACAAAATGTTTGCCTACGATGAGGGATGGTCGAGGCGTATTAATGAGGCCATTGACTCAGGTCTGACAGCCGAAGCTGCTATTGAGCGAGTTCAGCAGCATACCCGAATGCGGATGCGCGAAATTGATGATGCGCTGCTCGCAGACCGGATGCACGATCTAGAGGATTTGGCTAATCGCCTGCTTCGCATTGTATCGGGCCAATTGGGCACTGCGGCATCTCAGGGATTACGCCAAGATACCATCCTGATTGCACGCAATCTGGGGCCTGCAGAGTTGCTTGAATATGATCGGCGGCGTTTGAAAGGCGTCATTCTTGAAGAGGGGTCGCTTACTGCACACGTGGTAATCGTCGCGCGTGCGATGGGGGTGCCGGTGCTTGGCCGTACAAACGGTGTGCGAGGTGTTGTGCGCGAAGGCGACGAAGTGCTTTTGGATGCCGGCGCAGGCCAAGTAACAGTGCGTCCATCTGTGCAAGTTTCCGAAGCTTTCGCAACACGTTTCGCCAAATCTCGCGAAAAACAGGCGGCCTATGCTGAATTGCGCGATGTCGAACCTATCACAAAATGCGGAACCCGCATCGAAGTAATGATGAATGCAGGCTTGCGCGATGATATGAGCGCGCTTGCTATGAGCGGCGCGGACGGCGTCGGTCTATTTCGCACCGAATTCCAGTTCTTGGTTTCTGCAACTCTTCCTCAACGCGAACGTCAAATGCGTCTCTATCGTGACGTGATGGAAGCAGCCGGGGATAAGCCTGTTATCTTCCGAACTGTCGATATCGGCGGCGATAAGGCGGTTCCATACCTCGCCTCTGACGTTGCCAAAAACGATGAAAATCCGGCCATGGGTTGGCGCGCTTTACGCCTTGCTCTTGAGCGTAAAGGGTTAATGAAAGCGCAGGCTCGCGCCTTGCTTGAAGCAGGCGCAGGGCGTCCGTTGTATGTCATGTTCCCAATGGTATCGGAGGTTTGGGAATTCGATGCGGCAAAGGCGGTTTTCGAAGAGCAATTGCAATTTTTGCGGTCCAAGAAAAAGTTGGTGCCGGACGTGATCCATTATGGTGCCATGCTCGAAGTGCCAGCTCTGGCCGAGGTGCTTGATCTGCTTTTGCCAAAGCTCAGCTTCTTGTCGGTCGGCACTAATGATTTGACTCAGTTCCTTTTCGCTGCGGATCGTGCCAATCCCCGATTGGCACAGCGCTATGACTGGTTGAGTCATCCGATTATCCGCTTTTTACGCCGCGTTACACGTGATGCGACCGGAAGTGATACCTCGCTGGGAGTTTGTGGCGAAATGGGGGGGCGACGATTGGAAGCGCTTGCTCTTCTTGGGATTGGCTTTCGTCGATTGTCTATCACACCGGCTGCAGTCGGGCCAATCAAAGAGCTCGTCTGCAAGATCGACTTGGCTGATCTTGAAGCTGCGATGGAGCAATGGCTTGCCGATCCTGAGGTTGATTTGCGGCGAGCTATCGGCAAATGGGCTATTGATCGTGGCATCGAGTTTGACTGATTGTTGCGGCCGGTATTGCTGAAAACAATTATGGATTGCGCGCTTACATGCTTTCACAATCCTTGACAGACAGGTGCTGTCTGGTGTGGTAACTGCTTACTGGGTCAAACAAAACACGGACGAAATAACCGGCCATGGACAGCGAGCACGATAAGGGCGAGGGCGACCTTGCCGCAGAAAGCGAATCCGCGAACGGCTCACAAGGGCCGGGCGAAAAATTGCGAGCGGCACGACTGGAAAAAGGCTGGGATCTGGCGTTTATCGCGGCTGAAACCCGCATCCCCATCCACCATCTAGAAGCACTAGAAAGCGAAGACTTCGAACACATGGCGTCGCGCGCATACGCGATTGGGTTTGCGCGCAATTACGCCCGTGCAGTGGGCCTTGATGAAAACGAAATCGTCGACGGCGTGCGCGCTGAAATGGCAGACGCAAGCGAGCGGCGCGCAGCTGTTGTTGGCGGGATGGAGCCAGGCGATCCTGCTAAGCTCCCATCTGCTGGTCTTGCATGGTTTGGAGCATTCGCTGCCATTATATTGGCTGCGGGTGTTTATGCATTTTACAATACCTATTATGCTTCTGGTCCGGGTTTGGGATCGCTGCTTGCTGGCGAAGAGGACGCCGAAGAAGCGGAAGCTCAGGTCGCGTCGACAGAGCAGAGCGATACAATTACTGCCGATAGCCAAGTCGTATTCACGGCGTTGGATGATGAAATCTGGGTTCGTTTCTTTGTCGAGGGCGGCGATATCCTGTTTGAGACGACGATGAAACGCGGTGATCGCTATGAGGTGCCCAAGGGTGTTGCCAATGTCAGGCTGAATACTGGGCGGCCGCAGTTCCTCAAAATCACGATTGACGGACAGGAAGTGCCCAAGCTTTCTGAGGAACAAGTAACTTTAGTTGAACCTGTGTCAGCTGCTGCTTTGATTGAGCGGTTTTCGCTCAACACCGCGGCAACCGAACAGGTCGAGGTGAACGCGGTCCCTCAGACAAGCGCCAACACGGCGACGAATACGGCACCTTCGGCGCTGCCCACCCAATCCGTGGCCACACGGCCAAGTCCGCGTCCATCTCCAACGCAGTCTGCAGCGTCGAGCACGGCTGAACCTGGACCGGACACACAATCCCCGAGCGTCCCGGCAGCCACGGCGACTGGGCCTGCGCAATTGGCGCCTCCACCTCAACCGCTGGAGGCC
Source organism: uncultured Porphyrobacter sp. (assembly GCA_964352245.1). Lineage (GTDB taxonomy): Bacteria > Pseudomonadota > Alphaproteobacteria > Sphingomonadales > Sphingomonadaceae > Erythrobacter. The sequence continues at coordinate 132,884 of CAYGQX010000003.1, forward strand.
AGCTCGCCTGCAACTGCACCCGCGCCTGAAGTCGAATAAACTGCCACTGCGCGCTGACCTGAGTGAAATTCGCACCGGATTGAACCCGATTTCCTTGGGATTTCGCGTCTGCCGCTCTCGACTTGACCGCGGCGGGCGCGCAAGGATTCGGCCAACGTTCAGGCTCGCGCTGCCATTGATTGGCGGTACCCTGCGGCCATGATATGAGGAGCAAGATCAAGCCATGCCCATCGCAAGGAAATCGTTGATGTCGCCACGCCAATTCGCACACGCTGTCGGCGCAGGCTTTGCCGCATTGTCTGTTCTTGTCCTGCCCGTACCGGCTGGCGCGCAGGACAATTCCGAAGCCCGTCTGCGCAAGATCGAAGCGGAAATACGCGCACTCCAACGCAACGTTTTTCCTGGTGGCGACGGGCGGTTCTTTGAACCGCAGATTTCTCCCGAAGGCACCCCGGCCACGACTGCTGCGAATGGAGCGACACGGCCTTCAACCACGGCTGTCACGGATATTCTTGCCCGGCTCGATGCGATGGAAGCGCAATTGCAGCGTCTCACCGCGCTCAGCGAGGAACAGGCCAATGCGATTGCCTTGATGGATGAGCGGGTAACAGCCTTGGAATCTGGTGGGGGTCTGCCGGACCCGATTGGTGATTTGTCTGCGACAAGTTCCGAAGAAACCAGCGCAGTAGAAAGTAATCTGTCGGCGCAAGGGGCAAGTGAGACCGTTCCTCAAACAGCCGCCGCCCAAACACCTCCAACTGCCGTTGACGCTGCTGCCGCTGGGCCTTCTGCAGAACGTCTTGCAGCCGTCCAGGGTATCACCAAGCCGCAAACCGATGATGCGGGCGATGATGAATACTCATATGGGTTCCGCCTATGGGATGCCGGTTTCTTCCCCGAGGCGCGCCAGCAATTGACCAAATATGTCGAGGAATATCCCTCGCATTTTCGTGTGACCTATGGCCGCAACTTGCTCGGCCGTGCGTTCCTTGATGATGGTATGCCAGAGGAGGCCGCGCGGTGGTTCTTGCGCAATTATCAGGCCGACAAGACCGCTCGCCGCGCGCCTGATAGCCTGCTTTTCCTCGCGGAAAGCATGATTGCGCTTGGTGATACGCGCCGGGCTTGCATTGCTCTTGCTGAATTTGCTGACACATATCCAGCAGTGGCAACCGGGCGTTTGTCCGACAAATATGAAGCCAATCGACAAAAGGTCTCTTGCTCTTGATCTTCTGCTGATCTTGCGGCTTGGCTGATGACACAATCACGCCGGATTGCTCCTATCTCTGATATTGATCTGCTTGCGCGGATTGAGCGCGATATTGCTCTGATATGGCCCGAGCCTGCCCGCACTGGGCGGCTTGGCCTAGCGGTATCTGGCGGGCCGGATAGCCTGGCTTTGCTTCTTCTAACGCATGCCACACTTCCCGGAGAGATTGCCGTTGCTAGTGTCAATCACGGATTGCGCGAGGAAGCGACGAGCGAAGTTGCTTTGGTCGAGCAAGTGTGTGCCGCACTCGATGTGCCGTTCACACCTCTGGAAGTGCAGCTTGCTAAGGGAAACGTGCAGGCTCGTGCGCGAGAGGCGCGGTACAAGGCGCTTGGTGAATGGGCCAAAGAAAACGATTTGGGTGCGCTGGCGACAGCGCATCATGCCGATGATCAGGCTGAAACGCTGCTGATGCGGCTTTCGCGTGGCAGCGGTTTGGCGGGGCTGGCAGGTGTTCGGGCCAGTTCGCATGTTCCGCAATACGAAGACTTGCTCTTGATCCGGCCATTGCTGGGCTGGCGCAAAGCGGAGCTTCAGGATGTTGTCGTATCAGCAGGGATTGCGCCCGCGCTCGATCCATCCAACCAAGATCCAAGCTTTGACCGCGTTCGCGTACGCGAGCATTTGGCAAACAACGACTGGCTCGATCCCAAACAGCTCGCCCAAAGCTCTGCGAATTTGGGTGAGGCGTGGTTAGCGCTGCAATGGTTTGCCGAGGCTGATTGGGAGGACATGGTCCACCGCGATCCTGGTGGAAACCTCGCTATAACCTACTACGCCAATGTTCCGCGAGCGGTTGCGGTCGAGACCATTACGCGGATTGTTGGTGAGCTTGGCGGGACAGTCAGCCGGGCAGAGGCAGGCCGCGCGTTCGACCGTTTGTGGCAGGGAGAAAATGCATCCCTTGGCGGAGTGCTGGCTGTTCCCGGTGTTGAAAAATTGGCGAAGATTGGGGTCGATATGCGCGCTTGGCGTTTTTCACCTGAACCACCACGGGCTGTGCACTAGCTTTTTGCAAAACTTCAGGTGGCTGCCCGAGCGTCTCAACAAAAAAGGCCAGCCATCGCGGCTAATCCCTCCGGCGTGGTTTTTAGCTTAATCAGAGCATTTTGTGGCCCAAGCCGACAATATTGCCTTTGGTGATCACCACTTTGTCTCCGCGCTTCGCAATTGCGAACAGCTTTTCGGCAAAATCATCGGGCACACCGATACAACCATGGCTCGCATAGCCATTAACGACGGGCGAGCCGTGGATGGCAATTCCGCTCCAGGTAAGCCTAAGTGTGTATGGCATCGGAGCATTGTTGTACTTCTCGGATACGTTGTCGATTTCCTTGGTCAGGATCGGAAAAGTGCCCAGCGGTGTCGGGTGCTTTTTTGTACCTAGCAGCGCCACAGCCGTGCCGATTTCATGACCATCGCGGAAAACGGAGATGATGCGAGCGTCGAGATCCACCGTAATCACCAGCTTACCTTTGGCAGGTGCGCGAGTTTCGTCCCAAGCCCATTCGCCATACCTTATCGATCCTTCGATTGGTAAAATGCTTTTTATGACGAACGGATCATCGCTTTCGAAAACTTCTACCTGCGCTGCTTCGTCAACATAAGCCTGTGAGGGTGAAGGACGCGGTGCAGGCGCCGCGATGGGCATCGCGTTTACGGTGTTACTAGCAAGCGCAGGCCGCGCTGGAATTGTTCGAGCAGCCGGACCGCGAACTTCGCCTGTGTTCGCACCCGTAATCGGGGGGAGGGTGGCGATGGTGCTCGCTGCTTCTTCACCCGACCCAACCTCTGCGCCGTACGGACTGGGCAGGCTCGGATCGATAACAATGGATGGCCCACCACTTGTAGGATCAATAGCGCGGATCGCGCCAAACTCTTCTTGAGCAATTTGTTCTGCCTCATCGGCGACTTGTTCTAGCGTGTCCTGCGCTGAAAGAGGATTGGCCAGAAGGCTGGCTGCGAAAGCAAGAGCGGTGGTGAATCGGATCGTGGTGCCTATCTTTGTCATGTTCTCTTTATGCATGTTTAACGATTGATTCACCAGAGGCTAGCCGCGCGCGGTCCCTTGGGGAGACGCCGCGTTCGCAAAAGTTAACACAAGAAAGCAGCGCGTTTCCCGCGCAGCTCAGGATTTTATGTGGGCCTGCGCAAAGGCGGCAGCTGCTCCCAAAAGGCCCGGTTGTGGGTGGGTTATCAGCTTTACGGGGATTGTGCCCATAAGTCCGGAAAACCGGCCTTTGGCTAGAAAGCGCGATGCGAAGCCAGAACTTAGCAGAGTTTCGCGAATGCGGTATCCAAGCCCGCCCGCGATTATCACGCCGCTTGCGCCTTGAACTAACGCGATGTCGCCTGCGACCGAACCCAGCGAAAGACAGAACCGATCCACCGCAGCGGCAGCTAGACTATCTTCTCCATTGGTGCCCGCTGTCCAGATCGCAACATCGTCCATTTCTAAAACTGCGCGGCTCTCCACCGCAGCAAGTGTTTGATAGATATCGACAATGGCTGGCCCGGATACGACGCGTTCAACTGAAACGCGCGTGTGACGGTTGCGCAGACGCGCGAGGATGGAGTCCTCGATAGCGTCGAGCGGGGCAAAATCGCAATGTCCGCCTTCCGTTGCCTGCACGCGGTAATCGCCTGTTGTACTGCGCCAGAAATGCGCGACCCCAAGGCCCGTGCCCGGGCCAAGCACACTGATCGTCCCTGTTAGAGGTAAATCACCATCAGGGCCGGTCAAGTGAAGAAACTGATCACGAGGAGCGCGAGCTGCCGCATGGGCGACTGCTTCGAAATCGTTAACGATCACATGCTCTGCGCAGCCCAATTTCTCGGTTATGAGAGGCGGGTGAATGATCCATGGATTGTTGGTGAAGCGAATAAGATCGGGCTTGATTTGACCTGCGACCGCCATTGCTACTTTGTCAGGCAGTGCGCCGTTCATCTCTTCGCGATAATGCTCCCAGGCGGTTTGAAAGCTGGCATGTGTCTCGGTGTGGAGCGTGATCGGTTCTCCGAGCGAAATAGTCCCGCATTCCTCAATCGTTGCAATTGCGAAACGAGCATGGGTCCCGCCAATATCCACCGCGACAATGTCAGTGCTCATTAAAGCCCCGCCGCTTTCAGCATCGCCGATGCGCCTTGTTCCGCGCCATCGGCCTGGGTCTGCATCATGCGATAAAGCTCCCGGCCAACGCCCCATTCTGGAGCAGGATCGGTGGCTGGGGTACGGGCTTCCAAATCAGCGGAAGTCGAAAGCTCGCCCGTTTCTGCGCAGACTTTGACCATATCGCCATCCTGCAGAAGGCTGAGCGGTCCACTGCCCAACGCTTCTGGTGTGCAATGGATCGCAGCAGGCACTTTGCCCGATGCTCCCGACATGCGGCCATCGGTGACGAGCGCAACCTTGTGACCGCGATCCTGCAACACAGCGAGAGCGGGAGTAAGCGAGTGCAGTTCGGGCATACCATTGGCGCGCGGCCCCTGGAAACGCACAACCACAACCACATCGCGGTCAAGCTCGCCCGCTTTGAATGCGGCGGAGACATCCGCCTGATTCTCGAACACACGGGCTGGCGCTTCGATGGTCCAGCGTGATTTGTCGACCGCAGAGGATTTGAAGCACGCGCGGCCCAGATTGCCGGTGAGTAATTTCATGCCGCCATCAGGCTGGAACGGCTCAGATGCCGGACGAAGCATGGTTTCATCGCGGACTTCGGTGACGCGGGTCCAATCAAGCCCGCCGTCTTGCCAGACAGGTTCGGCCGTGTAGGCATCGAAACCATCTTTCCAAACGGTCAGGATATCGCGATGGGCAAGGCCGGCTTCCAGCAATTCGCCGATCACATATCCCATGCCGCCTGCATGGTGGAACTGGTTCACATCTCCTGATCCATTGGGGTAGACACGCGCAAGCAGCGGCACAACGCTGGAAAGCTCGGCCAGATCGCTCCAGTCGATGACGATACCAGCCGCGCGCGCCATGGCGGGGATATGGATTGCGTGATTGGTGGAACCGCCGGTCGCCAGAAGGCCAATGACAGCGTTGATGATCGCTTTTTCATCAATCACCTGTGCCAGCGTCCGCTCTTTTGTCCCTGACAATTCCGCCAGACGGTGAACAGCAGCCCGGTCCAATGCCTGGCGCAGTTTCGTGCCGGGTTGAACAAAGGCTGCGCCCGGCACGTGAAGGCCCATCATCTCCATCATCATCTGATTGGAATTGGCAGTACCGTAAAATGTGCAGGTGCCCGGCGAATGATAACTTGCAAGTTCGCTTTCAAGCAGAGCAGCGCGGCCCACTTCGCCGCTTGCAAACTTCTGACGCGTTTCCTGTTTCTGCTTGTTCGAAATCCCGCTCGGCATCGGGCCTGAAGGGACAAAGATGGCTGGCAAATGTCCAAAACGCAGTGCGCCCATAATAAGACCGGGCACGATCTTGTCGCATATGCCAAGGCAGGCGACGCCATCATACATTTGATGCGACAGAGCAACTCCTGTTGCCATCGCAATATTGTCGCGCGAGAAGAGCGAGAGTTCCATCCCATCCTCGCCCTGCGTCACGCCATCGCACATCGCAGGAGTCCCTCCAGCGACCTGCGCTGTCGCGCCCACTTCGCGGGCGTAGATTTTCATGCGATCAGGATAGCGGCCATAGGGCTGATGCGCGGACAGCATATCATTGTATGCGGTCACAATGCCGATATTGGGTCCACGATTGTTCTTGAGCGCGTCCTGATCTTCTTCAGCCCCTGCGAATGCATGGGCAAGCACAGAACACGACACTGCTCCACGCTCTGGCCGGCGATCCGCCTCGCGCCGCATCAGATCGAGATAGGATTGCCTGCCAAGCGTCGAGCGCTCAATCACGCGCTCGGTCACTTTGCGAATGGTAGGGTGAAGATCACTCATGCCAACTCACTCCATCGCGCTCGGCCAAAGCAATCGCCGCGCTCGGTCCCCAGCTGCCTGCGGTGTACGTTTTGGGCGTTATGCTTTCTGCTTCCCAAACTTCGCGGATCGCATCGACCCATTCCCACTGCGCCTCTACCTCGTCACGGCGCACGAAGAGTGTCTGATCGCCCTTGATAAGATCGAGCAGCAACCGCTCATACGCGATCCGGCGATATTGCCCGACAAACGCGTCAGGCATGGTGATTTCCAGTGGCACCTCGCGAAGTGCATTGCCTGTCGCCTCAAGTCCTGGAACCTTCGCCATCAGCGACAAGGTGATGTTCTCTTCAGGCTGGATCCCGATTAGCAGCGAATTGGGTTGCAATCCCGCGCCCGACGTCGCGCCGAAGATCGAGTGCGGGACGCAGCGGAACTGAACGAGAATTTCGGTGACGCGTTCGGGCAGGCGTTTACCGGTGCGCAGGTAAAACGGCACGCCTTTCCAGCGCCAATTGTCAACATGTGCCTTAATCGCCGTGAATGTTTCGGTGTTCGATTGTTTGCCCAGTTCATCATCATAGCCCGGTACTGCCTGACCATCGATTGCGCCTGCGCGATACTGACCGGTCACGGTCTCGTTGGCGAGCACAGGGCGCATTGCACGCAGAACCTTTACTTTCTCATCCCGAACTGCCGTCGCATCAAAGCTTGTTGGCGGCTCCATCGCGACAAGGCTGAGAAGTTGGAGCATGTGGTTTTGTACCATGTCGCGTAGAGCGCCTGCATCATCATAAAAGCTGACGCGTCCTTCGAGACCTACCGTCTCTGCAACAGTGATCTGTACATGTTCGATATAGTTTGAATTCCAGATTGGCTCGAACAGGATATTGGCAAAGCGCAGCGCGAGAAGGTTTTGTACCGTCTCTTTGCCGAGATAATGATCAATGCGGAAGATCCGTTCTTCCGGGAAAGCATCTGCGACAGCGTCATTGATGACGGCCGACGTATCGAGATCAGTACCGAGCGGTTTTTCTAGGCACATCCGCACTTTTTCGCCTGTCAGCCCCGCATGGCGCAGGCCAGCAATGGTGGGACCAAACAGGCTGGGCGCGGTGGAGAGAAAAATCGCAAGGCCATCGGTGGAGTAGTCGCCGACCTTGCTCGCAAGATCATCAAAACCTTCCACGGTAGAGGCGTCCAATTGCTGATAGCTTAGCCGGTTTAGAAACCCCGCCATTCCGCCGCGCCGGTCCGGTTCAAGATGCGATTCCAGAGCCATACGGGCCATATCGCGAAAGCCCGCATCATCCAGATCACTGCGCGCAGTGCCGATAATCTTCAGCCCTTCGGGCAGCAGCCCATCCGCATCAAGCGCACAAAGAGAAGGCAGAAGTTTTCGACGAGAGAGATCTCCGGTCGCTCCAAAAAGAAGAAGCCTGTCAGCAGAAAATTGAGTCACAAACGATCCCTGTGGGTGAGCAGCCCTTTATGGGGCAAATTGTAGGGCAGAATTGAAATGTCGCTGCTACCCAATTGCGGCGCTCGCTTCAATTCAATTTGCCGTAAGGTCAACCATGCATACGTATTTAGTGATTGAGCCTTACGTCAACGCTGCTGCCGATAAACTGAATCGGAGTTAAGCTGGTTAGGAAACTGACATCGCCAGCATCACGTCCCACTCCGATTTTAACCGTTTCAGCTGGGCTCGCCATGCCGGTCGGATCAACCATTTGCCAAGTGCCGCCTCCCGGAACACGCGGATTGGCCAGAAACACTTCTGCGACCGCGTGAAAATCCTGCGGGGTGACGCCGGGCGCATAGCAGGCGACATATCGCGCCGGGATCGCCGAAGCGCGAGCCATCGCGATAAGTACATGGGCGAAGTCGCGGCAAATGCCTTTGCGCCGGATAAAGGATTGCGCCGCATCAGTAGTGGCATCGCTAAAACCGGGAGCATAATCGAATTTGTCCGCAATCCATTCAAGGATTGCAGTTATTCGCGCGCCGCCTTCGGTTCCCGCAAATTCTGACGTTACAAGCGATTGGAAGTCATGCCCTTGGCAATACCGAGAATCCATCAAGTACTGCACTACTTCACCCGGTATCTGGTTGTTTGGCAGGGTCCCAAGATCATTCAGATCATCAATTTCACGAATGACCTCGACCGTCGCCGAATAATCGACTTGCACCCGGCCAGTACAATGCAACCAAGCGCGTTGCCCAATATCATCGTGCGCCGCGATACGGACGAAATCAGCACCCTTTGTCACGAGCGTGCAAGGATCGCTTACGCGCTGCTCAGGCAAATCTGCAGCCTCGAATTGTAGAAGGACATCTGCAGGATTATCGCTTTCAAATGCGATCGAAGATCTGATGATTACCGACATAGTAAAGCAATCATCGAAATTCCTTTGCGTTTCAAATTTGAAGTTGAGGCGATCGGTTTTATGCGATTACGCCATAAAGATCGTGTGCGTCGGCATCTTCGATTTCGACCCGCACTATGTCACCTGGAGCGGTACCGGCGGGCACATTGCGCAAGTAAACCGCGCCATCAATCTCGGGCGCATCAGCTTGTGATCTTCCGGTTGCGCCGATATCGCCATCCTCATCGGGTTCGCCGACTTCATCAATGATGGCGGGAAGGCTGCGGCCCACTTTCTTGGCCAGTTTTGCAGCGCTGATCCGCTCTGTAACTTCCATCAGACGAGCATAACGCTCTTCTTTGATTTCCTCGGGCACGGGATCAGGCAAAGCGTTCGCACGTGCGCCTTCGACGGGTTCAAACCGGAAAGCGCCAACCCGGTCCAATTGCGCCTCTTCGAGCCAGTCAATGAGGTATTGGAAATCTTCCTCTGTCTCGCCGGGAAAGCCGACGACGAAGGATGATCTCACGGCGATATCCGGGCAAATCTCGCGCCAACTCTTCAGCCTCTCGAGCACTTTAGCTTCATTCGCCGGGCGGCGCATGGATTTGAGCACTGATGGAGAGGCGTGCTGGAACGGGATGTCGAGGTAGGGGGTCAAAAGCCCTTCGGCCATCAGAGGGATGACTTTATCGACATGCGGATAAGGGTAAACATAATGCAGGCGCACCCATGGGGGATTGCCGTTACCGATATCAAGCTGACCCAGTTCGCGCGCCAGATCAGTCATGTGCGCGCGCACTTCGCGGCCTTTCCAGATCCGCGGATCATGTTTGGTATCTACGCCGTAAGCCGATGTGTCTTGGCTGATCACCAGCAATTCGCGGGTGCCCGCTGCTACCAGCTTTTCCGCTTCGCGCAGAACCGCATCTATCCGGCGGCTGGCAAGTTTACCGCGCAGATCCGGGATGATGCAGAACGAACACGAATGGTTGCAGCCTTCAGAGATTTTCAGATAGCTGTAATGGCGCGGCGTAAGCTTGATATCTGGCTGCGGGATCAGATCGACAAACGGACCTTGAGCAGGCGGAGCGTGTTCGTGCACCGCTTCGACCACTTGTTCGTATTGATGCGCGCCTGTTACTGCCAGCACTTGCGGGTGAGCGGCGCGGATCGCGTCAGCCTCTTCCCCCATGCAGCCTGTTACGATCACCCGGCCATTTTCGGCAATCGCTTCGCCAATGGCTGCAAGGCTTTCTTCCTTGGCAGAATCGAGAAATCCGCATGTGTTCACCAGCACCACATCGGCGCCAGCGTAATCCGGGCTCATCGCATAGCCATCGGCGCGCAAACGAGTGAGGATGCGTTCAGAATCAACCAGGGCTTTCGGGCAGCCCAGACTGACCATGCCAACCTTTTTGGCATCAGGAATAGATGTTGCAGCGGTGTTCATTGCGCGGGCCAATACACAGGTTCGGGGGTGCGCGCCAGCACCTCTTCACTTCGCGATTCGCCCTTATTCGCTGAGTAAGTACATACGTGAGATGGGGGTATTGGGGGGGAGTTTGGGGGTTTTCGCAAAGCCCTGCCATTGCCCCGGCACAAAACAATCCAAAGCAAAAGTAGCAGGCGCCAGCAAAGTAGGAAATTGGTTCGTCTGGAAAGTAGCCTGCAAGGCCCAGCTATACTACACTGCCATCCCAGGAGGGATCACATCATGAATGATTTTGCATTTTTGCCCGTACTCGCCGGTACTGTCGCTTTCTTTGTTGTCGGCATGATCTGGTATGGAGCGCTGTTCGGGAAAGCCTGGCAAAAAGCAGCCCGAATGTCTGATAGAGACGTACAAGGCGGCAATATGGCCGTCATTTTTGGCCTGTGTTTCCTGTTTGAAATGCTGATCGCGATGGTGCTGTGGCATTTGCTCGTGCGGGTAAACCCCGAGCCTCACGTGGTGATGATGATGGCCATAGGATTTGCTGGCGGGATCATGATCCCGGCGATGGGCATCAATTACCTGTTCCAACGCAAAAGCTTCACCCTGTTTCTCATCGATAGCGGCCACTTTTTGTTCGGCATGGCGGCGATGGGCGGCGCGTTTTTGTGGTTCACCTTCTAGGGCATTAACACGCCAGGAAATGTGAGCAGCGCCAAATGTTTAAACCACTGGCATTGCTGTTGTGGCGGTATATTTACTGTGTTGAAGTCCCTTTCTTTGCGAGAACAGGAGAGCAGATTTGGTTACGCGCAGAGAGGGATTGATCGGCGCATTCAGCCTGATAATGCCGCTCCTGCCGAGCAATATAATTCGTTCAGCTGCCGGTCTCGAAAGCGTGCCAAATATTGTCCGCGTCGCAACGCGCAACGATCTCGCGAAGCTTTCGCGCGATAACGCAGCAATTGCTTATTTACGCGAATCTGGTCGTCAGGGCATTTTCGAATGGCAAAGCGTAAATCTCACCCGTGATGTATCTCGTGATACCGAACAAGCCTTGTATGTTGCCCCGGATGAAGATCTGAGCGGCGCGTCTGGAGCGTGGGTTCGCCAGTATTTTGGCGATCCTTCAATAGAATGGTTTGGTGCGGCAAGTGATGGCATTTCAGATGACTTTCCCGCTTTTCAAGCAGCTGCGGATCTAGGCCTGCGAATATCCATTCGAGCAGGGACTTATGCCCTGTCGGACAGCATACAATTATCCGATGGAACAGAGTTTTATGGACTTGGAAAAGCCGTCCTGAAAAGCACAGCCAGGGATAAGGGGCTTTTCTACGCTGCCAATATTGGCTGGTTTCAACTCAATGGACTTGAACTGGAAGGCAATATTGCCAGTCCAGGAAACCCCGTTCAAGTGCGCGACCGATCTGCTGTGGCCATCGTCAATGTCGAGGATTGCCGCATAGAGAATTGCCAATTCACACAATGGCATGGCAGCGGGATCACGTTCAGCCTTGAAGGGAAAAAAGCATCCGGCAAAGTTCTCAATTGCCGCTTCACAAAAGGCGATATGACAGCAACCGGCACACCTTATGGCGTGCAGGACTGCGCGCCTGTTCAGGTGTATCAATATGGCAGTAACATCACCATGGCGAACTGTGTTGCGTCGGGCAAATGGTATGTCGGATTTTTAGCACAAGACCTTGTTAACAATGGGATAAGCCGCATTCATGGCCTGAAGGTTCATGGCAATACATTCCGCGATCTTTCTCAATATGGAGTGGTTTGTTACACTGCTGGCGGTCCTGCAATTTCCCGGTTTTCCGCCAATGCAAAAGGCGCCTTTCGCGTTGTCACGTCAAAAGCCCATCATCTTCGTGATGGTGACAGGGTCCATTTGAGCGGTTGCGGTGATGCAAGCGGTATCTGGGAAGTCGCCATTGTTACAGATGCCGCGTTTGATCTTATCAATAGCAGATATTCCAAGCATACCTTTCTTGGCGAAATGCGTATGTCCGAGAATTGTGCTGGCGAAATCTTTGATAACATTATCGACGGCGTGGCGGGGGATCGGACCAGCGGCGCAGGTGAACCATTTGGCGCTGGGATCTATTTTCAGTCCGTTGGCGGGATATCGGCGTATGGCAATCGCATTGCCCGCACCAATCTGAAGACGACGACGCAAACCCTTGCTCCTGGCGGGTTAGGCATCAACCGCGCAACCGGACCGATATCATTCACAGGTGGCGAAATTAGAAATGTCGGTTTTCACGGTATTTCTATCGTGAGCATTGACTGCTTTGGCCCTGTTTATATCGGGGGGAAGCTGTCCATCGATAATCCAGCGCGCAATGCCATCGATTTGTTCGCCCCGCGTTTCGTCACGCTGGAAGAGATCGATATCGTCTCAAATCGGCAAGGCGCATCAAGCCGGATACTTGCCAGCCCCCAAGCAACCCGCGGGCAAAATTTGGTCCTGCGCGCCATCACTTGCTCCGATTTTGATGTGGTTGCCAGCAACAACATTCTTGAAATATCAAATATTGACCAACTTGAAGTCAGCGGCATGATGTTGCGCAATGCGAAATCGCTGCAATATCAGCTTGAAGTTGCACGGTTTACCAATTGCACTCAGGCGCTTGTGAGGGGTAACGGGTTCGACGGTGGTATGTCGCGCGATGCCGCATTGGTCATCACCAACACAACAAACAGTGTTTTTGCACAAAACGTCATACGCTCGCAGGCAGCCGACAGTTCCGAGCCCGTGGTCAGAATGCGCGGGCGTTGCACAGGGACCGTCTATCACGCTGACAATGACGCGCGCCGCGCCGGCAAATCAGGCGGTCCGGCGGAAAACACTTCGGTGGGCGGCCAAATGCACACAAAAGCCATGAACAACAATTCGGGAGGCAAGATGCGTCAATCAGGCGACACCATTTTGAACACAGGCTTTCCTCGTTCTGGACCTTGCAAATGGATCAAAACGAAAGCGAGTGCGGGAGGAACCGATTGGCGTTCTGTCTCAAGGTGTTAACTGGTTGATTGCTAAATGCGAGGTTAGGGCGTCAACCTTTCAGGCCATTCCCGTTGCCGTTCCCGTTGCCGTTCCCGTTTTCGGTGGGGACAATCTCAACAATCACGTCGCCTTTTTCCAGGCTCTCGCATTCTTTTTCCCAATATCCGATGGCGCGGCCATTCCTGTAGATGCGCAGGCCTCTGCCGCCTGATTTGAGTTCTGTAATGGATGATCCGCATTCATCATCTTCAACGACGCGCTCGATCAATTGCACCCGGCCTGTGACTGATGCAAGATCGGCAAGGTAATCGGCGATATGCGCCCCTTGCGCAGAGCCTGCGAGCAGCAATCCGGTAAAGCGAACCGGATTGATGACATTGTCCGCGCCTGCCTGACGGGCGAGCAATTCGTTGTCATTGGCGCGCACGACCACGCTGATCGGGACTTTGGGTGCGAGGTGGCGCACAGTGAGCACGATGAGAATGGATGTATCATCGCGGCCTGCGGAAACCAGGACGCTTCCCGCCTCTTCAATCCGCACTGCACGCAAGGTTTCATCGCGCGTTGCATCGGCTGCCATGACATTGGCGCCCAGCTTTTCAGCCTCAGCCAGGCGTTCCTCGCTCGGATCAATAACGACGATACTGCTGGCATCGGTGCCGCGCTGGATCAGTTCTTCGACACTTTGCGATCCTGACACGCCATAGCCCAGCACGACCACATGGCCTGACAGGTTTGCCTGAATTTTGGACATGCGCCATTTCTCCCAGGAACGCTTGATGATGAAATTATAAGCTGTGCCGACAAAGATAAAGAAGACGGCAAATCGGATTGGCGTGACGATGATCGCTTCTTTGAGCCGGGCGCTGTCAGAGACAGGGGCAATATCGCCAAATCCCGTTGTCGTGATCGAGATCATGGTGAAATACACAACGTCGAGAAAGCTCACATGGTTATCGACGCTGTCAACAAGGCCATCGCGATCCCACCAATGGATCATCACAACAACCATGATAAGGAATAAAGCCGCACCCAATCTAAGCGAAAGGTCGCCCCACACAGGCAGCTTTACAGCGCGGCGCAGCGGTTTGAACCGGCGCCGGGCAAACCGCTCGGCAAGCCGAGCGCGCTCAGCTGCGGACTTTTCTTTGTTGGAAGCATCCCGCGTCATAGGCGTGCGATAACAGGCCTGTACTTAAGGTGCAAAGCGTGCGGCAAGCGTTTCCATTGCCGGGTAGTGGGTCAGGTCAAGCTGAAGCGGAGTGACAGAGACAAAGCCATCATCAATCGCTTCCAGATCAGTGCCATGATCGGGGGTGTGTTCAATCGCATAAAGGCCAAACCAGAAATAGCGTTGCCCGCGCGGGTCTTTGCCTTCGACAATCGAACCGCGCGAATAATCATGAAACCCTTGCCGGGTGACGCGCACGCCTTTTACCTGGTCCGGGCTTAATGGCGGGAAATTGATATTGACGAGCGTGCGTTCATCAAATGGGATTTCAAGAAGTGGCTCAATCACTTTCTTGCCCCACGCTTTGGCGGCGCTGAAAAGATCATCGGGGGCGCCATTGCCGCCGCGATACACCTGGCTAAGCGCGATGGATCGCACACCTGCAAGCGCGCCTTCAATCGCTGCCGAAACCGTGCCCGAATAGGTGATGTCATCGCCCAGATTGGCTCCGCGATTGACGCCTGACAGGATAAGATCTGGCGGGCTGTCCATCACTTCGCGCAAAGCCATCATCACACTATCGGTGGGCGTTCCGGTTACCGCGAAACGGCGGGGTCCGAATTTTTGCAAGCGCACCGGTTCATTCAAAGTGAGCGAGTGGCCCGCGCCTGATTGTTCTTCGGATGGCGCGCACACCCAGATGTCATCGGAAAGCGTCGCAGCGATGGCTTCCAAAACTTCAAGGCCGGGTGCGTGAATACCGTCATCATTTGTGACCAGAATGCGCATTATGTGACGGGCTCCAATTTGGTGACGCTGCCCATGTATGGATGCAGCACTTCCGGCACGATCACGCTGCCATCTGATTGTTGGTAATTCTCAATAAGCGCCACCAGCGTGCGGCCAACCGCAAGCCCGGAGCCGTTCAAAAGGTGGAAATACTCACTCTTTTTCGACCCTTCAGGGCGATAGCGCGCATTCATTCGGCGCGGCTGGTATGTGCCGCCGTTTGAGCATGAGCTGATTTCGCGATAAGCGCCTTGGCCAGGCAGCCACACTTCCAGATCATACGTCTTCATCATCGCTGCGCCCATATCGCCTGAACACAGCTGCATAACCCGGTAATGCAGGCCGAGCTTTTGCAGGAGACCTTCGGCAATCGCGGTGATCCGGTCCAATTCTTCCTCTGCCTTTTCCGGCAGCGCGGCGACGATCATTTCAACTTTTTCAAATTGGTGCTGACGAATGAACCCGCGCGTATCGCGCCCGGCAGACCCGGCTTCAGAACGGAAACACGGGGTAAGCGCGGTGAGGCGCATCGGGAAATCTTCTTCGCCGAACAATTGTTCGCGGAAAGAATTGCCCAGCACCATTTCGGATGTGGAGATCAGCAAGCGGTCATCGGTGGTGCGGAACAGGTCTTCGCCGAATTTGGGAAGCTGTCCGGTGCCATATCCTGCCTCTTCATTGATTAAGAGCGGTGGATTGCATTCGGTAAAGCCATGATTTTGCGTGTTGTTATCCAGCATGAACTGACCAAGAGCCCGGTGCAGCCGCGCCATATCACCGCGCAGGAATGTAAAACGCGCGCCGGAAATCTTCGCCGCCGTTTCAAAATCCATGCCGAGCGCGGGGGCAATGTCAGCGTGTTCGTGTGGTTCAAAGTCAAAGCTCGGCTTTTCGCCCCATTCGCGCAAATAGACATTGTCATCTTCGCTTTCCCCATCGGGCACGGATGGATCGAGCACGTTTGGCAGCGCCAGCATCATATCTTCAAGGCGCCTGGCAACGCTGCGATCCTGCTCTTCCAGCTCAGGCATCGCCTTTTTCAGCTCGGCAACTTCAGCCTTCAGCGCTTCGGCTGCATCGGTGTCGCCCCGTCCCATGGCTTTGCCGATAGCTTTTGACGCTTCATTGCGGCGCGATTGCGCGGTTTGGAGGCGCGTGGTCAATGCTCGGCGTTCTTCATCAAGAGCAAGCACTTGCTCAGCCACAGGTTCAAGCCCCCGGCGCGCCATTACAGCGTCGAAAGCGTCAGGGTCGTCTCGGATCAGGCGTATATCATGCATGGGTGCCAGCCTATGCCAACACCGCCCAAGATTGGGAAGAGTGCTTTATCCTTAAAGCTTAGCTGGCGGCCAGCATGACAGCCGATGATGCGCCTTGCAGTTCGCCTTGATTGGCATCCAGGCTTTCGGGCAATTGCGCGCCGGGATAGGCTTTTTCCAGCAGGCCAAGAGCTGCGGTGATCTTTTTGGCAAGATCGGCATTTTCAGCGGCAATTGCATCGGATGATCCATCAAATGCGGCCCGCGCGGATTGGTAATACCCATAACCATCGAGATACGGCCCGTAGATTTTGCCAGTCACCGCCTCGCCATACATGTCGGCAGCGCGCTCGATCTGGTCGGCTGCAACACCTGCCGCCACCATTGCAGCGCTGGTGCCATTATCCGGCGCTTTTCCAGCGGCAGCGCGCAAAGCGGCAATGATGTCATCGGTTCGTTTGGAGATTTTGGCCGCGTCCTCGCCGTTCAAAACGCCTTGCGATGCCGCGTTGAACAGCGGCTTCATGTCATCAACGCCCAGATCGGCGAACACCGGGTCGAGATCGGCAAGCACTTCGGATACCGGGTGACCAAACATTTCCGCAGCGGCTTCGGTATTGCCGGCCTTGAACGCGTCGCGCGCGGCAATCACGTGGGCCTGTGCTATGGCGAGCGCTGATCCATAAACGACAGGGTCTGTGTCTGCTGCACCAATTGCAACGCCGCCTTCACCTTCGCCGCCTTCTCCTTCACCGCCTGCGCCTTCGCCACTTTCGCCGCCCGCAGCCTCGCCAGCTTCTCCGGCCTGTGCGGCCTCGCCACTTTCGCCTTCACCCGCTTCGCCTGCACATCCAGCAAGACCCGCCCCTGCAAGCGCTGTTGCAAGGCCCAGTGTGGTCCAGGTTTTGGTGGTGACTTTCATTTCGGTGCCTCCGGCGATATTCGATGCAAGTTGGGCTTTGTCATAAAGCGCGGCTACGCTGATGCAACTCATTATCACAAACAGTCGGAGTGTTTTT
This sequence comes from uncultured Porphyrobacter sp., assembly GCA_964352245.1. Classification (GTDB taxonomy): domain Bacteria; phylum Pseudomonadota; class Alphaproteobacteria; order Sphingomonadales; family Sphingomonadaceae; genus Erythrobacter. Next base: position 150,105 of record CAYGQX010000003.1, read on the forward strand.
GCCATGATCCTCACCATTGCGGCCATTCCCGATGCGGACAAATTGGCGCAAGTGAATGCGGTCGTGACAAAGCTTGAATGGCGCGATGGCAAGGAAACCGCTGGCAAAGTGGCCAGCGCGGTCAAGGAGAATGAACAGGCCATAATGACCGATGCGGCGGGTAAGGCTGCACATGCTGCGATCATGCCGTATCTCAGCAACAACGCTGTTTTGAAGGCGGCGGCCCATCCGCGCAGGTTCTCGAACCTGATTATCAGCAAGACGCAAGATGGCGGGCATTACGGATCGCATATTGATAATGCGCTGATGGGATCGGGCGCGGGGCGGATGCGCACGGATATGTCGTTCACGCTGTTCCTTACCCCGCCTGACAAATATGAAGGCGGTGAGCTGGAAATTCACACTGCGGGCATGGACTTTTCGGTGAAGGGTAAGCCGGGCGAATTGGTGCTTTATCCCAGCACCAGCATTCACGAGGTGAAACCGGTGACCAAAGGCAGCCGGATTGTTTGTGTTGGCTGGATCGAGAGCCTGATCGCTGATCCCACGAGCCGCGAAATGCTGTTTGATTTGGAGAATTTGCGCGCCAGCTTGCGGGCCAGTCTTACGGCGGGTTCACCTGAATTGCTTACTCTCGATAAGACTATCGCCAATCTTAACCGGATGTGGGCTGTGGTTTAGACTTTGCAGGTTTGGACCTGGAAAAGGAGTGCCCTTTTCTCTTGGCAGTAAAGTAAATGATGAGGCTGACACCGACCACGCTCGGCCCTGCCCAGACGAGGGGATTGAAAACGTGTTCGGGCACCATCCGAATAAGGCCCACCGACATGAACGCGGTGTATGCCGAGATACCCATGCCAATCAGCGCGCGAAAATGTTCCCCAACATAGGCGCTGGGTGAGGGGAGTTGTTTGCGCCAGATAAACAGCTCCTGGATGGCCATGGAAACCACGCCCAGCACGCACAAGGCGATCATCAGCGGATCGCCCACGCGCCAACCATAATAGCCGCAATAAAGGCCCGATATCACCACCGCGCCGATTACAATCTGCGTTCGCGGGCGACGCAATTTTTCGCGTGATCGCGCATGTTTGACAACGCTCAACCCATAATCGGCAAAGCCAATCGTCAAAATGCCAAGATACAGCATCATCCAGACAAACAGCCCTTCAAACAATTCGCGATCGGCGATTTCCGGATGGCGTTCATCAGGTGCATAAAGCGTAAGCAGCGCCATCGCGACAGCCAGAGCGCCTGCGCCCATAAAGCCATAGCATGCCCATTTCCCGCCGCTGCGATGGTTCTTTGCGCCTTTCTTCGTCGCAATCGGCACCCAGAATGCGATCAGCCCGGTCAGACCGGTAATCACATGCAGGACAACGAAGATCGTAAAAAGGTCCATGTCATGCGTGTAGAGGTATTTGGACAGTCCGAAAAGCCTGCCATTTGGACACTTGGCCTTTCATCAAAAAAGCGCCGCGCTGGTTTTGAAAGCCAGCACGGCGCAGGGTGCATCCCCGGGTCGCTTTAGGGATGTTTGGGAAAGCTGCTTAAAACGCGAAAGTGATTGTACCTGTGGCAACGATCCAATCGGTATTGTTACCCGCTGCGCCCTGGACAGAGCCGCCAATGCGCCAGCCGCCGCCCAGAGCAACCGAACCGCCTGCATCCATCGCGATAGCTGGTTTGTTTCGGCAGGCGGACACAACCAGATGGGGGCGCTGCAATTGTCTGTGGAAGGGCATTGTGGCCAGACCGGCGGCGCGGATGAAATTTCGGGCGCGGTTGGCGCATCCTAAGCTGTTGCGCGCGGGCTATCGATCAATCTGGGCGGCAATTATGCCCATGCGAGCCTTGCACCTGCCGGGGTCACGCTAATCGCGACAGATGAAGTGACCGCGGTGTCCTCATTGCGCTTCAGTTTCTGACCTTTCAGGGTCAGCCAAACGGGAAAATGCCACGGGTCATCCCCAAAAGCGCATGGTTTCTATGCGGTTAACACTAATTCGACATATTATGGTCAAGGTTCTCAACGCAACGAAGGGTTTATCCGTCGCCAGCGTTAGGGACCATTGATGACGACAATTACAAAGCCGAAGACCGAGGTCGAAGATCAGACTGTGGAGGTGAAAGCATCGCGTGAGGATGCTCAGGCCACTGACAAATCATTGCCTGGCTCTGGCCGAACGCTAAGCCGCAATGCTGGCCGCGCTGCAGCTGTCAGCACGCTGGCTTTGGGCGTTGCCGCATGCGGCGGCGGAGGCGGTGAAAGCGGCGGCGCAGCAGCGCCCGTAGCCGGCGGCGGCACCGGCACACCTGCACCCACAATCGCTCGTCCGCAAAGCGATGCCGAAGCATCCCGCTTCCTTCTCCAAGCTTCGCTTGCGACAAGCCCTGCTGCGATCGGGGATGTAACCGATCAGGGGTTTGAACCCTGGCTTGATGCGCAGATGAACCAGCAAAACAGCCAAAGTGCAGCGCAGTTCCTGGCTTCGCGCGGATACGAAACGATTGATTCCGGACGATATTATTTCCAGCGTAGTCCTGGTGATTACATGATCTGGTCGCAATTGATGTCGGGCGGCAGTTCGGTGCGCAAACGCGCCGCGCTTGCAATGTCTGAATTCTTTGTAGTCTCTTTCAACAGCGTCGACATCGCATGGCGGTCTTCTGCCATTGGTGAATATTGGGACATGCTCAATCGCAACGCGTTTGGAAATTTCCGCAATATTCTGGAAGAATTGACCCTTAACCCAGCGATGGGCGTGTTCCTGAACACGCGCGGCAATCGCAGAGCAGATCCCAATTCGGGCCGTGTGCCAGATGAAAACTATGGCCGCGAGATCATGCAATTGTTTTCTATCGGCCTGTTCGAACTCAATCTGGATGGCACATTGCGGCTCAGCAATGGTGAACCAATTGAGACTTATGATAACGAAGATGTCACTGGAATAGCCAAGGTCTTCACAGGTTATGACTTTGATTTCACCGGGATCAATGTGCAGCCGGGCTTTAATGGCGAAGGCAGAATTCCCGACGCTGAATACACCCGCATGCCAATGACGGCCGATCCGTCGCGCTGGCAATTCCCAAAGAATAACAGTTTCCATTCAGAAGAAGAAAAGAGCTTTCTTGGCCTTACAATTCCCGCTGGAACAGGCGCGCAAGAAACTTTGACACAAGCGCTCGATCATCTGTTTGCGCACCCCAATGTTGCGCCGTTCTTTTCCAAACAGATGATCCAACGGCTTGTCACAAGCAATCCAAGTCCTGCCTATGTCGAACGTGTTGCGCGCGTTTTCAACGACAATGGCAGCGGGACACGCGGCGATTTAAGAGCGGTCTTCAAAGCGATCCTCCTCGATAGTGAGGCGCGCGATATGAATAATGTTTCTGATCCTGCTTTTGGTAAATTGCGCGAACCAATGCTGCGCTTTGTTCAATTGGGCCGGACATTCGGGATCAGCTCGCTCAGCGGCAATTGGGAATTGCGCGATTTTTCCAATCCATCCGACCGCCTCGGCCAATCACCATTGCGCCCGCCTTCGGTTTTCAACTTCTTCAGGCCGACCTATTTCCCGCCCGGATCACAAGCGGCATCGAACAACCTTCTCGCGCCCGAATTCCAGATGGTCAACGAAACCTCGGTTGCAGGTTACGTCAACTTCATGGAGCGCGCGATAGAGGGTTCGCAGTGGATCTTTGATGATATCGAATTTGATTTCTCAAACGAGACGGCAATTGCCGATGACAGCACGGCATTGCTTGATAGGCTCGATCTGCTGCTGACATCCAACCAGCTATCCGATGATGTGCGCGGGCTTATTCAAGGCGCAATCGATGCCATCTCAATCGATGCCGCAAGCGAGGCTGAAGACCGGCTTCAAAGAGTGCGAACCGGCGTCCTGCTGGTGATGGCATCCACCGATTATCTCATTCAAAAATAAAGGTTTAGCGAGACATGTTTATTGGCAAACAAACCGAATTGTCGCGCCGGGCCTTTATGCGCCGGTCAAGTCAACTTGCTGCGATGGGCGCAGCATCTTCCTATGCGATGGGCCTTGCCGGGCTGGGAGAGGCTGCTGCTTTTTCAAACGCTGGTGGATACAAGGCGCTGGTGTGTATCTTCCTTTATGGCGGGAATGACCATGGCAACACGCTGATCCCTTACGATCTGCCCAATTACACGCGCTATTCTCAAATACGCGGTGGTAATGGATCAGAGGCTGGCGGAGCAATCGCGTTGCCGCGTGCTTCTTTGGCAAACACCATATTACAAGCACCGCAGGGCCAGACGCTAACCGACGACATCACCTATGCCATCGCCCCGACTATGCCCAATTTGAAAGCGCGTTTTGACGAAGGCGTTATGGCGCCATTGCTCAATGTCGGTCCATTGATAACGCCAACCTCTTTTGCCCAATTTAGAAACAAAAGCGTACCGCTTCCGCCAAAACTGTTTTCGCACAACGATCAGCAATCGACCTGGCAAAGCTCGCAGCCTGAAGGCGCGCCAACAGGCTGGGGCGGACGGATGAGTGACCTTGCACAATCGGCAAACACCAATGCCATGTTCACCGGGATCAATCTGTCAGGCAATGCTGTGTTCTTGAGCGGCGAGACGGCTGTTCCTTATCAAATGTCGACCAATGGAGCGACCGAGTTCCGGCCCCTGCGCCGCAATCGTTTGTTCGGATCAAGCCAAGGCGCAGCAGCGCTCGATTCCATTCTGCGCAGCGGCAGCGGAAATGTGTTTGCAGCCGATCATGCGCTTATCAATGATCGCTCCATCCAATATGGCCAGTTCATCAATCAGGCGATTGATGACAGCATGTTCAACACCCCCTTCAATTCAGCCAATCGGCTTGCACGCCAGCTGCGTGCGGTTGCGTCTTTGATCGCAGGTCGCAATCAATTGGGCGTGACGCGGCAAGTGTTCATGGTCGCACAAGGCGGGTTTGATAATCACGATGAATTGATCGGCACACATGACAATCTGCTTGGGGTTGTCGATGAAGCGATGAATTCCTTCTATCAGGCCACAGTTGAGCTGGGCGTTGCCGATCAGGTGACGACTTTCACAGCATCCGATTTCGGCCGAACACTCGCTTTCAATGGCGATGGCTCCGATCATGGCTGGGGCGGGCACCACTTTATCATGGGCGGGGCTGTGAATGGCGGCCGTTTCTATGGCACTGCACCAAGCGTTTCTGTTGATACGCCAGATCAGGTGGGGCGTGGACGGCTATTGCCCTCGACATCGGTTGATGAATATTCGGCGACCTTGGCGAGATGGTTTGGTGTATCGAACAGCGAATTGCCCAGCATCTCGCCCAATATCGGCCGCTTCGCATCGAGCGATCTGGGCTTTATGCAGCCTGCTGTGTAATCAAACGCACAGCGCGTTTTCAAATGCCGTAATCAACCATGTGGCGGCTGGGCCAGGAACCGTGTCGCGCCGCCACATCGCGCTTAATGTGTAATCAGCACCCGGCTTTTCGGGAAGGTCCAGCGGGATAAGAGTGCCCGTTTCCAGATCGGCTTGGATCATCCATTCCGGCATGTTCCCCCAACCGATTCCCTGACGAAGCAAGGCATGCTTTGCGCCCAGATCACCCAGCCGCCAGTTGAGCGGGCTAAAGACTGAAAACTCGCGTCCCTGTGTAAGCGGTGATCGATCCGTCAGCACAAGCTGCAAATGTTCGCGACTTTCTCCCGGCTTTGCCGATCCTGCGGCCAACGGATGACTGGGGGCTGCAACGGGAATGAGAACAACGTGCCCAATCGCCCGGCGTTCAAATTCAGGCATGTCGCCGATTACCGGACCGCCAATCGCAAGGTCGGCATTGTCACCAATCAGGCACGCAGCCAGCGCTCCCAATGCTTCGACTTGAAGACGCAGGGATACAGTGGGAAATTGTTCGCGAAATTCACGCAGCACGTGCGCCGTCGCTTCGCCTGAAACCATCACATCAATCGCAAGACCGACCGAGCTTTCAAGGCCTTCATGCAGGCTTTGTGTTTTGGCTAGCAATCCATCGGAGCGGTCCACCACAGCGCGCGCTTCGGCCAAAATTCCTTTTCCGGCATCAGTTAGCACAGGTTTGCGAGACCCTTCGCGATCAAACAGGGAGATGCCCAGCATCGCTTCCATTTGCGCAACGCCATAGCTGATAGCCGAGATCGCCCGCCCCATGCGCCGCGCCGCTCCGCCAAAGCTGCCTTCATCCACGACAGCCAAAAAGATGCGCAATTGATCCAGACTGGGTTCGCCTAGCTTCATGCGAATATGTTCAGATAATTAGAACATTTGTGCAAGTTTTATCTCACTATTTGAATGATAGAGCAGGGCCTATCTCCCAATTCGAGACGGGCAATCGCTGATACAGCAGCCTGCAAAAAGGAGACACGCCATGATCGAACTTCGCCCCTTTGAAAGCCTTGGCGCTGCCAATCACGGTTGGCTTGATGCGCATCACCACTTTTCCTTTGCTGGCTATCATGATCCTTCGCGCATGCATTGGGGTGGCCTTCGCGTCTGGAATGATGACACGATTGCCGCAGGTAAGGGCTTTCCCACACACCCGCACAATGACATGGAAATCATCACCTATGTTCGCAAAGGCGCGATCACGCACCGCGATAATCAGGGCAATGAAGGCCGCACCGAAGCGGGCGATGTCCAGGTGATGAGCGCTGGCACAGGCATTCAACATTCAGAATACAATCTGGAAGATGAAGACACGCAGATCTTCCAAATCTGGATCATTCCCGATGCACGCGGCGGGACGCCGGCATGGGGCGCACGGCCTTTTCCAAAGGATGAGCGCGCCGGACGGTTTGTGCCTCTTGCGAGCAATGCTGCCAATGATGATGACGCATTGCCGATCCGCGCTGATGCAAGGGTCCTGGGCGCGAGCGTGAAGGTTGGCGAAACGGTGACTTACACACCGCGCAGCTCTGACCGGCATCTCTATCTCGTGCCTGCGACGGGCAGGGTGACAGTGGGCACGGTCGAGGCAAAGGCCCGCGATGGTGTTGCCATCACTGATCTTGAAACGGTGACCATAACCGCGCTCGAAGACAGCGAGCTGGTACTGGTGGATGCAGCCTAACACCCCGAAGGAGCGATCAGTCTCCCGCTGGTCGGCTCCCCCACTATTTCCCTCTCAAATTTTGCAAGAACAAGGAATTCATCATGTCCCATATCCTCCACATCACGTCCAGCATCCGTGGAAGCGAAAGCGTTTCAAACCAGATCGGCGAAGCATTCGTGTCCAGCATCGGCAATGGCGCCACAATTACGACGCGCGACTTGAGTAAGAACGACATTCCATTCATCAATGCCGCGCGGTTTGAAGCGAACTTGATACCGGCTGGCGAGCGCACACCGGAAGAAGCAAAGATTGCGGCAATTTCCGATACACTGATTTCAGAATTGCAGGCGGCGGACACCATCATATTCAGCGTGCCCGTCTACAATTTTGGCGTTCCTGCTGTTGTGAAAGCGTGGGCTGATTTGGTCGCTCGCGCTGGAACGACTTTCAAATACACCGAAAACGGCCCTGTGGGTCTGCTCGCAGACAAGAAAGCTCTCATCGCTGCCAGCTCGGGCGGCACGCCGATTGGGTCGGACATGGATTTCATGTCGAGCTGGCTCACATTCTTCCTCGGCTTTCTCGGCATCACTGATGTCGAAATCATCGCCGCTGATGGTATTATGGGCGCAGATGGAGAAGCTAAAATCGCCGCGGCTATTGAACAGGCCCAATCGGTTTCAGCCTGAATGTAAAAGGCCCCCTCGCTTTGCAGCAAGGGGGCCATTGCGTGTGGAAGCGACCTTCCAGGCAGTTAGAACGAATACCCAACCTCAACACCCAAGCGGCGCAGACCGCCCGGTGAAATGAACGAGCCGCCAAATTCAATCGCCGGGATGACCTCGTTCAAATATCTTTCATTCAGGAGGTTGTCGGCAAAGGCGGTGATGCGGAAACTATCGATTTCCAAACCTACGCGAACATCAAGCACGGAGAAAGTGTCGCGTTCGGTGACCGAATAATCGGCATCGCCCACAAATGCAGGCAATGCGAGCGCTGATCCCGGCAGGAGGCCGCTGAACAGCGTCGGGCTGGTGTCGTCCTGAACGGTGTGGAACCACGTTGGCCCGGTTATCCGATAATCTGCGCGGCCCACGAAATTGATCGTGTCGGTCAATGGCTGATCGATTTGTGTGCCGATATTGATGGTATAATCGGAAGTGTAAGGGCTTTGATTGCCAACCGTGGATGGCCGCGAAGAATTGGCGAGGATTTCGCTGTCTGTTACGTTCGCAGAACCAAAGACTGTCCAGCCATCAAGCACTTCCGCCGTCAGGTTCACCTCGGCACCAAATACTTCGACTTCGTCAATGTTTGACACAACCCGAAGCAGACCAAACGGTCCCACGAAAAATTCAAAGAACTGCATATCGTCGATCTCGGTGTAATATCCGGCAAGATCGAAAGTGATGCGGCCATCAAGCACTGATCCTTTGAACCCGGCTTCGAATGCGCTCGACGTTTCCTTGTCAAACAGATCGGTGATGAGAACAGAGGTGCCGATGAACTGGTTGAAGTTCTGGTCAACAATCGCAGCAGAACCTTGGTTGTTAAAGCCGCCCGACTTAAACCCGATGCCCCAGTTGGCGTAGAAATTGATATCGTCGCTGATGGAATAGCGGAACGTCAGTTTCGGTTGCAGCTGTTTGAAGGTTTCCGATTGCGGAGCGATCGGGCCAAAGGCTTGCCCTGGATTGATCGGACCGCCGGTAAAGGGATCGTTTGCGTTGGGCACCAGATTGGTGACGCTGCGGTCTTCAATGTCATACCGCAAAGCAAGGCCAAGCTGCGCAGCTTGGCTGATTTCCCATTCGAGCGAGCCGAAAACGGCATAGACGTCCGTAGAGAAATCGTCATTGTAAAGCAGTGTCGTGGGGTTGTCAGAGCCTGATGGATTGAACAGCTCCCGGCTTACACCAAGGCCCAAATCCGCACCCAGCGACACACCCGTTTCGCGGTCGATATGAAGGTAATACGCACCAATCTGCCATTGCAAAGGCGAATCTGTATCCGATGCCAGCCGGATTTCCGCGCTGATATCGCTTTGATCGCGAGTTTGCAGCTGTGTCCCGTCGCACGTTGTCGGGCTGAACGCGCCAAAGGTTGAACCCGTCGCGGGATCGAAAATGAACGGAACCGGTGTCTGGCCGATGAAGGTTGGCGCGTTGATTGGGAATCCTGTTAAATCCGCTGTCGAACCGAAACAGGCATTGGATGCCGCAACAGAATCCGGTGTTGCGCCGGGGAATGTAAAGCGAGCAAAGTCAGCCGACGTGCCATCAGCGATCAACAATTGTTCGACATCGCTATACAGCGCCCACGCGGTCAGCACGGCGCCTTCGAATTGATGCTCTACCTTGGCTGAGATTTCGAAAGTCTGCTGTTCGTTAACCGGGCGAATATTGCCGAAAAAATTGAACGGATGTTCGTTCACATCCTCAAAGAATGCCGGGTCAACGCCTGCAAAATTGGGAAGGTGGAACGAGGAATTGTAATTGATCGATGCGCCGGACAAATCAGCATATCGCGCTTTGATATCGAGTTCGGTATCGCTGCCAATATCTACGACAAAGCGTCCATCAACAGACCATGTCTCCTGATTGTCGACGACATTGTCATTGAGAAAGTCGTTGAAGAAAAACCCGTCCGTGTGGAAATAGCTGCCCGACAGGACAAGACCAGCGCTCTCACTCAATGGCGCAGAGATATAGGCGTTGGCGCGGTAGGTGTTGTCTTCTGCCGCGCTGACTTCGATCCCGCCTTCAAGGAAGTCGTCAGGCTTCAAGGTCTGGATGACAATCGCACCAGCGGCAGCGTTGCGGCCATATAAAGCGCCTTGCGGGCCTTTTAGGATTTCTACCTGCCGCAATGTCCCTTGATCCTGGTTTAATTGGGCAGTGTTGGTTTTGAGAATGCCGTCAACCACGAGAGCGACCGAGCTTTCCGCATCGCGCGCGCCATTGATGCCGCGAATGTTGATCTGCGTATCGCCCGCTTCTGCTGTTCCGGTCACAATCGTGACGCCTGGAGTGAGCTGAACGAAGTCATCGGCGTTCTGGATGCCGGTTTTCTCGATTGTGTCTGCCGACAGAACCGTCACAGATGCAGGCACTTCTGCAAGAGTTTCACTTTGACGGCGCGCAGTGACAATGATCGCGCCTTCTTCTTGCGCTTCCTGTGCACCTGATGCGGCAGAGTCTTGCGCAAAGGCGGGGCTGGCAAAGGCGGGGATGGAAGCGGCGGCAGCGAGAAGATGACTTTTACGCAATTGCATAATGGTTGGGTCCCTCAAAAAAGCACTCTTGCGGTGCAGGATAACTGCGCCCCTATTTCGCATCCCTATCGAAACATCGTTGCGCTTAGGTGGCGACATTGTATACAATTTTTCCAGAGTCAACGTGGATTCGCCACGCAAGTTTCACAGGAGCGCTAAAGCAAAACGACAATACGCCTTGCCCACTGATGATATAAAATCAATAAAAACATGTATTTGAAGGTATACTTCGATAGGAAAATACCTCCATCAGAAAGCTTTCGTTCTCGGACAGGTGGGCGAAGCGTAGTCGTTAGTCAGATAAGTGTGACTATTTGTATACACTTTCGGACTGCTCGGTTTTTAACGTGCCACACTGACAGTGCCGCTGCTTGCAGCGCCCTTTATTGAGAAAAGGACAACCGCCTCATGGGTTATCGTTTGGGTGTAGATGTGGGAGGGACTTTTACCGACCTCCTGCTTTTCAATGAAGACACAGGCGCATTCTGGCGTCACAAAACGCCTTCCACCCCGCATGATAGCTCAGAAGGGATTTTGAACGGCGTCGAAGCAATCACGGCTGAGGCGGGGGTTGCTGCATCCGAAATCGAATATTTCCTGCATGGGACGACAGTAGCGACCAATGCCGTGCTCGAAGGCAAGGGCGCAAAAGTCGGCTTGATTGTCACCGAAGGGTATCGCGATGTCATGCAGATCGCGCGCAGTTTTGTCCCCGGCGGGCTGGCGGCGTGGATTGTGTGGCCAAAGCCGCAACCGCTCGCCCATCTTGAAGACACGCTAGAAGTGCCAGAACGCATTGGCGCAGATGGCGCGGTGGTTCGCCCGCTTGATGAAGACGCGGTGCGCGCAGCGCTTAGAACGCTCAAAAGCCAAGGCATAGAAGCGCTCACCGTCAGCCTCATCAATGCCTATGTCGATGGCAGCCATGAAGCGCGCATTGGTGAGATCGCAGCAGAAGAATTGCCAGGCATTCCCGTATCGCTCAGCCACGAAGTGCTTCCTGAAATGCAGGAATATGAGCGCACGCTTTCAACGGTTGCAAACGCGGCGGTGCGCCCGGTTGTGAGCAATTATGTCTCCAACCTGCGCGACAAGCTTGAAGAAAAGCAGATGAAGGGGCGATTGTCGCTGCTGCGTTCTGATGGCGGATTGATGTCGAGCCAAAAGGCCGAAGAGCATCCCGTGAATATCCTTATGTCTGGCCCAGCTGGCGGCGTCACTGGCGCGCTTTGGGTTGGCAAGAACGCAGGCGTTAAAAACATCCTCACACTGGACGTGGGAGGCACCTCGACTGACGTGGCGCTGATCGAGGGGCTGGAGCCGCGCCGGCAACGCACGACGGAAGTCGGGCATTTGTCGGTGCGGGCTTCTGCGCTGGATGTGAAAACGGTTGGTGCAGGCGGCGGATCAATCGCGCACGTGCCCGAATTGACGAAAGCGTTGCGGGTCGGCCCGGAAAGCGCAGGTGCGGTTCCCGGGCCTGTTGCTTATGGCAAAGGCGGCGAAGTGCCGACTGTCACGGACGCGAATGTAGTGCTTGGATATCTGCCTGAAGATCTGCTTGGCGGAAGTTTCCAGCTTGATCGTGAAGGCGCAAAAAAGGCGGTGCAGACCATTGCCGATGCGCTTGGCGTTGGTCTGATGGAAGCCGCGCGCGGCATCATCGACATTGTCAATGAAAACATGTTCGGCGCGCTTCGCATGATCTCTGTCCAGCAGGGTTATGACCCGCGCGATTTTGCGGTCATGGGCTTTGGCGGCGCTGGCCCGCTGCACGTTAATGCCGTTGCCAAATTGATGGGCAGTTGGCCTGCAATCAGCCCAGTCTCGCCCGGAGTTTTGTGCGCATTGGGCGATGCAACCACAAGGATGCGAACCGAAACCGCGCGCTCTTTCAGCAAGCTTGCGCGTGATACAAATGTCAGTGATCTGATGGCAGTGCTTGATGAAATGGAGGCACAAACCCGCGGCGAATTGCTCGCCGATGGCATCCCAGAGGCTGCGATCACAAGCGAATTTGAAGTCGATGTTCGCTATGCAGGACAAGCATTTGAAGTGCCGCTCACTATTGATCGCGCGACGCTTGAAAAGGATGGCATTGAAGGGCTGCTTGCCCGTTTTGATGCGGAACACTTGCGGCTTTTCACATTCAACATGGATACTCCGCACGAGATCGTGAACCTTCGCGCTGTTGCGTTGGGCATTGCCCCTGATCTTCCGGCAAACGAGCTTCCAAAGGGTGATGGCGATCCATCTGCTGCGAAAGTTCGCGATCACACTTTATGGATGGATGGAGAGGAGCGCGCGGCTGTCATCTATGACCGGGCAAAGCTCAAACAGGGCGATATCATTCCTGGCCCGGCCATCATCACTGAGATGGATTCGACCACCTTGGTGGAAAATGGCTGCACCGCGCGCGTCGATCCGGTCGGCAACATCCTTATCAACTTGAACGAAAAGGGCTGAGACAATGCCAGCACAAATCATTGAGACAAACCCCGTCCCGTTCAAGAAGATCGACATTGATCCTGTCACGCTCGACATTATCGAAAACGCTCTGCGCAATGCCCGTATCGAAATGGATGCGACGCTGGTGCGCACTGCGATGTCGCCCGGCATCCGCGAACAAGGCGACGCTTTCCCGCTGATCGCTGCGCCCACAGGCGAGATGATTGTCGGCCAGTTTGGCAGCTATATTGGCCCGTTTCTGGATGGGTTTGATGGCACCGTTGAGGAAGGCGATATGATCTTCCTTTCCGATCCATACTCGGTCGGCGGCGCAATCAGCCACTCAAACGACTGGCTGGTGCTGTTGCCTGTGTTCAAAGATGGGCGGCTGGTCGCGTACACATCGATGTTCGGACACCAATCGGATATTGGCGGCATGGTGCCCGGCTCCATGCCCATTGGCGCAACGTCGATCTTTCAGGAAGGCGTGCGCATTCCGCCTGTCAAAATCTGGAAGAACGGCGAATACAATGAAGACCTGATGAAATTGGTCATGCACCAAACGCGTAAACCCGATTGGTGCCAGGCTGATTTGAACGCCCTTATCGCAAGCTGCCGGGTGGCCTCAAACCGCGTCATCGAAATGTGCGAACGGTTTGGCGATGATGTCTATTATTCCGCGACGCAAGAATTGCTCGCTCGCAATCACCGCGCGATGAAAGCGTTGATTGGCCAAGCCATCCCTGAGGCCAAAGCGAGTTTTGAAGATTACATCTGTGATGATGGCAAGGGCTATGGCCCTTACAAGATCAAATGCACGATGTGGCGCGAAGGCGACAAGGTCATCCTGGACTTTGACGGGACAGACCCGCAATCAGCCGCCTCGATCAACTTCTTCCTCAACGAAAACATGTTCAAGATGTTCTTTGGCATCTACATGATTATGGTCTTTGATCCGCAGATCCTGTTCAATGATGGGTTCTACGATCTGATCGAAGTGCGCATTCCCGAAGGATCACTGCTCAAACCCCAATTCCCCGCAGCACTTTCAGGCCGCACCCATGCTTTGGGCCGGATTTTCGATATTCTGGGCGGCTTGCTGGGCCAAGGCACGCCAGAGTTTTTGAACGCTGCGGGCTTTAGCTCATCGCCGCACCTATTCTATTCGGGTTGGGACAACCGGGAAGGCAAAGAGCGCGACTGGTTCCAGCTGTTCCAGATCGGCTTTGGCGGAATTCCCGGACGTCCTTTGGGTGATGGCCCTGATGGTCATTCACTATGGCCCGGCTTCACCAATGTGCCGAATGAATTTCTGGAGCGGTATTTCCCGCTGCGCATTGAACGGTATTCAACCGAACCCGATAGCGGCGGGGCAGGTCTCCACCGCGGCGGCAATGGCATTCACATGACGTACCGTTTCCTTGCCGATGGTGACATTGCAATCCACGATGACCGCTGGTTCGTACCGCCTTGGGGCGTGAATGGAGGGCATCCCGGCGCGCGCGCAAAGAAAGTGCTCGAACGCGCCGATGGAACATCTGAAATCGTTGGCAACAAGGTGGAAGATGTCGCGGTGAAAGCGGGCGATCTATTGCACTTCATCACCTGGGGCGGCGGCGGCTGGGGCGACCCGCTGGAGCGCGATCCCCAAATTGTTGGCCTTGAAATCCGGCAGGGTCTCGTCACGCCTGAAGGTGCAAAAGCCTACGGCGTGGTGGCCGATGAAACAGGCACAATCGATACAGGCGCCACCGATGCTTTGCGCAATAAGATGCGCGAGGAGCGCGGCGAATTGCCATTGTTCGATTACGGTCCCGGCATCGAAGCCCTGCGCGCCAATTGCGAGGAAGAAACAGGGCTTCCTGCGCCTATCCAGCCTGAATGGCATACCCCGCAAGCGGAGGCAGCAGAATGAGCACTGCTGAAACTGTGGGCGCGCTTGATGGTCTGCGCGTTGTCGAGATGGGACAGCTGCTCGCTGGCCCGTTCTGCGGCCAGTTGCTCGGCGATATGGGCGCGGACGTCATCAAGATCGAGCCACCGGGCAAAGGCGATCCGATGCGTGATTGGGGCCAGGGCGATGTGAAAGTGCAATGGGAAGTCATCGCGCGAAACAAGCAATCGGTCACATGCAATCTGCGCGAGCCAGAAGGGCAGGCAATCGCACGCAAGCTGATCGCGAAAGCGGATGTGTTGATCGAGAATTTTAAACCTGGCACTCTGGAGCGGTGGGGTCTTTCGCCTGAAGAGCTTCACAAGGACAATCCCGGTCTCATCATCGCGCGCATGTCAGGCTATGGTCAGACGGGTCCTTATTCCAAGCGCGCAGGATTTGGCGGCATTGGCGAGGCGATGGGCGGCTGGCGTTATATCGTTGGCGATCCTGACCGTCCGCCTGCGCGTATGGGCATTTCCATCGGCGACACTTTGTGCGCGAGTTATGGATGCATGGGCGTTCTTGCTGCTCTCCATCACCGCGACAAGACAGGCGAGGGCCAGGTCATCGACACCGCCCTTTACGAAGCGGTGCTGCAAGTCATGGAAGGATTGGTCCCCGAATACGATTATAACGGCTTTATTCGTGAACGCTCGGGCTCAATCCTGCCCGGCATTGCGCCATCCAACGTCTATTCATGCAAGGACGGGCCGTTCATGATCGGCGGCAATGGTGATGCGATTTTTGCGCGTCTGGCTGAGGCGATGGGCCAACCTGAATTGGCTGAGGATGCGCGCTACAAAACGCATCTGGCACGCGGCGAAAACCAGACCGAACTCGATATCATTATCAATGAATGGACAGGCCAGCTGACCATTGATGAAGTCGAAGCGCTCATGATCGAACATTCAATCCCCGCAGGCCGCGTTTTTACGGCAAAAGACATGATGGCCGATCCCCATTTCCAAGCGCGTGAGGCGATTATTGAGGTTGAGACCGAAGGCAAGGGCAAGATCAAAATGCAAAATGCCTTCCCCAAGTTTTCCAAGACATCATCCGGCTTTCGTCGTTCTGCCCCGACCACGCCCGGACAGCACAATGCCGAAATATACGGTGAGCTGCTCGGCTGGGATCAGGCAATGCTCGACGATCACAAAGCGAAAGGTCTGGTGTAAGTTGCAAGGCTACCGCACAAACTGATGGCAACCCGGCACTCTCCCGCCAATGACGATATTGGAAAGCCCACGCTCTCCAAGGCTGCTGACCGTGCCTATGACACAATCGGCGGGTTGATCCTTGGCGGGCATTACAAGCCGGGTGACAGGCTGAGTGAGGAAGAACTTTCGCGGCTTTGCGGGGTCAGCAGGACTCCTGTGCGCGATGCCTTGCGCCGTTTGGCTGCGGAGTATTTTGTGGTTATCCGCCCCAATCAGGGCGCGATGGTCGCGGTGTGGAAGCGGCAGGATATCGAAGACCTGTTTCACATGCGGGCGCTTCTCGAAGGGATGGCAGCAGCTCGTGCCGCCTCGCGCCGCGATGACAAATGCCTTGCCCAACTGGAACAATGCGTTGAGCGGATCGATAAGGCTGTGAATGCCGATCCAGAGCCGGATGTGGCGCTTTTTCTTGCCGAAAACACCGCCTTCCACCGCGCAATCCTGAATGCAGCGGACAGCCCGCGGTTGAGCGCTACTTTGGGCAATCTGATTGCACCTGCTATCGTTTCGCGCACGGCAGATCACTATTCGCAAGCCGATTTGCGCCGCAGCAATGAACACCACCGCGAGCTGATCGAAGCTTTGCGCAATCGCGATGCGCAATTGGCTGATTCCATTATGCAAGTCCACATTCGTGCTGCTGCGAACAGCTATTTTTCAAAGCAGGATTGATGACATGAAAACCGCCATCTCCATTGTCGATGTCAGCCCCCGGGATGGCCTTCAAAACGAACAACGCGTCTTCTCAACCGAAGAGAAACTTGAACTTATTGAGCTTGGTCTTGCAGCGGGCATTAAGCGGGTGGAAGCAACCAGTTTCGTCAATCCCAAGCGTGTGCCGCAAATGGCAGATGCAGATAGCTTGTGCGAACACATGCCTCGCCATGATGGCGTCGAATATATCGGTCTTGTGCTTAATCTGCGCGGGGCAGAGCGGGCTTTGGCAGCCAACCTAGATGAATTTGGTGCAGTGTGCGTGGCGTCTGACACATTCGCGATGAAAAACCAGGGGCAGACACGGATTGGTTCAGGCGAAAGCGCGGCTGGGATAGTCGCTCTTGCAAAAGACAATGGTAAGCGCGCCTCTGTCACCATCGCTGCTTCGTGGGGATGTCCGTTTGAAGGCGAAGTGCCGCATGAAAACGTGCTGGAATTGGCAAAGATGGCCGCTGATGCGGGGGCTGATGAAATCGCGCTTGCTGACACAATCGGTGTGGGCGATCCATGGTCCGTGCGCGAGCTGTTCAGCAAAGTGCGCGATGTAACAGGAGATATTCCCCTGCGCGCGCATCTCCACAATACGCGAAACACCGGCATCGCCAACGCGTTTGCCGCGATTGAAGCAGGAGTGACGACACTGGATGCAAGTTTTGGCGGGATCGGCGGGTGCCCGTTTGCGCCAGCAGCCACCGGCAATATCCCTTTGGAAGACCTTCTCTACATGTTGCAGCGTGGCGGGTTTGAAACGGGAGTTGATCTTGATGCGTCAATCAAAGCAGGCCAATGGCTTGCCGATCGGCTTCCTGGCCGTGTGCCAGCTATGCTGATCCGTGCAGGAGGTTTTCCCGAAGGTCAGCCGGATGCGCTAAACGCGGCTGCTGGTTAATCATCGCGGGATAACACCGTTTGACCCATGAGGCTCGCAATTGCGTTTGGGGCTTGGGTACACTTGCTGATAGACACCGTTTATGCAGTTTCGCACATTCCTTATTCCTTTGATTATCGTCACCGGTGTCGCGCTTGCCGGATTGCCATTGGTGTTGAAATCGCAAACCCAATCCGCCGAACCGGCCGCGTTGCAGCGTAAAGCTGCGCCGCGCCTTACGGGCGGGGGGGAGCCGTTTGTCGATACCTTCGACACTCTCAACAAGCCACGCTGGAACGTCTCGCACGGTTGGCGCAATGGCGAATGGACAGTGAATGACTGGCGCCGCTCGCAGGTGCGCTTTGATGGTTCGCTCAAAATGATGCTGGAGAAGCGCAAAACAAATCTTGCGCAATTTGTCGGCGCAGAAGTGCAAAGCGACAAGAATTACGGTCACGGCTATTTCGAAGTGCGTATGCGCGCAGCCCATGCATCGGGCACAGTTTCGGGGTTCTTCACCTATACCGGCCCTGCCTTCGGCAAGGAATGGGATGAGATTGATATCGAAATCCTGGGTGCAAAACCGCGTGAAGCCATGTTCACCTATTTCCGCAACGGCAAAAAGATCGAGCACATTCACAAGCTCGATTATGACGCCACCAAGGAAACGCACACTTACGGGTTCGATTGGCAGCCAGAATATATCCGTTGGTATGTCGATGGCGAGTTGGCACACGAAGCGCGCGGCGAAGGTCTGCCTTTGCCAATCAATACCCAAAAACTGATGATGTCGCTTTGGGGATCACGAACGCTTAACGATTGGGTCGGGCCATTTGATCCGCGCGAATTGCCGAGCATGATGGTAATTGAGTGCGCGAGCTTTGCGCCCAGTTTTGAAGAACGCCAGCCCTGCAATTGAACCTGGCTGGCTCTTAGACAAGCCCCTGTGCCCAATCACGAAGGTCCTTGTGCACGGCATCCGCTGAAAAATGCTCGCGTGCGATGATAAGCGCACGGGCAGCAAGATCGCATCGCGCCTCTTCATCCTCCATCAGCGAACAAATCGCCTGTGCTGTGTGTTCGGGAGTTTGTGCCGAAACCACACCGGAGCCGCATATCTCCTCGACCCCTTGCAGGGTAACAGGCGATACGACCATGGCTTTGCCCTGAGCCATCGCTTCAATGAGTTTGATCTTGAGGCCCGAACCAAAAGTGAGAGGTGAGATGACAATGCCTGCATTGCGGTAAAGCGGGGCAAGATCATCGACGATGCCGAGGAAGCGAACATTGGGAAAGTTGGGATTGGGAAATGCCCGGCTCATCGTGCCTGCAACCTGCAATTGCGCACCGGGTCGCTGAGCGAGGATAAGCGGCCAGGTACGCTCCAGAAAGTCTTTCAATCCCTCGACATTGGGCGCGGTGTTGCTGCCGATAAAGAGCAATTGATCGGTTGTTCCGGGCTGCGGCGCGTCAACAGGGAAGGCCGGCATAGGAACGAGGATGGGGGTTGTTGCGGGCACGTTTTCTGAAAGAAATGCCTGCTCATCTTGCTGAATTGCGAAGACGTTGTCCGCTTTTGAAAGCGCGGTGATTTCCTCTTCGCGGCTTACCAGAGCCACTGAATCCTTGTCGCCGCCATCGCGTGCGTGAAACAGGTCGTGCATTATGATGGCAGTCGGCACATGGCTGGGGGCCTGCGCGAAACCTTCAGCACAGAACATATAATCAGCAATGATTGCGCGCGTGCCGGGCGAGATATTGGCGCGAAGATATGCGTGATCCTCAGCCAGCCAAGCGGTTGCAATAGCGTAAGGGGCCTGTTTGTCTTCGAGATGCAGCGTATCAAAAGGCAGCTTTTTCGAAAGCCGCGCAAGAACACCACGGATCGCGCCCAACCACACCGATGGATTGGCAAAGACCAGCTTTTGTCCGACAAAGGATGCGCCGCGCACTTTATGCCGCGCAAACACATCCATTTCGGGGCGCATATCGATAAATGGCATTCGTCCTGCGATGGTGGGGGAGGGCTGGATTAGCTCTACATCAAAGCCTGCCTGTTTGAGCGATCCTGCCATCGCGATCAGATAGGCGGATGATCCATTGAGCGAGCCTGCGACGCGCTGTTTGCTGATGATGGTGATGACGGGGCGGTCTGCCTGCGAACCAGGCGCATTCATGCCGGATCGCCCGAATTTTCCCCGTCGAGCATATCGCGCAGCCGCGATCCTTGCTTTTTGGCAAGATCGGCAAAAACACCTCGCTCTACGACTCTGCCGCCTTCAATCGCGATGACATTATCGGCAAACCGGATCATGGATGGTCTGTGCGCGATTGTGACTATCGTGATGTCGCCGCGCATCGCCTCAATATCAGCAGCGATGGCTTTTTGGTTTTCCCAATCAAGCGCGCTGGTCGCTTCATCGAGGATCAACAGCGCCGGATTGCGCAACAGCGCGCGTGCCAGAGCGATGCGCTGGCGTTCTCCGCCTGAAAGTTTGGTGCCGCGCTCGCCCACAATCGTGTCGAGCCCGTTCGGGGTCTGACGCACGAATGTGTCGGCTTTGGCGCGAACAAGAGCATCCCACATCGCTTCATCGCTTGCATCTGGCGCAGCTATGGCAAGATTGGTGCGGATTGTGTCATTCAAAAGGAAAGCTTCTTGAGGAACGAACGCAACCGCGCTGCGCCATATCCGGCGATTGGCATCAGTGATCGGTGTGTCATCGACGCAAATGGTGCCCGATGATGGCCGAAGCAAACCCATGAGCATGTCTGCAATTGTGCTTTTGCCGCTGCCTGATGGGCCGATAATTGCGGTGAATTTGCCCTTTTCAACCACAAGATCAAGGTCGCTGACCGCAGGGGCGCTCATATTGGGATATGTCAGCGATATGCCATCAAACCGAATGGCGTTTGCAAAGGCAGGAGCGACCGTCCCCACAGCCTCGCTCGTTTCGGCAGCGTCTTCGAAATAGTCGATCTGAGCGCGGATATTTTCATAAGCGGCCATATTGCCAAGCAGTGCCTGCAATGAGTTTTGGATCGTCCCGAAGCGCGGAGCAAGCCTGATGAATATCAGGATCAAAATGATGAGGGAGGCAAGATCAAGCTTAACCCAAACCACAGCCACCCAAATGAAGATGACAGCTGCGATTGCGCTCAAAATCTGGAAAGCCATGGTGCTGGTAGCATTGAGGCTTTGCACACCAAGCAGGCCATTACGCAGCTTCATCACGCGGTGGCCAAACGCTTGCGCATAGCGCGGTTCGGCAACGAAGCTTTTGGCAACACGGATGCCCGTCAGGAAATCAAGCAGGGTCTGGTTTTCACCACGATACAGCTGGGAAAGTTCTTGTCCGTATTGCGTGGCTTTTCGTCTCAGAGGAAACAGCAGTGCAATCATCACAACACCTGCCAATGCTGCAAACAATGCCATTTGCCACGAAACAATCGTTGCGAGCAGGAAATAGGTCGCGGCAAGAATAAAGGATTGGAGCAAAGTTGTAAGATTGGTCGCCGCGACATGCGCGCGGCCTGCCTCTTGAACCAGAACATTCTGCAAATCAGACACGCGCGATTGCTGCACGACATCCCAACGCGCTGCCCCCACGCTTGCAAAAAAGCGGATGCGCATCGTGTCAATCGCGCGCTGCATGATGCTGGCAAGGTAAACCGATTTCACTCGCACAAGAACGGCCTGCACAAAGATCAAAACCAGAAACCCCCCAAGCAGGATTTCAAGCGAAGGATCAATCTGCGCCAGAACCGGCCCCACAATCGGGATCGCCGCATAACTTGCCGCATCGCTCGCATCGATCAGCGCGACGAGCGGGATCAGCAGGAACAGCGATACCCCTTCTGTCAGGCTGGACAGGAAATTGAGCCCAATCGCATAAGCCAGCCTCCCTTCAGTAAGCTGCATCATATATCGCAAAAACTTGATCGCGCGCGAAATCATCCGGGCAATCCGTCCAGCATATCTTCGACACATGCGACCGTTTCATCCAGCCGATCAAGATCATCAGGCACCTGCAAACGGCCTACGAGCGCCTGATTGACCAATCCCACGCATTGGCTGAAATGCCTGCGATCATCGGCCTTGGTCCACGGAGCCGTGGAAAAGCGCGGCATGTAACTAAAGCGGGCAAGGCAATCGATGGCTTGCGGTGTGGGCAGGGCTTCGAACAAAGGCGCATCTCCGCCACGCTCCAACCGCACAAGGCAATCCATGCTGGTATGCGCGGTTGCCATCGTTGGCAGCTTGTGCTGGCGTTTGGGGAAACCCTCCATCACCAGCGGTTGAGCATCTGCGCCAGCAATAATGACGCGCTCGGCTGCCTTGTCTTCGAGTTTGACCTGCGGGAATGCCGGAAGGCACATTGCGCGCTTGTCTTTTTGCATCCTGACAGCCAGCAAATCATCGGTCACAAGTGTGTGGCCCGCCCTGATAAAGGCGGCTGCCGTGGTGGACTTGCCTGCCAGCTTGTCTCCCAGAAAAGCGATGGTTCGCCCGTTTACCTGGACAGTGCTGGCGTGAAGAACAAACAAATCGAGGCGATCGAGCGCCCATGCCATAACCGGGCCAAGCAGTGGGAAGGCCAGCATTCTATCGGTCGTCGCCTCGGGCTTTTCCGCCCAGATCGTGCGATCATCGACAAACCGAAATCCCGCGACTTCTGGCCATGCCATCACCACGCCATCAGGGTCGGTATAATCCATCACCACGCCTTCTTCGCGCGTTGGCATGGGGCGGCCTATGGGGTGATTGCGGATGTTGAGATCTGGCGCGCGTGTCGGATCGCCGGCGCGCAATTCGTTCAACGGAAAATCGCTTGCGATCAACAGGCCAAAGGCGTCATACGTGTAGGCGCTTGATGCGGTCATTGTATTGAAGTTTACCCCTGAGAAGGTCCAAGGATACCAGCATCTCTATCCATTGCCAGCCAGCGCCCCAGAACCGCCGCCCGCCATAGCCCGCGCGCCGCTTCAGTGGAGAGTTTCCTGCCATCCCGCTCCACTTTGGCCCAGTTTTCCGTCAACCATTGCCGATTGAAATACTGTGTTAGTTCGCGATTGTCTGGATCGGCATATTCCCGCGCGAAAGGGCTGGAGACGAGTCCATCGATAAAGTCCTGGGTAAAATCGTTTTTATCGCGGCGGTTCGCGACCAATTCAGGAACGTGAGGGCGCATCGCTTCGCGCAGGATATAGCGGGTAAAACCATCGCGCAGTTTCCAACTGGCGGGCAACGAAACGCTGAATTCCGCCAATTGGCGCGACATGAAAGGCATCGCGATCTTGAGGCCGTGATACCTGCCCGTCAGGGTGATCGTCTCCAGCGCATGGGGCTGAAGCGGGTTGGAAAGCGCGGCGATATGAATATCGCGTTCGGTGTGCTCTGGTCTTGCCTGGATCGGGCGAGGATCATCATCTTGCGATGGGCAAGGTGGGGGAAGGTCGGGGGCAGTGATTGGCGTTTGCGCCGCGCTGATTGATTTGGCCCGCTTCAATTTCGCCTTCAGCCAGCGCCATTTGGGACGATGCACCAAATAGCGTTCGAACACGCGCCAACGCGGCTGACCAGACAGTGCCGATGCTCCTGCTGCTTCGCGCCATAAGGTTCGCCATTCACCAATCTTTGCAAGTTCGTTGAGCCTGCCAATCCCATACGAGACGATTTCATCTCCGCCATGCCCATGCATTACCGTTTTAAGGCCGCGTTCCTTCGCATACGAAAACAAGGATGTGCTCACCGATATGCCATAGCCAAAACTTGGGCCATCAACCGCGGTTAGCAATTCGTCCATGTTGGTAAAGGGATCACGCGCTTGGCTTGGCAGGCTGTGATGCTCCATTTCGAGCGCTTCGCGCATTGCGGCGATATAGGGCCGATCAACCCATCCCGGATTGCCATCATATGTCAGCGAAAGCGTAACGACATCGCATGTTGTTGCTCGCATATCGGCGATAAGACCGGCGACAGCGGAGGAATCGAGACCGCCGCTCAAAAGCACGGCAAGACGATCATCCAGACCTCCCGCCTTGCTTATTTCATGCGCGAACATGTCGCGGAAAGTGTCTGCCGCGTCGAGGCGTGCAGGCATTGTTTCGATAGTGTCGAGCGACCAAAAGGGTTCGGATTGCTCATCCTGATCACCGATCAGCGCCCAATGACCCGGAGGCACACGCGTAAGGCCGGCGTGAAAGGTCGCCAATGCGCTGGTGATCTCGCCGCGGACGAAATCGGCGACCATTGCCGCATCAGGCGTTGATGCCAACTGGGCACGGCGACGCGCTGCACGCGGGCAGGATGAAGCTGAAATTCCGGCTGGTCCGCGCGCTACAAACAGCGGTTCAACCCCCAAAGCATCGCGCGCCAGGTAAACGCTCTTTGCTGCCGGGTCGAACACCGCAAGCCCAAAGGGGCCGCGCAGATGTTTGGCCAATTGTGTGTCCCACGCAGTCCAGGCGCTTTGCAAGATATCCCTAAGCCCGGCTTTGTCATTCAGACCCAATTGGGCGCGCAATTGCGGTGCATTGTCACCACGCCACATTCCCGCAATGCAAAGGCCGGTTTCCGGGTCGCGGTGGCTGAATGTGCCCTTGTTTTCCGCATTCGAATGGGAATGGTCACAAGCCGCGCTATTGCCTTTCGGCTGGAATGTCAGCGTCCATGACAGCACGG
The DNA here is from genome assembly GCA_964352245.1 of uncultured Porphyrobacter sp. Classification (GTDB taxonomy): domain Bacteria; phylum Pseudomonadota; class Alphaproteobacteria; order Sphingomonadales; family Sphingomonadaceae; genus Erythrobacter. Next base: position 174,347 of record CAYGQX010000003.1, read on the forward strand.
CGAAGGACATCAACCAGGCTTCAAATCGGTCATCACGACATAACGATCAATGTTGGATTGCGGCCCACCTATCAGGATTGCACCCTGAAAAATCACCCAGGCATGCGCCATGATCCTGCCGGCATCTGTCGTTCTCACACCAATGCGAATGACTGCCTCTTCGCCGCGCTTGCCCAGCATGTGTTGCAAGGCCAAGGCCTGCGTTAGACAGCTTGCAAAGGGGACGATCCGGGCAGTGTTTTTTATTGCCCATGCAATGGCCGCTGCTGACGGGGTGATGGGGGCGCTTTCATTTGCTGTTACGTAGATGGACTTTGAAAGCGTCTTATATTTGACGAGGCACAAGGCGAGGCGAAAATAGACCACGACGCAAAATGCGCGGCACAGCAAGAAAAAATGGCGCCTGCCCAAAATCCAGTATCGCCGAAGCTTCATCTATCCTCGCGAGACGACAAGCCCTGAGGTGGCAAATTGATCGAGCATAAATACGACATCGGCGAGGGCGGTCTGATCATCGACATCATAGGTTTGTGAGAGTTGGGCTGCAATCTGCGATCCGGTCATTGGGCCATCAGCAAGCTGTTCCCAAATGAAATTGGCTGTTGAGTTCAACTGGAAATAGGTGCTTGTTTCAAGATCAAGCAGCGCGCCACCATCCTTGATTTCGCAGACGACGACATGGTCTGATCGAACGAAGCTTTGATTCGCGTCGATTTTCATCGTGTGCCCACTACACCTTTAAGCCAGACTGGATTTTTATCGTACAACCAAAAAAAACGGCCGCAAAGTGCGACCGTTCTTTTAATAGCTGATTGATCGCCTTACGAAAAGGTAAGATCTGAGAATGGAGTGCCGTCTGGGAACGACTGGTCAAGGTTCGCGCCTGTGCCGTTTGCTTTTGTCATGGCTTCAAATGAGCCAATTTTCTGAAGTTCAGGTGTTTCGTATGTCTTTTTCATTAGTCTGCTCCGTGTCGGATTGTGGTGTCTGTGTTTTGGTGCAACCCACAGGTCTCCCGTGCAGTTATCGGCGGTAAATTAAACCCCGCCACTGCTTGTTTTTATGAGAAAGTCATGTCCGCTGGCTCATCGCCAGGGCCATTCGTCGGAAATCCGATGTCATCGCGATTGCCAGGCGTAGCCGCTTTCGTCATCGACTCAAATGAGCCAAGTCTTTGAAAGTTTGGTTTTTCATACGCCTTTTTCATCGCACGCGCTCCGTACTGAAAATTCGAATCGAATGTAGATAAAGATTTAACCCACGTTGAACTTTACGGTTTCCAACAATTTAACAATTTCGCAACTGCAATATTCTCAGAAATCGATGTAATCCCAAATCGGGACAGTCAGCAGCGTAGAGGTTATGTCGCCCCTGATTTTCGCAGCCATGCGTTCCTTTTCCCAAGCAATAACATTAGAGCGTTATGGATGTCGGTGAAAGCACAAGAGACTCTTTTAGCCCTCCTTTCGGCGGGGATTTGGAACGCTTCGTGGAATGAATACGCCTCTTGCGAGATTGATTGGCCATCGCTTGAGGCTGTGGCGAACAAAAACAACGTTTTCCCCCTGCTTGTCCACACCCTCGATTCGCTTGCGATTGAGCCGCCTTTACAAACCCAGGAACGGATCGGGCAGTTACGCTCTGATTGCTTCGCCAAAGCGATGGCGCATATCGCTGCTGCGGTCCGGTTGTGCCGCAATTTTCATACTCACGGGATCGATGTCGTGTGCGTCAAAGGGACGGCGCGCGCATATGAAGTGTATGGTAAATGGGACGCGCGTTTCACGCATGATATCGATTTGCTTGTGCGCGCGCGGGATTATCGCGGCGCAACAAAAGTGCTCACATCAACAGGATATGAGGCTCCTATCTCAGAGCACGATGTCTGGTGGCACGAATATCTAGGAGAGTCCCCCTATTTGCCCGTTGCGACCACTGGTCCAACGGTTGATCTTCACCATAAGCTTCACCAACCAGGAACACCTGCCCTTACCAATCTAGAGCCGCTTCATAAAAATCGTGTCATGCGCGATCTTGGGAATTTTTCGCTCCCGATGCTCGATAAACGTGATGCGATGATGTTGACAGCCAACAGCTTTGGCAAAGCGATAAGAGCGCGCCAGCCCTGGCTAAGCTACGCCCACGAAATTGCCTATGCCCGGGCCAATGATCCTGAAATGACAGACGACATTCTTGATGAATATGCGGCGCGATCCGGGATGAACCGCGTATGGGAACATGCAAAAGCGGTGGCCGATAAAGCGTTTGGAAAAGACGGTTTTAGACCGGGTTTGGCTGCTGATTTTGCCGATGCTGCGCGCGATCAATTCTTGCCAGAGCAAGTATCCTTTTACCGATCAAGGTTGCTGTGGCGCTGGAGCGAGGGCACTGTGCTTCGTCCCATCACATTCCTGCGCGAATTGGCCTGGGTGACAATGGCGGACATCCAGCACGATCTGTTCGCCAGCCGTCGGCACTCTAGGACAGCAGCTTAGAAATACCGCTCGCCCACACGGATTGTATCGCCAGGACGCAGGTAAATAGCGCGCCCCTGATCCAGTTCGTAGGTGAATTCAGCATCCTCGCCTGCTCGCCTGATGAAGACCCGTCGACGGTCTGCGCGGTAAGTGAAGCCTCCTGCAAGAGCGACCGCTTGAAGCGCGGTCAGCTCTGGCTTGTACTTGAATTCGCCTGCGCGGCTCACTTCGCCCAGCACATAAATCGGACGGAAGTTCAAAACCTCAACATTGACGCGCGGATCATTGAGATACCCATCAGCAAGCTTTTGGGTAAGGAATTCTGAAAATTCGCTGGCAGTTCTGCCCGATGCAGGCACATCGCCGAGCAACGGAAAGGCGATATCGCCTGCCGTCGTGACGGTATAATTCCTTGATAGCGCTGGCTCACCAAACACGGTGATGCGCAATTGGTCGGCTGCGGCAAGGCGATATTCATTGGCAGCATAAGGATTTGACGCAAGCGGCGGCTTACCACCGACGCATCCCGCAAGGCTCGCCATCATTGCAAGCAAAGCTGCACAAACAAGAACGGGGCGTTTCGACATCTGCATCACTCCAAATACTGCCACGCGCCTTTATCACACCCGCTTGCACACGCAATAAGGCGGGTCAGCTTTGGCTGGTTATCCGTTTCCATCTTGCAGCGATAGGCATGGTATAATGACGCAAAGCTGAAGGCCGTTTAAGGATCGCAGCTATTGCACCCACGCGATTTTTCGCTTTTAACGCTTCAACACTGTGCGAAAACGCCGCAGCATCAAGGATAGAGGCATAGCGAGCTTTGTAGGCTTGTGATGTTTGACCTGCTCGTTCGACCTGTCTGCGAATATCCTCTTCCGACTGCACCATGGCTGCGCTGTGTTCAGCAGAAAGGCGGTGTGAGATGGAGGCATCGTGTTTGCGATAGCGGTATAATGCTTTGGGATAATAGGCGTATTTCGCGCCCGCCAATAGCAGCCGGATCACCAGTTCATCATCTTCACCAATGCGCAGGTCAGTTCGGTATCGGATTGAGTTGAGCGCTTTTCGGCGGATGATGGGCTTTAGAAAACCAAGATTGGGGCGGGGCGAAAACATGACGGTGCCCGAGAAATAGTCATCGAGTGAGATCGAGCCAGCGCCAGGTTGAAACCCTTTGCCAAGGTGGGGGCTTGCGGCGAAGTCTTCGCCAAACACCGACAGATCATCGGCAATCATGTCAGCGCCGGCGGCCTCAGCTGCATCGATCAGTTTTCGACAACGGTCTGGATCAAATGCATCATCGCAATCCAGCATCGCGTACCAGCGCCCACGCATATGCTCTATGCCCACATTGCGCGCCGCGCCGGGCCCGCAATTTCGAGGGGTTTCAAGCACTCTGATCCGCGAATCTGTGCTTGCCAGATTGTTAGCCAGCTCAAGGCTGTTATCGCGCGAATGATCATCAACAATCAGAACTTCGAGCGTAATATTTGTTTGCTCCAAAGCCGATTGAACCGCCTCTTTCAAGTACGGCGCAGCATTATAACATGCCATAATAATTGAGATTTCCGGGCCTTCACCCCCGGTTCGAAGCGTGGGATCACTGGGGCTTGAGGATTCAACTTTTGACACTGACAATTCGCACATTTTTGCTATGACAAGGTGTCATGTACGCTTTTCCCAAACTAACTGCGCGAGTGCCCCGCCCGGTGAAGGGGGAGCGAATCTACGCGATTGGCGACGTGCACGGCCGCTATGATCTTCTGATAGAGCTTCTTAGCCGAATTATCAGTCACTTTCCCACATTAGAGCCAGCTCCGTCAAAACTGACGGTTCTATTGCTGGGAAATCTGGTCGATCACGGGCCGGACGGTGCGCGCTGTTTGGAGCTGGCAAAGGCTCTTGGTGAAGAAGCAAGAGCCAAGACATTGGTGGGATTTCACGAACATCTCTTGCTTGAAAGCCTTAATGGTAATGGTGACGCGCAGGAAGCATGGCTGTCCACGGGTGGCATCGCGACTCTGGAAAGCTATGGCATTGGCGCGCCGAAATTGTCCGAGGATTCCTTCGATTTTGCCGAGCGGCTGGAAGACGGCATCCCAAAAGACCAAATCGCATTCCTAAAATCGCTTGATGCATCCTATTCGAGCGGCTCGTTCTTTTTCGCTCATGCTGGCGTGAAACCCGGCGTCTCCATCGCAAAACAGAGCCGCAAGACGCTGTTTTCAATTGGAGAGGAGTTTACGCAGTCAGATCGCTGGCATGGTCAGATCGTGGTTCATGGCCATACGAGTGTTGATGAGGTCGAATTGCACGACAACCGGATTGCAATTGATACTGGTGCTTACAAAACGGGCAAATTGTCCGCGCTTTGCCTTCAGGACAAATCGATTGAAGTCGTCTCTACCTGATCAACAGCGCAAGCTCGGCTGTACGCGTCGGGGATCCCAGGCATTTTGAACTGCCAGCTTGCGCCCATTTGGCGCAATCCCAGTAAACCTGTTGCTTCCTGTTTCGCAGCTCTTGGCTGTAGACGATATCGGGTGGATTGCGTTTGAGGCTTTCAGGATCAAACTGGCTGGGCATAGGCTTGCCAGCGCTCCACCCCACGACGCGGCAGCTTGCGCGATTGCCGCACAATTCGACAGCATCAAGCGCCCATCGACCCGGCTTCATATCCGCAGTGATAGCGCGAACTATTGGCTTTTCCCAGGTTTTGGAGGCTGGGACAGGAGCGGATTTGACAGGTGATTGTGCAAAGGCAACGTCGAATGTGTCTGCTTCGCCCGGTGCGCCGTTTAATTCGCCAGCAGCGTCTTCAGCCTCAGCCAGCTGTTCTTGCGTGGCACCGCCATCATGCCAGATATCATAGGCTGCAATGCTGCCAATCGCAGGTTCGCTTGCCGCAGGCCTGGACGTGAACGCCGCTTTGGTGCCCCAATATCCAGGCCACCGGAAAAAGACATGCGTTTTAACCGCAGCTGTCTTGTCGAGGCTGTCGCTCCAATAGGGATAGACCCAATCTGTGTGATAATGCGTTGACCATCCGACACGCGGATCGGTTGCGCCGCGCAGCATTGTGGCAGCGAGAGTTTTTGCCGATTGATATTGTTGATCGGAATATCGCCGCCGCTTCATTGACCCATCACAAGTAAAGCTGAATTGGCAACCTGTCGCGCGCGCTGCGCCCTGAAACACCACGCCGCACACGCTGTTGGGCCATGCGGGATGGCGCACACGGTTCAAGACAACCTGCATGACGGGGCGTTGATCATCGCGCGATGGGCCCGCTTCATAAAGACCTGCAACAGCAAGGCATCCTTCTGCGCGATACAAGTCAGCGCCGGAAAGCGTTGAACCAAATGCGCTTGCAGCCAAGATAGGCCGATCGCCAAAGGGCCGTGCAGCATTGCGTTCCCAGGCTGATTTGGGATTGAGCCCCTCACTTGGTTCACCAGGCAATTCAGCACCCACAGCGACAAAGTCAGCCGCCATGGCTGAAATATCGGCAAGCGGTATCCGATTTGTGGGAGCGGCTCCGCGATCAAGCTTAACCGAAAATACCGTCTTATAGTCGCCCTTCATCAAAGGCAGCATCGCCCAGGCAGCTCCTGCGGCTGCGCCAAGCGCTGCAAGCGCGAGCACCAACCAAGCCAACCGTTTGGCAATTGAAGAGGATGAAACTACGGACATTTCAGGCATTGTATCGCGATTTTGCAGCCAATTTGCGAGTCATTGACGCAGCCAAGCGCATTTTTGGCTCGGATTGCGGCATTTACGCCAGTTTAGTTGCGTCACCGCGATGTGCGAATAATGGTGCATTTGCGAAAATTCGCTTGATTAGAGCATCCGCTTCTTTTTGAAGCGCACACAACATCGCGTCCCGGAGCTTACCATAGATGTCTGACAATGCCGCCAGCAATGAATATCCAGTCAGCCTGTCGGTTGTGCTCTCCGTTTACAATGGTGAGGCGTTCGTCGCGGATGCGATTGAGTGCATCCTCGATCAGACCTACACCGATTTTGAGCTTATCCTCATCAATGATGGATCAAAGGACGGATCGCTTGAGATCATGGAGCGATATGCTGCACGCGATAAACGTGTGAGGATTATCGATCAGGAAAACACCGGACTGACAATTGCCCTGCGGCGCGGCGTGGATGCAGCGCGCGGAGAATACATTGCGCGTATGGATGTCGATGATTGGTCAATGCCTGATCGCTTTGAAAAGCAGATGGCACTGTTAAGAGCCAATCCTGAACTGGTCGCAGTGACATGCGATCTGGAACATTTTTACGACGATGGCACCCGGTCGCATGTTGCAAAGATCCGAAAAGATCCGCGTGTCCTTCCGCTCTACATGGTCTTTACAAACCGGATCGGTGGGCATGGCCAGATGATCTATCGCCGCGATGCTTATCATGCTGCTGGCGGCTATGATCCGGAATACAATTACGCTGAGGATTACGACCTTTGGACGCGGCTGCTTGAACAAGGGCCGTTTGGCGTGGTGCCTGAAGTGCTTTATCGCTACCGCACCGGGCATGACAGCATATCATCGCGCAATGCTGTTCGGCAAAGCGAAGTGTCCTGCGCGATCCGTTGCAGGCAGTATAAAAAACTCACCGGACAAGAGCTTGATCCCGATGTCGCCAAAGCGATGTATGCGTACGGCATGAACCGTTCGCTTGCCGATTACACGCCAGCTCAAATCGGTCAGGTTTCAGACGTGATGCATCATGCGGTGAACACGTTTTTCTCGCAGCACCCCGAACTTAAATCTGAATTGTATGAGACCCGGCGCGGATTTAGCTCCAATTGGTGGTGGCGACGCGATCATGTCACATGGGCGGATATTCCGCGAAAAACTGCCATTCTCGGCAATGTTGTAAGCTGGGGTTTTGCTGCCTTGGCGGCGCGTTTTCTGCCCAGATGAAATAGCCAGCCTGTTCAAAAGGCCTTGCGCCATTGTGGTGGCGATGCGTCCGTAGCAAAGGATGAAGGGTGCAGCTTTTTTGCGATCAGCGATTAAGAGCGCTCAAGCGCCAATAAATCGCATGTGCCAATAACAGGGCTTTGCGTTTGAGATTCCATCGGTTCGCCAAGGGAACACGCCATTTATACGTCCGTGCGATTTGCAAGCGTGCTTCTTGTTCAAATCTTGCAAAATCAGGGTTCTTGCTAAAATAGCTTTTGATGGCAGTGTCCATTGCCTTGCTTGCCAGACGCACTTGTTTGATCGGTGTTTTTTCAGGTTTTCTCGCCCACCAAAGATCAATCAGAGCCAATGCGGTTTCATGCGTAATCTTTTGGCCGGTCAGTCGTTCGTGTTCGCGCCGAGTAATTTCGGTCGCGCATCGCAGTTGCGGTTCTTTGTTCTTGTCGGTTGTGCTGCCATACCCAACGCGCCAGCGATAAAGCACCTCTTCAATGACTGCGAAGCGGCCAAGATGGAGAAGTCGGCACCACAAATCGTAATCCTGCGAATAGCGGAAGTGCGGATCATATCCGCCCGCTTTCAAATAGGCATCGCGCCGGAACATAACCTGGCCGTGGCCACCGATCCTGTTGGCGAACCCGTTGTAAAGGGCGATCAATTCCTCCGGCCCAATGTGATCGGATACCATTTTGATTGTGCCATCATCATGAAAGTGTTCAAAATGTGATGTGACCGCCACGCATTCGGGCCTTTGGTCAAGGACGGCAACTTGTTTTGCAAATCGGGTTTGTACCGATAGATCGTCGGCATCCATCCGGGCAACGTATTCGCCGGTGGCTGCGTCCATGCCGGTAACGGTTGCTTTCGTCGTTCCCCCGTTTTCGCGGCTTATGATCCGAATGCGGTTATCGCGCGCGGCATAGTCTTGAAGGATATCGAGCGTGCCATCAGTCGATCCATCATTGACGATAATGTATTCAAAATCACCATAGGTCTGGCCAAGATTGCTCTCGATAGCAGCGCCGACATAGTCTTCGTCATTGTAGGTTGCCATGACGACGGAGAGCTTGCGCGCCATGATCAATTTGCCCCCCAACGCAGGCGAGCCCAAACCGCTTTGGTGCCCCAAACACCGAAATTCTTGAGAAAGATTGCCCAAGTTACCGACATCGGCGGAACCCGTTTGGACCACCAGAACCAACGCGCCGCAATATCCAGATAAATAGCGAATTGCTCAGATCGAAGGTCGGGATGCTGATTGAAAAAGAGCTTGGCGATTTTCTCCATTGCGCGCGATGCACCCTCGTAATCCTCGTTTGCCATTCCTTCGGGCGGGCGTGTCCACCAGAAATTGAGAAGCGCCATCGCGGTGCCTTCGCTTTGCGGGTGTTTCGTCATGCGTTCATATTCGCAGCGGGTTGTGCGCAGCGAATGGCGAGCTTGTTCGTCCTTGCTGCGCTTGGAAATATTGTCATGGCCTGTGCGGTACCGATAGATCACCTCAGGGACATTGCCAAAGTCACCGATAGCCAACAATCGAGCCCACATATCGTAATCTTGTGCCATACGGAACGCGGGATCGTAGCCGCCAGCTTTCTCATACGCATCGCGCCTAAACATCACTTGGCCATGCCCACCAATGTAATTGCAAAAGCAATTGTAAAACCTGAGCAGCTTTGGATTGACTCTGAGCTGGGAAACATTGGTGATCGCGCCATCGTCTGTAAAATGTTCGATATCACCCGTGACCGCAACAAGGCCCTTATCGTTATCTAGAACAGCCACCTGTTTTTCAAACCGCAAAGGCGTTGAAAGGTCATCTGCATCCATTCTCGCGATGTATTGTCCCAGCGCAGAGCCACATCCTGTCCGAAGCGCAGCAGTCAGGCCTGTGTTATCTTGATCGATAAGACGGATGCGCGGATCACGGCGATTGAAATCCTCAAGGATGCCTATTGAACTGTCGGTTGATCCATCATTGATGATGATGAATTCAAAATCTGTGAAAGTTTGGTCAAGCACGCTCTGGATTGCGTCTGTCAGATATGCCTCGCCATTATAAACGGACATAACAACAGACACTTTGGGAGCCTTGGCAAGGGGGGCATCTGGCATGGTTTAGCCCTCCTTCGGCGTCAATTTTCGACGTGCTTTTGCAAGCAGATCGATGATGATGCCGGCGCACTCATGCTCAACTGTGTTGCCTTTGCCACCCACAAGCCAAAGAAGATAAAGCGTAGCGGGATAAACAGCTGCGCCTAAAGCGACGAGCGCAATCATCTTAGAAAATTCAGCCACTGGATCATCAGCAACCGGAATGACGATGTTGGCGCCATGCACGCAAGTGGCCATCACACCGATTGCTATGGCAGGACGCCAGAAAAATGACCAATGATCGGCAAGAGAGATAGGGGTGATCTTGGAGACCAGACGCATGTTGAGAACCGCGTTGATTGTCACAGTCGCAAATTGGCCAAACATCCCGCCCATGAGCATTATCATTGGCGCGCCGTTCCCATAGCGATATCCCAGATAAAGCCCTGCGATAACGAGCGGCCAACGGATAAAGAATGCCCGCAAATCACGGTGAAACAATTTCTTCGTGTTCGCCGTCGCCATCGCCACTGATCCAAGATTTTGCGTGGTCTGTACCATCCGGATTGCTGCAATCACTTGCATAAGCGGCACTGCAGGCAGCCATTGGTCACCGATCACAATTTTGACGATGCTTTCTGCCAGAACCGCGAACCCGGCGGCAAACGGGAATGTTATAAGACAGATGGTCCCTTGAGATCTGATGTAGCCAAGGCGCAAACGGTCCTTCTCATCCTGAAGGCGCGAAAATGCGGGAAACAGCATCGCCCGGATTGGCGATGTCGCCTGTTCGATAGTTTTTCCGACCAGTCTTGAGCTAAGGCTCAATTGCCCCAGCACACTCGTGGGAAGCAGGTATCCAAAGACAAGCGGCTGGGATCGCCAATTGATGGTCTGGATCCATTGCCCCAGTGTCATCCAGATCGAAAACGACAAGAGGTCTTTATATTTGCTCAATGTGGGACGCGGTCGAAACGGCAGCAGAATATAAGACACGATCATCACGGCTGTTTCGGTGGCGAGCGTCCCAAAGATCAGCGCCCAGTAGCTTTGATAAATCCACGCAATCGCAACAACCGTAACGAACCCCGCAATCTTGCTGGTGCATCGAACTATAAAGGCCTGCCGAAAGCTCAATGCGCGCTTGAATACGACGAGTTTAGGGTTCACGAACCCTCCGATCACCGTGATAAATCCAAGCAGCCACAATATCTCAATCAGGCGTTCGTCGCCGTATAAAAGGCTCAAGGGGTTGCCCAGGGCTGCGATAATCGCGCCCACGATAAAGGCCCTGATTACATTCATTGTCCAGGCTGTATGGTAGTGCTCATCTGTCGGCTGTTTGTGCTGGATGAGCGCGTGTGAAAGCGAAAACTCACTTATGACGCCAATGATTGCGACAAGCGCTGTTGCAATCGCAACCAGCCCGAAATCCTCTGGCGATAAAAGCCGGGCGAGAATGATTGTGCTGACAATGCCGAGCGCGTTGACAGCAATAGTCGCAGCCGCAACCCAGCCCGCACCGATCAGCAGTTTGGATCGAGAGACGTCTGTCATCTCAGCTTACCTGAAACCAGCAGCGCCATCTCATGAAAGCAGGGTGATATCATCGCGCGCCTCGATTGCGGCCAGGTCCGTTTCGTATTCGCTCTGCAAACGCGCTTGATCTTCGGAGCTGAACGGCATGAATTTTCCGCCTTTTGAGGCGATGCGCGGATATTGCGCGTTTAGAGCAAGCATTCTGAAAATGCGTTGTGTGCGTTCAAGTGGGCCCGCTTGCGCAATCATGTGCTCAATGGCTTCTTTCGATGAACTGGGAAGAATGTTTTCGCTTGATGGCCTTTTGATGCTTTGCGCGGGCAATCCGCTTAATCGGGCCAATATTGTTTCTTGGAGCTTTGCGAAATCCTCATATTGCCAAACAATCATCTTGGCGTTGGGCAGAGTGTCCTGAATAGTATCAATCACTTGAAGCCATTGCCCGGCGCAAGAGGCATTGGTGGCCATCATCCTTTGGGGAGATGTGAACATGCCGTGCCGCAGGGATTCTGCATAGATCGATGCGAGGAACGGGGCATAGGATCGCACAGCCAAATACACTTCAACACGGCGATCTTCTATCGCCTGTGCGAACAATCGCAGGGTAGGCGACGCTCTGCGATAGAATGGTGTTTTGTAGCAATCATCGGCATTGCCCAGAATGTTCTCTTCGGAAATTGTCACATCGTATCCGCTGACGAACAATTCCTCGATTTGTTCAGTCGCTGTTTTAACCGGGTTGGAAGGTTTGCTCCAAGGAGCTTGCCAGCCGCCATTTTTGTTTGCGCCCGCTTCTTGACGGACCGCGCGCAAAGTCGCTCGAACTGAGTGGACCGGCCAAAAGGCAGTGCCTGCTGCCGCACTTTCAGCGCGGTTCAGCAGCAGCGTCTCTTGAATATATGTCGTAGCGGTCTTGTGCGCTCCAACATGCAACCTTACCGTTTGTATCGCCACTGGTTCTGTTTTGCCTTGATCGATTGTGTCAGCATTCATGCGCAATAGACCATGTTTGTGCGCTGCAACACCGTTTTTGCAGGTTAGCTTTAAGGGCGCGCCGACCTGATGTCAGCCAGCCTAAACGCTGGTTTCGCCCGTTTCGCCGCGCAGTCCATATTTGGGACGATCGCGGCCCCTGTGCCAAACCCATTCTTTGACAAAGCCCGCACCCCAGCTCGCGTGCATTATCATAGCGGGGATGCCGGCAAGAATGCCCATTGGACCTTGGGACGATCTCACTCCTGCCAAGGCGCCATAAGCCAAACAAGCGAGCGCCCAAACGGATGCTGGGAATGCGAAGATCGGATGAATTATCGCAAGTGGTACAGCGCACAGCGCTGCGAATATTGCGACCGGGGCCAATTGTCGCAGCTTCATCTGCATTTTGTGACGATGCACCGTACGCGCACGGCCTGTTCCATAGCGAAAATACTGGCGCGCCAAAGCGCTCAGAGACTTTCTTGGAAAGTATGTGATCGCTGCTGATGGATCGAGCCAGATCCTCAAACCTTCACGGTCCTGACGCACGTCGAATTCCGCGTCTTCATTGCATGGCATCGCCTCGCAATAGCCGCCCAGCCGTCTGAACGCATCGACCCGCATCAAAGCGTGGTGTCCGTGATCGACCCATTGGCCCTTGCTCATGTGGCGATGGGCCGAACCGCCCGTGCCCAGCGCGCTGTTTTGCGCGATTGCGGTAGGAAGCTGCCAACCCGATGCGCCTTTGGTGATCATTGGGACTACCACAGCATCAGCACCGCGCCTTTGTGCAATAGCAAGCAGGCTCGCGCCGTAATTATCGGGATAAAGGCAATGCGCATCAATCCGCACAAGCCAATCCATACCCTCGCCAAACCGTGCAACAGCCTGGTTGATACCCGCTGATTGGATGCGGTCCGGATTGTCGATCAATTGGAGGCGGGCATCACGCGCTTTATGCTTGGCGATAATAGCGAGCGAGCCATCCGTGCTCCCCCCGTCTGTAACCACCACTTGCGCATAGGTGGGGTCGCACAGCACTTGGGTTAGGAGGTCATCCAAATGCTCGGCTTCGTTAAGGCATGGTATAATCGCAAGGACGCTCATCAGGGGACAAGTTCCTCAATTGTGTTCACCAAATCGCGGCATTCGGCTTTCGAGCATGTCACCGCGCTTGACTCGATTTGTTCGATTGCATTGCGAGCTTGAGCAATTTGCGAAGGCGTCATGCGCAAAATCCGATCGGCGGCCTCGTCTGCATCGGTAACAACCAGTCCAGCGCCCCTTTTTAGGAGCCAATCTCCAACCTCAACATCGCCAAGCGCAATCGGAATAGCTCCATAGGCGATGGCTTCATACAAGCGATTGGGAAGCAGCCACTTGCTATTCAATCCTTCCTCAAACCAATCAATGCTCCATGCAAAATCGCACTGGCCATACAGTCTGGGCAGATCATCATACGAGTAGGGGCCTGTGAAAGTCATGCCGTCTTGCGCAGCGGTTTGTTTTTCAAGGTGAGGGACTTCGGCAGGGGAAGGTTTGCCTGCAATAAGAACTTCAATCCTTCCTTCCGAACGAGCGACCAACTGCGTGAGAAAGTCGAGCGTGCGCTCGCACCGCAGCATACCAAACCAGCCGATCGTGACGGGGCGGTCTTTGGTTGTGCTTGGCATCCGCTCCACTGCACTGTCGATGGGGTCAAGCAGCAGCTTGTTTTCAACCAGCAATGTCTCGCCTTTGATCTTTCGGTTCTCGAAGTGATTGCGGATGAAAGCAGGCGAAGACGTTATCAGCAAGTCGGAACGGCGAAGCAGAGCCGCTTCGATGTTCTGGATCGCACGCGCAGGTAGGCTGTTACTCAAAAGCGCGCGGTGAATGTCGAGGCATTCGTAAATCAGTGGACGTCCATCAGCCACACGCGCTGCAATGACCATCTGCTCTAGATTGCGCGCAATGATCGCATCGCAGCCATCAAAGTGTTTGCGCAAGGCGGTATTGCTCAAGGCATGCCTTAACGTCATGGCCGCGCGAGCAGCCAAGGCAGCATCATGCGACTGGCCAAGCATTAAAGCGCCGCGGGCCTTGGCTGCTTTGCCCGTTTCGGCATCACGGCAAAAACCGGCCAGCGCAATTTCCGCCCCGCCTGCGCTAAGCATGCGGCAGCGTCGCTCCACCGCAGCATCGTTTAGATTATGCACGAGATAGCCTAGCTGCAAAAAAGCCTCCATTCAGGCGGTGCTGCCTGATCGCAGTGTTTGTGCGCTGCAACAAGTGTGTGTAGGTGAGCTTGTCAACCGGGTCGTGGGAAGTTGTTGCGTGTCAAAGAACGAAACAAACCAGCCATGCGTCGCTGTCATCATCGCATCCTACAACGCCGAAGCGACGATTGCGACAGCTGTAAAAAGCGCATTGATGCAGCCTGAAACCTGCGAGGTTTATGTTGTTGATGATTGCTCGCAAGACAACACTCTCGAAGTTGCAAAGGCAGCTGGCAAGGATGATGCCCGCCTGATTGTATCGAAACAGCCGTTCAATCAGGGCCCATCGGCGGCGCGCAACGTCGCATTAGAGCGAACGAGCGCTCCTTTTGTGGCCGTTCTCGATTCCGATGATGCGTTTCTTCCTGGCCGCTTTGCTGGGATTTTGGCCCAGGATGATTGGGACTTATGTGCAGACAACCTGCATTTTACGCATTCGCATAACACAGCCCCGCCAGCCGATGCTTGGGGCGATGGTCCGGGCCGCACCTGTCAGATTGATTTTGAAACTTTTGTGCTCGGCAATTTGAGCAGGCGTGATGATAACCGCACCGAATTGGGTTTTTTAAAGCCGGTGGTGAGGCGCGCCTTCCTCAAAGAACACGGCCTTGCTTTCAATGATCGGTGCCGTTTGGGGGAGGACTTTGTCCTATACGCAGAAATGCTCGCTCATGGTGCCCGCTTCAAGCTGCTGGAGAAATGCGGATATAACGCGCTGGTTCGCCCCAATTCCTTAAGCGCAGATCATTCAATTTCGCACCTCAGAGCGTTTCTGGATGCCTCGCGCGCGATCAGCGGCATTGGGCGTCTCACTGCAACAGAGAAATCGGCAATTGAGCGGCATATCCGGCACTTGGAAGAAAAGGTCATTCACCGCCAAGCGCTTGAGAACCGGAAATATCGCGGCATTTTTTCAACCCTTTGGTTCCTGCTTCGCGAGCCCACGGCCATTCGGGATATTCTGATTGACCGGTTCAAGGGGCAGCAAGAGACTGTGAGAGCAGCGCGCGCTTTGCTTACGCGAGATGATTTTGACAGGCTCACCCGGTGAGTATTCTGCCTGCAAACCAAATCGCAGCTGGGGTGCTATCGACCGATGTCGCGATCATTGGAGCAGGGCCTGCGGGGCTTAGTCTAGCAGCGGGCCTTGAGCGCGATTGCCTGCTTATAGAAAGTGGGGGGCTGACCACGGACAGGCGTACACATCACCTGTTCCATTCGATCAACACAGGCGAACCCAGCCGGATTGATGCAGTGCGCGTTCGCGGTGTGGGCGGGGCAAGCTTGCGATGGACAGGCCGATGCGCTCCGCTTGACGCTTACGATTTTGAGGATCGACCCTGGATAAGCGAGACTGGCTGGCCAATCTCATATGCCGAAATGCTGGATTGGTCTGAGCAAGCAGCACGGCTCATGGAATTGCCCGGCGCGGTTGATGAATGCGGCGATGCGGACATCGCTCAACAAGTCTATGCCGATGGCCGTTTCATTCCTGCGAAATGGCGCTTTGCCGAAGACAAACGCATGGGGGTGTTGCGCTTTGGCGATCATTTGCGCGATGCCTTTAATGGAGAGCGGCGGCGCATCGTTTATGCTGCTCATTGCGCTGAAATCGTGGGAAATAATGATGTTGTCAAAGCGGTCCGCATAGTTGATCGCACGGGCCGCTCATTGCTTGTAAAAGCCAATCATTTCGTCATTTCGAGCGGCTGTGTTGAAACATGCCGGATGCTGCTTAACACTCAACGTGGCAATCCTGAATTGCTAGGCACAGTCTCGCCATGGCTGGGGCGCGGCTTTGGCCAGCATTTGCGGCTGGACGCAGGAGAGATTGTCGCAGACACCCGCCAGCTCGGTAAATTGCAGCGCGCTTTCGATATTCACCGCCGCTCACGCTGCCCCGTGAGCGAGACGGGGCTTGCGTTCAATCCTGCATTTGCCAGACAGAACAAGCTGGGCAATGCTTCGATTGTGCTGCGCTATGAACCGCAAAGGGGGCTATCGCCGCTTGATTGGTTCGGCTCTGCTAAATCGCGACTGACAGGGGCGGCTGTCCGCCATCGCAAGGCCCGTGTGCTGGTCGAAATCGACTCTGAACAGGCTGTCGATTATGCAAGCCATATCGGGCTGGCTGATGAATTGGACCCGCTGGGAGCACCGCGTGCAAAAGTGCACTGGACAATCAACCCAGTTGATCGCCTGACCGCTCATCAGGCGATGGAGAGTTTTGCGAGTTTCATCAAAGAAGCCGGTCTTGGTCATATGAAACAGGCGGCAGGCATCAATCCCGAGGCGATCGATTTGTCCTGCCGGCGCGATAGTTTGCACCAGCTTGGCGGCACGCGTATGAGCGAGAGTGCAAAAACAGGTGTGGTTGATGCAAATCTCACTGTTCACGGAACTCCCAATCTTTCGGTGGTTGGCGGATCCGTGTTTTCAACCGGAGGACACGCCAATCCGACGCAGGCGATTGTCGCTCTTGCTATGCGGCTCGCAGATCATTTGAACAGCTTTGCAGGACAGCACGCGGCTCAATCAAGCAGCGCGATTTCGGAAAGCTCGGTCAACGTCTGATCGCCATTTCCAGGACCTGATCCGGGCATCACCCTGCTGAATACGCCGCGCAAAAGATCGATCCGAACGCCCAGGCGTTTGGCGAACTGCCACGCAAGAGCGCGGGTGCCCTCGTCAGGATCGCGCAGCCGCCAGACAAGCCCTTCGGTAAGTTGGCGCACAATCGCAGCGCCCGTTGCGCTGTCTTGTTTCAGCGCCTTCAATCCATCGAGCGCATCAGCGCCCAGTGCCCCTGCAAAGCCATGCTTTCCCGCCATCGCTCTACGGCAAATTTCGCTCTCGGTGCTGGTCAATGGCGGACCATCAATCTCAAGCGCAGTATTCCAGTCAGAAAGCGCATGAGGCCACAAATCGTGCCGCGCCATCACGGTTGCTCGTTGAAGCAGGGCTGCGCGTTGAACAAGAGCAGGGTCTGTGCTGGCGAACATTCCTTCAAAAAAGGAGAGCGGCACGTCTTGATAAACCCGATTAAAAATGCGCGCGTCATAATCCTGCCAGATGGTGTTGGATTGCCCTGCGGCATGGAGCAGGTGCGAGGGTCCACGTGCCCCTTCATGCTTACGCTGCCAAAAGATTGTCCTATCGGTGAAAGCGGCCCGCCCACGCATCGCGACCCGCACAAACATATCGTAATCCTGCGCACGCAGCATGGCAGGGTCAAACGGCCCGGCACGATCATAAAGGCTGCGACATGCAAGCGTTGCATTGTGCATGACGAACGCGTCTTCGAGGATGTGTCGTGCTGACGATCCTTTATGCAAGTCAGGCCAATGCGCCATACCAAGATCAATTCGCGCAGCGCCGCGATGCGTAAATTTGCCATAGCGACCAAAGACGAAATCTGCGCCTGATGTCTTGATCAGATCTAACATGGCAGCAACCGCGCCAGGGCAAAGCACATCGTCATCATCGCAAATCCAGATGTACTGGCCGCTTGCCTTTGCCATAGCGTTATTGAGCGCGACCGATTTTCCTGCATTGTCCTGCCGCAAATGGGTGATCGCATTGCCAATCCCTGCCAGCACTGATGGAGTGGCATCACGCGAACCGTCATCGACGACGATTATCTCGTCTTCGCCGCCCATCTGGCTGGCGATCGAGCCGATCGCCTCGGCGATGTATTCTGCGCGATTGTAAGTCGGCATGAGAAAGCTGATCCGCTTGCTCATGACGCATCACCTGTTTTTCCTGGAACATCAGGGACGGGGCCGAAATGGGTCTCCATTGCGCGGATCTGGCTGTCATTTCCGTCCGAGTACAGATTCTGCGCTGCAAGTGCGATGTCCTGAGTATCGGGCCAGTCGATAATGTCGAAGTGGTCGTGCGTGCGGCGGTGCTGTGTCCCTGCTTTACGGGCCATCCAGAAGAACCAGATATCATCGCCTCTTGGGCACAACTTCATAAAGAGCTCTTGGTTGAGCACCTCATCGGCAAAGCAGCTGGGCGGATACAGTATCCCGCCAACTCCTGTCGGAAAAAGGACCCGCCCATCATCGCGGTTCTGGGTTTGGGATGCGGCCAGCTCCCATGTTGCATAAGGTGCGAGCATTCCAGCCTCATCGCGATGTGCCATATGCGAACGGGTGGCGATGACATGGCCGGGATATTTCTTGGCAGTAGCAACCAGCCCAGCCAACCATTCAGGTGGGTAATAGACGTCATCATCTGCCGTCACATAAAAACAATCAGGGTTTTCTTTCAGCGCCGGGATAAGCTTTTTGTATGATCGCAAATCATCGCATGGCTTAATCTCAAGACCTGCTTCCTCCAGAGCGCGGACATCGTCTGGCAGCGCGCTTAAATCATCATGCGCAATCCACAATTGCACCGCATCTGCTGGCATGTTCTGGTCGAGCAACGAACGCAATGTCTTGCCCAGATCCGGAAAACGCGGCGGGTAAGATGTAAGCGTGACATACAGCGGGGCGGGCAGGCCATGTTTGGCTTGCGGGGTGACAATGGGAAACCTTTTAACCGATGCGAGCGCTTTTCGCAGCAGAATGCGCGACCGTATCTCGCGATAGATCAAGGAAAGGCGATAAACCCCGCGCACTTTATCTGGTTGATACCCTCATTGCGCACGACCAGCCGTGCATTTCTGACCTTGCATTAAGCGTATGATGATAGGAATGCGAGTGTGACATGACGAACCGCGCTAAATTAGGACTGATAACCATGGCTTACGGTCGGCAGAAATATGTCGATCAGGCAGTGTCGCTGGCGCAATCGGTGAAACGACACGTTCCGCATTTGCCCATTTGCCTTGTGACGGATCGATCAGAGCCTGTTGCTCCTTTTGATAGCCAGGTCCCGATGGATAGCTTTGCCGAGGCAGGAACGGTTCTAAAGACCCGTATCTACGAATATTCGCCTTTCGAAGAGACGTTATTCATTGATTCCGATTGCCTTGTGACACGCGATTTTTCTGCGCAATTGGAAGCGATCCGGGCCTGGGATTTCTCGCCAGTGGTGAACACGTATTTGTCAGCTGGGGACAGCGATCTGTGGCTTGAAGATGTCGGCGCAGCTCTTCAAAAAGTTGGAGGCGAGTGCTTTCCCAAATTCAATGGCGGGGTTTATTTCTTCCGCAAAAGCGATGTCGCCGCGCAAGTTTTTGCACAGGCCGAAGCGATCCGGCACAGGCAAGACGAGCTTGGCATTCTTGATTTTGATGCCGCAGGGCCGGGCGAGGAAACGCTGATTGGTCTTGCGCTTGCTAAAATGGGCCTCACACAGCTTTATGATGATTGCGGCCAGCTTATGCGTACGCCGCTTAACGCGACTGGCTCAGTGTATCTGGATATTCTCAAGGGCGAATGTTCGTTTGAAAAGAATGGGAAGCGCGTCAATCCTGCGATTGTGCATTTTTGCGGGCCGTGGATTGACCATCCTGCCTATCGGATTGCGACAGAAGAAATCGCATCGGGAGAGCGGTTGTCTGCTGTAAAGCGGGCGGCGATCAATGGTTCTTACAAAGCTAGCGTGCTGGCGCAAAAGCTGGCCAATAAAGTATCTTGATTGCCTAGCCTTTATCGCAGCCTTTCCATCCAAGACTTTGTTTTTCCTATAAATAGGCGTGCCAATACAGCTGGATTGCGAAACCGCGAATATTGCGGGTGATCGACAATTCGATCCGCGGTTTCGGGGGTGTCGGCAGGCAACCAGCGCACACCGTTCGCCGCTTCTCGGATTAAGACTGCTTCTTGTTTTTCAAGATAAGCGCGTGACAGGCGAAACCCCGTGCGGGTCGTGCCCGGTTGACGGCCATGTTCATATCCGTGGCGGACAAGCAGTTCATGGCACACAAGATCACATATGGCTCTTACCTCATCTGGCAGGTCTGATTTCCAAGCATATTTGCGCGAGGCCGTCATCCCGTCGGACACCTGACCTTTCCAGCTCTCATTTGCGGATGACACGTTTTGCGCGGATTGTTCAAATTGCATCATGGCCGGATCGAAATCCTCGCCAATATGATCACAAATCCGCTTTAATTGGTATTCTGCATCATCAACAATATCTTCATACCGCACGGTGATTGAACCAGAATCCGCCTCAAGAAAGCTCTCCGCGTTCGCATTCCATTGGTGCCAGACATAGATATTGGGCAGAATACGGTCGCTGAAAGTGGGAATTTTTCGGGTGGAAAGCCCGACATCACGCGGATCGCGGATGATGCGGATGATCTTTGCATCGGGCCAAAGCTGCCGGATCGTTTCTAGGTGCTGGATGTGATTGGGTGTTTTCTCTGCCCAGCGTGATTTGCCTTGTGTCGCGGCGAAAGGGACCACTAAAGCCTCGAGAATGGCTGAAATTCCGGGTTTTTGCGCTGCTAGATAATTAGTCAGCTTCGTTTTGTCGGTTCCAAAAAGTGTGCCTATTTTTTGATCAGCCAGCGTTAACGACGTCAAAAGACGAACGGCTTGGCCGGGCCAATCGGGATCATCGCACGCTTCTTGCAACTTATGCGCTGGCAGTTTGCTGAAGAACTGCGTTTCAGGTCCCGCAGCAATCCCCGGATGCGAGGCGAGCATGGCGGCCAGCATTGTCGTGCCTGAACGCGGTGCGCCAACGATAAAAATGGGGGAATTGTTGCATGATTGCATTTATTACACACTTCGTCCGAAAAATTTTGCCCATTGAGCAAGTGCTTCCTATGAAACCGCTCGCAATCTGACTAGGGTTGCATTGATTGAAACATTTGAAGTCGCATTTGGGGTATTTCATGCGCGGCTCCTCGCGGATAGGTCTTTATTCGTTGAGGTCCATGCATAAAAGCCCCAGAGATTCTGGCGCATTTGGAACGATCGGGACCACCACGTGAAAATTGAAGTTCCAGTTGACGACCTAGATGACGATGACGGCCCGCCCGAAGGCGCGCCGCGTATGCCTCTGCTTCCGGACCCCAGCTTCTTGTGGCAGGTGTTTCGCCGGAACCTTTGGCTGTTCTTGGCTTGCATCGTGGCAGTGATGCTGGGAGCGGTCGCATATTTGTTGACGACAACGCCGGAATACACCGCCAGGGCAAGTTTGCTGATCGAACCGGCGATTGATCCGGTGCGCACTTCTGGCCCAAATGACAACACAACCATCGCCAATGCAGATGAGGTTGACACCGAACTTCGTTTGATTGGGTCTCCGCTGGTGTCCGAGATCGCCGGACAATTGTATGCAGAGCGCTATGCATCGCCTGATGGGGATGAGTACACCCCGGCAGAGATAGAGACGCTTGGCCGCCGCATTCGAGGTTCAACGGCGGTGGTCCGCTCTGGCTCTACGAAAGTGATCGACATCACCGCTAAGGGCGAAGACAGCACTTTTGTCGCTGCCGCTGCCAACCTGCTGGCCGAGGCGTATCTGCAATCGCAAGTGAATGATAAGCTGCAACGCTCTGCTGCGACACAGGCGTTTATCAGCGAGCGGTTGGGCGAGTTGGAGCGCAATTCCATCGATGCCCAGGTTCAGCTTGACAATTACCGCGCAGCGCGTGGCTTGGTAAGCGCAAATGGCGGCAGTAATGCCGAACAAGAAGTTTCAAACCTCAATCAGCAATTGGCATCTGCTCAGGCTGAGCTTGCCGAAAAACAAGGCCGCTTGGCCGCGGCGCGCGAGCAATTGGCCCGCGGGGGCGGCGGTGCAGATGTTGGGGCCGCGCTAGGATCAGGGACAATCACAAGCCTGCGCCAACAAGAGGCGCGCGTCGGCGCGCAATTGGCTGTTCTGACAGAACGCTATGGCGAGCTTCATCCTGAACGGCGTCAAACACAGTCTGAACTGATCGAGATCCAAACTCGCATCCAGCAGGAAATCAACCGGGTCATCTCCAGCCTTCAAGCCGAAGTGCAGACAGCGCAATCGCGCGTTTCCTCGCTTTCGGGGAGCCGGGAGCAGGCGCTTGGGAGTCTGACCGCCAGCAGCCGCGCACAGGCCGGGCTCAGCGAGCTTGAACAAAAAGCCAATGCAGCGCGCTCAATTTATCAAAGCTTCCTTGCGCGTTCGCAGGAAAATGTCGCTCTGCGTGACAGCGCGCTGCCCGACGCCAGCTTTGCCGCGCGGGCTTCTGTGCCAACCACGCCCTCCAGCCCGAATTATCCGTTGACGCTTATCATGGCGATGATCGGCGGGTTTGCGCTTGGTTTTGCGTCTATCTTTATTGCAGAATATCTGCGCCGCGGTGTTCAGACAAAGCGCGATGTGGAGCGGCGCCTGCGGCTTCGCTATGCGGGTGCAATTCCGACTTTGCGTTCAACCATTCAAGGTCGCACGCCATTGGAAGCGCCGCAGGAATATGTGGTCAACAATCCCAAATCCCTGTTTGCCGAAAGCTTCCGATCGATCCAGACTTTCCTGACTTTGTCGCCGGGTAAGCGTCCGCGCGCAATTGCGATCACATCGGCGCTGCCGGGCGAAGGCAAGACAACAACCTCTGTATGTCTTGGCCGGGCAACCGCTATGTCGGGTGTGAAAACTGTCCTGATTGACGCTGATTTGCGCCGCCGTGGATCGAGCGAATTGCTCGATTACGAGAGTGAATACGATATCTACGATTACCTTGACGGTACAGCCGATCTCGATGCTTGTATTTATATCGATCCTCGAACCGGTCTTCATCTACTGGGCAGCAATGAAGGCTCCGATGATTCTGGAAACCCGCTCACCGAGGTTAAGATCCGCGACATGATCAACGAATTGCGCAGCCGATATGACGTGGTTGTTGTCGATACAGCGCCAATTCTGGCGATTGCTGAGGGACGGGTCATTGCTGCTGCTGTTGATCGTGTGCTGCTCGTTACGCAATGGAAGAAGACATCGGTTCGCGCCGTCGAGGCAGTGGTGGACATGCTTTTGGAGGCGGGTGCAAAGATCACCGGACTTGCCTTAAGTCAGGTCAACATCAAGAAGTTTGCCAGCACTGGCGATGGTGATGTGTATGCCTATACTAAGAAGTTCCGCGGCTATTACGTCAATTAAAGTCAGCCAAGCTGAGGGGGAATTTATAATGGCGAAAGCCAATGGCGCGCTGATTGCGGGCAAAGTAATCAAAGCTGGTGTATCCATTGCCAGTGTCAGCGCAGCGCTCTGTGTGCCAGTGTCGGCTGTATCTGCGCAGTCTGATAGGCAAGCGCAGTCGGTCGCTGAGCGCAATGCTCCTGAATTTTCGAGCGAGCCTATCCCTGTCGGCAATTTTCAGATGTTCCCCTCGATTAACCTCGACGTGGAATACAATGACAATATCTTCGCGACGAATGCCAATGAGAGGGATGATGCGATCATCTCTCTTCGTCCCGATGTTCTTTTGGTAGACCGCAGGAATGACCGCGAGACACGCATCAATGCGTTCGCCAATATCCGTCAATTTGTCGATACAAGCAGTGAGAATGCGGAACAATTCGGACTGAATGCTAGCACCCGGCGAGGCATCGGCACTGGATTTGAATACAATCTTGGTGTTCGGGCAGAGAGAAATTTTGAACAGCGCCGAGACATCGATTCTTTTGATGTTGCGACTTCTGAAGCCATCGCATTCACCAACCTTGTCGCCAATGCAGGGGTTGCAAAGGAATTCGGGCCATTAAGGCTTTCTTTTGATGGCCGCGTTCGCGCAGTGCGGTTTGAAGGCGATATCGATGTAGGCGGCACTGTGTTCGACCTCAGTTTCCGTGACCTGGAGACTTATCGCGGCACTGTTCGCGCATCCTTTGCCCGCTCGCGGGATCAGCGTTTCTATGTGCAGGGCTCGATTGACAAGCGCGACACTCAACTTGCGCCCTTGTTCGAAGAGTTTGTGGTGGTTGATTTTATCGACCGGTCCTCTGATGGCTTTCGGCTGGAGGCTGGGTATGGTCAGCAGCTGACCGAATTGCTCTATCTCGATGTGCGCGCAGGGTATTTGCAACAGAACTTTGATGATCCCTCGCTCAACACAATCGATGGACTGTCATTCCAGGCAGATGTCTTGTGGAATGTGACCCCGCTGACATCGGTTCTGTTTTCTGCGCTGCGGCAAGTTGATGAGACGCTTAACCCGCGCTTCACCGGACTTTTGCGCACCGAAGGGCGTGTGCAGGTAGAGCATGAATTGCTGCGCAATCTCGTTTTGACTGGCCGTGTTGGCTATGCCGATCTCAATCTTGGTAATTCCGATCAGGATGGCCGTCGTTGGAATGTGGGCTTGCTTGCAGACTACCGCCTTGATCGCAATTGGAGCTTCTTGATTGAGGCCAACTATTTTGATCGAACCGGCCTTAATGTTTTCACACAGAATTCTGTAAGTGCCAGCGTCAGATACAGTTTTTAGGCCTGTCGAAGTAGCTTTTTGCTAATAATCGTGCGTATATAACGGCTGAGCTCGAAAGCGAGCCGTACCGGGAGACATTGGATGCCTGCTTATCGTGGTCGCACGCACGATGGCGCCAGCGTTGCTATAACGCTTAGCCCATTTGCATTGCCCGCTCAGTTACGCGCAAATGTGGCTGGGCGTAGAAAATCACATTGTGATCAGACCAGATATCCCCGGCTGGCGCGATTTTTCATCTTGTCTACCGGGATCGTTGGCAGCTGGTCGGTCCTGCTGTATTTAGCCAGCCTTGTCTCATAATGGGACATTTTGGGTAAACGAACCGGGGACTCAGTGTAACAATCTGGGCCACAGCACCTTTCGTCGAATCTGAGCGGTTACAAGAGTCCTAATGTGGTGTTAGCGCTTTTTTAAGGCTGCACCATATCAGGGGATTCGACCATGCCGGTCGGCGAAACGCGAAAATTGATCAAATATGAAAGCCCGAGAATTACCGCTCGGAGCAATTTCATTATTGATGATCCCCTTTCTGCAAAGCTCATGGACCGCATTGGTTCGGCTTTGTTGCTGATCGTTGCAGCGCCGCTCATGCTTTTCATCGCGCTTGGCATCATAATTTCGTCCAAGGGACCTGTGCTTTTCAAGCAAACGCGCATTGGCCGCGGGGGCAAGACATTCAATTGCTACAAGTTCCGCACAATGGAGATTGACGCGCCGCAGCGGCTGGAACGCCTGTTGGAAGGCTGTGCCGCATCGCGGTTCGAATGGGCGAAAGATCAAAAGCTGCGCAATGATCCACGGGTCCACCCGTTCGGGGAATTCTTGCGCAAAAGCAGTCTTGATGAGTTGCCACAGCTTTTCAACGTCCTGATCGGTGATATGAGCCTTGTCGGCCCGCGTCCGATTGTCGAGAGTGAAATCGAGAAATACGGTCGCTATTTCGCGCATTACTGTGCCGTTCGTCCTGGTATTACAGGCCTTTGGCAGATCAGTGGCCGCAATGATGTTGCTTATCGTCGGCGTATCGCATTTGATGTGGTCTATGTGCGCAAGGGCAGAGTTGCTGACAATGTGAAGATATTGCTGCAGACTGTGCCCGTGGTTCTTGCAGCCAAGGGTTCTTACTAAGGTCGCGTTTTAGCGGTTTTCCGCTTGCTCGGTTGAACTCTTAGGACCGTCGAATATCGCGGTGCTATCATAACCATTTTCCATGATTGACCCTCATAAGTGCGATGGCAAACGCGGCCTGGCTGACTGTGCCTAACCTCTCGATACCAAACCTGCTGGGGAAAAGGTTTACGCTACTGGGATCGCGGTGATCGCTTTGGTCTTGGCTTCTCGAAAACATGGTTAAAAAACGTCCCGTTTCAGGACATTAGCGCGCGTTTTGGTAAACTTTGAGTAAAGGTCGTGCGTATTCTTCGGTTGTTACGCAACAATATTTCGAAATTGCCCATTTTAACCTTGCGACATTGTGAGTTTCTGCCTGTTCATAGTAACTTAACTGAGTCGAGAGGGGCTCGACCGAAAAAGAGGGGCATTTATGCAGAAGCTCAGATTATTACTGAACGTTGGTGTCGTCGGACTTGCCGGCGGATTGGCTATGCCAGCGTTCGCATCCGAAGGTGATGTAACCGAAGAGGAGGTGGCGCTCGAAGCGCGAGGGACTTTCGAAGGTTTCCGAATGGAACCGCGTTTGTCGACCATCATGGCGCCTGATCTTTCGTTGGCGTCGACTTTTGCCACTCCTGAAAATTTCGAAGCAACGCCAGCGCCCGCTCAACCAGAAATCATTGCGCGCGATGATGTGGGAATTGGCGGGTCTGTCGATGTGTTCAACACTCAACCTTCTGTCGTTCAGATGTTTTTCCAGGACAATACGACCGGCGACATCTTTTTCAATTGCACTGGCACAGTGATCAATCCTCGCACGGTTCTTACCGCGGCGCACTGTCTGAACGGCAGTCCATCTGAATCGTATGGGACGATTGAAACCGGCGACAATTCCATCCTGATTTCGTCGGGTGTCGATAGTTCAGTTCGTTTCGCTGAATATATCAATGCTGGTGCCAATTATGCCGAGGGCGGGGTCGCGACCAGCACCGATGTCGTAATTCATGCCTCATCCAATCAGGAAAATGGTGGATTGCCATTCCCTTGGGCTGATATTGCATTAATCGCGGTGGACTCCCCGATCACCGATATTCCATCGATGCCGATTCTGCTCACTCCACTCGATGAGCTGACGCATGTCGTTCAGGTGGGTTATGGCACATTTGGAGTTGCCAATGGCGTTAATGGTGGCGGAGAAGCTGGTATTGGCTTCCTTCGCCGCGTTGGTGAAAACATGCTGGGCGCAATCGCCTCGCCTGCGGATCTTGGTGATAGCCTGTTCCCTGGTGATGCACCGTTTGCCGAACTCGGATTTGAGACGCAGGTCTATTACTTCACTGATTTCGACAATCCTGATCGTACACAGGCAGAACTTGATGGTTGCGTATTCCAGCCAACTATCATCTCTTGCAATAGTCTTGCTGCAGTTCGTGCGATCGATTATTTTGATGACGATGCGCTGCCGAATGAAGTCGCAACGGCTCCCGGTGATAGCGGTTCTCCGCTGATTGTTGATGAGCTTTACGATTTCCCGATTGTGACCGCGGTTCTTTCGGGCGGATTTGATTTCTTCGGTGTTCCCGAAGGCTATGGCGATATCAGCTTCTACAACCCAATCTATCCGTTCTTTGAATTCATTTCAGAAAATACGGCATATAAGTATGTTTCGGCTCAAGCGGGCGATGGCGTTTGGTCAGATGCATCGCGTTGGACTCAGGATCTTGATCCTGGCTTCTTCATCGATGATGGCACCGGCACGCTGGTAAACGGCCTTCCGACCGGCAGCGAGCCGGGCATTTATGAGGGAGGTCCAAAGCTTGGCACGATTGTCGGGGTTGATATCTCGGGCAATTCTACCGCGCCTTCGCCATTCCTTCCACCTGAAGGAACTCCAAACTTCGGAGCAAATACGCCGGATAGCTCCGTGTTGCTTGGCCCTGGTTCAACCGGTTTTGTACCAAACAACACAGATGGGACACCGGGGGAAGCGTTTGCGAACCCTGCGCAATACTTCGAAGTGCATCTCAACAATTTCGGCCGCACCACGGTCGATATGGACGTTGAGATTGATAAGCTTGTCATCGATAATAATGATGCCAGCTTCATCTTGCCAAAGGCGTATGATTTCTCATCCATCATCGGTGTTGAGCAGTTTAACGGCTCAGCAAAGCTTGATGGTACGCTGGATGCAGGCATCTATGCTCTGTTTGGCGGGCTCGCATCGGGCAGCGGTACGATCAACACGAATGCGTTCTTCAACATTGAAGGCGCGGTTGCACCGGGCACGATCCGCAAAACGGGTACGCTGACTATCAATGGCGATTATGTTCAGTCTTCGGCTGGTTCATTGCTGGTTGATATCTCGTATTCGCGCCGGCGGATCAAATCGGACCTTCTGGTTGTAAATGGCGATGCAAGCCTTGCTGGCACGCTGGCAATCAGAGGCCTTGGCCGTCCACGCTTTGGTGATGAAGCCGTTGTGGTCAGTGCCAATTCGATCCTTGGTGACTTCCAGGAAGTGAACCTGTTCACACGGTCACCCATCCTGTTTGCCGAAACCCGTATCGATGGCGGTGATGTGATTGTTACGGTCAATGCGCGTAGCATTGGCGATATGGTCAATGGCAATCTGACAGGTGTTGGTGAAGCCCTTGATACCATTCGTTTCGAAAGTCGCGGTGATGGCTTTGTAGGACTGTTCGATGTCGTGGATAATGCGGGCATTGATACACTCTTGCCAACACTGACATCGCTCACTCCTGTGAGTGCATTTGGTCAATCCATGGTTGCAAACAGCTTCTCACAGCGTTTCACTGGTCAGCTTGGTCAGCGTACGCTGGCACTGCGCGGTGCGAACAAAGCGGCTGCTGGTTTCTCATCGGCTGGTAATGCTGCGTTTGCAATTGCGGGCACTGCGCCAGGTGAAGACAGCAAGCTGGGCTTCTTTAGCACGGTCTCCGGTGTCTTCCTCAATGCAGGCGAACGCAATGATGGCGCGTCGGCTCTTGAAGAGGCTGCGTTCACACAGTCTGGTGAGCTGACCCTTGGTGCGGACATGGAAATCACGGACGACTTCAGTGTCGGTTTCGCGATGACCAGCATTCGCAACAGCGGCACTAGCGTTGGTGCGGTTCAGCGTCCGGACGATTCAAGCGTCGCGGGTGCAGGCTTTGCTGCCTACCAGTTCGGCAAAGGCTTTGCGGACATGTATGTCGGCTTTGCTCGCCAAACTCTGGGTGCAGAGCGCGCATCGCAAGGTGAGTTTGCCAGCCTTTACAGCAGCGCAAGTGGTGCAGCGCGCGGTGACCAGACATTCTCTGGTGTGCGTGTGGGCTATACCATTGATATTGCTCAAGGTGTCGAAGTGGGGCCTGTGGCAAGCGTCGATTATGTCCGCAATGATATCGGTGGCTACACCGAATTCGGCGCGGCGCAGTTCGGCCTCAATGTCCACGATCGCACGTTCACGTCGGTTGGCACCAAGCTGGGCCTTATGGGATCTGTCGATACTGGCATTGGTCGCAAGGGCACTTTGAGCGCATTTGGCTCTGTCGCTTATGCTCGCGAGCTGGCTGATACCGCTGATGTGGTGACAGCAAACTTCGTTGGCGCGGCAGATGTACCGTTCTCGATCAGCAATGCGCTTAATCCGGAATGGGTCAGCGTCAATGCTGGTGCCGAGATGTCTCTGGGTGGCAATCTGAGAGTAAGCCTTAGCGGTACGTCTGACCTTGGTCGCGGGGTGCTCACCAACAATGAAGGCCGGATGACGCTTAACTGGCGTTTCTGATCCGGGCATAGACCAAAGGGCTCACAAGCCCGATACGCGGCCGCGTCTCCTACCCTTGAGACGCGGCCGTTTTGTAATTTGCGAGCAGCCATAGATGGGGCGCGCATTTTTTCCCGTCTTTTCAGGAAGATTGGTTAATTTTAGAACTTGAGGTGAACGCTCACGCTTAATGAGTGCGACCCATCCCGATTGAGCCATCATTCACCGCGAGTTGACACAATCTTGGATTGTAAACCTTCGTCAATTCAGGTTCTTATAATCTGGACAAAGATGACGGTGTGACACTAGTAGGACAGGATTCTTTGGGGGAAGGGCGGGTAACGCCTATCCCTTCTACATAGGTCGAGGGGCACTCGGCGCGCAATGGGGGCGGCGCACGGCATGCAAATGATTCAACGGGGAACTTGGCTTTCATTGGCTAACCTTAAGTGGGTGCTAATCGGCTTTGTCGCATTGGCAACCGGCACAGCCGCGAGCGCTGCCGACCTCCAGGTTGTAAATTATTCTTCTAACCCTGATCCTGTTGCGGCATCGGCGACGGCGGATTTCACTTTCACTGCTGCGAATAATAGCGGGCAGGCCGTCAACAACGCAGTCGTCACGATTGACGTGCCATCCAATTTTCAGGTTGATCCGGGTGATATTCCGGGCGTTTGCGTTTTGAGTGGTGGAGTAGGTTCGCAAACGCTCACCTGTAACCTGCCCAACCTGACCAGCGGTAATCCACAGACATACACTTTTACTGCCACGGCATTGACGAGTGGTGCGGTCAACACGACCGCGACAATCTCTGCTGTTGGCAATGTCGATAGCAACCCTGGTAACGATTCAATCACGATCACACCTACAGTTCGCAATGGTGCTGATCTGTCCATCACCAAAGTGGGTTCTGCGCCCAATGTCATTGCTGGCGGCACTCTTACCTATACTCTCTCAACCCTGAACACGGGTCCATCTACCACATCTGCGGTTCGGGTGGTCGACAACCTGCCAGCAGCATCCGAGTTTGACTTTACAAGCGCTGGCGGCACGAACTGGTCGTGTTCTCGGTCTGGCACGGTTGTCACTTGTGACTTTACAGGTGCAGCGCCGGCGGCGGGTACGCCTTATCCTGATATCACGATTGTGGGCGAGATCGTGTCGAGTTCGGCGGGGACGATCTCGAACATTGCCAGTGTTGAAATCACTGAGCTTACGACACTTGACCCTGACCCTTCGAACAACATTTCGAACACGGTTGTCACCAAT
This sequence comes from uncultured Porphyrobacter sp., assembly GCA_964352245.1. GTDB lineage: Bacteria > Pseudomonadota > Alphaproteobacteria > Sphingomonadales > Sphingomonadaceae > Erythrobacter. The sequence continues at coordinate 205,156 of CAYGQX010000003.1, forward strand.
GTAGAGCCTGGCAGTGATCTGGTCGCGCAGAAAACAATGCCCGATACGATCACGGTTGGAAGCACAGAAACGATCAGGCTGACAATCAACAACACCGGCCCGCAAACTGTGCCGGCCGGATCAACGATCGTTGACACAATCGACAGCTCGCTATCGATTGGCGCTCTTCCTTCAGGATGTGTGGCTTCTGGCCAGACAGTGACATGCACAGCGCCATCTTTGAATGCGCCGGGCCAGGCTGTATTTAATATCCCTGTAACTGCGGTTTCTGCGACCGGTGGTCAGATCAACAATGTGGCGACCGTTACGCCTCCGGGTGGTTTCCCCGACCCTGATACAGCTAACAACACTGTAAGCGTTCCTTTCACGGTAGTTGAGCCGAACGCCGACCTTCGCTTGCGCACGAAAAGCAAGTTTCCAAACCCCGTCGCTCCAGGGCAAAACATCACTTCTGCAATTTTCGTACGTAACGATGGACCTTCTGTCGCGAGCTACTCGGCTGCCAATCCGTTGATTATAACCGATCAGCTTGGCCCGAATGAGACATTCATCAGCGGCCCTGCGGACTTCGATTGCGTCACCACTCCCAATGCCGGAGGCACGCTTGTCACCTGCAGTACCAACACGACGGGAACGCTTGCGGTCGGCGCTGATCTGAGGGTTAATCTAATCACTCAGTCATCCACTGGTTTTGATGGGACCGTGACCAATGAGGCTTGCACGGATACGACGGCCGGTTCGCAGCACACGCCTTCATCAGCGAGCAGTCCATCTGGTGATGACTGTTTTTCGCGGGGTGTGCGGGCTACTACTGAAAGCGCGGACTTGGCGATCGACAAATCGGTCAGCCTTTCGCCAACTGGGCCGTTTGCTGGCGGATCAGCCCCCGGCAATCTCATTATCCCGGATAATGTCGACACGTTCTACATCCAGTTGGTCGCGCGCAACCGGGGCGGCGATGTCGCGCGCACAGTGCGTGTTCGCGACATTTTCCCGAACCTCATAAACTCTGGTGGCCTGACAACCAGCGTTACGCTTGAAAGTTTCACCACGCCCACCGCCCCAACATTCAGTTATCAACCTGGCAATGGCAGGGCTGACATAACTTTCAACGATTTGGCAAACCTTGCGCCGCAGACCTTTGTCTTGCGGGTTGATCGACCGTTTGGAAGCGGCAGCTTTCTCAATGAGGCAACAATTTTCTCGGTCGATACGACTGAGATCGATAACAGCAACAATCGCGATGATGCCGGTTACACCGTTGGTGCTGTTGCCGACATGACGGTAAGCAACAAAAGTGTAACGCCCGATCCCATGCGAGTGGGTGTGCCTGCGACTTACCTGATTAGTGTCAGCAATGACGGTGCCAATCCGGCTGAAGATGTCGTAGTCACCGATATCATTGACCCAGCTTTGTTCGATATTGTTGGAACGCCCACAACGACCAAGCCTGGCGGCGTTTGTACGGTTACCACGGCCACAGGAGAGGTCTCGTGTGCTCTTGGCCAGTTCATCCGCGATGAGCTGCGCCAGGTGGAAATCGACGTTCTGCCCAAATTCCCGTTTGGAACGGCGACAGTCACCAACCGCGCGACTGTTGAGACAAGTTCGCTCGATGCCGATGGCGGGAATGATCCCAATGCCGGCAACAACTTCTTTGACCTGACCCATGGCGTTAACCCGCCTGAGTTTGATCTCGCGGTCACCAAGGTCGAAACCGATCCTGCGACAGATGATCCGATCCGGTTTGATGAGACGCTGAATTACGACATTCGCGTGTCCAATTTTGGCCCTTCGCGTGCAACCGATATCCTGATTACAGATATTCCGAACCCGCCAGCTGGTCTTACGATGACGCTGAATACGGTTACGATCAATCCGGTTGCGGCAAATGGCGGTTTGAGCCTTCAGGCCGCGCCCAATGCGGGCTGTGCGCCTTCGGGAGGCAATCTCCTTTGCCGCATTGATACCGGGACTGCGGCGAACAATTTCCTTGATGCTGGTAGCCAGGTTATCTTCCGTCTGACCTTTGATATTGGCGGCACACCTCCGGCTGGTACGGTGACATTTGAGAATGCGGTTGAAGTGACTGCTGCTGAACAACCCGCCATCACCGGCGCTGGTGCTGATACTCAGCTGCCTAACAACCGGGCTGTGCAGAACACGACGGTGCTTCCCTCAACGGATCTCGAAATCGTAAGTAAGGTGCGCAACGGTGCCTTGGTCCGAAGCGTGAATGAGCCGATCGAATATGTGATCCAGTTCCGCAATAACGGTCCATCATTGGCGACTGAGGTCATCATCACCGATGTGCTGCCGACAGGTTTCGTCTATTCGGCAACGCCTGCGCCTAACGCCAGTATTCCAGGCGGCAGTGCGTCAACAGTAAGCGGCGTCGTGTGTTCGGGCACTGGCACGATCACCTGTACGGTCACCGGAAATTTCCCCGCAGGCGCAGCGAATACGGTCGACCTTTCGGTTTTTGCAGTGGCTCAGGCCCCCTACTCAGGGGACGTTGCGCCCACCAATTCCACAAACACTGCCACCATCTCACCAGGTGAAGATGCGTTTGGCGATCCGCTGAGCGAAGATTCTGACAATTCGAATGACAGCGCGTCTGCCGATACGCAGATTGCGCCATCATCACTTGCCGGCACAGTCTATGCCGATGATAATGAGAATGACACGATTGAAGTGGGTGAGGGCACGCCGAACATCACGGTTACTCTCACGGGAACGGACGCATTCGGCAATGCTGTCAACCTGACGACAACCACGGATGCAAACGGCAATTTCTCCTTTGCTAATCTCCCTCCATCGGATGCGAACGGATACACACTGGTGGAGACCCAGGATCTAGCCTTCTATGACCGCGCGGAAACTGCGGGCACATCGGGCGGAACTGTCGATAATTCCACCTTTGGCGATGCGCCTTCGCAAAATACCATTGGTGCTATTGTGCTGGCCGCATCGACGGATGCGACAGGCTATATCTTCCAGAACCGCACCAATGCGGTGATTACGGCGGACAATGACAATCCTGCGCCTGTCGATGGCGGAGCAGGTGCGACTGGCATTATCAATGTGCTGGACAATGATACATTCAACACCAATCCGGCCGATCTGAGCGACATCGATATTACGATTGTGAACCCTGCGACACCAGTAGGTGGCGGCCCAGTCCCTGTCCTTAATCCTGCAACCGGCCTGGTTGATGTTCCGCCGGGTACGCCAGCTGACACATACACAATCGACTACGAAATCTGTGATGAGGATGATCCAGACAATTGCGCGCCCGCAACGGTCACAATTGTGGTCACGGCTCCGACAATACTGGCAGTCGATGATAGCGAAACCGGTATTAACGGTCTGACTGGTCAGGCAAATGTCCTCAACGTGCTGACCGATGATACTGTTGGCACTGTCCCTGCGACCACCAGCAACGTTGTGATTACGGTTGCAACTGGCTCAAGTGTGCCCGCAGGCCTTACCTTCGATACTGCGACCGGCAATGTATCGGTTGATCCTGATACGCCAGCTGGCACTTACACCTTTGACTATACGATTTGTGAAACCGTCAACATGATGAATTGCTCGACTGCGACAGCGACAGTCGATGTTGTGGCAGCGCCAATTCTTGCCGTGGATGACAATGCATCGGGTATCGATGGCGCGACCGGTCAAGCCGATGTGCTCAATGTGCTTGATGATGATTTGCTCAACAATGATCCGGTAAATCTTGCCGATGTGACTATCACAGTTGCAACCGGTTCATCGGTACCCGCGGGCCTGACATTTGACCCAGCAACGGGCAGTGTTTCGGTTGATCCAGGTACGCCTGCTGGCACGTATGAGTTCGACTACACGATTTGCGAAAACCTCAACCCGATGAACTGCTCCACTGCAACCGCGCGGGTGACAGTGGACGCAACGCCGATCATTGCAGTGGACGACACACGGACCGGCGTGAACGGCCTGACGGGTGAAAACGATGTCTTGAATGTGCTTGATGATGATACGCTTGATGGCAATCCCGCCACCACAGCCAATGTTACCATCACAGTCGCGACCGGTTCGAGCGTGCCTGCTGGTCTGACTTTTGATCCAGCAACGGGCAGCGTTTCGGTTGATCCGGGAACACCTGCTGCCACGTACAGCTTTGACTATACGATCTGCGAAACGGCTGTCCCGACGAATTGCGCAACTGCCACCGCTACTGTGACGGTGGATGCCGCGCCGATTTTGGCAGTGGATGACAGTGTTGGCGGCATCATCGGAGTGGATGGCGGGACAGATGTCCTCAATGTCCTTAGCGATGACACGCTGAACAATGTGCCGGTTGATACGAGCACGGTTGTAATAACAGTAGCGACGGGTTCGAGCGTTCCAGCTGGCCTGACTTTTGATCCTGCTACAGGCAATGTCTCGGTTGATCCGGGCACGCCTGCTGGCACGTATGAATTCGACTACACGATCTGTGAGATCCTGAACCCTGCTAATTGTTCAACGGCGACAGCGACAGTCACGGTCATTGCAGCCCAGATCGAAGCCAATTCTGACATCGCTCCACCAACTAATGGCAGTGACGGGGCAAATGGCGTCATCGACGTGCTTCCCAATGACACGTTGAACGGCGATCCAGTTGATTTGACCACAGTCGATATCACTGTGGTTGCGCCTGCGACGCCGATCAATGGTGGGCCAGTGCCAGTCCTCAATCCGGCGACTGGCCTGGTTGACGTGCCGCCGGGCACGCCTTCTGGCGACTACATTATAGAGTATCAGATCTGCGAAGAGCTGAATCCCGGCAATTGCGATACAGCTACTGTTACGGTTCCTGTCACCGCAGCTCCGATCGAAGCGATCGATGATAGCGTAAACGATATTGTCGGCGCATCGGGCGAAGCGGATGTGTTGAATGTGCTCACGGGCGACACACTCAATGGTCAGCCCGCCACCACGGCCAATGTTACGATCACCGTGGCAACCGGTTCGGCCGTGCCTGCTGGTCTCACATTCGATCCTGCAAGCGGCAGCATTTCGGTTGATCCGGGCACGCCTGCTGGCACTTACGAATTCGACTATCAGATTTGCG
>CAYGQX010000003.1:210350-301761 GCA_964352245.1 uncultured Porphyrobacter sp.
TCGGTTGATCCGGGCACGCCTGCTGGCACTTACGAATTCGACTATCAGATTTGCGAGACATTGAATCCAGACAACTGCACAACTGCGACGGCCACTGTCACGGTGATTGCAGCTGTGATTGAAGCGATTGATGACAGCGCGGCCGATATCGACAGTTCGTTCGACCAGCCCGACGTCCTTAATGTCTTTGATGGCGACACGATTGATGGTCAGCCAGCCGATCCAACCAATGCCATCCTTTCGATTGCTCCTGGTTCATCGCTGCCACCGGGCATCACGTTCGATCCGGCGACAGGGGTGGTGGGTGTTGAGCGTGGCACACCGGCGGGTGATTACACGTTCGATTATCAAATCTGCGAAGCCATCAACCCGACCAATTGCACCACTGCAACAGTGACTTTGAATGTCGTGCAAAGCCTTGGCGGGGTTACAGGTGTGGTGTTCCTTGACGAGAACCTGAACCGCAATTTTGAAGGTGGTGAACCTTTGCAAAATGGCTGGACCGTGCAGGTTCTTCGGGGCGGCGACGTCGTCACCACTGTGCAAACCGATGCTGACGGCTTCTATTCGGTCGAGGAACTTCCTGCGGGTGATGATTACGAAATCCGTTTCTTCAGCCCAACGAACGGTGTTCTGTTCGGACTGCTTGAAAACATCACCATCACTGCTGGTCAAATACTGACAGACCAGAACCAGCCGATTGACCCATCTGGCGTTATCTATGATGCAGTATCGCGTCAGCCGATCGCTGGGGCTGTGGTCAATTTGGTCGATCAGTTTGGCACTGCTCTCCCGATCGATTGCTATCTTGATCCGAGCCAATTGGGCCAGATCACGGACACAGACGGTTTCTATCGCTTCGATATTGTCGCAGGCGCAGACGCAGCGTGTCCAGTGGGGCGGACTGAATATGCGATCCAGGTCACGGCGCCTTCAGGTTTTGCCGATCCAATTTCGACCATAATCCTGCCAGAAGATGGCGCGCTGAATGTCGCAGGCATTGGTGATCCAGCAGCGGTCGTGCCCAACACTTCTGCGCCGCAAGTGGGTGATCCGACGACATACTTCCTTAGCTTCTTGATCGCTCAAGGTGATGCGAACGTGGTAAATAACCACATTCCGCTGGACCCATTCACAACGCGCGCTGCTCTGCTGGTCACAAAGACAAGCGCCAAGCGCACTGCAAGCGTCGGTGAACTCGTCCCGTATACGATCACCGTTCGCAATACAGAGGCGGCTGATCGGGCCGGCGTTGATGTGGTCGATATCCTTCCGCCTGGCTTCAAATATGTGCCGGGTTCTGCGAGAGTGAATGATGTGCCGCAAGAGCCTGTAGAGGCCGTGCGTGAACTGCGCTGGGAAGATCAATTCCTCGCTGGTAATCAAACCAGCATCTATTCAATCCTCGCGGTTATCGGTGCCGGTGTCAGCGAAGGCGACCGCATCAACACAGCGGTCGCTCAAAATGGCGCGACCAATGCAGAAGTGTCCAACCGGGCTCAGGCTGTGGTCACTATCACTGCCAGCGCGATATTCGATTGCGCGGAAATCATCGGTAAAGTTTTTGATGACTTTGATGGCGATGGCTATCAGGACGAGGGTGAGCCGGGCGTTCCCGGAGCGCGTCTGGCAACCGTCAATGGTGAACTCATCACCACGGACGAATTTGGCCGCTATCATATCACCTGTGCCGCGGTACCAAACGCTCAGATCGGTTCGAACTACGTGCTGAAGCTTGATCCGCGCACCATTCCTGATGGTTACACGCCAACAAGCGACAACCCGCAATCTATCCGCCTTACACGCGGCAAGATCAGCGAGCTGAACTTTGGCATCGTCAAAGGCCGGGTGATCGCAATCGCAATTGATGACCGTGCCTTTGGTGAAGGGGTTGCCGATCTCAAACCGGTGATGGCCGATAAGATTGCGCAGCTCTCCCAGCTCGATGAACAGCGTTTGGTTGTTCAGGTCACTTATGCGGCCAAGGATGGTGAAAATGGCGATCTGGTTCACAGCCGCCTCGCCGCTATGCGCTCTGCCATTGATGTAGCCTTCGCCGATGATGATTGGGACGGTCCGCCGCCGACGATTGAAACCAACATGGTGCGCAATGCCGCCAGCAAAGCAGGGGGGGAGTAAGGGCCATGACCAAGACAACCACCATCCTCACCGCCCGCAATGCGAACCTGAGCGCTTTCAAAGTGATCATGCTGGCAGGGGTTTCGACCACGGCCTGTCTGACTATCGCGGCGCCTGCAGTCGCGATGGACACAGCCAAAATGGCGCAGGATGACAAGGCTGATGCGGGCGATAATGCCAGTGCAGCCGCGACTCTGGGCTCGCTTGAAGCCAGTGAAAAAGGCAATCGTGCCAATGTCTTCGTGCTCAGCCCTGATATGGAGCTGGAGCCTGAAGTGCTTGTCCTAGAAGAAGGCATGCAGATCACTCTGGATGCAGAGGAAGAGCGGACGGCGGAAAACCCGTACTCTGTTAAAGTGCGCACCGATCAGATTCACGTTGATCCAATCCTTGCTGTGGCTTTGCAAGATACTGCCCGGACAGTGGTGCGCGGTGAACAGGTCGTCTTTGCAACATACAGCAACTATCCATCTTTCATCGAAAAGGGTGAGGTCCGCATCCATCGTCAGGGCACAAGCGTCGATTCAGAGCCGCTTGCAATCGTGCCAGCGGATGCCGATGGCACTGTTCGCTGGACGCCTCAGGGCATTGATTTTGCCGAGCTGTTCTTCGTCTATCGCGTCTATGATGCCGATGGACAGTTTGACCAAACACAACCGCACGAACTGACCATCATCGAAGAGCGCTTTACGCAAGAAGATGATCCAGTGCCTTCGCCATTTGGCGGGCTAGATGAAGCGGCGATCCGCAATATCAGCGTTGAACGCGGCGCGACTATCACGGTGACCGGTAAGGCTGGGCCTTCCGATGACCGTGTGATTGTAGCAGGCCAACCGGTTCCGATTGATAAAGAAGGCTTCTTCGTCAGTCAGCAGATCGTCAATCGCGACACTGAAGAAGTGGTGGTCAGCATCGGGCAAGGCGATAGGGTCAACTTTACCGCCAAGCGCGATGTTGAAGCTAAGAAAGACGATTGGTTTATCGTCGGACAGGGCGATCTGACTTTTGTTTCAACCAATGGCGGGGCTACGGCTGTTGAAGTAAGCGGCGATGCGCTCACCGATGGCGAAAACCTCGCATCGCGCGCAGCCTTCTACGCCAAGGGACGTCTTCGGAACGGGATTACGATCACCGGTGCTCTTGATACGGGAGAGACCTTGCTTGAAGACATCTTCAGCAATCTTGACCGCAAAGACCCGCGTGAATTGCTGCGACGGCTGGATTCCGATGAATTCTACACCACTTATGGTGACGATTCGACATTGGTAGAGGATGCCCCAACACAAGGGCGTTTCTATCTTAAGGTTGAGAAGAACCAGTCGAGCCTTCTTATCGGTAACTTCATTGCTGATATCGAACAGGCTGAATTGGCACAGCTCAATCGCGGGACATTCGGCGCGATCATCGATCACAATTCGATGGCAACCACCGAGTTTGGCGAAAAGCAATTCCAAGTCACCGCATTTGCATCAGATCCCGGCACGATACCCGGACGTGATGAGTTTCGCGGTACGGGCGGATCGCTTTATTTCCTTAATCGGCGCGATATCACGCTGGGTTCGGAACGTCTGAGCGTTGAAATCCGCGATCTCGATACCGGGCTCGTTCTTTCACGCCGCGATCTGAGGCCTCAGGAAGACTACGACATTGATTACTTCCAGGGCCGGATTGTCCTTCTCAATCCGCTGTCCTCATTTGTATCGGATGGCTCTTTGGTCCGTCAAAGCTCGGCTCCGGGCAATGTTCCGGTGCTGGTCGCACGATATGAATACACGCCGACTGTGGGTGATGTGAGCGGATACACTCTGGGTGGCCGCGTTTCGGGCTGGATTGGTGACACATTGCGACTGGGCGCAACGGCTCAACGCGAAACCACCGATGCAGCAGATCAAACTCTGATTGCTGCTGATGCGACAGTGCGCATTCACGCAGGCACGTATGCCAAAGCAGAATTCGCTCAATCCGAAGGACCCGGCTTTGGCCAGAACAATTCGGTCGATGGCGGTCTCAGTTTCACCAATCTTGGAGCAACAGGTGTCGCGGATATTTCCGCCAATGCCTATCGCGGAGAAATCGCAGTCGATTTCGCCGAGCTTTCGGGATCGAAGGATGATCTTGGCAATCTGACGGCTTTCTATGAGAATTTCGAAGCGGGCTTTAGCGCCAACGGACAGTTGACGCAGGCTGATACAACACGTTGGGGCGCCGCGCTTGATGCGAAAATCGGCGACACCACGCGCTTTGCTGCTGAGATTGAAATGCTCGATAGCGATGGCATCGGTGATCGCACCATCGCTACAGCTGACCTTGCGCAATCGCTCAACAGCGAAACGACTGTGACAGTGGGCGTGCGCCACGATGATCAGGAAGCGGGCCTATTCAGCGCCGGCCTGTTCAGCGCTGGCGTTATCAGCAACTCAATTCAAGACGGGCAACGCACTGATGCTGCATTGCAGCTCGATTACAATCCCTTGGGTCAAAACTGGTCGGTCTATGGATTTGGTCAGGTTACATTGGATCGCGATACAACTCGACAGCGTAACAACCGCGTAGGGGCAGGTGGCAAGGTTGAGGTGAGCGATAAGGTCACTTTGGGTACCGAGGTTTCCGGCGGCGATGGCGGATTGGGCGCAAATGTCGAATTGGCGCATCGTTATGGCAATGGTTCCGAGGCCTATCTGGGATATGCTTTGCTTTCTGATCGCAGCGATCTGGGGCTTCAACCACTGAACTCGCTGGCGAATGCCAATCGCGGGACTCTAACGCTGGGTGCGCGGCATCGCTTTAACACCTCGCTATCGATCTTTGGTGAGAACCGGATCGAACATGCTGGCCCCGCGCCAGCTTTGGTTCGCAGCTTTGGTCTCAATTGGGATCCGGATGAGAAATGGTCCGTATCAGGCTCGTATGAAAACGGCCGCATCGAAGATGTGAACACGGGCGAGTTTCGCCGGACGGCTTTCTCGGTTGGCTTGGGCTTTACCGATGAGAAATTCCAGTTTGCAACCAATGTCGAGGGACGATTTGAAACGGGCGAGAACCGCAATCAGGATGTCTGGCTGGTGCGCAACACGGCATCGGTTCAGGTCCACCCTGACTGGCGCGCGCTGGGCCGTTTGAATTTTGCTCTTGCTGATAGCGAAACAGACGATGTCCGGCTTGCCGATTATGTCGAAGGGACAGTGGGCTTTGCCTATCGACCGATCCACCATGACCGGTTCAACCTTTTGACGCGCTATACATTCCTGGAAGACCTTGGTCCGGTGGGGCAGGTGACGGCAGGCGGAACGCTTGCGGCGCCAAAACAGCGCAGCCATGTCTTTTCGATCGACGGCAATTTTGATCTGGCAAGAACGGTCACTTTGGGGCTCAAATATGCCGTGCGTGAAGGCAGTGTGTCTTTGGGCCGGGAAAGCGATGAGTTCGTCTCCAGCAACACCCAATTGGGCGTAGCGCGACTGGACTGGCGAATTATCAAGGAATGGGATGTGGTTCTCGAAACGAGCTATCTCACTAATGATATCGCAGGTGATGGTCGCTGGGGCGCTCTGGGTGCCATTTACCGTCATATCGGCAACAATGCGAAGGTCGGTGTGGGCTACAGCTTTGCCGATTACTCAACCGATCTGACTGATCAAAGTTATACCAGCGATGGCTTCTTCGTGAACTTGCTAGGCAAGTTCTAAAGCGCGAAGCCAGCTGATTTGAGGCAACGGGGAAGGGGCCGGCACTTTGAGTGCTGGCCCCGTTTCGTTTCTAACCGCTATTGCGCAGAGCGGTCGCGATCGCGTTGATCGAAAGTTTGATACCTTCGGCAATTCGTTCATCATGCTCGTCTGCGCGGTGACGCTTCAGCAACTCTAGTTGGAGCAGATTGAGCGGTTCAATATAGGGCAGACGCAGTCGAATTGAGGCATCAAGCTTGGGGTTCTTTTCGAGCAGGAAGCTCTGATCTGTCGCATCCAGCAACGCATCATGGGTTTGCTGCCAGCCTTGCTGAATTCGCGAGAACACACTCTTTGCCAAATCCTGATCCTCGACCAGTTGCGAATATTCAGCGGCGATCGTCATGTCGGATTTGGCAAGTACCATTTCCATGTTTGCAAGCACGTTCTTGAAGAACGGCCAGGTGCTGGCCATCTCGCGCAGCAGAGCCTTGTCTTCAAACTGCCCAAGCGCATGGCCCACACCATACCAGCCCGGTAGCATGACGCGCGCCTGGCTCCATGAAAACACCCACGGAATGGCGCGCAAATCCTCAATTGCATCGGATGCTTTGCGGCTGGCTGGGCGTGATCCGATCTTGAGCGTCGCAATCTCAGCAATCGGGGTCATCTGACGGAAAAAGTCGACGAAATTGGGCGTGCCATAGACAAGGTCGCGATAGGCACCAAACGCATTGGTTGAAATCGTGTCCATCGCCTTGGCAAAGCGGTCATAATCAGTGCTTGCCACCCGCTCGGGTTCCAAAGTTGCAAGCACACTGGCGCTCGCCATCGCCTCCAGATTGGCAGCTGCGGTTTCGGGCGTGCCGAATTTGGCAGCGATAACTTCGCCCTGTTCAGTGATACGAATACGGCCATTCACTGTGCCCGGAGGCTGTCCGCGAATGGCTTCAAATGCAGAACCACCCCCGCGCCCGACCGATCCGCCGCGCCCGTGAAACAGCTGCATGGTTACTCCAGCTTCGGCAAACACCGGGGCGAGCGCTTCGCTGGCGCGCGCGAGCATCCAGCTTGAGGTGAGATAGCCGCCATCCTTGTTCGAATCTGAATAGCCAATCATCACTTCTTGCGCGCCGCGTTTTGATGTTATGGCGGCGACTTCGGGTAGATCGAAATAGGCTTTCATCACGCCCGGGGCGTTTTCAAGATCTCCGATGGTCTCAAACAAAGGCACAGACATGATATCGCATTTTTGCGTATCACCGGGCTGATAAAGGCCTGCTTCTCTGAGCAGAACATGCACCTCGAGAAGGTCGGAAACAGTCTCTGCCATCGACACAATATATTGCGAGATACATGCCGTACCGAATTGCGCATGAGCTTCAGCGGCCGCGTCAATGATAGCCAGCTCTTTGAGCGTTTCTTCAGAATATTCGGCCCATGGCGTCCGCAAAGGACGATGGCCTGAAAGCTCCTTGCGCAAGAGCGCTACACGGCCCGCTTCATCCAGCGCCAGATAATCGGCCTCAACGCCAGATTTTGCGAGCAATTCCGCCACGACGCGTTCGTGTACGGAGCTGTTTTGCCGCAAATCGAGCGTCGCGAGGTGAAAGCCGAAAGTCTTGACCGCGCGGATCAGTTTTCCAAGCGCCCCGCTAGAGGCAAGGGTATCACCACCCAGCTTTTCGAGCGAGCGGGCAATTGTGCGCAAATCGCTCTCAAACTCTTTGGGGTGACCGTAAGGCGCCTGTTGATTCATAGGCAGACGCCCAGGAGCCTTGCCGCAAATTTTTGAATAGGTAGCAGCTAACCTTGCATAGATACCGATCAAGGCGCGGCGATAGGGTTCATCTACCCGGTGCGGTGACGCATCACCGCTCGCCTCGGCCAATTTAAGGATTTCAGGTTCAATCGCAGCCAATTCGCTCGAGATTGATAGCTCACGGCCAAGATCATGGACTTGCTCAAGGTAAAAACCGAGCACTGTCTCTGCTCCGCGTCCAAGCGCATAACGAAGGGAACTGGCTTTCACATTGGGATTGCCGTCGCGGTCACCGCCGATCCAGCTGCCAAGCCGAAGGAAGCTGGCAGGCCGGTCTCCCAAAACCTCTTCCCACTCGCGATAAAGTTCCGGAAGAATAGGCAAGAACACGCCGCCCAGAAAATCGAGTGCATTGTCCACTTCGTCGGTAACGTACAATCGGTCACGTCGCAGTGTTCGTGTCCGCCAAAGCAGCGCAATTTGGCGCAGGATCGCATTTTCGGTCGCGGCAGCATCGCGGCCCGATGCCAGATCAGCATCGCGCTGCTTCATCAGGTCCGCAATCCGCGTGCGATGATCGATCACGCTTTTGCGGCGCACTTCGGTTGGGTGTGCAGTCAGCACAGGTACGATCAAAGAATTGGCGAGCAGATTGATGATCTTTGAACGGTCTACGCCGTGTGATCCCAATCGTTCAACCGCTTCTGCGAAATCAAGTCCGCCATCGGCCATGATGCCATCGCGATCCTCAGCGAGGTTTGCGAGCATCGAGAACAGGCCAAACCCGCGCACGAAAGCCAGCGTTTCATCAAGTGATAATTCATCCAGTTCCAGATCAACCAGTTCCCCTCCGCGATGACGATTGATGCTGGCTGAGCGGATATGCTCGGTCCGTTCAAACAGGCGCTCGCCTGCGTGATCGCGGATCACGTCACCCAACAGTTTTCCGAGAAAACGGATGTCGGGGTTTTGCTGGATGGGCGGGCGTGTGCTCAAGTTGTTCTCCTGTTCGATGATACGTCCATGACGCTTGCAAAATGGACGCTTGAAATGCACGGGGGAGGAACGAACTGCGATAAAGACGAAGCGCTGCGACGCAACAATAAAAGGGATACAAACCACAACATGAAAGATAAATTGGGAGATCGGCTGGCTTGTGCGCCTGTTGTGCCACTGATCGGTGAGAATGATGCGGCGCGCGCGGTTGCGATGGCCAATGCGCTGGGTGCCGGCGGGTTGAGCGTTATTGAGGTCGTGATGCGCAGCGATGATGCGCAAAAGGGTATGGAAGCCATTTTGGCCGAAACCGAAGGCTTGATTGTCGGTGCCGGCACTGTGCTGACACTGGAACAGGCCAAATCGGTGCGGGCAAGCGGGGCGGAGTTTATCGTTTCTCCCGGGCTTGTTGATGAAATTGCGCAGTATTGCTTGTCAGAAAATATCCCGTTTTACCCTGGCACCATGACCGCAGGCGAAGTGCAGCGCGCTTATGCACTGGGCCTTCGCGACGTGAAATTCTTCCCGGCAAGCCTTGCAGGCGGCGTTCCTATGCTGAAGGCGTTAAGTTCAGTGTTCCGTGAAATGCGGTTCATGCCAACGGGCGGTGTATCAGCGGGCAATCTTGCAGAGTTTCTCGGTCTGCCCAGCGTTCTTGCATGCGGTGGGAGCTGGCTTACCCCCAAAGATGCTGTCGAGGCGGGTGATTATGCCAGGATTACCCAACTGGCCAAAGAAGCGGTCCAAATCGCAAAGACTGCGCGCGACATGTAAAAACACATTTCCATCAAGGCCTGGGCATGATTTTGTTAGAAGGGAGTGCTATTCGACAGCCTGAGGAAGGAATGGGATATGCGCAAAGCCGTTATCAAATGTCTGGCAGTGGGGCTGATCGCCTTGGCGCCGAGCTCTTTGCTTGCCGCGCCGGATGGATTTGTCAGCTATAAAGTAAAGCCTGCTGACACGCTTTACCATCTGACCAAGGATTACCTCATTAATGCGGCTGCCTTGGAAGAAGTGCGGCGGATCAATCGGGTCCGTAATCCGCGTTTAATGCAAGTTGGCAAGACGCTGCGCATTCCGCGCCGACTGCTCAAGCATAAGCCAGCAAAGCTTTCGGTTGAGAGTTTTTCCGGGCGCGTGACGCTGCGAAACCGTCGCGGCACCATTGCGGCAAAGCGAGGGCTTTCTTTGCTTGAGGGCGTGGAGATTGCCACAGGGCGCAACAGCTTTGTCGCAATCGCAGGGGATGGCAATTCGAGCGTTTCGATCCCTTCCAATTCGCGCGTGCGCATCATCGATGCGCGGCGATATCTCATCAATGACCAGATTGATGTGCAATTGCGCGTTCTAGAAGGGAGGGGCGAAGTTATTGCTCCTAAAGTGCGCGGCGATGGTCGCTATCGTGTGGGCACTCCGATTGCAGTGACAGCAGTGCGCGGAACGGGCTTTCGTGTTGGTTTTCTTCCCGGCCAAGACATTAGTCTTACCGAAGTGGTTGAAGGCGCAGTGGTTGTCGCTGCTGGTGAAGAAGAACAAGCAACTACCGCCGGTTTCGGACTATCCGCTGCAAAAGACGGTCTGGGAAAACAAGAGCGCTTGTTACCCGCGCCTGAACTGGTTGATCCAGGCCGCATTCAAACCGAAGAGCTGGCCAGTTTTGCCATCACTCCGGTTGATGGGGCTACGCGATATCGCACGCAAATTTCGCGTGACGCTGGCTTTATCGACATCGTGACAGAATTTGTCGGCGAAGACCAGGAGGCCCAATTCGCTGATCTTGAAGACGCTCGGTACTTTGTCCGTTCAAGAGCGATTTCCACAGTCGGGCTGGAAGGCTTTTCGAAAACCCACACTTTCCGCCGCAAACGCGCAGGGGTTGAGGTGAACGCTGAACCGTCCACTCTCGACGATGCGTTCAAATTCGCGTGGCGCGGGCAGGGCGAGGGCGATGTCTACTACGCCTTCCAATTGTGGGACGCGGCGGCTGAGGGCAGCATGATTGTCGATGAAGTCGCGATGCGCGAAACGGCGGTTTTGGTCTCGAAGCTGGCACCGGGAGACTATCGCTGGAAAGTCGCGTCGTTTCAGATCGATGAAGGCGATGTGATCAAAGTTTGGGGCCCGGTACAGGAACTCTCAATCACTGAATAAAGGTGGGTTGATAGGTTTATGGGGTTTTGGCTTTGGTGGAGCACAGCCGATTCAGTTAAGAACATTTCGATTATTTGGCGAATGGGTCGTCTTGCTGGTGGCAACCTTGGCGCTTGTGCTTGGGGCATGGCATCAAGAGTGGACAGCGCGCGTGGATGCGGCGCTGCTGGATCTGGCGACTTATATGAGCCTTGCTGAGCCAAACCCCGATATCGTGGTCGTTGGCATTGATGACAGGTCAGTGAGCGAGATAGGCAATTGGCCTTGGGATCGCGAACGCCATGCAGAGCTTATTGATCAGTTGGCTGGATATAAACCGAAACTGATCGTGTTCGATGTCTTGTTCGTCGATCCCGCCAATCAAGCGAGCGATGCGCGTTTGGCCCAATCAATTAAGGATGCAGGCAATGTCATCCTGCCGCACTCGATCACGCGGGTGCCCAACACGGAAAACGCCATTGAGCCTTTGATGCCGTTGCCTCAATTTGCCGCGGGCGCGCGCGCGATTGGCCATGTCTTTGTTGCGCCTGATCCTGATGGGATAGTCCGAAGGTTTGAATTTGAGCTTGAGACGTCGCGCGGTGTGCATGACCACCTTGCCAAAACGGCTTATCTGGCTCTCGGTGAGAATGCAGCCGGGCTGCCCAGTTCCGGCGTAAATCCGATTGCTCCGATGCATCAAGCCGGCTCCTTTCGCGATCCGAGCGCGGTCGATGTGATTTCAGGCGCAACGCCTTCTGCAATGCTTGAAGACAAGATCGTGCTGATCGGCGCGACAGCACAGGGGCTGGGTGATCGCTATGCAGTGTCTTCCTATGCTGGCGGGATCAAGACAGGCGTCGAAATGCAGGCTAGCCTGCTTAGCGGGTTGATTGGAGGAGAGCTGATCAGCCAGGTGAGTGGGCCGATTGTAGTGACTGTCTTGGTCGCGACGATCCTTGTTCTGTTTCTCGTGTTCTGGCAATTCCCTCCAAGCTGGACCTTGCGCGTTTCGTTGGGGTTGATTGCGGCTCTTATCGGCACATCTTTCACGTTGCTTGTGATTGCCGACTTATGGCTTCCTGTCTTCCCTGCCATTTTGGGCATAATGCTCGCCTATCCGTTCTGGGGTTGGCGGCGTCTTAGCTCGGTTAGCAGCTTTCTCCAGGTCGAGGCAGAAGCGATGGGCGCCGCCCATCCCGGAGCTGGAATGTCGGACGGCGGCGGCTTTGACTCCATTGCTAAGCAGGTATCCCAAGTTCGCGGTCTGATCGGTGAGACTAGAGAGCGACTGAGCTTTCTGCGGCGTATCCTGTCTGGGTCCCCTGATCCGATGCTCGTGTTTGATGCCGATGGTGGCCTGATCCTAATGAACACCCGAGCCGAAGGCGTCTTTGGCAATGAGCCTGCATGTACGGGCAAAACACTGCGCGAATTGCGCGATGAGCAAGGCGCCGTACTCGATCGCGATAAGCAGGAGCTTGTTTTTCCCGATGACCGCGTGTTTCTCCTGGCATCTTCGGAAAGTGAAATGAAGGATGGAGGGCAAATCGTATCGCTTCGCGACATCAGTTCAATCCGGCAAACCGAGCGGCAAAGGCGCGAAATGCTGGAATTCCTGTCTCATGACATGCGCTCTCCGCAAGCCGCAATTGTTGGTCTGGTGGGACCATCGGGGCAAGCCTTGCCGGAAGCAGAGCGTCTATTGCGGATCGAAAATCAGGCGCGCCGAACTCTTAAGCTGACCGACGATTTTGTGCAGATTGCACGGCTCGAATATGAAGGCGTTCAACCGCTCGAAACAGATTTAGGTGCCCTTTTGCACGAGGCGGTAGACCGTGCCTATGCGGCTGCCAAGAAAAGCAAGATCACGTTTGAAACTCGTATTCCCGACGAGCCGGAATTTTGTCAGGTCGATCCATCGTCCATGTCACGTGCAATCGACAATCTAATCGGGAATGCGATCAAATTCTCGCCTTCGGGAGGCATCGTTTCTGTCGATCTTGAGAGGCGAGATGACAGCAGCATTGTCATTTGTGTTGCTGACAATGGGCCTGGCCTGCCCGATGAGCGGGTGAAAGATACATTTGCCCGGTTTGGCGCGCGCGATACGCAAGCGGGGCCCAGCGCAGGACTGGGTCTGGCCTATGTCAAAAAGGTGATTGATGAACACGGCGCGTTGATTGAGGTGGAAACGCGCAAGCAAGCGGGCACAAGGTTTCGGATTACTCTGCCCTGCGCGAAAGCGGCTTAGCTTCCGGTAACTTCATCGACGAGCAGTTCGGCTATCTCAGCCATCGGCATCGGATCTCCCTCGCATGTCACGCTTTCCACTTCAGAACGTGTGATCAAATCGCCGGATGTGCGATCAAACACTGCAAGGCTGGCTTTCATACGCGACGCCTTGCACCCGTCGTACCAGCGGCTTTTGCGAATCTGTGCGATTGGCCGAGCGTTGTCATCAGAGGCTCCCGCCTCGCCTGCATAAAGCCCCACAGTGCTCGGGCTACCGGCGATAGCGACCTCGCCGATGGTGTTTGCATCGTCTGATACTTCAATGCCCTTGGCTCCCAACGCATCGCTCAAGGCATCGTGCAATGCGATCCTTTGAGGTTGGTTTTCTTCGGGCGTAATAAGATGAATTCGCGAAATATCGCGCGATAATCCGTTGTCTGAACGAAGCACGGGAGGGGCATTGACCGCACACCCTGATATCAGGGCGCAGCACATCGCCATTCCGACCGAAAGATGCGCAATGGAAGTGCGGTTATACAGTCGTTTCATGCCTTACCCGTTAGCAGTTTCCCCTTCGATATACGCATCCATGCGATAGCCGAAACCGAAGACTGTGCGGATCACGTACCCGTTTTCTGGCTTGAGTTCCAGTTTTGAACGCAACCGGGATACGTGAACGTCGATTGTGCGGGTTTCCAGTTCGATATTGCCGCCCCAAACCCTCGAGAAAAGGTAACCGCGCGATAAGGGACGGTCGAGGTTCTGGAAAAGGAGGTCAAGAAGGTCGAATTCCTTGGCTGTAACAGCGACTGCTTTGCCGGAAAAATCCACTTCCTTTGATTGCCGGTTGAGCGTGTATTGCCCGTATTTTACCTCTGGATCAGGGCGATCCGCGCCTATCCGGCGTCCAGCAGCCTCAAGCCGTGCCCGAATGATATCATCAGATTCCGGCTTGGTAATGTAGTCGACTGCGCCGGCTTCCAGGCCGCGGACAACATCTTCGTTCTCGCCCCTGCTGGTAATCATGATGAAAGGCGGAGCAGACGGGAGGTTTTCCCGTGCCCAATACAGGATATCGAGCCCAGTTTGGCCCGGCATATTCCAGTCGAGCATTACCACATCATAAGTTTCGCGCTGAAGCGCTCTTTGGAGGTCTGTTCCATTGCGAAAGGTTTCCACCTCATGTCCAGCGGACATGACGATACCTGCGATCTGATCAAGCAGTTCTTGTTCATCATCAGCGAGTGCGACACGCATTTCTGTTCCCCCAAGAGCATTTATTATCTTTGTAAAATCACAGTTAGACAGGCCACGCCAAGAGTTCTAGTTTGAGCGTGCGAAAAGAGCGCTGAGTTTGCAAGGTTTTACAGGCTACGGTGCATGGGCGCTTAGGAAAGAACGGTTTGAACCAATGGGTTGGTGAACTGCCGTTTGATCGTCACAGCGTAGAATACTTCAGTGATATCAGGAAGCTTTGCAAATTCGATCAGAGTTCCCGCTTCAAGCTCGTCTCGCACCACAATCGGCGGAATTACCGCAAGTCCCAAGTCGGCACGAGCGAGCAGGCGTATCATTGCCATATCATCGGCCTCGGCAGCAATCTGCGGTACTGCCCCGATCCGATTGAGCAAGGCATCAAAACCTGCGCGCAATGCCGTCTCCGGCGTTGGCAGAACAAGCGGTGAGGTGGCAAGCAAGCGCTCCAATCCTTCAAGATCATCCTTACCGCCCTCTTTTGGTAATTCGGCCTTTGCAGCGCGCATTGGCGTGCCGATCAAACTCACATCCTGTTCGTCCAGACGTTTGATGAGGTACGGGCTTTCAGCATCACGGGCGGGCGGCAGGTTGGTGAGGACAATATCAAGCGACAAGGCTTGCAGATCGCGCAGCAAGTCGCGCTGGGTGCCTGATCGCAGCACCACTTCGACATCAGCGCGACCGGCCAATGGAGCGATAAAGCGCATCTGGAAATTGCGCGACAGAGTTGCGAGCGCGCCGATGCGAAGAATGCGCCTTTGGCTTTCCGCGCGATCAAGCGTGGCCGTGAGATGGTCTGCTGTGCGGAATATCTCATCGGCATGATCGAGCGCAATGCCGCCTGCTTCGGTGAGATGAAGCGTCCTTCCGCGCCGCTCGAACAGGTCATGACCAAGGGATGCCTCCAGCGTTTTGATCTGTGTCGAAACCGCACTTTGCGAAATGTTGAGCGACCGGGCTGCTGCTGTGAGAGAGCCTTCTCTGGCAACGGCTCGGAACAGGCGGAGGTGGTGTAAGTTCATAAAGTACATCCGTTAGCGATGTCTGAGGAGAAAATTCTAATAAATAGAACATATATACACAATATATGAATTTTTATTGATGTTTTGCATGAGCTAGTCAGCGGCCAATCCCAAACAGGAGCCCCCTTTCCAATGCTTCTTTCGTTCTCGCTCGCATTCCTTGCGCCTATCGTGCTGCTTCTGGCGGCTGTTTTTGCGGCAGCGCGCCCTGGCAAACGTCCCGGCGCGGTTCCCCGTATATCTGAATGGAGTGCGCTAATTGCGGCAGCCTTGGCAGTAGGTGGTCTGGTGCAGGTAGCGATGGGTGGTCCGCTCAAAGCAAGCGCGCTTGATGGTGCTTTCACACTGTCGCTAAGGGCTGATCTGGTCAGCGCCACGATGGCGGTGCTCGTTGGGTTTATCGGCTGGATCGTCATGCGCTATAGCCGCACCTACATTGACGGCGAGGAGCGCGAAGGCACGTTTCACGCGCTCATGATGGCGACTTTGGCAGCTGTCATGGTGTTCGCACAGGCGGGCAGCATGGTCATATTGATTGCTGCAACGATTGCAGTCGGCGTCACTTTGCGCAAGCTGTTGCTGTTTTATCCTGGCCGCGCCGAAGCGCAACGTGCCGCTACCAAATTCGGCCTTGTCTGGCACACGGGCGATGTTGCCTTGATTGCGGCATTGGCGTTCCTGATCGCTGGGTTCGGTACGAGTGACCTGGGCGCGCTAAACGCTGCTGTTGCCGATCAAGGTTTGGGTACGGCTGGAAGCATTGCAATTGCTTTCATCGTCCTTGCCGCAGCGCTGAAAACGGCATCTTTTCCGCTGCATGGTTGGCTTACGGAAGTGATGGAAGCGCCAACACCGGTTTCCGCACTGCTTCATGCAGGCATTATAAATTCGGGTGGTGTTTTGTTGATCGCGGCATCGGGCCTTGTTTCGCAAAGTTCGGGTGCGATGGCGGCTCTTGCTATGATTGGCGGCTTTACTGCTTTGTTCGGCGCGGCTGTCATGCTCACGCAAAGCGCGGTGAAGACGGCGCTTGCATGGTCCACTGTTTCGCAAATGGGCTTTATGCTGTTGCAATGCGGGCTTGGCCTGTGGACGCTTGCGCTGCTCCACATCATTGCGCACTCGCTTTATAAAGCGCACGCCTTCCTTTCATCGGGCGGTGCTGTGCAGGATGTTGCAAGCATTCGCCGTCCTGGCCCGGTCGCTGCGCCAAGCGTTGCCAACGTCTTGAAAAGCTTTGCTCTGGCTCTGCTTCTTTATGGTTGCATTGCGACTGGTTTTGCATTTGGTTTTGGCCCCAAAAGCCCGCAAGCCTATGCTCTTGGTGCCATGTTGATCTTTGGTGTGGCGTATCTCGTGGCTCAAGGCCTTGCTGATGCAGCACCTGAGAAGCTTGCCAAACGCACTTTTGGCACTGCGATGGCTGCCGGGATCGCTTACTTCGTGTTTCAAGTTGTGGCGGAGGCCATTTGGGGGGCAAATCTGCCTCCTGCGCCTGTGCCAAGCCCGTTGGAATGGGCGCTTATTGTGATCGCGGTTCTGTCATTTGGACTGGTCGCATTCGCACAGGCGCTGTTCCCGCTGTGGGCGCACCACCCATCGACCGCAGGCTTGCGCGTGCATCTCGCCAATGGCCTTTATCTCAACGCATTGCTTGATCGCGCCATTGGCGGGTTCTCGACCAAATCTGCTCACGGCTCTTCTAACTGAACTTCGCGCGAAGGATTGATCCCATGTTTATGAAGCATACCCAAATCACCCCGGCGCGCATGTCTGGAATTTTGACCGCTGCAGAAAACGCGGCGCGCGCAATACCGCCTGCCTTTCCGCTTGATGCAACCGTGGCCGTAAACCCGTTCCTGGGTCAATCGGGTGAAGATCTGGCCACCGCGTCAGCGCGCCTTGCACGCGTCAGCGGAACACGGATCACGCAAAGCGCTGCGACGTATAATGCCATGATCGAAGATGGCCGGATCACCGACGATGATTTGCAAGAGGCGCTGGATGCGAGCACTGTTGCGACCAAACCGAAATCAGTCTCGATGCTCAAGCTCGCCGCAAACGCGCTTGATTACATCCCCGAAGACGAAGCTTTGCCGACAATTGCCGATCTCGCGGCTGAAGCAACAGGTACCGATTGGCCGTCCGTGATTGATAAGACATTTGGCATTTGGGCCGCGGGCCAGTTTGATCGCGGGCAGGCGTTGTGGTCACCCACGCCGGGCGAAGAAGCCTATGCCGCATGGCGCGCTTTTGCAGTGCATGATCTGACGCCAGAGATTGCCGGACTTTCAGGCTTTTGTGCAAGCGTTGCAGCGTCGCCGGACACTGCAGAGCGTGCGATTTTGGCTGCGGCTGATGCGCTTGGCCTGAGTGAATTGGCAGCCGAGACTGCATTTCACCGCCTTTACATAAGCCTTGGCGGATGGTCGCAGCATGCGCGGTGGCTGCTGTGGCAGGCCGAACTTGCCGGGACAAGCGATCAGACAATCGCAGCGATGCTAGCCATCCGGCTGATCTGGGAAGAGCAGTTGTTGGCTCACGTCCCGCAGATTGCCGACAAATGGGAAGCGACCGTCAAAGCGCACGAAGCCCCGATTGAACCGAGCCGGGATCAGGCAGCGCTCGCAATCCTGCAAGACGCAGCCGATAGATCGCACCAACGCACATTGACCAGCGCTCTTACAGGTGGATGCGAGAATGACAGCCGCTCGCTATTGCAGGCAGCGTTCTGCATTGATGTGCGTTCAGAAGTGTATCGCCGCGCACTCGAAAGCGTCGATGGCGGGATTGAGACAATTGGATTTGCCGGGTTTTTCGGCCTGCCCCTTGCACATAAATCGCACGGATCAGATGTGGTTGAAAACCGTCTGCCCGTGCTGCTTAATCCAGCGATTGAAAGCACAAGTGCTGGCGATCCTGAGACCGATTTTGACACTCGCATTATGGCGCGCACCAGCCGGGCGTGGGGTCGGTTCCGGCAGGCAGCGGTTTCATCCTTCGCGTTCGTTGAGGCGATGGGGCCATTTTATGCTGTCAAATTGCTCAAATCCTCGCTCGGTCTGACCAAATCACAAAGCCATGATCCAGCGCCCGAAGTTGTGGGCGGGCTTTCGTTTGCGACGAAATGCGACACGGCTGAGACGATCCTGAAAGCGATGAGCATGACCAGCGGGTTCGGCAAAATCGTGCTTTTGCTGGGCCATGGCGGGAATGTCACCAACAACCCGCATGAAAGTGCATACCATTGCGGCGCTTGCGGCGGACATGCAGGCGATGTGTCAGCGCGGGTTCTTGCGGACCTTTTGAATGATCCTGAAACTCGGCAGGGCCTGGCTGAACGTGGGATCATTGTGCCCGATGATACCCTGTTTGTTGCAGGCTTGCACGATACGACAACCGACAACATCACGATGTTTGATGGAACGAGCGCGGATCGTTTTCAGGATGATCTTTTGACAGTGCGTGAATGGCTGGATGAAGCTTCCGGAATTGCGCGTGCTGAACGGTCTCCCAAACTGCCAGGATCGCATTGGACCGATGTGGAACTGCGCGCGCGCAATTGGTCAGAGATTCGCCCAGAGTGGGGCCTTGCCGGCTGTGCTGCCTTTATCGCAGCGCCGCGTTCGGCAACGGCAGGCAAAGACTTGGGCGGCCGCGCATTCCTGCACAGCTATGACTGGAAAGCAGATGGCGGGTTCACCACTCTAGAGCTTATCATGACGGCGCCGGTTGTCGTTGCGAGCTGGATTTCCTTGCAATATTACGGATCATCGGTTGCGCCTGATCTGTTCGGCGGAGGCAACAAGCTCATTCATAATGTCGTGGGCGGCATTGGCGTGATCGAGGGCAATAGTGGCCGTCTGCGCCCCGGCCTGCCATGGCAAAGCGTGCATGATGGCGACAAGCTGATGCACGATCCGCTGCGCTTGTCAGTGATGATCGAAGCCCCGCGAGAAGAAATTTCCAAAGTGCTGGAAGCCCATCCTCAGGTGCGCGAGCTGTTCGATAATGGATGGCTGCATCTGTTCGCTTTGGCCGATGGAAAAGTGGATGCGCGCTATCGTCCGGGCCATGGATGGCAGGAAGAGCGCCCCGAATTGTTAGCCGCGTAAGGGTTGCAATACGCATCAAGCCTTATAGGGATGGGGTATTCGCATCATCCGGCTTGATACTCGGTTCCCCTGTTTAGGTGAGCCGGGCCTTGTCTCGAGGCTATTGATGCTGAGGGACAGGGAATAAGCGCCACAACAGAAGTTTTCATGTCCAGCGATCCCGCTGCCGTTTCATTGCCCGACGATCTTCCTATTGACCCGCCCATGGTCGATCTCCCGATCGATACCCATGATCGCGGGTTTTATGATGGCTTTAGCCGCGAAGTGACCATTCCGGGCAAGATCATAGTGTCGCTCATCATTATGTGGGCAATTTTCTTTCCTGCGCGCGCGATGGAGACTTTGCAGATCGCAAACTCCACCATCATTGCATCGTTTAGCGGGTGGTATGTTTATCTTGTGGCCGCGCTTATCGTGGTGTGCGGCGTGCTGGCTTTGATACCGCAAAGTGGGTCCTTGCGCATTGGCGCACCCAATGAAAAGCCTGAATTTTCGCGGTTCTCGTGGTTCTCGATGTTGTTTGGAGCAGGCATTGGCATCGGAATGCTCACCTATTCGACTGGAGAGCCGCTCGCGCACTTTGCCAACAATCCCGATATCATCCGCGGCAGTATCGAAAGCGCGTCAACCGACGCAGTGAGGCCCGCTTTCATGTGGACTTTCCTGCATTGGGGTTTTGGCGCGTGGTGCACTTATGCGCTTGTCGGTCTTGCGATCGGTTATGTCGCGCATCGCAGAGGGCTGCCGCTGACCATCCGGTCCTCGCTCACCCCTTTGTTTGGGCGCGTTTTGTCTGGCCTGCCCGGCCATATCGTCGATATCGTCGCCGTGGTTGCAACCATTTTGGGCGTTGCGGTCACAATGGGGCTGGGGGTTCAACAGTTTGTAGCAGGCCTTCACCGCATAGGGCTGGGCGATTGGTTGATGGTGGAGGCGCAAGGCGGCGCGACGACCGCGTCGGCGGCTGCAATTGTGACCGCGCTGGTGGTGCTGGTCGGCGCATCGACTTTGAGCGCGCTTTCAGGCGTTGGGCGCGGGATTAAGTGGCTCTCGAACATCAATATGGCGCTGTCTTTTGGTCTCTTGGCTCTGTTCGCCATTGCGGGGTCAGGTCTTTACGGTCTCAAATTGCTTGGAGTTGGCATTTGGGATTACATCGTGACCCTGCCTGCCAATTCGCTCACTTTGTTTTCAAGCGATGACAGCGAAGCTGGCGATGCGCTGGTGCAGTGGCAGCTCGACTGGTCAGTTTTCTATTGGGCGTGGTGGATCGCTTTTGCTCCGTTTGTCGGCATGTTCATCGCACGCATTTCAAAAGGCCGTACAATCCGTGAATATGTGCTGGGAGTGGCTTTGGTGCCATCGCTCATGTGTTTTTTGTGGATGGGTCTTGCCGGCGGCACAGCAATTGATCTGGAACTTAGCGGGGCTGCACAGGGCGCCATCTTGAACACTGGCATTTCCGATCAGCTTTACGCAACGCTTGCCGTGCTGCTTAGCCAGGACATGGCATTGATCGTCTCTGGCCTGGTGGTGGTCTTGTTGATGACCTATCTCATCACTTCGGTTGATAGCGCAATTCTTATCGTTAACACCATCAATGGTGCAGGCGAAGATGAGGGTGGCCGCCGTTACCACATCCTATTCTGGGGTGCAGCGCTGGCGTTTGTGGTCGGCTCCATGCTTATTCTGGGCGGCATCGAAGCGATCCGGATAACGATGATTATTGGCGCACTGCCATTCTCAATCGTCGTGGTTTTGATGGGTATCGCGA
Source organism: uncultured Porphyrobacter sp. (assembly GCA_964352245.1). Classification (GTDB taxonomy): domain Bacteria; phylum Pseudomonadota; class Alphaproteobacteria; order Sphingomonadales; family Sphingomonadaceae; genus Erythrobacter. The sequence continues at coordinate 231,449 of CAYGQX010000003.1, forward strand.
TTGTCAAAGCGATATGGTTCGACATCATTCGCAAAAGGCACGGAATCCCGACTACAGCTCAGGCGTGTGAGGATTGGGACGGAAAAGTAATATCTGCAGAGTAGTTTGATCGATAATTTACCGAAGATAAGAATAGTTTTTATAAAATTCGACTATTCGATGAATTTTCGAAAGTGAAATCTAATTTTCATAAATATAGATTCATTTGCATTTACCAAATTTCGAATTGATTTGATAAGCACTTGCAATTGACTTCACTAAAATTTCGATGTTGTTATTTTACAACAAGCTTGGGGATGTTCTGTAAATCTTACCGGCCAACTGTGGCCAGCTCTGTGAGGGCTTGTTAACGGGGCCTCGGTTCGTGCGCTGATCTGTTATCGCGCGCGCCCGTTTCTTGGGTAACGCTGGTGCACTCCTGCATCGCGACCCACTCGAAGGCTCAAAGGGGCAATACAAATGTCGAAATATATAAGCGGGGCGTCGCTTGGCGCACTCGCAGTCGCAATCGTTTCGCCTGCGGCAGCGCAGGACACTGCACAACCCGCAGCAGAAGAACGCCAAGGCGGCGTCGGCTCTATCATTGTGACCGCGCAGCGTCGCAGCGAAGATTTGCAGGATGTGCCAGTTTCGGTTTCCGCAATCGGCGCGGAACAACTCGATGAACTGAACATCGATACATTCGAAGACTACCTCGACCAGATCCCAACTGTCACGGCGGGTGGAAATGGTCCGGGTCAAAGCACGATCTATATTCGCGGCCTTGCTTCCACCACACCCAACATTACCGTTGCAGGCGTCGCGGGACTTGCTCCCAACGTGGCGCTGTATCTGAACGATCAGCCTTTGAGCCAGCCTGGCCGTAACCTTGACGTGTACGCCGCTGACCTTGAACGGATTGAGGTCCTGTCAGGCCCACAAGGCACCTTGTTCGGCGCCAGCTCGCAAGCCGGCGTTGTGCGGCTCATCACCAACATGCCAGACCTATCCGGCTTTGATGCAAGCGGTTCTGCCGGTGTCTCTTTCACCAAGGGCGGCGAAGCCAGCTATCAGGGCGAGTTGATGCTGAACGTGCCAGTTAGCGACACATTTGGTCTTCGCGGTGTCGTCTATCTTGACGATCAAGGCGGCTATATCGATAACGTCCAAGGCACTCGTAACCTGAGCGAAAGCGCGCGTTTCCGGCCCGAAGGGACTGTCCGCGCTAACGGTGTTCCTGTTTCGGCCAACCGTGCTGGTTTCCAATCAACGTCAGATTTGTCGGGTGTCACCTTCCTTGATGCTGACAATGCCGGGATTGCCGAAGAAAACTTCAACGATACGACATATGCCGGTTTCCGTGTCAGCGCGTTGTGGGAAGCGACGCCCGATTGGAAAATCAACGTATCGCACCAGCGCCAAAGCCTTGAATCCGATGGCGTCTTCTTCGCTGATCCTGAACTGGGCGGACTTGATGATCTTGAGATTGAGCGTTTTGAAGCAGACCGCCTCGAAGATGATTTTTCAAACACCAGTTGGACAGTTGAAGGGCGTCTTGGCTTCCTCGATGTGATCTACACCGGTGCCTATACGGATCGCGAAAGTCAGCAGCGCGCCGATTACACCGATTACCTGTTTGCCGGTCAGTATCTGCCATATTACATCTGTGATGGTTCGGTCAGCTATCCTGATGCAGCCGCGCCAAGCGGCACGTGTCAGGCACCCAATCTCTACATCAACTCTTTCTCAAAAACCGAAGTGTTCACGCAGGAATTGCGGTTCTCAACCCCTGAAGATTGGCGCATCCGCTTTCAGGGCGGGGCATTCTATTCAGACCTCAGCTTGGAAGAGCGTGTCGACTTCGCCTATCCCGGCAATGTGGTAGCGCAGCCATTCGGCGCGTTTGCTGAAAACTTCCCGCAAATGTCAGGCTTTGTGTCTGACCCCGGTCCATTCCCGGCAGACACGATCTTTCGGAACGACATTCGCCGGACCGATGAGCAATTCGGTATTTTTGGCGAGGCGACCTTTGACGTGGTGCCAGACCTGCTTTCTGTGACACTTGGTGCACGCTATTATGATGTCGAAGTGGATTTTGAAGGGTCTGCAAACGGATCGTTCTGTAACTCAGGCGGAACTGACCAAAACGCATTCGGCACCGACATCAGCGATCTTTATGATGGCGATGGGCAGTTCACTTTTATCGGGTCGTGCGATCCGGCGCTGCGTCAGACATTCGATCTGGATGACAGCCTTGCCGATATCGAGGCAGCCGGTCTTTCGGCTACACAGGCGCAGCAGGTTTTCAATGCCGTTCGCGCTCCCGATGTTGCCGAAACAAGCGGCGTGATTTTCAAAGGCACAGTGACTTTGACGCCGACGCCTGATCTGCTGTTTTATGCGACCTATTCTGAAGGTTTCCGCCCTGGCTTCCTGAACCGTCCCGGTGGCGCGTTGGGTCCGGTTGTTGGCGGTGAGCAATTCGTTGTGCCGTTCGAACTCGAAACCGATGAAGTGGTGAATTACGAGTTTGGCTGGAAGATGGACCTTATCGATGGTCAGCTGCGCTTTAACGGTTCGGCTTTCTTCGTCGATATCACGAACCTGCAAACGCAGATTTTCGATCCATCGATCACCAATCTGTTCTTCTCATCCAATGCAGCCGATGCAGAAATTTACGGACTGGAGGCTGATTTCACGGTCGCACCATTCGCAACTCCGGGCCTCACTTTCACGGGCGCGTTCTCGATCCTTGATACCGAAATCACGGATATCCTGATCCCGACCAACGATGTGATCCTTGGTAGCGAGCTGGCCTATGCCCCGAGCTTCCAGGGCAATGCGCGTGCGCGGTACGAATGGGACCTGTCCGACAGTCTTGAGGCGTATATCCAGCCGCAAGTCACGTATTCGGCATCGAAATTCACCGATATCATTGCGATCAACAATATCGAGCTTGATAGCTACACAGTGTTTGACCTGTCGATGGGCGTGAAAGCTGAACAATGGCGCTTTGAAGTGTTTGGTGAAAACCTCTCTGACGAGCGTGCGGAAATCTCAGGTATCTTCGGCAATGACCGCGAACGCATCATCACTAACCGTCCGTTGACGGTCGGCATGCGCGTGACGTTCAACTACTGATCGCCAATAAACAAACAAGGACGGCGGGCGTGGCAATGGTTCACTCCCGCCGTTTTGCTGTCTAAGACAGCGAGCATGTCGCGCGAAGAGCAACTCAAGAAAGCACAGCAATTCTTGCAGGCCGGTCAATTTGATGCCGGGCTGGCTCAGGCGCGTGCGATGCTCGCGGAAAACTCTGCCGATGGCGAAGCGCTTTATATGGCGGCGGTTGCTGCGCGGTATTTGAAGCTCTTTGAGGAGGCGGCCGAGCACTTAGCAGCGCTTCACAACGCCATGCCTGAATATGGCCGAGCATGGCAGGAAGAGGGGCACTTGGCGCTTGCTCGCGGAGATGAGGCAGCGGCGTTGCCCGCATTCGTTCGCGCAACGCGGTTTAACCCGGCATTGGAGGCAAGCTGGCGCGAACAGGCACGCTTGCAAGCTGAAGCTGGGCGGCCGGCTGAGGCGCAGGCGGCCGAAGCGCAGCGCGCGCGGATTGCCGGTCTGCCGCGCGAATTGCTAGCGGTGACCAACCATCTGGCCGAAGGTCGTCTCGTGCGCGCAGAGGAGATCTGCCGCCATCACTTGCGTGCTCATCCCAAAAACGTCGAAGGGATGCGGCTGCTTGCGAAAATCGGGATTGAGCTTGGGATTCTGGATGATGCAGAATTTCTGCTTGAAAGTGCAGTGGAGTTTTCGCCTGATGATGTGCAATTGCGGCTCGACTATATCGACGCATTACGCCGCCGCCAGAAATCTGCCCAAGCGAAAGAACAAGCCGAATTGCTGTCTGCCCGCGATCCGGCAAACCCGCTGTTTCAATCTCGCTTAGCGATTGAGTGCATCCAGACGGGCGAATTTGACCGGGGCCTCGCACTGTTCGACCAAGTGCTTGAAAAACTGCCCAATGACCCCGCCAGCCTGACGAGCCGGGGTCATGCATTAAAGACCAAGGGCGACCGCGCCCAAGCCGAAGCGAGCTATGCCGCTGCCATTGCTGCTAAGCCCGATCATGGCGATGCGTATTATGCGCTGGCAAATCTCAAGACTTACACTTTCAGCGATGCCGAGCTTGCCGCGATGGAGGCACAGGCTGCGCGCGGCGATCTTGCATTCATGGACCGAGTGCATCTCAACTTTGCGCTGGGAAAGGCGTTTGAGGATCGCAACGATTATGAGGCAAGCTTTCGCCATTATGACGAAGGCAATGCGCTAAAACGTGCGCAAACCCGGTACAGCGCCGATGCCATGACCAAGGAACTCGCGCGGCAGAAGGAATGGTGCACGCCTGAGCTTTTCGAAAAGCACAAAGGTGCAGGACACGGCGTGCCCGATCCCATTTTTATCCTCGGCCTGCCACGCGCAGGTTCGACCTTGCTTGAACAAATCCTCGCAAGCCACAGGCAGATTGACGGAACGCTGGAGCTGCCCAATATCCTGGCGCTGGCGCACCGCTTGCGGGGGCGCAAAGCCGGCCAATCGCAATATCCCGAAATCCTGCACGATTTAAACGCTGACCAACTCGCAAAGTTTGGCGCTGACTTCATCGAAAACACACGGATACACCGCGAAGGCGCTCCGTTCTTCATCGACAAGATGCCCAACAATTTCCGGCATATAGGCCTGATCCATCTGATCCTTCCGAATGCCAAAATCATCGACGCGCGCCGTGATCCGATGGATTGCTGCTTTTCGGGCTTCAAGCAATTGTTCGCCGAAGGGCAGGAGTTCACCTACGGCCTGACCGAGATCGGGCGGTATTACGCCGATTATGTCGATCTGATGGAGCACTGGGATACCGTGCTCCCGGGCAAGATTCTAAGAGTGGAACACGAGGATGTGCTCGACGATCTCGAAGGTCAGACGCGGCGGATGCTCGACTTTCTCGACGTGCCGTTTGAACAGGCATGCCTCAATTTCCACCAAACAGACCGCGCGGTGCGCACTGCATCGAGCGAGCAGGTGCGTCAGCCGATCAACCGCAAGGGGCAGGGCGCTTGGAAACCGTTTGAGCCATACCTGGACGATCTCAAAACCGCTTTGGGCCAACCAGATTAGGCTAGCCGGGCACCATCGGGTACATCACCGGGTGCAGCAAGCACAATCGCTCCGCCCTCATCAGGAAAGCCCAGCACCAGGACCTCGGACATGAACGGGCCGATCTGGCGTGGCGGAAAGTTGACGACTGCTATCACTTTGCGGCCCACCAAATCTTGAGGCGAATAGTGATCGGTGATTTGCGCCGAGCTTTTCTTAATGCCAATCTCCGCCCCGAAATCGACCACCAGCTTGATCGCGGGCTTGCGTGCCTCGGGGAAGGGTTCTGCCTCCACCACAGTGCCTGCGCGAATATCCACCGTCATGAAGGTTTCGAATGTCGTCTGTTCCATGAGCAAAGGGATAAACTCTCATCAATCTGTAGCAAGTGCAAACAGGAGGTTGGTTGCGTCTGACAAATTCATCTGGAAATTGCTGCGGACCGCAGGCACAATTGTCTGGGATCAACAAACATCAAGAGAGGGCTATCTAAATGGCAGATGCATCGGACGGATTTGTGAAGCGACCGGCGAACAGCGGGGCGGCGCATTGCACAGCCGATCAATATGCAAAGATGTATGCCCGATCTATCTCTGATCCCGATGGCTTCTGGCTCGATCAGGCAGAGCGGCTCGATTGGGTCGCCAAGCCCACCAAAGGCGGTGAATGGTCGTATGATCCTGTCGATATCAAATGGTTTGAAGATGGCACTTTGAACCTGTGCCACAATGCGGTTGATCGCCATATCGAAGCAGGCCGGGGCGATACAACTGCGCTGATTTTTGAACCGGATGATCCGTCAATGCCTGCTCGCACGCTGACGTATCGCGAACTGCTCACGGAAACTATCCGCATGGCCAATGCGCTCAAATCTATGGGCGTTACGAAAGGCGATCGTGTCACGCTTTACATGCCGATGGTGCCCGAAGGCGTCACCGCGATGCTGGCCTGCGCGCGGATTGGGGCGGTGCACTCAGTGGTGTTCGGCGGCTTTTCGCCCGAAGCGCTGGCAGGCCGCATCACCGATTGCGAGAGCCGCTTTGTCATTACCGCTGATGAAGGGCTTCGCGGAGGAAAACCCATCGCGCTCAAAGCGAACGTCGATGCCGCGCTGGAGATTGACGGGACTGATGTTTCAGGCGTGTTGGTGGTCAAACACACAGGCGCCGACATTGTTTTGGTCGAGGGGCGCGATCACTGGTTCGACGATGTGGCGAGCGAAGCGGCTATCGCGTGCGAACCTATGGCAGCTGAAGACCCTTTGTTTATCCTTTACACATCTGGTTCCACCGGAAAGCCCAAGGGCGTGCTTCATACAACCGGCGGGTATGGCGTGTGGGTAGCGACCACGTTCCACTACACATTTGATTACCAACCGGGCGAAGTGTTCTGGTGCACCGCAGATATCGGCTGGGTCACTGGCCATTCCTATGTCACCTATGGTCCCTTGATAAATGGTGCGACGCAGATCGTTTTTGAAGGCGTGCCGAACTATCCCGATCACGGCCGGTTCTGGGATGTTGTTGATCGCCATAAGGTCAACATCATCTACACCGCCCCCACTGCGATCCGCGCTCTGATGCGCGAAGGCGATGAATTCGTGACTAGCCGCGATCGTTCTTCGCTGCGGCTTCTCGGCACGGTGGGCGAACCTATCAATCCCGAAGCCTGGCGTTGGTATCACGATGTCGTGGGTGAGGGGCGCTGCCCAATTATCGACACGTGGTGGCAGACCGAAACGGGCGGCCATATGATTACAACGCTTCCTCATGCGCACGATATGAAACCGGGCAGTGCAGGATTGCCGTTTTTCGGCATCCAGCCGCAACTGGTCGATAATGAAGGCGGCGTTCTGGATGGTGCGACAAGCGGCAATCTGTGCATCACCGCAAGCTGGCCTGGCCAAGCGCGCACTGTCTATGGCGATCATGCGCGCTTCGAGCAGACGTATTTTGCGACGTATAAAGGTGAATACTTCACCGGCGATGGATGTCGCCGCGATGCAGACGGATATTACTGGATCACGGGACGTGTTGACGATGTTATCAATGTCTCAGGCCACCGAATGGGCACTGCCGAGGTGGAAAGCGCGCTGGTGCTGCATAACCAGGTCGCAGAAGCTGCCGTGGTTGGATACCCGCATGATATCAAAGGGCAGGGCATCTATTGCTATGTCAGCTTGAATGCGGGCGTGGATGGAACTGACGAATTGTATCAGGAGCTTCGTGCATGGGTGCGCAAGGAAATCGGGCCAGTTGCAACACCCGATCATATCCAATTTGCCGATGGCCTTCCCAAAACGCGCTCAGGTAAAATCATGCGCCGCATTTTGCGCAAGATAGCTGAGAATGATTTCGGATCGCTTGGCGACACGTCGACTTTGGCTGATCCGTCCTTGGTCGACCGTCTGATTGAAGGGCGACAGAACCGTTAAGGCCTATTCAAGGCCTAATTCGTCGAGATCCATCGTCGCTGCGGAATAGCTGGCGGCGGCAAGCCTGCCGTTTAGTTCAGCACGGATAGCGCGAATTTCCGCTTCTGCGGCGCGCTCTTCCTGAAGGTTCACGCGAAAGAAATCGCCTGCGCCAAGGCGAAAGCGTTTGCGCTCACCTGCGACGACTTGGGATGCGGCGGTCACTTCTTGCTCAGCCAAATCTGCGAGCCTGATTGCGGCATTTAGATTTTCCAGAATATTGTCGATTTCAATCTGGATTTGGTCGGCTACGCGGCGCTGATCGAGCTCAAGCTCGCGCAATTCGGCTTCGGCGCGTTGCAATCGTCCGCGCGCTTCGCGACGTTGGAGAGGCACGGTGAAGGTGACGCCGACAACTGTGTCGGTGGAATCGAATGTTGATCCGCCATCACCAATTGCACCGAAATCCCGCGAGACTTCGACACTGGCATCAAGCCGCGGCTTCAGATCATTTTGGCGCAATGCAATCTTGTTCGTCGCGCGCTCAATTGCGAGGCGGAAAGTCTCAAGCTCAGGGCGACTTTCCAGGATGTCATCGCGCTGAATGGCTATAAGCGATTGCATATCGGGAAGCTCGGACAGCTGCGCGTCACTTGGCAATTGGCTGCGCTTGGGAACAATCAGATTACCTGCACTATCGCGCAGGTAATAAGATAGGCTGTTTGAAGCGGTGATGAAATCGCGCTTTGCCTCTTCGAGCAAAGTCCGGCGGCGGATCACATTTTGCTGGTTTTCAGTAAGCGCAATCCGAGGAGTTGCCCCCAACCGAATTTCGCGCGAAAGGCCGATCGCGCGCGCTTCGGCAATTTCGAGCAATTCTTCATACACTGAAATCTGTTCGCCAGCAGCAACCCAAAGCCAATAAGATCGAAGAGCTTCGAACTGGACATTCAGCTGGACAAGCAGAACGTCGAGACGCGCTTGGCTGGCTGCAAGTCGGGTGTCTTCGATTGTAAAGCGGCGCTTGTCGATTGAACGGTCACGCAGCAGCGAAAAAAGCGCGCCGACTTTGAATTCGCCCGCTTGATTGGTGTTGAAGATGTTCTCGTAAATCGGGAAGGTTCCATCGGACAGGCGGTAGGATCCGAACACTTTTGCACCATAGGGTCGCAGCTGTTGGGTTGCTTTTACCTCGCCATACCCGCCCGAAAAGGTCCCGGTCACCCGGTCATAAACTTCCCCTTCGAGCAGAAGGTCAAATGCACCATCTGCCGACAATTGATCGCTGCGAGCGGCGGCTTCGCGTTCAAAACTGGCAAGGATGCTGGGAAAAGTGAGCGCAGAACTTCGCAAGACTTCATCGGGTAGCAGTGGACCCTGGGTCAAAGCGATTTCGAGCGGGTCTTCGAACGGTTCGATATTCTGCGCAGCAGCGCCCGAATGCACTGCCAAAACGATACCAACACCTGCACACAGCGACAGGATGTTTTGAAAGCGGCGCGGGCGCATGACTTACGTTGCCTGCCCGCCAGTTTGCCCATTGGCTGGTGTTGCCTTAGGGTTTTCGGGTGGAAAATTGTTGAGCTGACGCCAGATTTCATAGCCCACTGGCACGGTCTCCAGAAGCACCCATGCCTGAACCGAAGCGCCAAAACGCGCAAACTGTTCACCTGGCCACGCGTTTTCTTCGGATTTATCTTCCATAATCAGGACACGAAAACGGCCATCAGGCTGCGCCGACTGATCGATAGTTGTCACGATCCCGCCAAATGTGCCGACCGCAACAGAAGGCCAGCCGCTTGCTTGTAGAACAGGCCAACCTTCAAACTGGATGCGCGTTTTGTCCCCTGCTTCGATCAAGCCGACATCGCGACCATCGACAAACACTTCAATCACGCGCTCGGTTGTTTCAGGGACAAAAGTAGCAAGCACCGCGCCTGCGCTAATGACGGTTGCAGCATCACCAGCATTGACGCTCTGAATAAAACCATCGCGAGGGGCCACGACCAATTGTTCAGATTGACGCGATAAGGCTGTATCGGTTCGGGTCAGGTTTACTTGTGCTTCGGCAACACGGCCGCGCATTTCCTCGACCTTGATTTGCGCCAACTCGTAATCGCGTCTGGCGACAAGACCGGATTCAAACAATTCGCGCGCGCGCCGCAAATCGATTTCGGCGGTCGATTGGGCGTTTCGGGCTGCATTCAATTGAATTTCAACCTGGGCTCGCTCGGCTTGAAGCCGCTGGATCAGATTTGGATCAATATCCGCAATTCTAGCGATAGGATCGCCTTTTTTTACCTGGCTGCCATCACGCACAAACCACTCTTCAATCCGCCCTCCGACAGCTGCGTTGATTTCCTGCTGGCGTTCATTTGGATTGAGAGTTGTTACTACACCGCGCCCGCCTGTGGTCTGCACCCACGGAACATAAATCATAAAGATGATTGAGGCGATGATTGAGAACAGGATAATCAGAAAAATCGCACGAAAAATACGCGGGACTTTGATCTGGTCCAGCGTTTTAAAATGCGCCATATCGCTTTCGATTGTGGCCATCTCTATTCTCCCACTGCGCCGATATTGGTGGTGATTGGACGCGGGCCAGATGGCCTGTGGGGGGGCTTTCGGTTCACAGCTAGACAGAAATCCTCGAAATTATCGAAATACCGTTGTTGGTTGGCTTCGAGGTAGAGGAAACGGTCAAACCCCAGATCAATGCGCCGGTTGGAGAAATAGATCACCGTTGAATACGCCTGTTCGCGCAATTGCGAGATACTGCGTGACAATGGCTCTTCATCCAACAGATCAAATAGACGACTCAGGATAAGGATGCGGGGTTTTTCAAGAAGAGCATTAGCCAATTTCAATTGCTGCAATTCGACTGATGAAAGGGGCCAACCGGTGGACGCCACATGCGTGTCTAAACCTTGGCTAAATGACGAAATCGTCCGATCTAGACCCACGGTTTCCAATGCACTGATCATTCTGCCGGGCGCGGAATCGGGGCAAGACAGCTTGAGATATTCGCGGATCGTCATGCCAACAAAACTTGCCCGTTCCATGACGTGCACATCCTTACGCAGGTTGTGCGCCTCAATGTCGGTGAGGTCGATCCCGCCCATCGACGCGAACCCTTTTTCCGGGATCTCGTGCATTTTGAGTATGTTTGTGAATAGTCTTTGCACGCCGTGATGGCTTGCCGCTGCCATCGCGATTGATCCACTGGGTATCTCGAAATCGAGCGTCGCTGTTTCATGCCGCGCGCTGCCTGAAACGGAATGGAAAACGAGCGTGTGATCGTCGCCTCTTACAGGATTGTCGCCCGTCGCTTCTTCTTGCTTCACATCGTAGAATTGCGAAAGCTCTTCCACCGCTGCGCACAGGTCATAAAAATATGTCAGATACGTCCCAAGCTGCGCAACGCCAAAGAATGCAACTGACAAGACAAGCTCTGCTGCGACCAGTTGACCAAGCGAGAGTTGCTCTTGCAATACCAGCCAGCCGCCCAGGCCAAGCAGCGCGGCACTTGCCGCTGCATACAAGATCAAGAATGCAATAGTTTGCGCAAAATGCTGACGAAAATGCCGTTTTCGTTCCCCGATATATCGCGCTGTGTATTCATCAGTACGATCAAGGGCATAGTCGATCCGACGCTGAGATTTGAAGAACCCATTGGATTCGCCCAGAGTTTCAAGCCATGCGGCCGTTCCGTGTTTCGCGTGTGACAGGTCAATCCCAGTGCGCACCGCCTTACTTCCCCAGATCAACCAGATCGCCCAGATCAGCGCCGACATGACCAAGGTGAACACCAGGAAGAGGGGATGGTATAAAGAGACCAGCACAAATCCCACTGCCACTTGCAAAACGACAGTAAATCCGCCGACAAACAGGATTGGCAGTGCCTTTTGCACATTGATGACGTCGAAATACCGATTGAAAAGCCAACCGTTTTGATTGTCGACGAAAAACGGGTTTTGCGCATAGACCGAAATCAATGAAATCTCTGCGACCATGCGCGCGTAAAAACGTCTTGAGAATATTTCCATCAAGTGGATGCGCAAGGCATTAAGCAGTCCAAACAGCAGGAGAAGGCCAAACAGGGTGGCAGAAAGGATGAAAAGTGGCGCAGTCAGCGCGGTATTGGCCACCGTGTTGATCAGCATTTGCACAGAAATTGGTGTCGCAAGAGACAGCATGCTGACGCCAACACCGTAAACCAAAGTGAGCCAGTAAAAATTGCTCTCAGGCCTAAGGATTTCAATGAATTGACGGAAGAAGCGGGCAAGCTTGATGCGCGAGCCGTGGCTCTCCAGGTGCGGCGATAAAGTCTTGGCCATAGGTGCCAGGTCCGTCCAAATAGCGTCTAAACAATGCACTCATGTTGATGCGTGCGTCCGGAATCCCTGATCGGACGCGCGATAGGGAATTGCGCTTGCCCCTATCATCACGCTACGCCTTAAACGAGCCAATACGCTTGCGGTTCCTGCAAGTCATCACTGCAATTGTTGATTTTTTTAGCTTATCGGGCACCGTCATGCGAAATCGCGAGAAAATCCCTAATCTCAACACTTTGTGCGGTAGCAAATGATCCGAAAACCGGGGTCAAAAATCGATAAAATAATTCTTGTAGGTGGCGGCCATTCACATGTCGCGGTTTTGGCCGATTGGGCCCGAAATGGCTTGCCGGCAAAACGCGCTGTATTGCTGACCCCGCATCGCTTTTTGCGCTATTCTGGAATGGTGCCAGGCTGGATTTCCGGCGAGCATACCCGCGATGAAGCCCGCGTTGATCTGGCCGCATTGGCAAAGGCTGCAGGAGCGCAGCTGATACTGGACCGCTGCGTTACGATGGACCCCGATGCGCGCTTTATTCTCACGCAAAGCAACGGTGTCCTGTCTTTCGACATTGCCTCTATTGATACTGGCGGGGTAGGGCGCGCTGCAAAGGTACTGGGCAATGATCCCCGATTGATAGATGTTCGTCCAATTGATGAATTTGTCGAAGCAATTCACGCACGATTTGATGAGCAGGCTCAAGGGCCGCTCAAGATCGCCGTGATCGGCGGAGGCGCGGCCGGGTTTGAGCTAGCCTTTGCATTGCGCAATGCAAAGAAATTGCCTCAGCCACCTGAAATCACGATATTTATCGGCTCTCAGGGGCCGCTACCGAGCCTGTCTGTTGCCACTGCGCGCTTGGTATTTGAGGAATTTCTTAGACAACGGATGTGCTATATCAAAGGGGATGCGAGCCTTGCCAGCGGAAGTCTCACTGTTTGGGGCTATGAATACGAACCGCAAGACATGATCGTTGCAGCGATTGGCTCTGGTGCGCCCGATTGGCCGCGAGCAAGCGGGCTGGCGGTCAATGATGCAGGGTTCATAGCGGTCGATGCCTATCAACGCTCCATCTCTCACCAGAATATTCTTGCTAGCGGTGACATTGCCGCGCGCACTGATTGTCACGTCCCGCATTCGGGCGTTCATGCCGTTCACACTGGGCCAGTCCTCGCAGCCAATCTTCGTATGCTCTGCGGTGGTCAGAACCCCGCAAAATCCTATCGTCCGCGAAGCGCCAGCCTTTATTTGCTTTCTACAGGGCAAGGCGAAGCGATTGCGAGTTATGGACCGCTGGCCGTGAAAGGGCGCTGGGTATCGCGATTGAAAGCATGGATCGACAAACGCTGGATCGCGCGATACGCCGCCATTTCAAGCCAATCGTAACCGCGAGTGCTTTCGCCGCGAACACGGGCGCAAAGGGGATCAGGTTTGAAGAAAGTTCTTATAGTCGCCGCATTGGCTGGATTGATAGCGGCCTATTTCTATTTTGATCTCGGCAGTTACCTCTCGATTGGGGGTATCAAAGGGGTCGTGGATGATGCACGAGGTTTCTATTCGGAAAATCCAGTCTTGGTCATTGGCGCGTTCTTCCTCATCTATGTCGCGGTAACTGCTGCCTCACTGCCTGGTGCAGCGATAATGACATTGGGTGCAGGCGCTCTGTTTGGCCTTGTTGCCGGCACGATCATTGTCAGCTTTGCCTCAACTCTGGGGGCTACCCTTGCATTCCTCTCATCACGCTATGTCCTGCGCGACAGTGTTGAAGGGCGCTTTGGGGACCGATTGAAAGCGATCAATTCCGGGCTTGAGCGCGACGGAGCGTTCTATCTTTTCACTCTGCGCATGATCCCCGCAATCCCGTTTTTCGTCATCAACCTTGTGATGGGTTTGACGCGGATAAAGACACGCACCTTCATGTGGGTAAGCCAAGTCGGCATGCTGCTTGGCACGGTTGTGTTCGTGAATGCGGGAACGCGGCTGGCAGAGATTGAGAGTACCTCGGGGCTGTTATCGCCAGTGTTGATCGGTTCCTTTGTTCTGCTTGCCATCGTCCCCTGGATTGCCAAAGGGATCGTCGGTGTGATCCAGCGGCGCAAAGTTTATGCAGACTTTACCCATCCCAAATCATTCGATCGCAATATGGTCGTGATCGGTGCAGGCGCTGCGGGGCTGGTTTCCTCGCTGATTGCATCTACCGTGAAAGCGAAAGTGACTTTGGTCGAAACGCACAAGATGGGCGGCGATTGCCTCAACACAGGCTGTGTTCCTTCCAAGGCCTTGATCAAAAGCGCCAAAGTCGCCTCGCAAATGCGCAATGCCGACAAATACGGACTGGAAGCGCACGAACCCAAAGTGCCTTTCAAACACACCATCGCGCGCGTCATGGACGCGGTGAAGGCAATCGAACCGCATGACAGTGTCGAACGCTATGAAAGCCTCGGTGTGGATTGCGTGTCGGGCTACGCCAAGATCGTGGATCCATGGACGGTCGAAATTGCGCGTAATGACGGCGAAACACAGCGCCTCACCACCCGGTCGATCATCATTGCAGCAGGCGCGGCGCCGTTTGTGCCACCGATTGAAGGGCTGGAGAGCAGCGGATACCTCACATCAGACACGATGTGGGATGCCTTTGCGCAGATGGACGTCCCGCCAGCGCGCGTTGCAATCCTGGGTGGCGGACCGATTGGCTGCGAAATTGCGCAAAGCCTCGCGCGGCTGGGTTCAAAGGTCATGCAGATTGAAATGGCGGACCGGATCATGGGCCGCGAAGATCCTGAAGTGTCTCAGCTTGCGCAAAAATCGCTCGAAGAGGCAGGCGTTAGCGTTCTCACAGGGCATCAAGCCGTCCGAGTGACACCAAGTGAGGTAGTCACGCAGCACGATGGCAGCGAAGTCGCCATTCCTTATGACACATTGATTGTCGCAGTAGGCCGCGCCGCGCGCCTCTCGGGATATGGCCTCGAAGAGCTGGGTATCGACACCGCTAAAACCGTAGTGACAGATGAATTCCTCGCGACCAAATTCCCCAATATCTTCGCCTGCGGAGACGTTGCCGGGCCATTCCAGTTTACGCACACCGCGTCGCATCAGGCATGGTTTGCCAGCGTCAATGCGCTCTTTGGCCAGTTCAAGAAGTTCAAAGCCGATTACTCTGTAATCCCGGCTGTCACCTTTCTCGATCCTGAAATCGCGCGGGTGGGTCTCAATGAGGCAGAAGCCAAAGAGCAGGGCATCGAGTACGACGTGACGCAATATGACCTCGATGACCTCGACCGGGCTATTGCCGAAAACGAAGTGAAGGGCTTTGTCAAAGTTCTCACCGTTCCTGGCAAAGACAAGATCCTTGGTGCGACCATTGTGGGATACAATGCTGGCGAGATGCTCGCGGAATACACGCTGGCGATGAAGCACGGCCTTGGCCTCAACAAGATTCTCGGCACGATCCATCCCTATCCAACCATGGCTGAAGGCAACAAATTTGCAGCCGGCGAATGGAAAAAAGCGCGCAAGCCTGAAAAACTGCTCAGCCTTGTTGAGAAATACCACGACTGGATGCGCGGGTAGGGCTGGCTGAGTTTTGGACCTGTTCGATCAATTTCGCGGCGTTTTCGGGATTGCGATCCTGCTGGTGATCGCATGGGCGCTGAGCGAGGACCGGGCCAATCGTCCCCGCTGGCAATGGATTGCGGGCGCTTTGGCGCTGCAGGCGGGGCTGGCGCTTATGATTGTGCGTGTGCCGTTCATCTGGTCCATGATGAAAGCCGCCAATGACGGCGTGCGCGCAATTGAGCAGGCGACGCTTGCAGGTTCATCGTACATGTTCGGCTATCTTGGCGGCGCGCCGCTTCCTTTCGAGGTGAAAGAGGGAGCGGGTCAGCCGCTTATTATTGCTTTCCAGATATTGCCGCTGGTCATCGTGTTTTCCGCGCTTGCTGCATTGTTGTGGCACTGGGGCGTATTGCGCTGGCTGGTCAAGGGTCTGTCCTTCGCGCTTCAACGCACATTGGGCGTGAGCGGCGTGGTTGGCCTTTCGGGTGGGGCAAACCTGTTTCTCGGCGTTGTCGAAAGCCCGATGGTGGTGCGCGCATACTTTGCCGGGATGAGCAGGGCAGAACTGTTTCAAGTCATGGTTTTGACCATGGCAAGCATTTCAGGCGCTGTGCTGGTGCTTTATGCGAGCACATTGCAAGGTGTCTTGGGTGAGGGCGCAACCGGGCATTTGATCTCTGCCTCTTTGGTCTCGCTGCCCGCTGCACTGCTGATTGCTAAGCTGATGGTGCCGGGGGACGGGGCGAAGACCGTTACCAGCGATGACGAGGATCCCGGCCTTACTTACGCCTCCAGCATTGATGCGATTGTCAAAGGCACGATGGACGGGATGCAGCTGTTCCTTGCTGTGATCGCGATTATCATTGTCGTGTTTGCTCTCGTAGCGTTGGGCGATCAAATCCTAACCGTTTTCCCGATGGTCGATGGAGAGCCTCTCAGTATTAAGCGCATATTTGGCTGGCTGTTCGCGCCGTTTATGTGGCTGCTAGGTGTGCCGTGGGCCGAAGCGCAAGCAGCTGGCAGCCTGATGGGCACCAAGGCTATCCTCAATGAATATGTCGCATTTCTAGAGCTGTCGGCGCTTGAGGAAGGCACTTTGTCACCGCGCGGGACTTTGATCACGACTTACGCATTGTGCGGATTTGCGAACCTTGCAAGCATTGGCCTGCTTGTCTCAACCATTGGAACCCTATGCCCAGAACGCCGGGCAGAAGCAGCAGGGCTGGGTATCAAGAGCTGGATTGCGGGCAACATCGCCAGCGCCATGACAGGCGCATGGATTGGGCTGGTGACGTTCTGATGCTCGATGCCAAACTGCGCCCGCTGATCGAGCCACCTTTGAATGCGGCGGCGCGCATGGTGGCTGGAGCAGGCGTGAGTGCCAATATGCTCACTTTTTCAGGTCTAGCGCTGGGTCTTTGCGGGGCGCTTGCCATCGCATTGGGGCAAGTTTGGCTTGGGCTTGCATTCATTATCGCCAATCGCGTTCTTGATGGTCTTGATGGCGCTGTTGCCCGGATACACGGTCCGAGCGCATTGGGAGGTTATTTCGACATCGTTGCCGATTTCGCCTTCTACGTGTCGATCCCGCTTGGTTTCGGTATCCTTTCCAGCGCGAACACACTTCCTGCATTGGTTCTAGTCGCGAGCTTCGTTCTAACAGGCGTAAGCTTCCTTGCTTTTGCTGTCATCGCCGCAACACGCGGCGAAGAAACGAGCGCCCATGGAAGCAAGAGTTTTTTCTATTCAACAGGATTGGCTGAAGGGGCCGAAACAATTGCGGTTTTTATCGCGATGTGCGTGTTTCCTGCATGGTTTGGCGCAATCGCCTATATCTATGCCGGGCTTTGCGTGTTGACCGTTTTCCAGCGCAGCGCGCTTGCCAAGATGCAGTTCAAATAGATTAACCTATTGGCCAAGTCGTTTGGCAGTCGCCTCGCGCAATGCTTTAATCCGGGCCGAATTTGCGCCAAGGTCGCTGCGTCCAACGCGGCTGACCGATCTAAAATCAATCTGAGTGTCACCAATGCGCGCAACCACATCGTCTTTAAAGCCATACCAGAACGTTTCTGCGACGCCTTCAACGCGGCCTGCATCGACATCAGACCGAATGTTGTCCATTCCCATATCGTCCATCGCTGCTGCAACTGCGGCAATTGCATCCTTCTTGCTAGCGTTACCCAATGGCAGCGGTGCAAGATCAGCATAATACTCTGTGATGACCTGAGCGTGGCTCTGATCGGCCATTTCGGGCGCGATGCCTTCAAAAGTCGATATTTCGCCCAGAGGCATTTGATAATTGCTGACGGGATTGGCCCCTGCAACTTCGCGCGCCTGTATGGTTTGGGTGGAGAAAACTGGCGGGTTTCCTGTATCGGTCGCCACATCGTGGATTGGATGACCTCCCGCATTGCTTCGCGCGATGACTGCAAAAAGCGCAAATCCTGCCGGTATGGCAAGAGCGAGCACTGGCCAAATCCAACCCTTGCGCGGCTTTTTAAACAGGACCACTAAAAGCGTGATAAGCGCGATTGCAGCGACGCCCGGCACAAGGAACATGCCCGCGCCAAATGTGAGCGACATAAGCCCTGTCTGCCAGCTCCAAAGCCCGAATTTCGTGCCCAGCGCAGCCACCGCGAAGTACACTGGTAAAAGCAGAGCGAGGTAAAAAGCGAAACGGGCATAGGCCGGTGTCTTGGGCTTTGGTGTAAGTATCTTGGTGGTTTCCATATGCCCCCTTTAGCGTCACAACCGCGCTAGGCAAATGCACTTAGGCTGTCGTCCTGTGTATCGGCTTTGCCTTGTCGCTTGTGGAATAAGGCAGCGCTGTGGAACCAAATCCAGCTTGCGCGCTTTTTGTCTATAGCTGTGAATTATGTCGCAGCCATGCATCTCTCGAGCAAACTCTTTCTTTTCTTGACATCCGTTTCGTTCTAAGGGCGGGTCGTCGCGAGATTTAAGGGTAGTTCAACGAAGGAAAAATTATGAAGCGTAACATTGTCTTGGGCGCAGTGGCTGCAACCAGCCTTATCGCTCTTTCAGCATGTGGCGGCGGCGCTCAGGAAGCTCCCGCAGCAGAGGAAGAAACTGCTGAAACAACCGCAGAAGAAACAACCGAAGGTGCTGAAGAAACAGCCGAAGGTGCTGAAGAAACAGCCGCTGAGGAAGTGGCAGCTGTTCCAGCAGCCGAAGCAAACGGCACAATCATCGAAGTTGAAATGCTAACTCGTGATCCCGATACGGGCCGTCAGGTGTTCAAGCCAGGTCTCGTGCGTGCGAAAGTTGGCGATACGATCGTCTTCAAGCCGACCGATCCTACGCACCAGTCACAGTCGATCGACGATATGATCCCAGCCGGCGTCACCGGATGGCAGGGCGCGATTAACGAAGAAGTGTCTTATGTCGTTCCGGCACCAGGCATTTACGGCTATAAGTGCAACCCGCATTACGCAGCTGGCATGATCGGGCTGATCATCGTTGAAGGCGAAGGCATGGAAGCCAATCTCGAAGCCGCTAAAGGTGTTACGCACCCTGGTCTGGCTGGCAAAGCTTTCGAAGCACTGTTCACTGAAGCTGGCATTTAAGAACAGTCCTTAGAGACAAACAAAAGGGCGGCAGGGGATGACCTTGCCGCCCTTTTTGTATTCTGTGTGGCATGCCAATTGGAAGCGCGGGACACGCGCTCTGGCTACTCTGGACGTCAGGCCGCCATCTTACCGCGCGCAAGCTCACACTGACTCCAAATTTCACTGAGCGCAGTGATCAGCCGGTCGATATCGCCATCATCATGCACGGGTGAAGGGGTCAGTCGCAGCCGCTCTGTGCCCACTGGCACGGTCGGGTAATTGATCGGCTGCACATAGATGCCGTGATTGTCCATCAGCCAATCGCTGATCATTTTGCATTTCTTCGCATCGCCCACCATCACTGGGATAATATGGCTTGGATTGGGAAGATGCGGAATCCCAACCATATCAAGCTGGCGGCGAACCTGTTCCACGCGCTCTTTTTGCAGGTCGCGTTCTTCACTGCTTGTTTTAAGGTGCCGGATGCTTGCGGCTGCGCCTGCCGCCACGGCAGGGGGAAGGGCGGTTGAAAAGATAAAGCCGCTCGCGAAACTGCGCACAAAGTCGACGAGATTGCGGCTGGCAGCGATATAGCCGCCCATAACGCCAAAGGCCTTGCCAAGTGTGCCCTCAATCACGTCGATCCGGTCCATCAATTCTTCGCGTTCGGCAATACCGCCGCCGCGCGGACCGTAAAGGCCGACCGCGTGCACTTCATCGATATATGACATTGCACCGTGTTTTTCGCACACGTCGAGGATTTCAGCGATGGGGGCAATGTCGCCGTCCATCGAATAGACGCTTTCAAACACAACCAGCTTAGGCACTTCGGGGCCGTAATCCGATAGCATCCGATCGAGATCTTCCGGATCGTTGTGCTTCCAGATTTTGTAGGGCGCTCTGGAGTGGCGGATGCCTTCGATCATGCTGGCATGGTTCAGCGCGTCGGAAAACACCACGCATCCAGGAATGCGTGCGGCAAGAGTGCCGATTCCCGCCCAGTTCGAGACATAGCCAGAGGTGAAAAGCAATGCGCTCTCTTTCCCATGCAGATCGGCAAGCTCGGCTTCCAATTCGACATGGTAGTGATTGGTGCCGGAGATATTGCGTGTGCCGCCTGCGCCCGCACCGCATTCATCAAGGGTTGAATGCATCGCTTCGAGCACGGCCGGATGTTGGCCCATGCCAAGGTAATCGTTTGAACACCATACGGTGACCGCTTGCGTATCCTCGCCGATAAATCGGGTGGCATGGGGGAATTTGCCGCGATGCCGCTTGATGTCGGTAAAGACACGGTAGCGACCTTCTTCACGAACGCCGTCCAAAGCTGTCGCAAAATAGGTTTCGTAATCCATGGCGTATCCCTCTGCTTTGATACTTGTAGTCTAGTTTTGTTGTGTCTTGCGACGCGAAAAGGCCCAGCCCCACAGCATTCCATCGCGGAATGGCAGAGCGAGAAAAATGTGTTCCAATGCGCCCAATAAGCACAATGTTGTAAGCAGGCTGGCCCCCACCATCTCAGCAGAGCCCACTGGAGCTGCGAGTGCGAGGCTGCCAAACCACCCGGCAAGCGTTGCGATAGCAATGATGGACACAGCCAGCAGCACTGTCATGCGGTTGGCACCGAAATAGCTGCGCAAATACGCAAGATGCGCAGGCAGCATTTCCGATGAGGAATTGGGCACCCCTACAAACAGATTGATTTTCGAAGCCAGGCGCAAGCCAAACAGTAACACGAACACTGTCGCGCCGATTTGGTTGGGCATATTCCACGAGAGCGAGATCAACAAAAGCGCGGTCAATGCGAGTGTTACTTCGTGGTGTAGCACAGTAGCGCTTGCTTGGGCGAAACGACGTGCGCCACGAAGGGAGGGATCAGCCCCTTCGCGGCGCGGACCGGCAGAAGCGCCGGTCAAAAAGCTTATTTCATGCCAACCCCAAACCATCAGCGCGCCGATGAAAGAGAAGTAGATGGCGCCTACGGAAACGCTGGATGAGGCAAACAGGATGACCAGCAGCCCGCCTATCCCGCCAACGCCGCCAATGATGAGGCTGCGCGAGAATGTCGCGCGGCCAAGATTGTCCGCCCAGGCAATAAGGCCCGTTGCGAAAAACCAGATCCCAACCGCTACAATAAACGGGATAATATGGCCCGCCCAGCTTACCATGCAGGATGTAGTCTAATTGTCTGGGGTAAGACGTTGTGTTTGGGAGTTTGGAAATACATCCGCGCAAAGTTGTATCCAGCGCCTGCCATACCGCTGATGCGTTTTGCTAAGCCGCCAATGCCGCCTTGAGCTTTGCCGTCCTCAATGCGGATTGAAGCTTGACGAAGCGCTTCCATCCGGGCGCGGAATTTGGGATTGTCGATGTCGAGTTCGACCGGATAGACTTGGCGCGAGATCTGATTGCAGATTTCAAATACCTTGTAGTCATATTCGGTCGGATCAACGCCGAGCGCCTTATGAAAGACTGGCCGGCCATGATCGCGCACATACATAGTGGCGTAGACCGACAGGAGGAAGAACCGAATCCAAAGCTTGTTGCGGCCTTTCAGCAAATCCGGTTCGGCATGCATCAACATTGCAAAAGCTTCGCCATGGCGAAACTCGTCATTGCACCATTCTTCAAACCAGTCGAAAATCGGGTGGAATTTGTTCTCCGGGTGTTTTTCAAGATGACGGTAAATCGCGATGTAACGCGCATAACCAATTTTTTCAGAGAGATATACTGCGTACCAAATGAACTTTGGTTTGAAATATGTATATTTTTTGGTCTTCGTCAGAAAACCCAGATCAACCCCGATACCGGCATCTTTGAGGCTTTCATTGATAAAGCCTGCATGGCGGCTTTCATCGCGAGCAAGCAGTTTGAAAAGCTGTTTGACATCAGGGTTTTTTGTGCGCCGCGCAATCTCTGCGTAAAGCACGCAACCTGAAAATTCTGACGTCATCGAACTGACCAGGAAATCGGTAAACTCTGCGCGCAGTTCCGGCTCGAGCCCTTCGATGATACCTTCAAAATCGTTTTTGTGGCGAAAGTGTTTCTTGTTGGGATCACCCACCATATCGGCGATCAATTGGTCCCATTCTTCGCGTACCAGGCTGACGTCTATGGCATCAAGCGCATCGAAATCGGTTGTGTAGAAACGGGGCGTGAGCATCGTATCCTGCGTTGCCAGAGCCATCGCTTCATCGCTGGTCATCATATCCTGATTGGGAGCAGCTTTGATATCGGTATGGGCGTTCATTTGATCCTCCCGGCGTTGAAGCTAACCTCGTAAAGCTCTGCAAAGTCGAAATAGGCAGCGCACTTGATCGCGAGGCGTTTCAAAGGCCCGGCGCGGGTCACGGTTGCGGTGCGTTGAAACACTTCGCGGCTGCCAAATGGGATGGATATCGGATCGCCATGGACCAAGACTTTGTCGCCTGGTTCCATTTCAATCTCGTCCGGCAATTCGACATGCGCGTGAAAGTGTTCTGAACTTTGCTCAACCGTGATTGTGCAATGCGTGTCAAACTGCCGCGCTTCATCGACTGAATTGTGTGCGATCCCATTCGCCATTATTCTGTTCCCATTTGTGATAGAGTAATCACAGAGCCATCAGCATGAAGCATGTCAGCGAAAACCTTGCGATTGTCCGCGCCAAATGATGCTAACTCTATGGTTCGGTCCGTTGTGGGATCGAGCAATGTCAGCGCGCCATCATCCCATTCAATCAGTTCAAAACCCGTTTCTGCGCCGATCCCGCGAATGCGACGTTGGTGAATGAGAGCGCGCGCTGTCTGGCGCACAAATCCGCCCGTTCCGCGGTCATACTCACCGATCACTGCACCTGAATTCGCATCCTCGACGCGCACCATGCCGTTCGGCGCGTCGAAGAATTGGATCTGGCGTGAGGCGGTTTGCTGAGTGCCCGCCTCGGCGCGCGTCTCACTTGGGACAGCTTCGCGGTCCATATAGCCCCAGCTAACAGCAGCGCTCATCGCGATCGTACTGATCACCAGCACACCTGCCATAATCAGGGGCACTCTGTGGACTTTGATATCGTCCTCTTCGTCATAGGTTTTGACGATCATGCTGGCGCTCCTTCCATGCCCGTATCGGTCGCAGGTTTTCTGTGGCCTGCTGGGATGCGATTGGTGTTAGCCGCATCGCTCGGGCTTTCATTGAACTGGGTCAAACCATGCTCAATCGCGCCATATGCACTGCGTGCCTCTGCTAGTTTTACCGCGACCCCTTCAGCATCCGGTACGCTGCGAAGCATGGGCTGCGGGTGCTGAAAGTGGAATGGGCGGACATGCGGCCAAAGCAGAAAATAGCCAAGGAGCCGCTCGCCTTTGAGCTCTATCGCGATATCGCCAAACCCTTTGCCGCGCGCGTTCAAATTGGCGGCATTTATCTGTTTGAGAGGCACATTGATCCGCGTCTCAATCGCCATGCCGATCCGCAAGATCAGGCGCACATCGGTCAGGATGTAGAGGCTGGTGCGTGCACTGATGTGTGCAAGCGTATACAAAACGCCCAGACCAAACGCGCCGAGCCCTGCTACGAAAATAGCCCTTTCAAACGAGCCGAATGTGAAAGCAAGAGCTGTGAGCACTGCAAAGTAGATCGCAACCGATCGGGTGTGAAAGGCTGTTCGAGCAAGCACATTTGCATCAGGGCGCCCCTTCCACAAAACGCGCTCATCAGCAGATGGCGTACCCATGGGATCACCCATCTCGATATCGTGCGAAGTTGGCGCTGAGCCAGTGTGTTGCTCCTCGAAATGAGCAGCGCTGGCCCCGGCCAAGAGCGCAGTCTTGCGCCCTTCAGCCAAGGAACCAGATGACGTCTTCAGATCCACGGTTCAGACCTTTCCGGGGTCGCATACATGTATCCGCCACCAAAGTAGGCCATGATCTTGTCTTCCTCGAGACGGGTGATCTGGCCAGGTGTTGCAAGGCGCGGCACATCTGCAAATTGGTCAGATGTGATCGCATCGATTTCGACTTCATCCGCTTTGTCCGGCCAAATACCAGTGAGCAGGCCTTTGCCTCCAACACACGCGACAAACATCGGTGCGAGCACTTTTTCGCCGGCATTGGTTTCCACTTCGAGATAGCGGATGAGGTGTTCTGATTGGTCGACCCAGATATCCGAGACTTTGCCCGCGACCTTCTTATCAGCGGCCACAACAGGCCAGCCAACAATGTCAGGGTCATTGGGAGCAATTTCTATCTCGTGGCTATCGCCTAGAGGCACGATGCGGTTGCGGCCATCAAAGGTAAGGTCGGGATAGTCATTGCGCTGGGTAAAGGCTGCCGGTCCAACGCCGTCCTTCATGGCATTGCCTGTTGGCACCCAAGGCGCGCCGCCGCCATTGAAGGTCTGCTTGGCCGGGATATTGCCGACTTTGCTTAACTCGTCGCGCGGCTCGTCCTCGGGGACATAGGTTCCGCGGCCATTGGGTAGTTGGAAGGTCTTTTTGTTCGCTGCATTGAGCAGCGGCACGCTTTCCACGCGGCCGGTTACTTCATCCTCGAGCGGATATCCCTCGCGCCGACTTTCACGGGCGAGATAGAATACGAGCGCGATGAAGAAGAAGAAAAACAGAAAAAACGCCAACTCTGCGACGTCGAATGTTCCCACGATGTAAGCGGTTCTCATTATACGGTCCTTTCAAAAGTAAGGGCGGCTGATCCCTTAGGCCGCATCATGTCGGGAATTCGCGCAGGCCGAACGGCTGACCTGGCTCTTTCCCGGTATCGGTGGTGGTGGTGCGATGCCGACCGACAAGCGGCCCAATCGCGGCGAGCGCTGCCAAAAGCAGCAAAACTTCAAGGATGTAGACTGCGCTGTACCCGGTTGCGCGGGTTGCAACAGCGGAGGACAATTCTCCGCTCATCGCGATGGCAGCTGTTACATCCCGCATGGCTCCGCCCAGCGCAATACCGGCGCCTGCGCATGTCGCCTGCACTGCGCCCCATGCGCCAAGTGCAAGGCCAGATGTCTCAGCCTTGGCCAAATTCATCGCTTCGATCAGTGTTCCGACCGAGAATAATCCCAAACCAAGGCCAATCGTGATGCTTCCGGCGAACAGCATAGGTGTCGATTCAAAAGGCGCAGCGAACAGAACGAGCAGGAAGGCATTGATCCCCAGAACCAAACCGCTGCCGGCAATGCGCAAGGGATCTTTGCCTTGTGCAAGGGAGCGGCCCGATATGAGAAATCCAATCAAAGCACCCAAAGCCCAAGCGCCTGTAAGCCCGGTCGTCGCGCCGACAGACAGGCCCAGAATTTCCCCGCCATAAGGCTCAAGCAGGGCATCCTGCATTGCAAAGCCAGCAGCGCCGATACCGATTGCGGTCAGCAGGCGCGCATTGCGGCCATCGCGCACGAATGCGCGCCACAGCTCGCCAAAATCAGGTGTGTCGCGATCAGGTGCAGTAGCGGCTTTGTTGCGCGCTTCCTGTTTCCATAGCGCAATGACATTGAGCGCCATTGTCAGGACGGCTGCCCCCTGGATCACCTGGACAAGCCGCGTGGGACTAAAATCAATCAGCAGACCGCCGATTACAAACGCGCTGAACATCATGCCGACAAGCAGCATCACATAAAGCAGTGCGACCGCCCGTGGGCGTTTATCATCAGGAGCAAGATCGCTAGCTAGCGCAAGGCCTGCAGTTTGCGTGATATGGAAACCAGCCCCTGTCATGAGGAAGCTGGCAGTTGCTGCAATTATGCCAACGGTTTGCTTGGCTGGTTCCTCAAGCAAAAGGAGCGCAAATGGCATGATGGCAAGGCCGCCAAATTGCAGCATTGTACCCATCCAGATGTAAGGTACACGTCGCCATCCAAGGACGGAGCGATGCGTGTCCGATTTGTGTCCAATCAACGCGCGGAACGGTGCAACCAGTAGCGGCACCGCAATCAGCAGCGCGACAATCCATGCAGGTACGCTAAGCTCGACAATCATCACCCTGTTGAGCGTGCCGTTCAAAAGCACTGCTGCCATCCCAACGCTTACTTGAAACAGCGCAAGGCGAAGCAACCGGCCCAGCGGCAGGTCCGCGCTTGCCGCATCGGCAAACGGGAGCCAACGCAGACTAAGCTGCATCAGAGGGGAAGGAGGGCGAGGCCGCGTGCTCATCCGTGTCTCACAAACTCCATCGCCTGGCTGGTGTAAAACCCGCTTGAGATGCGTTGCGTGCGGCCAATCGTCCAGCCTGGAAGCGCTAAAAGGCGCGCGCGAAGTTCAGCTTCTGCGACAGGAACAATTGCCGGTGAACGATCGCTTTTGGGAAAGACTTTACCCACTGAATGCATCGCGCCGAGCAGTTTTGTATGGGGGGCGAAAGTGAACAGGATTGAGCGCGTGGTGCGCTGAGACAATTCGGCCACTGAATCGACCAGATCGGCAGGGTTGTAATGAATAAGCGAATCCATCGCGACCGTATGTTCAAACGTGCCATAAGCGGCATCAAGCATATCGCCCGTGCGCCAACGCACTTTGCCATGACCGACAAAACCTTGGGCGCGGCCCTTTGCTACTTCGACCAGACCACCGGCTACATCCACCGCAGTAACATCAGCTCCGCGGCATGCGGCCTTCACTGCTAAAGCGCCGGTTCCGCAGCCAGCATCCAAAACGCGTGTGCGGCGCAGGTCGCTCGGGAGCCAGCTCATCAAAGTCTCGCGCATTTCCTCTCGGCCTGCACGAACGGTTGCGCGGATGCCGCTGACTTTGGCGTCAGAAGTCAGGTCAATCCACGCCTGCTTGGCCGTGCTATCGAAATAAGTCGCGAGTTTTTCACGACGTTCGCCATACGGTGTGTCGGTTGGATGCGTAGCCATTATTCAAACCCCAAAAAGTCGAAAATGTCGCGATCTTTCATGGGTGCAGCCATGGAAGGCTCAACACCTGCCCAAAGCATCGCAGCAAGGCGCAGATATTCATCCTGAGCCTGAATCACGTCAGGCGCGTCCTCCATTTCAAACAATGTGCATTTCTTCAGGCGTGAACGCCGGATCGCATCGACATCGCGAAAATGCGCGAGCCGGGGCATCCCGATCTCTTCGCAGAAGCGGTCAATCTCGTCTGTCTCTTTGGAGCGGTTTGCGACCACGCCGGCCAAGCGGACATCGTAATTCTTCGACTTTGCGCCGATAGCTTGAACAATACGGTTCATCGCGAAGATGCTGTCAAAATCATTGGCCGCAACCACCAAAGCGCGTTCTGCATGTTGCAAGGGCGCAGCAAATCCGCCGCACACGACATCGCCCAAGACATCGAAAATCACAACGTCAGTGTCTTCCAAGAGATGATGCTGTTTGAGCAGTTTAACCGTCTGTCCAACAACATAACCGCCACAGCCCGTACCCGCTGGAGGGCCGCCTGCTTCAACACACATCACGCCGTTATAACCTTCGAACATATAGTCGTCGGGGCGGAGCTCTTCGCTATGGAATTCAACCGTTTCGAGGACATCGATAACAGTTGGCATCAGCTTTTTGGTGAGCGTGAATGTGCTGTCATGCTTGGGATCGCAGCCGATTTGCAGGACGCGGTGACCAAGCTTGCTGAAAGCGGCTGACAAATTCGAAGACGTGGTCGATTTCCCGATCCCGCCTTTGCCATAGACGGCAAAGACCTTTGCGCCCTTGATCTGGTCGCTCGGGTCAAGCTGGACTTGGACAGAGCCTTCTCCGTCAGGTTTGCCGAAGCTGGATTTTGGCGTTTGTAGGTTCATAGTCTTAAGCGATCCCTCTACTTATCCCTCACTCGCAAACACGCCTTCGAGGCGATCTTCGAGTTCGTCATTGGCTTCGCGCAAGGCGGCTAACGTTTCGTCATCAGGCGACCACAGTTGACGGTCGCACGCCTCAAGCAATCGCCCGGCAACACGCGCAGACGCTTTTGGATTGAGCTGCGACAACCGCCGGCGCATTTCTTCATCGAGCACGAATGTCTCGGAAATTTGTTGGTAAACCCAGGGTTTGACTTGCCCCGTCGTGGCCGACCAGCCGAGCGTGCTGGTCACATGCCCTTCAATCGCGCGCACACCTTCAAATCCGTGATCGAGCATCCCTTCAAACCATTTCGGATTGAGCGTCCGAGTGCGCGCCTCAAGGTCTATCTGTTCGGACAAAGTGCGCACTTTGGCGTTAGCGCCGCGTGTCGCATCCAAGATATAGATGGGCGCTTCTTCGCCTTTTGCTTTAGCAATTGAGCGCGAGACGCCGCCTAACCCGTCAACGTATTGGTCAACGTCATTTATGCCGAGCTCAATGCTTTCGAGATTTTGATAGGTGAAATCAACGGTACCCAATGCGCTTTGCAAAAGTTCGCGCTGTTGAACAGGTGTTCCGCTGACACCGTAAGCATAGCCCTTGTTGACCTCGAACGCATTGGCGAGCTCATCCGGGTCCGCCCAAGCGCCGCCATCAATCATCTGATTGACATTGGCGCCGTAGGAACCTTCGGCATTGGAGAAGACGCGAAGCGCAGCCGTTTCAATATCGCAGCCGTGTTTTTGAGCATGAGCGAGAGAGTGCTTGCGGACAAAGTTCTGATCCAACGGTTCGTCCGCTTTAGCAGCAAGCAAAGAAGCTTCTGCGAGCATCCGCGTTTGAAGCGGCAGCAGGTCGCGGAAGATACCCGAAAGGGTCATCACCACGTCAATTCGCGGACGTCCAAGGTCAGCCAGCGGGACCAGTTCTGCGCCGCAAAGACGGCCATAGGCGTCACGGCGTGGCCTAGCGCCAATCAGCGTCATCGCCTGGGCGATCTGGACACCTTCGGTCTTCATATTATCTGTGCCCCAAAGCACCATCGCTATGCTTTCAGGGAAGGGTTCATCGCTTTCAATGTGCCGCGCGATCAGTTTTTCAGCCTGATCGGCTCCTTGCATGCAGGCATAGGCTGAAGGCACACGGAAAGGATCAAACCCGTGAATATTGCGCCCTGTTGGCAATACGTCCGGATTGGCAACGATATCTCCGCCCGGTGCAGGCTGAACATATCCGCCATCCAGAGCATGGATTAGCGAGCCCAGTTCGTCACTGGCATCAAGTTTGGCAGCGAGCGCTTCTCGATCTGCGCTATCGCCTTGTGTCGCGGCTGCCTCTGTCATGGCATCGAGCATATCTTCGCGGGCATCGCCCGCCGGATTTTGACCAAATACATGCAGGCCGTGCGGTATAAGCGATTGCTCAATTTCGTAGAGTTGTGCTGCGAGTTTCGAGATATTGCTGCAATCAATATCGATCGCCTCGCACTGATCGCTGATGAGTTGGGCGAGGTCTGCGCGTTCTTGCGCGTTGTCAGAAGAGCGCCAACGTTCGACACTCTCTTTGAGTTCTGTGAGGCCTTTATACAGCCCAGCTTGAGCCAAAGGCGGCGTCATATAGCTGACGAGCGTTGCTGAGGAGCGCCGTTTTGCGAGGATGCCTTCGGAAGGATTGTTGGCGGCATACAGATAGTAATTGGGCAGATCGCCAATTAGCCGTTCGGGCCAGCAATCACCGGACATTCCGGTTTGTTTGCCCGGCATAAATTCAAGCGCGCCATGTGTTCCGAAATGGAGCACCGAATGTGCGCCAAAGTCTTCGCGGATCCAGCGGTAGAATGCGCTGAAAGCATGGGTGGGCGCAAAGCGGCCTTCGAACAAAAGCCGCATAGGATCGCCTTCATATCCAAAGGCAGGCTGCACCCCGACAAAGACATTTCCAAATTCCGCGCCCAGAACCTGGATATGGCTGCCATCTGATTGCGCTTTGCCAGGCGAGGGACCCCAATGGTCTTCGATCTCGGCAAGGTGCGGCTCGCGCCGGACATGTTCATCTGCTGGAATACGCGCGGCGACATTCGCATCTGATCCGAAGCGCTCTGAATTGCCTTTTAGCAAGCGATCGCGCAGTGCATCCACGCTTTCGGGGACATCGACATTGTATCCCTCGGCAGCAAGGCGCGTGAGAGTGGCGTGGAGCGATTCAAACACTGCAAGGAACGCTGCACTGCCTGTCGCGCCTGCATTGGGCGGGAAATTGAACAGAACGATTGCCAGCTTGCGTTCGGCGCGTTTCGAACGGCGCAGCGCTATGAGTTTCGTAACCCGATCTGCCAATGCCTCTGCCCGCTCCGGGCAACCTTGCATCGCTCGCGCACCTTTGGTTTCAGGCCATTTGCAACTGCGATCACATCCCGTGCAATTGCCGCCAGCAGTCCCTGCTCTACCGCCGAAGACGCTGGGGATACTCGATCCATCCAATTCGGGCAGCGAAACCATCATGGTGGCCTCAATCGGGAGCAATCCCTGATCGCGCCCGCGCCATTCTTCAATAGTCTGAAACTCAAGCGCGTGAGCCGCGAGATAAGGCACATCGAAATCGCCAAGCACTTCGCTAGCGGCATCGGCATCGTTATAGGCGGGGCCACCTACAAGCGAAAAACCGGTGAGATTTACGATCGCATCAACACTTGGCTTGCCATGCTTGTCGCGGAAGAATTGTTCAATAGCCGGGCGCGCATCTAGGCCGCTTGCAAAGACCGGTACGACATTCAGGCCTGCTTCTTCAAAGGCTGCGATTGCGCCGTCATAATGACCGCTATCATGGCCCAACAGATAAGAGCGCAGCAGAATGAGACCAACAGTGCCGTTCTTACCCTTTGCAGGAGGGAGCAGTCGCAATCCTTCAGAAATTCGCTGCGTCGTGCGCGGATGATAGACCCCGGTTTCAGGATATTCGCGCGGAGCTTCTGCTTTGGTGATCCCGCGGCGGGCCATGCGTTCACCGCTCGCATACCGGTCAATCAGTGCGCGGACCATTGCGACGACATTTTCGTCAGAGCCTGCGAGCCAGTATTGCAGCGTCAAGAAATAGGCGCGCACATCCTGCGCAGTGCCGGGAATGAACTTGAGGATCTTGGGCAGACGGCGCAGCATTTTCATCTGGCCAGCGCCCGATGATGCGCCTTGCTTTTTGGATCCGCGCAGTTTCTTCAAAAGCGCCAGCGGACCTTTAGCAGGTGCATCCATGCGGTATCCGCCAAGCCGAGTCAGTTTTACGATCTCGCCTGCTGACATAAGGCCCAGCATAGCATCGCAATTCTCGCGGCGTTCCTCGAGCGCCGGCAGGATAGCGCGCACGTGGTCATCAAGGAACAGCATGGTCGCAATGACGATGTCAGCCTCGGCAATTGCGGCCTTTGCGTCTTCGAGATGAACTGCGTCGCGGTCCCAATCGGCCGCAGCGTGAAGCGAAAGATCGATATTATCGCGTGCTAAATTTTCGCCTGCACGCTCAGCTGCGCCTTTCAAGTGATTGTCGAGCGTTATGATCGCGACCCTGACGGGTGCTTTGCTGCGCAGGGCAGGTGGGGCCGTTTGCGGCTTACCTGGCATAATGCGCTTTCGCATCATACAGCGTTTCAAGATCGATCGGCGCGCGGCTGTGTTCCGCGGCGAAAGCTTCCGTGTTGCGGCGCGCTTTTCCGCGCACGAAAAAGGGGATTTTCTTCAGTTCTCGGCTGGCCTCATCGGTCCACAATGCCGCATCATGCGCTGTTACTTCGGGCTCCGGCTGCGGATCGGTCATAATCTGAGACAGAGGAGCGGGCGCTTTTGGGGCATGTGCTGCGTGATGCGATGGGCCTGCTTCATCGGAAAATTCAAAATCTTCGCGAAACATGGTGAGCAAGTGCTCTTCAAGCCCCATCACCAGCGGATGGACCCAGGTGTCGAAGATTACATTCGCGCCCTCAAAGCCCATCTGCGGAGAATGGCGCGCGGGGAAATCCTGTACGTGGACGGGCGATGAAATCACCGCGCATGGCATGCCCAAACGTTTGGCGATGTGGCGCTCCATTTGCGTGCCCAGCACCAGTTCGGGCGAGGCGGCTGCAATCGCATCTTCGACTTCAAGATGGTCGTCCGTGATAAGCGCTTCGAGCCCGTGCTCTTTTGCTTCGGCACGCACATCGCGAGCAAATTCGCGATTATAACAACCAAGGCCGCACACTTCGAAACCAAGCTCACGACTAGCGATGCGAGCAGCAGCAACGGCATGAGTGGCATCGCCAAAGATGAAAACGCGTTTGCCGGTGAGATAGGTTGAATCGACACTGCGGCTCCACCAAGGCATGCGGGAATGGGTGTCGCCGAGGGCAAGCGTGGGATCTGCACTTGCCAGCTCGGCGACGTCGGCAATGAAAGCGCGTGTGGCGCCCACGCCGATAGGGATTGAGCGAACCGTTGGTTGATTGAACGTGCGTTCAAGCCAGCGGGCCGCTTCATCTGCTATTTCGGGATAGAGAGAGATGTTGAAATCGGCAGCGCCGATCCGGGTGATGTCATGCGGGGTCGCGCCGAGCGGCGCAACAAGGTTCACTTCGACATCGAGTTGTTCGAGAATCTTGCGGATTTCGACCAGATCATCGCGGTGGCGAAAGCCAAGCGCGGTGGGGCCAAGAATATTGGCGCGTGCCTTGCGACCTTGACGCGGGGTGCGGACAAAGTCCTTGTCAGCCAGTCCGCGCACGATCTGATAAAAGGTTTCAGCAGCACCCCAGTTTTCCTTGCGTTGATAGCTCGGCAGCTCGAGAGGAATAGCAGGACAGGGTAGATCCATCGCCTCGATAAGGCCGCCCGGATCATCCTGAATTAGCTCTGCTGTGCAGGACGCGCCGACAATCATTGCCTGCGGTTTGAAACGCTCGGCTGCATCGCGCGCGGCCTGTTGAAAGAGCTCGGCTGTGTCTTTGCCCAAATCACGTGCTTCGAATGTCGTATAGGTGACAGGTGGACGCTTGCCCCGCCGTTCAATCATCGTGAAAAGCAGATCCGCATAAGTGTCACCCTGCGGCGCGTGCAGCACGTAATGCAGTCCCTCCATAGCCGTTGCGACGCGCATTGCGCCAACATGAGGCGGGCCTTCATATGTCCAGACCGAAAGCTGCATGGCTACACCTCCAGCCTGTCTCGCCGGCGCAAAGGTCGGGCGAACAATTCTGCAAGATCACCGGCTTGGTCAAAGCCGTGAATGGGTGAGAACACGAGCTCAATCGCCCATTTGGTCGAGAAGCCTTCAGCCTCCAGCGGGTTGGCAAGGCCAAGGCCGCAAACGGTCAAATCAGGCTTGTCCGCGCGCACTCTGTCAAGCTGGTTATCGACATGTTGGCCTTCGCTTATTCGCGTGCTTTCGGGAAGCAGCGCAAGTTCTCCGGCACAATGGGCGCGGTGGAGATAAGGCGTGCCAACTTCGACAGGCTTCATCCCAAGTTCGGTCGCAAGAAAACGCGCCAGTGGCACTTCCAGCTGCGAGTCAGGTAGGAAAGTGATGCGCTTGCCTTCAAGAGCGGCACGCGAATGCTCGATTGCTCGCTTGGCCCGCTCGCGTCCTGGCGCAATCACCGCTTCGATATGTTCAGAGGCTATGCCAAATGCTTTGCCTGCAGCGCGTAGCCAATCGCTGGTGCCTTCGGCGCCGAACGGAAAGAGCGCTTCAATTCGCGATGCGCCGCGACCTTCCAATGCCATCGCGGTGTCTGCGAGGAATGGCTGGGCAAGCAGGTAGCGCGTATTCAGGCCGACAGGTGGAAGGTTGCGGGCATTACGCGCTGGAAGGACACCAACCCGCTCAATGCCTAGCTGATCGAAAAGACGCAGGAATTGATCCTCGACAATGTCTGGGAGTGCGCCGACAATCAGAAGTTCATGAGGGGCATCTGCGGCAAGCGCTGGCATTTCTGGGACAAGCGCTGCGAGGCACGCATCTTCGCCTTGGGTGAATGTCGTTTCGATCCCGCTGCCTGAATAATTCAATATGCGCACATCGGGCATGTGTTTTGCGCCAAGGCGTTCTGCTGCTTTTGCAAGATCAAGCTTGATGACTTCCGATGGGCATGAGCCGACAAGGAACAGCGTCTTGATATCCGGGCGACGTGAGAGCAAGCGGCCTACCACCCGATCAAGCTCATCTTGGGCATCGAGCATACCGGCAAGATCGCGCTCTTCCATGATTGCTGTGGCAAAGCGCGGTTCTGCAAAGATCATCACGCCAGCGGCCGATTGCAGCAGATGTGCACAAGTGCGCGAGCCGACCACGAGGAAGAAGGCGTCCTGCATTTTGCGATGCAACCAGACAATACCTGTCAGCCCACAAAAAACTTCGCGCTGTCCGCGTTCACGCAGGACCGGGCGGGTTTCTGTTGCCTCGGGTGCATCACAGGCTGAAAGAGTCATAGAAAAGCTCATGCAGGCACCGCCGAGGGTGATTGCCCTTCAAGACGCGCCATGCGAAGTTTCCAGAGGAATTGTGCAGCATTGATGACATAGGCAGCGTAAGCCGCGAGAGCGACAAGTAACCGCTGCTCCATTGTACCGATGCCGCCAAACAGCATCACCAAATACAGCGTGTGCAGCGCGAGCACTGCCATTGAAAATACATCTTCCCAAAAGAAGGATGGCGCGAACAGCCATTTGCCGAACACGACTTTTTCCCAGATCGAGCCAGTTATCATGATGGCGTAAAGAACCAGCGTCTTCACAACAATCGACGCGTCTGCCTCAAACGCGCCTTCGCCAGTGGCAAGTGTCCGGATGACCAGACCAAGGCTTAGGAGGAAAACCAGAAATTGAACGGGAGCAAGGATGCCTTGAACAAGTGTCCAGCGCGACTCGTCACGCCGCCGTCTTTCGGCTGGCGTGTAGAGCGATGCCCTATTCTCTTTTCGCTCGTGCGGCTGCGTTGCCAGTGCCGCCGGTTCGACCGTGGATGCTAGATCCGTCCGAGTCATAGTTAGGTTGAAACCTTTCCTCACAGACTCAGTGAAGTACGCCTCCCCACAGTAGAGTGTCAACTATTATTGACGTATAACTTTTCTTACACATTCTCAGCAGTTTCACCCAAACATTGCAGAAATGGAGAATCTGGCCTAAGAGCGGTATGCCGAGCGAAGGACTCGCAATCGCGCGATAAGCGTTCGGCACTGGCGCTTAATCAATGCCCGTAGCGGGATCGTTGCTCCCGAAGGCCCGAGGAGGCCTTAATAATGACACGACCCGGATCGAAGAGACCGACAACAGGGCTATCAGGCCCCGATACTGTCTTTGAAGCCGGTTCTGCTGCTCTGCGCAGAGTTATGAGCCGCCCATTCTCTGGCGGCAAAACCAAACAGCCTAACGATAAAGACCGGGAGGGTTTTGGAGAAAGTGCATTAGGAGATGTTTTGGCGACTGACCCCGTCAATGGTGCGATTGAAAGCGAGATTATACCGCGTCTAATGATGGCGCATTCTAGTAAGGCGGCTTCGGCAAATCGCGACCATAGTGATCCCAAGTTCCCTCAGGAAATTTCGATCCAAACAGGCGAATTTGCCAAACTCCCCCTCCATTTAGAAGCGTCGGACCTGCTCAAGCAGATTGAAAGCTTTATCGATCAGGGACTTGATTTCACCACCGTGTGTGTTGACGTGCTAGCGCCTGCGGCAAGGGCGCTAGGCGATATGTGGTGCGAGGATGAATGCGACTTTGTTGATGTGACGATGGGTCTGTGGCGCCTTCAAGAAGTCATGCGGACATTGTCAGATCGCACTCCCAATGCAACGTTTCACAATGTTATTCCGCGCACCGTGTTGTTTGCCCCGCTTCCTGGTGATCCGCACGCTTTTGGCGCGCAAATGATGGATGAAGTCTTTGCTAAGGCGGGGTGGGTAAGTGAAGTCCTTGTCAAGCCGCAGCGCCGTGAACTGCTCGATCGCGTGTCCAAGGGTGCATTTGATGTGGTGGGTCTCACTATCACGCGTTCTAGTCCGGTTTCCTCCATTGCTAGTCTCGTGAATACGATCCGCGGTGTTTCGGCAAATCCGCGTCTGTCCATTTTGGTCGGTGGAAATATGGTCAATGCCAACCCTGATCTTGTTGACGAGGTTGGGGCGGATGGTACCGCTACGACAGCGCGCGGGGCACTTAGCTTGGCTGAAAGCCTTGTTGAAATGTCCGGACACAAACCACTGACTGTGCGGTAGGCTGATATCTGAATGCTCACACGCAAACACTCGATTGAAGGCAAAAATCAGTTTGATGCAGCTTCCGGGCTGTTCGACGGCCTTGATTCCGATGCAGCAATGAAGCTTGCCATGGTGGCAGGTGACGTCACGCTCGTGCTTGATGACACTGGCACAATATTGGATGCGGCTTTCGATCCGAAAGACTTCCCTGATTTTGAAGACTGGACCGGTGAAAACTGGATCGAAACGGTTACGGATGAAAGCCGGCCTAAAATCATGGAGATGCTGGCTGCGGCGCGCCGGGGCGAAGTGCAGCATTGGCGGCAGGTCAATCATCCCACGCGTAATGGTGATGTCCCAATTCGCTATACTGTCTTGAGCGTCAATGGTGGGGATCGCCACATTGCTTTTGGCCGTGACTTGCGAGAAGCGGGCAAGCTTCAGCAGCGACTTTTGCAAGTGCAACAATCACTTGAGCGTGACTATTTGAGAATGCGTCAGCTTGAATCACGTTATCGCATGTTGTTCGATCTTTCGGCTGAGCCGGTGATTATTGTTGAGGCATCGAGCCTGAGAATACGCGAAGCAAATCCATCAGCGCACAGCCTTGTCGGCGCGCGGCTGGGGAGCTTGCCGGGCAAGAAGTTTCTGAGTTTGGTGGATAAAGCTTCGCGCGACCCGATTCAGGCTTTGGTCGGAGCTGCTTTGGCTTCGGAATCTATTGGGCCGACTCCCATTACCCTTTCGAAGGGGTCTCGTGAGGTTTCTGCTTCGCTGACCGGATTTACCCAAGATCGAGGGCAGTATCTGCTCGTGCGGCTGGTTCCTTCAGGCGACAGTACGCTGGGCGCGCCATCGCCAGTTGCAGATCTTGTCGATCAGATGCCAGATGCGTTTGTCATCGCTGATAGCAATCTTGAAATAGTTAGCGCCAACAATGCCTTTGTTGAATTGGTGAATGCCGCGAGTTTCGATCAATTGCGCGGTCAACATCTGTCTGAAAACATTGGAAGGCCGGGTATCGATCTCGATCTTATCGAAGGTCAGCTAGATCAGCATGGCGCAGCTCGCAATGTCAGCACGGTGCTAAGGTCCGGCAATGAACTTGATGGCGAGCCGGTTGAGCTATCCGCTGTGCGCAGCGTCGGTGACGATCCGCTTTATGCTTTCGTGATTCGTCCTATCGGTCGCCGAATGCGGGATTTGCCGCCTGGTTCTCAAGACCTGCCTCGCTCCGTTGAACAGCTTACCGATCTGGTTGGGCGTATGTCGTTGAAAGACATTGTCCGAGAAAGCACTGATTTGATTGAGCGTTTGTGCATAGAGGCAGCGCTTTCTTATACTTCAGATAATCGCGCATCGGCTGCGGAAATTCTCGGTCTTTCACGCCAGAGCCTATATTCCAAATTGCATCGGTACGACCTTGGCAATCTGACCAGCGAAAACGAATAGCGCATTTTTTGCAAGCGCGTTCGAAACGACGGGCGATTTCTTTCCGAAAATATGCATTCATGACGGCTTGGTGTCCTCATTCTCAGCGAAAATTGTGTCATGCAAGGCGCCGGTTTCTGGTAGTGGGCAATCGCCAAAATCCCAAAAGTGGATTTACCTCAAGCAAAGGTGTCAAAAACATTTGACGCCTTGGAGTGTCATCCTTAGTCTAACAAAATGGACAGGCAGGCTGTTTCGACTCGCGCTGCGCCCCTACCGGCGCTTCGCGATGTTGTGCAATTGCTCCGCCCGATCACCTGGTTTCCTCCAATGTGGGCATTTATGTGCGGTGCCGCCTCCTCCGGGGCGGGCCTGGATGGCCGTTGGTTGTTTGTGGCCGGAGGCATTCTGCTTGCTGGGCCATTGGTCTGCGGGACAAGTCAGGCGGTCAATGACTGGTTTGATCGCCATGTTGATGCCATCAATGAACCTGATCGCCCGATCCCTTCTGGTCGTATTGCAGGGCGATGGGGGCTTTACATCGCTCTTATTGGAACCGCGGTTTCAGCTGCTGTTGCGTGGGCGCTGGGGCCGCTGGTGTTTATTGCCGGTCTTGTCGGGCTGGCTCTTGCATGGGGGTATTCGGCACCGCCTTTCCGCTTCAAAACGAGCGGATGGACGGGGCCTGCGGTGGTCGGTTTCACCTATGAAGGTTTAAGCTGGTTTACCGGAGCCACCGTGATGTTGGGTGCATTGCCATCGATGCATGTGCTGATCGTTATCGCGCTCTACAGCATCGGTGCGCATGGCATCATGACTTTGAATGATTTCAAGGCGGTCGAAGGCGACCGGGCGACGGGCCTTAAGTCTCTCCCAGTGACGATGGGCGTAAGCGGTGCAGCAAAGCTCGCTTGCCTGACAATGGCCCTTTCACAGATTGCGGTCATCGCGTTGCTTGGCGTTTGGGGCTACACAATCTCGGCGCTGATTGTCGTTGGAGTGCTGGTTGCGCAATGCGCCGCAATGCCGAGGCTTTTGCGTGATCCTGCTAGATACGCCCCATGGTATAATGGTGTCGGCGTTACTCTTTACGTTCTCGGGATGCTGGCGGCTGCTCTTGGCCTTGGCGGTTATATCTGATGGCCTCGCTATCGATGCCTCCCAATGCTTCAGCAGGTTTCAGCTGGTTCGCAATTGCTCGCATTGGATTGGTGCAAGCTTCCATTGGTGCGATCGTGATGATGGCGACAACGGTTCTCAATCGCCTGATGGTGGTAGAGTACGGCCTGATTGCCGCAATCCCCGCAGGGCTCGTTGCGTGGCATTACGCGGTGCAATTGGGCAGACCTTTGTGGGGACATGGCTCTGACCAAGGCAAAAGCCGCACGCCTTGGATTGTCGGCGGAATGATCGCGCTGGCTGGCGGCGCTCTGCTTTCCACTCAAGCAACTTTGATGATGGCCGAGCCTACCGTTGCCGCTTTTGTGCTCGCAATCCTTGGCTACACTATTATCGGAGCAGGTGTAGGCGCAGCAGGCACATCGGCTCTCGCGCTGCTCGCCTCCAGCGTTGCGCCTGAACGACGCGCGCCTGCTGCGGCGCTCACATGGATCATGATGATCGCTGGGATCGTCGTTTCCGCTATCTCTGTTGGCGCTGCGATCAAACCATTCTCGCCCGAGCGATTGATCGAGGTCGCGTTTACGCTTTCGGCTGTTGCTATCGCGATAACCGTTATTGCCACATGGCGGCTGGATAGCGGCCATTACACATTCGAAGAGACGAGCAAGACGGAAGAAGTACCCGATTTCCGCGCTGCCATCCGCGAAATATTTGCAGAACGTGCAGCGCGCCGCTTCACCATTTTCATCTTCGTCTCGATGATGGCATACAACATGCAGGATCTGATCCTGGAACCATTTGCGGGACAAATCTTCGGCATGGCGCCAGGAGATTCGACACAATTGGGCGGAATGCTTAACGCAGGCGGACTTGTCGGGATGATTGTCGCGGGCATTGGTGGCAGCGCATTTCAGGCGCGCCTGCCCAGCGATCTGCGGTTCTGGATTGTCAGCGGATGCGTGGGTTCGGCAATTGGCCTTGCAGGGCTTGCAGTGGGCGCGGGTATCGGGCCTGGCTGGCCGCTGACGGCCAATGTCTTGTTCCTTGGTTTTTGCAACGGCGTGTTCGCGGTTGCCGCGATTGGCGCGATGATGGGGCTTGCTGGCGCGGGTGAGAAAACTCGCGAAGGCGTGCGCATGGGCGTGTGGGGCGCAAGCCAAGCCATTGCTTTTGGTTTTGCCGGTTTGCTCGGCGCTGCAGGTCGTGATGTCGCGCTCTTTGTGCTCGGCGATGTGGGCCGCGCCTACCAGATCGTCTTTGCGTTTGAAGGCATGCTGTTCCTGGCGGCCGCTATGCTTGCGCTGCTGATCTCTGCGCCTGTCCGAAGAACGCAATCAACCCACTCAATCCAATCTGATCCCGAAGCGGAGGTTTTCGCATGACAAACAGAATTTATGATGCCGTCGTAATAGGCGGCGGGCCGGCTGGTGCTATCGCCGCGACTGATTTGGCACTGGCCGGTCACTCTGTTTTGCTGATGGAGCGGGGAGGGCGGATCAAACCATGCGGTGGCGCTGTGCCGCCCCGTATGCTTGCGGATTTTGACGTCCCGCAAAGCCTATTGGTTGCGCGTGCTCGCTCTGCCCGCATGATCGCGCCATCAGGGCGAGCGGTCGATATGCCTGTGGGTGAGATTGGCTATGTCGGTATGGTGGATCGGGATGAATTTGACGAATGGCTTCGCGAACGCGCCCGCATGTCAGGCGCGGAGAGGCTTGCGGCAACATTCGAAAAGATCAAGCGTGATGATAGCCCGCATCCCATCATCACTTTCCGCAGGCAGCGCGGCGGCGAGATCGAAAGCATTCGTGC
The DNA here is from genome assembly GCA_964352245.1 of uncultured Porphyrobacter sp. Classification (GTDB taxonomy): domain Bacteria; phylum Pseudomonadota; class Alphaproteobacteria; order Sphingomonadales; family Sphingomonadaceae; genus Erythrobacter. The sequence goes on from CAYGQX010000003.1 coordinate 271,815, forward strand.
CCGCTGCATTATTGGCGCTGATGGTGCACGTTCATCCGTGGCTAAACAAAGCTTGCCGGATGCAGAGCGCGTTAAATGTGTCTTTGCCTATCATGAAATCATAAAGTCGCCTGACAATGACACTGAAGAGTTCGACAGTGCGCGCTGCGATGTGTTCTATCAAGGCCGCCTGTCACCCGATTTCTACGCCTGGGTTTTCCCGCATGGCGACACAGCAAGCATTGGCGTGGGCAGCGCGAATAAGGGCTTTTCGCTTCGCGGTGCTGTTTCGAACATGCGCGATGATCTTGGTCTTTCGCGTTGCGAAACAGTTCGCCGCGAAGGCGCACCGATACCGCTGAAGCCGCTAAAAAAATGGGACAATGGCCGCGATGTCATTGTCGCTGGAGATGCTGCTGGGATTGTTGCGCCTGCGTCGGGAGAGGGAATTTACTACGCCATGACAGGCGGTCGCTATGTTGCCGATGCAGCAAGTGAATTTCTGAAAACCGGCGAAGCAAAAGCGCTAAAATCAGCACGCAAGCGCTTCATGAAAGATCACGGCCGGGTCTTCTGGATCCTCGGCATGATGCAGTATTTCTGGTATTCCAGCGATAAAAGGCGCGAGCGCTTTGTGACGATGTGCGACGATAAGGACGTTCAGCAGCTCACATGGCAAGCTTATATGAATAAAAAGCTCGTGCGGTCCAAACCGATGGCGCATGTGAAAATATTCCTGAAAGATACAGCCCATTTACTCGGGTTGAGAGAGGCGACACGCTGATGCAAGTAGCAGTAAGAGCAACGCGGGTAATCCCGATCGTTCTGGCGGCCATCGCTGCACTTTTCGTGGCGGCGTTGGGTGCGAGCATGACCGATATTGGACCATGGTATCAGGCTCTGGCAAAGCCATCATGGACACCGCCTGATCCTATCTTTGGGATGATCTGGACAGCGGTTTTCGCACTCATCACTGTTTCTGGTATCACGGCATGGCGAGCGGCCCCCAATGCTAAGGTGGCTCAGCATGTCATCACGCTGTTCGCAATCAATGGCGGGCTAAACGTTGTGTGGAGCTTGCTTTTCTTCCGCCTTCAGCGTCCCGACTGGGCCATGATAGAAGTGGCTGTGCTGTGGCTGTCGATCATCGGCCTTATGGTCTATTGCGGTCGCTATTCTCGTACCGCAAGCCTTGCTCTTGTGCCTTACCTTGCCTGGGTAAGTGTGGCCGCAGGGCTGAATTGGGCTATTGTTGAATTGAACGGCCCCTTTGGTTGATAGGTTTGTTGGGGTGATCGCTGGCGCGTTTGGCGCGGCAACCGGATGTTCCAAATTGAGTCTTCAATATCATGCCTGAGCAAGCCATCACTTGGCTTTTTGTGCGAGGGCATGCGGCTGATCTTATCTTGCTCGTGCTTTTCTTCGAGGCATTGATCTTGCGCACAAGGTGCTGGGATTGGAAGCCGATTTTCTCCCTTATAGGTACCGCGGCATTGATCGTGCTAGGCTTGCGGGCTGCATTGGTGGATGCTTCATGGTACTGGATCGCGCTGCCTCTGGCGCTTTCCTTGCCGCTCCATATTATAGATTTGCGTGGGCGGACGACCAAGCAGAATTGAGCGCTACATCGCGATCCGATTGTCTGCTTTCGCTTTTCATGTGCACCCTTCATTCGCCATTGCCGGCGCCCTGAAAGTGGACGCGAGGCGGCTTGATGCACCATGCCGCTCACTCCTTCAGAAATTCAACCATCGCATTTCAGAGTGGGGTGCATTGATGGCCGAAAGATGCGTTCCCTGAATTGTGCGAAATTCCCATATGCAGAGCAAGACAAAGGGAGCCTTTCCTTTATCTGCACAAGCAATAGTGTGCCTGTCGGGACTTGTAAAAAAGTCGCAGAATTCCCGGAAAAGGCGCTTGCTCGGGACCGTGCCTCTTTTTGTCCTGGCAAAGGCTAAGGTGCACCTTGCGATGAAAAGAAGTGCCAAACATCGCGAATATCATATTTTTGAATTGAGACATGCCCTGAGCTCGACCCTTGATCGAGTGCCCGGCCTCGTGAGCATGCCCTTCAGGATCAGACCGCACTCTACCTGGCGCGCAAATTAGCAAGTAGGGAAGCAGAATCAGGCATTTTAGCCGCTGTTTCTCGTTTGGGACTGTAGAGGGCAATTCGGCATTGCCTTGATGCCAAAAGAAAAGCCCGGCCACTCAGTAAAGAGAAGCCGGGCTCCGGGGATGACCCTTTATCATGGCTCTGGGGAAGATCCGCATCGACCCCATGGCCACAAGGGCCAGCATTCGGAAAAATACTGGTTACTTGGGCGCGTAGTAATGTTCCTGCGCCCAGACATACCAGTTGTCGACCACGGTACCTGTAAGCAGGATGCCAATGCCACCAGTTAGCGTTGTCAGCACTGCAAACCACCATGCCCAGCGGTGGATCGATTCCATCGTAGCGTTAAAGCCCATAGTCCAGCGCCAGAACAGTCCGGCGCGCTCAGACGCTGTACCGCGATCAGTGATCTGTTCGATCTCACGTTCGCCACCATAACGGCCCACAGCGAGGATCGTTGCGCCGTGCATGGCGAACAGAACAGCTGAGCCATATAGGAACACAATCGAAAGCGCGTGGAAGGGATTGTAGAACAAGTTGCCGTAAATCAGCGAGAAATTGTTCGTCCAATCAAGGTGCGGGAATATGCCGTATGGCACCGCTTCGGCCCAGCTGCCCAACAGGAGCGGCCGGATAAAGCCCAGCACCGCAAACAGCCAAATAGCAGAAGCAAACGCCCAGAATATGTGCAGTCCCATGCCCAGAGCTTTCGCCCGGTAATAGGTCCGCGCCAACCAGCACAGCACCGATATGGTCAGGAAAGCGCCAGTCATGATGAACCAACCGCCCTCATTCAAAGGAACGAAGGGGCTAAAGCCATATTCAGGTCCTGGAGGATTAAGTGAAAGCCAGAAAAACTCGCGCATAAACCCTTGCGGGCTCCAGCCTACGCTAGCGGCCATATTGAGACCGATAATGGTGATCGCCGCTGCGCCAAATGCGAGCGAGATCATGCCCAGCCATCCAAGGTAAATCGGGCCAAGCTGGGCCTGTCCGAATTTTCCCATCCAATAGCTGTAACCGGTCATCGCAATGCGCGGTTCACTGCCATCGAGGTGTGGCACGCCCATTTCTGGGGCGGCCTTTACCTGAATCTGGGTGAAGATGTTTTGATATGTAGCCATTGTTCAGTTGCTCCTCACGACCAGACCGGGATTTCTTTCCACCAATCCCACCAATCGACCCAGCTTCCCGTCACCAATGTGCCGGAAATGACGATGCAGATAGCGCTCCAGAACGCCGCATTGATGGCAAGGAACATGCCCACGCGGTGAATCCCGAGCGTACCGACCGAATAGCCGATGAAATCGCGGAAATAGGTGTCTTCATATTCCGGCGTTTTCACGTCGGTTCCATCAGATGGATTGACAGCCGAAAGTACCAAACCGCCATGCAGCGCAAGCGCGAGACAGTTCGTAAAGAAGAACGTGATCGCCAGCATATGGACCGGATTGTAGTGGAAATTCACAAACATATACCCGGTGTTCGAAACCCAATCGAGGTGCGACCAGATTCCGTATGGGAAAGCATGTCCCCATGCGCCCATCCAGAAAGGCCGGATAACGTTCAATGTGATAAACGCAAAGACAGCGAAGGAAAATGCGATTGGGATGTGATAGCTCATGCCCAGCTTGCGGCTGATCTCAACTTGCCTGAGTGCCCAAGAGATAAAGGCAATGCACGCGCAGACCGTGATGACCTGCCAATATCCGCCCTCGCTCATCGGGGCGATAGCCAAACCAGCGTCAATAGGTGGCGGCTGAATATCAATCAGCCAGGGGTTTAATGTGGGGCCTTCTGCGGCTGCTGCGAAGATCAGCATTGTGCCAAGAAGAGCGCTGATGGCCGTCGTCACCCCGAAGAAGCCGACATAAAACGGGCCAACCCAGAAATCAAAAAGGTCGCCGCCGATCAATGTGCCACCGCGCACGCGGTATTTCCGCTCAAAACTAAGGAGCGCCATAGGTCCATCCTTCCCGCCGCACAGGCGGGTATTAGAAATTTGAAGCCAAGTGTTAGGAGGCAGGCAGGCGAACCTGCCCCCTCACTTTGCGGACTGCGTTAGCCGAGTGTCGGGGTTTCCGACGATTCAACTACAGCAGTTGTTGCAGGACCCGCTCCCTTGATTTGGGAATCGTCCAGCCAGTTGTACTTATCCGTGCTGAGCAGGATGAAGTGGATGGTGAATGCCAGCACAGCGAGTGCGACATGCAGACCCACCAATGCTCGGCGGATATCGAAATAGAACCAAATTCTCCACATGAGAAAATTCCTTTAAAATTGTCAGATACTTGTCTGCATCGGGAGACGGGCCAGGGCCCGCAATTCACGATGCAAAAAAGCGCTGATCAGAGTGGGAACCAGGGCTTATCGAAATACACTAGAGCGTGTGCGACAAGCGCGATGGCCACGTAGAGGCCAAAAGTGCCCATGAAACCTTTATGGATTTCTTGCGCTTCTTCTGACGTCAGGTGAACCCCGACGCGTTCCGGATCATTCATTGATAATCTCCGTTTTTGCTGTTGGAGTGAGGGCAAAAAAGCCCCCGGTCGACATCCCCGCGTGATCCCCCACGTGGATTGGATGTGCCCGATCCCCAGGCAAACTCGTCTGATTAAACTGTACGGCACCGGATTGCGGTGCGAAGTGATAGCCAAAATCGCGCGCGGTGAGAGCACATGTCATGCTGTCTCTCCTTCAAGCTGCGTTGTGTTGGCCGTCAGCTGTGTTTTTGTCTGTTTCTTGGCAAAAGCCGCCAGGCAATCCGACGTCACTTCGGTCTGACCTTTTTGACGCGCAACTGTTTCAGCAGCATCGCGCATGCGCTTGGCAGCAGAAATCCGCACCAATACAGGCTGCGCTTCTACCAATTGATCCAGCAACGCTTTGGCATCTTGCGTCCATGTCACTTCCGCTTCGGAACGAACCGGCGTCGCATCGCCTTTATCCATATCGGTGCCGAGCGGCAGGATGTGGAACAGCGCATCAAACAGTGCATTGCACACTTCTTGTACTAAGTAGGTCGCGCCTGCATATCCCATGAAGGGCGTGCCAGTGTGGCGGCGGATCGCAGCACCCGGAAAACTTGCTGGGATAAACTGGCTTTGCGGTCCAAAGCCCTGACCTGTTTCGGCAAGGTACATCCGTTCATTGTAGGAGCCAAACACGACCAAAGGCGGGCTTGCGTGGATTGCTTCGCGCACCTTGTCATTTGCAGTCTTTGCGCCGGCGCAACGCGCAAAATCGAATGCGCATGGGAGGCCCATATCGCCTTCGAGGAAGTTCCTGATGCCGCGCGCATAGGTCTCATTTGCGACAATGCCAAAGCTTGCTGTGCCGAAGAAGTCCTGCGTCACAGAGCGCCACAGGTCCCACAAAGGCTTGATCGTGGTGTGCTTTTCGCGCTCGATAAAGGGCTCTGGATCAAGATCCAGTTCCTCGCCTAATGCGCGAAGGAATTTCGTCGTAGATGATAGGCCGATTGGCGCCTGAAAATAAGGTCGTTCCAAAGTCTCGCACAGATTGCGGCCAAATTCGCGGTACACACAGACATTGGCATCCGCTGTGCCAAGTTGACGAATATCAGCAAGGTGGCAGCCAAGCGGGAACACCACGCCAATCTCAGCTCCGATCCCTTCGACAAGACGACGGATTTCTGCAAGATCAGATGGCGTGTTAAACATGCCGTATGAGGGGCCGATGATATTGACGATGGGCTTTTCACCGTCTTTGCGTGGCCGTGGTTTGACCGCTTTTTTGGGTCCAAATTCAGTCCAAAGCCAAGTCAGCGCGCGGTCTGCTGATTCCCATTGATCTTCATCAATAGTGCGCGGCAAGAAGCGTTTGATATTGGTGCCCTCGGGCGTCACGCCGCCGCCGATCATTTCGGCAATGGATCCTGTTACAACCACAGCCGGCAATTCCGGATCAAGCGTTTTCCAAGCGCGTTTCATCGCGCCCTCAGTGCCTGTCTTGCCAAGTTCTTCTTCGCCCAAACCTGTTACCACAATTGGCAATTCGTGCGGGGGAAGGGCGTCTGTGTAATGAAGCACTGAGGTCACGGGCAGGTTTTCGCAACCAACCGGGCCATCAATGATGACTTGCAGGCCTTTGACTGCGGTGAAGACATAAGTCGCACCCCAATAGCCGCCTGCGCGATCATGATCGAGAACCAGGCTCATGTGCCCACCGCCTCAGTCGCTTTACGCGCCGCTTCGTTCAAGGCTGCGTATTTCTTGCGGAATTTGGGCCGATCCACAGGCAAATCTTCCCACACGCCGGCCGCATGATCGGTGCCGACGCCTTTGAAAAATTCGCGCATTTTATCGAACCGATCCTTATTCGATATGGCCGTATTAACGACCTGCGCGAGGCTCCCGGCTCCAGCTGGTCCCATAAGGGGGCGAGCCGAGATAAGGTTGGTGAAATAAAGCGAAGGAATGGCTTTTGCCTTCGCGTGCTGCACCACCGGTGTGGTGCCAATAGCCAGATCAGGCCCGTATTCTTCAACCGCCGCAATATCTTCTTCGAGGCTTGCGCGGAAATTCACGTGGACGCCGCGTGCCTCTAACCATTCGCGGTCAGCGTCAGACCATTTGGTGCGAGGGCAAGCGCTGCCGACATAGGGGACATCTGCGCCGCTTTCGATGAGCAGGCGAGCGACCAGCAATTCTGATCCTTCATAGCCCGAAACTGTGATCCGGCCCTTGATCGGCATTTGCGCCAAAGCGCCTTTGCAAGCACCTATCATTGCATCCTTGACGCTATCGACCTTGTCTTGAGCAAGGCCGAGCGTGTCGCCGATGGATTGCAGCCATGCCGCCGTGCCATCAGCGCCAACAGGCGCAGAGCCAATGATCGGGCGTCCAGCATGTTCAAATTCGCGAATACTGGCAGTGTAGAACGGGTGGATTGCCGCAACAGCTGCGCAATCAAGCGCAGAATACAATTCTCGCCATTCGCGCGTTGGCACAACTGGTCCAGCAGAAAGGCCAAGTGGTTCAAGCATCTGCCCTATGACCACAGGATCAGCCGGGAACATCTCACCAAGCAGAGTAATAGAAGGCCTTTGAGAACGCTCTTTGGGAGCAGCAACAGGTCCGCTCGCCACTTCTTCGCGTGCATATTTCAGCATCGCACCGGCGAGCACGTCTTTCGCTTCGGCGTGGGTAGGGATCCCAAATCCCGGAACATCAATACCGATTATGCGCACGCCGTCGATCTGATCTGGCAGTAAACGCAGCGGCACACCGCTTGCCGTGGGAACACACAGATTTGTTACGACAATTGTGTCGTACAGCTCCGGATCTGCGAGGTCTTCAACCGCTTCTTTAATGTCTTCAAACAGCTTGCCAGTGACAAGTGTTTCGGAGGAGAACGGCACGTAACCCACGGTCCGCCGAGCGCCGTAAAAATGCGAGGTGAAAGTGAGCCCGTAAACGCAGCATGCCGAACCCGATAGGACGGTTGCTGTGCGCTTCATACGAAGGCCTACCCGGAGCGACCCAAAGGCCGGGCACATCGATTGCGGTTGATCATGGGGCCCACGCTCCGGATCGACCGGATAATCGGCTGCATATTGATCGAGGATGTCACTCTTGCCCGCTTCACGCGCAGCGTCCAGCATCGTCTTCTTACTGGAGCACGCGCCAGATGCAGCCTTCCCAGCATCGCTCACATCGAGCGTGTCAGGGCTGCGTTTCGCGTTTGAGGCGGGTAAATCGGTCATCAAACCTCGTCGTAGATCACTTCAAGTGATGGTTTTTCTTCAAAAATTCCGCCGCGCATATCGGCCTGGGTAGCCGGGATCAGCTCTACATTTCTGCCCGTATCTTCGGGAGAAAACAGGTTGAGCAGGCCATCCTGGTCGAGGGGAGAGGGTTGACGCGGCGGCGCCTCTGCGACGTTTGTGGCTAGCTGTTCAAACAGCCCGGCCCATTCGCCACCTGGCTTTCCAATAATTTGATAGTTTGCCGATTTTCGGCGAATATCTTCGTCCGCCGGAATGGCGGTTAAAACCGGAATATCGACCGCCTTAGCAAACGCTTGCGCTTCGCCTGTTCCGTCGTCCTTGTTCACGATCATGCCAGCAACACCGACATTGCCGCCCATTTTGCGGAAGTATTCAACCGCGTGGCAGACATTGTTGGCAACGTAGAGCGACTGGAGATCATTCGAACCGACAACGATCACTTTTTGGCACATGTCGCGCGCGATCGGCAGGCCGAACCCGCCGCATACGACATCGCCTAGGAAGTCGAGCAGGACATAGTCAAAGCCCCATTCGTGGAAGCCTAGCTTTTCAAGCAGCTCAAAGCCATGAATAATCCCGCGACCACCGCAACCGCGCCCGACTTCTGGGCCGCCCAGCTCCATGGCGAAAACACCATCACGCTGGAAGCACACGTCTTCGATTGTAACTTCTTCGCCGGCGAGTTTTTTCTTGGAAGAGGTCTCGATGATGGTCGGGCAGCTCTTGCCGCCAAACAGCAAGCTCGTTGTGTCTGACTTTGGATCACAGCCGATCAACAAGACACGTTTGCCCTGCTGCGCCATCATGTAGCTGAGATTGGAAAGGGCAAAGCTCTTTCCAGAGCCACCTTTACCATAAATTGCAATAACTTGCGTCTCACTCTCGATTTCTCCCGTGTGAACGGGATCAGGTTCGTGGGCGGCTTCTTCGCGCAGCTTTTCGGCCTGCGTTTCGAGCATACTCATCGCGCGTCACTCCAATCGAGAATCATTTTGAGGCAGTCAGGGTCATTGAAAGCCTGCGGATAGGCATCGGCCGCTTGCACAGCGGGGCGACGTGTTGAAATGAGGCCGCGAAGGTCAAGCTCATCGCATTCAATCATTGCGCGGATCGCAGTGAGGTCAGATGGCTGCCATTCTGCGGCAATGCGCAGGCGTGCCTCGGCTTGAAAAGCGGGGGCAAAAGCGAAGTCGATCCGGTCAGAATAAAAGCCAGCAAGGGTGATCTCGCCGCCTTTATCAAGTCGCCCAATCAGGCCATCCAAAATGCTGGCATCGCCGCTGACATCGTAGATCGATTTGTAATCGCGGTGCGCATCTTCATCAGGCGCAATGACATGATAGCCTAACGCTCCGTTGCGCCGGTTTTCCTGCGTTTCCCATACCACAGGAGCAGGAGCGCCCATAGCGATGGTGAGGCGCGCAAGAAGACGGCCCAATACGCCGTGCCCTATAATAAGGTCTGGCGCAGTGCCGCCATTGATAGCGTGCAGTGCAGTAGCGGACAAAGCGCACAGGACGCCAGCCTCGCCAAGGCGTTCAGGAATGGGGAAAGCACGCGCTGAGGGCACAACGACACGACTTGCCGTGCCGCCGAATAATCCGCGAGCCCCTTCGTAGCAATTTGCTCCGGGCACAAACACCCAATCATTCATCCGCCCTTGAACATCAGCGCCGGTTTTCACCACGCGGCCAATGCTCTCATATCCAGGAACAAGTGGGTAACCCATTCCGGGAAATTGCGGCATGGCGCCGGTCCACAGCAGCTTTTCAGTTCCGGAGCTTATGCCGCTCCATTGGATATCAACGACAACGTCTGACGGGCCAACCGGCGCAAGCTCAAGCTCCCGGAGCGAAAGACGCTCGGGTTGCTCAAGAATGACTGCCAGTGTGTCCAAGGGTACGTGTCCTTCAATAATGCCCATTTTGCATTGTGACCCGTCGCGTTGTTGCGACTCACGCAATGAAAAACCTTCGATCCCAATGATTGGATAGGCCTGACACATCAAAGTGTCAAACGAATGAGACACATTAATGTCAGGCGTGGGCGACAATAATGCTCGCGATGACTGGTTGCGCGGTCGCGACAGAGCGAATTTGTGAAAATCCTGCGCGTTTGAGCATGGTCGTGATTTCGGCCTCGCTACGGGGCCTGCCAGAGCCCATTGCCCATAAATAGAAGCCAAAGAATGCCTCTCCCATGGGTTCGGCGCCGGGCACGCGCGCCATCGGCTCGGCAATCATCAAGCGTGCGCCGGGATTTAAACTTTTGCGAATGTTATCAAGCAGGTGTTGAGCGGGTTCATCATCGTGATCATGCAGGATGCGCACCAGTGACACGAGGTCATAGCCTTCAGGGATCGCGTCCTCAAAAAAGTTGCCCGGATGAGCGGTGACACGCGCCTCACCCAAGCTCGTTGCTGCGGCACGCGCTCCGCTTTCCACAACTTCCGGCAAATCAAACAGGCCAAAATGCAGATCCGAATACTCATCACCCACACGCCGAATAAACGCACCGTGACCGCCGCCAACATCCAAATGTCTGCCTGTTTGCGGGAATTTAAACGATGCAAGTACCTCATTTGCGACGAAATTCTGTGATGTTGCCATCAATTGCGAGTATTCGTGGGTTTCTTCGCCGCGTTCGGCAGTGCCACGCAATGCGCCTGCATAGGACCAATAATTGGAAAGCTGGGTGGGCTCCTTGCGATCCGCCTTCAGCAAAGCCAGTGGGTCTGCGCCATCGGCATAAAGCAAGCGGTGATGCCTCACCATGGCCTGCGTACCCATATCATCGACGAGCACCGCGCCTTGTTCGCCCAGCATCCATTGATCTGGCAGGGCTTCTTCGGACAGCATTACCGAGCGAGCCGCGCGAAGCAGCGTCAGAGTTGCCGCTTCGCTTAAATCAATACGCGGAGCAATTTCAGCAGCGGTGAGCGGTCCTTCGCGAAGAACGCTGAGCAACTCGGCATCAACCACTGCGCGCAAAACCTGATAATAGGAAAAACCCACAACAAGATCGAACATCGCGCCTGCCCGGGCTCTCGCGATGCGATTGAGCCCAGGAATACGTGCGCACCAATACTGAAAGCGCGGATGCCCGAAAAGCCGGTTTCGGCGCGCAATCATGCGGACTTTAAAAGGTTGATCCGAACTCATTTCTAAGTGAACTGACATCTCATATGTCTAAAAGATTGGACACATGCGCTCGTAAGGTCAATAATAATGTCGACTCATAGACGGTCAAATGCCGGTGGAGATGGGAGCGGTGAGCGAAAAAGTCGCAATTATCGGTGCAGGGATTGGCGGGCTCACCAGCGCCGCTTTGCTCGCCGCGCGCGGCTTTGATGTCACCGTATTCGAAAAAGAGAGTTGGGTTGGCGGCAAAGCGCGTGAGGTTGATGTTGGCGGCGCCAAGGTAGCTGGCGGGCCAACCGTTTTTACCATGCGCGATGTATTTGACGGGATTTTCCGTGAATGTGGTGCGCGGCTTTCAGATTTTGTTGATGTGTATCAGGCTGAAGTTATCGCTCGTCATGCATGGAGTGAGAACGAGCGTGTGGACTTGTTCGCCGATCCCATTCGCAGCGAGGATGCAATCGGCGACTTTGCAGGCGCAAAGGCCGCCCAAGGCTTTCGCAATTTTCGCCATGAAGCGCGGCGCATTTACGAAGTGCTTGATGAACCGTTCCTGCGCGGCAAATCGGCAAGCACTCCTTTCCCGATGATGTGGCGGATGGGTATCTGGCGTTTTGATGCGATGCTCGCCATGCGGCCTTTTGACAATTACTGGAAAGCTCTGGGCAAACACTTCCCTGACCCGCGTCTCCAACAATTGTTCGGCCGTTATTCGACCTATTGCGGCTCTTCTCCGTATCAAGCGCCTGCCACTTTGATGCTGATCGCGCATACCGAGGCGCGCGGCGTTTGGGTGATTGATGGCGGCATTCATGCCTTGGCGCAGGCTTTGCGTACTCTTGCTGAAGGGAAAGGCGCTGCAATTCGCAATGGCGCGTCGGTTGCGCGCGTCCTCACAAAAGGCGGCAAGGCAGCCGGAATTGAACTGTCCAATGGCGATCAAATCGCTGCCGACATGGTCATTTCCAATTCAGACCCATCAGCGCTTGCTGCTGGATATCTTGGCAAAGCTGTTCAACCTTCGGTTGAACCATTGCCGCGCAAGAAACGCTCGCTTTCGGCGCTTGTCTGGTACGGACATGCCCACACTTCGGGCTTTCCTTTGCAGCACCATAACGTGTTCTTTTCACCCGATTACGCTCGCGAATTTCGCGAGATCGCGAATGGCAGACCGCCCAGCGATCCCACCGCATACCTTTGCGCGATGGATCGCCGCGCTGCGCACACATCGCATGGTCCAGCAGGTGGACGCAGCGATGCAGGTGTTGGTCCTGAACGCTTTCAAATCATCGTCAACGCGCCCGCCAATGGCGATACTCACGAATACACCCAACAGGAGAGAGACCAATGCACAAAGGCCATGAGGAAGAGCTTGGAACGCTGCGGTCTCACCCTGGAGGATCCGATGGAGCATTCGCTCGCGACGCCGCAGGAGTGGGAGAGGCTTTTCCCAGCGAGCGGCGGAGCGCTTTACGGCAGGGCGTCGCACGGTTGGGCCGCTTCTTTCCAGCGACAGGGGCCTCGAACTCGGATGAAGGGGCTGTATTGCGCTGGCGGGGCGACGCACCCTTCCGCCGGCGTCCCGATGGCCGCCTTGTCCGGCATTCTGGCAGCGGACACTCTTGTGCAGGACCGCGCTTCGACAAAGAGGTTCCACCGGGCGGTTACACCTGGTGGTACATCGATGCGATCAGCGATGACGGGCAATACGGGCTGACGATTATTGCTTTTTTGGGGAGCGTATTTTCGCCCTATTACAAAAAATCAGGCCGCCGCGATCCACTGAACCATGCGTGCCTCAATGTTGCGATGTATGGCCCTAATCAGCGTTGGGTTATGACAGAGCGTCCATCCACAGCTGTGACGCGGGATGCGGCAAACTTGCAGATCGGGCCAAGCGGCGTGCGCTGGGACGGCAATTGCCTTGAGATTGATATTGAAGAGCGCGACAAACGCCTGTTTATTCCGGGCGGACGGCGCGTTTCTGGCACAGTGCGCGTTCATCCCGAAGCGCTCAATCCCACCTCGTTCACACTCGATCAGGGCAAACATCATGTCTGGCACTGCATGGCCCCGCGTGCGCGCATTGAGGTTGATATGAAAGAGCCTGGAATGTCTTGGAAAGGCAAAGGCTATTTCGATCACAATCGCGGGTCTGAACCCCTGGAGGACGGCTTTCGCATCTGGCACTGGTCGCGCGCTCACATGAAACGGGGTGCGATTGTTTGCTATGAAGGTGAGCGCACTGACGGCTCTTTGTTTGCAAGCGCCATTCGTTTCAACGCTGAAGCTATTGCAACAGAAACAGAACTGCCGCCCATCGCCGGGCTCCCTAAAAGCAGATGGCGCATTGACCGTCGAACCCGATCAGAAATCGGCGTTGCCGAAGTGCGCAGAACTTGGGAAGATACACCCTTCTACGCGCGCTCTGAACTTGCCTCACAATTGGAAGGTGAAGATGTTATTGCGGTGCAGGAAAGCCTCGATATGCAGCGTTTTAGCAAAAGGCTCGTGCAATGGATGCTGCCCTATCGAATGCCAAGAGCCCGTAAATAGGGGCCATTGAGGAAACGGGATTTCAATCGGAAGAGGCTGTGTCTCCATCCGCTTTCGATTGCATCTTGGCTTTTGCCTCTTCTTCAAGGCGTTTGGCGCGACTGGCTTTTAGTTCTCTATCAGTTTTAAAATACTGCCACACGGCAAAGCCTATGGCGAAGCCGTAGAACAGAACAATTTCAATCCAGCCAAAATTCACGAGCTTACCTTCCGGCCTACTGCGTTCTCGCTCAAAATCGGGTCGATCAATGCCATGACCCGGCCCGCGTCTTCCTCATGCGCGAGGTGCCCCAGACCATCGAGCACCTGGAGCGAGGAATGGGGCAGCCATTCATTCGCCTCCCGCGCCCATTCCAGCGGGATGGCTTTATCCTTATCAGAATGAATGAGGTGAACCGGATTACCGATCTCCTTCATCCGCGTGCGCAATGTCGGCAAATCCCAATTCGCCATCATTGCAAGCGCGCCTTTTGTGTGACGCGGATTGCGCAAAAGCTCAGCGTAGCAGGCGAGCCCCTCTTGATCGATTTGAGAGCCAGTGGACCGAACAAGGAAGCGTTCTGCTTCGCCGGGTAGGGATGCAGCGCCTGAGAATATGCGTGGGACCAGCGGATTGACGAACAGCACTTTTGCAATTGCCGGGAATATTTGTGCGGCCGGGCCAGGAAAAGGCCGAAGTGCCGAGCCAAGCCCGATGATGGGGCCGCGATATTCATGATCAAGCGCAAGCTGGAGCGCCAGAGCAGCCCCTGCAGAATGGCCAATGATCGCGGTCGGCTTGACCCCTTGAGTATCGAGCAGGCGGGCGATGACGTTTGCCATTGCGGGCAGGGATGTCTGTTCGGGCCCGTGTCCCGATGTGAAGCCATGGCGCGGAAGATCCATCGCAAAAACGCTGTGATCTTGCGCCAGCATGGGTGCGAGCGTTCGCCAGGAATGCACCGAAGAGCCCGTGCCATGCAGCAGCACGAGCGCAGGCTTTGCAGCATCACCCATCCGCTGAACATGCCATTTAGCGCGCCCAATATCGACAAATTCGCTTACCTCGCGATGCGGCCAAATCAGGCCTTCACGGTTCCATGACAAAGGGCGGCTCATACCGGCTGTTTCGGACGGGAGGCTGCATCTATGGCGGCATGGAGAGCTTTGGAGTCGGCGCGGGGCAGAGCCAGGAAACGCGCGCCCATCGCCTCAGCCAGGTCAGGCCCTTCGCGGCCCGGCCTTGAGGCTATATCGACCACCAGCGCTTCAATTCCAGCTCGCGCGATGGCTTTGGCAGCAGCTTGAGCATCTTCGCCTGCCTGTTTGCGTCCCGGTGTGCCATCAGCGGCAATGTTGGCGCGGCCATCGGTCAGAACGATGATGCTTGCCGTGCGCCCGCGTGCAATGACGGCATCGGCGGTTTCACGCGCGGCGTTCAAGCCCATGGCAAGAGGCGTGCCGCCACCTCCCGGCAATTCTGCCAAAGCCCGCCTTGCGCGCGTCAGCGAACGGGTGGGCGGCAGCAGCAATTCAGCCGTTTCTGCGCGAAACGCGACCAGCGCCACTTCCGAACGAGTGACGTAAGCTTGAGAAAGCATCAATTCGACTGCGCCCTTGGCTTCGGCAAGACGAGCAGCAGCTGCCGAACCCGAGGCATCGACAGCAAAGATTGTGACCCTTGCAGATTTCTCTTCAAAGCGGCGAATGCGTAAATCATCCTTGCGCACTTGGATTGCGGAAGCGCCCGCATTGCCCTCACGTCGGCGCACTTCCTGCCACGGAACAGCAGCGCGTAGAGTATCTATAAGAGCTAGCCTAGCGCCGCCACGCGGCATTCCTGGACGCGCACCAAGAGGTTTTCCGCGAAAGCCCGATTTCTTCTTCTGCCCGGACCCGCTGCCGCTTGATCGACGCGGCGCGTTCCCCTGTGCAAGCTGCGCCAGCAGATCACCGGGGATCGAGGCAAGGGCCGCTTCAACCAGCATGTCTTCAAGCGGACTATCTGTTTGCTGTTGGTCGTTGTCTTTCGGCTCATCGCCCGGATTCTCAGAAGGCGGCGGCGGTTCTGGGGGCTGCTCTTGGTCTTGCGGCTGCGGAATCTGTGTAGCGCGAGGGGCGAGAACCAGCCGAACGGCAGCTGCAAGGTCTGCTTCAATCGGATTGATGCGCTTGTGAAGTGCAGCATGGCCTCGCGCCGCGTGTCCTGCGAAGACTAGTGGGCGAATACCGCTCACCCCAAGCGCTGCAGCGGTCGATGCGAGCGCTGCTAATGCATCACAGCTGAGCGGTGAAACGTCAGACAAGGGCAATTCCGATGGCGGCGCAAGGGAAACGTGCTGCCATCGCCGTGACATCGAAAGATCGCAGGAAAACGCCAGCCTTTCGGTAAGGCTTGCAGGCGGCGCATCGTCGTCATCACTGCCATCATCAAGCAGGATCAGCGCTGCCTCATCTGCATCCAATGCTTGCGCTAGTCGCCCTGCAAGGGAAACCTCGCAACGCTCGGCCATGGGCAGCACCAATGCGCCGCCTTTGGCTTCGGCCAATAACCCTGCCTGCTCAACAGGCTTTCCTCTGGCGAGACTTGCTGCGATATCGATCCCGCCCATCAGCCGCGCATCGTCAATATGGCCGGGCAGACGCCGGCACGCGATCGCTTTGGCTAGAGCATCGACAAGCGCATCTCTTGAAGGACCCGCGCCGCGCAGCATCATTCCGCCGAACAGGTGCGGTGCGGCGGCAAACAGGCGAGCAGCGATTAAAGCATCGTCAACTGGATCAGATGCCTCGGGCCCGTTCATCCGAACAACTCATCGAGCGCGCGCGTGATGCGCACCGTGGACCCCGTTTCATCCAGAACATCGCGCCGCAAACGGTGTCGCAAGGCAAGCGGGGCAATCGCGACCAAATGCTCACGCCGTACAGATTTCGCATTCGAAAGCGCGGCAAAGGCGCGCGCGGCCCGCATCAACGTGAGTTCACCGCGCAGGCCATCAGCACCCACGGCAAGGCACAGCTCAGCGCAATCACGCAGCAGGTCTTCGCCCGGCTCAAGCTGTGCAAGTTTCGTTTTACCTCGCGCGATTTGCTTTAGGATTTTCGTATCTTGAGCTGCCCATTGCTCGGCAAAGCCTGAAGGATCGCTCTCGTTTTGTGCAACGCGCTTCATAATGGCAATGCGCGTTTCGATCTCAGGCGGGGTACGCACATCAACCGATAAACCAAACCGGTCGAGCAATTGCGGGCGCAATTCGCCCTCTTCGGGATTGCCACTGCCGATCAATACAAATTTTGCAGGGTGGCGGACCGATAGACCTTCGCGTTCGACGACGTTCTCGCCCGATGCTGCCACATCGAGAAGCAGATCGACGAGGTGATCTTCGAGGAGGTTGATTTCATCAATATAAAGAAACCCACGATGCGCCTTTGCGAGCAATCCCGGCTCAAAGCCCTTTTCACCCGAGCGCAAGGCTCGCTCCAGATCAAGCGAGCCGATTACCCGATCCTCCGTCGCGCCCAAAGGCATGTCGATGAATGGCACGGCCCGTTTACGCAAAGGTCCCGTGCCGCAAACGTCGGGATAGCGGTCCTTGTCTTCAGCCGAGCAGCCGTACTGACAATCCTTGATCGCTGTAATCGGCGGCAGCAAGCCAGCCAATGCGCGCGCGGCGGTTGATTTGCCGGTTCCCCGGTCGCCAAACACCATTACTCCGCCAATGCCGGGGTCAACCGCAGCAATGAGCAGAGCCTGCTTCATCTCGTCCTGTCCGACGATCGCTGAAAAGGGAAAACGTGCCATTCCTTTTGCCTTTTGGACGTTTGACTGCGTTTGGACAAGCACTAGTGACAATTTCGCCTGACACTTGACCTTGCGTTAGCTTTTTCCAGTTCGATTAAGCAGCAGCACAGGCAAAAGTCCTGCCGCCAGAAGGATGAATGCAGGGATTGAGGCTTCGGCCAGACGTTCATCACTGGCGAGGCGATAGGTGCGCGTCGCCAGCGTTTCCAGATTAAACGGGCGCAGGATAAGCGTTGCGGGAAGTTCGCGCAGTGTATCGATCAGCACAAGCGCTCCTGCAGCAGCGAGGCTAGGGCTCAAAAGCGGCACATAAATCCGCGCGAGCACTCGGCCAGGAGGCGCTCCCAAGGATCGTGCCGCGGCGTCCAATGTTGGCGGGATTTTCGCCATCCCACTGTCCATTGCGTTGTAAGCGACGGTCAGAAACCGCACTGAAAGCGCATATATCAAGATCAAACTTGTTCCCGTGAGTAGCAGACCGCCTGCATAAGAGGTGCCATCGCGCAGGGCACGCGTGAGACTTTGGTCAAACGCTCCCAATGGCGCGAGCAATCCCACAGCTAGCAGGGCACCCGGCAAAGCATAGCCCAAGGTTGAGAGGCGGATCGCGCCTTTTGTAAGAGCGCTATCCGAGCGGGTCTTTGCAAACACCAGCAATAGGGCGGCAACACAGCAGACCAAAGCGCTTGCTATGCCCAGCCACGCGCTTCCCATTGCATAGCTTTTCAAATCGCGCGCCGCCGCGATAGCGGGATCTGTCATCGCCATTCCTGCAAGGTGCAAAGCCGGGATCACGAAGCCCAATAGCACTGGTAAAAGGCACGCGATGACAGCGAATGCTTTGCCTGTCGCGGAAAGCGTGACGAGAGGTTCTGAATGCGCTTTTGCGTGCAACCCATCGCGGCTATCGCTGCGACCACTGCGTGTAATGGCTTCGAATGCGACGAGTGCGATCACGAACACCAGCATCATTGCAGCCAAACCCATGGCCGCCTGCTTGTCGCCCATTGCGAGCCAGCTTCTGAAAATACCCGTGCTGAATGTCGGTATCGCGAAGTAATCGGCGACACCAAAATCCGCGAGCGTTTCCATCAGAACGAGCGCCAATCCGCCCGCAATTGCGGGCCGCGCACCGGGCAGCGCAATGCGGGTAAAGGCTTTCCATGGTCTTGCACCCAATGAACGGGCGGCTTGAAACTGCGCGATGCTTTGGGCAGCAAACGAGGCGCGCGCGAGCAAGTAGACATACGGGTATAGGACAAGGCCAAGGATCATCCCTCCACCCCAAAGCGAGCGGATTTGCAGGAAGTTGTAATCCCCCACGCGCCAACCTGTAAGAGCGCGCAACCCGCTTTGGACTGGGCCAGAAAAATCGAGCAGATCAGCATAAATATACGCCGAGATATAGGCAGGGACGGCAAGCGGAAGGATCAGAGCCCAAGATAAAATACGCCGTCCGGGGAAATCTGCCGCGCTAACTAGCCACGCGCAGCCCGTGCCAATCACCACCGCAATTCCGCCTGCTATCGCCATCAGCGCCGCTGTGTTCGCGACATAAAGCGGCAGGACTGTGCCTATCAAATGGCTGATCGCAGCGCTTTTGCCCAACGGCACGGCGAAGAGAATTGCGACAATCGGGACCGCTGCAAGCGCTGCAATCACTAGCGCTGCAACGTTCCAACGGTTCAGCTTGAGCGATAAAGCGCCTTTTGGCCTCCCCGGCATTTGCGCGCGTGTGCCATTGTCGCTTGCCCCCGCTATGCCCCATTGCCTAAAGCGGCGCATCATTTAGGCCACCCAGGACAAGCCATTTCAAAACCATGTCGCTTGAATTTCGCCATATTGCCCATGCTTACGGTGACGTGGCTGCGCTGAAAGATATTGAACTGACAGCGCCCACGGGAGAGATTACGTGCCTGCTTGGCGCGTCGGGCTGCGGGAAGTCAACCTTGCTTGGCCTTGCAGCTGGTCTGTTGAGTGTCCAGCGTGGCAGCATTTATTGCAGCGGCGAAATGCTTGCCGATGAAAACCACAGTCGTCCACCCGAAGCGCGTCCGGTTGGCTTGATGTTTCAGGACGGCGCTTTGTTTCCGCATATGACATTGGCGAGGAATGTTGCCTTTGGTTTGCCGCGCGATCAGCGTTCTGATGCTGATTTGTGGCTGAGTAGGGTTGGACTTGAAGGGCTTGGCCAACGGTATCCGCACCAGCTGTCAGGTGGTCAGCAACAACGCGCAGCGCTTGCCCGTGCAATGGCACCCCAGCCGCCTGTTTTGTTGATGGATGAACCGTTTGCCAGCGTGGATATTGTGCTGCGAAGGCAATTGCGCCGGGATTGCCGAAAGCTTTTGCGCAGCAGTGAAACCACCACTTTATTGGTGACCCATGATCCGGATGAAGCGCTGGATATTGCGGATAATATTGCGGTCATGGAAAAAGGTCGAATCGTTCAATTTGGTACGCCTGCAATGCTTTACGATGCGCCTGCTGCGCCCAGCGTGGGCGCTATCTTTGGTGGTGCGCAAAAGGTGACCGGATGGCATTCAGACCATGGCGGGGTGGAGTGCGATTTCGGGGTCTTTGAAATTGATTGTGTTGCTGGCGATGTACCGGACGATGATGCGTTTGACCTGCTAATCTATGCGGATGCAGTGCGGCTAGCCGAAGATCCCAAGGGACTTTTGGTGCGGGATTGCCATTTAATGGGCGCCGCAAGTCGCGTGGTTTTAACCAATGTAATGGGCGGCGAAATTTCGATCGAAAGCCGCGTCGATATTGAACCGGATCAACGCTACCGGCTGGTACCCGATGTACGCAGTCTCAGAGCCTTTGCGAGGCGATAGGGCTTGCACGAAACAAAATAATAATGCAAGTCATTCGCAATTAGTGGGTGCTCATTCAAGGGTACTCCATTCAAGGACACTCAATGAAAAAGACATTCATCGCTGGATTTATTACAGGTCTTAGCGCCATAACTCTCGTAGCTTGCTCGCAGAATGCCGATGACGTGGCCGGTGAAGATGGCGAAGCGGTCGAAATCACTGGTGAGGTCAACATATATTCCTCGCGCCATTACGATACCGATTTGGCGCTGTATGAAGATTTCACACGCGAAACGGGGATCAAGGTCAATCGGCTCGAATCCGGCGCGGATGAGTTGATCGAACGGATCGTGAGCGAAGGCGAATTTTCACAAGCTGATCTGTTGGTGACTGTCGATGCTGGAAGGCTGTGGCGCGCGGAGGAAGCGGGCGTACTCGCACCCATTGAAAGCGATGTCTTGTCGCAACGCCTGCCGCAATACCTGCGCCATCCAGATGGACTTTGGTTTGGCCTTTCGACCCGCGCGCGCGTGATCATTTACAACAAAGAGGCAGGCGCTCCGCAAGGGCTCGCTAACTACGCCGACCTTGCGGATCCTGCTTTCAAAGGTGAGATCTGCATGCGGTCCTCATCAAACATCTACAATATATCGCTGCTTGCCAGCATTATCGCGCATGATGGCGCACAGAATGCACAAAGCTGGGCAAATGGCGTTGTCGCCAATTTCAAGCGCCCCCCACAAGGCAACGATACTGCCAATATTGAAGCGGTGGCGAGCGGCGAATGCGGTATCTCTGTCGTCAACACCTATTACCTCGCCCGGTTTGCAGGCGATGAGGAGAAGGCCGGATTGCTTGATGAGATCGGCGTGATCTTCCCCAATCAGGACAGCACAGGAACGCATATCAATGTGAGCGGGGCAGGGCTGGTGAAAGCCGCTCCCAATCGCGAAAATGCGATCCTGTTCCTTGAATACCTGACGAGCCAAAGCGCACAGCGTTACTTTGCTGATGGCAATAGCGAATATCCGGCAGTGATCGGAGTTGACGGCAATTCGGCAGTTGAGGCCTTGGGCGAGTTCAAACCTGACGAATTGAACCTGTCCGAATTGGGCAAGAATCAAACGCAGGCGGTCCAGATTTTCGATAGGGCGGGATGGAATTGAGGAACGGTCCCTGCGAAGCCCCGCTTTCCCACTCTATCACTAATCTACCTTGAAGCTTTGCGCGTGAACGTCCATTTGCGCGCTCAAATCTGTCACACCACCCGAGGTTAATCAACGTGAACCAACCTGTACTCGATCGCGACCAATTCACCGAAAGCGCCGCGCTGAGCGTTGAGTCGGTGACGTATGTGCACCACTGGAACGAGTCGCTGTTCACGTTGAAAATCACTCGCCCGGCAAGCTTTCGGTTTCGTTCGGGTGAATTTGTGATGATTGGTCTGCCACAAGAGAATGGCAAACCGCTGCTGCGCGCCTATTCGGTCGCCTCGCCCAGCTATGATGAGGAATTGGAATTCCTCTCGATCAAGGTCGAAGATGGCCCGCTCACTTCGCGTCTTCAACATATCAAAGTCGGCGACCCTATCTATCTGGGCAAAAAGCCCACTGGCACGCTTGTCACGGACGCGCTTCTTCCCGGCAAACGCTTGTTCATGCTGTCCACTGGCACAGGCCTTGCCCCATTCCTCAGCCTGGCTCGCGATCCTGAGGTTTACGCGATGTATCATGAGGTTATTGTCGTGCATTCGGTGCGGCAAGTGAATGATCTGGCTTACCGCGAACTGATGGAAGCGAAACTCGAAGGCGATCCGCTGCTGGAAGATGAAGACCGCGAACGGTTCATTTATGTGCCGACAGTCACGCGCGAAGATTTCCGCACGCAGGGCCGCATTCAAGCGCTTATTGACGATGGCCGGTTGTTTGAACAATCCAAAGGCCCACAGCGCTTTGTGCCTGAAGAGGACCGCGTGATGCTGTGCGGATCAATGGCGATGATCAAAGATCACGCCGCCGATCTGGAAGCGCGCGGCTTTGAAGAAGGCGCCAACAACAAGCCGGGCCAGTTTGTTATTGAACGTGCTTTTGTGGGGTGAAGCGCTGCCGACGAGAGCTTTGAAGGTTTGCGTTTGCGAATTTCGCAAGCATTCCTAATCTCTTTCGCGCTTGACGTTCGCGTAAACATGCGGTCCATTCCGTTCCAGAAAATCAATCATCTGGTAGAGGGATCTCCCACACATGCTCGAAACTGCTCACCGCACCGCCTATAACGAAGACCATGAGGCGTTTCGCGAAACCGTCCGCAAGGTGTTTGCGGAACATATGGAGCCTTACCTTGATAGCCACGAAGAGGAGGGCATTGTCCCGCGCGAGGCTTGGAAGGCGCTGGGCGATGCGGGCATGCTGTGCCCCACCGTGGCCGAAGAAAACGGGGGGCTTGGCCTCGATTTCGGCTTCAACTGCGTGCTGGCCGAAGAGCTCGCCTATATGGGATCGTCCGCCGGATTCACGCTCCAGAACGATATCACCGTCAACTATTTCGAGCGCCTCGGCTCGCCGGAGCAAAAGGAGAAATATCTCCCCGGCATGATTTCCGGCGATATTATAACCGCGATCGCGATGACGGAGCCGGGTGCAGGATCTGACTTGCAAGGTATCAAGACGACAGCGGTTGAGGACGGCAATCACTTGCTTCTCAATGGTTCGAAAACGTACATTACCAACGGCCAGAACGCCGATTGTGTGATCGTAGTGGCAAAGACCGATCCGAGCGCGGGCGCAAAAGGCACAAGCCTCGTCCTAGTCGATGCTGACACGCCGGGTTTTGAGCGCGGGCGCAATCTCGACAAAATCGGCCAGCACTCCGCCGATACCTCAGAACTGTTTTTCCAGGACGTTCGCGTTCCCAAGACCAATATTCTGGGCGGCGAAAACCGCGGCTTTATTCACTTGATGGAAGAGCTGCCACAAGAACGCCTTTCTATCGCGGTGTCCGCAATGGGCGGTTCGCAGCGCGCGTTTGATGAAGCGGTAAAGTTCACCAAAGATCGCAAGGCATTTGGCAAATCCGTGTTCGAATTTCAAAACACCAAATTCACGCTCGCAGACCTCGCTGCCAAGCTGCAAGTGGGCTGGGCGCATCTCGACTGGGCGATTTCGCGGCACCTCAAAGGCGAACTGACCACAGGCGAGGCGTCCTCTGCCAAGTTGTGGCACACCGAAATGCAATGGGAAATGGTCGATGCCTGCCTCCAATTGCACGGCGGCGCGGGCTATATGAACGAATACGCCATCGCTCGCCTGTGGCGCGATGCGCGCGTGCAGCGCATCTATGGCGGAACGAGCGAGATCATGAAGGAAGTGATCAGCCGCGAGATTTGATAGGTGCCACAGGAAGCTTGGCGCAGAATCAGGGATGCGATGCAAGTCTTCGCGTCTTCTGAGGCGCAGCAGAAAGCATTCATCGACAGTGCCGGTCTATCTCTCATGACTAAAGACGATCTGGCAGAGGATTTTGGTGATCTAGTCACGGCGATGGAGCTGAAGAACAAAAAGCAGCACTTCAGCTCCGAGCAGCTAGAAATCATTTCGAATATCAATCAATATCTACATCAAAAGTCTATCGATCATGATTTGGATTTTTGGCGTATGGATACACGATCCTGTATAGAGGGTTGGGAAGAGGTAAGGGCAATGGCGATGGCGATGGACTATCTCGCGATTGAGCACGCGGAAGAGATCGATATTTTCGACTTCTCCCATGACTGACCCCCTCGACTTCACCGGCAAACGCGTCCTCGTCATTGGCGGGTCGGGCGGGATTGGTAATGGCATTGCGCAGGGGTTTCGCTCTCGCGGGGCCGAAGTCATTGTCACCGGCACGCGGCCCGATAGCGGCGACTACCTCGAAGCTGAGGATAGCGACTTTACCGGGCTCACCTATCACCGGCTCGACGTGACGGACCGCGAGGCTGCTGACGCTTTGGCTGCCGCGGTGCCCGCTCCCGATGTCATCATCCAGTGCCAAGGCACGGTGCGCTATGGTCGCGAGGAGTTTAATCGCAAGGGCTGGGACGATGTTGTCGATGTCAACTTAAACTCGGTCATGGATGTCGCACGGGCCTTTCATCCAGGGTTGGCTGGCACGGTCGGTACTATGATTGTAATATCCTCGGTTGCAGGCTTTAAATCGACCATGGGCACACCCGCCTATGCGGCTTCCAAACATGGTGCTGTTGGCCTTGTGAAGACTTTGGGTGAGGCCTGGGCGCGGGACGGTATCCGGGTGAACGGCATCGCGCCGGGGCTAGTCCCGACCAAATTGACATCCGTCACCACCGAGCATCCCGAACGGTTGGAGGCGACCTTGCGCTCCATCCCGCTTCGCCGGGTTGGCACTCCAGAAGATATGGCTGGCGCGGCTTTGTTTCTCGCCTCGCCATTATCTGCTTATATGACCGGGCAAACGCTTGTGGTCGATGGCGGCCTGACGCTTTCTTAGGAGACAGATATGCAGTTCACCCGTCTCGGCAGGTCCGGCCTGTCTGTCTCGCGCCTGTGTCTTGGGTGCATGACCTATGGCGACAAGACCAAAGGCTGGCATGGTGATTGGCTGCTTGATGAGGGTGAGAGCCGCCCGTTCTTTCGCCAAGCTTTGGAAGCCGGGATCAATTTCTTCGATACGGCCAATGGCTATGCAGGTGGGACATCGGAAGAGATCACGGGCAAGCTTCTTTCAGAGATGGCCATTCGCGATGAGATTGTCGTGGCGACCAAGGCCTATATCCCGTGGCGCAACGCTCCGAATACGGGCGGGCTTTCGCGCAAAGCTTTGATGCAGGCGATCGACGATAGCTTGACGCGGCTTGGAATGGATTATGTCGACCTGTTCCAGATCCACCGCTGGGATGATGCAACACCAATTGAAGAGACGATGGAGGCGCTGCATGACATCGTGAAGGCGGGTAAAGCGCGCTATATCGGGGCATCGTCCATGTATGCGTGGCAGTTTGCCAAAGCGCAGGAGACCGCGCGCGCGAACGGTTGGGTGCGGTTTATCTCCATGCAGAACCAATTGAACCTTCTTTACCGCGAAGAGGAGCGCGAAATGCTGCCCTTATGCGAAGACCAGAATGTCGGCGTGATTCCCTGGAGCCCGCTCGCTCGTGGCCGGCTTGCGCGTCCTGTGGGTGAAGAAACAGTGCGCAGCAAAACCGATGGCTTTGGCAAAGTGATCTACCCCGAAGATGAAGCCGATAACGCTGTCATCAATGCGCTTGAGGCGCTGTCCAAGGAGCGCGGCGATGCCATGGCAAGCCTTGCTCTTGCATGGCATTTCACCAAGCCAGGCGTTGCCGCGCCCATTATCGGGGCCAGCAAACCGCACCACTTGGAAGATGCGGTGGCGGCGCTTGATATTGAGCTTACAGAAGAGGAAATCGAACCTCTGGAAACGGCCTATCGCCCCAAATTCCCCACCGGCATGGCAATGGGGCTTCCCGGTATGGATCAGGTGAGCGTGCGCGGTTGAGTCCGCGTACGCCCACACCATCAGAATTCCGCTTTCAACCCGATTGAGAAAGAGGTGCCAACATCGAAAGTGTTGATTTCGATCCGGTTGCCATTGAGTTCCTGAAATTCGAAATTGTCACGGCCCGTTATATTACGCACTTCGAAGGATACTTCCATTGGAACACCGCCCAGCGACACGTCCGACCGGGCGACAAAATCAAGCGTGATACCGGGTGCTTCAACCACATCAGGCAAAGCCCCGCCGCGCAGTGTCACACGTTCGCTCGCATAGTTCACAAGGAAAGTGACCTGTTGGGTTTTTTCCGTGTCCTCAAGCCCGATTGAAACATTGGCGACATGGTCTGATTGGCCGACCAAAGGTGCACCATTGTCGAACAATTGGTTGGCTGCCTGTTGTTCGTTGCCCGGTACAGGCGCGATGTCGCCTTCGCCGACTGAAAGCGAGGATTGCGTGTAGGTGTAGTTGGCAAGCAGCAGAATTTGTTTGGTTTCAAAAAAGCTGCCGCCAAGGCCATAAAGGTCGATGCCGTAGACGAAATCGACTTCGGCACCGTACAATTCGGCCGAAGGCGCGTTGGCAAAGCTGGTCAGGATCTGGCCAGATGCAGAGACAAGCGTGTTCTCAATAGGGTTGTCGATTTCCTTGTAGAACCCTGCAAGGCTTATTCGATTGGTCCCGTCTATGTAATATTCAGCGCGCCCTTCGAGATTCACGAGCTCGCTGTCTGTCAGGAACGGGTTGCCGCGGAAACGGCGGTTGGAATCGGGATCGAAATAGGTCTGCTCGACAAGCTCACGAAATTGCGGACGCGCAATCGTCTGAGAAGCGGAAAGGCGCAATTGCAGGCTGTCGATAGGTGTGTAAGTGATCGTGCCGCCGGGTAGAAAATAGTCATTGCCAAGATTGGTGGCTGTTGCGCCAGCAATAGGAGTGATGAACACACTCTGGTCAAGATCAACCGTCTGCGTTGCATCTTCGTAACGCACACCAGCCTCAATGCTCAAAGTGTCAGTCGCGGTCCATCGAAACAGACCATAGCCCGCCTGAATTTCAAGCGCGGCATCGAAGACTGGGAACGGGTTTGCTTCTGTCAAAGTTACATTGAACCCGGCAAGCGTTGCATCGTTTAGGATGTCTCCTGGGCGGCGCAGGCCAAGCGAGGTAGCGGCGGTTTCATCCAGATCGACCAGCGCAGGATCGCTGAAATCCGGATTGATGAAGGGACGAAATTCGCGGCTGGAGGATCGACGGTCAACATCTGTGTAGGCCCCGCCAATGGTCACTTCGAGACTGTCGGTCACAGCATAAGAAAGATCGCCACTGACAAAGTAGTTTTCTTCCTGCAAGTCATCAAAGGAGACGGTTGAAATACCCGCATCGGAAAGCTGGTTGAAATACGCAACAAACAGATCGCCAAACGGGCTCGCCGGGATGTTGGTGCGAGTGTAGCTGAAATTGGTGTTAAATGGCGCCTCGCGATCGGTGCGCGCATAGCCTGCTCGGAAATCGAATTTGATGTTGTTGAAATCAAGCTCGGTGACCAGTTGCGTGTCGATTAGCTGTCGTTCGAAGAAAGCGGTTTGCTGATTGATGAAATCAAAGCCGTTGAGGCCGGGGAAGGGATCAAAGGCTTCTTCCAGCCGCGCGGTTTTCAAGGTGTCGCGGATATAGAGATTGGTCCAGCGCGCAGTGTGCGGGCCAAAGTCCAGCCCAAAGCCGAGCAGAGCGTTAAACAGGGCGCTTTCATCGGTGATGAACGTGGTGCTGGTATCGAACACTTCTGAAAGGTCGCTGCTGCCGCTTTGTGACAGGACAGAGCGATTGCGAAGGCTGTTCTTTAGCGAAGCGGTCGCAAGAATGCCGAGGAAGGTGTCATCGCCCAGTTCTATCGACGCGCCGCCGGTGACCGAGCCTGAGAAGTTCGGGCGCTGGTCGCTAACGCGCTGCAAAGTGACGAGATTGGTGGGGAACAGCTCTCCGGCAATGCCTTCCGCGGTCGCAATGTCGATTGTTCCGATCCTCTCGCCGCTGTCGAGAAAAGCTTGAAGGTTCGTGGGAATATCGCGCCGTCCGGTGTCAAAGCCGAACGAATCAAGATCTGATCCGAAATAGGTGAGACCATTTTCAAATGTGGTCTCAGTGTCGCCGCTGGCGCTGAAGCTGACAGAGAGGAAATCCTCAACCGGAACAGCTTTGGTGGTTAGATTGATCACGCCTCCACCAAATTCACCAGGATAATTGGCAGAATAGGTCTTTTGAACAAGCGAAGAGGCCACGACATTGGTTGGGAAAATATCGAGCGGAACAACGCGGCTCAAAGGTTCGGGGCTGGGCAGTGGCAACCCGTTCAAAAGCGCGAGCGAGTATCTATCACCCAGACCGCGTACAAAGACGCGGCCATCGCCAACCACAGCCAATCCTGACACGCGGCCAAGTGCACCTGCAATATCGCTTTCGCCAGTGCGCGCGATATCTTCTTCAGAAAGGACGCTGATAACTTGCGTCGAGGACCGCTCTGGATCGCGGATCCGGCGGCCGGTTACGATAATGCCGCCACCAGGGACCGAGATATCTGGGCCTTGTGCATCGTCAGCCTCATCAACTGGATCGACGTCATCAATATCATCGATGGCCTCATCCTGCGTTTCTTGCGGCGCGGTATCTTGCGCAAAAAGAGCGGATGGAAACGCGAGCGAAGTGGTAAGCAGCAGCAACCCTGCGAAACGTTTGCCGGTCGACATTTTGGTAGACCCCTTCATGAAATGGCCTTGAGTTTGGGTGGGTCAGATTAAGGACCCGGTAGATGCAGAAAAGGAGGCGCACGCGAAATGGCGGCGCCTCCTAAGACTAAGTCGGGTTATCAGGGTGTCGGCAACGACGTACAATCACCCGAAGCGCTGCCAAAATCGGCAATCGATGAATTGCAGGTCCAGTCCCCGAAATCGGTTGTAATATCAGCGGTGACAGCGCCAACGAATGTCGATGCGCTAAAGAAGCTTGAACGGGCAGTTGGATCAAATGCAGCAATGCCGTTCTCATTGGCTCCGTTTACGAAAGTCCCTGTGAGCGAGATGGCAAAAGCAAGATCACTGTTTGCATCAAACAGGCCAGCAAGAGCTGTGTCCGATGCTGCATCATTGTTTGCACCGCGCACAGGGCGGGTCGCATTACAATCGCCGACAAGCGAATTGAGTCCGATGATCGCGTCTTGTGTGGGTTGCTCATCGACGCGGAAGCACAGGCCAGAACCTGCATCATCTGCATCCAACACACCATTGGTCAGGCCAAGCGCTGCACCTCCGCGAGCGCGAACGACTTGCGATGAGGCCGAAGATCGCTGCACAAAGGTGAAATTGTTGACTTGGAATTCGGTCTGCGGCTGGGCGTTGCCGGGCGTGCCCGAACCAAGATCATCGGGCGAGTCCAGTTCAATAACGCTGTCGCCTGTGCCAGTTCGCTGTGCGACCACAACAGTTTCAAGATTGACGCGCGCGCCAGAGTCTACGTCAAGCGAATCGTCAGACGCTCCAACAATCGCGATGTTGCGTGCATCGAATTGGCCGCCAAAGAATTCAAGACCATCGTCCGAGCTGTTGAACGAAAACACATGGCTGATTGTGGTGCCACTGCCGACACCGCCAGTGGTCAGCGACTGAAGCTCGTTCGACTGCTGAAGCTCAAACCCTGAATAGCGGATCTGGTTGAATGTGAACGATCCAGAGCTGTCTGCATCATCAGCTCCGCCAAATGGCGTTGCAACCACTGTCCCCTCGAGCTGTTGTTCGCAGGTCGGGTTGGTTCCAAAGTTACCCGGTGTTGTGTTGAACACTTGGGTTGAACAGTCAGAAACCCGGGCGCGGCCCAAAAGAACAACGCCGCCCCATTGTGCCTGACTGTTGTCATTGCTCAGACCAAGGACATTATCACGGCTCGTCCAAATGATGGGAGCTGTCTCAGTTCCGTCGGCTATGACGGCATTGCCGCGGTTTACGACAAAGAAACTTTCGGCCTGCGCAAAGAAGATCACGCCCGGTTCAATCGTAAGCGTTACATCGGTACCGGTGCTGTTGAAGCCTTGATCGGTGCCCACATTCACACGGTTTTGGATCTGGTAAAGCAGGCCGTCAACAAATGGCAAAGTGTCATTGACATTGAAAGTCGAAGGCAGGGTGCAGACGCGATATTCTCCAGTGGGGCCAGAAATGGTGCCATCATCTGTAAGGCCGCCGGCTGTATTTATAGTCGGGCAACCGGACGCTGGAGTGA
>CAYGQX010000004.1:0-272624 GCA_964352245.1 uncultured Porphyrobacter sp.
GTACGCTTGCGCGGGCAGATTTACAGTCTGCTGCCTTTAACCACTCGGCCACCTGTCCACATTGGGCATCTGAAAGACGCTTCGAAACGCCTTGCACATTGCGCACAACCACTTGGGCTGCGCTGCCGAGGCGTGCGCTTTGGCGAAGCGAGCCTTGCCTGTCAATGGGCCTGCTGGCAGGGGAGCCACAAAGGTCTAGAAAATGGAACACATGAATGCCCAAGGGTGAGAAAAAGCGCGTGCTGCGTGGGCGCGCGGGACGGATGAAAGGAGGGCGTGGTTCAGGCCGCGCGACATCAGGCCATGTCCGGCTATGGGGACGACACCCTGTGGAAGCTGCTCTAAAAAACCCAAATCGCGTCCACCGCAAATTATGGGCAACGCGCGATGCCATCGAAACCCTTGATGGCGAATTGCCTCAGGATTTTCCGGTCGAATACGCAGATGTCACGGATCTTGCCCGTCTCGTAGCCAAAGACGCGCCGCATCAGGGCCTGGTCCTTGAATGTGAGCCGCTTGACGGGATGTTCCTTGATGATGTTGCAACTGGCGATCCCTTGCGACCTGTAGTGCTGCTCGATCAGGTAACCGACCCGCACAATGTTGGGGCGATTCTGCGTTCAGCGGCTGCATTCAACGCTGCGTGCATCGTAACTCAGGATCGCCATGCTCCACCAGAAAGCGGGGTCCTGGCGAAATCTGCATCAGGCGCGCTTGAAACGGTACCCTGGGTGCGTGTCGTCAACCTTGCTCGCGCTATGGATGACCTGGCTGAGGCCGGATATTGGCGCATTGGTTTAGCAGGTGAAGCAGAGGCGACATTGGCAGAGGCGTTGCCGGCGGGACCGGTTGCTCTTGTCATGGGGGCGGAAGGACCGGGCATGCGTCAAAATATTGCGCAACACTGTGATGCGCTGGCTCGGCTCCCCATTTCTTCGACTATTGAAAGTCTTAACGTATCCAATGCAACAGCTATTGCGTTATACGCGACCTCGACACGTTCATAAGGGGAAACTGACAATGACCATGTTCTCATCGATGAAAGTGAAAGCTGCAGCCGCACTGGCTGGCTGTTCACTTATGCTTTCTGGCTGTTTGATCCAGCCGGGCAAATTCACGTCAGAATTAATGCTGCTTGATGATAACGCTTTCACTTTCACTTACGAAGGCGAAATTCACTTCGTCGGCCTCGCAAAACTTGCCGAAGAGAGCAAGCGCAGTTCAATGGGCGAGTTCCAAGCCTATTGCTATGGCCCCTTGCCAGGGGAAGAAATAGAGGCAGAGCCAGCTTCTGAAGCGATCATCGAACAAACGACCACACCAGCAAGCAGGGACGCGGCAAAAATAGCTGCAGAAGCAGCTGCAGATGCGGCTGAAGATGCTGCTTATGCTGCTTATTCAGGCGATCGTGAGTGCACACCCGACGAGGAAGCAGAGCAACGCCAGCAATGGGAAGAACGCCAGCAGCGCCGCATAGAGAAAGACCGCAAGGAAGCGGAGCAGATTTCACAAATGTTTGGCGGTATCGATGTGACCGATCCTGAGGCGGAGAAAGAGCTTGCTGCTATTCTCGTTCGCCAAAGAGGTTTTGAACGCGTCGAAGCCAAGGGTGATGGTATGTTCGATGTCAGCTACTCCATCACGAGCACGTTGCAGCATGATTTCATATTCCCAATGTTCGAAGGCTTCCCAGCATCGTCACCATTTGTCCAAGCGTTTGTCCGCGATGGCAATGTTGTGCGCATAAATGCACCTGGTCTCTCGCCTACAGCTGGTGGAGGCCAACTTGCTCCTTTGATGATGGGCGGCGGCATGTTTGGAGGAGGCTCGTCACCAAAAGACGAGCTGAACTTGCCTAAAATCGATGGGACCTTCTCTATAGTGACAACCGGAGATATCCGCGCAAACAACACTGATGAGGGCCCAGTCACCGAGGCCAGAGGAAAGCGTCTGACCTGGCAAATCAATTCGCGAACGGAAGCAGCGCCAACCGCGCTGATCGCGATGTAAAACAAGGCTAGCCATCATAGCGTGGCTTTTGCCGCAAAGAAAAACCCCGCCAATCGCAAGGATCGGCGGGGTTTTTCAAATCCCATTACCGCCCCTTGTCGGACGGCTATATCATAACGCTATCAGTTGACTGCGTCTTTCAGACCTTTGCCTGCCTTGAACTTGGGTTGGTTTGATGCCGGAATATTCATTGGCTCACCAGTACGCGGGTTGCGTCCAGTTGAAGCTTTACGCTTTGCAACCGAAAATGTGCCGAACCCAACCAGTCGCACTTCATCACCTTTGGACAGCGCTGTCGTAATGGCTTCAAAAACACCTTCAACGGCATTCGATGCATCATTCTTTGACAAACCACTGGACTCGGCAACTGCACTGATCAGATCATTTTTATTCATATTGGGAACCCCCTCATATTTTCAAAGGCCTGTAATTAGTTCTGTGTTCGGTGAATCGCATCCCCGAAAGCGCAAATGTTGAGCGGGTTTTCTTGTGGCTGTCAAAGGCAATTAGCACGCAAAAGCGCGGATTTGCGTGAATTTTGCAAAATTTAAGCCAAAACGCCTGATTAAAGCTCGCTTAGTGCGCTGTTGGGACGTCTTGTTCCGATGAACCGGCACCACTCCCAGATGTCCCAGATTGGGATGCAAGATCATCTGCCTCACTCCATTCAATCGGAACAGGCATCTCCACCAAAGCTTGTTCAAGGACCTGATCGACATGACTGACAGGGATAATGTCCAACCCCTCTTTCACATTGTCAGGTATCTCTGCGAGGTCTTTGACGTTCTCTTCAGGGATTAACACAGTCTTGATGCCGCCGCGCAGTGCAGCGAGCAGTTTTTCCTTTAGTCCGCCAATCGCAAGCACACGGCCACGCAGAGTGACTTCACCCGTCATCGCGACATCGGGACGCACCGCAATGCCGCCAAGCGTAGAAACGATCGAAGTAACCATGCCCACGCCTGCGCTTGGACCATCCTTAGGCACTGCGCCTTCGGGAAGGTGAATATGCACATTTCGGCGCTGGAAAAGACTCGGCTTGATCCCGTAGGAAGGCGCACGTGATTTCACGAAACTGAAAGCCGCGGCGACGCTTTCATTCATGACTTCGCCAAGTTTACCCGTCGTCTTGATTTCGCCCTTACCCGGTGTGGTAACGCTTTCGATTGTGAGCAGTTCACCGCCAACACTGGTCCAGGCAAGGCCCGTTACAGCGCCGATTTGCGCTTCTTCTTCTGATGTTCCGTGCTTGAACTTTCGAACACCTGCAAAATCGCCAAGATTATCGGGGGTGATGGTCACGCTGGTCGCGTCACCTTCGAGAATTTTGCGCAAAGACTTGCGCGCCAGCCGTGCGATTTCGCGCTCCAGCGTCCGAACACCCGCTTCGCGTGTGTAATAGCGGATCAAATCTCGCAAACCTTCTTCGGTGAGTTCGAATTCATCAGCCTTCAGGCCATGCTCTTTGACCTGCTTTTTCAAGAGGTGACGTTTCGCAATCTCAACCTTCTCATCCTCGGTGTAGCCTTCAAGACGGATGATTTCCATCCGATCAAGCAAAGGCTGCGGCAGGTTTAGACTGTTCGCAGTGGTGACAAACATGATGTCCGATAGATCAAGGTCGAGTTCGAGATAGTGATCCTGGAACTTGTCGTTCTGTTCAGGGTCCAGCACTTCGAGTAGCGCCGAGGCGGGATCGCCCCGGAAATCCTGTCCCAGCTTGTCAATTTCGTCGAGCAGGAACAGCGGATTGCTTGTACCAGCCTTTTTCAGATTGTTGACGATTTTGCCTGGCATTGATCCGATGTAAGTGCGTCGGTGACCGCGGATTTCTGCCTCGTCACGCACTCCACCCAGCGACTGGCGTACAAATTCGCGGCCCGTTGCCTTGGCGATGGATTTGCCAAGCGAAGTCTTACCAACGCCCGGAGGGCCAACCAGACACAGAATTGGGCCTTTCAGCTTGTTGGTGCGCGCCTGCACAGCAAGGTATTCGATGATGCGATCTTTGACCTTCTCCAAGCCATAGTGATCGGCATCGAGCACTTCCTGTGCTGTGCCGATATCTTTTTTGAGGCGCGATTTCTTGCCCCATGGAAGGCCAAGCAGCACATCCAGGTAATTGCGGATCACCGTCGCCTCGGCGCTCATCGGCTGCATGCCTTTGAGCTTCTTTAGCTCCCCGTTGGCTTTTGTTTTGGCTTCCTTGGAAAGCTTCGTTTTCTCAATCTTCTCAGTCAGCTCGGCAATTTCATTGCCTTCTTCCCCATCGCCGCCACCCAATTCGCTCTGGATCGCTTTCATCTGTTCGTTGAGATAATATTCGCGCTGCGTCTTCTCCATCTGCCGCTTAACGCGCCCACGGATCTTACGCTCAACCTGAAGCACAGAAAGCTCGCCTTCCATAAACGCCATGACGAGTTCAAGGCGCTTTAACGGGCTACTTTCGGTTAAAAGCGATTGCTTATCCGACACTTTCGCATTGAGAGCTGCGGCAATGGTGTCAGCCAATTCACCTGCATCATCGACATCAGACAGATCAATGTCGTTTTCATCGCCCATCTTCTTGTTGAGCTTGGCATATTCACCAAATTGCTGTGTCACTTGTCGCATCAATGCGGTGACTTCATTGCCCGCTACTGTCTCAGGTTCGACCAAGTCAATCTCAGCAGTGATAAAGCCATCATCATGCACAAGCGCAGACAGCTTCGCGCGATACTGCCCCTCGACAAGCACACGCACCGTCCCATCAGGCAGCTTCAGCAGTTGGAGAACCTGCGCAACCACGCCCACATCGTAGAGATCATCCTGCCCCGGATCATCACAAGCCGGATCAAGCTGTGCCAGAAGGAAAATGTCCTTTGACGCCTCCATCGCCGCCTCAAGCGCGGCGACAGACTTATCGCGCCCCACAAAAAGCGGCACGACCATGCCCGGAAAAACGACGATATCGCGCAAGGGCAAAAGGGGAAAAGCTTGTGTCATAATGTTCAAATTTCTTGAGTTTGGTGTCCCAAAAGCGCCGTGCGCCTTGTTGCCCAAAGATATGGGTAATGCAGGAGGGGTGCGCAATGGCCAGTCTTCGTACCGCTGTGGACTGGCCGCCATCAAGGCCGATATCTAGGCCCAAACGGATAGATCCAAGCGCGAAAGATCTGCCGTTAGATCGGAGTGCTTTTTCTGGAGATATTTGTGCGCTTTTCGATAGACCGATTGAAGGTAGGGTTTGAGATGGCTTTGTGCTGATGCATCACCAGAAAAGCGCTTCTCAAAAATCGCGAGCGCTGTGACCAGCGCATTTTCCGAAAGATATCCCGATGCGTTTGACTGCCAGCCTTGCATTGCGCCGTCAGTGAACTGGCTAAAGTTGCGGGCGCTGTTCGCAAGGAAAACTCCGAAACCAAGATAGACAGCCGTACAATCAGTCGCGTGCTCTTCAAGTTCATGACCGCCCGGCGGCATACCGAGCGAATGGATCAGCAAATGCGACAATTCATGTGCAAAAGTCGCAACAAGCGCATCGGGGTTCTTAAGCAGCGCCGGATCATACCGAATGATAGGAGTGTTTCCCTCAACCTGAAACGTGCCCAGTGCAAAGCTTTGAGAATGCGGACCAGTAGCCAGGCCTGTGCTAGGCATTTCGCGCCGCACATCGCCCTTTTCCAATTGGCAATGCCAGTTCCCCAGGCCAGTCGCACGCTTAACGACGTCGAACATTTGTGGCGCCGTTGATGCTGCCATCAATTCGGGATCGTTAGGCAGGATAAGTCCCGGGCGAAATCCAGTGTCGCCATTTCGCTTTCCAAGCTCTTTATCGAGCCAGGCAAAGCACGCCAGCAGCCATTCAAACTCGTCGGGTTCAATGGGCGGTTTTGACCCAAACAGACGCACCAAGGTCGACCTATCCCATGCCCGGCAGATTGAAGCCTGGTGGCAAGCCCATGCTACCTTGCATTTCTTTCATTTGCTCAGCCGACACCCGATCAGCTTTGTCGCGCGCATCGTTAAAGGCTGCAGTGACAAGGTCTTCAACGATGTTCTTCTCTTCCTTTACCATCAGACTGTCATCAATGCTGACGCCCAGAATGCGGCCCTTGGCACTCGCGCGCACGGTTACGAGACCGCCGCCGGCTGTGCCTTCTACTTCGATGGCATCAAGCTTAACCTGCATGTCATTCATTTGATTCTGGATGGTTTCCGCCGCTTGCTGCGCGGCTTGCATCATTTCTTCCATGCTTTTCATGGGAGCGTCCTTTCGTTTTGGGGTCAGCGCCGTTTCGCAGAGTTTGCAAAAGCGGCGGTGTTGTCGTTGTTTATCAGTTCGGCATCGGGGAATGTTTCCAAAGCGGCTTTCACCAAAGGATGCGCCCGGGTGCGTTCTTCGGCATCTCTCGCGGCTTCTTCAGCCTGCTCTCGCAAAGAAGGCTGCGCTTGACCTTCCCCGCGTTCAACCTGCCAACGTTTCCCTGTCAGCTTGAAAAGAGCATCGCGGATATCCGGGATCGGATCATCTGAAAATTGATCGGCCTGTTCAAAGATCAGACGCTCTGGCGCGATGTCGATTACCCGCACTCTGTCTCGCATCATCTGCGCAACACGCAATTGGCCTGCTTGATCGACGCGCTCGACAAGCTCACTCCAATCTAGGTTGCCCGATGCCACCGGAGCAACCGGCGCAACCTCTCCCGCCGATGCAAGAGCAGCCGCAGCAACATGTTGATTGCTCGCCAATTCCTCAATCCGTTTCGCGAGTTTGCCTGGATCGGGTATTTCAGCGGCGTGCAGCACCCGCAGCAATGCCATTTGCAACGCAACTAAAGGATCAGGTGCCTGACGCACTTCCTCATGACCTTTCAATAGCAATTGCCAAAGGCGGTGAAGTTGCGAGGCGGAAAGGCGTTGACCGAATTCGCCAAGCGCTGCGCGTTCCTCTTCGCTGGGTGCATCAGGTTCAGCCCCAGAAACCTGCGCAACGGTAATCCGGTGCACAAGATCCATTATCGCCCGCAGTAAGGCGAGCGGTTCAACGCCCAAAGCGTATTGTTCATCAATTCCTTTGAGAAGCGCAGGTGCATCTGCTTTCAATAGTGAGTTCAAAAGCTGGCGCTGTGCGCCCTTATCGGCCAGGCCGAGCATTTCGCGAACCCGTGCGCCTGTGACCTCACCGCCCTCTTCGAGATCGGCATGAGCGATCGCCTGATCGAGTATCGAAAGCCCATCTCGAACCGATCCTTCCGCCGCCGCAGCGATAATAGCGAGCGCTTCGGTTTCTGCAGAAACGCCCTCCTGGTCGCAAACATGGCCAAAATGCTTGGCCAACAAATCGGCAGGTATCCGGCGCAAGTCAAAGCGTTGCGTCCGGCTCAATACCGTAACGGGCAATTTATCGACTTCGGTGGTCGCAAACAGAAACTTCACATGCGCGGGCGGTTCTTCAAGTGTCTTGAGCAACGCATTGAAAGCATTGCGCGATAGCATATGAACTTCGTCGATAATGTAGATCTTGTAGCGCGCTGAAACAGCCGCATACCGGACCTGCTCGATAATCTCACGAACATCATCAACGCCAGTGTGAGATGCGGCGTCCATCTCGATCACATCAATGTGGCGCCCCTCGGCAATCGCCACGCAATATTCGCATTGGCCGCACGGATCGATGGTTGGTCCGCCCTCACCATCTGGACCAACGCAATTGAGCGCTTTTGCAATCAGGCGTGCAGTTGAAGTCTTTCCTACCCCCCTGACCCCGGTCATCAAGAACGCGTGCGCTAAACGATCGCGCTCAATCGCATTGCCGAGCGTGCGGACCATCGGCTCCTGCCCGATAAGCTGCGAGAAGGTTTGCGGACGGTATTTCCGCGCCAAAACCCTGTAGGGCTGGTTGGTTTGCGCGGCGGACGTCACTGTTGGCAATGGTTCGGGCGGACGTTCAGAAGCCGCACTTGATAGCGCAACCTCTTCCCCTGCTACATCCGATCCGCCGAACATAGAATTCTGCCCCGCCGCTTCAAGCTCGGCCGCGCTTGGAGCGTTTTCTTCTTCGTTTTCGGGCAGATCAGGATCGGAATCAGTCATCGCTGCGCAAGTTAGGCGTTCGGCACAGGTTTGTCATGGCGATGTTGGGAGATTTTCGGGTGAACCGAATTCAAAAATTGCGGGCTCGTACCGCAAACAATAAAGGAGCCGAGCGACCCGCCGCAATTCACCTGGGCTGCTTCCTTCCGGACCTGACCCGGTGAGCGAACGCAAACGTCCACCCGACTCCCAAAAGCGCATATGGCGGCAAGCCGTTAAAAATTCAACTCACTTAAAATTATCTGCATAAGCTTGAATCTTGAGAGCTTTGGGCGGCGTCGCATGAACGCGGGCAGTGATGCCGCATTTTGTCGCATAGGCTTTTGCCGCGTCTTTGGTTGGGAAGGTCAGCTTAACCTGCGATTGCGTGTCGCCGCTACCGGTCCACCCCATCAGCGGATCAGGCTTGCGCGCTTCTGATTGCTCGAATTCAAGCACCCAATTGTCCGTCTTTGCCTTGCCCGATTGCATCGCGCTTTTGGGGGTCTGATAGATGATTGCGGTCATTCTTGTTTTGATCCTTTGTTGCTGTCGCAAATACTCAAAATTCAGCCGCGTTCAAATCGGTTTTTGGTCTTAAGGCTTGGTTTTTCTTCCCATGGGTGTTCGGGCCAGCGGTGTTTGGGATAACGGCCTTTCATATCGCGCACCACATCGGCCCAGCTGCCGCGCCAAAAACCGGGCAGATCGCGAGTGGATTGGATTGGGCGGCCGGCAGGGCTTGTCAGCTTTAACAGCAAGGCCGCAGAGCCGATCATCGGGTGGCTATCAAGCCCAAACATCGCCTGCACTCGCACTTCAACACTTGGCGCATCATCACCAGTATAATCAATGGCGTGGCGGGTATCGGCGGGCGAGGTGAAATGCGTGGGCGCGCACATTTCAAAGCGTTGGCGCGTGTCCCAATCCAGCATTCCCAAAGCTGCCTCGGTAAAATCGCTCGCAGGCATGTTCAGATCGCGCCTTCCACTCAGCAAAGGCTCCAGCCAAATGGCCGCATTTTTGCGCAAAGCGGCGGGCGACAACGCTTCAATCTGCGCGAACTGGGCACGTGCAAGAAAGCCCGGCGAAAACAGTTCTCCGCAATCTGTCCCGGAGTTTTCCGACGCATTATCCCCAGACTTAAACCGGATCCTATCCAGAGCTTTATCCACAAGCATATCCACACACCCCTGCCCTTCAGGCACCGGCGCAGCAGCCCGCTTAAGCACTATCGCGCCCAAACGCTTTTCGCGCGCAGCCTCGATCCGGCTTTTGCCAGCATTCCAGGTTAGCTTGAGTGCCTCTTCAAGCGAATCCGCAAAAATCGCTTCCAGGTCCTTGAATTCAATCGCGATGCCGCTGGTAATGCGCGCACCTTTGGCCAGGCCCTGCGCATCGCCAATGACCATCCATTCTGCCTGCGCAAGCGGTGATGCTGGGTTCAATCGGAACCCGCGTCCGCCTGCGCTGAGCCAGTGCTCCGCTCCGTGATCGCGCCTTTTCGCAACAAAATCTCGCCGCGCCAGCGCTAGGCATTGCACCGAGTCATATTCCGCGCTTGCTTCTCCCTTGCCGCTCACCAAAGCCTCAGCCTTGCGCGCCCAACCTTGCGCAATGCGGCGGGCGCTTTGCGCGCGTTTTGAACGGTCCGACTGCCAGCGCACACGTCGCTGCGCCAAATCCTCACCCCGCCCACCAAGTCCGCGTTCTTGTAGCAGCATAACAAGCTGCGCAGCCCCTTGAGCCGCGCCAAAGCGAACGCCAAACAAGATGGTCGCTGCGTGATCGGGCGCCATTGGCAAACGCGCCATCGCCTTGCCCCACGCGGTGATCCGTCCCTCCTCGTCCAATGCACCAATCGAGTGAAGCATCCTACGCGCAGCTGACACGGAGGCTTGTGGCGGCAGGTCAAGCCACGGCAGCGCCATCGGATCGTTCGTCCCCCAATTGGCGAGCGTCAAAAGAAGTCCCGAAAGGTCTGCTGTTTCAATCTCTGGCGAAGCGAATTTCGGGCGACCCAAATGCCCGTCCTCTTCCCATAAGCGATAGGCAACGCCTGGCCCTTGCCGCGCGGCGCGCCCTGCTCTTTGCGTCGCAGCTGCCTGACTTGCCCGTTTCGTCACCAGATGCGTGGTGCCAGCAGCGCGGTCATATTCGGCCATGCGCGCAAGGCCACTGTCAACGACGACACAAACGCCATCCAGCGTCAACGAAGTTTCAGCAATCGCGCTTGCTAGAACGATCCGGCGGCGGCCTTCGCGGTCGCGTTTGATCGCCGCTCGCTGCCCCGCAGGATCAATCTGTCCATGGAGCGGCAGGATCGGAGTATTAGGAAGCTTTGCTTCCAGCCGCTCGCGGACGCGTTCGATCTCATGTACGCCGGGAAGGAAAGCGAGGATATCGCCCTCCTCTTCGCGCCACGCTGCCATAACGCCGTTGGCGACCTGCTCCTCAATCGTGAGGGTTGGATCATTCCCCAACCATCTGATATCCAGCGGAAAACTCCGCCCTTCGCTTTCAATAATCGCTGCATCTTTCCCCAGCAAATCTGCAAAACGCGCGCCATCAATTGTCGCCGACATCACCAGCACGCGCAAATCCTCGCGCAGCACGCCGCGCGTCTCCAGTGCGAGCGCAAGCCCCAGATCACTGTCGAGATGCCGCTCATGCGCTTCATCGAACAGGATTGCCGACACTCCCGGTAATTCCGGATCATCGACCAGTCGGTTCACAAGGATCGCCTCAGTCACCACCACAATGCGAGTATTGGCCGATGTTTTGCTGTCGAGCCGGGTCATATACCCCACCGTGTCACCCGGCTTTTCGCCAAGCATTTCCGCCATACGTTCAGCAGCCGCGCGCGCAGCAACGCGGCGCGGGGATGTTAGGATAATCTGGCCGGTGCACCAGTCTTCACGGATCAATTCAGGCGCAATTGCAGTCGTCTTACCCGCTCCCGGCGGAGCAATCAAAACGGCAGCACCAAGCGCGGTCATCGCCTCGCGAATGTCTGGTAAAACAGCGTGTATGGGAAGTTCGAGGCTCACGCCGCCCCGATTAGCGTGATCAGTATCCGCGCGCGACTGCAAATTGCGCCGCTTCCGCCATGGCAACGCGCGCTTTGCTTTCAGGAAAGATCGAGATCGCATCAATCGCGCGTTGAGCAAAGTGACGCGCCTTTTCGCGGGTGTCCTCAACTGCATTGTGCTTTGCGATCAATTCAATCGCATGCGCCAAATCGTCATCAGAGGCTCGATGGCCAAGGATGGCATCTTTCCAAAACTTACGCTCTTCCTCGTTTCCGCGAGCATGAGCGAGAATAACGGGCAGCGTCATCTTCCCTTCGCGGAAATCATCGCCCTGATCTTTGCCCATTTCAGACGCATCAGAATCGTAGTCAATCGCATCATCGACCAATTGGAAGGCAACGCCAAGATTGCGGCCATAATCTTCAAGCGCGCGCTCTTCATCTTCGCCGCATTCAGCAACAACTGCACTGATCTGGCTTGCGGCGGCGAACAGAGCTGCTGTCTTGGCGCCAATAATAT
Organism: uncultured Porphyrobacter sp.; assembly: GCA_964352245.1. Classification (GTDB taxonomy): domain Bacteria; phylum Pseudomonadota; class Alphaproteobacteria; order Sphingomonadales; family Sphingomonadaceae; genus Erythrobacter. The sequence goes on from CAYGQX010000004.1 coordinate 11,616, forward strand.
GGAGATAGCGCTCTTCACTGGTTTCAATCTGGCGCTGGGCAGTCAATTGCGAGACTTCGCCTTCAGCAATGACCGCGCTGGCATGGCTGAGGATTTTTAAAACCTTGAGGCTGCCATCCTCTGTCATAAGCTCAAACGCGCGACTAAAAAGGAAGTCGCCCACCAGCACCGTTGCCGGATTACCAAAGATAATATTTGCGGCAGCTTTGCCTCGACGCAGTTCGCTTCCATCGACGACATCATCATGAAGCAGAGTTGCGGTGTGAATAAACTCAACTGCGGCGGCAAGCTTGTGATGACGCGTTCCTTGATACCCGACCAACTCAGCACCGGCGAGAGTCAGCATAGGTCGCAAGCGTTTTCCACCACCTGAGATCAAATGCCCTGCAAGGCGCGGGATTAGAGGGATTTCGCTTTGCATTCGGTCAAGAATGACAGAATTCACGTCATTCATACCACTCGCAGTGAGCGAGAGCATTGGCTCTAAAGTCGGGCGCTTGCGCGGCAAAGGAACGACATCGGCGCTCATGGCTGGCCATGTGGGGCAGCATGAGGCGCTTGGCAAGCGCTGAATTGCTGCTAGCTTTGCAAGCGATGTCCGATGAAACGCACATATCTGCCAGCGACTTGGGTGATGACCCGGTTCTCGCAGGCTTTCGCAAGAGTATCGACAATATCGATGCCGCTATCATTCATATGCTCGCAGAGCGATTTCGCATCACACAAGCTGTGGGCGAATACAAAGCTAAGATAACTCTGCCTCCGGCCGATCCTGACCGGGAAAAGCGTCAGATCGCTAGGCTGCGCGCGTTGTCAGAAGCCGCTGATCTTGATCCGGAGTTTTCAGAGAAGTTTCTCAGATTCATCATTGACGAGGTCATCCGCCACCACGAACAGGCGCGCGACAGATAAGCCTAAGATGGATTGCCAATGAAGGTAGAGCCCTCGTTCATCGCGGCGCTCTATCTTTCAAGTAACGCTGAGATGAGATCAAGCGCGTGGAAGACGCAGTTTGACCAGCAATCCGCCAAGGTCTTCGCTCTCGCCGAGCGTCACATCTCCACCGTAAATCTGTACCACGTCGCGAACAATTGCGAGGCCAAGCCCGGTACCTGGTTTACCGGTATCGAGCCGCGCACCGCGATCAAAAATTTCGTTGCGCTTTTCCGGGGGGATGCCAACCCCATCGTCCTCGACCTCGATGAGGCACATCTCTTCATCAGGATCGGCATCAAGCGTCACGAAAACGCTGCCGCCGCCGTATTTTGCTGCGTTTTCGATGAGGTTGCCGAGAATTTCATCAAGGTCCTGGCGCTCAATCGCGACGACAGCATCCTTACCGCCTGCAAGGTCAAGCCTGCCTTGCGGATAAAGTCGCTCAACTGCACGGCGCACGGCTTCGGCGCTTGTTCTGAGTTCCGCGCGCGATTGGCCAACAGCGCGCCGCCCAACGGCCCTTGCCCGCGCAAGATGATGATCGACATGCCGCTGCATCGTGCGCGTTTCACGAAACACCGCGTCAGATAAGTCGGGCGCGCGCGCGGTCGCGGCATTGGTCAGCACGGTCAGCGGCGTTTTCAGCGCATGAGCGAGATTGCCAGCGTGCATACGCGCTTCTTCAGCCTGATTTTCGGTGTGGGCGAGCAGCGCATTCACCTCTTCGACCAATGGTTGCACTTCTGCAGGGAGCGGATCAGTGATGCGGTTTTCGCCCGTCGTCCTCAGTTTTTGGATCGCCGCTCTGACCCGGCGCAATGGCAAGAGGCCATACCGGATTTGAAACAGGGCCATCATAAAAAGACCAAGGCCCAGCACAGCAAAGCTCAGGATTAGAATCTGACGTACACGGGAAATCTGCGCGTCCATTTCAGCGGTCGCGCTTGCTACAGCGAAAGTCCAGCGCGTCTCATTGCCGGGCAGGATCACAGTCCGTTTGGCAATGCGCAGCGGTTCACCCTGGAATTCGCTCGAATTGTAATATTGGACCTCGCTATCAAAACTGTCGTTGCCAGGCGGCACACCTTCGATATCGAGAGTGCGGTCCCACAGACTTCTTGATGGCCATGGTTCGTAACCATCACCGTCAATCTGGTAGTAAAGTCCGCTATTTGGCTCCAGAAACTTCTGATCCCCCAGAACCCGGTCGAAATAAATCTCACCGAATGGATCGATTTCCGCCGATGCGATCATCGCAGTAAGAATGTAATCGAGCTGTTCGTCAAAATTACTGCGAACCTGGCTGGTTAGTGTGCGTTCAAGCGCAATTCCCCCGCCGAGCAACAAAACGATGATCCATGCTGCTGCAATAAATCCCATGCGCCGAGCAAGACTTGGCTTAGCATATGCTTTCGCCCCGTCTCGGCGATCAGATTCGCCCGCGGCTATTGCTGCTTGGGCAGGAGATTTCTCCCGCCCTTGCACATCGCCAGCGGCTTTACGCTCGGGGAGCGTCTTGGGGGTCGTCGAGGCTATAACCGAGGCCACGGATCGTTGTTATCACTTCTGCGCCAAGCTTTTTGCGAATACGCGTCACAAACACTTCAATAGTGTTCGAATCGCGGTCGAAGTCCTGATCATAAATGTGTTCGATTAACTCAGTCCGACTGACGACCTTGCCCTTGTGGTGCATCAGGTAAGACAGCAGCTTGTATTCCTGTGCAGTGAGTTTGACGGGTTCACCATCAAGCGTCACCCGACCAGATCGAGTATCAAGTCGAACATTACCAGCCGTCAACTCAGAAGACGTATTGCCCGATGCGCGGCGAATAAGCGCGCGCAAGCGTGCAATGAGCTCTTCTGTCTGGAACGGTTTTGCAAGATAATCATCCGCTCCGGCATCAAGGCCTGCAACTTTGTCAGACCAGCTGTCGCGTGCCGTGAGAACCAGAACCGGGAAATCGCGCCCTTCCTTGCGCCACATACCAAGCACGGAAAGACCATCGATTTCTGGCAAGCCCAGATCGAGGATGACGGCGTCATAGTCTTCAGTGCTTCCCAGGAAATGCCCGTCCTCGCCATCGGTTGACAGGTCAACGGCATAACCCGTTTGTTCCAGCGTTGATTTCAACTGCTGGCCAAGTGTGGGTTCATCTTCGACAATCAGGATGCGCATAGTCCACCATTTGCATAGAAAGTTTGGAAAGGTTCGTGGGCTTTTGCAGTGTACTCGTCAAGCAAGCGGCACATGCACAGGGCGCCTCTGTCCCCAGTGTTTGCTGTCATTTTTGAGAAACTATCTCGAACGGCCCACAATTCTACCGGTCCTTGCATCCACATCAAGATAGGTCACTCGTCCATCTTTGATGAATTTCAAGCGATAGGAACGTGTAGCCCGGTCAAAATTGGACATGCCAAGATATTCGCTACCCCGCATTTTGGGAAGAATGCGGCGTTCAATTTCGCGCAGCGTCAGTTGATTGGCCGCCTTCATCTCGCGGCGTGCTTCACCTTGATCGCTGCGCTCCTGGTCTTGAGCGATGCGACCATCATTCGCGGCAAGACCCGCCGACACAAAACCAGTGCCGGCCAGCAAAAACGCAGCGCCCAAAGTGGCAAAAAAAGATGATCTAGATATCATATTGCTGCCCTGCCTAAACATGGTGCTTTGAACAAGCACTGAATATCAGTCTGACTGACTGTTCAGCCTCGTTAAGAAAGATCAACTCTCGCCTGCGTCTTCTTCTCCATCTTTCAGTTCGTATTTGATGGTAAGAGAAACACCCGCGCTGACCTGCCCAGGCTGGACAGGGGCTGAGGCATCAGCCGCAATTTCAGCAACTGGCTCTCGCATCGCAGCGCGCTGAAATGAACCTCTACCGGTGATGGTTTCATTGATCTCCAAAACGCGCACTTCTTGGTATCCAAGCATCGCGGCATAGGCCTTGGCGCGCGCTCCCGCCCGTTCAATCGCACGCTGACGCGCCTGATCTTTTGCCAAAGTATCATCATCAAGGCCGAATGTAGGCCCGGACAGGTCCGTCGCGCCCGCCGTGACAAGTGCATCAAGCGCGGCACCCGTTTCGCCTATATCACGCAGTTTCACGCTAACGCGGTTTGACACTTGATATCCGCGAAAAACCTGCCGCCGATTGGTGCGATCGTAATCGTATTGCGCATTGAGGTTGATCCCGGTGGTCTGGATGTCTTCATCGTCAATCCCCAACGCTTTGATCCGATCAATGACGGCTCGCATTTGCACAGAGTTCTCACGCAATGCCGCAACAGCAGTGGTTGCTTCGGTTGTAACCCCTGCTCCAATTGTCACAATATCGGGCTCTGTAGTGACACTTTCATAGACACTGAGTTCAACCACTGGCCCTTCGGCTTCAATCTCAATTTCGGCGGCTTGCAAAATCGTCGGTAAAGCAAAAACCAAACCAGTTAGGCAAAGCATCATATGTCGGATCATTTGTAATTCCTCCTATTTGCCATTCAACCGACTTGCCGCACCCGATGCAACCCCTTAACTGCGCGCGTTATGGCACAACCTCCCATCCTCAGCCTCGAAGGGCTTAGTCTGCAGCAAGGCGGGCGCTGGCTTTTCGGCGGGCCGCAACCCGGGCCCAACACAGAAAATGGGGGTGCTGAACCTATTGACCTGCACATCGGCCCTCGTGACCGTTTGGCGCTGATTGGGCGCAATGGTGCCGGCAAGACAACAATACTGAAGATTATCGATGACCGTATCGAAATGGATCGAGGCACCCGGCGGGTTAAGCCTAATATGCGGATCGTGTTTCTTGAGCAGGAGCCCGACTTCACAGGCTTTGCATCACTAATGGATTTCGCTCTTTCGGGGGACGATGCCCCAGCCGCGCACGAGGTCGAAAGCATCGCAGGTCAACTGGGCATCGACATGGCGCGTGATGCAGCATCGGCCAGTGGGGGAGAGAAACGCCGCGCGGCCATTGCCCGTGCGCTGGCACAAGATCCTGATTTGCTGCTGCTCGATGAGCCAACCAATCATCTTGACCTGGGCGCGATTGACTGGCTGGAAGATTGGCTGAAACGCTATAAAGGCGCGTTCATGACGATTTCGCATGACAGGACTTTCCTAAAGCGACTAACCAACGCAACCTTATGGCTCGACCGCGGATCTATGCGCCGCAAAGATGTTGGTTTTGGCGGTTATGAAGCTTGGGAAGCATCCGTTTATGCTGAAGAGGCTCGCGCTGCGCAAAAGCTGGATGCAAAGTTAAAACTCGAAGCTCACTGGCTTGAACGCGGCGTCACCGCGCGGCGCAAGCGCAATCAGGGTCGGCTCGAAAAGCTCCATCAGATGCGCGCAGCGCGTGCAGCGATGATATCCGATAGCGGCTCCGCCAAGCTGAAATTAGCCAATGATGAAGACTTCAAGTCGAAATCAGTCATCGTCGCGGAAGGCATAAGCAAAGACTATGATGGCCGCGCAATTATTAAGCCATTTACGCTGCGTATCCAAAAGGGTGACCGGATCGGAATTGTGGGTGCAAATGGCGCAGGCAAAACGACACTTCTCAAAATGCTAACCGGAGAATTGGAACCGGATAGCGGCAAGATCACTCATGCGCGGACCCTTTCTGGTGTGATGATCGATCAACAGCGCAAGCTCCTGGAACCAGGTGCAAGTGTGCGCGACATCCTTGCAGAGGGTGGTGACTGGATCGACGTGAGAGGCGCACGCAAACATGTGCAAGCCTATTTGAAAGACTTCCTCTTCGACCCCAAGATTGTCGATACGAAAGTTGGTATTCTGTCTGGCGGTGAGAGATCACGCTTACTGCTCGCGCGAGAATTTGCGCGTACGGCTAACCTGCTCGTGCTTGATGAGCCGACCAACGACCTTGATTTGGAAACTCTCGATCTTCTTCAAGAAGTGATTGCCGATTTCGATGGCACTGTGTTGATCGTAAGCCACGATCGCGACTTTCTGGATCGCACGGTTACGGTTACCCTTGGCCTGGATGGAACAGGTCACGTCGATATCGTGGCAGGCGGGTATGAAGATTGGCAAGCCAAGCGCCGCCAGCCCATGCCGACCAAACAGCGCACTGCTGCGCCTGCGAAAAGCGCAACCGCTAAATCTGTTTCACCGTCAACCAAACTTTCGTTCAAAGATCAGCGTGACTACGAGCAACTGCCCGCACAAATTGAGGAGTTGGAAGCAGCCATCGCGAAGGCCGAGACCATCCTTGCTGACCCCGACCTTTTCGCATCTGACCCTCAACGGTTTGCGACCATTTCCAAGGGTCTTTCGAACGCACAGGACCAAAAAGACGCGGCTGAAGAGCGCTGGTTGGAGCTTGCAGAACAGGTTGAAGGGTGAGCGCCAGCGCGTCCGCTGCCAAGCTTCACCGCGAGATCGCCGCCTGCACTATCTGCTCCGAGCACCTGCCACTAGGCCCCCGCCCAGTTGTTCAATTCTCGGAACATTCCCGCATCCTCATCATCGGGCAGGCGCCCGGTACCAAAGTCCATGCAAGCGGTGTCCCATGGGACGATGACAGTGGTGACCGATTGCGCGATTGGCTGGAGCTCAGCAAAGATGCATTCTACGATTCTACAAATATTGCTCTGATACCCATGGGCTTTTGCTATCCTGGCAAAGCAAGCGGCGGCGATGCCCCACCTCGCAAAGAATGCGCGCCCCAATGGCATCACAAGGTTATTGGTTCCCTTCCTGCAAATCGGCTGACATTGCTGGTCGGCGACTATGCTCATAGGCACTACCTTCCTGAGACCCGCAAGCTGACCCTCACTAAGCGCGTTGAGCGCGGTGCTGATTTCGCCCCTATTATTCCCTTGCCCCATCCGGCTTGGCGAGTGAAGATGTGGATGGCAAAGCATTCGTGGTTCGAGAGCGAAACCCTGCCCCGATTGCGCCTGGCCGTTAGACAAGCTTATGCCTGACACAGTTGTGCCGCAATTTCAGATCAAAATTTAACCCACCAATTAGGAGGACTGAGCATGACCGACATTACCGCACTCGCCCGGGACTTCACCAAACTTCTGATCGAAAAAGATGACGCAGGCACACAAGACTACTGGTCTGATCACATTGTCAGCCTTGAGCCAAACGATGGCGAAATGGCGCGCGTCGAGGGGCGCGAGGCTTTGCTTGCCAAACATAAATGGTGGGAAGAGAATGCCGAAATGCACTCTGTCACCGCAGAAGGTCCCTATGTCTTTGGCGATCAATTCGCGGTTCGCTTCAGCATGGACGTGACCATGTTTGGCGAACGAACGCATTCAAACGAAGTAGGTCTTTATACCGTCAAGGACGGGAAAATCGTCGAAGAACGCTTCTTCTATGGCGCGGACAACTGAACTGGTAGGCGTTCGGTTCAGTTGATTCGGTAGAAATCCGCCACGCGGTCCAGCGCCAGTTTCAACACGAGTTTCCCGCTGCGCGCGGGCCAACCAAGCGCTTTTTCGGCATCCGGCAGAGCTTCACCCGCACACACAACACGCCACAAGACATCTTCAAGCCCTTTGCCAGCTTCTTTGAGCGCAGCATCGAACCGCTGTTTCGCTGCAATCTGCCGCTCGGTTTGTGAAAGGCCCTTGTCCCCGGTACTTTTGATGCGCACCGGATCCCACCGCATCGTCACACTGGCGGACAACTGAGCGTACTCATAATCGCGGCGCAATGCCTCGCCAGCATCATAAAGACGAGTATCGAGATGCCCGCGCGAATGAAGCCAGGCGAGCGGGCTTTCCCCTAGATTGACTGTGACAGTGCGCCGCTTCCCCTTTGCGCTAGATGCATGACGTGGTCCCTCGACTGTCAATTCTCTTTCAACCAACCTGCGTGGCATATGCCCTCCTCTTTCACCGAAATGGTGAGCAACTCACTTGCGCTTTCACCTGTTCTGTAGGAAAGTGGAAATGTTCAAAAAGCGATGGGACACACGATGATCAACCGTATTCGCGATATCCGAAAGGCAAAGGGTTTGACGCTGGCAGAGCTTGCCGAGGCTTGCGATCCGCCTACCACAGCGCAAACCATCGGCCGCTTGGAAACAGGCATGCGAAACCTCTCGATCAAGTGGATGGATCGGATTGGCGCCGCCTTGGAAGTCGATCCTGAAAGCCTCGTGCGATCCGACGGATCATCTGCTCCTCAGATCGTTGCAGAATTAGGTGCAGACGGACCGATCGCCCTTGGAACACCACGCGAAGCAGTCCTACCTAGTGACTTGGCCTCGAACTCAGATAGGGAACCATTAATGGCGCTCAGTGTGACGGCCAGCATGGGCGAATACAGGCCTGGCGATGTCATCTTCATGCGTCAGCTGCCACCGGAGGCGGCAGGACAGGCAATCAATCGCGATTGCCTGATCCCGCGCCCCGGCGGACGTTTTGCCTTTGGTAGACTGATTGATCGGAAAGGTACGTTGGTTGGTGTTCTGCCTCCGGGCGCAGGTCAAAAGCAGCAAGTGGTCGACAATCCGCCATGGATCGCACTCGCTGCGATGCTGGTGCGGCCACTATGAAGCCTTGCACACTATAGAAGCGTCTCATTGATCGGGGCGGTAAACCTAGTCAGACCCTCTTAACCTGGCTTCGCTATTTTGAGATAAGGTCATAAAGGGCTCGATGTGAAGCACGTCCTATCCCTGAGCACACTCTATCCAAATGCGGTCAATCCGCGTTTTGGGACTTTTGTGGCGCGCTCATTGGAGGCCTTGGCAAAGCGGGGCGATTGGCGGGTTACATGCATCAATCCGATCGGCATCCCCCCTGTTGCGTTGGGGCGATATCGCGCATTGGCAGAATTGCCTGCGACTGGTGAAGAAGGCGGTATCGTCATACATCGACCACGATTTACTCTGATTCCGAAGATTGGCGCACGCCGCAATGCAAGTGCAATAGTGAAAGCCGCCCTTCCCCTGATCGAGCAGATCAACTCTCAAACGCCGATTGATGTGATGGATGCGCAATTCTTCTTCCCCGATGGCCCGGCGGCAGCGGCCATTGCGAGCGCTTTGGGCAAACCGCTTTCGATCAAGGCACGAGGAAGCGATATAACGTATTGGGGCAATCAGGAGTTCGCACGTGAGCAGATGCTGGATGCTGCCGATAAAGCATCGGGCCTATTATCGGTAAGCGAAGACCTAGCTCAAGAGATGGCAAAGATGGGGATGGAGACCGATAAGATCGCCATTCATTACACCGGGCTTGACCGTGATCGCTTCCGTCCCCTTAACCACACGCAATTGCGCGGACAATTGGGGAGCGAGCTTGACTTTGCTCTCCCCGACAATGCCCCTCTCCTTGTCAGTGTGGGCGCACTGATCCCGCGCAAGGGGCAAATGTATGCCATTGGTGCTCTGCCTGACATCCCGCAAGCCAGACTTATTCTTGTCGGGAAAGGCGAAGACCGCGAAAAACTAGAGGTACAGGCACGCGAGTTGGGCGTGGAAGACCGGGTTCTGTTTGCAGGCTCGCTCGACCACGATTTAATCCCGCTAGTCCTTTCAGCCGCTGATGCCATGGTTTTGCCAACAGACAATGAAGGACTTGCCAATGCATGGGTTGAGGCGCTTGCTTGCGGCACGCCTGTCGTTACCTGCGATGTGGGCGGCGCGCGCGAGCTGATTACGGATGATGCCGCAGGGCGGCTGTTACCCGAACGTTCAACCAAGGCAGTTGCAGATGCTGTGAACGCAGTCCTCAACAACCCGCCTCGAAGGCAAGATGTCGCTGCGTTCGCCGAACGTTTTAGCTGGGAGCAAAACGCAACCGAACTAGCGGCGCATCTCGATGCTTTAACAAGCAGCTAAGCCAGATCAAAGGCTTCCGCGCGCCGCTGCTCTGGCCTTGTTTTCTTGCCGGTCCGCTTCGGTTTCCTGCGGAACGAAGCTGTCTGAAGTCACACCCAGCCAGATCAGGATTGGCGATGCCAGATAGACGCTTGAATAGGTACCCACGAACAGACCAAAGGTGATCGCAGCAACCAGGCCAAACAGACTGGCCGGGCCAAAGAAAAGCAAAGGCAGCATAGCAACAAGCAGCGTCAAAGACGTCATCACCGTGCGCGCGAGCGTTTCATTGATCGATAGATCCAGCAATTCAGGCAGCTGCATTTTGCGGAACTTTTTCAGGTTCTCCCGGACGCGATCGTAAACGACAATAGTATCGTTCAGCGAGTAACCGATAAGGGCCAAAATGGCAGCGATAATCTGAAGGCTGAATTCCAGTTGGAATAGCGAGAACATGCCCAGTGTGAGCGATACATCGTGGAACAAAGCAACCAAAGCTCCGACGCCAAACTGCCATTCAAACCTGATCCAGATGTAGACCGCGACACCAAGCATTGCGAGGCCAAGGGCCAGAATTGCGCCAGTCTGAAATTCCTCAGCAACCTTGCCCGAAACGGTATCGTTGCCGTCGGTCCGAACTCCGGAGAATTCGGACGATATCGTGTTGATGACACTGTTACCGATCTCGGTCGCTGCGCCTGGTTGATCTTCCGCTCCGACTGGCAAGGGAACACGAATGGACACAGCATTAGGCGCGCCAAATTCTTGCACCACGGGGGACCCATATCCCAAAGCGGCCACTTTTGTGCGCAGCTCTCCTATCGGCGCTTCTTCCAGCTCTTCAAACGTCAGACGCACTTCCTGACCGCCTGCAAAATCAACACCGTAATTTAGGCCCTGCGTCAGGACCAAGGCCCAACTGGCAATCACCAAAAGCACGCTCAATGAAAAGAGCGGAAGACGCAGTTTGAGAAATTTGATGTTCGTGTCAGCGGGGACGAGTTTTAGGAGTTTCATCGATCTCGTTTCCCTTAAATATTGAGGTCGGCTGGACGAGACTTGCGAATGTAATCCGCAACCCACATCCGGGTCAGCAAGAGAGCTGTAAAGACCGAAGTCACAAGCCCTATAATCAGCACGATGGCAAACCCGCGAACTGGGCCGGAACCAAAGCTCAAAAGCAAGACACCTGCGATAAAGTTGGTAATGTTGGCATCGTAAATCGCACGGCTTGCTTCTTTATAACCGTTTTCAACCGCCGCGATGACTTTACGGCCCCGCTTGCGCTCTTCTCGGATCCGTTCATTGATCAGCACGTTCGCATCCACTGCCGCACCGACTGTAAGAACGAAACCGGCAATTCCTGGCAAGGTAAGGGTGAAATTGCCAATCGCCATAAGGCCAAGCAGCCCCCCTACGTTAAAAATAAGAGCAATCGTCGCATAAATACCGAAGCGGCCATATGTCGCGATCATAAGAGTGATCACCGCAAGGCTGCCGATTAGCATTGCGAGCATGCCGCGCTGGATCGAGTCCGCACCAAGCTCAGCAGAAACGCTGCGCTCTTCGACAACGGTCAGCGGTACGGGCAAAGCACCGGAACGCAACTGTATGGCCAGCTCGTTGGCGCTATCCGCATCAAAGCTTCCAGAAATCTGGGCTGATCCACCGAGAATGGGCTCGTTGAAAACCGGAGCGGAAATGACTTCTCCATCCAGGATGATGGCAAACCTTTTGTTCACATTCTCGGTCGAAAGCTTTGCAAACTTTTGCCCCCCCTGCGTGTCAAATTGGATGTTGACCACATCTTCATTGTTGCGAGAATCCACGCCCGACTGCGCGCCTGTGAGGCTGTCTCCGCGAATGCCACCTATCCGTTCAACGGCGACAAACTGGCCAGCAAAATCGCTGTCCTCAGCAAACGGGAATATCTCACTTCCCGGAGGCGCAATTCCTGCCTGAACTTGGGTTGGAAGGGCGCTATCATCGACGAGCTTAAATTCAAGTTGCGCAGTGGTGCCCAGCAATTCCTTCAGGGCTTGAGGATCTTCGAGGCCCGGCACTTGGACAACAATGCGCGTATCGCCTTGACGAATAATCGTCGGCTCACGCGTGCCCAAGGCATCAATGCGGCGGCGGACCACTTCGGTTGCGCTGTCCATTGCATCGTCAACGGCTTGGCTATTGCCGCCCGAAGTCGGAGTGAGCACCACACGCTGTGTATCGACAACGCTTAACTCCCATTGCCGGGTCGCATTTACAGTACCTTCAAGCAGCGGCTCAAGTAGCCCCCTTGCCCGGTCAATATCTGCGACATTGTCGAGCATAAAACTTAGCTGATTGTTGGCAGTCGAAACATCACCGAAACGAATACGTGGTTCTGCGCCCCTGAGTTCAGTGCGAACATTTTCTTCGAGGTTTTCAAGCCGCTGAGACGCGATGTCTTCGGGCTTGGCTTCAAGAAGCAAGTGCGAACCGCCCGCCAAATCCAGTCCCAGATTGACCGAAGGTGCCGACACGTTTTCCGGAAGCTCAACACCCGCAGTGCTCAACAAGGACGGAATGGCCGCTGCGAAAGCTGCAAGTGTAATCACCCACAAGGTCAACCGTTTCCAAAGGGGAAATTCAAGCATGGCCGCGTTTTCTCGTTTTCTCTGCTGCTCTTATGCGTTCAATCGTTGGCCGGTTTGCCACCGGGTTCGATGATATCGCCAAGGGTAGATTTAACCGCTTTCACACGGACATCTTTGGCAAGATCAAGCTCAACGTAATCATCGGTAACTTTGGCAACCTTGCCAACAAGTCCCCCTGCTGTGACGACCTGATCGCCTTTCTTCACGCCGCCGATCTTTTCTTGATGCTCTTTCTGCCGCTTCATTTGCGGGCGGATTATCAGGAACCAGAAAATCGCAACCATCCCGATAATGGGGAGAAAGTTGATCCAGGCTGGCGGCGCTTCTGCACCAGCACCTGCTGCGGTAAGAATTTCGATAATCACGTGAGCTTCACTCGTCTGCAAAAGTATGAATGTGAGAGTGGATCAGGTTGGCCAGCACATCCGCTTTGGCCTTCACCCTCCCCGTATCCCATCGGATAAGTGGGCGCGCCTAGCAGCATTGCAAGATGGTCGCAATCAGTCGCGAGTGTGGTTTAAAGATTATACACGCAAACACGCTTGCCAGTCCTCTTCCACCCTTCTAAAGACCGCGCCTCCACTCGGCCGGGACGTAGCGCAGTCTGGTAGCGCATCACACTGGGGGTGTGGGGGTCGTAGGTTCGAATCCTATCGTCCCGACCAGTGGAGCGTTCGTCGAAAAATCGTATTTGTTTGTTGCGAGACAAGGAAAGGAACTTTCATGCCTTTCCGACCGTTATTGCGTCCTATGCCGACCAACCCCCTTTTTCATAGCGCTGCTTTGACGGCATTGTGCACGGTCGCCTTATCGCCTCCAGTCTTCGCACAAGAACAAGCGTCGATCGAGGATGTCGAACAAGATGCATCTTCAGTGCCATCCAGCAGCGACAATTCGGCGGCCAGCACGGGCTCAGGCACCACGACCACGCGGCGGAGTTTTACGCCAGAAGATTTTGCCCGTTTCGCACCTCGAAGTGCCCTCGACATGGCTCGTCAAGTACCCGGCTTTTCTATTCAGGAAGGTGACGGAGCGCGCGGTCTTGGTCAGGCGGACACCAATGTTCTGATTAATGGACGGCGTATTTCAGGAAAATCAAATGGCCCGGTTGCCGCCTTGCAACGTATCCCAACAGAGGAAGTGCAGCGGCTTGAATTGGTCGATGGCGCGAGTCTGGATATTGGCGGACTGTCTGGTCAGGTTCTCAATGTTATCACTGCTTCGAGCGGCAAAATCTCAGGTCAGTTCCGCTACGCCCCGCAATTTCGCACACGCGGCACACCTGCTCGGCTTTATGAAGGGTCAGTCGCGATCGCTGGCGGTGGTCAAAAAGACGACTGGACACTCGCGCTTGAAAACGATTCCAATCGGCGCGGCGATGATGGGCCGGAATTGGTGTTTGACGGCGACGGCCTCCTGACCGAAATCCGTGAAGAACAACGCAATCGCAATTTCGACACAATTAAACTTTCGGGGTCGTATTCGCGTATCGCTGGCAATGGTAATGTGCTCAATCTGACCGGCGAAGTGAACGGCTTTATCCGCCGCGGAACCGAGATTTCAGAGCGGTTTCCCGAAGATGGCGGAACGCCCAATGTGCGCACATTTCGCGACTCGGAAGATGAATACAATTTCGAACTCGGCGCTGATTACCAATTCGACTTCGGCCCCGGCAAATTAAAGCTCATCGCCTATCACCGTTACGAAGACAGCCCCACTGTCGACAGCTCTGTTACAGAATTCGCTGATGGCAGGGCTTTGGAAGGTTTCCGTTTCGAACGCGACGCGGACGAGGCAGAAACCATTGTGCGCTCAGAATATTCCATGGATGGCCTTGGCGGCAATCTCGTTTTTGCAATCGAGGGTGTGCGCAACTTCCTTGAGATTGAATCTTCACTTGAGCAGCGCGATGCGACCGGCGATTTGGTCCCGACCCCGCTTGCAGGTGCCAATGCACGAGTGGACGAAGACCGAGTTGATGCCAGCATAACATATGGCCGAGTGCTGCGAGAGGGCTTGCAATTACAAACCTCCTTAGGTGCAGAATATTCGCAAATCAGCCAAAGCGGTCCATTTGGTCAAACCCGCGAATTTTGGAGACCAAAAGGGTTCGTGTCGCTCGACTGGAAGGCAAGCAATGCACTGAACCTTTCAGGCCGGATCGAACGCGAAGTCGGCCAGCTCAGCTTTTTCGACTTTATCGCCTCAGTAGATCTCGATCAGGAGCGCGAGAACGTCAGCAACGCTAATCTTGTGCCTGAACAAAGCTGGGTGTTCGAAATTGAGGCAGCGCTCAATCTAGGAACATTGGGGTCCCTAAGTCTTAGGCCATTCTTTGAAGAAATCACCGATATTGTCGATCAAATCCCAATCCAGGGAGGCGGACAAGCACCGGGTAACCTTCCATCAGCACAAAGATACGGTTTTGAGAGCGATCTTACTTTGCTTTCGGATGATTTGGGCTGGAAAGGCACCCGTCTCGATCTAAGCTTTAATGCTATCGGAAGTTCTGTTCGTGATCCGCTGCTCGGCTTTAATCGTCAATTATCCGGCATTGAGACATACAATTTCAACAGCACAGTGCGCCACGATTTTACAGGATCAGCCTGGGCTGTTGGTAGCGAGATGTTCTGGCAGGAAAATGCTTTTGATGTTCGGCTCGATGAAATCGCGCGTCAGGGCGAAACTTTCGCTTTCACGACTGCCTTTATCGAAAACAAAGATGTCGCAGGCCTTACGATCAGAGCCTCCGCGTCCAACGTTCTGGACCGGGCAAACCTGTTTGAGCGCACAGTCTTCCTCGATCGCTCAGCTGGAATTATCGACTTTTCCGAAGACCGCAGGCGAACTTTCGGCACGATTTTTACGCTAGAGATTGAAGGCTCATTCTGACGCGGTTAGTCCGTTCCCGAAATCGGGAGCGAATGCGATGACAATTAAGATGCGCAGCTGGCTTTTTGCGCCAGGCGATAGCGACAAGAAGATGGGCAAGGCGATTGGCAGCAATGCCGATATTGCCCTGCTCGATCTCGAGGACTCGGTTAGCCCAGATCACAAGCCGCAAGCTCGAGAAATGGTGGCAGCGCAACTAAAAAGATCTGAGAACCGAGAACGCATCTGGGTACGGATCAATCCTCTGAGCACGCCTGATGCCGTTCTGGATTTAGCAGCGATCATCCCAGCAGCACCCGGCGGGCTGTTCCTGCCTAAAGCAGAGGGCAAAGCTGATATCGCACAATTGCATCATTACCTTACTGTTTTGGAAGCGGCACACGGACTGCAAGAGGGTTCGACCAAAATCGCGGCTCTCATCACCGAAACGGCTGCAGCGATGTATACGACAAGAGAGTATGCAGAGGAATATCCTGGCCGCGAACGTCTTGTGGGCTTGAGCTGGGGCGCTGAAGATTTGTCGAGCGCGCTTGGAGCTCGCGAACAACGCGGCGCGGATGGTGAATATGCGCATGTTTACGAATTTGCGCGAAGCTTGTGCCTTCTCGCAGCCGTCAATGCGGGCGTGACGCCAATTGAAACGGTCCAACCAGAGTTTCATGATCTGGATGCCCTCACCGCTCGGGCAAAGTCAGTCCGCGCGGCTGGTTTTCGGGCAATGCTGGCTATCCACCCAGTGCAAGTTGGCCCCATCAACACAGCCTTTACCCCCAGTGATGAAGAAATCACCCATGCCCGTGCAATCGTGAAGGCTTTTGCCGACAATCCTGGCGCAGGCGTTATCGCAATGGATGGAGCAATGCTTGATCGCCCTCATCTGGCTCTCGCGCAGCGATTATTGCAAGAGGTTGATGCTGCTTAGGAGCCAGTTGGAAAGTTTTCCTACTTGAACCATATTGGTTAGTCATCTCGCGAATCACCCCAAGTGGAGCGCGCAGACTATGGCTATTCTCGAAACCCTTATTGGCCCGATTACATCTCTTCTCGACAAACTCATCCCTGACAAAGAAGCCCGTGCAAAAGCGCAATTGGAGCTACTAAAGCTTGAGGGCTCGCAGGAAATGAACCTGATTGAGACGCGTCTGAAAGCCATTGTTGCAGAGGCGAACTCGCAAGATCCCTGGACCAGCCGCGCGCGGCCCAGCTTCCTCTATGTGATGTATGTCCTTATCCTGACTGCCCTTCCTATGGGTATCCTATCAGCCTTCAATCCGAGTGCGGCGCATGATATTGCGGACGGGATGAACACCTATCTTGGTGGTCTTCCTGAAGAACTCTACATGCTGTTTGGCACTGGTTACCTCGGCTACACTGCCGCGCGCCAATGGGGGAAAGTTAAAGGCGTTGACCGGTAAAAAGCCATTCTCCGTGTTATGGCCCAACCAAGTCCACTCCAGCGAAACTCAACCGATCTACGTGTGAATACCTAGCCCAGTACTATCCAATAAGTCTCTCGCCGAGGTGCATACACATCGGCGATGGTTCTTGAGGGTAATGCCGGCGCTTTTCTATGCTAAAATCCATTCAAGTTTCTGATCTTCAAGTTGGCATGTTTGTCGAAAAGATACAGGGTAGCTGGTTCGATCATCCTTTTTGGAAATCTCAATTTCTTATTGAGGACCAAAGCAGGCTGCATGAACTGAAATCTAGCAAGCTAGAACGGGTCGTCATTAACATCTCAAAGGGCAAGGATTTAACTCCGCCCGCAAGCGAAACTGAAACAGGACCATCGGATCCGCCCCATCCCCATTCCACAAGGTTGGCGCGAGTGCGAGCTCGCACGGCATCCTGGTCAAGTGCGCCCAGACCAACCAGCACTGAGCGCGAACTTCTTGCAGCACACAAAATTGCGGAGCGCTCAAAAGAGCAGATGCAGCAGATCTTCGCATCAGCACGCTTGGGAAAAGCAATTAATGTGCGCACCGTAGAGCCTGTTGTGCGCGATGTCTTGAGTTCCGTGCGCCGCAACTCGCAAGCATTTGGCGGACTTATGCGGTGCAAGCTGAAGAACGAGCTGGTTTACCGCCATGCTCTTTCTGTCAGTGCGCTAATGGTGTCGCTTGCGCTTAAGATGAAACTTAGCTCACAGGAAGTCCGCGAGGCTGGCTTGGCGGGACTGCTCTTGGATATCGGGGTAAACTTTCTCCCGCAGCATCTTGATCCCCTTAATGGCGATTATCGCAACACTCCTGCAAAAATCTGGCAGCAACACGTGCCGCTTGGTCATCGCGCACTTCGGGATGATGATGCTCTTCCACTGGCAGTTCTTAATGCCTGTTTGCACCATCACGAAAGATTCGATGGCACAGGCTTTCCCAATCAGCTTGGAAGGGACGAAATAAGCCAATTCGGCCGAATGGCCGCGATCTGCGACACATTCGATTATCTGATGATCGAAAGCAAATCGGCCAAAGCACTGGATCCGGCAGCCGCCATTCAAAAGCTTCAGTCAATGAAAGGCGCGTTCGATCCAGACATTTTACGATCCTTCATCGAATCGGTCGGATTATATCCGGTCGGCTCCTTCGTCCGGCTGAAAAGCGGCAAACTCGCGATGGTCGTCGATGAAGACGCAAAAGATGCGTCTAGACCAATAGTCGAAGCGTTTTATTGCTTCGATTCCGGTGAGCGCATTATTCAACACCGCATCTTGCTTGCTAAGTCGGATTGCGAAGATGAGATCATCGCATTGGCTGATCTGGACGGATTAGGCCTTCCCGAAAATGGCCAACTACGTGAGCTAGTCTTCTTCGCCGCACACAAGATAAAAGACTAAGCCGCAAAAGGTTCACAGGCCAATCATGGTCACGTTTAGCCTTGAACGGGAACCGCCGGTAGCTCACATTCAGGAGTATCGAGACGCTGATAACGCAGAAATGCGGTAACGTCGGGCGAACTCGCGCGGTCAATCGCTACCACTAAAATGTCGCTGGCGCACTTTATTGAGGGGGTTGGTTTGTTAGGGCAAATGTAATGGATTTGGTGCGCCATCGAAACGACGCCTCGCTTGTGTTCAGCGACAAGTTCGCATCCATCAATCTGGTCAAGAAACGCTGCAATTGCCATTGGCTTAGACTGAAAGTCTCGGGCGGCAAATCGCATGGCTTTGAGCGCTTCGGCATTTTGAGCAACAATTGCGGTGGCTGCCTCGCCAACAATATCTTGCGGCTGTTGCGCCAAGGCCCCAGTAGCCAAACCTATAACCGCGAACATAGATGCGGCGAACCGCAATGGATTTGTTATTTTCATTAAGACTTACCCTCTCTTTCCCCGCTGCGCCTTTATCGCTAGGTCTATTGCATGGCGACCCATTCTGACACCATTTACGTCCTTAACGGCCCTAACCTGAACCTGCTCGGGCTAAGAGAACCCGAAATTTATGGCTCCACCACGCTCGATGAAATCGCTGGTCAATTGGAAGATCGTGGGCGCGAGCTGGGTTTTGCCATCGACATGCGCCAGACCAATCACGAGGGTATGTTGGTGGATTGGCTGCACGAAGCGCAGGCCGAAGGCGCACGCGCCGTCTTGCTCAATGCGGCAGCCTACACTCACACATCAATTGCGCTTCTGGATGCAATCAAAGCAATCGTAACGCCGGTTGTCGAAGTGCACTTATCCGATCCCAAATCGCGAGAGAATTTTCGCCATACCAGCTATGTGGGAATGGCCGCAGCGCTGACAATTGAAGGACATGGTTCAAACAGTTACACCCTCGCCTTAGAGGCCGTAGCGGAAGGCAAAGTCTGAAGCCTAGAGCCGCGAGAACGCAATCAAATCGACGAAATCCGCCGATTGCCACTTGTCAGCCGCAATTTGCGTCAATACTCAGCCAGCAATCGAAACAAAAGGCACGCTCAGCGGCCGAAAAAGGGGTATGCATGGCTACGACAAAGAAGCCAGCCGCTGGAAAATCTTCCAGCATGAATATCGACATCCAGATGGTTCGCGAGCTCGCCGAGTTACTTAGCGAAACCGGGCTCACCGAAATCGAAGTAGAGGATGACGATCGCAAGGTTCGCGTTGCCCGCGGCAGCGCTCCGGTTGCAGCCGCGCCTGCTGCCGCCATTCCGGCGACGGCTCCAACCGCACCGGCGCCAGTTGCGGCAGCGCCCGAAGTCTCGCCTGAAACGTCTGCGCCAGATCACGCCGACGCTTTGAAATCGCCAATGGTTGGCACGGCTTACCTCGCGCCTGAACCCGGCAAACCAAACTTTATCAAGGTTGGTGATAGTATTTCTGAAGGCGACACGTTGCTGATCGTAGAAGCGATGAAAGTCATGAACCCCATCACGGCTGACAAATCCGGCACGATCAAAGCCGTTCTGATCGAAAACGCACAGCCGGTTGAATTTGACCAGCCACTCGTCGTTATCGGATAATCCAGCCATGGCCATCACTCGCATATTGATCGCCAATCGCGGCGAAATCGCTCTGCGCATCCACCGCGCCGCGCACGAAATGGGGATCGAGACGGTGGCGGTACACTCCACTGCAGATGCCGATGCCATGCACGTGCGGCTAGCAGATCATGCGGTTTGCATCGGCCCTCCATCGGCCACGGACAGTTATCTCAATCACGCTGCTATTATCTCGGCCGCCGAAGTTGCGGGATGTGATGCGATCCACCCAGGCTATGGCTTCCTTTCGGAAAATGCCAAGTTTGCTGAAATCGTCGAGGCGCATGACATCGCCTGGATCGGACCAAAGCCTGAGCATATCGTCACAATGGGCGATAAGGTGCAGGCGAAGAAAACTGCAGGCGACCTGGGTCTGCCATTGGTGCCCGGTTCCGACGGCGCGGTTTCCGATCCTGAAGAAGCAAAGAAAATAGCTGCTGAAGTTGGCTATCCCGTGATTATCAAGGCCGCTTCTGGCGGCGGTGGTCGCGGCATGAAAGTCTGCGAGAGCGAAGACCAACTCGAAACGCTCATGCAGCAGGCCGGAAGCGAAGCAAAAGCCGCCTTTGGCGATGCGACAGTCTATATCGAGAAATACCTCGGCAATCCGCGACACATCGAATTTCAGGTGTTTGGCGATGGCAAGGGCAATGCGATCCATCTGGGTGAACGCGATTGCTCGCTCCAACGCCGCCACCAAAAAGTGCTCGAAGAGGCCCCTTCGCCCGTCATCGACCACGAGATGCGGATGCATATGGGCGAAGTCTGCTCCAAAGCGATGCGTGATATGAGCTACCGCGGTGCAGGCACCATTGAGTTCCTATGGGAAGATGGCGAGTTCTATTTTATTGAGATGAACACCCGCCTTCAGGTCGAACACCCGGTAACCGAAGCAATCACCGGGGTTGATCTGGTGCGCGAACAAATCCGCATCGCTGCTGGCAAACCATTGTCAGTCGCGCAGGAAGATCTCGAATTCAGAGGCCATGCCATTGAATGTCGGATCAATGCCGAAGACCCGTTCACTTTCACACCCTCACCCGGCAAGGTGACCTATTATCACCCGGCTGGCGGTATGCATGTGCGTGTCGATTCAGGGCTTTACGCTGGTTATTCGATCCCGCCCTATTACGACAGCATGATCGCAAAGCTGATTGTCTATGGCCGCGACCGCGAAGGTTGCATCATGCGTCTGCGCCGTGCGTTGGAAGAAATGGTCGTCGAAGGGGTAAAAACCAACATCCCGTTGCATCGAGAATTGCTCCATCAAAACGACGTCCTTGAAGGCGATTATTCCATCAAATGGCTGGAAACCTGGCTAGATGAGCGCGAAAGTTAGGCTCATCGCGGATCCGTTGACCGGAACTCAGCCGTATTTTCGTCTTTGGTGACGGGGATATACCGATGACCGGATGCGCTGCTTCATACAGCTTTTCCCTTCCCGAATGGCTTCAAAGACAATTGATGCTGCATCCTGAGCCTCATGGGCCGCGAAGTATGTTGGTAGTGCCTGCATGGGCGCACATGAATGGTCGCGCGGCGCCTGCCGGATGGTCAGAAAACACACAAAGCGGCGCACGAAGGCGCTTGCGGGCAATTACGAATTAAACGGCCCTACGGTCATGAGCCGCGCAGACGGCTTATTGGCCTTTCCAGAATTTACAGGCACCAACCGCGGGATCGCTCGTTGTCCAAGTATAACACATGCGCGTAGCTGCTCTTGGCGAGAGGGATCGGCCATCATAAGTTCCGTATTCCTCCCCAGGATAATTCATGTGTTGCGCGAAATTTATTTGGCTTCGCAAATACTTCAATTGCAGATTCCATCTGCCCAATTCGGACCGCAATCATGCAAGATAACGCTCAAAACGCAGCCCAAACCGAAGCGGTGGTATTACCGCACGCTGCCAACGATCCCGCAACCGACAATATTGACGGCGCGATCGCATATGATCCATCAAAGCCGCGCAAGACGCAGATCGTTGTCGTGGGCGGCGGTGCGGGCGGTCTGGAGCTAGTCCGGAGGCTTGGAGCAAAGTTTGGGCGCAAGAACCATGACATTATCCTAGTCGACAAAAACCCTTCTCATATCTGGAAGCCCTTGCTTCACGAAGTGGCCGCTGGTTCGCTTGATGCCAATCTGGATGAAGTTGGCTATCGCGGCCATTGTTATCGGTGGGGCTATCGCTTCTTTCAGGGAAGCCTTGAGGCGATTGACCGCGAGGCAAAAACGATCACGCTCGCTCCTGTCGATGATGAACACGGAGATGAACTGATCGGCAGCCACACCATTCGGTACGATTATCTGGCACTTGCGGTGGGTTCTGTCTCAAACGATTTTGGCGTTCCGGGTGTATCAGAACACTGCATATTCCTCGATTCCCGTCCAGAGGCCGATAGATTCCGCACAAAATTGCTCAATCACTGCCTTCGTGTCAGTCGAGCTATGAGCGCCAATCCCAAAGCGGACGCGCGGGTCAAAGTGGCCATTGTTGGCGGCGGAGCGACAGGCGTTGAGCTCGCCGCTGAGCTTTACAATGCAGCCAACGCGCTAGCACATTACGGTCTGGAGGTGTTTGATGAGAGCAGACTGGAAGTCACCTTGCTGGAAGCAGGACCGCGCATTTTGCCTGCCCTGCCCGAAGAACTTTCATCCGCGGCCAAATCTGAGCTGACGAAGCTGGGTGTTGATGTGAAAGAAAACACCCAAGTCATCAAAGCCGAACGTGAAGGAATGACTACACATCGCGGCGAGACAATCGATGCAGATATGATGGTCTGGGCAGCGGGCGTAAAAGGTGAGGATTTCCTTGCAGAGCTTGGATTGGAGACAAATCCGCGCAATCAAATCCTGGTCGAAGATACGCTGCAAACGACTGTAGATGAAGATATTTTTGCGTTTGGCGATTGCTGTTCGTTTGTGCCGCCGGGCGGTGAGAGCCCCATACCCCCACGCGCACAGGCCGCGCATCAAATGGCCGATGTTGTCTACGAAAACATCGTGCGCAAAGTGAAAGCTCGTAAACGCAAGAGCGAGCCAAAGCTAAAGCCGTTCGTCTACAAAGATAACGGCTCTCTTATCTCTTTGAGCCGTTTTTCAACTGTAGGAAGCCTGATGGGCAATCTGGTTGGCGGGGCGCTTGCGGTTGAAGGACGAATGGCGCGCCTGATTTATACCTCGCTGTATCGAATGCACCTGCTTGCCATCCACGGCTGGTTCAAAGGCTTTGGACTGATGGTGATAGGCCGGGTGAACCGCATCGTTCGGCCGCGACTAAAACTGCACTAAAACGCAATTTTGACGCGCACTTCGCCGCCATCGGCGTTCCAGCCCCGTTAATCACGTTGGCCTCGCCTTCAGCGCTGTCTGAAAGTTTGAGCCGCGCGCGAGGAATGGCGCTACCAAATTGCTCTTCATCAGAAGGACCATGACCGGCTCCGAGCCTCGCAGACATTTCGGCTTGCGCGCGCACAATGATTTCTGGATTGAACGGGTCGGGCTCTTCTTCAAGGCAATCTAAAGGCGGCGGGGCCAAAGCCATCAAATCGATAACCACCGTGCCATCACTGCGAGTTTCGATGACGACTTCAGGTTCTGCAAGCGCTTCAGCTTCGACTGCAATTTGTGCTTCGCCCTGTGCGACGCTTAAATCAACGGGTGGGTCATCCATCATGCGAGCACAATCCTTTCGGCATACGTGTGCATCTCACTCGAAACTGATACCTGCTTCTTCTGCTTCCGCCACGATTTCGGCGCCTGTTTTCATCGGGCTTTCCTGAACAAGATCATACCAGTCAGGTTTTTCATCGACAAAAATCTGCTGTTTGATTGGCAGGCCTTCGGGCAGTTCGAAGTGACCTGCAGCAAAGCTGTAAAAATTTGTCGGTGTAAAGCGATACCACAACGCACTTCCGCAATTCTTGCAAAAACAACGCTCTGCCCAGTCGCTTGATTTGTAAGTGCCAACGCTGGATTCGCCTTCGATGGTGAAGTCGGCACCGGCAACCATCGCGGCAAAATTCCCGTAGTTTTTGCGGCACATTTCGCAGTGGCATACGTCGATTTCGCGCCGCATTGAATGAACAGTGATTGATACAGAGCCACAAAGGCATTTGCCCGTTAGAGGTTCATCAAGAACGCCCACATCAGCGGTTTCTTGCTCTTCCCCGAACATCTCGCTCATTGATGCGCTCCTGTTGCTCGACCGTTAAAGCGGCACTCCGGGCGAGTATTTCGCTGTACGGATCGTCAACGAGGTTTTCACGCTTTCCACGTTGGGAGCAGGTGTCAATTTCCCGGTCAGAAATTCTTGAAAACTTTGAAGGTCTTGGCTCACAATCTTGAGAATAAAGTCGATCTCGCCATTAAGCATGTGCACTTCGCGAACCTCAGGCAATTCACGCATTGCTTCTTCAAACTCGCGCAGTGCGTCTTCAGCTTGGCTCTTAAGGCTCACCATCGCGAAAACTGTGATTGCAAAACCCAGCTTGGATGGATCAAGATCAGCATGATAACCGCGAATTACACCATCTTCTTCCAGCCCACGCACCCGGCGCAAGCATGGCGGCGCTGTTAGCCCAACTCTTTGCGCCAGTTCGACATTGGTCACTCGCCCTTCAGACTGCAATTCACTAAGCAGCCGTTTGTCGATGTCATCAAGGTTTGCCATGCGGCTCTTTCTCCGGATCAGCGCTTGGCTATGCGCGCAAACTGATGCGCGAATGCACAAAAACGTAAGAACAGGCACTACTTTTCACGCTTGTGCCTAATATTATTATGTCTGGCAGCAATTGTCCCGCTTTGCAACGCATGATGAAACCTTACATGGGGCAAGCCTCGTAAACTGGTAGATACAGGCAGTAACTTTGCGTTACACCGCTTTTCCGCCCACTTCATTCGCCTGCCGGAGCCTGAATGTTCTTTGATGATCGCCTTGCGACCGTGCTCCGCCAGCGCACCGACAGCGATCTATCGCAGCGCACTCAATATCGGCAGCTGCTCGACATCCTTGGCAATAGAAAATATGGCCGCGATCAAAGCCTTGTTGCAGCAGCCTGGCTGCGGATGAGCGCATTGGCACAGGAAATCCCGTCGCCGGATAGAGCCACGATGATCCGTGAAGCCGGCTGGCGCTTTCGCAACCCGGATCTGGCAGCGCATCTTGCAGAGCACGAACCAGAAGTGGCATCTGCCGCGCTTCACCGAGCCAACCTATCGCAAAAAGACTGGTCAGCCCTCATCCCGCGACTTCCTGTAAGAGCGCGTGGGTTTTTGCGTAGACGTGATGATCTTCCCATCGATATTGAGGAATTGCTTGATCAAT
This sequence comes from uncultured Porphyrobacter sp., assembly GCA_964352245.1. Classification (GTDB taxonomy): domain Bacteria; phylum Pseudomonadota; class Alphaproteobacteria; order Sphingomonadales; family Sphingomonadaceae; genus Erythrobacter. The sequence goes on from CAYGQX010000004.1 coordinate 36,668, forward strand.
TGGGGGTTTACGATCGCGGGCTACCTGCGCCTTCGCTGGTAGGATCAAGAGAGGAGCCACTGCCAGGGCACCATAATCCGGTATTGGATAACAATCCAAATATCGAACAAACGTCTGATAATATTGACCAACCCGAAGTCACCCAGCTTGATGGCACAGAGGCGGAACGAAGCGAGATTTCCGCGTTGGTGGAACGGATTGCTCAATTCCGTCGCACTCGCGAAGAGGCCGCGGAAGATGCGGAACGATCCCCTCGCCTACCGCTTGGTGAGATGCCTGCCCCGCGCGAGCGAAAAGCGCGCAATTTCGGTTTTGTCGCCGATGCAGGTGGCCGGATCGAATGGGCCGAACCCGAAGTTGCCGCTATGGTAATCGGGACAAGGCTTATTTCTCCGCCTGAAATGGGTGCACGCGGGGATGAAACACCGCTGGAGCGAGCCTTTTCAAGAAGGCAGCCATTCTTAAGCCTGGTCAAAACACTTTCAGGCGCAACTGCAATCGAAGGCGAATGGATCGTTGATGCGCAGCCCCGCTTTACCGACGATGGCAACTTTTCCGGCTATGTGGGACGTTTTCGCCGCCTGCCAGAACCCGACGGTGACACGCCAACAGCAGCCCAGCAGGAGGCGGACCGGATCCGCCAATTGCTACACGAATTGCGCACTCCTGTAACTGCGGTCCAAGGCTATGCCGAAGTCATCCAGCAGCAGCTGTTCGGCCCTGCCCCGCACGAATATCGTGCCCTTGCCGCCGTAATCGCATCGGATGCAGCTCACATTCTGGCTGGTTTTGAGGAACTTGACCGGCTTGCAAAGCTGGAAACAGGTGCGATGGATATGGAGGCAGGTGTAACCGATCTAGGCATACTGGTCCGACAAACGACCCAGCAGCTGACCGACGTTCTAAAGCCGCGCATGGCGGGATTTGATTTGGCGGAGACGGAACAAGACGAATTCATCGTTGCGCTTGACAATGATGATGCTGAAACCTTGTTGTGGCGTTACCTTGCGACTTTGGCTGGGGGATGCGCGACAGGCGAAGTGCTTAGTGTGCAATTGAAACGGCGTGGCCGTACGATCGCTCTGGTTTGCGATTTGCCGTCGCAACTTGCGAAAGAACCCGACATCTTCGCTGCCGAAGCTAAACCAATTGGCAGTGCAATCAATGCAGGGCTGTTTGGGGCTGGTTTTGCGTTACGCCTCGCTCGGGCCGAGGCCATATCAGCAGGCGGGCAGTTGAAGCGCGATAACGGGACTGTAACGCTATGTCTGCCAATGCTGAATGGTGACGAATCATTGCACAATCACGCGTAACAAGCTGAACAGGGTCAAGCTGATGCTTGCGCCTTGCGCCATTCCAGCGCAGGTTGAAAGGGGGCAATGAGCGATATGTCGATGCTGGATCCGCCGGCAAAAGCTGATGCGGCGCAGTTTGATGCCGGGTTTGGGCCGCGCGTCCTGTTGACGGTCGACACCGAAGAAGAGTTCGATTGGGACGCGCCTTTTAGTCGCGAAGGGCATGCACTTAAACACATTCCTCAGCTGGCCCATTTTCAGCAGTTTTGCGAGGAAATTGGCGCGCACCCTGTTTACCTGGTCGATTGGCCAGTCGCCAACGATGCTCAAGCCGTTGAGATTATCGGTGGTGCAGTACAAGGCAAAATGGCCGATTTGGGAATGCAATTGCACCCATGGGTGAACCCGCCTTTTGATGAGGCGGTAAACCCTTTCAATTCTTACCCCGGTAACTTGCCGGCAGAACTTGAAGCTGCAAAGTTTGAGGCGCTGCACTCCCAAATGCAGAAGGCCTTTGGCGAAGTCCCCAAAATCTATCGCGCTGGCCGCTATGGTCTGGGACGCAACACGGCATCTTTGTTGCATTCGGCAGGTATTGCCATCGATACATCCGTCCGGTCCCTTTTCGATTACAGCGCTCAGCAGGGTCCTGATTATTCGAAACATCCAACCAAACCTTATTGGATCGATCGCCAGCGCTCGCTGCTCGAATTACCAGTGACCAGCGTCTATTGGGGAGTTCTTAGGCAATTGGGTTTGCCGCTCCAAAGACTTGAGCGGGCAACGCCTTCTCTGCTTGGCGCACTGGCAAAGCTCGGCCTGCTCCAGCGTATAGCGCTCACTCCTGAAGGGGTTACCGCGCAAGAAGCCATTCGCGGGATTGATATTGCCCTCGATAGTGGCCTCGAAATGCTGGTGCTTTCGTTTCACAGCCCAACACTAGAGCCTGGCTGCACGCCATATGCTAAAACACAAAGCGAAGTTGACGCGATCTATGATTGGTTCCGCTTGGTCTACGCGTACCTGAAAAAACGCGGCGTAAAGAGCACGAGCGTTGAGCAAATTCTAAACTCAACCAAAAAATAATCACAAAAAGCGCCCTCCTGCGGCAGATGCCTGCTTGTGTCTTTGGAAAACGCGCTGTAGGGGCCTTGCTGCTTCGCTAGCGATGGCCTTTTTTACAAAGGTCCACGTTTGGGGACCAAGGGCCTGTAGCTCAGTTGGTTAGAGCTGGCCGCTCATAACGGCTAGGTCGCGGGTTCGAGTCCTGCCGGGCCCACCAAACGCCCGTTACTGGGTCGTCGAACGGTGAAGCAGCTGAAATTGTGTCGGGGAGTGGCGCAGCCTGGTAGCGCACCTGTTTTGGGTACAGGGGGTCGCTGGTTCGAATCCAGTCTCCCCGACCATTTCGGCAAGTAGAAGATCAATCACTTGGATTGCTTCATCAAAACAATTGGCAATCCCGATTGACGCGACAGCGCGCGATCAATAGCGGAGCCCAAGCGAACCGCTTTCCCAAGGGGCTTCTTTTGCTACGCAGCGCAAAATCCGATTCCGCAGCCATTTTTCTCAGCCTTGCGTGTGTCGTGCACTGCCTTGCACTGCCACTGCTTGCTGTTGCCCTTCCCATCGCTGGGTCAATTGCCGAGATTGAAGCGGTTCATTGGTGCCTGGGAATTGCTGCAATTGCCATTTCACTAAGCGTACCGTTTCGCCGCGATGATGCACGCGCACCGGGATTTTTGGTGCCAGCAGGACTAGGCTCAGCGTTTATTGCGAGTGCATTTTTTGCCGAAAGGCTTGGCTTTGGGGAAACCATTCCAACAATTATCGGCGCAAGCTTGATGGGGTTTGCTCATTTGCGCCGCCTCTATAGTTAGGGCTCCTTTTCTAGGATGCTGTTTGTTCGATAATCCAACCGGCAAGCTGATCCGGCTTCAGATCTGCAAATTCAACACCCAAACCAGACAAAGCGTCATATCGACCGCGCGGAGCGTAATCTGCTGGCTTTTGTGCAAACACTTTGCCTCCCGATGCGTTTAGGATTTGCAGCCCCTTAGCTCCATCGGCACCGCTGCCTGTCAAAACCCCGCCCAACGCCGGAACAGCAGCACGGGCGATAGATCCGAGCAATAAATCAGCCGACGGACGAACGCCTCCCACTGGATCGCGGTCAACCTCGCGTAATACTGGCGGATCACCCGCCTCCACGATCACATGGCGCGCAGGCTCGTAGACAAGATAAACCCGCCCCGGTTTCAACGCGAGTCCATCGACTGCCTTTTCGATCTCACACGCAACCGAAGTGCGCATCGCACCGACCGCTTTCTCGATCGCATCAACTTCGCCATCGATAACAAGAATCGTGGGCGGACATTGTGCGGGATAAGCGGCAAGAATCTGCTTTGCAGTGTCAATGCCTGCAATTCCGCACGCAAGCGTAACAACGCTACCATTGGGTTTGTAGCCACCGTCATTGCTAACGCCTTCTGCAGAACCTGCAGCCTCTTGTCCGCCTGCTATTAGCTCCCCTGCAGCAGCCTTCTGTACGATATCGCCAAGCTGCTGCACCGTTTTGTCAAACTCTTCACGATTGGAATGGAGAGGTTTGGGAAAGCAGTGGACCGCTCCCAGCTCCAAAGCCTTTGCTGCCGTACCAGTGCCGGCCTGCGTAATGCTGGACAACATTATGACGGGCATGGGACGCTCGGTCATTATCTCTTCAAGAAACTCCATACCCGACATGCCTGGCATCTCGACATCGAGCGTCAGAACATCGGGTTTGAGCTCGTCCAATTGCTCACGCGCTTCATCTGCATTTCCTGCCACTCCGCACACAGTCACACCTTTGGCGTTGTCCAGAATATCGCAAAACAAAGCACGCATGGCCGCTGAATCGTCAACCACCATCACTCGGGTATTGGGCATAGCTATGTTGTCTCCGTTGTCTGGCGGGTTGTTAGACAGAGAGCGACAACAACCGGTTTGCCCGGCGATACGGAATTGCTCTGAGGGGGATCGCAAAGATGATTTCAGGCCCAATCGTTAGTTCCTGCAATCGATACGGGAATCTCGGAAGTAAAAGGCTGAATCCAGTGACTATTCAAAAAATCACAAAGTACGGCGCGATGAGCTTAATCGCACTTTCCTTATTGGCGAGCGTGATTGTCTTTTTCGGAATGGAGCAAATCCGTTTTGGTGGACCAGTAGAAACGCGCAACAAGGAAATGCATAATTTCCGGGCCGAGATAAGCCCCCCACCTGGATATCTCGTTGAAGCGTTCGCGCTGGCCAATGTTATGGCAATTCACCCGGAATCCTACGATATCAACGATAACCGTCTCAATACACTTCAGAAAGATTGGCTGGAAGCCAATGAGCGATGGGCCAGTTCAGAGCTTGATCCTGAGCTGAAGCGAGAATTTGCGAAAATCTCTGGCACTGATGCGGCCGAGTTTTGGGAAAAGGTTAATGGAAAACTCAAACCTGCTGTTCGGAACGGCAATCAGCCGGTTGTCGATCGAACACTCGATGAGCTGCTGACCCTATATCGCAGCCATCGCAGTGCGATCGATGGCCTTGTCGAAAGAACTGAGAAGAAACAGGCCACGGTTGAAGTGGACAGCCTAAACTCGATCACCTGGACATGGGTATCGCTTTTGCTTCTGGCTGTTGTTGTGATCGGCATGATCGTCACATGCTACGTATTCTTCCATAAAAAGGTTTTGCTCCCGCTAGAACGTACAGCGAGCACAATGAAGCGTATGGCTGAGGGTGATCTCAATATCGGACGCCGTAAAAGCGACCGATTTGGTGAGATCGGCATAATGTCGGACGCAATCGAAGCGTTCAGAGTTGCGCTACTTGCGGATCGTGAGCGGGAGAAGAAGACCAACCACGTGGTCGACATACTTTCGAATGCTCTTGAACGTCTGGCGGCTGGCGACCTAAACAACCGGATCGATGAAGCATTCGAAGGGGCACAAGATAGGGTCCGTCAGTCTTACAATTCCACAATTGCGAATCTGTCAAAGATGCTTGGCGATGTGCGCAATTCAGCGGCGGGCGTGAATACCGGTTCGACACAAATTCGCGCTGCAACCGAAGACTTGTCAGGCCGCAATGAACAGCAAGCGGCAAGCCTCGAAGAGACGGCATCATCCATGCAGCAGGTCACAAATCTCGTCAAACAATCAGCCAACCATGCAATCGAGGCACGATCAGCGATGGCGCTGACGCACAACAAAGCTGCCGAAGGTGGTGAAGTTGTAAAGCAAGCGGTTGATGCGATGGCTGCAATCGAGAAATCCTCAGAAGAAATCACACAGATCATCGACGTGATCGACGGTATCGCGTTCCAGACCAACCTTCTTGCTCTTAATGCCGGTGTTGAAGCAGCGCGTGCTGGTGAGGCTGGCAAGGGATTTGCAGTGGTTGCCAATGAGGTCCGCGCGTTAGCTCAGCGCAGCGCCGAAGCTGCTCAGAACATCAAGCAATTGATCAGCAACAGCACCCTGCACGTTGGCGATGGCGTCAACCTGGTCGGAAAGACGGGTACTTTGCTCGATGAAATTGTCGCGCAGATTGGCGAAGTTTCAAAGCAGGTCAACGAGATAGCCGAGACATCTGGAACACAAGCGAGCAATATCGAAACGGTAAACGGATCTGTTGGCTCAATGGATCAAATGACCCAGCAAAATGCCGCAATGGTTGAACAATCCAGCGCCGCTGCGCGCAGCCTTGCAGATGAAGCCGAGCGCTTGGCGCATTTGGTCGGGCAGTTCCAGTTTTCGGAACAAGGTGGCTCGGCAATCGCAGAACTGGAGAGCAAGTTACAACCCGCCATTCCCGCTCCGAGAAAAGTTTCATCACCAGCGCCTTTGCCAAACAAGGCGCCAACACGATCGGCACCAGCCACACAAGGCAACCTCGCCATAAAGCAAGACGATCCCGTGTCATTCGAGGCATTTGAAGACGATCAGGATTGGAGCGAATTCTAATTCTAGTCGCCCTTGCCCGCGCTTAAACTTTTGCTCCGGAGAATTATCTTGCCGCCACTCATTCTGCCCGAAGTCTGCGACCGCGCAGCTGCAAAGGCCCTCTATCCTGATATGTGCGATGGCTTGGGATCATCTGCGCTGGTTATTGATGCCAGCAACGTTTCGCGGATCGGGCAAGCAATGCTGCAATTGCTTGTATCGGCCCAACGTAGCGAAGCCGGGATCACCATCTGTGATGCAAGCGACGCGTTCAAGTCAGCAACAAATCTTGCCGGTCTAAGCAATGTTTTGGCCGAGGAGCCGTCGCAATGAACGATGATGACATTCAAAAAATCTTCTTCGTTGAATGCGAAGAATCACTCGAAGCAGCCGAGCTTGGCCTTGATGAATGCAAGGCCGGCACACACGATAACGAAACGATCAATGCTATTTTTCGCGCGGTGCATTCCATTAAAGGCGGTGCGGGTGCCTTCGGGCACGAGGCTCTGCAGGCCTATACACATTGTTTTGAAAACCTGCTTGGTGACATCCGCGAAGGCCTTGTCGAGCTCAACGATGAGCTCGTCAATCTGCTGCTGCTGGCACTCGATTGTTTGCGCGATCACGTGGAGGCGGCTCGCAATGGCGGTGCCAAACCTGACGACACGCAATTGATGGGGCAATTGGAAGCGGCACGTTCCGGCGCAAACACCAAATCAGAGCCTGCCGCAGACCAGGCCAGTGCTGTTGAAACGCCAGCCGCTTGCGATCCATCGGCCGCCCTCGATGATCTGGACGCTCTGCTTGATGAATTAACCGCTGATGCCCCCATTCAGACAACTGCAGCAAAAGCCGATGAAGTTGGCAAAGCTGATACCAACTATTGGCTGGTCCACATCCGCCCCCATTCAGGAGCTATGAACAATGGCAGCGAGCCGCTTTTATGGCTTCGCGAATTGGCCGAAATGGGCGGTGAATGCACGGATTGCCTGACGCAAGACGTCCCACAGCTTCATGATTTTCATGTTGAGGAAGGCTATCTTGGCTGGACATTCCGAATGCCAAGCGAAGTTAGCGAAAATGACGTCGCGGATATCTTCGATTTCGCAGGTGAGGATGTGTCGGTTTCGTATGGTGACAATACCGCGATGCCCGGTCTCAAAATCGCTTCCAACACTCAGGAAACAACGGCTCCGGCGAACAAGCCGGACGAGACGACAAAGGACACACAACAGCCAACCAAAGAACAGCAAGCTGACAAACCGGCTCCCCCTCCACCGTCATCACAGCCCAGCCCTGCACCAGCCAAAAAACCGTCAGCCGGTTCGCAATCGGTTCGTATTGATCTGCCAAAACTGGATGCGCTGATTGATGGCGTGGGCGAGCTTGTCATTGCGCAGGCAATGCTAACGCAAAGACTGGCAAATGAGAACATCGCGCATATCGAAGAACTGGCACTTCTCGATAGTTTAGTGCGCGATGTCCAGGAGCACGCCATGGCCTTTCGCGCGCAGCCGATCAGCGCCGTTTTTGGACGCATCCCCAGGCTCTTGCGAGAGTTGGCTGGCAATACAGGCAAGCATGTAAAACTTGAAATCACAGGGGAGACAACGGAACTCGACAAGACGGTCATCGAACGCCTCAGCGAACCGATGACGCATCTTATCCGCAATGCTGTCGATCACGGAATTGAGCCGGTTGAAGAGCGCAAGCAAGCGGGCAAGGATCCTGAAGGGACATTGACTCTCACAGCAGAACAAAAAGCAGGTCGTATCGTCATTCAGATCAAGGATGATGGACGCGGCATCGATGCCAACAAGCTCAGGGATAAGGCTCTTGCCAACGGCTTGATCGCTCCAGACACTCAAATGTCAGACGAAGAGGTCTATCAACTGGTCTTTGCCCCGGGCCTCTCAACCGCCAAAGAAGTCTCGAACATATCAGGTCGCGGCGTCGGCATGGATGTCGTCAAACAGAACGTCAAAGAACTTGGCGGGCGTATCATGATCGATTCCACACCCGGTGAAGGAACGACGTTCACACTCGCTTTGCCACTTACTCTGGCGATTTCAGACGGGATGATCGTGCAGGTCGGTGATCAATCTCTGGTTATTCCGCTTGCACACGTGATTGAAAGCCTGCGCCCCTCGGATAGTGATCTTAAAGGCATGGGGAGCAGTCGCCAGATGCTGAATGTGCGAGGACAATTCATCCCGGTTATCACTCTGGGAGCCATGACAGGGGCCGATCAATTTGAAAGTGATCCTTGCAAAGGTGTTCTTGTGATTGTGGATTCAGAAGGGTTCGGACAAGCTGCTTTATTGGTCGATTCAATCAGCGATCAAAGGCAATTCGTAATCAAAAGCCTGGATGCGCATTACCGTACTGTCGACAGCGTGGCTGGCGCCACAATACTTGGTAATGGCCAAGTCGCTCTTATCGTTGACGTCGACTATCTTGTCCAAAGCTCGTCACACGCCACAACCTTGATGGCGGCCGCGTAATGCAAGGCAATTTGGCAGAACGTGAAAATGATCAGAGCGGCCTGGTTCCAGGTGTCAGCCCAAACGTTTATTCACAAGAGGACTTCATTCGAATTGCCACAATGGTCCGCCGAGATGCGGGAATTGTGCTGGGCGATCGTAAGCAAATGTTGGCGTACACGCGGCTGGCCCCGCTGGTGCGGGCGAGCGGGCTCGCGACGTTCAAGCAATTTCTCGACACGCTCAATCATGACCAAAAGACAGCAACCAAAGTCATCTCGGCACTCACCACCAACCACACCTATTTCAATCGCGAACCGCATCACTTCGAGCATTTTACAAGCAAACTGCGCGATGACCTTATCGCCAAGGCGCAAGGCCCTGACCCGGTTAGAATTTGGTCAGCCGGGTGTTCCAGTGGTGAAGAGATCTGGACGCTACTGATGTATTTTTTGGGTCCTGAAAAACCCCTTGGAACGCGCATCGCAAGAAGCAAAATCGTCGCTTTGGCAAGTGATCTATCAGGCGAGATCGTTGATGCAGCGTGCGAGGCAATCTATCCCAAAGATGGATTGAATGCTGTGCCTCCCAAATTGCAGAAAAATTGGTGCAATCCAGTAGAAAAAGCGGGCAATGAATGCATCTCAATCGGGCCTGAGCTGCGCAACATGGTGCGTTTCAGGCAGCTCAACTTGCTTGGACCGTGGCCGTTCACAACCCTTTTTGACGTCATTTTTTGCCGCAACGTGATGATCTATTTTGACGGCCCTTCAAAAGAGCGGCTCGTAGCCAGATTGGCACGGCAATTGCACCCCGGAGGTACGCTTTACATCGGTCATTCGGAGAGGGTTGCAGGGGAGGCCAATAAATTGCTCGAACAAGTTGGCCCAACGATTTACAGGCGGAATTCTCTATGAGTATCGGCGTGCTGGTGGTGGACGATTCCGTGCTCATGCGAAAAGTCCTAAAACAAAAACTAGAACGAGAACCCGATATTCATGTCGTGGGAACAGCTGGCGATGCCATGGAGGCACGTCAGAAGATCAAGGCACTCTGCCCCGATGTCGTAACGCTTGATATCGAGATGCCAGGGATGGATGGTCTTTCATTCCTAAAAAAGATCATGACACTGCGCCCAACGCCCGTGATCGTGGTTTCAGGTTCAACCCAGGAAGGCGCAAATGCAACAGCACTCGCGCTCCAACTGGGTGCAATTCACTGTTATGCAAAGTCGGGTGCAGGACGATCTTTGCGCGATGATGACGGAGGTGAGCTTGGCCGATTGGTTCGCGAGGCTGCCACTGTCGATTTCTCAGGCGATCAATTGGCCCATCCCAATGTGCAAGATAGAACGGCACAAAATAGTCCGCCCGCTCCTGCCATAGATTGGAGTGTCCGCCCTAACCTTATCGCCATCGGATCATCAACTGGCGGGGTTGAGGCATTGCATAAACTGCTACCGGAATTTCCGGCAGACTGCCCGCCCACTGTCATAGTCCAACACATAAATGGCTGCTTTTCCAAAGCCGTCACTGAATCGCTCAATCGGTGCAGTCCAGCCAATGTCGTTCCTGCAAATCACGATGTCATACTGAAACGCGGGACCATTGCCATTGCCCCCGACAACTCGAAACATCTCTTCATCGCCCCCTCAGCAAGCGGTGGATTTCGCTGTGTCCTGCGATCGGGCGATCCGGTTAGCGGGCACCGCCCAAGCGTTGACTGCTTGTTTGCATCTGTCGCCGAGCACGCTGGTTCAAGAGCAACTGGCATATTGTTGACCGGTATGGGTCAGGACGGCGCGAAAGGCTTACTAGAAATGGCTAAAGCCGGCGCACGAACCATCGCCCAGGATGAAGCAAGCTGTGTGGTCTTTGGGATGCCAAAAGCCGCTATCGCATTGGGAGCAGCAAGAAGCGTCCTGCCGCTCAATCGCATCAATTCTCGCATTTTTGCGTACCGGAGCAAGGCTTCATGAGTATTCATAATCCGATAGAGCCATCTTCTAAACCCGCGGTTCGGGTGACCGTGATGCAAGGCCAAGCTGTGGCGAGCGCCGATCCTTCATTGGAAATGAGCACCATTTTGGGAAGTTGCGTCGCCACCTGTCTGTTTGATCCCCATGCGCGCGTGGGCGGTATGAATCACTTTCTTCTTGCAAAGCCATTGAACGAGTTTCGCGACCGCAAGTTCGACAGCGATTACGGACTGTACCTTATGGAACTTCTGGTCAACGAAATGCTCCATCTCGGCGCCAGCAAAATGAATATGAAAGGACGCCTTTATGGCGGCGCGAATATCAATTCGGATCTCACGCCTATAGGCTCAGCAAATGCTGATTTTGCACGCGGATTTCTGAGGCAAGAGGGCATCCCCCAAGTGTTTGAAGATCTCGAGGGGCGATCCGCCAGGCGTATCCACTTCCGTCCTGCTTCTGGCCTCGTCCGCTGTCGGCAGGTGATGGACGAAGCGGTACCTAAGGAAAAACCGCAGGGTCGCCCGAAAGCATCGCTTGGTGCTGTCGAGCTATTTTGACCGAAAGGATATGAGCATGATGCAGAACACTCTCGAAAGCAAAGCTGATACCATCCGCGTCCTTACTGTGGACGACAGCGCCAGTATGCGTGCCCTTTTGCTGAGTGCGCTGTCCTCGCGCGGGTTTCAGGTTGAACAGGCCGAGGATGGCCAAGAAGCATTGGAATGGCTGGCTGAACATGAGGTTGATGTCATTATCACTGACATCAACATGCCGCGCCTCGATGGTTTTGGTCTGATTGAGAAACTGCGCACCAGCGCTCTTCATTCAGAGCGCCCCATTCTGGTGCTTACAACAGAAAGCTCAGATGAGAAGAAAGCGCGCGCACGCGATGCCGGCGCGACGGGCTGGATCGTCAAACCATTCGACGCGGACAAACTGACGACCGCTCTTAGAAGAGTGACGCACTAGTTTCAAAACCCACACACGGTCACAGAATCGGATAATTCAGGAAACCACATCATGCGCTATGAACTCATTACCTTTGGCGTATCAAATCAGCTATTCGGGATCGACATTATGACGATCCGAGAAATCCGCGCATGGTCACCCGTCACACGTCTGCCACATGTGCCCAATTATGTCTCTGGCGTGGTCAATCTGCGTGGCGCTGTGTTGCCGGTTATGGACCTTTCCATCCGCCTGGGATGGGGCCCCACCGAAACAACCCCGCGCAATCCAATTATCGTCACCGAATACCAGGGTCAGTCGCGTGGCCTGATCGTTCATGATGTGAATGATATCGTCGCGATAGACCGCCAGGAACTCCAACAACCTGATGCAACTGTCCATGACGAGATTTCAAACTTTCTCGAGGGAATTGCCCCGCTTGGCGATGACATGGTGATGGTCCTTGATCTTAGCAAACTGATTGCAAACGAAGACTTGGACCTGGCAGCGTGAGTGAAGAGGAATTTAGGTCACAATTGCTGCGCGCTGTTTCTGATATCATTTCCCAATTGGCGAATGATTCTGAAGCAATGGGCGAAAAACTGTGCGCCGATCCCAATGTCGTCGCGCAACATCTTGAACGCTTGCAAGATGTCGACCGCATCACGCAATCATTGCGCGAAATCAGCACGCTGATTGTTGCTCCCGATCCGGCAAAGGCAATTGATGAAGTCCGCTTGTCCGATCTTCAGGCTCAATTGTGCGAAGCATGTTGGCCTTTTGCCCCCTTTTGATACCCGCGACCGAATAACTGGTCTGTCGGCGGTGAGCCCCCAGCACTTTGCCCGAAACACACCAGCAGATGGCCGCAGGCTGACGCGTAATTGGCAAGGCTCTATGTATTTTTGGACCGACCTCCACAAACAAACCGCACCAGCCATTCCCCGGAAATGTGCCGGGCAGATCAAGCCGGCTTCTTAGCCAAGCTGGTTTCGGTGGCGGGACGGTAGAGGGACTATTTCGGCTCCACTAGTGTGCCCCATTGCAGCATGCGTATCACCCGGGTCGATTGCGCGGATCATGACACCGACGCTATCACCCACAACGCAATTTCTTCCCATGTCTTTGGCTCGATAAAGCGATGCATCAGCTCGTTTGAATGCCTGAAAGTAGTCTTCCCCGGGATTGATCTGAGACACGCCGAAACTTGCGGTTACAAGCTGTCGATCGGGAAGCACGTCATGCTGCTCGCCTTCGAATGTCGAACGCAGACGATTGGCGAGCGCGCATGCACCTTCTTCAGGGCAATTCCATGCAAGAATTGCGAATTCCTCACCGCCAATCCGGCCAACCGCATCGCCCGGTCTGATTTTTCCAGAAAGAACTTTCGCGAAACTCTTGATCACTGCATCGCCCGCGCTGTGCCCGAAATCATCATTCACCTGCTTGAAGTGATCGATGTCGCAAACGATCAGGCTGACGGGAATACGTTCATCGCGAGCGCGCGCGAGAAGCTGGGTGATCCGGCTTTCAAACGCGGCCCTATTGGACAGCTGCGTGAGACCATCAATCGTCGCATTTTCGCGCTCGCTGCGCATCTTATCGAGCGTCAGCATCGCTATGAGCGAGATTGCCAGAGCCAAAGCCAATAGGGCAGAAATAACGACATTGAGGGAGGCAAAGATAGAGGCCTGATAATCGGCCATCGTCATCTGGCTTTGGATCAGGAGTGTGACAGTCGGACGCAACATCCCATAGATCGCTAATACCATTAACACCCAGAGCAAGATGCGATCGCCTACATTGGATGGTGCAATTTTCCATTTCGATTGGGCTGCAAGTGCGACCAACAGCGCCGTGTTGAAATTCTGCGTCATCAACAGAATGCTCTGTTCCCCAAACGATCGAGCGAAGAACAGGACTGGGGTTGTAACGGCGGTTATGACCAGCATGCCGATCACAGGGCTCTTTTGCCCATCGCGATTGGCAACGCCCCAAAACAGCGCAATCAATCCAAGCGCGGCATTCCAATGGAACAGAAGAATATCATACGGCGCAAAATCCCATGAGATCACACCTTGGAGAACAATTCCGAGACAAAACGCGAAGGTCCAATACACGAAGCCCAACGTGTATTTCTGGGCGCGGTCTTCCCACCAGAAACCCAGCAGCACCATCCCCATGATGGCCATGATGCCTGGAATTACAAATGTGAGAACTTGCGCTTGCATCGTTCGCCTTATTCAACTGCCAGGAAAATAGGATGTAAAAGTGAAAATCCTGCAAACGAACCATTACGGGTTGTAAAACAAGTAAGCGGCGCGGCGAATGACATCATAAGCCAGATTGGCCTGGCTGCGTCACATTTGCTGATGGCTGATGGCGCCAATCGCAAGACATCCCCCAATTTTCAGAGCCAGAACGCGGGCGCTCATAACTTAAACACAGGCCGTGATCGGGAGCTGCAAACGCCCCACTGACCTCTCGCACACGAAAACACCGCAAATACCGCCGCAAAAAAATGCGTCATTGGCATTAGGAAACCGAGAATTCGCGTTTGTACCGACCCGTTTCTTGCCCCCGTCAACGGGGTAGGTCGAGAACACTAAAACCGCCGAAAGAGCGTGCGAGCAGGCCCTGTTTCAATGCTTCGAGTGCGGTTCGGCAGAACTGTCCTTGCCTGCCCGCCCCCATATCCCTATTTCGCGCGGGCACTCTTTCTATTCAGACTCTGATTCCGATCCAAAGGACACGCCCAATGGCCGCGCAATACGCCTATGTCATGAAGAACATGACGAAGACTTTCCCCGGTGCTCAAAAGCCGGTGCTCTCGAACATCAATCTGCAATTCTACCAAGGTGCAAAAATCGGCATTGTCGGCCCCAATGGTGCGGGAAAATCGACGCTGATGAAAATCATGGCCGGGATTGACAGCGACATCACTGGTGAAGCGTGGCCGGGTGAGAATATCACGGTCGGCTATCTCCCGCAGGAGCCACAGCTGGACGAGAGCAAGACAGTGCTTGAGAACGTGCGCGAAGGTGCGGGCGAAACCGCGACAATGGTCGAACGCTTTAACGCAATTTCAGCGGAAATGGGTGATCCGCAGGACGACACCGACTTTGATGCTTTGATGGAGGAAATGGGCGTCCTTCAGGAAAAGATTGACGCTGTGGACGGCTGGACGCTCGACAACCAACTTGAGATTGCAATGGAGGCGCTGCGCTGCCCGCCGTCTGCTGCACCGGTTACCAACCTTTCAGGCGGTGAGAAACGCCGTGTTGCCCTTACCCGGCTGCTAATCCAGAAACCCTCTATCTTGCTGCTGGATGAGCCGACCAACCATCTCGATGCAGAATCTGTTGAGTGGCTGGAAAACCATCTGAAAGAGTATGCAGGCGCCGTCCTGATGATCACGCACGATCGCTATTTCCTCGACAATGTCGTGGAGTGGATTCTCGAATTGGATCGCGGTTCCTACTACCCATACGAAGGCAATTACTCGACCTATCTGGAGAAAAAAGCCAAGCGGATGGAGCAGGAAAATCGCGAGGAGAGCGGCAAACAAAAAGCGCTGGCTCGCGAACTGGAATGGATCAGGCAAACGCCTTCCGCGCGTCAGACCAAATCCAAGGCACGTGTGCGCAAATTCGAAGAATTGCAGGATGCACAGGCGAACCGCGCCCCAGGTAAAGCGCAAATCGTTATCCAGGTGCCCGAACGCCTTGGCGGCAAGGTGATTGAGGCGAAGAACATCTCGAAAGCTTACGGCGATAAGCTATTGTTTGAAAACCTTTCTTTCATGCTTCCACCTGGCGGCATTGTCGGCGTGATCGGCCCCAATGGTGCGGGCAAATCCACGCTTTTCAAAATGATTACAGGTCAGGAAACACCCGATAGCGGTGCAATCGAAATCGGCGAAACTGTGCACCTTGGCTATGTCGATCAATCCCGCGATGATCTGACACCTTCCAACAATGTTTGGGAGGAAATTTCTGACGGGCTCGATTACATGACTGTCAATGGCCACGACACATCGACCCGCGCCTATGTCGGCGCGTTCAATTTCAAAGGCTCTGACCAACAAAAGAACGTGGGCAAACTGTCGGGCGGTGAACGCAACCGTGTGCACATGGCTAAAATGCTCAAACAAGGCGGCAATGTTCTGCTGTTGGACGAACCGACCAACGATCTCGACGTTGAAACACTAGGCGCATTGGAAGACGCAATCGAAAACTTCGCCGGTTGCGCCGTGGTGATCTCGCACGACCGCTTCTTCCTCGACCGCCTCGCAACCCACATTCTCGCGTTTGAAGGAAACAGTCACGTCGAATGGTTCGAGGGCAACTTTGAAGCGTATGAAGAGGACAAACGCCGCAGGCTCGGAGATGCAGCGGATCGTCCGACAAGGTTGGCTTACAAGAAATTGACCAGGTGAGATTGGGCAAGCCCACTCCTGATCAGTTCAAAGCCTTCGCAAGACATTTCGAAGAAAGGCTCTTGGCAGGTGACCAATTCATTGGCTGCGCGATACCGCCACTCCGCATCTGAACTGAAATGGCGCATCTCACATCGATCACTTGGCAAACCTGCTGGCCGTGCAGGGTGCCGAGATGCTAGAGTGATCTGATCGCAATCAGAAAAAGGCGCAGCCACATGAAGCAGGTAATCTACCGTTCGCAGCCCTTTGGCTTTGATCGCTCCATGCTTGAAGGGATATTGTTGAATGCGCGGCGCAACAATCGCTTGAACGATATAACTGGCGCGCTGATCTGCCGGCAGGATATGTATATTCAGCTGGTCGAAGGACCCGATGATGCGATTGATGCGCTGTATGATAGGATCAGCGTGGATGACCGACACACTGCGGTCCAGCTTGTTTCCTCAAAGCATGTAGACGCGCGCATGTTCCCAGACTGGGCCATGCTCGATGATACCCAACCATCGATGACATTTTCCAAATCCGAGGTTGAAGCAGGCGCCATGGAACAGGCTTCGCCTGAGACAATGCTCACCATGTTTCAGCGGAAAGCGGATAAGGCGCACACAAAAGCCCAGGCAAACTGAACGCTCACTTCAGGACAGGCGTTTGCGTCTCGCTCCGGGTTTCCAGACCAAGCCCATCGGCTCACAAAAATCGCGCTGGTGCCAGATGCAATCCATCCGCAGACTTGAGCGAAGTTCTTGACGCTATTCTTCGACCAGCAGATGCATGCGAGTAGGACCAAAAGCAGCGATTTGGCACGGAAGGCTGCCAATTTCACCCCTTTAGCAATCCACCATCAATCGCGATCTCTTGCCCGGTAATGTAAGATGCTCTCTCACTCGCCAGAAATGCGGCCATAGCGGCAAATTCGTCAGGTTTGCCAATGCGACCCATGGGAACAGCTTCGATGGCCTTTGCCCGCATGGCATCCTCTGAGATACCGAAACGCTGCGCAGTGGCGGAATGAAGCGAGCGTAAGCGGTCAGTGTCGATTTGCCCGGGCATTAGCATGTTCACTGTCACGCCATCGGCTGCGACCTCTTTTGCGAGTGTCTTCATAAAGCCGTGAAGTCCTGCGCGGATCGTATTGGACAGGGCAAGCCCAGGGATCGGCTCTCGAACTCCGGCGGACGTGATAGTCAGCACGCGCCCAAACCCCGCTGCACGCATGTTTGGCACCAAGAGGCGGGTAAGCTGCGTCAAAGTCAGCAGCATGGGCTGGATGGAAGCTAGCATCGCTTCGCTATCGGTGTCTTGCGCGGCCGAGGGCGGCGGACCGCCTGAATTGTTGATAAGGATATCGACGCTGCCCAAGGCTTTTTCAGCGCCAACAGCAATCTGCGCGGCTGCGTCTGGATCGGACAGATCTATCGCCAACATTGGCCAATCTCCATCCGCTTTACCACTGCGAGAAACGCCGAGCACCGACACGCCTTCATCGGAAAGCTCGCGCGCGATCGCAGCCCCCAGCCCTTTGCTTGCGCCCAAAACCAGCGCGCGCCTTTTCTGCAATCGAAGGTCCATATGTCGCCTCTCCCAAACCCGCTCGTATTACGGCGAAACCCAGCGCCCGGCCCAACCTTCGTTTTTGCTGTGCGAAAATTGCGCCCGCATATGCCCATTATGCGCCAGATATAACCAGTCAATCTCGCTTAGCGTTACGAGCAGCACCGCAAAATTATCGCGCGCAGGTTCAAGCTGGAAATCGGTCGGCTCCACACCTTCTAGCTCAGGTGGCAGGCCTGAATATGGCCCATAACTCTCAACCCCGGGGCCATCTCCCATATAGCATCGTCGTGCAAAGTTTGATCCGTTTTCCCACGCCGTCTTTGTCACCGGCGTATCGCGCAGGATCGCTCCTTCTCCTCGCGCTCTAATCTGGATTTTCGCGCTCTTGTCATAAAGAAGCACTGCCATGCGCGGATCAGTTTCAATCGAGGCCACTTTCGGCGCGCGCGTGTCTGTGTGAAAGCGCAGTGTCCAAGCCGCGCTGTCAAATTCGCGCAGAACCATTGCGCGCACATCCACATCACTCGTGACCACGGCGGGTGTATGCATCGGGGATTTGCGATCATTGGCCGCTCGGACCAGGCGATTGACGCAATCCGTACGCACTTCATCAAGTGTTTCAAACATCCGCGCTTTTGTGGCGCTTGCCATACCAGCGTCAAGCGCGATCTGCCTCAATTCGAGACTTTGTTCATATTGGCCTCGTCAAATATGAACAAAGGCCTTACCAAGCGGTTAAGGATCAGGACAGCGACTCCAACGTATCACCGCTCTATCAGAACGTATCAACGAGCCGTGGAGTGTGGAGCGGCGCAATTGGAGGCTCATATGAATATCGATTTTCTCCTGAAAGGAAGCGCGCTTTCCGCTATTGCGCTTGCACTGGCATTTGTCGCTCCGCCTTTGACCGAAGAGGCACAAGCGGCCGAAACGGCTGAGGCAGCGATGGAAAGCTCAGCCGTACAGGACAGACAAGACCGTAGAGCACGCCGGGCAGAGCGGCGTGGCAATCGCGAGCAATCGCGTGAAAGAGTGCGAAGCGAACGTCGCGGTGCAAATCCGCGCAGCGAACGTACGCGCGCATCAGGCGTTGATGAAGGCCGTCGCGGTGAGCAACGCGCACAGCGACAGGAACGCCGCAGTGAGCAGCGCGCACAGCGGCAAGAACGCCGCGTTCAACGCTCCCAGAACAATCGAGCACGCGCGCAGCAGGTCGACCGTCGCAGCGAGCGTCGCGCAGACCGTGTCGAGCGCCGCGGCGAAAATCGTGCGAACCGTGTTGAACGCAGAAGTGGCGAACGTGCCAACCGTGTAGAGCGTCAAGGTGATCGCAGGGCCAATCGTCTCGATAGGCAGGGCCGCAATGGTGCAGCCAACAGGGTTGATCAGCGTTCAGAGCGCAGAGCAGGCCAAATTGAGCGGCGTGGTGAACGGCGTGCGGATCGGATTGATCGGCGTGGTGATCGCCGCGCGGGACGGATAGAACGCAGCGGTGATCGCAGAGCAGACCGGATCGAACGGCGTGGTGATCGCAGGTTCGAACGCGGCGGCAATCGCGGCCAGTTCAACAATCGCAGCGACCGCCGGGTCGAAAGAGCGCGCCGCGATGGCTTCCGTAATGGTGTTAGAAGCGAGCGCCGTGCTGACAGACGCGCTGAACGTCGTGCAGAACGCCGCTTTGATCGTCGCAGCGATTTCCGCCGCAATAACGGCAATTTCCGCAATCGCGGTTTCCGCAATGGCCGCCAATTCAATCGTGGCCGGGATTTCCGTCGCTGGGATCGTCGTGGGTGGCGCGGTGATCGCCGCTTTGGCTGGCGCAATTATCGCCGGGCGAACCGGTCAATCTTCCGGTTGGGCCGCTATTACGCGCCGTTCCGCGCGCACCGCTACAATCGGCTGCAAACAGGCTTCTTCCTCGATAGCCTGTTCTATCAAGACCGGTTCTTTATCCACGATCCTTGGGCATATCGCCTGCCTCCCGTTTATGGACCCTACCAATGGGTAAGGTATTATGACGATGTGGTGCTGGTTGATATTTACACTGGTGAAGTGGTTGATGTGATCCACGATTTCTTCTGGTGATCGTGATACCCAAACAATGAATGGCCCCCGCAGGATCAAGTTCTGCGGGGGTTTTTCTTTGTGAAATAAAGACGAGGTAAAACCGGTTGCACCTGTCACCTGACTTGATAGAAATTTTCGCATGGCAAAGACGCAACTGATAGCCGATCAAGATGCGCTGGTTCGTATGGGAAACAGTGTCCGAGAACGGCTTGTTGCCAATCCGGGTGCTTACCGCGTGGAAACGGACAAAGCCGATATGTTCGCGATTGGCGATTTTTTGACGCCTGCGGAATGCGAAAGGCTTTGTGTCATGATTGATCTGGTAGCACAGCCTTCTTCGCTGCATGACAATGAATTTGATCCGGAATTTCGAACCAGCTATTCGGGTGATCTCGATCCAAACGACAGTTTTGTCAAAAGCATATCGAGCCGAATTGATGATTTGCTGGGCGCGAACCCTGTCACAGGCGAACCGGTGCAGGGCCAAAGGTATATGCCCGGCCAACAATTCAAACCGCACAATGACTGGTTCTATACATCCGAAGATTATTGGCAGCTCGAAAGCAAGCGAGGCGGACAACGCAGTTGGACCGCAATGGCTTACCTCAACAATGTCGAGGACGGCGGAGACACGCATTTCACCGACCTAGGCCTGATTTTTGAGCCGACAAAAGGCGTGCTGTTGGTGTGGAACAATGCACGGTCCGATGGCAGTCCGAACGAAGCTTTGATTCACGCAGGAACACCAGTAATCAAAGGTACCAAATACGTCATAACGAAGTGGTACCGCACGCGGCGCTGGAAATAATTCGGCACTTGCAGGTGTGTTTTGAACAGGTGCTTGAGGTGTTAGCGTTATGCCTTGGCCAAAGCCTGTGCGATTAGTTTCCTGGTCGGCTCAATTCCGTAAAGCGCAATAAAGCTCCCCATGCGCGGACCTTGCTCTGATCCAAGCAGCGTTTCATACAAAGCGCGAAACCAGTCACGAAGATTTTCAAAGGCGTATTCTTCGTTCTTGCCAATCTCATAGACCATCGTCTGCAAGGTTTCTGGATCCGCATCAACAGGCGCAGCAGCAAGCTGGGCATCGAGCTGTGTCAATGCCAACACTTCGCCGCCTTGGGGCGCACGCTTTGACAAGGTCGGCGCAACGAAATCGCGATTGTAATTCACCGCGCTTTCAATAAGCGCCATCAGCGCAGGATCGGTAACGGGCTTGCCGGTGTAGCTGGCCACGTATTCTGCCAGGTTCTGCGCTGTCGCCTCCAGACCCAGCACACTCACGAGGTTCAACAAAAGGCTATAGGGCACTGACAAGCTATCGCCCGCCCCCGGAGCTTCGGGGCCCTCGATCTTCGCGTTGGCGCGGCTCAGGTGCCAGACCGGGTTGCCCAACTGCTTGTCGAGCGGTTGTTCAGCAAGGCGTTCACGGAACTGCCAGTAATCGTCGATAGCCTTGGGGATGACACCAGCGTGCAGCTGCTTGGCGCTTTTGGGAGTGGCGAAGATATAATATCCAAGGCTCTCCTCGCTGCCATATTGCAGCCATTCCTCAATCGACAGGCCATTGCCCTTCGACTTGGAAATCTTCTCACCCTTCGCATCAAGGAAGAGCTCGTAAATCATTCCTGCCGGCCGCTGCCCGCCCAGGATTTCGGCGATCTTGCCCGATTGCTGCACACCGTCAGTGTGATCCTTGCCCGCCATTTCGTAATCGACACCAAGGGCAAACCAACGCATCCCCCAATCGACCTTCCACTGGGCCTTGGACATACCGCCAAGCACGCTCTGAACGACAGTCTCACCTTCTTCATCTGTGAACCGCACCGTCCCCGCATCGGCATCGACCACTTCGATAGGCACCTGGAGCACAATTCCGGTCTTCTGGCAGATCGGGAGAATAGGCGAGTAGGTCTTGCGGCGTTCCTCACGCAAGGTCGGAAGCATCACATCCATGATCGCATCAAAATTGCGCAGCACACCGCGCAGCGCCTCGTCGAAAGCGCCTCCATTGTAACGGTCAGAGGCGCTTACGAATTCATAGTCAAAGCCGAACCGGTCGAGGAATTCCCGAAGCATAGCATTGTTGTGATGCGCGAAACTTTCAAACTTGCCGAACGGATCGGGGATCCGCGTAAGAGGACGCCCGAGATGTTCGGTCAGCATGTCCTTGTTCGGGACATTGTCAGGAACCTTGCGCATGCCATCAAGATCGTCCGAAAAGCACACCAGCCGCGTTGGAGCGCCGCCTGTCAGAGCTTCATATGCGCGGCGTACCAACGTCGTGCGAAGGACCTCTTGAAAGGTGCCGATATGCGGCAGGCCTGAAGGGCCGTATCCAGTTTCAAACAGCACAGTTTTCGTCTCATCGCGGGGTTTGGAACCCTTGCCATGGAGACGTTTGTAGAGGCGCTGAGCCTCTTGAAAGGGCCAGGCTTTGGACGCTTGTGCGGCTTGGATAAGGTCAGTGTCAGTCATAGGATTTGCGCATTCGCAGAAGGAAAGTCGCTCTACAAGCGCGAATCCGCCCGTCTGGTTCCATAAAAGTCGCGGGACGAAGTGTGAACTTGCCGGAACTGGCTTAATCGCTATGCGTTCGCCCGAAAGCTTAATGAACACCTCGCAGCGCACTTTAAGGCTTGTGATAATGCCAATCCCGATTGTCAGGGCGGCGATAGCGTTACCTATTTCACCGGCTGGAATTTCGCGGCCACTTACGGCGTGCTGAAAGGCTGGCGTTTGGGTCTCTAGGCGGGCGTACCAATTGTTCAGGATCTGAATGGTCCGCAAATGCCAACAGACTTCACCATTACTGTGGGCGTGCAGAAAAGCTTTTAGCACTTATGCCCATTACTATGCGTTCATCCCTGTAAAAGTGTCGCGATAGTCCAATCCAGCTATTGAAGCTCACCGTAACAATAGCAGGTATGGTCCACCCTAAGATTGACCTCTCAGTCCCCCGAGAGGCCTTAGGGTCGCAAGAGAGGGGCGGCACAGAATCCGTGTTCTGTGTCGCCCCTCATTTCTTAGCTTTGGCAATCGACCGCTCGCTGAGAGATACGTGATCTTTGCGTCAATCACACCGTATTGAGAATAAGAGCAACACAGCTCACTGCCATCCGCTGTGACGTAGGCGATCCAAACATACACAAATGCCCCGCTCATCCCGCAGTCTTTGACAGCGAACTTCGGTGCAAGGGGCGTTCGCGGTCACTCAAATATTCTGGTGTCTACTTCGGGATATTGCGCCTTAAACCGTCGCATCATCCCCGGCATAAGAAACAAGTCAGCAACGATCCAGAGAAGCCAACCTACAAAAACAGCCAATCCCAACGGCGGGTAAATCAACAAGACAATTATACCGCCGAAAAACATCCCGATCTGATACCAAGCAGTCTCCGAGCTACCGCAATAAAAGCGATGTACCGACCCGAGACTGGCGAAATACCAAAGGACATAGGCGACAAAAATGCTGCGTTTGTGCGGCGGACCAAACACCCACTTTTTCTCAGCTGGTTTGGGGCGCGATGTTGCGGCCATTTGGGCCGGGGCGGAGCTGTTATGAGCTTGTATTGCAGCCACTGGTTTCGCTGGCCTTGTTTCGTTACGCAAATGCGCCATGGGATCATCAGAATAATCGCCATTCGCATCGGGGAGGCTTCCGCCGCCGATCTCGGTCTGTTTACGCGCTCGTTCGGAAGCAATGAAGGCCGCTCGTTTTGCCGCCAAGTCGTTTTCGACGCGGTCATTTGGTGCGGCAGCCGCGCTTGATTGGGCTGCTCGGCCAAACCCGCTTGTCGGTTGAGAAGCAGCTTGCCCCTGTTGCAAACCTTTTCTGCCAAAACTCATCGTCCGCGCCCCCTTCGCTCCACTCGCGATACGCTCAGCACTTGGCATAGGATACAATGGGTTAAAGAGGTCTTATGGGCGTCTACCCGTGAAATATGGTGGCAATTGACCAGCCACGTAGTGAGAGGCGTTTACTTATCTTGTCCGCTTGCGCATCGTGCCTTTCGTAACTGATGCCATGACTTCGCCAACTCCTCTTCCCCTTCCTGCCTTGCATTCGAGCCATTCGGGCAATTGGCTGCGCGCTGCCGCGGGTGGAACAGAGGCAGTGTCGAAAGGCGATGCAATTATGGCAGCGGCGGATACGCCAGCGCTGTTGATTAATGCACCGTTGATCGCAAACCGGCTGGGTTATCCAGACTTATCAGGCCTTGATCTGCTGGAATTGTTTGCATTCATCCATCCTGCACGGTTTTGCGTTCCAACGCCGCGCGGGCTGGCGCAAGCGTTGGATATCGACGAGCCTGCAAGTGATGATGATGTTCCCCAATTCCTGCAACTTGCAGCGGGCGCGTTGGTCGAGATTTGCGAGGATCCGGAATGGTTTGAACGCGAAGGCGCATGGAGCGCGCTTCAATCCATGCAAAAACTGCGATGGCCTTGGGCAAATGTTATAAAGCCTCACATCAAACGGCCTGAGAAAGCAGAAAAATGGCTTTTTTCTGCATTGCGCGAATGGGAGGAAGCGGGCGAACGCGCACCGCCCCGGCAAGTGGAGTTACCAGGGGCTGATGTTTTGTCCCAACTCGATGATCTAACCGGCGAAGGATCAGAAAAACGCGACGGACAGCGCGAATATGCACAAGACGCCGCACGCATTTTTTCCCCGCGAAATCGCGACGAGGCCCCGCATATTGCATTGGCACAGGCGGGCACGGGTATTGGCAAGACGTTAGGCTATCTTGCGCCCGCATCTTTGTGGGCGAGCGCTTCTGGCGGCACGGTTTGGGTTTCAACTTTCACCAAGAACCTGCAACGCCAACTGCGCGCCGAAAGCAGGCGAGCCTGGCCTGCCAAACGCGCCGATGGAACGCGTCCTGTCGTGGTGCGAAAGGGGCGAGAAAACTATCTGTGCCTGCTCAATCTCGAAGACGCATTGCAAGGCGGTTTTGCAGGCCGCCCGGCGGTCCTTGCGCAATTGGTTGCTCGCTGGGCAAGCTACACCCGCGATGGGGATATGATTGGCGGTGATTTGCCCGGATGGCTGGGCACTTTGTTTCGCAAACGCGGTATCGCGGCCCTGACCGATCAACGCGGTGAATGCATTTATGCAGGCTGCCCGCATTACCGAAAGTGCTTTATCGAACGCGCAGGCCGCGACAGCGCGCAGGCCGATCTTGTTATCGCGAATCACGCTTTGGTGATGATTAACGCGGCGCGCGGCAGAGACCACGCACAGCGCCCAACCCGTGTTATCTTTGACGAGGGGCACCACGTCTTTGATGCTGCAGACAGCACTTTTGCCGCAACTCTTTCGGGACAAGAGGCAATTGAACTGCGCCGCTGGATCATAGGTCCCGAGCGCAAGAACAGAGGCCGCAGGCGGGGCCTTTCCGCGCGGCTTGCCGATGTTGCAAGCTATGATGATGCGGGCGGCGAAGCGATTGAAGCCGCGTGCGAGGCGGGGCAATTGCTGCCCGGTGATGGCTGGCTGCAACGCGTGGCTGAAGGCGAACCTTTTGGCCCTGTCGAAGCGCTTCTGGGAGCGGTACGCACTGCCACCTATGCCCGCGATGAAAGCGCCAATGGCAAAGGAAGTCAGGAAGCGGGATACGGCATTGAAACCGAAGCCTCTGGCCTTCCAGGCGACTTGATCGAAGCGGCTGACAATGCCGCCGAAGCCTTTGCGAGCATGCGCACGCCATTGATGAAACTGGGCGCACGATTGGAAGCCATCATCGCAGACCCGCCCGATTGGCTTGATGGACCCGGAAATCAAGGTGGCCGGGCGCGGATCGAAAGCGCGCGTTTCGCGCTTCAATGGCGAGTTGATCTGATTGCGGCATGGGAAGCGCTGCTTGCGCGCCTTGGCGGTCCTGCTGATCCCGAATTTGTCGATTGGCTTGCGGTGGATCGCTCTGATGCGCGCGAATTTGATGTCGCAATCCATCGCCGTTGGCTTGACCCGATGAAGCCGTTTGCACGAACCGTGCTCGAACCTGCGCATGGCGTGATGCTGACGAGCGCAACCTTAACTGACAGGGTCGAGGATCACGATAAGGCATGGCAAAGCGCTATTGCTCGTTCGGGCGCGGCCTATATCGAGACGCAGCCTATGATGTCGGCTGCGCAAAGCCCGTTTGATTATGGCGCGTGTGCCGAAGTTCTCATCGTGACCGACATCAGGAAAGGTGATCTCCCCGCTCTTGCAGGAGCATACGCCAAGCTGATCGAAGCCTCAGGTGGCGGCGTCTTGGGTCTTTTTACCGCTATCCGCCGCCTGCGCGCAGTGCATGGCCGCATTGCAGACCGGCTCGCGCGCGAAGCCCTGCCGCTGTTTGCTCAGCATGTTGATCCCATTGATACAGGCACGCTGGTCGATATTTTCCGCGATGACCCGCGCGCCAGCTTGCTTGGTACAGACGCTTTGCGTGACGGGGTTGATGTGCCGGGACAATCGCTGCGCTGCGTTGTGCTCGAAGCGGTGCCCTGGCCCCGCCCCGATATCCTTCACAAGGCCCGGAGGCTGGCGGCAAAAAATGAAGGCGAAACCGCAAGCGCCTATGATGACCGCATAATCAGAGCGCGTCTTGCTCAAGCCTTTGGCAGGCTGATCCGTAACCGCGATGACAAGGGACATTTCGTGGTCTTGTCCGCCGCTTTCCCCAGCCGCCTGCTCACCGCCTTTCCCCAAGGAACACAGGTTCACCGCGTGACCCTCGATGAAGCGGTGCAGCGTATTGCGGATGGGCTGATCGGCGAAAGCGGCACACCACCTGTCGAAACCACTGGAAACCTTGGTGACGATATTCCAGATAGGCTTCGATGATCTTAGAGCTCAACTATCTCATCCGGATAATCGCGGTTGGTGCCGCGCTGATGCTGCTTGCGCAGATTAGCGCAAATGACATTCGCAAGGCATTGAAATGGCCCATGATCGGCATGATTATCGGGGCGCTTGGCTACCTTATCAATTCCACCCCCCTCGCCGCATCGCAAGGGATTTTCGATCCGTGGGTTGATCTGGTCTCCATCTCAACCACTGCCTTTATCTGGCTGTTTGCCCGCAACCTGTTTGAACGCGAGCCTCCGCGCAGCTGGGTGCTGGGTGTCGCTGCGCTGTTTCTGCTGGGATGGTTTCTGGCCAACTTTGTCGAACCCTATCTGATGCCAGGGTTCTATATCGGCTTTTTCATACTGCACATCGCGTCTCTTGCTCTGATCGCCGATCTGGTGCGGGTGGGGTTGTTTGGCCGGGACGATGATTTGATCGAAGAACGCCGCGCGATCCGGGTGTGGCTGCCGCTTTTGCTGGCTGCTCAAGCTGCTGGCATTCTGATTTTCGAAATCGCCGAAGTTGTGTCGGATATCGAGGGCCGCTCACCCACCGCGCAATTGATTAATTCGTTTCTGATTTTCGTGCTGATCCTGTTTTCAGGCCTCGCCTTCTTACGCAGCGATGTGGAATTGCTCGTTGAAGAGGGCTCGGAAAATAACAGCGAGGATAAAGGAGAGACGCTGGACCTGTCGCCCTCCGAAGCGGTGCTGCACGAAAAGCTGACAGCCGCAATGGCACATGGTGCTTACCGCACTCCCGGCCTTTCTATCGCAAGCCTAGCCGACATGCTGGAGACACCCGAACATCGCCTGCGCTCGCTAATCAATCAGCGACTGGGCTATCGCAATTTTTCAGCCTTTCTCAATCGGCACCGCATTGCAGAAGCGCGCGAACATCTGGTCGACAAGTCGCGGGTGGACCTGCCCGTGCTCACGATTGCGATGGATTTGGGATACAATTCGCTGCCCACTTTCAACCGGGCTTTCAAGAGTGAAACCGGCACAACTCCAAGCGATTACAGGCGATTAGGGTTGAGCGAGAGCACTGGTCAAAACTGAAAAACCACGGTCAAATTCAAATTTGACCACCCTTTTTCATCCTTGCGAGGATTAGTCCCAAACATTCGGTCATCTCTTTCATCACGCAAATGAAGGAGCCCGCAAAATGACCGCTACGGCAAACCCGTCCGTCTTTGAAAACACCGCCGCGATTGTCGGCGAACACTTTTTCAATGTCTTCTATTTCGATCTCGGTCGATATCTGATCGCTGCTGGCGTGTTGACAGCAATCCTGTTCGTATTCCGCAGATGGGCCAACGCTCGCAAGATCCAGACGCGCAACGCGGGACGTAAGGATTATGTCCGCGAAACGCTTTCGTCCTTGCGCACCGTTTTTGTATTTGGCGTCACCACTCTTGCCACGTTGATTGGCAAGGAAACGGGTATCATAGAATTGTCCCTGGAAAGCACCACTGTGATGACGGTCGCTTGGCAGTTTGCGCTGATCCTGGTGGTTCACGATGCGTACTTTTATTGGATCCACCGTGCGATGCATTCCAAGCGTCTGTTCAAAGCGACGCATCTGCATCACCACAAATCGCGCACACCCACGCCATGGGCAGCGTATTCTTTTTCGACCTGGGAAGCAGCGGCGGAAGCTGCCTTTATGCCGCTGTTCCTGATTGTCACCAGCGTGTTTGACCTCGCTTATGCCGGGCTCGCATTGATGCTGTTCTTGTGGAACATGATCATTCGCAACGTGATGGCGCATGCAGGCCACGAACTGTTTCCCGCAGGTTGGGTCGACACGCCTATTCTGCGCTGGATAACCACAACAACCCATCACGATCTGCACCATGCGCAAGGGCATAATTACGGCTTCTATTTCACATGGTGGGATAAGTGGATGGGCACCGAACACCCGCGCTATGCCGAAGAGTTTCGCAAAAACGCCCAGCCGCTTGGCCTGCCCAATTTCGCACGACTGATGCCGCGCCGCGGAGCGGAACAGATCAGTGTCCTTGTCATGGCTTTGTTCGCTGCCAGCGCGACTCTGGGTTGGCCAACTCACCTGATGATGATGCCTCTCGCCTGAACATTGAGCGCACGTTATGAAATGTCGCCGCTGCGCCCGCTGCCCCAGTGGCGGGTACAGCAATATGGTGACGCGGCAGTCTCACAAGCTCCATTTCCGGATCCTCTCCGGTGGGCCCATCATGGGTAAAGCTTGTTGGGGCTGCCGCATTTGTTTCACCCGTGCTTTACACGTCCTTTACAGTGGGCCTCAGGCCATGCAGTAGGGTCATTGCCTTTTGGGATGGGCATATTTCAGGAAAGCAAACTTGTGAAAATTCTGGGCCTCCTACGCCATGCAAAATCGGATTGGGATGACACGACACAACGGGATTTTGATCGCGGGCTAAATGATCGCGGTCGCCGCGGTGCAAAGCTAATCGGCGATCATGTCTTGGATCATGGGATTAAGTGGGACATGGTGATTGCCAGCCCCGCTGCCCGGGTAAAGGCGACCTTGGAAGAAGGGTTTGCTGATATCCCGGTGATTTACGATGAAAGGCTGTATCTGGCCAGTTCGGACACCATCATGGAAGTGATCGAAGACCACGCATCCGGCGATGATGAGCCAAAAGCCGTGCTGATTTCAGGCCATAATCCAGGGCTGCAAGAGGTCCTGCTTGATCTGGTTTCGCCTTCGAAAGAAAACGACCTGTTTCGCGAAGCGGCTGCCAAATTTCCCACCGCCGCTTTTGCCGTGCTCGAATGCGATGTCGCAAGCTGGAGCGGATTGAAGAAATTTTCAGCAGGACTTGTCCATTTTGCCCGGCCGCGTGATTTTGATCCGGACCTTGGTCCCACGGACTGAAGGTGCGCGCTTCAACCGATAATCTGTCGCGGTCCCGGACCGTCTTTGGCGAGTGTGTCATCAGGATTATAAATCGCGCAGTGTTTCAGACTTAAACACCCACACCCGATGCACCCATCCAGCCGATCACGGGTGCGCTGCAATTCGGTGATCCTGTTATCAAGAACATCGCGAATGCTGGCGCTGATGATTCGCCAGTCTTTCGCTGTCGGCGTGCGTCCATGGGGAAGGCCTGCAAAGGCTGCTTCGATATCTCCCAAGCTCAACCCCAATTGCTGTGCGATCAGAATAAAGCTCAACCGGCGAATATCAGATCGCAGGAAACGGCGTTGATTGCCGCTGGTGCGAACGGGTTCGATCAGCCCCTTCTCTTCATAAAACCGGATGGCTGACACCGATAATCCGGTGCGCCGCGCCATCTCGCCAATGGGAATAAGGTCGTTTTTTGAAAGGCGATTGCTCATGCGTTTTGGGTGTAGTGCAAAAATTTCTTGATCTCAAGTTAGGTTGAGGTTGCATGATCAAGGCTCACAGCGATTCGGTAAAGGGGTTTGCACCCCAAAACCCACTAAGGAGACACCATATGCCAAGCGGACGGCTCGAACATGCAAACTTATCTGTCACAGACCCAGAACGCAGCGCCGATCTGTTCAAGCAATTGTGCGGTTGGGAAGAACGCTGGCGCGGCCCCAGCCAGAAATATGGATGGAGCCTGCATGTTGGCGACCCAGACATCGGCAATACATATCTCGCGTTGTACACGGGCGATCATGTCAAAGGGGAATACGATAAGGGCCAGCCGCTCAACCACGTGGGCCTGATCGTCGATGATCTGGTGAGAGCTGAAAAAGTCGTCGCAGATGCGGGTCTCAAACCTTTTGACCATGATGATTATGATCCGGGCAAACGGTTCTATTTTTTCGACTGGGACGGGATTGAATTTGAAGTCATCTCTTATGCTGGAGATGGGGCATGAACGAGATTATCCCGCGCGAACCCTTGTTCGGCGTGCCTGCACGATCAAACTCGCGAGGAAAGCGCAAGAAAACGCCCAAGCCTCACAACAATGTGCGCTGGCTTGCTTTGCCGCGCGTCCAGCTTTCATCGGTTGCATCGATGATGATGTCGCCCTTCCATGCGGTGCACAAAGCCTTTGCGTCATCGGGTGATCCTGACAGCCACCCTTCATAATCCTCAGCGCGCAATAGGACCGGCATCCGGCTATGGACATTCTCAGTGACGGACCCTGCGCTGTCGGTCATAACCATGGAATAACTCGTGCCAAACTCATCGCTTTCGCGCCAAACGCCTGCGACCGCGAACATTTCTTGATCGGGCACGCTCATCCAGGTGCGAGTCTTTGCACCTTTTTCGCCTTGCGCCTCGGCCCATGCGCTGATCGGGATCAGACACCGTCGGTCTTCGAATGATTGCCGCCAGAAGAAGCTATCAAGCTTGTCGGTGCGCGCATTGTTGACAGGCTTTGGCTTTAAGGGCTGCCCGCTTTTGCCTTTCATGACGAGAGGAAAGCCCCAGATCATCTGGCGCAGCTCACCGCCTGCAACGACAAGGCCCGGATAGCCGGGGTAGATTTCATCAGCAAAATTCGCCCCGCCCAGCGCTTCAACCGCGCCAAACCACTGCGCGACCTCATCCTTGTTCTTGGTCATGCGATAAAGATTGCACATCAACTGATCCCGGCATTTCCAACAATAAAGCAAGCCGCCGCCATTAAAGCGCCCGCCCACCTGTTGGACCGGAACCGCGCCAAAGGATTTTCAGGGTCCGAAGGGTCCAGCGAGGCGACCTGCCAGAGCAAATGAAGTCCAACAGGTAGGATTGCAAAAACTGCAACAGGGTCCGGTCGATAAAACCATATCCCAATCCCCCAAAACACCACCGCACAGATGTAAAAAAGGGCCACTCCAGTATGTACTTGGCCACCTAACCTCAGCGCAGAAGACTTAATGCCAACCAATGCATCGTCCTCCCTGTCCTGCAAAGCATAGATCGTATCATACCCGATAACCCAGCAAATACAGCCTGCATAAACGCACGCCAAGGCATCCCAATTGTCCCATCGCAAATGCGTCCAACCGACCAAAAGCCCCCAATTGAAGACCATCCCCAACCAGGCCTGCGGCCACCAGGTAATACGCTTCATAAATGGATAAGCGGCGACCAAAGCTAAGCTGGCCAGCGCAATAATCTGAGCCTCCGCCCGCAACTGGAACAATGCCACCAGACCGACTAGGCAGAGCGAAATGAGCCAACACCAAGCAAGCTTCTTGGATACCCGTCCACTCGCCACAGGACGCGCGGCAGTGCGCGCAACTTGGCTATCGAGTTTGGCATCGACGATATCGTTATAAACGCACCCTGCCCCGCGCATCGCTATCGCACCGAGCAACAACCACGCCAGCAAGGCAAACTGAAACCCCGCCCCCGCTAGCCAAACTCCAAACACGCAGGGCCAAAACAAAAGCCACCAACCAATCGGCCGATCAAACCGCGCCAATTGCGCCAAATCACGCGGCAATCGCGGCAAGCGTTCGATCAGGCTGCGATGTTCGCTATCGGGAACAACAGTATCAGGCGACTGGCTCATAGGCTTGCTCCCTAGCGGTGCCTGCGCCAAGGGGGAAGACATGAGCGAAAGCCATTTGCCTCGCACGCCTGCATGGCCTCCTAAATCGGCGCCGCGCCTGTTTGTTACCCGGCAGCTGGATCACAGCCGCGCTATCTCTTTCGACGGTCAACAAGCGCACTATTTGCTCAATGTGATGCGCGTGAAAACAGGTGACGCAGTCATCCTATGCGATGATATTACAGGTGAATGGGTCGCATTGGTGATAGAGGCAGATAAGCGTTCAATAATTCTGGAAACAAAAGAACGTTTGCGCCCGCGCGAGGCTGTCCCTGACCTTTGGCTTTGCCCTGCCCTATTGAAAAAGGACAGATTCGACCTCGTAATAGAAAAGGCAACAGA
Organism: uncultured Porphyrobacter sp.; assembly: GCA_964352245.1. Classification (GTDB taxonomy): domain Bacteria; phylum Pseudomonadota; class Alphaproteobacteria; order Sphingomonadales; family Sphingomonadaceae; genus Erythrobacter. Next base: position 69,129 of record CAYGQX010000004.1, read on the forward strand.
GCTTGGCGTTGCACGTATTCAGCCTGTGGTTACACGCAGATGTGTCGCCAATAAACTCAACGCTGCCAGAGCTCGAACGATAGCAATAGAAGCCGCCGAACAATGCGCGCGCACTGCACTTCCCGAATTGAATGAGCCGATCAAGTTAGATGCCTTGCTGCGCGATTGGTCAAAAGATCGAGCACTTTTTTTTGCAGATGAAGACGGCGGAAAGTTAGCACCCAGTACTTTTTCGAGGTCATCGGGTCCCGCTGCCATCCTGATCGGGCCAGAAGGCGGATTTGATGAAACCGAACGCGCGGCCATTAATGCGCATGACAATGCCACCGCGATCACTCTTGGTCCGCGCATTTTACGCGGCGAGACTGCTGCAATTGCTGCCCTTTCGGTGTGGATGTCAACAGTGGGTGATTGGACGGGCCAAGAATGACTTTGGTCTGTCAAACTCAGATTACACTTCCCACAGCCAATTGCGTTTTATAGGGAAACCTTTGAAAGAGGCCCTGCCCAATGAGCACACGTGAAACAACCGACGCTATCGAACCCGTGATCGAAGGAATGGATCAGCTTGTCACCCCCATGATCGGGGGCGAAAAGCCAGCCAGCGATTGGCGCATTGGAACCGAGCACGAAAAGCTCGTCTATAAAAATGAAGATCGCCGTGCGCCCTCTTATGATGAGCAATGTGGAATTCGAGATCTGCTGGCCGGGCTTACCAAATTCGGCTGGGAGCCGATTGAAGAAAATGGCAAGGTCATCGCTCTAAAAGGAAAAGACGGTGCGGTCAGTCTGGAGCCCGCTGGCCAGCTCGAATTGTCCGGAGCGCCGCTCGAAAACCTTCACGAGACCTGCAACGAAACCGGGCGCCACTTGGCGCAGGTCAAGGAAATCGGTGAGAAATGTGGGGTAAGCTATCTTGGCCTTGGCATGTGGCCTGACAAAACCCGAGAGGACCTGCCAGTAATGCCGAAAGGGCGTTACGAGATCATGATGAACCATATGCCCAAAGTCGGCAATCTGGGTCTCGACATGATGCTGAGGACCTGCACTATCCAAGTCAATCTCGATTACTCATCAGAGGCCGACATGGTGCGTAAATTCCGGGTCGGTCTCGCCTTGCAACCGCTTGCTACCGCACTGTTTGCCAATTCGCCTTTCACTGAGGGAAAACCAAACGGATACCTTTCTTATCGCAGCCACATTTGGTCGGATACTGATCCGCACCGAACGGGAATGTTGCCATTCGTATTCGAAGATGGCTTTGGTTACGAGCGCTGGGCAGACTACATGCTCGATGTGCCGATGTACTTCGTGTTTCGCGATGGCAAATACATTGATGCAGCAGGTCAATCCTTTCGCGATTTTCTGAAAGGCGAACTTCCAGCGCTTCCTGGAGAACGCCCCAGGCCAAGCGATTGGTGGGATCACCTTTCAACCGCTTTCCCAGAAGTGCGTCTTAAAAGCTTTTTGGAAATGCGCGGGGCCGATGGCGGGCCATGGAGCCGTATCTGCGCTCTTCCTGCTTTTTGGGTGGGTTTGCTCTATGATCAAGGCGCACTGGACGCTGCGTGGAATCTGGTCAAAGGCTGGTCAATGGAGGAACGTGAAAGGTTGCGCAATGATGTGCCAAAACTTGCACTTGATACGCCTCTTCCCCGCAGCAATGGCACAATTCAAGATCTCAGCAAAGACGTGCTGGAAATTGCTAGATCAGGCCTTGCTGCAAGGGCTCGGCTCAATGCCAGCGGCGACAACGAAACAGGCTATCTTGAGACCTTGGATGAAATCGTTAAGAGTGGCAAAGTCCCAGCTCAACGCCTGCTTGATGCCTACCATGGCGAATGGGGCGGCGATGTAAGCCATGTCTACAAATATTCATTCTAAGGCAGATGCGGGAATGCTGATCGTTTTGGGAATCGCCAAATTGGGCTATGGCGCTCTTGATGCAGGGCGAGAGTCGCTTGAGACCATGATCGCTGCATCGAATGCCGAAGAAGGCTGTTTGCACTATTCGTATGCTCTGGATATTCCTGATCCTTCGATCATTCATATCACTGAGAAGTGGATCGATGAGGCGACGCTTATTTCGCATTTTGAAACACCACACATGGCCTCGTTTCAAGCAGCTTTGAGCTAACTTGATTTAAGCATAAGCGAAGTAGCCAAATATCAGGCGGATCACGGCACGCCTCTGATCTGAACTCTGGCGTAAGCCCGGGCGCTTTATTCTGCAGGCTGTGGGCTAGCTGAGGTTTTATTTACGGGTCGCCGCAACACTTTGTGCTCAAATCGCGCAAGGCGCGCGGTGATCACCCCGTTCTCCTGCATCCAATCGTAATACTCGCGGTACTTGGCATCTTCGGCTAGCAAATGAGCTTCTTCGGTGCGCGCGCGCCAATAATAGATCCCATTGACCAAAAGTAGGAAAAACGCGTTGCGGATCGCATCGACAATTGAGCCGCTGGTCACAAGAAACGGCATCACCGAACACCACCAGAACAAGTTTTTCGACAGATAAGCCGGATGGCGTGTGTAGCGGTACGGTCCATTGGTGATGATCCCGCGATAGGTGAGATTGGAAAAGCGGATACCAAAGGCAACTGTCGCCCAAGCATAAATCGCGGTGAGAAAAACCAACCAAGTAGCCCACATCCACAACATGGTATCATTACCAGCCAGCCAGTAATCCCATTTCGCAATATTGCTTTCATAGCTGAGCACTTGATTGTTGTTTCCGATAAGCCCCCAAACGAATGGCGGATAACAAAGCAGCGCTGCCAACCAGCCTGCGACAAAAGGATTGCCTGATCGGATATGCGCATCAAGAGGTCTAAGCGTGAAGAGATATCCCACTGTGCCGATTTGCACATCAATCACGTAAAAGAACGTGATAAGTATGCCTCCGATCAGCACTGGATTGGAGAGGAAATCAAGCGGCCGCGCCTCAACCACTTCGGCAAAACCGGGTGGCAGAATGGAAATCATAAAGGCGCCAAAGAACCCTTTGATGATCCAAGCACGCCAATGCTTTTTGACTTCTTCAGCATCCCATTCCTCACGTCCCAAAAGCATCGCGCCGAAATGCCAAGTGTGATCGCGCGGGTTGGTCATATAGCGATCAAGCCAAAGGATATACGGGATACTGAGCACAACCATCGGAACAAGGGCAACGCCAAGCACGTTCATCGCGAACAAATAATTGCCGTCCCAATACCACCGGCATAGGCAATAAAGTCCGGCCAGAACCGCCCAAGTCGTCCACAGACCGCCAATTTTAACCGCGGCAATCGGTAAGATTTCCGCGCTGGGCCGGTTCAAATTCCAATCAAGCCCTGTCGATGGATTAAGGTGAACTTTGTCAACGACCACCGACCAAACGGCCATCGGACCTGCGGTGAACAGCACGGCTGCAAGCGCCGCGTAGGGGCCAGACATGACGCCAACACCCTCTGTTCCAAATGCCCCGGCTATCGCTGGGAAGTTACGACAAAAAATGATCCAGACGACAAGCCCAGCCAAGCCAACAATCCCTACGGCCGGGGAAACGTCGCTTCGCGGGAGTGAGGCGGCTTTTGATCCTGCTGATGAAGAAGGCTCAGACATTATCCTGCTCCACTAGCAGGAAAGCGTTAACACCGCGATTACCGCGTTTCGCGTCCATGGATGAAGCCACATCCGCTTTATTGGAAGGCGTGGACTGTCCCACTATCATCGAGGATATAAAGCATATTGTCAGCGACAACTGGAGGCAAGCTCACCGGTTGTTTAATATCTGCAAACATCTGAGCCGACCCTTCGCCAACGCTCACGCGCCAAATTTCGCCTCGCGAACTTGCTGCCCACAATTGATTTCCTGCAAGAACAGGACCTGTCCAGAATATCGGACGCTCGCGTTTTTTCTCATTTCGAAACTGCTGTAATTGCGTGATCCAGCGAACCCGCCCCGTTGAACGGGCGATCGCGAGCAGTCGCGCATCATCAGTCAAAGTGAATATCCACTCACCAGCAATCGCAGGCGTCGAAATTCCCGCGAGTGTAAGCTCCCAAATCCGTTGGCCGGTCACCAACTCGTAAGCTGCCATCCGCCCACCTTGACCAAGTGCATAAACACGTCCCGAGTCGATAATTGGATCGGCATCAATATCCGTAAGAGAGCTTACCTGAGTTGAGATGTTGGTGCGGGCCAAAGCATCTGCCCAAAGGGCGCGTCCATTCTCATATCGATATGCAGACAGCTCTCCGCTGGAATACCCAGCGATCACGGTGCCATTTCCCGCTGCTGGCGCTGCAACACCAAACACGCCAGATTGCGCGCTTGACCCTGATTCACTCCATAGAAGCTCGCCATCGGCCGCATTGAGAGCTAATACTTGGTTATCCTGTGTCATCACGTAGATTTGGCCAAACGCAATTGTCGGCGACCCACGCAAAGGACCTGCGGGCTTAACTAGCCAGAGAAGTTCTCCGGTGTCTGCCTTCTTCGCCTTTACCTCACCGGCACCGTTAGTCGCATATACTACGCCGTCATCATAGCTGACCCCACCTCCAAATGCGGAGGACCGCATATCTGCGGCCATGTCATCATTATTGGCTTTCCAGACCTGCTCACCTGTTTTTTTGTCAAAGGCGTGAATGACTCCGTCCGTCCCTCCAACATATAGCATGTTCCCACCAATCACAGGAGCCGCCGCCAGTCGCTCACGATTGGTCGATCCTGAAATTTTTGCTGTCCAAACTTTCGTTGGATTTTCAGCCAGGGACAGATGCCCGTAAGACTTGCTGGCAGATCCCCCAACCTGTGGCCATTCGGCGTTGATCCGCGCGGGAGGCAAAACTACGCTTACTCCAGCCAAAGAAGGATCTACCACAGCGCCGCTTTCGATCCGCGAAAGGATTGGCATTCGTTCACCGATGGTCGGTGTGGTCTTATCCCCACCCGCGCAGGCCGTTAGCAAAGCAGCCATACTGCCAGCTATTAACGCGCCCTTGGTCGCTGCAAATTGTTTCATAATCAAATCGTCCAAACCTATCCCAATATTGCCATGCGCATTTTATTGCACGGTCGCCGCTTCGCCCGCGTCTGCCATTCCGGGAGTTTCCTCTTCTCGAACGACCCCTTCATCTTCCAGCAATTTTTCCACGTCTTCGATAGCATCCACGCCCAAAAGACCAGCCATCTGACGCGCTCGCGAACGCAAAGTTTCAGGTAAATCTTCATCCTTAGAAATCTGAGCAAATAGCGCGCCAGCCTCCGATTTATTGCCCGCTTCGAGGTGAGCGATTGCCGTCAGCTCTGCGGCACTGCCAAAGAACGCATTGCCGGGCTTAACAAGACCTTTGAGTTTTTCGATCACTTCAGCAGGTTCGCTGTCATCAAATGTCGCGCTGACTTCGCGGATCAGTGCAAGATCACGCAAAGCGGGTGGCGCATCTGCATCCGCCACCACTTGCGCGTACATCTCTGCTGCTTTTGCCACGTCCTGCTGCTCGAGCGCGGCGCCGGCTTGGAGAAGCCGAGCTGCCGTCCTTACACCTGCTTCTTCGCTGGTTAGCAAGGGCGTGACTTTCTCATTCGCACCCGCAAAATCACCCGACTGAACCGCGTCAAGCGCCTCAACAATGGCCTCCGATTGACCTTCGAGACGGCTTTCATTTTGGCCATCCCAGAAAAGGTATCCACCCAGGCCAAGAAGTAAAACCGTGACAACACCACCAATAATTAGCCCGTATTTCTGAGCAAACTGCGTCACATCTTCCTTGCGCACAGCTTCATCGATCTCACGGATGATAACTTCGTCTTCAGCAGAAGGTTTTGCTGGATTAGACGGTGCATTGGGATCATTCGGCTTTAGCGCCACGAGGCTTTTATCCTTGATTGGTTTGGTTTGTTAGCGCGGCTCTTTAGTCGCCTCGCCTAGGTGGTGCAATGCTAGTCGAACACGCGTCACCGGTCTTGTTGGTTGATTTGGGCATAGTCCGCATCGTTTCAGTCGCAAGTTGCACTTGAATAGCTGATGAAGCGAATGCCGATAAGAGCGCTTCAAAAACTTGCATTCATCGCTTTTCCATAAATTGCTCGGTACGCATCTATCATTTGCGCCTCATCAAAATGCTCCGCTGCTCTTGCGCGGTTGTCCGCGCCGATGCGGGTTCTCAAATCGGCATCCGCTGCTAGCTGCCTAAGCTTTTCGCCTAAGGCGTCTGGGCTATGCGTGCTGGCCACATAGGGCTCATTCGATGCTGCAATCATCTTCGCAATATCCCCCACATTGGGTGCAGCAATAGGAAGGCCGGCCGCCATCGCTTCAACTACAGAAATCGGGAATTGTTCGGACTTTGACGACAAAGCAAATATATCAAACAACCCTACGATTTTTGCCGGATCTTGAACAGCGCCGGGCAAATGGACCCGGTTTGCAAGACCCGTTTCGCGGGCGGCTTCCAGAATGGTTTCTCTTTGAGGACCATCGCCAAGGATCACCAAATGCCAATTTTTGGGCAATTGCGTCATAGCGCGCACTAGCACAGGCAATTGTTTAACTGCGCGAAGTCCCGCCAACGTGCCCACCCAGTATTCTCCATCGCGCTTAACCAATTGCATAGCATCCGGCTCGGGCTTTTTCGCGAAAGTTGCGGTGTCTATTCCGTTGTAGATCCGCTTTACGCGATCACGCGGTTGCCTCCAGATATTTAGAGCGATGCTTTCAAGAACGAGGCTTGGCACGATGAGGTTCTGCGTCCGCCACAAAGCAACACGGCGGTACAAATTGCGACTTTTTTTCAGTTGATCTGCTTCATCCTCGTTGAAACCATCCTCGTGATGAATGAGCGAAGGCAAAGCCAATTTCTGTGCGAAGACGGTATGCGCCATCACCACATCCACAGCACCCCAATTGTAAGTGAGGATCAAGTCATAGCCCACCAACGCTGTAGCGATCGTGCTCAGGCGGCCCGGCGTCGGCAAGCCCTTTAGAGAGGGGAAATTGGTTGGAAACTCCGTTGGTACTTGTGGGTCAATTAGCTCACGCGCACCCATCTGATCAGGTTCGCCAGAGACAATCGTGTGATGGAGCGCGGTGCCGAATGCATTCATAAGCTTGACCGTGCGCAGTTCCTTCCCCCCTGGAGAGAATGTGGAATGGCAGTGTAGAACTCGCAAAGGCGTTGTCATGCAATACCCGATAACAACAAATCAATTGCTGCACGCACTTTAGGCTCATCCAAGGTGGGAGCATGCCCAACACGCGGCACACAGAGAGTCGCCATATTGGGGTTGCGCGCTCTCATTTGACTAATCGTCTCATCCGAAATGAGGTCGGACAATTCTCCGCGCACAAGCAACATAGGTACATCGCCCAATGCGTCGAACGCGAGCCACAGATTAGGCGGAGCAGCATTTCCAGCCTCACTAAACGGCTCTGCAATCGCCATATCATAATCATAGCTGATCCGGCCATTTTGGCTCACCACCATGAAGCGCTTTGCAAGTTCAAGCCATTGATCGAGGTCGTAATCAAGAAAGGAATCGCGATGCGTCTCGGCTAGAGAACGCGCGGCGTGCACCCAAGTCGGATAACTGCGCCCCTGCCCAACATAGCCACCGATACGCTCCAAACCAGCAGTCTCAATCACCGGACCAATATCGTTTAGTACCACGCCAGCGATACGTTCAGGATCATTCACAGCCAGCAGCATGGTCATAATGCCGCCCATCGAAGTTCCCACCGCAATGAATTTCGTAATCCCTGTTTCAGCGAGCAGCAGTTCGACATCCTCTACATACTGTTTGGGTTTGTATGTATCTGATGATTGGGCGTATTCGCTTTTCCCACGTCCGCGCATGTCGGGGACAATTACTCGGCGCTCCTCACTCAAATGGGCGGCTAGATACTCAAAATCTCGCCCATTGCGCGTGAGGCCATGCATGCAGACCACCGGCAATGCACCAGTATCTTTTTGGGCAGGATAGTCACGGTAATGCAAACTGAGCCCATCTTCACTGGACCAGATTTTGTTTTCGAAGATTTCAGCCATTTATGGCGAATTTCCTGTCGCAATCAGCCCGCGCGATAGTTGCGCTTAGCCTTTGTCAAAGTCACAAGGATGCCATGCACATCGAAGAGCAATTGAGCAAGTATATCGCTGATCCGGCAATCACTGAACTTTCCGACTGGTTGGGAGAGGAAGTGATCGCCGCGGATTTCCCCGAAAACAAGCTGCGTTTTCGCAATGAACCTGCATCAACCAATGTCGGCCTGGCACACCTTTCAGATGAACATTGGATCAAACATTTCGGCCGCTTTCAGCCCCTGCCAGACAATCTGCGCGCGCCTCTTGCTTTAAAGTATCACGGACACCAATTTCGAATCTACAATCCGGACATTGGCGATGGTCGTGGGTTTCTGTTTGCTCAGTTGCGCGACAGCGAGGGCCGATTGATGGATTTGGGGACCAAGGGGACAGGTCAAACGCCTTTCAGCCGCGCTGGTGATGGCCGACTGACCCTCAAAGGGGCAGTGCGGGAGATACTTGCGACTGAGATGCTCGAAGCACTTGGTGTCAACACTTCGAAGACCTTCTCGGTTATAGAAACGGGCGAAAAATTGTGGCGCGATGATGAACCATCGCCTGCGCGCTCTGCGGTGATGGTTCGGCTGTCGCATTCTCACATCCGCATCGGGACGTTCCAGCGACTTCTTGCCTTGGAGGAACGAGACCAAATGGAGGCCCTAGTTGACTATTGTCTCGCGCAGTTCCCCGGCCCGCAACCGCCAGAGAATGCACCGGGGCGTGATCAAAGCGCCATCATATTCATGCACCAGGTTGTTGAGCGCATGGCGGACCTTGCCGCAAGCTACATGGTGGCAGGTTTCGTGCATGGCGTTCTTAACACCGACAACATGAATATCACCGGTGAAAGTTTTGATTATGGACCTTGGCGCTGGCTTCCGAGATGGGATCCCGCATTTACCGCGGCCTATTTCGATCACAGCGGACTTTATGCCTTCGGTCGTCAGCCCGAGGCACTGAACTGGAATTGCGGACAACTGGCTGTCTCGCTTCGCCTTTTGGCAGATAGCCAGCCCTTGATAGCTGCATTGCAACGATTTCCCGATCTCTACATGGCTGCTGTTGCAAAACGCTGGTGTTGGCGGCTTGGAGTTTTCCCTAAAGGCAAGAAAAGAGACACGGAAATGGTTTCAGCGAGTGAAAACGCGATGCGCAAAAACGCTGTTGGACCTCACACATTCTTCTTTCGGCATCGCGCAGCGCGCAATTTGTCCGATTTACCTACCGAAGCCTCGGAGATACTATCTCAATACGAGACAGTAGTTTCGGAGGATGACTACTGGGATGAGGGTCAGCCCCAGTCCATGCTTGTTGAGGAAGTCGAGGCGATTTGGTCCTCAATTGCTGATCATGATGATTGGGCGCCACTGAATTCAAAAATCCAAAATTTGCGCGCAATGAAAAAAGCGCACGGAACCGTTCCTCAAGCCCTAGGGCACTCGAAGACAGAGTAAACGCAGTTAAGACAATTTGACACTTTATTTTCCACGTTCGTGCGATTACGCCCTCACTGTGACTGAAACCGCATCCCAAACCTTATCCGATATCACTCAAATTGTTTCAACAGCACCTGCTTCCGGTGAGGAATTGTGGCGAGGAGACGTGAGCGATGTCGAGGAGGCTGTAGGCCGTGCCCGGCGCGCCTGGCCTACTTGGGCCGCGAGGCCTATTGCCAACCGCGTTGAAATGGTTCGCAGGTTTGCAAACGAAGTCCGCGCAGAAGCAGACAGCCTAGCCGATCTTATCGCACGTGAATCGGGCAAGCCCTTGTGGGAAGCGCGCACCGAAGTTGATGCGGTCATCAATAAAGTTGAAATTTCGATCAATGCCTACACTGAAAGGACCGGTAAAAAAAAGCTCGACAGCGCGATGAATGGTATCGCTGCTGTAAGGCACAAGCCGCACGGTGTAATGGCTGTCCTTGGCCCCTACAATTTCCCAGCACACCTGCCAAATGGCCATATCATTCCTGCACTTATTGCGGGAAATGGAATTCTCTTCAAACCATCAGAGAAAACTCCAGCGGTTGGCGAGGCGTTGGTTAAATGCTTTGAAAAAGCGGAATTTCCCGAAGACGTCGTTCAACTCGTAATCGGCGGGCCTGACGAAGGCAAAGCGCTGGTCGCTCATCCGGGCGTGGACGGCGTTCTTTTTACAGGTTCAGCCCAGGCAGGCATTGCCATCAATCGCAAACTAGCGGCTAATCCTGGTAAGATTGTTGCCTTGGAGATGGGCGGTAACAATCCCATTGTTGTGACCAAGACGCCCAAATTGACCGATGCAGCTACCTTGATCGTTCAGAGTGCTTTTACTTCAGCTGGCCAACGCTGCACAGCAGCTAGGCGATTGATTGTCATTGAAGAATTATACGATGATCTGATGGCGGAACTTTTGCCGTTAACGCGCAAGCTGATAGTCGGCTCTCCTCTGGATGATCCCCAGCCGTTTATGGGGCCGGTGATCGATGTGAAGACTGCTGAACTGCTAGAGGAAAGTTTCCTTGCTTTGGTTAAAGAGGGGGGTAAGCCTCTGGCACCATTGCGTATTCTTAAAGAGGGCACGCCATTCCTCTCGCCTGGCATTATTGATACGACGGCAATAGAAAACCGACCAGACATGGAGTTGTTTGGTCCAATCCTACAGGTCATAAAAGTGCCTGATCTTGATTCCGCAATCGCAGAAGCGAACAACACTCGCTTTGGACTTTCGGCATCACTAATAGGCGGCTCACCTGAAGATTATAGCAGGTTTTGGGCCAACATACGCGCGGGCATAATCAACTGGAACCGACCCACCAATGGCGCTTCGTCCGCAGCTCCCTTTGGCGGTATCGGCCTTTCAGGGAACCATCGCCCTGCCGCGTACTACGCAGCCGATTATTGCGCGTATCCTGTCGCAAGTACGGAGCTTGAACAGCCGCGCGCGAATATCGGGGTGGGTCTTAAAGACTAAACTTGCGACGATGGCCAAGCGCAGCGGAAAGCTAGTTCTTCCAATGCACCAGCGTTATGATCCGCAAACCTCCCAAGGCATCCGAAACATATACAAACATCTTTTCGCCAGCTCTTTCACCTTTGATCTGATCAGAAATACCGACCCTGTAGGACATTTCGAGCTTCGCCCGTAAACCTTTGTTGTAATGATATTGTAGCACATCCTTGGCGTCGGCTTGAGTGATGTATTGGATGACTCTCAAATTGCATTGCGGGCTTTCCAATCCTGCGGCCTTTTGAACCATTGCGTGCGGCATGATAGCTGCAGATTCCGGCATTCTTGCAGCCCATACGAAATCGTCTTTTGCGCCTTCACGGCATTCACGCGGAGCGCCAGCAACAGACAATATTTCGCGCATTGTCGACTTGCTTTCAATGGATTCGCTATCGGGCAAATGACCAGCTGCGGGCAACTCCTCGATCGCACCTGCTTCGCGCAACTCAATTCGGGCCCCATCGCGGGCTCTGGTTGCTGCGTATGGATCTGCTGCAAATGCTGGGAGGGCGTGGTTGCTGGAATAGGTGATTGCAGAGTTCGCTTCGTTCACCCAAGCAAGATCAGGATCGATCATTAGCGGATCGTTGAGAGCCCTCGCGATCGTCGGGTCAGCACTCATCACCTTGCCCTCCACTTTCATCACGGACTGCTCGTTGCAGCCTGAAAGAATGATCAAAACCAAGCAGGGTATAGCTGTGAAAGAAAATCGGCGATGCTTCATCACGATTTTATTGCCAGAATTGCGTTAAGATTCCCAGACCGATGACTACAAATTTGGCTGCATCCCACAAAAGATAAAAGCGCCCCCAAACCCCAAGGGATTTGGAAGCGCTTTCCGCGACCGGTGGTTGCCGCGCCCGGGCCGTTGGTGGGATTGGCCCAAGTTGATAGAGTGCCTGCTAGGCCTCTCAAACTTCGCGTTCATCTATAAGTAGGTTTATCTGAATGCACCGCAATCACCCGTGACAGCGGACATTAAGGGTTTTTGCGCGATGTAAGTGACCTATCGCTTGATGTTGCTTGGCAAGCGAAGGATGCGCGCCTAACCGCTCGCAATGCGCAATCCCGATCCTGCTCAAGAAACCGGCGAAGCATCCGGATTGCCAGCCGCCTTGGGCGCGTATCTTATCTGGGGGTTTCTTCCGCTCTACTTTCTGCTCGCAGCTGCTGTTCCTCCATTCGAATTTGTCGGCTGGCGGATCATTTTTACGCTGCCTTTCTGCTTCTTAATCGTCGCGTTCCGCAAGCAATTCCCCGCTTTGCGCCGGGCGCTATTGACGCCGCGAACCTTGCTCGCTTTGTTTGCGAGCGCGTTCTTGATCGCGGCGAATTGGTTTATCTATATCTGGGCGATTACCAACGAACAGGTCTATGCAACCAGTCTTGGTTACTATTTGAATCCTCTGCTCAACGTGCTGTTGGGCACTATGCTGCTGGGTGAAAAGCTTTCAAAATGGCAATGGATCGCGGTGGCAATCGCGAGCCTTGCTGTCGCTCTGTTGGCCGCAGGTGCGCTTACATCCCTCTGGATCAGCCTCAGCCTCGCCTTGAGCTTTGGCCTCTATGGCATTGTTCGAAAACAGGTCGATGTGGGTGCCCTACCTGGCCTGACAATCGAAACCACCATCCTTCTCTTGCCAGCCATTGGGATCGCCATATGGTACGCTGCGACGCCTGCGGGCAGCGCGTTCGGCAAGGATGTAGAGCTGAGTGCGATCATCGTACTTTCAGGTGTGGTGACTGCTATCCCGCTGATGCTGTTTGCAATCGCCGCGCGGCGCATGCCCTATTCAACTCTTGGCTTTATCCAGTATCTGGCCCCAACAATTGTTTTTATCCTCGGTCTCACCGTCTTTGGTGAGGAACTGAAGCCCGCGCAACTTGGCAGTTTTGTGCTGATCTGGATTGCGGTCGCGATTTTCGTTGGTGATCTACTGATGCGATCACGCCGGAGCAAAACCGCAGCCTAACCTTTAAAGTGCCATCCGAGCGTCTGTCCGCCATGCCATGGGACGATGGCTGATCCGGCGAGAACGAGTTCTTCTGGCACCGCAGTTTCGGTGCGCTCAAACATGACACTTTCTTCATTCGCCGGCAGCCCGTAGAATGCAGGGCCATGGAGAGAGGCAAAGCCTTCGAATTGCTCGATAGCTCTCTCCTCATCAAAGACCGTCAGATAACTCTCAAGAGCGACAGGTGCCCCGAAGATCCCCGCACACCCGCAGGCGCTTTCCTTGTCATGGCGAAAGTGCGGCGCACTGTCTGTGCCGAGGAAGAATTTGGGCGAACCTGAAGTCGCCGCCGCGCGCAAGGCCAGGCGGTGCGTTTCGCGCTTAGCCACCGGCAGGCAGTAATTGTGCGGCTGTATCCCGCCCACCAGCATGGCGTTGCGATTGATATGGAGGTGCTGCGGCGTGATGGTCGCCGCCAGATTGGGTCCGGACGCCTTCACGAACTCCACCGCATCTGATGTCGTGATGTGTTCAAACACCACATTAAGCCCGGGAAAAGCGGTGATGATTGCGCGCAAATGACGCTCGATAAATTCAGCCTCCCGGTCGAACACATCGATATCGTGATCGGTCACTTCACCATGGATGCAGAGCACGATACCTTCTGCTTCCATCCGCTCAAACACTGGATAGATCAGCTCGACATCGCTTACGCCGCTTGCTGAATTGGTGGTCGCATTGGCCGGATATAGTTTTGCGGCGGTGAACACACCCTCGGCCGCTCCGCGCGCCAGATCATCAGCGTCAGTCGTGTCGGTGAGATAGCAAGTCATCAGTGGGGTGAAATTATGCCCCTCGGGCACAGCAGCCAGAATTCGATCCCGGTAATCGCGCGCCATATCCGTCGTGGTGACCGGCGGCGTCAGGTTCGGCATCACGATCGCGCGCGCAAATTGGCGAGCAGTATATGGGACAACCCCGCGCATTACATCGCCGTCGCGAAAATGGAGATGCCAATCATCGGGGCGGCGAATGGTAAGGCTGTCTATCATCAGAAAAACGCCTAGCGCTGTCCATCCACTCTTTCCAGAGCGTCGGCCAATCAATAGACGGCTTTGCCATGGCACAGATAGGATTTCTGGCGTGCGAGACGACCGTTCCGGGCACAGGCGAGCGGCGCGTAGATGCGTTTGAGCATGATCGCATGATCGACGCGCTGGCACCTGCCTTCGAAGCGGTTAGCCTCAACCTACAAGTCATCGACTGGGAGGCTCCTTTGCGGCACTTCGATGGCCTCGATCTCGTAATGCTGGGCACGGCGTGGAATTATCAGGATAAAGCCCTGCAATTCGTCGAAAAACTTGATGCACTGGCAAACCAAGCAATTACCGTATGCAATCCGCCAGACATCGTCCGATGGAACATCTCCAAGACGTATCTGCAGGATCTCGAAAAACGGGGCGCTCGGACTATCCCGACAATTTGGCTCGATTCGGTAAACCGTGACCAGGCCGAAAACGCTCTGAAGGCATTCGGAAGTGACAAGCTAGTGGTCAAACGCCAGATCGGCGCAGGCGCTCTGGGTCAGCAATTGCTCAGCACAGGCCACATCGCCGATGATTGGGAATTCGATGTGCCAGCTATGCTTCAACCCTTCCTTCCCGCAATTGCGAAACAGGGCGAGCTGTCCTTTATCTTTATCGATGGAGAGCTTTCGCACACTTTGCTTAAGCTGCCTGCATCGGGCGACTATCGTATTCAATCCATGTATGGCGGGCGCGAGGAGGTCCACTTGCCCACCCGCGAAGAAGCCGATCAAGCCGCCGCAATTCTCGCCGCGTTGCCAATTGAAACTCCGCTCTACGCTCGCATCGACATGCTTTCGCAGAGCGATGGCCATCTTGCGCTTATGGAAGCAGAGCTGATCGAACCCTATCTATATCCGGTGCAAGGGCCAGAATTGGGCGAACGGCTCGCCCGTGCCATTGCCAGAAGGGTAAGATAACAGTGAAAGCCACCCATCTCGCCTCACGCGCGATCGTCCGTCTTGCCCCGCAAGACCCTTCGGAGGACGTACGCGAATTCCTGCAAGGGCTCGTTACCAATGACGTGTCGGGCGACCTGCCAGTCTACACGGCGCTTCTGTCGGCTCAGGGTAAAGCCATGTTCGACTTTTTCGTGTGGGCGGGGGCAAAAGGCGCACTGGTGCTTGATTGCGTTGCTGATCATGCGGATGATCTTACAAAGCGGCTCTCCCTCTATCGCTTACGCCGCAAGATTGAGATTGTCCGCGACGATAACCTCACCGTGCAATGGTCAGCGAATGCGCGCGATAGTGCCACACCGGACCCGCGCCTAGCGGCCTTGGGCTATCGCTGGATTGCGCCCGCTTCAGATCAAGCACCCGCAGACGTCGATTATCTTGCTCACAGGCTCGCACAAGGCGTCCCTGAGGGTGATGAGCTTAAAGATATTCTTTGGCTCGAAACAAACGCGGTCGAATTGAACGGCGTCGATTTCAACAAGGGCTGCTATATCGGCCAAGAAAACACCGCTCGCATGAATTGGCGGCAAAAGATCAACCGCCGACTAGTCGTAGTTCCGCTAGAAAATTCAGACCAGAAGCGGCGCAAGGCAGCCTATGCTGATCTTAACTTGGCCGTCGACCATATGCGAGTGGACGATCTTGATCCTGCAACCCTCCCCGAATGGCAGCGCTCAGCAATCACTCAGCCGGATTGACTTCCTCTAGCGAGGCTTCGAGCATTTTTTGCGCGCGATCGCGCGCAGCGGTGTCGGGCAGACCAAGCGAACGCGCGAGCGCCTTGCCGATCAAAGCATCGCCCATTGCCATCAGCACCAGCGACAAGGTGTCCTCGCGCAGATGGCTGACATCGCGCTCCATGGTTGCTTCGTCGGCGCCGATGTCGTCCACCAATTGATGGATGGTCTCGACAATTGAACTCAGTGCATCCTCATTGCCAGTCAGGATCATCCAACTAGCGAGCGCCCCTGCACCCTCTTTATCAAATGCATCAAAGGCCAGATCGACGACTTCACGCGGAGAGCCCAAACCGGCCCGGTTGGCATCGACCGCCTGCTTGATCGTTTCGCACACGGTCTCAGAAAGATAGCGCGCCAACTCTTTTTGCAAGCCTGCAGCCGAGCCAAAATGGTGGAGCAGATTGGCATGAGTACGCCCAATACGCCCGGCAACGGCTTTCAGGGTCACAGCCTGCGGCCCCGATTCGATAAGCAATGCACGCGCCGCCTGAAGCGCGGACTTTCGGGATTCTTCGGGAGATAATCTTCTGCGACCAGTCATTGCCCCGCAACTAGGACGTTTCACTTGAACGGGCAAGCGACGGAATTCAACCAGCTTTGTCGCGCAGTATGGTTCGTGCAACGGTGCGACCAATCCGCAGGCCTGCTGCGGCGCAGACTGCCATCTGAGGCGCGTTCTTTCCCATCATCCGTACGCTTTTATCAGCAAGGCTTGATCATCGTGTATGGATCAGGCTGGCTCAGCACTATGCGCGCAGTTTGCCCCCTTCTCCTTCACCTTCGAGGTTCTTGATAAAAGTGGCTGAATTCATTGATAACTCCTCTCATCCTGTCACCTCAATTCAACAAACTCAGGCCGCGTCCTTCATTCCTGCGACATCGCACACCAGCTCAAGCTCATATCCAGCCGTATCAGACTTTTCCCCGCGACCCAGTGACAGTCTTTTCTGGATCTTCCCAGTTGAGGAAAAGCCCAGCTTTTTTAAAACTTTTCCAGAAGCGGGATTGTCGAGAAAATGCTCAGCGACGATACGCTTGTATCCAAGGGTCTTCGCAACCCGGATGACCGCATTGCCAGCTTCTGTCGCGAAGCCATGCCCCCAGTGCTTGCGCGCTATCCAATAGCCAAGCTCTATTGTGTTGTCCTGTTCATCATCATTGAGATCCAGCCCGATACATCCGATGACCTCTGCATTTTGCGCTGTGGTGATGAGGAAACGCGGTTCATGCGGTTCGATTTTGCGAGCCGCAAAAGAACGCGCATAATCTTCACTGTATGGCCAGGGTGCACTGGCAAGGTTTCGGACAATCTCTTGATCCGCGATGCCGAAAAAGATACCCGGCCAATCCTCTGGCCAGATCGGCCTCAAAAAGAGCCTATCGCTGCGATGAAACACGTGTCCGTCCTCTCTCGCCCCTGCGCGCCGATCAGATAGTCAGCACGAATGACAATTTCATTTTCGCCAAGGGCCTCTAATGCCCACGAAATGTTTTGAGGGAGAGACGCAAAGAGGGAGAAGGCTCCCCCGGTAAATCGGGGCGGCCCTTCTCCCTCTTAATGACCGGTCTTGTTCCGGTCGGGACCGCCCCAATGGACGATCCTATGCGCGAACCGTCCGGTTATTCGGCTGCTTGCGCAATCATGTCTACCGACACGTATTTGCGGCCAAGCTTGCCCTTGTGGAATCGCACTACGCCTTCTCCGAGAGCGAAGAGGGTGTGATCTTTGCCGATGCCGACATTGGTTCCAGGGTAAAATTTGGTGCCGCGTTGACGCACAATGATGTTTCCGCCGACCACATCTTGGCCACCGAATTTCTTAACACCAAGGCGGCGACCGGCTGAGTCGCGACCGTTGCGTGATGAACCACCTGCTTTTTTATGTGCCATTGGTCCTAATCCTTATTTCTTTTCGTCAGCCTTGGGCTCGGCATTCTTGGCCGGTGCCTTTTTGGCTGGAGCTTTTTTCGCTGCTGGCTTTTTCGCAGCTGCGGCTTTCGGCTCAGCTTTCGCAGCTGGTGCCTTTTTGGCCGGAGCAGCCTTCGCCTCGGTTGCGGCTTCTTTCTTGGGGGCAGCAGCCTTTTTGGCTGGAGCTTTCTTGGCACCGGTCCCCACATCGGTGATACGAAGCAACGTCATCTGCTGGCGATGGCCAGCCTTCCTACGGTAATTGTGACGGCGACGCTTTTTGAAAACGACGACCTTTTCACTCTTCGCCTGAGCGATAATTTCGGCCGAAACGCTCACTTTGGATGCATCGGCAACGCTGTCACCTTCACCGGCGAGCAGAACGTCATCCAGCATTATTGTCTCACCAGCTTCTCCAGCGAGTTTTTCAACGGCAATCTTGTCTCCGGCGGCAACCCGATATTGCTTGCCGCCTGTGCGCACTATCGCGAACATGGCTTTTATACTCTCAGTCTTGTGCTGCGCCGAATGCTCTATCACCTTAGACACGCACTCAGCAACATCGTGGCGCTGGAATTCAGCGCTCGAAAGAAGCGTGCCGTTAAGGGAAAGCGATGGCCAAGTCAACGACTCTAACGAAGTGATCGGAAGGAAATTACTGAAGCGGTTCGACACAAGCGGGCTTGCCGGATCCGCTCTGCGTGTTAGCAGGGACATAAATGGGTTCAAGACCGCTTCTTTATGCGCTGATTGGCGCCCTTTTGACAACCGGCTGTGCTGTCGACCCTGACCGATATCCATCACTTGCCATTCGCGATATTGAGAGAACCACAGGCAAATTTGCAGTCGACATCCAAAGGTCGGAAACAGCATCACCCCCATCCCTATCGGCCAGACCGGATGTCTCACAGTTCATCGCAAAAGCGCAAAGTGCACACACTAGGTTCCAAGCTGCTCAACTCGGCGCACGAAAATCGGTACTGAATGGACGCGGGCAATCAGCAGATAGCCTTGCCTATACGAACGCTCTGCTTGCTCTGGCTGAGTTGTCGTCTCTGCGAAGCGATACCGCGCTAGCATTGGGCGATATCGACTTGATGCGTTCTCAGGCAGAGACTGACCTCATGCAAGCCGACCATATTGTCGCTGCCCAAGCTGAGGTCATGACTATGCTGACTGAACAAGATGCAGTGATGGCTCAATTGTGGGGCTCCTTGGATCGATGAATTTGGCATGTGAAGAATGTCCGGTTCGCGAGAGTGCGGCTTGTTCAGTCCTTACCGAGGAAGAACGCAACGCGCTCGCTGCTGCAGGTCGGACACGTCTGCTTGCAACGGGCGAAATGTTGTTTGCAGCTGGCGATGAAGACGCAGCCTGCGCAACTCTGATCAGTGGCGCGCTCAAAGTCGCAGCTTTCGACGCAGAAGGAAACGAGCAGATTTTGGCGCTTGTGCACCCATCAGGCTTTGTCGGAGAACTGTTTGCGCCGTTTGCCCATCACGACGTGATTGCACTCACCGAAAGTCGGCTTTGCACCTTTGCTCGGCCCGATATTGAGCGCGCACTGGAAGACTACCCCGCCCTTGCTCGAGCGTTGTTGAGGCGGAGCCAGGAAGACCTTCTCGCCTCACGCGGACTAATGGAGTTAGCGGGCCACGGAAAAGCGGAGGCAAGGCTCGCCGCGCTGATTCACGATTTTGCGAGCGCGGCGAGCCAATCATCGTGCCATCCAGCGCAGGAATTCGAACTTCCGCTTACACGCGGCGAGATCGCAAATATGCTGAGCCTGACGATTGAGACGGTCAGCCGGAAGCTTGGCCAACTCGAGCAAATGGGGGCGATCAGACGAACAGGCAAACGCGGGATCGAACTGATAGACCCCGCGCTGCTTCACGATATCTCAGGCCGCGTTCTAGCTTAAGTTACGATAGCGGCAATTACGAGGACCGTGAGAGCCCACATGACAATCAAAGTAGGCAAAATCAGCATCTGAACAGTCGCATCGCGCGCGGCCAGATGGCCTGTGTAAGTCATAATCCCTTTCTGCGCGAACTCGCCCATCGAAAGCGGTTCGCTAGGATTGTCTTTCAACCTCGTCCAGATCGCTGGGACGCCAAATCCGCCCACGATAAAGACACCAAAAATCACCATCGGAATTGCCAAACCAGGAGAACTAAGCCCCATCCACATCACAGCGCAAAATGTGAGGTAAAGACCAACTGTGGCTGCATACAAGGCCTTTGGAAGCTCAAACTGACGGTCAACGTCGACTTGATGGCGCGGTGCGGATTTGGCAACGGGGCCATCGACAATTCTTGCATCACTGCGGGCAAGGATATCATTGAAACGTTCGCTCATAGCTTTTCTCCTGTGTTGGGGGAGAATTAGCCCAGCGAATCAGTTTCGACTTTGATCGAGATCAAATTGGAAACGCTATTTTTGCCAACGCGCCAAATCATTGTGATCTGCTTCGCGTGGCTCGATCCATGACCATTTGCCGCCACGTTTCTCACGCTTCCAAAACCATGCGGCGCTCTTTAGATGGTCCATGCAAAAATCCACTGTCTCGATTGCATCGCGGCGATGTCGTGCTGCCGCGCAAACGCAGACAATAGGCTCGCCCGGGCGCATCAAACCAAAGCGATGGATCATTAAAAGGCCCATTAGATCAAAGCGATTGAAAGCGGCATCCGCCAATTGATGCATGCCGGGCAGCGTGAGCGGTTCGTAATGAGATAGCTCCAGAGCCTCTACTTCGCCACTTGCCCGCACCTTGCCTACAAAGCTCGCAATGCCGCCAGCATCCGGCAATGCCCGCGATAACTGATCAATCTCGGGACTGGTATCAAGAGCAGAGCTCTCAAGCCGAACGATGCGCATCACTCAGCCTCCTGATACTGGAGGCAACAAAGCAACTTCGTCGCCATCCCGCGCATCTAATTGGGTCTTGTCAGAAAGCACACGGCCCGCGCAGGCGACATTGACCTTATTACTCTGTAATTTGGCTGACAAATCTGGGCCAACCGCTTTGAGCAAACCCGGCCAGTCAAGCGGTGCACTCACTTCGAGTAACTTTTTGTCGGCAACGTCGCACAAAGGGCCAAGAAAAACGATTGAGACTGCCAAAACGCGCTCAACCTCCCGTCATCGACATATGGCGTGACAGGTGCGGCGCAGCACCGCGTTCATCCATTCGAAAGTGATGCCGCTCGGGTTTGATGTGCATCGCTTGAGCCAAGGCTTCAGACAAGCTGGCCTTGGCATCATCTGAACGAAGAGCAGCACGCAAATCAACTCTCTCAGACCCTCCAAGACAAGGGTATAGCTGGCCTGTTGCCGTCACGCGAAGGCGATTACACCCATCGCAAAAATTGTGCGTATGAGGCGTGATAAGGCCGAGCCTGCCGCCCGTTTCTTCAATATCCATGTACCTTGCGGGGCCGCCGGTCTTCTCATCACTCTCTTTAAGGGTCCAACGTTTTGCGAGCTGATCTTGCACTTGGTTTAGCGGTAGATATTGATCAAGCCGCTCCTGGTCTACATCCCCTAGCGGCATCACCTCTATTAGTGTCACATCGTGCCCTTCAGCATGCCCCCAAGCGACAAGGTCTGGCAATTCATCTTCATTCACACCCTTGAGTGCCACTGCATTGAGTTTAACCTTCAAGCCCGCTTCGCGAGCCGCAGCTATACCCTCCAAAACCCGTGGCAAGGCATCACGTCTCGTCAATTCGGCAAAGCGCGATCGATCAAGCGTATCGAGCGATACATTAACCCGTTTAACTCCAGCTTTCGCCAATCGATCGGCATGATCCGACAATTGGGTTGCGTTGGTCGTAAGATTTAGCTCGTTTAATCCATGCCCCAACCTTTGGCCAAGCGCGTCGAAAAGGTCGCAAATATCGCGCCGTACGAGAGGTTCGCCGCCCGTGATCCGAATTTTGGTGACGCCGCGATCAATAAAGCCTGTCGCTAATTCATAGAGCTCTTCAAGCGTCAGCACCTCGCGGCGGGGAAGAAACTTCATGCGTTCAGGCATGCAATAGGTGCAGCGTAGATCGCAGCGATCCGTCACGGATAGCCGCAGGTAGGAGATGCGCCGCTGAAATGCATCAATCAGTGGGCGTGTGTAATTGTCCACCACAATCAGATCGGGTTTGCGAATACTGCTATTACTCATGTGTCTGAAGATACTGTCCCGTCACTCCGGGCGCATCCCTCAAATATACCAGCGTTTGGCTCGCATGGTCTGAACCGTTGGCACTGACGACATTCACCCTCTTTGGCGCATGTTCGCGAGAAAGATCGAGCGCAATTGCCCGGCGCCAATCGTCGTGGTCGGGAGAGGCAGAGGGAAGGAGAATGACCAATGCAGTCGCGTGGCTGGTAAACAGATATTCTCGAACCGCATCCAAATGCTCTGTCATAAAAGTAGCGCTAGCTGCCAAACTAGAGACAGGCAGATTTTCTACAATCAGAAGCTCCTGCGCCACTCGCTAAGCCTATCCTGCTGGCCGTTCGCGATGAAGCGTGATGCCGATTTGCTCATTGGCTTCTGCTATCGCAAGCTTCACAATTTTCACTGTCACAGCCTGAACCCGAATATCCTGAGTGAACAGAGTTGCGCAGATATGATCTGCAACCGCCTCAATCAGCTTGAAATGAACGCCTTGAGGCAGGCCGGTCGATGCTGCCTCTTTTAGATCCATATAGTTCTTGCTCGCTTCGAGCGGCATGTCAGGATCGTAGAACTCCGCGACATCATACCTCGCGGCAATCGAAATACGCAGAGGCTGGGGTTTACCAGTTTCTTCTGAGTAGATGCCGGTAAGGACATCAACTTCGAGTTCGTTGACTTCAAGTATTAGCGAATCGGTGTTTTTCATGATGCGCCTTTAACCCGGATTGCTCCACCGTGCGAAGATCGCCGTTGGCAGCATTCGCGAGCCTTCACCAACCTCCGTCACACACAATTCACCGTGCTCAATTTTGCCAGGGAGCTTGTCTAACACTTCGTCGAGCAGGCCTGCAATGGCCAGACTGCTTATGCGAACGGCGTAGACTGTTAGAAAAAGAAAACGACTCTTCGCATCCAGCAGTTTTCCGCAGTCTTTCAACAAATCTGGCAAGCTTTCTTCCAGCCGCCACGTTTCATTCTTGGGCCCTCGTCCAAACTTAGGAGGATCAAGGATAATCCCATCATATCTGCGTTCTCGACGGACCTCTCTTGCCGCAAACTTCACTGCATCGTCGACCAACCAGCGGATGGGCCGATCCTCCATGCCAGACAAAGCTGCGTTGGCGCGCGCTTGCGCTACCGACTTCTTCGACGCGTCGACATGAGTTACGCGGCCGTATTCACTCAGCGAAAGAGAGCCGACGCCTGTGTATCCAAACAGGTTCATCGTCTCAGCATTATCTAATCCAGCAAGCTGACCGCTCATCCAATCCCAAACCGGTGCCATATCTGGAAAAAACTGCAGGTGTCTAAAAGGTGTTGGCTGAGCGATGAAACGGGCATTGCCATATGACAATTTCCAGCCATCATCAGGCAGACCCGGCGCATCGGACCAGCGTCCGCCGCCATCTTCATCGGAACCAGGTACAAACTCGCTATCGGCACCCCAATCGATGAACCGCGGAGACCACATTGCCTGTGGTTCGGGCCGGATGAAACGATAGGAGCCGAATTGTTCCAGCTTCCGTCCATGGCCGCTATCAAGCAAGCGATAGGCATCCCACCCCTCGCCGACCATCAATTGCGGATCGCGGATAAGTTGCGCCATCAGGCCGAAGCGATCGCCGAACTGAAAGCGCTGTTCGACAGGACAAATTCACGAGCCGTCTCATAATCTCCGGTAAGCTCGGTATAGCTTTCCTCGCGGCCAAAAAGGTCTCCGACCCGTGCAGGCAGCGACGGCCTAACCCCGGTAGCTCGTTCCACCGCATCGCGGAATTTGGCTGGGTGCGCGGTGGCAAGCGTCACAATAGGAACCGCCCCATCAACCGCTCCGTCATCCAATGCATCGCGCGCTGCGCTCAAACCCACCGCGGTGTGCGGATCAATAATCTGCCCACCAGCCTGATGCGCCCATTGCAATGCACGCGAGGTCTCGTCTTGATCCGCACTGTAGCTCACAAACAATTCCTTCATTCCGCTACGCTGGGCATTCGAAAGCTGCATGGCACTTGTGCCATCAAAACTTTGCATCTGCTCACCCAAAGCCGCTCCATCGCGTCCGCCGCAATCGAACAGAAGCCGTTCAAAATTTGAGCTAACCTGAATATCCATCGAAGGCGTGATCGTCGGCGTCACTTTACCTGCTGAGTAATCTCCGCTTGTGATTGCGCGGCGCAGAATGTCGTTCACGTTGGTCGCAACAATCAAAGTCTGCACAGGCAAGCCCATTTGTGCGGCCACATAGCCCGCAAACACATCGCCAAAATTCCCCGTGGGCACGCTGTATGCGATCTTGCGGTCAGGTGCGCCCAGTTGGAGCGCGGAGTAGAAATAATAAACGACCTGCGCCATCAAGCGAGACCAATTGATCGAATTAACTGCGCCCAATTGAAGCGGTCCTCCGACGGGAGCATTCACTGCAGCATCACCAAACATTCGCTTCACATGCCGCTGCGCATCATCGAAACTGCCGTCAATCGCTATGTTATGAACATTGGGCGCAAGCACCGTCGTCATCTGACGGCGCTGCACATCGCTGACTTTTCCTTCCGGGTGGAGCATGAAAATCTCAACCCGATCAAGTCCTGCCACCGCCCGGATCGCGGCGGAGCCAGTATCGCCGCTGGTCGCACCAACGATCGTTAAACGCTCACCACGGCGTTCAAGGAAGGTTTCAAACAAGCGCGCCAACATTTGAAGCGCAATATCCTTGAAAGCGAGCGTTGGGCCATGAAAAAGCTCGAGCAGCCAATGCTGCTCATCCAATTGAACCAAGGGCGTGACTGCTGAGTGGCTGAAATCTCCATAGACTTCGGTGCACAATCTGGTCAGCTCATCTTCAGTGAGGCAATCGCCAACAAAAGGCTTCATAACTTCAACCGCGATTGCACAGTATGGGCGGCCACGAAGCGCGCGGATTTGATCTTCGCTAAACCGAGGCCATTCGCGCGGCAGGTAAAGTCCACCATCACTGGCGAGGCCAGCCAAGGTCACGCCTTCGAAATCGAGGATGGTCGCATTTCCGCGGGTTGATACGTATTCCATTGCGCTGTGCCGCTTAGCGGTGCGGGCGAGCGGGGGCAATGTTTTGGTTGCCTCAGGCAATTTGATTGAATGGGCACTCACTGCCATGAGAGGCGCTGAATACAGAAAACTTGTCGCGAGGACTGAACGAGATAACAAAGGTTGTGCACACTGCAATCCAGAGAAGGCACATCGTCTTAGGACTATATCCGATATCTGACCGCGGCTTTCCATCGTGAGACAGGCCTAAGATAGATGGACTGCAAAAATTGCGTAAATCGATATCCTTCGCACCGGCGGGGCGCGGGAAGCGAGAGTCCTCAATTTGAATGAGCATCCAACACTTGCCAACATGCAGTACGACGCGAAAGAGCCCTGAGCCTAGTCCTCGTCTCGGTGCCTATACCTTGAACGCAGCGCAAAGCCGTAAATCATCAACGCGGTTAGCGCGAAAAAGAACCACTGCCCTGCATATGCCAAGTGGTTATTGGGCAGATCGTTAGGATCAGGTTCTGCAAGCGGTTGAAGCCCTGCAAGAGGGGTGCTCGCGATAACTTTGTAGCCATATCCCAATCGGACAAGTTTGCCCTTAACAATACCGCCTGCAAATACTGGCTCATCGGCAGAGCGAGACCATCCGATATCACCATACGTGACGATCGGCGGACGCAATTCGTGCAGTGTCGACCCAGGCGCCGACTTACAGATATAGCGGTGAGCGAACCCCGCCTGCCCCTTGTCGTTTCTTCCCGCAACAGCTTGCCAGTCCCTGGGATTGGGACATTCCAGTTCAACCTTGCGATAAGTATACTCTTCACCACCTGCCGTGATCGGTACAGCATCCGCCAGAGCGGACTGGCTTTCGTATTCTGCGATCAAAGCCGCCTTTTCATCCGCCCGGCCCAATTGCCAAATGCCTAGCGACACCATTATCGCAGCAGCTGCAACAACAAGCACGGTCGGAATGATCGGGATCTTGCTCATACTGATTCGTCCAATGCAGTCTCTCGCTGACTTTCATATCCTGCATAGAGGAACAGCGTTTTATAGAAACGCAAAGCATACAAAACGCTGCCGACAGTGACCGGTGCCCAAATCGCCATTTGAACCGCTATTGGCGAGTTAAACAGCGCATCAAACGCATACGAAGCGCCAAACAGCAGAACGACCATTATTATCGTGACCAGACCTGCCAATCGCCCGCCCCGTTCAATGCCGGCAAAGTCATACCCGCATGCACGGCAATGGTCGGCGATTTGGGCTGGTGCGCCAAACAAAGCCCTTGCTCCGCAATGCGGGCACAAACCGAAAAGGGCAGCCGAGAATAAACCCGGCTGCCCTTTTGAATGATGGGATTTGTCAGATGGTGCGATCAATGGACCGGCGCACCCCAACCGCCCCAGATGTAGACGGCGATGAAAAGGAACAGCCACACGACATCGACAAAATGCCAATACCAAGCCGCCGCTTCAAAACCAAAATGCTGGCGCGGGGTGAAGTGGCCGATATACGCGCGATACAGGCAAACGGCGAGGAAGATGGTTCCTACCAACACGTGGAATCCGTGAAAACCAGTCGCCATGTAGAAGGCCGATGAATAGGTGTTGGTGCCAAAGGCAAATGGAGCAACTGCATACTCATACGCCTGAATACCACTGAAGACGGCACCAAGGGCGATTGTCGCCCACAGGCCTTGCTTCAGACCCTCTCGATCGCCATGGATCAGAGCGTGGTGCGCCCACGTCACCGTTGTGCCAGAACATAGCAGGATAAGTGTGTTTAGCAGCGGCAAAGAGAATGGGTTGATAACCTCAAGCCCCTTTGCCGGAAACTGTGTTACAGCTGCGGCGCCTTCCTGCTGGAACAGCGAGAGGACCGTTCCGTCTTGTTCAACTACAATCGGTTCGGGGAAAAGCGCAAAATCAAAGAACGCCCAGAACCAACCAACGAAGAACATGACTTCTGATGCTATGAAAAGGATCATTCCATAGCGCATGTGAAGTTGGACAACGGGCGTATGATCGCCACGTTGTGCTTCGCCAACGATGTTCTTGAACCACATAAAGAATGTCGCGATCAGACCTGCAAGACCGAGATACATAACGATAGGCCCGGCAGTCCCGAACATTTCATGCATGTTGAACACCAGACCAGTGGTGAATGTCACCGCCGATAAAGACCCAACCAGTGGCCAGATGTCTGGCTCAAGAATGTGATAATCGTGGTTTACCTTACCGCCCATTTTCTTCTTCCCGTGGCACTTTGAATTTCAAAGTATGGTTTGAATCAGTCCCCGCGCTCAAGGCCAAATGTCTCAGCCTGTTTTGCCCGGTGAAAAGTGTAACTCAGCGTGATTTGTTCGACGTCAACCATAAAATCATCGTCGAGTATGGCCGGATCGACGTAATAAAGAACGGGCATGATAACTTCTTGGCCCGCTTCCAGGGTCTGCTCGGTAAAGCAAAAGCACTGGACCTTGTGAAAATACTTGCCCGCCTGTGATGGCTCGACATTGAACGTTGCTGTGCCTGTGACGGGCTTGCCTTCAAGGTTTTTCGCCACATAAGTCGCGATATCGCGCTGCCCGATACGCACTGTGTCGGTCGCCTGCTCAGGGCGGAAACTCCAGCCAATATCACTGGAAGTTGATGCATCAAAACGGATTGAAATGGTCTCGTTCACACCCGCAGCCGCCGCATTTGCTGCGGCACTTTCACTCGCCACCTGCGTCGTGCCGCCAAAGCCCGTCACCCGACAGAACATGTCATAGAGCGGGACGGCCGCAAATCCTAGACCAACCATGCCGCTTGCGAAAAGCAAGGAAACGAGACCGGTGCGCAGGTTCTTGCGCTGAGTCTCAAGGTCAAGGCTCGCAGCGGTGCTCATTGCGCGCCCAGCCTTGCAATAGTGATTAGGTAAAACAGTACCACGAAGAAAATGAGCGTGCCGCCAACCACGTAATTGCGCATCTTTTGACGGCGCTTGATTTCGGTTTCTTCCTCAGGCGTCATGCGAGAAAACCTCCGCCGATCAGGCCGTTCGCGAAGAGAACCCGGTCAGCAACCAAGGCTGCGAAGAGGGCGAAGAGATAAACGATGCTGAACTTGAACAGCCGTTTTTCGGGCCTATGCGGATCGGGACCTTGTCGTTCCTCTGACAGGACCGGGACGGCCAGCATGAGGAACAGAAGGGATAGGACAACGGCAACGCTGCCATAGACCCAGCTCGTCCCGTCAATAAGCCATGGTGCAACGGCTACGGGAGCAAGCAGCAAAGTGTAGATCATGATTTGCTTACGCGTCGCCTGCTCTCCGGCAACGACAGGCAACATGGGAATGCCGACCTTGGCGTAATCAGACTTCACGAAGAGCGCGAGCGCCCAGAAATGCGGCGGTGTCCACATGAAAATGATCGCGAACAATAGGATCGGCATGGCGGTTATTTCGCCTGTCACCGCAATCCAGCCAATAAAAGGTGGGAATGCACCGGCGCCGCCGCCAATAACAATGTTCTGAGGCGTGCGCGGCTTCAACCAAATCGTGTAGATGACAGCGTAATAGATAATTGCAGCGAGCAACGAAATTGCCGCGAGCCATCCCACCGCAACTCCCATCAAACCAACCGAAACAGCCGACAGGAAAATACCAAAATCGCGCGCATCTTCGCGGCGCATTCGGCCATCGGGCAGAGGACGGCTGGCCGTTCGCTTCATGCCCTTATCGAGGTCCGCTTCCCACCATTGATTGAGAACAGCAGACCCGCCCGCCCCCATCGCAATGGCGAGGATCGCGGTAAAGCCGATCACCGGATGAATCGTTCCGGGCGCTGCCAAAAGACCACAAATCCCGGTGAAGATCACCAGCGTCATCACGCGCGGCTTCGTCAGCGTGAAGAAATCACGCCAATCGGCCGGCATCATGTTCGTGGTTGAGGCAATCGTGTTCATCGGTTTTCTTAGATATTCAGGAAGAGCGCCCCTTTACGAAGCGCCCTTCCCTCCTCTCTCACTATCAATCTCGCCCTGCGATCTGGAGTTACGCTGACTTTGCATCACGCGGCATATGGTCGTGGTAATCGTGATGATCCTCGATCACGGGCAGCGTTTCAAACTGGTGGTACGGCGGCGGGCTTGTGAGCGTCCACTCGAGCGTCGTGGCGCCTTCGCCCCATGGGTTCTTACCGGGGGCCTTGCCAGCAAAGAGCGACCAACCGATATTCACAAAGAACACGAGCATCGATGCCGCCATGACGACATAGCCGTATGAGCTGATCTCGTTCCAATATGCGAACGCTTCTGGATAGTCAGGGATGCGGCGCGGCATCCCGTTCATGCCCAGGAAGTGCTGCGGGAAGAACACGATGTTCACGCCGATAAAGAAGCCCCAGAAGTGGATGTGGCTCAGCAGTTCAGAGTGCATCTTGCCGCTCATTTTCGGGAACCAGTAATAAAAGCCCGCGAACAGTGAGAACACAGCGCCCATCGACAGCACGTAGTGGAAGTGAGCGACCACGTAATACGTGTCGTGCAGGTTATCATCGATACCGCCATTGGCGAGAATGACACCCGTCACACCGCCAACGGTGAACAAGAAGATAAAGCCAAGCGCCCAAACCATGGGCGATTTGAACTCCATCGAACCACCCCACATAGTCGCGATCCAGCTGAAGATTTTGACTCCGGTCGGGACAGCGATCACCATCGTTGCCGCAGTGAAATACATCTTCGTGTTCACATCGAGGCCGACTGTATACATGTGGTGCGCCCACACGATGAAGCCGACAACACCGATAGCGACCATGGCGTATGCCATGCCGAGATAGCCAAACACAGGCTTGCGGCTAAAGGTCGCAACAATCTGAGAAATCATGCCGAAGCCCGGCAAGATCATGATGTAAACCTCTGGGTGACCAAAGAACCAGAACAGATGCTGATAAAGAACCGGATCGCCCCCGCCTGCTGGATCAAAGAAGGTCGTGCCAAAATTACGATCAGTCAGCAACATCGTGATCGCCGCAGCCAGCACTGGAAGCGCGAGCAGCAGAAGGAATGCAGTGACAAGAACCGACCACACAAACAGTGGCATTTTGTGCAGGGTCATGCCCGGCGCGCGCATATTGAAGATGGTGGTTATAAAATTGGTCGCGCCAAGGATCGAACCCGCACCAGCAAGGTGTAATGAGAAGATAGCAAAATCGACCGCAGGACCAGTATTACCCGTCGTGGAAAGCGGCGCGTACACCGTCCAGCCAACACCTGCACCCAGCGCATCAGGACCAGTGCCAGGAACAAACAGCGAGAAACAAAGGCTAACGAAACCAGCAACAGTAAGCCAGAACGACACGTTGTTCATGCGCGGAAAGGCCATATCCGGCGCACCGATCATCAGCGGTACAAACCAGTTACCAAACCCGCCAATCATCGCAGGCATAACCATGAAGAACACCATAATCAGGCCGTGAGCCGTGATAAACACGTTCCACATGTGCAGGTTGGCCGTTTCAGAGGCGCTGCCTCCAAAAAACTCAACCGCTGCGCCAAGATGCTGGATACCAGGCTCTGCTAGCTCAAGCCGCATCACACCCGACATTGCGCCGCCAATGATCCCTGCGAAAATCGCGAAAATCAGGTAAAGTGTGCCGATATCCTTGTGATTGGTTGACATAAACCAGCGAGCAAGGAAGCCCGGCTTGTGATCCGCATCGTGTGCGTGATCATCGGTATGAATGTCGAAACCTTCTGCGGTGGTAGCCATCGTTCAGCTTCTCTCTGTGTCGTATTCGTTCAAAATCATCTTATTCAGCAAGTGCGACTTCAGCCGCTTCTGCTTCGCCTTCAGCGTCAGGCTCTGCCTGTGCTGTACCGGGCATTTCACCACCCTGCTCAGCGACCCAGGCCGCAAATTTTTCAGGCGGAAGAGCTTCAACGGCAATAGGCATGTAACCGTGCTTTGCACCGCAAAGTTCGCTGCACTGCCCGTAGTACACTCCCTCGGGCACACCCTCGATCATCTTTTCATTCAGGCGACCCGGAACGGCATCCTGCTTGAACCAGAGCGCTGGGACCGAAAATGCGTGAATGACATCTGCAGCGGTGGTCTGCATGCGGATTGGCGTATCAGCAGGAATAACCATCCGATTATCAACTGCGAGCTTTGCCGGCTCGCCATTAGCGATAGCATCTGCATCAGAAAGCATATTTGACACAATTTCGATCTCACCGTGGTCAGGGTAAGTGTAAGTCCAATACCACTGATAACCCGTCGCCTTGATAGTCACCGCATTTTCTGGAGGGGTCTCGTACTGACGCGCGAGCAACGTAATTGATGGGATGGCAACAACAACGAGAATGAGAGCTGGAACAATCGTCCACACCACTTCGATCATCGTATTGTGGGTTGTTCTTGATGCCACCGGGTTTGCGCGGCGATTGTAACGGACGATCACAAAAAGAAGTAAACCGAGAACGAAAAGGGTAATTAAAGTGATGACGGGAAGCAGAATGTAGTCATGCATCCATAAAGCGTATTGCCCTGTTTCAGAATACTGATCCTGAAAAGTCATACTGGCAAGCATGTCATCTTCGGGTGCGGTCGGCATGCCAACACCTTCGGTTGGAGCCATCGGCACATAAGCACCCTCGGCAACCGTTGCCGCCACTTCTTCAGGAGTATCCTGCGCAGCAAGCGCTCCAGGAAGCAAAATTGACAATGCCCCCGCCAACGCGAGCCATCCAAATTTCAAACGGGCAAAAGCCTGACCCATAATCATGTGCCTACACATTCCAGATTGTAATCCCATGCTGATCGGGTCCAGTGCTTTGTACGGGGCCCTTCAGCGTTGTCCTGACGACCTTGCCAGAGTTCACCGTCTCTTAGCCGCGCTTGCCCAGCGCCTCAAGCGCTTCTAGGGAGAAAATTATGCAATCAGGCATGATACCCACGCAAGACAGCGGCTCTTCCCCTAGGTCACCGGGTATTTTCACACCAGGACAACGGATTATTTTTTCTTCATGAAACTCGACGCCGTAATCGCCGAATTTCGCTCATCAGGCGCTTTGCTTGAAGGGCACTTCAAACTTTCTTCAGGCAAGCATAGCGGTCATTACCTGCAATGTGCTCGCGTCATGATGCGCCCATCGCGTGCAGCGCGCTTGGCTGGGGCGATTGTCGCGGGCATTCCCCAAGACATTGTAAAAGCGGTGGATGTGGTGGTGTCACCTGCGATGGGTGGCATAATCGTCGGGCAGGAAGTGGCGCGAGTGCTAGATAAAGATGCGCTATTTCTCGAACGGCCCGATGGAGTTTTCCACTTGCGACGCGGATTCGCTCTAGAAAAAGGCGCAAGAGTTTTGATGGTAGAGGATGTAGTGACCACCGGCCTTTCCAGCCGCGAGGCAATTGCCGCGATTGCGCTCGAAGGCGGTGAAGTGATCGCGGAATGCTCACTTATCGACCGCTCTATGGGAGCTGTTGATTTGGGGGTTCCTTTCTTTCCTCTCGCCGCATTTGATTTCCCGACATATGATGAAGCCGACATCCCGTCAGAGCTTGCAGCCGTAGCTGTAACGAAACCGGGAAGTCGTAAGGAATAAAGGCCCATGTGCACCCCGCTCCGACTCGGAGTTAACATTGATCACGTCGCCACCATCCGCAATGCGCGCGGAGGCGCTCACCCCGATCCCGTGCGCGCGGCGGAAATCGTCGCGAGCGTCGGCGGCGATGGCATCACCGCTCACCTGCGCGAAGACCGCCGTCATATACGCGATGAAGATTTGGTACGCATCCAGGACGCGACCGATCTGCCGCTCAATCTTGAGATGGCCGCGACGCAGGAGATGCTGGAGATTGCCCTGCGCCACAAACCCCACGCCGCCTGCATTGTCCCGGAAAAGCGCGAGGAGCGGACCACGGAGGGAGGTCTGGACGCAGCAGGATTGCACAATCATCTCGTCCCAATAGTCGATCAGCTACACGACGCAGACATCCGTGTTTCACTCTTTATCGAGGCGTCGGAGCGCCAACTCGACGCCGCCCTGCGCCTAAGAGCGCCGGTCGTTGAATTCCACACTGGCGAGTACGCCCACGCGATCCTTGATGGTGACAGCGAGCGCACCGCCTCGGAGTTGAAACGCATCAGCGACATGGCAGCCCTCGCCACAAAAAACGGAATCGAGCCGCATGCGGGCCACGGCCTGACATTCGACAACGTCACGCCCATCGCCGCCATCCCACAAATCGCTGAGCTGAATATCGGGCATTACCTGATCGGCGAGGCCATCTTTTCCGGCCTCGAACCCGCCATCCGCCGCATGCGCGAGTTGATGGATGAGGCCAGAGGATGGGAAGGCGACTAGTGTCCGCTGAAGACCTCCCAGACCTCGAACCCGCGCAAAAGCTTTGGGCGGGCGCGGCGGCGGTGTTGTTCCTGCTCGCCATCGGGTTTCTTGGATACTCGATCAATACCGGCGTGCTGATGCCCTTCACGATTGGCTGGGTGGCGTTGCAGATCTTTGGCTATGTCGGCTCGCTCAAAATGGCCAAGGGCGACTTCGCGCATCCCTTGTTCAAAACCCAGGTGTTCCTGCATATCATGGCGCTTGGGCTGTTGGCGCTGACGATTGCGAGAGCCTCATGAAGCCCCGCACAGACGAGAAACTGCGAGAAGAAGCCTTGCGGCGATGGGATACCTGTCAAATTGTATTCGGCGTCTGGATCGTGCTGATGTTTTTGATACCATTCCTCTACGGATGGAAACAAAGCCTCCTGCAATACCTCCAAGGTCTCGTGATCACTATCACAACGGTCGCACTCATGATCGAGATTATGCGCACGATATTGAACCGACAGGTATCCGAAAACCTTTGCAAGTGGATCTGGCAGAAATGATCATCGGCCTCGGCTCTGACCTTTGCAATATTGAGCGCATCGGCAATTCGCTTGCCCGTTATGGCGAGCGTTTCGAGAACCGCGTCTTCACCGAGGTCGAGCGCGCCAAGGCCCGGCGCCGCCCCTTCACCATCGCAGGCACCTACGCCAAACGCTTTGCCGCCAAGGAGGCGTTTAGCAAGGCGGTGGGCACAGGTTTCCGGCGGGGCGTGTTTATGAAAGACATTGGTGTTGTGAACGCTCCATCGGGCGCTCCGACACTTGCATTAACAGATGGAGCGTCCAAACGGCTTGAAGAAATCACGCCGCAAGGCCATGAAGCAATCATTCATCTCACCCTAACCGATGATCATCCATGGGCTCAGGCTTTCGTAATTATTGAAGCCCGACCACTATGAGCAGTCTGACAGGCACTAACAGCGTGACACAAAGCAAAGATACGGCTGACGCCGCGGTAGCGGATTTGGCTGACAACACAGCGGTCGAAAACGTCGAAGAAAGTAAAGTAAACTGGCTTGCCGAATTGCGCGGGCTGGCTCTTATGCTGCTCGCGGTATTGATCTTCCACAGCCTAATTGCAAAACCGTTTTACATCCCTTCCACTTCGATGATGCCAACCCTTTATGTTGGCGATCGGTTGGTGGTCAGCAAATATCCATACGGCTGGTCATGGGCTTCGGCGAGCTTTCATTTGCTGCCGCGAGGGGAATGGCGTGTGATGGGAGCAACTCCCGAATATGGCGATATTGTAATTCCAGTGCACCCTGATCGCGATGAGGATTACATCAAACGCGTAGTTGCCCTGCCCGGTGACACTATCGAAGTGAAAGATGGGCGCATCATTTTGAACGGCGAAATGGTCCCCCGTGAAGTTGTACCGCCGGTACAAATCCCGTTTGATCCAGAACTCATGTGTGCAAGTTCAATAGGCCCTCGCCCTTGTCTTGAAGATTTCGAGGAATACCGGACAACTCGCGAGGATGGTCAAGACTTCTTTGAGCCGCCAACCTACCGCGAGACTTTACCCAACGGAGCGACATATCTGATTATCGATCACATGGATCAGAGGCTTGATAATTTCGATGCATACACAGTGCCCGAAGGCAATGTATTTGTAATGGGAGACAATCGCGATCACTCAGCAGACAGCCGCGCCTCCGCTTTGGAAAAAGGCCTCGATCAAGGCATCCCACTCGAAAATGTAGGTGGACGCGCTGAATTCATTACATTCTCGCTCGATGGTTCGACAACATGGAATCCGGTTAGTTGGTTCACATCCTTGCGCGGCGACCGGGCATGGACAACTCTTCGTCCGCCCCTGGTAGAAACAGTGCCAGTCAAGCCTATCTCCGCGGAACAAACCTCGTCAGAGGCGGATTGATAGCGCATAAGTTCGCTAACAAACCAGCAGGATACATGCCGCCCAAATGGCCAAAAAATTTCTTTACTTAGTCGCTTTTTGCCTCGTCGCCTTTATCGTCGGGCGGATCGGCTATGAAATGTTTCAAGAGGATATCGCCCGCATAGCGCTTGTCCCGTCGGCAGAGTTTGAGCCCCAAGAAGCGCTTAAGGCCAATGCTTATGAAGACCCCGCGATGTGGTATTCGCGCCCCGGAATGGGAACGAATGATCCCGCTCGCTGGCAACCAGCTTTTCGGGCTAAGGCGAGCTCGGATACAGAGGATGTCGAGGGTGGCGTGGGTGCTGCACGGCAGGAGCTTCCCTCACAAGGCGCAGATGCGCCAAACTTCGCTGTATTCTTTGTGCACCCAACGAGTTACTTGAACCGCGCCAGCTGGAACGCGCCGATTGGAGCCAATGCCGATCCAGAATCGGAACGGATTGCGAAAGTCTTTGTCCAAGGCATGGCCAGCCCCTTCAATGCAGCAAGCGAAATATGGGCGCCGCGTTATCGACAGGCCACTTTCGGCGCGTTTCTAACCGATGCGCCAGAAGGCCAGAAGGCCGTTGATGCCGCTTATGAAGATGTGAAGGAAGCCTATGCCTATTTCCTCTCATCAATCGAACCTGACACTCCGATCGTTTTGGCCGGCCACAGCCAAGGAGCGCTCCATCTTATTCGGCTTGTGCGGGAGGAAGTGAAAGGGACGCAAAATGCCGAGAGAATGATCGCAGCTTATGTCATAGGCTGGCCAATTTCTGTTGCTCATGATCTTCCAGCGATGGGTTTTCCTGCTTGTGCGATGCCCAATCAGACCGGATGCCTATTGTCATGGTCAAGTTACGCAGAGCCAGCGGATCCGTCGGCGGTAATGGAGACGTATTCCGCATCAGTCGGCTTTGACGGAACACCACGCGGAACAAGCGAAATTGTATGCACTAACCCCCTTACCGGCCAATTGGGCGGCAAGGCAGAAATGTCTGCAAATCTTGGCACTCTTGTGCCGGATGATGGTCTTGAAAATGGTGAGCTTGTTCCATCAGCTGTCTCTGCTCGCTGTGATGATCGAGGTCTGCTTTTGATTGGCAATCCACCTGAGCTTGGTCCCTATGTTCTGCCAGGCAATAATTACCACGTTTACGACATTCCCTTGTTCTGGGCTAACACGCAGGCTGACATAAATCGCCGGGCGCGCGCGTTCACCGGTGAAGCTGCAGTAGCGGATGCATCATCCTGATTACGGAAAGTGCATCTGATTTCGCCGAAGCATTACCTGATGGCGGAGTTCTTCTTGGCCTCGATTTGGGGACAAAGACCATTGGAACTGCATTGTGCGATCCGGGATGGCGTTTTTCAACGAATGGCAAAACACTCCCGCGCGGCAAATGGGGTCGCGATAAAGGGAGAATTGAAGAGATGATTGCTGAGCGCGTAGTCAAGGGGATGGTGATCGGCCTTCCGCTAAATATGGATGGCAGCGAAGGGCCGCGCGCCCAATCGTCCCGCGCCTTTGCCCGCAATCTTAAAGACGCCTTTGGTCTTCCCTTACTGCTTTGGGATGAGCGCTGGTCCACACAAAGCGCACAAGCAGCCATGATTGAACAAGATATGAGCCGAGCCAAACGCGCGGAGACAATAGACAGTCACGCTGCGGCCATCATTCTCCAAGGCGCAATTGACCGGTTGGTCAGCGGCGTAATTTAAGTACGTGAGTGAGCTTTTCAATGGCTGGTCGATAATATCATCCAGCGCGCATATTGGCAGTGATATTCCGCACTGATTGAAAAGCTTCCAAAAATCGGCGAGGCTCGGCATCTCAACTGTCGGCTATGTCACTATCGTGCCGTTCACCGCGCTCATCATCTACACAATGGTTCTCATGGCTTCTTGAGCGCAACTCAGCGCGTCGCTGTTTTGCAACTTGCGCGACCATTCGGCTCCCGCAGCTCTCACCTTCACGCCATAAAGCATCGCGCGCTTCGGTTGATTGGTAGACCGCTGCACGCGCTTCGAAGCTAGCAAGTCGGAGCCTCTCGCTGGGGTGCGTATCCCCAACCCATTCGGCATAATCAAGAGCGTCATCCGACCCGCTTGCAATCGCAACTCGAAGGAACGCCTCACTCGTATTGGGGTTCAAGATCCGGCTTATCTCGCGCCGTTCAAGATCAAAGCCATATTGGTCAAACCAGCCTTGAGCCGGATCAACATGCATAATATTGAGCGACACCGACAAACTTTCGGGTGGTAATTGCGAATGCACATCCAAATGTGCGCGATAGAACTGGATCTGCCCTTCTCCCAGAGCCGTTCGGCAAGCGAAACGAAGGCTGACAGGTTCCCCAGCCAACCCAGTTACACTTTCATATTCGTATTCGTATTCGTAGTGATCACTGCGATACCCTGGGCCCAGATAACCACTCGAAAGAAATGAGAAATTATGATCGTGCGGGACGCCGTAAACAAACGCGCTCGCTCTGCTATTCTTAAAGCATAGATCATGTTCAGCGGGCCAGATATTCGCCCGCAAAAACATGTCGCCGCGGACCGGACTCAGGATGATGGCCTGTGGTCCATAGCTGCTAGCGATGGCAGCATCATCGCGCTCTGCGAGCTGGTCAATCAAGATATCCGCCAAAAACGAGCGGTTTGCAGCTAACTGTTGAAGCAATTTTGACGCTTCGAGAACACAATCGGGATCGTCAGGATTGAACTGAAGGGCCTCAAGCGCGGAAATACATTGGTCGAGGGACAAAGGGGGCTTTTGGTCAACATCGGCAATTGGTGGCGGATCCATCGACAGGGGCATTACAAAGTCGATCCAAACAAATGCGCAAGCTCCGGTCGGTCAGTTCGA
Source organism: uncultured Porphyrobacter sp. (assembly GCA_964352245.1). GTDB lineage: Bacteria > Pseudomonadota > Alphaproteobacteria > Sphingomonadales > Sphingomonadaceae > Erythrobacter. The sequence goes on from CAYGQX010000004.1 coordinate 107,179, forward strand.
AGAACATCCCGCAAATCCAAAGCTGGCAAACTGAGCGGATCGTATGCGCGGGTTGCAAGACCTTCGAGCAATGAGATGCCTTGCGCAGCGTCTATAGCCAGCACCTGGCGTACAGCCTCCCATCGCACATCCGCATCTTCCGCAAGATCATCAGCGCATATCAGCATGGCATTGAGGGGATCGGGCGCTTCGTCTTGCAATGCCATTGCGCCCAGAACGGAAAGGGCCATTACCTTTTGACTGGCGCGTTTGTTTCCACTGGCCGACTGCATCAATTCGCCATCATGTAAGGAATATTCGCGCGTTGGTTGAGGATTGGCCGCCTTACGAGATAGTTGCAAGACGACCATGGCCCCATCGACGGATACGACCTGGCGTGCTTCACAAGGTCCATTGGTCACTATGATTGCGCCTGGCCTCCAATGGACCGTGCACGTGTCAATAATCGTATCAAGCCCATTGCATTGCCGTACTTCGTGAAGCACGCCATCTGCACTGCCGCTAATCACAATTTCAACGGTTTGAAGATCAGAGAAAACGGCGGTTAGGGGCAACTTTTTCTCGCTGCGCTCCTCATATGCCGCAATCCCAAGTGATGCATTGCCTTTGTTGAGCAGAACGATGTGAGAAAGTCCGCTTGAACTGCGAGACCCAAAGCTGGGCAATCCCAAAGGATATTCTCGTAAAGCTCGGATAAGGTAATTCTGCCAGGTTTGAACAAATTCATGCGAAATGATCGGATTGGACATCAGCGGATCAAGCTTCATGCAATCGCCAAGTATTACTCCATCAGCATAAGATTGCAGATCGTCTGAAATCGCTCCAACTTGCTTAAGCTTGTACCACTCGTCTGATACCGACTCGAACTGCTCTTGCATCGCGAATTGTTCAGATCGATCGTTCCTTAGCGCCGCAATCGCTGGATGAATTTGCACAGCGCCTATCCTAGTCCGTTGATCTCCCAAACGCCTCGGGCGGTAAAACATCGTATAGATAGACCATGATATCTACGATTGTCTCATTGTAGACTGGGCCGGATTCCTGCACGAGAGAACCAAATAGACCATGAGAAGATTCAAGCCCTGGTAACGATGTAAGGTCGATTTTAGCTCTATTCATTTTTGTTGCCCTCCCCGGCAAGTTGACTCGTGGGGAGCATGATGTGTCAGTCTTGCTTTGCGACCGAATTAAAAGCCGTTAGTGAAAGAGCCGATGATGAAAGAAATGAATGACCACAGCCCTCGCCCGATTTGATCCCAAGGAAGCCTCCAAGTTCTTTTTTCGCCACGGGCACACCGGTTGGTTGGGTCTGCGCTACAGCGCACATGGTGAGAATTGGGTCGAATTGGAATTGCCATGGCGAGAGGATTTGCTGGGCGAACCCAATGCGGTGCTTGCGTCAGGTCCAATCGTCAGTCTGATGGATATGGCAAGCGGCATGTCAATCTGGCAAACAAAGGGCACCTTCACGCCTATCGCCACGCTCGATCTGAGAGTTGACTATCAACGTCCCGCTCGCGAGCGATTGGGAGTGTTCGGCAGGGTCGAGTGTTATCGAACCACGCGTTCTGCCGCTTTCGTTCGCGGAGTAGCATACGATGAGAGCGCTGATGATCCGGTCGCAAATATCGCGGCAGTGTTCATGACGATCGCCAAAGACCAAAAGACTTTGCACAAACCGAAAACCGAAGGCAGCTCAGATGACTGAGGTGCCTCCTGTCGAATACCTTCCGGCCTATGCGCGCTCACTCGGCATCGAAATTTCTGATGAAGCAGGGAACATGCCGGTTCTTACCATATCATTTGGCCCAAATATCGAAGGCAGGCCTGGACACTTTCATGGCGGCGCCACTGCCGGATTGCTTGAGAATGCAGGCTATGCCGCCCTGCGCACCGTGCTCATGAGTAGAGGCCGCGAGGTCGTTATGAAACCGATCAATATAACCATGCAGTACCTTTCGGCTGGCAAGGCCAAGCAAACCTATGCTGAAGGACGGGTCACTCGCCTTGGTAGACGCAACGCCAATGTGACCGTAGAAGCATGGCAGGATGACCGTACTCGCCTGATTGCGAGCGCAGTAATGAATATCCTCGTCGATTGAGATGAGCCTGTCAGGGGCCATCGTCCGGCTCTACGATGAGCCCGTTTTCATCAAGTCGTAAATCTACCGACACCCCATCAACTTGTGTGGTGAGAGTGACGCCTTCGGGATCGAAGCGCAATTCGGTCCCCTGATCATCGAGCGGGATGGTCTGCCCTTCTTCGATATCAAACTGCTCCAAAGGACCTTCGGGATCGGGTGAAGCTGTGGCCTTTGGCGCGGGCTTCAAGGAAAGCGCGCCGCGCATAAAGTCTTTCCATATTTGCGCGGGCAGACCGCCGCCTGTAACTTTACCCATCGGGGAGTTGTCATCATTGCCCACCCAAACACCGACTACCAGAGCGTTTTCACCCTCTCCCGCATAGCCAACGAATAAGGCATCGCGGTAATTTTGCGTTGTGCCCGTCTTACCATAATTGGCAATCGGCAACATCGCAGCACGCCCTGTCCCGCGATTTATTGCCGCTCTCAGCATATCCTCCAAATCATCATGAGCTGAGCTCGATACGCTATCTTCGGGCGTGGTGAACCATTCCCACCAGCTTTTCTCCTCCTGTGGGAAGGCATGCGGGCGAACCGGAAATTCATTGGCTGCAATCCCTGCATAGGCTGATGTGAGTTCGAGCAAGGTCATACTCGAAGTTCCCAGCGCGAGGCTCGGATCACCCTTGGGTAACGGCGATGTCACGCCCAAAGATCGCGCAGTCTGGATTACTTTGTCACTGCCGACCTCATTGAACAGGCGGACCGTTGCGACATTGCTGGACGTGGCAAGCGCGTTTTCCAAAGTAATGTCTGGCGAGTATTTTTCGCCCGCGTTCTTGGGTCGGTAAGAACCCTTTTCGATCGGCAAATTGGGGATCGTATCATCGGGTTCCCAGCCCGCTTCCAATGCCGCTAGATACACAAACACCTTGAATGTCGATCCCGGTTGTCGCTTGGCCTGAGTTGCCCTGTTGAAAGGCGAGGCGGCATAGTCCTTACCCCCCACCATTGCCACCACTTCGCCTGTTGTGCGCATCGCAACCAACGCAACTTGTGCATCGCCCAACGCCGCGCTGCCAACCACTCGGCCAGCCAACTTTTGAAGACGTGCATCCAACGTCGTTGATACGACCTGTGTTGAATAGCTCGCCTCCATTCCGTTGCGTGCCAGCGGGAGCGCCCAATCGGCAAAATAGGTCCCCGTTGGCAAATCATCGCGGGTGCGCACATCAAGTTTTGGCACTGGGAGTGCATCGCGTTCTGACTGCGTTAAATACCCCGCATCCACCATTGCTTGGGTCACTAAGTACATACGGGAGCGAGCTCTCTCAAAATGTCGTGTCGGATTATAACGTGAGGGAGCCTGTAGGAGTCCAGCAAGCATAGCCGCTTGTTCTGGAAGGAGATTTTCAGGCTTACGATAGAAATAATGAAGGCTGGCTGCTCGCAATCCGTATTGATTGTCGCCAAAATAGGCGTTGGAGAGATAACGGCTTAGAATATCATCTTTCGTGAGCCAGGATTCGAGCCAGAATGCTATTAGGGCTTCGCGCGCTTTTCGCGTGAGGGTTTGTTCTGGCGTTAGGAACGTGAACTTCGCCAATTGCTGCGTGATTGTGCTGCCGCCGCCGCGCCCGGTTAACGCTGCCCTTGCGATACCGCGCGGATCAACGCCCCAATGCGAATAAAACCGCCTGTCCTCGATCGCCAGAAAGGCCCCTTTCACATGATCGGGCAATTTCTCAGCCTCAACAGGTGCAGCCACCACGGCTCCGCTGCGTGCGATCGGTGTTCCATCACTTGCTAGCAAAGTCACTTGCGGCGGTGCAATCGGCTCCAGGCTCTTAGATAGAGGTGCTGTCACCGCGAGCCATCCAACCAGAAGGATGAAAAGAAGAAAGGTCAGCGCGACAATGCGCACTGCCCACCATCGTTTCCTGCGGCCGCGATAGATCGCAGGCCGCCACCATGGCAGTCGCTTGCGCTCCTCATGCTCGACCGCATCATCGAGCCGGTCCAGCCGGTCATCCCAGCTATCAAAATCAGGAGAAGCACCTGGCAGCCGGGCTGGCGCTGGTGTTAGATCATCCTCGTCAAATACGGGACGCTGGCTTTCATAGGTCGCGAAATATTCGCCCGAAGACCGATCATCATCAGCCCGAGCCTCGCCCCCCTTTGAGCCTTTCCAGAATCGATCAAATACGCCCATACACCCACTGTATTAGCAGACTATAACACCAGACCGCAATATGGGCTTATCCTCAAGCGCCTGTCTGAAGCCTTTACGCAGGCTCATCGAGCTTTCAGGAAGCAGCGCTTTCGGGCAAATCTTCGCCAAACACGCGCTGATAATATTCGCTCACCAACACTCGTTCTGCTTCATCGCATTTGTTAAGGAAGGAGAGACGGAAAGCAAAACCCATTGAATTAAAGATTTGCGCGTTTTGCGCCCAGGTGATGACTGTCCTAGGGCTCATCACGGTCGAGATATCGCCATTCATAAAACCTTGCCTGGTCAGGTCTGCAACCTTGATCATGTCGGCGATGACCTTGTCATCAGTGTCGGGCGTTTTGGATTTGACGATCGCTTGCTCTGTCTCGGCAGGCAGGTAATTGAGCGCCACGACCACGTTCCAACGGTCCATCTGCGCCTGGTTGATCGCTTGAGTGCCGTGATACAGACCCGACGTATCACCAAGGCCCACCGTATTGGTGGTTGCGAACAGGCGGAAATAGGGGTTCGGAGTGATCACGCGGTTTTGATCGAGCAGCGTCAAGCGGCCATCAAATTCAAGGATACGCTGGATCACGAACATCACATCAGGGCGGCCCGCATCGTATTCGTCAAAGGTAAGAGCCACCGGGTGCTGCAAAGCCCACGGCAGAATACCTTCTTTGAATTCAGTAACCTGCAAACCGTCCTTCAAAACGATGGCATCGCGGCCAATCAGATCGATACGGCTGATATGTGCATCAAGGTTCACCCGGATACTGGGCCAATTTAGGCGCGCGGCGACTTGTTCGATATGGGTCGATTTGCCTGTCCCATGATAGCCTTGCACCATCACCCGCCGGTTGTGCGCAAACCCCGCCAAAATCGCGAGCGTTGTGTCCGGATCAAACACGTAATCCTTGTCGTATTCAGGCACATGCTCGCTGCTTTCAGAAAAAGCAGGCACTTGCCAATCGACATCGACACCAAAGGTATCGCGCACATCGATGGTCGCGTCGGGCGTGGAAGGAAGCGCGGATGCGCCGGCGGTGTTGGGTGTAGCGGGAGAATTCATTACGCGATCCGGTTAGAGCGGGTTGAGCTCACGGGCAAGAGGGACCAGACATCCTGCCCCTCACTATTTTGACTACGCACCTTGAGGGGTTCGAATTTCCTTCAAATGGCCCCGTTTGATCCAAATACGTGCACCCTTGGTTCCGGCTGTCAAGTCGGCAGCTTCTCCAATGGGCACACGCAGCCAATCATGACGACCCAGTTTTTGGTTTGCGAGATGCAATTCACCTTGAAGGACCAGCAATTCAAATCCGCCGTCAGCCTTTGTGAGTGACCGGGCGTGGGGTTCCCATTGCTCCAATGTGACATACTCATAGTCGCGCGCTGCAAGGACTATGTCGCTGATGCCGGGACGATCAGCGTCTGGGGAAAGTTGCGCGGTGTTCAGATCAATTGCAAATTGTTCCTGATCGGCTGGATCAAACTGCCAGAGTTTCACGAAAATGGTGCAGCCCGGCTCTGATCGGGGCACGTGATGCGTCCCCACAGGATTGCGGACATATGTTCCTGCGGGGTAGTCGCCATGCTCATCCTGAAAGACGCCTTCGAGAACGATGAACTCTTCCCCGCCCGAATGTGTGTGCTCGGGAAAAGCGCTGCCTTTAGCGTATCTGACGATAGAAGTGGCGCGCGCGACCTCATCGCCTATTCGGTCCAACATACGGCGATCAACGCCAGCCATTGGCGAAGGGATCCAATCGAGCGCTGTGGTGTGCACCATAGCGGGAGCGGCAAAGTCTGCATTTATTTCCATACACTCAATATGGGGCTTCCTCTTGAAATTCAAAACCGCTTGGGTCTCTCGAAAAAAGCGACAAGTGTGATTACCTTGATGAAATGCCCGATCCTATTGAAAACCTAAGGCTGAAAGTCGTTGAGCAAGTGCGCGGTGTTTTTAACGACGCTTCTGCCGGCCAAAAGCCTGTCCCACCTTCTGACGAAGCGTTGTTCGCGCGCGATACGCCTATTCGCATGGTTCATGCTGATCTGGTGGGCATGATGACCGGCGGAATACGCGGGCTTTTGCTACAAATGCTGCACCCGCATGCGCTGCAAGGTGTACTTGATCATTCCAACTTTCGCGAGGACATGCACGGGCGCTTGCGCCGCACAGCGCGTTTTATTGCGGTGACAACGTTCGGGCATGAAGACGAAGCGATGCGAGCGATTGACCGCGTAAACCGTATCCATGCAAAGGTTGGCGGCACATTGCCCGATGGCACGTCTTACATCGCCAACAACCCGCGCACATTGGCTTGGGTGCATGTGGTGGAAGCGCAGAGCTTTCTGGCCGGATATTTGCGCCATGTGCGGCCCGACATGCCAAACGCAGATAGGGATGAATATTACCGCCAGTTCGCCATTATCGCGCGCGCTTTGGGTGCAGACCCGGTGCCCGAAACGCGCAATGAAGCAGACGCGATTTTTAGAGAATTGCGCTCCGACCTTCGCGCAACTCCCGAAGCGCGCGAAGTGGCGCAATTGGTTCTGACACAGCGGCCGCCCGGAACACCTCCCGGCGTGCAAGCTATGCTCGGCGCTGAAGCGGTATCCATGCTGCCTGATTGGGCGCGCGGCATGCTGCGATTGCAGCGCCCTCGTCTCACCGCCCTGCCTGCTCGTGCGGCGACATGGGGTGTGGGCCAGACATTGCGCTGGGCCTTTAAGCAAAACTGACACGCTTTTCTGGCTTCTCTGATATGCTCTGCGTCTCTTGAGTCGCCATGGAGAGAGACATCTATGTATATCGCTGTTGCCATTCTCTCGGTGCCCGAGGGCAATCGAGACGCATACCAAAAGGCCGCCGAATTTATGGCTGATTGGTCAATGAACCACGGGGCCTTGGAAGTCATGGAATTGTGGGAAGCCAATGTGCCGACCGGCAAGTCCACCGATCTTCGCAAAGCGGTCGCAGCCAATGAAGGCGAACAGATCGTTGCCGGCTGGGTGATCTGGCCAGACAAGGAGACACTGGCAAAAGCGCAGGAAGCCATGGGCAAAGGTGAAGGGTTCGAGGGATATCCCGAAGGCGATCCGCCGTTCGATGGTTCGCGCCTGATTTTTGGCGAGTTCACCCCGGTGCTGACAAGAGGACGCCACTGATATGGCCGAATTCACATTCTACACAGTCGCGATGAGCCGCGGCCAGATCTCGCGCTGGGCCTTGCATGAAGTAGATGCGGATTATGACCAGGTGGTGTTCGACTGGGCGAGCCGCCCCGACGCATTCAAAGACATCAATCCGATGAACAAAGTGCCCGCTCTGGTGCATCATCATTTCCAAGACGACGGGCGCAGTCATGATCACGTGGTGACCGAGGCAGCGGCGATCAATCACTACCTTGCCGAAACGCATCCCGACAAAGGCCTGCTGCCAGACATGCATGAAAAAGCTGCCTATTTCCGCTGGATGTTCTTTGCCGCAGGGCCAATTGAGCAGGCGCTTCTAGCCAAAGCGTTGGGATGGGAGGTTTCTGAAGATCGTTCCAGAACCGCAGGATTTGGAACACTCGAGTTAACTTTGAGCGCAATGGAAGACTGGCTTTCGAGGAACGATTTCGCTGCAGGAAGCCGCTTCACGATGGCCGATACTTATGTAGGCAGCCAATTTGTGTGGGGCGTGCGCTTTGGTTCGATCCCCGAAAGTCCGGCATTCAAAGCCTATGTAGAACGCGTCACCCAGCGCCCTGCCTATGCAGAAGCTAATGCGATAGATGCAAAGCTGATTGACGAGGCGGGTTAAGCCAACCCACTCACGTTAATGCCTTGCTCTGACGCAGAAGTTGGTACGCATCGACAACCTTGCCAAGGCGCGCCTCGTATTTGCGATCGCCGCCGTTTCTGTCGGGGTGAAATCGCCGCACCAGTTCTGAATATCGACGCCTTAGCCGCTGCCTGTCCGTGCCCGTTCCAAGGCCCATCACCTCAAGCGCTTCAGCTTCAGCTTTGGAAAAGCGTCCGTCCATTGCCATGTCGGCCTGCCGCCGGGCTTTGCTTTTGATGCCTGCTGCACGCGCGGAAATCGCATCGAGCGGGTCTTCAAAGTCGGACCAGCGCGGCATGCCATCGACATGCACTTTGGCTGAAAAACCAGGGCTTTCGGTGCGCCAACCGGACATCGGTGATTGCGCGGCGAGGATTTCATCTGCGCTCATGCCTTCAAACCAATCATAGCCCGCATTGAATTCGCGCACATGTTCAAGACAGAACCACCGCCATTCGCCCGGTCCATCAAATCCCGAAGCGCGATAGCCCGGCGCGCGAAATTCGCCAGGTTCAGTGCATCCGGGCCGTTCGCACTGACGGTCAGCGCCTTCGTGGCGGCCATGAAATCGGGATTGAGCCATTAAGCGTTTGAGAATGGTGCCTCTTATGCCAAATGCCAAGACATACTCTTTGGGAAACTAACATATGGCAGGACAAGTAGCAGACGAAATGAAGGCACTTTTGACACAGATATTTGCGCCCTCGCGCCTGGAGATAATCAACGATAGCGGCCAGCATGCGGGTCATTCGGGTGATGATGGATCAGGCGAATCGCACTTTACGATCGAGATCGAGGCTGCCCAATTTGCAGACATGACCCGCCTTGCAAGACAGCGCGCAGTGATCGCAGCGCTTGGCGATATCGTGGGGCAACGCGTTCATGCGGTCGCGATTAAGGCAAGCGTTCCAACTGCGTGACCGAACTCTCCAATAAAAGGCTTCGCATCCGCCGATCCGCGCGGATCATTGTGCTCGATGCGCAGAACCGCGCGCTAATGTTTCGCTTTGATGTGCCCGGTCGCGCGCCGTTTTGGGTTACTGCAGGCGGTGAATGCGAGCCGAGCGAGAGTTTCGAGGATGCTGCCCGGCGGGAGCTTTTGGAAGAAACCGGTATCACTGCAGATCCGGGCGATCAGATTGCGCGCACCACCCCACAATTCGTCACGGTCGAAGGTGAAATGGTTCAGGCCGATGAACGGTATTTCCTGATCCGCGTTGCCGAAAACACGATCAACACCGCAGGCCACACTCTGCTCGAGCAAGAGCTGATGACACAGCATCGTTGGTTTGCACTCGCCGAATTGGGCGATTGGCACGAAGCGGTATTCCCTGATAATCTGCGCGATATCATTCAGGCCCAAAATCCAAGCTGATTGCCCTTTTTGCAATGTCTGGTATCGCATGGCACGAGAGGGAGTAATATGGATTTCAAAGGCATAACCGTGTGGATCACCGGCGCCTCCTCTGGGATTGGTGCAGCACTGGCGCGCAATCTTTCTGCACGCGGTGCGCATCTGGTGCTTTCGGGCCGCGATGAAGCGCGTTTGGCAGAGGTTGCCAAGGATTGCGGCGAAACCTTCATCCTACCATTTGACGTTCGCGATGATGCAGCGCTTGCTGATGCCACTGGTAAGGCGATCGAGTGGAAAGGCGGCATTGATCTGGCGTTCGCGAATGCAGGTGTGTCACAGCGCAGCCGCGCTCTTAAGACTGATATGCAGGTCTACCGCGATATCATCGACATCGATCTGACCGCGCAAATCGCTTTTTCCCAAGGCCTTATTGGCCATATGGCAGAGCGTGGATCAGGCGGTATTGCGTTCATCTCTTCCATCGCTGGCAAAGTCGGCGTGCCCATGCGCACCGCTTATTGCGCAGTGAAATTCGGCCTTGCCGGATACGCAGATGCCTTGCGCGCAGAGCTTTCCCAAACGGGCGTCAATGTCCACGTCATCTATCCTGGCTCCGTTGCCACCAATGTCGCGCGCAACGCTTTGGTAGGCGATGGAGCGAAAAGAGACAGGTCTGACAAAGCCATTGATGAAGGCATTCCTGCGGATGAGGCTGCGACATCTATGATTGATGCAATTGGCAACGGACAACGCGAGATAATTGTTGCTCGGGGCATGGAAGAACAGATGGGCGAACTGCGCCGCACGCCCGATGCGCTATTCGATCAGGTCGCAGGCATGGTTGCTGCGGGCTATATGGAGAAAATGGAGGCCTGAAAACAGGCAGAAGACCTGGGGGGGGTCGCACACAATGTTCTCAAGAAATTACAAACCGAGCACCAAGCTCGCCCCGTTTGTGCGTGATTATTACATCTTTCAAGCGCCTTTGCCTGAAAATCATGTGATCGAGGATTTCTTGCTGGCTGAAACAGCCTTTGTGCGCTGTTTGATTGCTGGCGATTGGCGCGGCGGGGATGCGCCTGAAGAGCTCTCGCGCGGTGGTTATGCATTGTTTTCTGGCGCAAATAGCCGCCCCTATAAAGTTCGTCTGACGGGAAGTCTTGATAATGTCGGCATCGCTTTTCGCCCCGGCGGCTGGCGCGGCCTTTTCGAGCAATCACATGCCGGTTTTGCTGATGATATATTACCTTTGAGCGACTTATGGGGACCACTTGCAGATGAGCTTCACGACCGGGTCGCGGTGGCAACTCAAGATGCTGATAAGATCGCAATTGTTGAGGATGTTCTCACCAAAAGATTGGAAACCGTCGGTTCGTACGAGGTTGACGAAGCCATGGCTCAGTTTGAGCGTTTTTCGCGGCGCGACAGCACCATTCGCATTGACGATGCGGCTGACCGGATCGGACTATCTGTGCGCCAGATGGAGCGGCGCTGCAAATACCATTTCGGCCTCACGCCCAAGGGTGTTCTGAGGCGCAGCCGGTTTCTGGACATGGCGGCAGCCCTGCGCGGACTTAGCAGCCCGAGCGATTCAGTTCTCGCCGAATTGCGTTACTTTGATGATTCTCATCTCAACAAAGAATTCAGGCGATTTGCCGACATGACGCCTGGGCAATTCAAGGATGCAGTGACCCCGCTTCAAACGGCGGGCCTGAAATTTCGCGAAGAAAGCCGCTATGACGATTAGTATTACAGGATAATCCGGACAGTCTTTATGAAACAAAAGCGCATTGAGCTTGCCAATGGCATTCATCTGGATGTGGTCGATGAAGGGCCAGTGGATGCTCCGCCTTTGATCTTTCTGCACGGCTTTCCCGAAAGCCACCGCACATGGCGCCATCAGATCGCACATTTCAAGGATCGCTATCGCTGCATTGCGCCCGATCAACGTGGCTATCGCGGTTCATCCAAACCACAGGAAGTCGAAGCGTACACGCCTGACAAACTCATCGGCGATGTCTTCTTGCTCGCCGATGCGCTTAGCATTCCCAAATTCACGATTGTCGGCCATGATTGGGGCGGCGCGATTGCGTGGGGTGTCGCTTTGGGCGGTCAACATATGCGGGTGGAACGCGCGATTATCGCCAATGCGCCGCACCCCGCGACGTTCCAGAAATTGCTCTACACCCATCGCGCCCAGCGCGAGGCAAGCCAATATATCAGAGGGTTTCGTGATCCGGCCAATGACGCACTGGTCAAAGATGAGGGGCTGACTGGTCTGATGCTTAAAGAGGTCAAATGGGACCGGCCCAGCGCCATGGAACGTGAAGAGCGCGATGCTTTGCTGCGCGATTGGCAAAACCGTGATGCGGCGTTCGGCATGCTCAATTACTACCGCGCAAGCCCGATGGTCGTTCCGACCATGGATGAACCCTTTGAACTGCCTGCCGACTACACGCCGCTCGACCTGCCAAAGCTCACCATTCCAACGCTCGTGATATGGGCGCTCGATGATCTAGCTCTGCCGTCTGAGAACCTTGAAGGTTTGGAAGACATGATCGACCCGCTGACCATTGAGCACGTGCCTGATTGCGGACATTTCGTACCGTGGGAAGCGCCAGACACGGTGAACACGGTGATGGATGCATTCTTGCAATCCTGCCTTGACGAATGAGCGCTGGCCAAACCGCGAGATTCATTGTAAACCTCTAAAATATAAGGAGAACTGCAATGGTATATCATATCCCAGCCGACTGCTGCGATTGCGACTGCGCGAAATGCAATGGCGGGGCAACCTGCTCAAGCTGCGATTGCTGCTAGACGTTGCTGTGCAAAGAGGCGAGTGATCGCCTCACGGGGGTGTGAATTAGGCGCTAGCGTTCCATTCCACCCACGCGCCATGGGGGTGAGCATGTGCCAAAAGCGCGGGCTTGCCTGATGCGGGCGAGCCATCCCATAGGCTCACTTTCAATTCATGCCGGAAGGTCGCCGGGTCGGTTTCAAGGCTGATCCATGCGAGCGGCTTTTGAGGTGTTGCCTGCCCGCCTGCTTCGATGAATGCTTGTTCGATAGCTGTCTGCGTTTCTGCGGGCATGTATTGCCACATGATTGAATGAAACATCGCCTTGGTCGTCCCTTCGGCTTGCGGCTTGGCGAGTTCAACCATGACAAACTGCGCCGCGTCCATTTTTACCAGATCGGGCGCTTTTTCGGCCGCGAGCTGAATCGCAGCATCAATCCGCTCTAGACGAGCGGGCGCGTCGGGCCAGACATAGGCTTTCAGTCGCAGGGCGCTGTCCGGATTGGCCAGATCAATCGGGGTGACATCGCAGCCTCTTACGGAGCTGATTTCAAAGCTGTCTGGTGGTGGCGGCGGCACGCCTTGCCCTCGCCATTCTGGCACGATCTGCATGAGCGAATCTTTGGAACCGGCTTCAACCCCTCCGAGATCATAAAAATAGCGATCAATCATGGTGTTGACCCCGGCACTTGCGCCGAGTTCGAACAAATCAAATCGCGGGACTACCCGCTGCGCCGCCCACAATAGCCCCGCCATTATGCTGGCAGAACGTCCTGCCTCATTGGTCTGCGGTGGACCATCGAGCCACGGAACAAGCTGTTCATCGTGTTCGCCAACGATGTCGAGCACCAGCGTATCAATCGCGGCCTGATCGGTCAGATCGCCCGCATAGACCGGGCGCAGACGCTCATCGACGCCCGTCAAAACAAGGTGATGCAGCCCGCCCGTCACGCGTAGAGGCATCGCATCTTTCAGCGTGAGCCCTTCCCAGTTCGCCATCAGGCGGCCTAACTGCGTATCGCTGTTTCTGACCGCTAAAAGCGCGCGGATCACTCGAGCGGTGCATTCAGCGCCATTCTTTTCGGCGTGGTCAGCCTGCCACTCGATGGCCGCGTCAAACTCCCCCATCATCATAATTGAGCGTTCGTCCAAGCCTTCAATCCTCTCGCTTCTGGTTGCCCTTTTGAAGGCCGCACCCTAAGTGCCGCAGCGCAATGAAACCTTCTGCATCACAATCGCCAAAAGGGCAGCTTACGTTCGCCATTCCAAAAGGGCGCATTCTTGATGAGGCTCTGCCTGTTATGGCGGATGCCGGTGTGGTGCCTGAAGATGGCTTTTTCGACAAGGCCAATCGCAGCCTGTCCTTCGCCACAAACCGCGATGATATGCGCCTCATCCGGGTGCGCGCCTTCGATGTCGCAACCTTTGTGGCGCATGGCGCTTCGCAATTGGGCATAGTTGGGTCTGACGTGATCGAAGAATTTGATTACGATGATCTTTATGCGCCGGTTGATCTGGAAATCGGCCACTGCCGGCTATCGGTCGCACGCCTTAAAGATGATGCAGCACCGCTCGCCCATGCCAGCCATTTGCGGGTCGCAACCAAATACCCCAACCTTACGCGCAGGCACTTTGAAAATCAGGGTGTGCAAGCGGAATGCGTGAAGCTTAACGGTGCGATGGAGCTCGCGCCGTCACTTGGTCTTGCTGGACAAATAGTGGATCTGGTCTCGACTGGCACGACGCTGAAACAAAACGGTCTGGTTGAAACAAGCCGTATTCTCGATGTGTCCGCGCGCCTTATTGTGAACCGCGCCGCGCTTAAAACCGATCCGCGCGTGGCCGATCTTGTCTCCAAGTTTCGTTTTGAAGCAGAACGCCGTGCAGCGGCGAGCGATGAGAAGGCCGCATAATGCAGAAATTCGCCACTCTCGATCCCGATTTCGAAACGCGATTTGACAGATTAGTCAATGTACGCCGCGATGCAGATAGCGATGTCGCAGGACAAGTGCAGAGCATTCTCAGCGCCGTTCGCGAACGCGGCGATGATGCGCTCAAAGAGTATACGCATCGCTTTGATGGCTACGCGCTTGTGCAGGATGGTGATTGGACAATTACCAAAGACCGCTGCGAGGAAGCCTATCAAACGATTGACTCCGATTTGCGTGAGGCACTGGATCTGGCTGCGAACCGTATTCGCGCCTATCATCTCGCACAATTACCCGAAAATCGCGATTACACTGATGATGCAGGCGTGCGGCTTGGTGCGATCTGGCGTCCGGTCGATGCGGCGGGGTTGTATGTGCCTGGCGGTCGGGCTGCCTACCCATCATCGCTTCTTATGAATGCAATCCCTGCCCGTGTGGCAGGTGTAGAGCGATTGGTGGTAGTGACGCCGACGCCAAAAGGTCAATCAAACCCTCTGGTACTGGCTGCCGCCCATGTCGCGGGAGTGGATGAGATTTGGCGAGTTGGCGGAGCTCAGGCCGTCGGTGCGCTTGCCTATGGTACGGACCAGATTAAACCTGTCGATGTAATAACCGGCCCCGGGAATGCCTATGTCGCCGAAGCCAAGCGCCAGCTTTACGGACGCGTCGGAATCGATATGGTGGCAGGTCCGTCAGAAATTCTCGTCATCGCGGATGGAGAGAACAATCCAGACTGGATCGCAGCCGATTTGCTCAGTCAGGCCGAGCACGATCCGACATCGCAATCGATCCTAATCACTGATGACGCGAGCTTTGCCGCATATGTCGAAGATTGCATTGATGTGCAGCTCGCTCAACTCGAAACGGCAAAGGTTGCGAAAGAGAGCT
The DNA here is from genome assembly GCA_964352245.1 of uncultured Porphyrobacter sp. GTDB lineage: Bacteria > Pseudomonadota > Alphaproteobacteria > Sphingomonadales > Sphingomonadaceae > Erythrobacter. Next base: position 122,286 of record CAYGQX010000004.1, read on the forward strand.
GGGAAAAGCACGGTGCGATCATTATCGTGAACGATCTGGTGGCGGAGGCTCCGGCGCTTGCAAACCAACTTGCCGCAGAGCATGTTGAACTAGCGATTGAAGAACCCGAAGCTATGATGGCTAAAATTCGTCATGCTGGAAGCATTTTCCTTGGCCGGATGACACCCGAAGCCGTGGGCGATTACGTAGCCGGCCCCAATCACGTTCTGCCTACTGGGCGCCGCGCTCGTTTTTCAAGTGGGCTTTCCGTGCTCGACTTCATGAAGCGCACCAGTTTTCTGGGTCTTGATGATGCATCATTTGCCAAAATCGGTCCCGCTGCTGCCACACTTGCCCATGCAGAAGGCCTTCCCGCCCACGCACGATCGGTGGAGCTTCGCCGCGAATGAACATGCCTTCCAAATCCCAATCCCGATCAACCGCACGCCTTGCCGCAGTGCAAGCGCTGTATCAGCTTCAAATGGAAGCGACCCCGCTTCCTAAACTCATCGATGAGTTTCACCAGCACCGTCTGGGCCGCGAAGTTGATGACGAGGACCACGAAGGCGAAGTTTTCGCAGATGCCGAAGTTGATTTCTTCGACGATCTGGTGCGCGGGGTTGATGCCCGGCGCGATGAGATTGACGCCCTGATAGTGGCCAAGTTGGCCGATGGCTGGACGCTTGCACGCCTCGATAAAACCATGCTCCAAGTCCTTCGCGCAGGCGCTTACGAATTGATGGCCCGGCATGATGTGCCAAAAGCAAGCGCGATCAATGAATATGTCGATGTTGCCAAAGCATTCTTCGATGATCGCGAAGCAAAATTCGTGAACGGCGTGCTTGATGCCGTTTCAAAGGATGCGCGGCCTTAAGAGTCTTTTGCGCCCAAAAAAAGCGGGGTATCGACCCTCTTGGCCCATGCATTTTGGTCATGCTCAACGCCAAAGAACAAGCTTTATTTAGCGAGAAACAACCACCTGCGTGATCGCAATGAGGATCGAAAGGCGCGCCTGACACGAGGAGGTTTGCCCAGAATACGAATGCGGTCTAGCCAGCGCTCAGGGACAGGCGAGAAAGCGGTTTTAAGCATGAACGAATTGGAATTTCTAAAAGCCTTGCAAACCCTCCCCCTACATGAAGGTGCGCGCGGGCTTGAAGATGATTGTGCTGTGCTGGAAGTGGGCAGTGAAACACTGATCCTCACGCATGATGCAATGGCAGAGGACACGCATTTTCGGGAGGATGCCGATCCGTTTGATGTCGCTTGGAAGCTGGTTGCGATCAATCTTTCCGACCTTGCTGCCAAAGGCGCAGAGCCGATTGGGGTGCTTCTTGGCTATGCGCTCTCAAAAGACGATACGCGCTTTATCGATGGACTTCGTGCAGTCTTGGGCGAATATGATGTGCCCCTGTTGGGAGGAGATACGATCTCTTCCAAAGCCCCGCAAACGCTGGGCCTTACCGCCATTGGCCGCGCAACTCACACGCCGGTGCCCGCGCGCAGCGGGGCCAATGCAGGCGATGCCGTCTATGTCACTGGCACTCTTGGCCGGGCCATGTTGGGGTATGAGGGCGATCCGGAATATGCCGAGGCATTTAACCGCCCTCGCCCACTCCTGAATGAAGGCAAAGCGTTAGCCCCGTTTGTTACTGCGATGATGGATGTATCCGATGGACTGCTGCTCGATTGCTGGCGACTGGCGCGTGCAAGCGGCGTGACGGTGAAATTGGAAAGCACTTCACTGCCCGCTGCCGATGCCGCAAGGGTGAATGATGCGATCCGATGGGGCGATGATTACGAATTGCTTTTCACCGCGGCTGCCAACACACATCCACCCATAACTGCGACACGCATCGGCGAAGTGGGCGTACAGGATACCACTCCGCTCTTTGTCAACGATGATCCTGTGTCCACATCAGATGGCCTCGGCTACAAACACGCCCAAGACACCTGACCCGCCGCCAAAATAAGCAAGAGCCACAGGAATCCTTCGCTTTCGGCTTGTCACGGGGCACCAAGCCGATATGAATACAGTTCAAGCGCCCGATGGGATTTAAGCAAGAGGCGCATTTTCCACGCTTTGGAGAGGGGATTCTACGTGGACCTTATACTGATATCTATTGGGCTTGGTGTGCTTGCCGTCGTGTACGGTTTTGTCACCAGCCGCCAAGTTCTCGGCGCTAGCGCTGGGAACGAAAAAATGCAGGAAATCGCCGGCGCAATCCAAGAAGGCGCGCAGGCTTACCTCAACCGTCAATACACCGCGATTGCCATCGTTGGTGTTGTTGCCGCAATCGTGGTGGGTGTCGCGCTAGGCATGATACCGGCCGTGGGCTTTGTCATCGGCGCCGTCCTTTCGGGCGTGGCGGGGTATATCGGGATGAACATCTCGGTCCGCGCCAACGTCCGCACTGCACAGGCGGCGAGCGTTGGCCTTCAAGAGGGTCTGACGATTGCATTTCGCGCAGGCGCGATCACCGGCATGCTGGTGGCGGGTCTCGCTTTGCTGGCCATTGCGGTGTTTTTCTATGTCCTCGTCGGACCAATGGGCCTTGCACCCAACGACAACAAAGTCATTTTCGGTCTCGTCGGCCTTGCCTTCGGCGCTTCGCTGATTTCGATCTTCGCGCGGCTTGGCGGCGGTATCTTCACCAAAGCCGCTGACGTCGGGGCTGATCTGGTCGGCAAGGTCGAGGCCAGCATTCCCGAAGACGATCCCCGCAACCCGGCGACCATCGCCGACAATGTGGGCGATAATGTTGGCGATTGCGCCGGTATGGCAGCCGACTTGTTCGAAACCTATGTCGTGACGGTTGGTGCTACCATGGTTTTGACCGCGCTGCTCTTCTCAGAAGTGCTGGGCGACCTGTTGCTTCCGATGATGGCATTGCCGCTGTTGATCGGCGGCGCGTGCATCGTAACGTCTATCATTGGCACCTATTTTGTCCGCTTGGGCAATGGCACCAATGTCATGGGCGCGATGTACAAAGGTTTTATCGTCACTGCTGTTCTAGCAATCCCGCTGATTTGGGTTGTCACAGCACATGCCCTTGGGACGGCTGGTGCAGATATGAACACCGTATTGGGCGCAGGTCCAAGTGGCATTGAGTTCACTGGTCGAGCCTTATTCTACTGCTCGCTGATTGGCCTTGCGCTGACCGGCATCATCATCTGGATCACAGAGTATTACACTGGCACGAATTTCCGCCCGGTGCGCTCGATCGCCAAAGCTTCTGAAACGGGCCACGGCACCAACGTGATCCAAGGTCTGGCGATCAGCCTTGAATCTACCGCTTTGCCGACAATCGTCATCATCGCAGCGATCATCGGCGCATATCAGCTCGCCGGTCTAATTGGTCTGGCCTTTGGTGCGACAGCGATGTTGGCTTTGGCCGGCATGGTTGTGGCGCTTGATGCGTATGGTCCGGTAACGGATAATGCAGGCGGTATTGCTGAAATGGCGGGCCTGGATGAAAGCGTGCGTGAGAAGACCGACCTGCTCGATGCGGTTGGTAACACCACCAAGGCTGTTACCAAGGGTTATGCCATTGGTTCGGCTGCTCTAGCTGCGCTGGTGTTGTTTGCCGCTTACACCGCTGACCTTCGCCGTTACTTCCCGGACTCGAACGTCGATTTCGGCCTTGAGAACCCGTATGTGATTGTCGGCCTGCTGCTCGGCGCACTTTTGCCTTACCTCTTCGGAGCGATGGGTATGACCGCTGTTGGTCGCGCTGCCGGCGATGTGGTGAAAGACGTGCGCGAGCAGTTTAAAGAAAAGCCGGGCATCATGGATTACTCCGAAAAGCCTGACTACGCACGTACAGTGGACCTTGTGACCAAGGCCGCGATCAAGGAAATGATCGTTCCATCGCTGCTTCCGGTGCTGGCTCCAATTGTGACCTACTACGTGATCTACATGATCGCAGGTCAAGATGAGGCTTTCGCCGCATTGGGCGCTCTGCTTCTTGGTGTGATCGTTGGCGGTCTTTTCGTCGCGATTTCTATGACCGCTGGTGGCGGTGCGTGGGACAATGCGAAGAAATACATTGAAGACGGCAATCACGGCGGCAAGGGCTCCGAAGCTCACAAAGCAGCCGTGACGGGTGACACCGTGGGCGATCCTTACAAGGACACCGCAGGTCCCGCTGTGAACCCGATGATCAAGATCACAAACATCGTGGCGCTGCTTCTGCTCGCAGCTTTAGCCGGCCACTAAAGACTTGCGCACAACAAATGAGAAAGCCCCGCTGCACCAAGAGTGCGGCGGGGCTTTCATTTTGCAGTTGCTAAAGGTTCCGTCCCGCAGGCGTTTCACCACAGGACAGGAACCTTTACACCAAGTGCTTTGATAGTGTGGGTGTGGCACGTTATGCTGTGCGGCAATTGTGTTGCACAATTTACCGGGGGGTAAGCGAGCCATGGGGCTGGCGCAAGTTATCAAGGACCGCGGAACGACCTTTGCAGCAGACGATGCGAACAATCAGTCGGCTGCGAAAATGGCTTGCTTTGCCTGGATGACCCCGCAAGAGGCGCGTTCGACTGATTTCATTAGCGCTTGGGATAAACTTGCGCAAAATGCGTGCGAGCCTAATCCTTTTTATGAAAGCTGGTTTGCTCTACCCTCGTTCGAGGCTTTCGGCACAAGAACCGCAATTCAAATCGCGACAGTTTATGATCGAGGTGAATTAATCGGTCTTTTGCCGATGGAGCGCTCAAACAGCTATTACGGCTACCCCATTCGTCACCTGTCCAGTTGGTTGCACACCAACGCATTTTGCGGCGTACCTTTGATCCGGGAAGGGTCAGAGGAACTATTCTGGACCCGCTTAATCACAGCTTCGAATACCGATACTAGAACCTGTTTGTTTGTGCATTTGCCTAGTCTGCCTGCCGATGGGCCTGCAAACCAGGCATTGAAAATGGTGCTTGCACATTCTGGCACGCGATTTGCCGATGTGCATTCGAAAACGCGCGCTATGCTTGCTTCAGCGCTATCCCCTGACGACTATCTGGCAAACGCGCTTAGCACAAAACGCCGCAAGGAATTGCGCCGGCAAAAACGCAGATTGGCCGAGCAAGGTTCGCTGAAGTTTGAACGCCTTTCAGATGAGGCGGGGATCGAGCAATGGATCGACGAATTTCTCAAACTGGAAGCTGCAGGATGGAAAGGTGATGCTGGATCAGCGCTCCATAGTGACAGTCAGACATCTGAGTTCTTCCGCGCCGCGTTGCTGGGTGCAGCCAAAGCTGGACGGCTAGAGCGGCTCACTATGCGCCTTGATGGGCATGCTGTTGCCATGCTTGCCAACCTCATATCATCGCCGGGCGCGTTCAGCTTCAAGACGGCTTTTGATGAAGATTATGCGGCCCATTCGCCCGGAGTGCTGTTGCAGCTCGAAAACCTCACAATGCTGGCCCGCGTTGATGTAAAATGGACTGATAGCTGCGCCATGCAAGGCCATTCCATGATTGAGCGGGTTTGGAAGGAGCGGCGCCAGCTAATCAGCCGCAACATCGCGATCGGCGGCCAAATTCGCCGGCTCGCATTTTCAGCGCTTGCCGCGTACGAAACCCGCTCAAGGAGCCAATCATGAGCGCCCCGATTGACCTTTCCAAGGTGTCAGCCGGTCACATTTTTGACCATCAATCGCGCGATACTTTCAGTGCGCATTACCCGGAAATGCCTCACGTCTTGGCGCATTCCTTAGGGCAGAATGAACTGCTGGGACTCGATGCTTTGGCGGCTCTTGCAGAGCAACTGCCCGCCTCAAGCATAGAATACAATCGCGGTGATTTGCCTATCGGGGTTGATGGAAAGCCCGGAGCAACAGGTCTCTCGATTGGCGACACCATACGCCGCATCCATGCCGCCAATAGCTGGGCTGTTCTCAAGAATGTTGAGCAAGCCCCGGCCTATCGCGTGTTGCTCACCGATCTGCTTGAGGAATTGCGCCCGGCCATTGAGGCCAAGACGGGCGCAATGCTGACCCCGCAAGCCTATATCTTTATATCCAGCCCCAATGCAGTGACGCCGTATCATTTTGATCCTGAGCACAATATTCTGCTTCAGGTTCAAGGCACGAAAGTGATGACCCAATTTCCTGCAGGAAATCCCCGGTTTGCGCGCGATGAGGTGCACGAAAGCTATCACACAGGCGGCCCGCGCGAATTGGATTGGAACGAGAATTTTCTGGAAGACGGCTGCTCTTTCTCGCTCTCGCCTGGTGAAGGGGTGTTTGTCCCCGTCATGGCTCCGCATTTCGTGAAGAATGGCCCTGTGAGCTCGATCTCACTTTCGATCACTTGGCGTTCTGAATGGAGCTATGCCGAAAGTGAGGCTCGGGCGCTTAATCACAAGCTTCGCGCACTGGGCTTTTCCCCCAAATCCCCGGGCCGTTGGCCCCAGACTAACCGGGCAAAGTCAATTGCTTACAAGGTTCTGCGCAAGCTAAAGCTCGCCGGGTAGGTTCACCACCCCATTGACCTAGAGCCAAGACCTGCCCCATTGGATTTGGCAATGACTGATACGCCTTTTCCTACTTCGCAGTCGCTGGTCGATGACCTTGTCCGACTACTCACCGTTGAAAAACGCGCGGCAGATATCTTTGAAGGCCGCCAACAAATAGACGGATTTGGCCGCGTGTTCGGCGGGCAAGTGCTCGCCCAAGCGCTGCAAGCAGCTCAATTGAGCGTGCCAGAGACCAAGACCGCGCATTCGCTCCATGCCTATTTCCTACGGGGCGGACGCGAGGGACACCCGATTGAATACCGGATAGAACGTGATTTTGACGGACGCAGCTTTTCCAATCGGCGTGTAGTAGCAGCGCAAGAGGATGAGGAAGGTCGCGCAGTTCCCATCCTGAACCTCACCGCCAGTTTTCAAGTGGTCGAACAGGGCCTTGAACATGAAGACTCCCCTATGCCCGACGTAGCGGCTCCCGAAACGCTCAAGACCGATATGGAAATGCGCCGGAGCATGGCCGATAAAATGGGAGATAAGCTTAGCGATGGAGCGCGCGCGCTCATGCTGCGGCCCCGCCCAATTGAGATGCGCACAGTCGACCGCCTCCATTGGATGAATTCCGAACCCAAGCCGCCGCGTGCGCACAGCTGGTTCAAAACCGCAGCCCCCGTCACCGGCGAGGCCGACACACCCGCGCTCCACCGCGCAATCATCACCTATGCAAGCGACTACACTCTGCTTGGCACAAGCGCCCTGCCCCACGGCCTTTCATGGATGCGTGGTGAGCTGGTCGGCGCAAGTCTTGACCATGCGATCTGGTTTCACCGCGATGCGCGCGCCGACGACTGGTTATTATACGTTACCGATGCACCATGGTCGGGCGCAGGCCGCGGCTTCAATCGTGGGCGCATCTTCAATCAGGCTGGCGACCTTATCGCCAGCGTCGCTCAGGAAGGCATGATGCGAAAGCGCAAATCGAAAGGCTGATCAGACCAGCCTTTCCACAATTGAAAAATGTATTTCTTCAAAATTCAGAATTGATCGCTAGTCTCTAAAGATGGCGATTGTCGCGATAGTCCTTTGTTTGGCCTTGGTTATGCTTGGGATAGAGCTTTTTGCACCCGGCAGATCATGGCCCAAAGTTGCCGGATGGTGGACCCGCGCCCTTGCTTTAAACGCTGTGCAAATCGCGATGGTCTTTGTCGCTGGGCTTACCTGGGACAAATGGCTCGCCAATTGGTCAATCTGGAATGCCGAAACTGCCTTTGGCCAGACGGGCGGCGCGCTGTTTGGCTATTTTGCAATCACTTTTATCTACTATTGGTGGCACCGCGCGCGGCATCAGGTGCCATTCTTATGGCGCGCCTTTCATCAGATCCATCACAGCCCTCAACGCCTTGAAATCATAACCAGTTTTTACAAGCATCCGCTAGAAATCTTCGCCAATTCGGGCATTTCAAGCTTTGTTCTCTATGCGCTTTGCGGCCTGGGACCAGAGGCTGCGACATATGCGATCCTGCTGACAGGAATTGCAGAGCTGTTCTATCACTGGAATGTCAAAACGGCCTATTGGATCGGCTTCATCATACAGCGTCCTGAAAGCCATTGCGTCCATCACAAGCGAAACTGGCATCGGCAGAATTTCTCCGACCTTCCTTTGTGGGACATGCTATTCGGCACATTCCACAATCCGCGAACCTTTGACGACAAATGCGGCTTTGGCCAGAACAAGGAGCGTTTGCTGGGAAAAATGCTGGCAGGCGGCGATGTGCATGCTCAAGCTAGTGACGGCAAGCCATGAAAAGCTTGAAAACCGTCATCGCGCCAGTCTTTTTGATCTCCCTTGGATGCGTCCAGATGGTGGGCGATGTTTTTGGTCTTCAAACGGTCAAGGCTTTGGGCGCAGCAACCGTTGCATCGCCTGCGCCCAAAGTTTTTACGGCTCATCAGGGATTTGAAACCTATTCATCACAATTTATTCTAAGCTGGACCGACAAGGCCGGCGCACGGCGTGAGCTTGTCCTTACCCCTGAACGATATGCGGGAGTGCGCGGACCCTATAATCGCCGCAATGCTTATGGCGCCGCCCTTTCCTATGCGCCGGTTCTCCATTCGAATAAGCTCACCCAGCCGATGCTTGATGCCGCGATCAATCACACATTTTGCGGCAATTCCTCAGCTCTGGAAGAAATCGGCATGAACAAAGATGAGGCTGTAGGCCCTATCAACTTTCGCCTCATCCCGCGCCAAAAACTGCCTCCTGGCCAGCCCTGGAAACTGAATTACGAGGTGGATTGCGATGCGCAATAGCTGGACTGGCGGCCAATACAGCGTCTTTCGCCTGTTTTTCGGTGCATACCTATTCGTCCACTTCGCCTATCTCGCCATTTGGGCAAGCGATATCTTCTCAAACGCCGGGATGCTTCCAGACGCAGAGTTAAGCCCATTGATAGGCGCATTCCCGAATGTGCTGCGATTTTTCGACAGTCCCGTTTTCGTGACCAGTCTATGTGTAGTTGCGGCAGGCGCGTCGGTTCTTTTTGCCGCCGGCAAATGGGACAAATGGGCTGCCATTTTCATGTGGGCGGTGCTTGCAAGCTTTCTGGGTCGAAATCCGCTCATTTCCAATCCTGCCATGCCGTATGTTGGCTGGATGTTATTGGCACATCTGTTCATCCCATCAGCACCATTTGGATCATGGCGCGCGATTGGCAGGGCTGATCCGGATGGCGGCTGGTCAATGCCTTCTGGCATTTTTCTGGCGGCTTGGGTCGTATTGTCGCTGACCTACAGTTACAGCGGATATACCAAACTGTTGAGCCCCAGCTGGGTGACCGGCGACAATGTCCAATATGTGCTCAGTAACCCACTCGCGCGCGATTGGTTTGTGCGCGACATTGCCCTGGCCGTGCCCGATGCGGTTCTAAAAGCATTGACCTGGTTCATCCTCGGTATTGAGCTGCTGTTTGCCCCGCTGGCGCTGATAAAGCGGCTTCGCCCATGGCTGTGGGGCGGGATGCTGGTGGTGCAGTTTGGCTTTTTGCTGCTGCTGAACTTTCCTGACCTCACCATCGCGATGTTATTGTTCCATATGTTCACGTTCAACCCGGCGTGGCTGCCCGCCAAATCGCTCAAAAACACGGTGCTGCATTTCGATGGCACCTGCGCCCTGTGCCACGGAACTGTGCGGTTTTTGCTGGCAGAGGAAACAGGCGGGCAACTTCGGTTCGCAGCGCTACAGGATGGTGCGTTGGCACGCGTGATGGGCCGCGATGCCGTCGAGGCTTTGGGTGACACCATTGCACTTCAGACCGCCGATGACCGGATACTGACAGAAGCAGAGGCGGTTGCCTATCTGATCAATCATTTGGGCGGATTGTGGCGAATACTGGCTTGGCTTTTGGCCGCTTTGCCGCGAAGATTTGCAAAAGCCGCGTATCACTTTGTCGGTGATCGCCGCTATCGCGTCTTCGGTACAAAACCAGATTCATGCCCGCTGATGCCGCCAGCCGTGCAGGAACGGTTTATTCAAAGCTGAACTGCGATACCTCAATGCGCCAAGAGGATCGGCATTTGTGGATCGGTGAGCGTTCGCCGAGTCACGCCGCCAAATAAAGCCTCGGTAATGCGCATATGGCCATAGGCACCCATCACCATCATTCCGCAGTCTTTAGCCAAAGCGGTCGAAAATAGCGTATCGGCAACCTTCGATTTGCCTTTCGGAATCTCAAGCAGCTCTGATTTGATGCCGTGGCGGCTGAGATATTGCGATCCCTCGATCATGGGAAAGTCATAGCCCTCGCGATCTTTGTCCTCGTTGACACATGCAAGGATAACATTGCTGGCCGTTTTCAGCATCGGAATTGCCGATCGAAGCGCGGCGCACGCCTCACGCGAACCATTCCATGCGATCATGACTGGAGCTGATGCATCATAAAGCTTCCAATTGCCCGGCACCACGATCACTGGCGTTGATGATTTCAGTAATATCGATCCGACCATGATGGATGCGCTTGGTCGATCTTCGCCTGCATCGCGCGGACCGACCAAAATGACATCCTGCAATGCGGAAAATTCAAGCAGCTTTGTTTCTGGCATGCCAGGTTGATACTGCCATTCCCAGGAAACATCCTCATTAGCGAGGTCTGCCTCGATCTTTGAGCGCAACTCATCAGCAGCTTCCTGCAAAGCAGGCAAGGCCGCAGCCATCGCAGAGCCATAAAAGTCGCCTGGTGCAAATATCTCAAAGTTCACCGCCTGAAGGCATGTGATATGCCCGTTATGCGCCCGCGCCAGATCAAGCGCGAATTGGAGGCGTGCCTGCATACAATTATCATCGGCGATGTGAAGTAGAATGGATTTCATAACTGCTCTCCTTTGCGAAATGGTATAGAGCTACGCGTGCTCGGCATCATTGATCGAGATCAAATTCTGAACTGATTGTATCAAGGTACCTTTCCCCTTCTTACGTCATTCGCTAATCTTGTGGGTGGGAGATCAATCAATGCAGATTACACGCCAGCCGCCCGTCAAAACCAGCCTTCAAGCATCCAACCATCCCTATTTGTCGGGTGCATGGACGCCTTGTCATGAAGAAGTGGATGTCGATGAGCTCGAAGTGATCGACGGAGCGATCCCCGCCGATATGGACGGCATATACCTGCGCAACACGGAAAACCCCGTCCATCAGCCCCTGGGTCGGCATCACCCGTTTGATGGTGATGCGATGATCCACCAAGTCAGCATTTCTGGCGGCAAAGCCAGCTATCGCAACCGGTTTGTGCGCACGCAATGCTTTGAAGCCGAGCAGATCGCAGGCGAAGCGCTTTGGGGCGGATTGATGGACGCACCTGCCCTGTCCAAACGCCCCGGATTTGGCGCACATGGCAGCCTGAAAGACACCGCCTCAACAGACATTATTGTCCATGCAGGCACCGCACTTGCCACGCTTTATCAATGCGGCGAAGCATGGCAGTTAGACCCGGTAACTCTGGAAAATCTGGGCAAGGCTTCGTGGGGACCCTTGGACGGCGTTTCTGCGCATCCCAAAGTGGATGAGGAAACAGGAGAACTCATGTTCTTCAATTACTCAAAACACGCGCCATTCATGCATTACGGTGTTGTCGATCGTGCGGGTAAGATTGCGCATTACGTCCCCATTACTCTACCCGGCCCGCGCCTTCCACATGACATGGCAATCACCAAAAACTGGTCGATTCTTAACGATATGCCTCTGTTCTGGGATGAGGAGCTGCTGAAACGCGATATTCACGCCGCCCGCATTCATGAAGGCCTGCCGACGCGTTTTGCGCTTATACCGCGCTATGGTCAACCAGAAGATATTCGATGGTTTGAATCCGATCCCACTTACGTGCTTCATTGGACGAATGCCTATGAGGAAGGCGATGAAGTCGTTCTAGAAGGCTACTTTCAAGAAAAGCCGATGCCCGATCCCATCGAAGAAGCGGGCAAATATGGGCATATGATGGCCTATGTGGATGAGCATTCCTTCATACCCAAACTGCACCGCTGGCGTTTCAATCTCACTACAGGTAAAACCACCGAAGAACGGCTTTCCGACAGGGTGGTGGAATTCGGCATGATCAATCCCGCCTACCTTATGCGCAAAAGCCGCTATGTCTGGTCCACCACGACAAAGCCTGGATGGTTCCTGTTCAATGGTTATGTCCGCCACGACACCGCGACTGGCAAAGAACAGGTCTTCGAATTGCCCGAAGGTGTTTTCGCAAGCGAAAGCCCGATGGTGCCGCGCAAGGACGCCTCAACCGAGGATGACGGCTACCTCATCACTTTCCTGATTGATGAAAACACCGGTACATCTGAATGCGCAATTCTTGATGCAAGCGATATTGCCAAAGGCCCGATCTGCCGCCTTGCATTGCCGCATAAAATTTCTAGCGGTGTGCATTCAACCTGGGTGGAGCATTCGCAATTGGAAGCGGATGCAGAATTCAGACGCAAAACGCTCGCCGCATAGAAATTCTTAGCGAAAAATAGCAACCTTTGCGGCGCGTGTGCATTTTCATTATAGCGCACACAAATTCAACGAAAGAGGACACACACGTGGCTTTTAACCTGATCGACCTTCCTTACCCAGACACCGCTCTTGCCCCCGCAATCTCAGCTGAAACGCTGTCGTTCCACTATGGCAAACACCACCAGGCCTACATCGACAAAATGAACGCCGCGATTGATGGCACAGACCATGCGAACGCGGCGATGGAAGACATTGTCGCTGCGGCACGCGGCAGCAATGCGGGCCTGTTCAATAACGCGGCGCAAAGTTGGAACCACGCTTTCTACTGGCATTCGATGGCAGCAGAAGAGACCGCCCCTTCCGACGAACTCAAGGGCAAAATCGAAGAGGCCTTTGGCTCAATCGATGAACTCAAAGCGCAATTGAAAGCACGCGGCGCAGGTCACTTTGCAAGCGGCTGGGTTTGGCTTGCCGAAAAAGGCGGTCAGCTTTCCATCGAAGAAACACACGATGGTGACACACTTGCAGACAGCGATTTCAACCCATTGCTCACCGTCGATGTATGGGAGCACGCATACTATCTCGACCACCAAAACAAGCGTCCAGCCTATCTGGACGCCGTAGTCGACAGCAAACTGAATTGGGCATTCGCAAGCGAAAACCTCGTGCGCGGAACAGTGTGGGTTTACCCGAACTAACGCTGCTTGCTGATGAAAACCAAAGGCCGGTTCACACAGTTGGCGAGCCGGCCTTTTTAATTGTGTAATTGCGTCTGCGCCCAGATTACAAGACGAGTGCAATCATTGACCTGCTTGGCCGCTGAGACACTTCGCTCTTCTCCAAGCCGCGCAGTAAACTTTCCAACCACATCGCTCATCGGACCATAAAGGCCCGCAAGATCACGCTTGGCCTTACGGGTCGGCTCTACCCTTACCCCGCGCCGGTCATATGGATCACGCGAGCGCCTTACCCAACCCTGTTTTTCCAGTCGGTCGATCAGCGTCGTCACTGATCCACTGGTAAGAGCAAGTTGCGCCATAATGCGCTTGGGGCTGGCAACGCCTTCCGTGACCAGCATATGCACACACTTCAAATCATTGCGCGCAAGACCAAGCTTCGTAGCAATTTCGGCGTCAAAGTGATCCAGTGTGACATGCAAATGCCGAAGCGCGGTCAGTAGATCTGGCGAAACAGGTGCAATAGACATAATAACCTTGTGCCCGATACGTCTTGGCAATCAAGATAGGGGAAAGGCGTAGGCTCTTCTCTGTTAGACGACAGCTTATTTCGGGATGCCAATAAGCGAATTAAAAGACGCTCGAACCGAATTGCGACATGACGCCGGTGTCCCTTGCAATGAAATATTTGCATCAAGCATGTTTCGATTGCTGTTAAGCACAGCAATTACACGTCCCAAATCACCTCGATCCTTTGGCTCAGCAAGTGCATCGCAGCGGCGCATTGTGATGCGATTTTCAATTGCCAGTCCGCGATCTATTGCAACACACAGGTGAGGCCCGCCAAAGAACCGGCGATAGCGCACATTCCACTCTTTGCCGTCACCATTTACAGAATATCGAGTGTCCATCCGCCGCCATTCGAACGCACCTTCTTCCACCGCAATTTTGTTGGCAGGGACATCGAAAAAGGTCGCTATATGCTCAACCAATGCGGACTGATCGAGCGCACGGATTTGGTACTCCTCGAAAGAAACATTGTCAGGAAAAGTCGCCTTCCCCTCGATATTGGTATCCGGCCACCAGCACACAGGGGAGCGATGGAGCTTATTGATATGCCCGAATTTGACGTCATCGCTCAGTGAAAAAGCTGCTCGCATAGCCAACGCTCTATCTGCGTAGATTCCGCCTGCCTCATTGTCATAAAATGCAACGCCACCCATGACCAGCAGGGCGCAGAGTGCGAGCATAGCTGACAGCCAATTTGACAATCTTTGTAAGGTTGGATTGGTGTCTGAAAGCCGCTTCAAAGCGACAAGCACTCCAAGGACTGCAATCGGCAGAACGGCAAACAAGAAGATCTGAATTGGCCATAACATTGCGGAACCCTAACCGCTCGCATGATAGAAATCATAAATCTGCTGCGCGACTTTGTCTGAGACGCCTGGCGCGCGTTGTAAATCCTCTAATGCTGCGGCGCGGACTTTGCTGGCTGTTCCGAAATGCAGCAGCAGCGCGCGTTTCCTCGCCGGACCAATACCGGGAATCTCATCTAGAGGTGATGCTGTGATCGCTTTGGAGCGTTTCGCCCGGTGCGCGCCGATGACATAGCGGTGGACTTCATCGCGCAAGCGCTGGGCGTAGAACAGGACGGGCGAATTGGTCGGCAACATCTTCTCGCGCCCATCGGGGAAGTGGAACACCTCGCGCCCTTCGCGCCCGTGATGAGGGCCTTTGGCGATGCCGATGACAGGCAGATCTTCGATGCCAAGTTCCCCCAAAACCTCCATTACGCTCGATAGTTGCCCCTTGCCGCCATCGACCAGCACGAGATCAGGCCAAGTACCTTCGCGCTCCCTGTCCGGGTCATCTTTCATCGCTCGGCCAAAACGCCGCTCCATTACCTCGCGCATCATGGCGAAATCATCATTGGTTTGTGCAGTCTTGATATTGAACTTGCGATATTGTGACTTTTCAAAGCCTTCAGGCGAAGCAACCACCATGGCTCCAACCGCTTTTGCGCCTTGGATATGAGAGTTATCGTAAACTTCAATCCGCTGTGGCGGCGCGTCGAGTTCAAGAAACTCGGCGAGCTCGCGATTGACCTTGGCTTTGGTGCCAGTCTCCGCGAGACGCCGCTCAAGCGCTTCCACCGCATTTCTCTGCGCTTGCTTGAGAAGTCTGCGACGATCGCCGCGCTGAGGAATGCTGATGGCGACCTTTTTTTCGGCAAGCTCTGCCAAAGCCATTTCGATCAATCCTTGCTCGGGCAATTTGCGATCCACCAAGACGGTCGCGGGCGGAGGGACTTCTTCGTAAAATTGCAGCATCACATCTGCGAGAACCTGTGCTTCATCCACTTCCTTGGTTTGGCTGGGGAAGAAAGCGCGGTGGCCCCAGTTCTGTCCTCCACGAATGAAGAATGCCTGCACGCCCATATGGCCGCCTTTCGC
This sequence comes from uncultured Porphyrobacter sp., assembly GCA_964352245.1. GTDB lineage: Bacteria > Pseudomonadota > Alphaproteobacteria > Sphingomonadales > Sphingomonadaceae > Erythrobacter. The sequence continues at coordinate 137,859 of CAYGQX010000004.1, forward strand.
GTGGAGAGCGAAAACATCGGCATCCCCGACGCCGCTTGCGTTGATGGCTTGCGAGCCTTGAATAAAAGTCGCCGCGCGCAGGCGATCGCGCAAAATCGCAGCGGTTTCAAAGTCCAGCTCTTCTGCTGCCTTTGCCATCTGTTTTTCAAGATCAGTTTGCACTTGGCCAGATTTGCCGGCGAGAAAATCCTTCGCTTGTTTTACCAGCGCTTCATAATCATCCTTCCCGACACGGCCGACACACGGCGCAGAACATCGCTTGATCTGATAGAGCAGACAAGGTCTGTCGCGATTGTTGAAAAAGCTGTCTGTACAAGATCGTAGCAGAAACAGTTTTTGCAGCGCATTAAGGGTCGTGTTCACGTTTCCCGCACTTGCAAATGGGCCATAATAATTGCCCTTTGCCCGCCGTGCGCCGCGATGTTTGTGGATACGCGGGAAGTCATGATCGGACCTCAGCAGAATAAACGGGAAGCTTTTATCGTCGCGCAAAAGCACATTGAATGGCGGGCGAAAGCGCTTGATCAGCTGCGCTTCGAGTAACAAGGCTTCCGCTTCGGAATTTGTGGTAACAATCTCCATCGAACGGCATTGCGAAACCATCCGCATCAATCGCTGCGTCAGCCCATTTATCTGAGTGTAGTTCGCGACCCGCGCTTTCAGACTGCGCGCCTTGCCAACATACAGCACATCCCCGCGCGCATCGAGCATGCGATAAACCCCGGGGATGGGCTTCAACGTCTTCACAACCTCGCGGATTGCCTCAACGCCTGCTGCCAGATTGGGCTGCGCGCGCGACACTGTGATCGCCGCGCGTTTCTCATTAAATCGCTCGGCCCCATCTGGACTATGAGGAGTTCCTGCCTTCGCTTTCGACATTGGCTGTAGATAGGGACTGAGACACGCGATTGGCAATGAGAGTAAGCCCCTCTATCGCCAGTCCAATGGAGCAATATGACGTCATTATCCTTGGGGCCGGTGCGGCCGGTCTTATGTGTGCAGCAAAAGCTGGGCAAAAAGGGTTGCGTGTCGCAGTGCTTGAGAAAGCTGAAAAGCCGGGCAAGAAAATCCTGATTTCAGGCGGCGGGCGATGCAATTTCACCAATATTCATGCCGGTCCGGACAACTATCTCTCCAGCAATCCTCATTTCGCCAAATCCGCCCTTGCTCGTTACACACCGCAGGATTTTATCGATCTGGTTGATGCCTACGGTATCGGTTGGCATGAAAAAACACTTGGTCAGCTGTTCTGCGATGGCTCAGCCAAGCAGATTGTCCAGATGCTCCTGGATGAATGCGGGCCTAGCGTTGATGTGATTTGCGGAGTTGATATCGGGGCCGTGGGTCACGACGAAAGCGTATTCGGAGTGTCCGCATGCGATCGGCAGTTCTCAGCTGCCAGTCTCGTAATCGCGACAGGTGGCCCCTCCATTCCGAAGATGGGAGCGACCGGATATGCCTATGATCTTGGACGGCAATTCGGACTGAAAGTGGTAGAGCCGCGCCCCGCACTTGTCCCGCTCACATTGGGAGGAGAGGACGTACTTTTTCGCGAATTATCGGGAGTTTCAGCTCAGGTGAGTGCGCGAGCAGGCGGGAAAAGCTTCGATGAAGCCGCCCTATTCACTCACAAAGGGCTCTCTGGCCCGGCGATCCTGCAAATTTCATCCTATTGGCAGCACGGCGAGCAAATCGGTATAACTTTCCTCCCACAAAACGATGCAGACTGGTTGCTTAAACTCAAAAGAGACCGCCCACGTGCTCGCGTCAAAACCGCCCTTAGAGAGCATCTGCCCGATCGATTGGCAGATGCTCTTTCCGATAGGCTGGGGATTGATTGTGAATTGGGAAATGTGGCTGATAAAGACTTACGTTCAGCTGCCGCAAAGTTGGCTGATTGGCGGTTTTCGCCAAACGGAACCGAGGGTTTTGCCAAGGCCGAAGTCACAATTGGCGGCATATCCACCGCTGAACTTTCTTCGCAAACTATGGAAGCAAAGAAAGTGCCCGGCCTCTATGCTATTGGCGAAGCGGTTGACGTCACGGGCTGGCTTGGCGGGTATAATTTCCAATGGGCCTGGGCAAGCGGTGTTGCCTGCGGACAAAGCATTTAAGCGATCTGAAAACAATCAGGGACGGGAAAGATATGGGACAATTGAGCATCACAATCGGGCGCATTCTGCTGGGCCTGTATTTCCTTCTTCCCGGACTAATGAAAGCCTTGGGGCCAGCGCAAACTATCGCCTACATGGAAAGCCACGCCATACCGTTTGCGGTTCCCTTTCTGTGGCTTTCGGCCGCCGTGAACATTATTGGCGGATCGCTTCTCATTGCCGGACGCCATGTGAGGTTTGTTGCGTTTGGCTTTGTTATTTACGTGCTTCTTGTGAATTTTATGCTCCACGATTTCTGGACCATGGGAAAAGACATGGTTGAGCGTGAAACGCAGAATTTCGTCAAAAATCTTGGGATTCTTGCTGGCCTTCTGGTTCTTGCTGGCAATGCTCCTGCGCGAAGCCTTTCGCCAAATGGGTGGTGGCGCAGTGATAAAGCGAGTGCTGGCAAGCTGTAACATAATTGCGTCACCCACCCGTCCCAGAACAACACTTACCGCGCGCGTCAGCTTGTCATACAAATGAAACATGCCTACCTCGACAATCGAGCCTGAAAACAGGCCGCCTTTGAGAGAGGTTGTTTAAGGAGGTCTGTTTGCGCCAGTTGCAGGGTATGGATTCTTCGTTTGTAGCGATGGAGTCTCCCAATTCGCCGATGCATATCGGCAATCTGCTGATCTATAATCCGGAAACCGCACCAGGCGGCTTTGTCCGTTTCAAAGACATTCTCGATTTCTTCACCAACCGAATGCAGCTATCAACCATCATGCGACAAAGGTTGGTGCGCGTACCCTTTGATCTCGACTATCCATATTGGATTGAAGACCCCAATTTTGATCTCGAATATCATCTTCGCCACGTTGCCCTGCCAAAGCCGGGTGATTGGCGGCAACTGTGCATTCAAACCGCGCGCATTCACTCACGCCCAATGGATCTGACCCGCCCGCCATGGGAATTCACCGTCATCGAAGGTTTGGACAACGTGCGCGATTATCCACCTGGGTGTTTCGCGTTTGTAACTAAGGTCCACCATTCCGCGATTGACGGCATGAGCGGCATTGATCTGATGGAGGCGATCCACACCGCTTCACCCAGCACGGCACCGCTCAATTCTAAGGATGAGTGGAAACCTGAAAAAATACCAGGCCCAGTTGAGCTGCTCGGCAAGTCGTATCTCAACGCCATCGTGAACCCAGTGAAACAGGCTCAGGTCGCAGCGCAAGCAGTTCCCGGTATAGCCAGTGCGATCAAGGGTTTGGTGACACGCGAATTCAGGCTTACCAGTGACTACGTGCCGCCGCGCACCCGCTTTAATCGTTCGATTTCACCGCATCGTGTTGTGGAAGGGCGAAGCTTCCCTCTTGCTGATGTCAAAGCAATCCGCGCACTTCTTCCCGAGGCAAAAGTCAATGATGTCGCTCTCGCCATAATCGGCGGGGCTTTGAACAAATACCTGACTGCAAAGAACGATCTACCCAAGTCGTCGATGACCGCAATGGCACCAATTTCTGTGCGTTCTTCCGATGAGAAGAGCGATATGGGCAATCAGGTATCCGCCATGATCGCGCCTTTGGGCTCACAAATTGCTGAGCCTGCCGAACGGCTCGAATTTGTGTTCAAGCAGACCAAGAATTCCAAAGCAATGACGAATGCCATTGGTGCGCGAACAATGACTGAAGTCAGCAAGGTGAACCCGCTGCTTTATATGGCTTTGGGCGCGCAGCTGTTTAACCGCGTCAGCCTCGCCCACCGCGTTGCGATGCCATTCAACACCGTTGTCACTAATGTTCCTGGGCCGCCCGTACCGATCTATTCGGCCGGTGCGCGGATGGAAAGTATGGCGTTGTCGCTCATTTGTCTCACAGATGGCCTTGGGCTTGCTCATGTCGTCCAAAGCTATGTCGATGAAGCCTATATTAGCTTCACTGCATGTCGCGATATCATGCCTGATCCGGAGTTCTACTCCGAATGCCTGCAAGAAAGCTTTGACGACATGCTGGCAGCAGCAAAAACTGCCGCAACGCCGACTGCGAAAAAGCCTGCAGCGAAAAAGGCGCCTGCAAGGAAAACCGCAAGCCGCAGCACCGTAGCGCGCAAAGCACCAGCAAAACGCAAACCAACCACGACAATGAAGCGTAAAACCAAACCCGAATAGATCCGCAGAACAAACTCAAAAGCCTGCCGCAAGAGCGGGTCGCAAAAAGCCCAAAAGGGCAGATCAGAGGAATACAATATGGCAAGTATGGCACCACGGGCAGACGGCTCGTTTCCGGGTAGCATTGTCGTGGATGACGGCAAAAGAGGCAAAAGCAAGCCCACCTCTGTCGCATCTCCTCCCAATCGATTTTGGACCTGGATAGAGGGTCGCGCGATGTTTGAGCTTGCCTCTTTCTATGCCATGCGACCAATGCTCACGAACTTACCAAAAGGCGACGGCCATGCAGTCTTAGTTCTGCCGGGTTTTATGGCGACGAACAGTTCAACCCAGCCCTTACGCGGGTTGCTGCGCGATCTTGGATATGACGCGCACGGCTGGGATTCAGGCCGCAATATCCGCGTCAACGAGGAACTGATTTCAAAACTCGAAGCTCAAGTCGACAAGCTTTACGAGACCAGTGGCAGGAAAATTTCTATTGTGGGCTGGAGCCTTGGCGGTGTTCTTGCCCGCGAATTGGCCAAGCTGAGACCGGATTACGTTCGCCAAGTAATAAGTCTGGGCAGCCCAATCACCGATGATCGCAACCACACAAACGCTGCGCGCTTGTTCAAGTTTTTTAACGGCGATCAACCTGAGAAAATACGTGGCGGCCAGTTTCAGGGTCTAGATGTTGCCCCACCTGTGCCAACTACGTCAATCCTCACCAAAACCGATGGCATCGTCCATTGGCGCGGCAGTGTGCAGCATCCCGACAAAACCAATGGCTTCCCTTCAGAAAACATTGTTGTCTATGCCAGTCATATCGGGCTTGGCGTCAACCCTAGCGTAATGATTGCGCTGGCAGATCGGTTGGCACAGACAGAAGGCGAATGGGCACCATTTGATCCTGATGTGAGCCAGCAGTGGATGTTTCCCAAGCTCAATCTGGCTTGAGTTCCCGTCAAAAAATGCGCAGCGCCTAAAACAGCTTTCGAATATCGACGCCGACAAATCGCCCAGTGGGATCGATTACGAATGGCTGATAATTGATCGGTGTTACGCCGCCTTCATCGGTAACCCGCCTTCGGGCATCAAAGATATTATCTGCACGAAACGACAGCCGCAGGTTTTTTAAGAACACCTCATCGCGCCCGAGCACTTGCCCAAGATTGGTGAACAACCGCAGATCAATCGTCGCCAGATCATCAAAGAACAGGTCAGAACTACCCGGCAGACCTGATCCATTCAACCGGGTGGTGCCAGTGTAACGGCCAGACAAGCGCGCGCCAATGCCATTCCCGAACATCCCGGCTTCCAATCGGCTGGTGTGGCGCGGAAAGCCAAAGGCTCCAGTTGCATCCCCATCAAGCTGGTCCAATGCCTCAAGACCTTGCGCGATGATAATCTCATTTCGAAGTTCAATTGTGTGAGTCAGGTTCGCGAAATAACGCCAGCCGCGGCGCGAACCGCTTCGTCCGCCAAACACCGCACCAATTAAGCTACCGCCGCCCTGGCGTCGCTGCTGCGATTGAGGCTGGCCGTCTGCTTCGCCGCCTGCACTCGCCTGGGGTGATCCAGCAGGTCCACCACGTCCTTGCTGCATGGCTTCGGGGTCCATGCTGCAAATCCTCTCTCTCATCATGCCAAGGCGTTCTGGGCTGATGTTACCATCTTCACCGCGCGCACGTTCCAGCACACTTTGCAAGCGGTCAGGATCGAAACCAGACAATTCACTGGAAACATCTTCGCCCAGTTCGACACGCTTCATCAAGCCGCTGAGGAATTGATCGCCATCGTCAGCGCACAGCTTTTCGCGAAACGCCATGAAGGCTGCGCGTCGTTCAGGACTAGGGGTTCCACCTTCTGCTGTAACTCGTGCAGGACGTCCTTGAGGAGTACTCGCACCGCGAGGTGGCCCGCCGCGTCCGCGTTCTCTGCCACTTGCCCGCGCGCCACCGCCGGCAGCAACACTGCCGCGAGTGGATAGGGTGAATTGCAACCGATCCGCCCGCGTCTGCGCAAATGTCACAAACCGCTGGTCCACCGCAGTAAGAACGCCCGCAGCATCGCGCGTGACGCGGCCGGGAAAAGCCGCCTCAATTTCTGGCGTAATCTGGGGAAAGGCGCGTGTCACATCGCGTGACCGGTTGCGGACATATTCCACTGTAAAGCTTGTATTTTCCCAAAATGGAAAGTCCCATGACGCAGCAAGCTTCCAGTCCGCCTGCGTTTCCGCCAGCAAGTCTGGATTGCCCCCGCTCGTCACGCTTGCCAGTACGGTCTCGCCATCGGTAAAATCGAACACCGGTACATTAAAAGTCGTGATCGTGGGGCTGCCGAGTGCGGAAAGACCCGGTGCCACTTCGCGTTCAATATAGGTTGCGGACAGATTGAGATTGTCAAAAGGCTCCCAAGTCAGCCCAACATTATAGTCGCCCAAAGTGCCGAAATCCGACAGACGATCGAGACCGATCTGCGCGTTAAGGGTAAAGCTCCCCAGCAAGTCTGCAAATCCCGAGCGCCTTGACGTGATCGGGATTGTGATATTCGCGCCAGTGGTAATCACGCCGCGCGTTAGGTTGGCATCCTGCAAAGTGCGCGTGTCTGATGTGGTGAGGTTCGACCAGCTATAACCCGCATCAAAAGTCGCAAGCACTTCCCCACCCGGCAATTCGGCAAGTGGCCCCCGCAGTGTGGTCAGGTTTTCAGCCGCAATCGTGCGCGAACGAGCAACGTCAAAGCCATTGTCGGCATTGGTGGGAAGCCCGCTATCCAGAGCGATCAACCCTGCTGCTGCTTGAGCCTCCAAGCCGCTGGTGTCGAACAACCGGTCAATCTCAGTCTCACTTTCAGTAAGCGAGGCATCAAAAGTGCTGCTCAACTGAAATGCGTTGACCCGCTTCGCAAACGATCCTGAAGTTGAAAGCGCATCTGTCGAAGTGCGCCGTTCAAGCGGGGTGTCCTCACCAAAAGTGCGTGTCAGGCTGTTGGCATTGGGATCAGTAAGTGTAACGAGATTGAGCCCAGAAAAGCTGCGCATATCGTTTCGGTCGTAATTAGCATTAGCCGTCAAAGTAGTGCCCGTCTTAATGATCGCTCTGGCCCAGCTGACATTGGCTTCAAGATTGCGGGCATCGCTTATCAGGCTTCGAAATTCGGCGGGGCCAGGATCGCTCGACACCTCTGAGAGAGAGCCGGGTGTCTGAATGATGTCACGCTCGTTTTCGGTCAAAAGCGATGTATCATTGGCTTCCAGATTTATGTTGAAGCGGCCCTGGGGCGATATACGAAGATAGCCGAATTCCTGCTCATTGACGAAGTAGCCGCCACGCGATGGCCCTTCAAATTCAAATTCGACCTCGCGGCTCGCAAAGTTGTCTTTCAAGATTAAATTGATAACGCGGCGATCAGGTGGAAACCCGAAGCGCAGCGCCACTTCTTCTGGAAAAACCTCAACTTTATCAAGTGCTTCAGAGGGATAAGATGCCAGCTCGCGGAAAGACCCGACGCGGATACCATTGACCAGAACGATAGGCCGCCCACCCCCGCCCCGCCCACGCGCTGAGCCAGTTCGCGCTGTGATCTGAGTGATAAGGTCAGTAATCGAGGCAACGCCTTCAGCCGCAATATCTTCTTCGTTCAACTCAAGTAAGGCCGCCTGTTCAACATCCAACTGTCCGCGCAGCCTTTGCCCTTGAACGATAATCTCACCTCTACCGTCAATTGCAGGCCCAACTGTTTCGTTTGTCTGAGCTTCAGCAGATGGATCAGGATTGTCACCTGATGAAGCTGGCTCATCTTGCGCTTTTGCGGGTAGCGAACTGAGGCTGAGAGCACCCAGAGTTATTAAAAGGCGCAGCTTAAATTGCTTTGAAAAGACAGAAGAGGTGGTCATGAAATGCCCTTTGAGCAATCAACGCGGTAAGACAAGCCGTTGAATTGTATCATTTTGCGCCCATATCTTATACAAACGCGTTTCGTTGAAATGGAAATGGACGCTGATGGCCACTCGCCTGCTTCTAACGCACGAGGCTTCCCTTTTGTTCTCGTGACCGTTAAAGGGCCGCACCTGACTGACAGATTACTCTTCAAAAACCGACTTTAAGGAACTCCATGGCTAAAGAAGAACTCCTCGAAATGCGCGGGCGCGTTGTTGAATTGCTGCCCAATGCGATGTTCCGGGTGGAGCTTGAAAACGGCCATGAAGTTCTGGGCCACACTGCGGGCAAGATGCGAAAGAACCGTATCCGTGTTCTGGTCGGTGATGAAGTCTTGTGCGAATTGACGCCGTATGATCTTACGAAGGCACGCATCACATACCGCTTTATGCCGGGCCGTGGCGGTCCCGGTCCTCAATAAAACCGAGCGCCCATGAGCGCGCGCTACCTAACACTGGCATCTGCTTCACCCCGGCGGCGCGAATTGCTCGGGCGATTGGGCATTGTGCCTGATGCGGTAGTGCCAGCTGATATTGACGAAAACCCACACAAGGATGAACTGCCGCGCGAGTATGCAGTGCGCATGGGGCGCGAAAAGGCCCTGGCTGTAGATGCAAAGGGTTTCGTATTGGCAGGTGATACCGTTGTGGCTTGCGGTCGGCGCATCATGCCGAAAACCGAAAAAGAAGCCGAAGCACAAAACTGCCTTAAACTTATGTCGGGCCGGCGTCACACTGTTCTCTCCAGCATCACTCTGCGCGCACCAGATGGCAGTTTGAGGGAGAAATTGTCGGAAAATGTGGTGCGATTCAAATCGCTTTCCCACGAGGAAATCGACGCTTACATTGCCAGTGATGAATGGCGCGGAAAAGCTGGCGGTTACGCGATCCAAGGGTCGGCAGAGGGATTGATCCAATGGATCAGGGGCAGCCATTCCAGCATAATGGGCCTGCCGCTTTTTGAAACACGCGCGCTCCTAAAGTCTGCTGGGTTCACCATTGGCTGACTGGTTGGTCGAAGACGGGATCGGCGAACGCCGTGCTCTTTTGGTTGATGGCGACCAGGTACTTGCCGCCAAGCTCTATTGGCCAGATGAATTGACCGCCGGGCAAATTCGCTCTGCCCAGCTGAGCTCGAAAAATGCGGGAGCGCGGCGCGGTTTAGCTGTTTTGGAAGACGGCACCGAGGTGTTGGTTGATCACCTTCCGTCTGAAGTGACAGAAGGCGCAAACTTCAAGCTGCAAATTTGGCGGTCCCCAATTGCCGAACGCGGGAGGCTGAAGCGCGCAATTGGGCGACATTTATCAGAAAAAGAGGCAGGTAACGAGGAACGCAAGACCCCTCTCTCATCAGGAAGATCGGTTCGCGAATTTCCCGCCGGTTCGTGGGAAGATGTGTGGCAGGCTGCATCCAGTGGTTCGCTAGAGTTTATGGGCGGCGAAATCCTGTGCAGCGTGACGCCAGCGATGACCTTGATCGATATTGACTGCGGCAGAACAGATGAAGCCTCTTTCAACGCAGTGCCGGTCATTGCGAAGGCTCTGCGTTGGTTTGATTTGGGCGGAAATATCGGGATCGATTTTCCAAGCGTTAGCAATAAGGGTGACCGCAAGGCATGTGATAAAAGGTTGGGGGAATATCTTTCCGATTGGCCGCACGAACGCACCGCGATGAATGGCTTTGGTTTTGTCCAGATTGTATCCCGGCTGGAAGGCCCCTCACTTCTCCATCGCTTTGCAGCGTCGCGCGCGGCGATGTGCGCCCGATATGCCTTGCGTGTGGCAGAGCGGGCTAAAGGAAACGGGGTAACGCTCGAGCTTTTGGTCCATCCTGCTCTCAAAGCGAAACTCAAAGCACAATGGCTCGATGAACTCGCGCGCCGCACTGGCAAACAGGTGAGGATTGAGACAGATCCCAGCCTTGCACTCGAAAGCCCGAGTGCGCAGATACTAGCCGCATGATTCGACCAAACCGACCCTGTCCGATCTGTAAAACCAATCAACGTTCAGCCGAGTTCAAACCTTTTTGTTCACAGCGCTGTCGTGACCGTGATCTCGCGAAGTGGTTTGGTGATGGCTATGCCGTTCCCGGTCCGCCGGTTGATCCAGCAGATATCGCCGCGCGAGGCCTCGATAGCGATGATGGAGACAAATTTTGATTTTACTTGCGACAAGAGCGGCACGGCTAGCAAAACCCTCTTGCCAATCGCTGCATGCTTCGCCATAGCGCCGCCTTCATTGGCTCGCCGTCGCAAAGCGTTAATTGCTATGACGTCGCCGCAGCGAATGCCCGGGTAGCTCAGGGGTAGAGCAGCGGATTGAAAATCCGCGTGTCGGTGGTTCAAATCCGCCCCCGGGCACCATTCGCTGGAAGTGGGAAACTCTGTATGTCTCGCCGTCGCCAGATTTATGAAGGCAAAGCCAAGATCCTCTATGAGGGTCCTGAACCCGGCACGATCATTCAATACTTCAAGGATGATGCGACCGCTTTTAACGCGGAAAAACAAGGTACGATCAACGGTAAAGGCGTAATCAATAATCGCATCAGCGAACACGTTTTTACGCGGCTTTCGCATATTGGCATTCCCACTCACTTCATCCGCCGTCTCAATATGCGCGAGCAATTGGTTCGGCAGGTCGAAATTGTCCCGATTGAGGTCGTAGTTCGCAATGTGGCGGCAGGTTCTATTTGCAAGCGGCTTGGCATCGAAGAAGGCGAACCGCTCCCGCACACGCTGATCGAATATTACTACAAAGATGATTCGCTGGGCGACCCTTTGATAGCCGAAGAACATATTGCCTGTTTCAATTGGGCCAGCCACGAAGAAATGCAGGACATTTCATCTATGGCGATCCGCATCAATGATTTCATGTGCGGTATGTTTGCAGCGATCGACATCCGCCTCGTTGATTTTAAACTAGAATTCGGCCGGTTGTTTGATGGCGACTTCAGCCGCGTCATCCTGGCCGATGAGATTAGCCCGGATGGTTGCCGGTTGTGGGACATGAATTCAGGCGAGAAGCTTGATAAGGACCGGTTCCGCCGCGATCTCGGAGGCGAAGAAGAGGCATATCGCGAAGTCGCTAGGCGGCTTGGCCTGCTTCAGAATGAGGATACGGGGCCCGGTGAAGTGCTGGACCTCTCCAGTCATCGCTCACGCTTGCGTGGTACGCAGCCTCCGGCGAAAAAATAAGCTGACAGTCAGGTTTGGTTCGTTAGTCTCGTCACCTTAATACGATGCGAGAGAGCAGAGCCTAAATGAAATTGATCCAAAGTGTGCTTGCATGCGGCCTGCTGCTTGCCCTGCCCAACCTTGTGCTTGTGCAATCACTTTCAGCGCAAAGTACTGAGAGCCAAAAAGAAACCCAAGCCGAAACAACCTGGCCATTTGAAGCGAGCGATATCCCCACCGACCCCGGTTACGTCTACGGCAAACTGGGCAACGGTATGCGATATATCCTGCGGCGCAATGCAACCCCCGAAGGCACAGCGCTGGTTAGGTTGCGGATCAACAGCGGGTCACTTGAAGAAACCGAGAAAGAGCGCGGCCTGTCGCACTATCTTGAGCACATGGCCTTCAACGGATCGACCAACATCCCTGAAGGCGAGATGATCAAACTGCTCGAGCGCGAGGGACTCCAATTTGGTGCAGACACCAACGCTGAAACCGGGCTAGAATCGGTCACATATAAACTGAACTTGCCGCGCAATGACGAAGCGCTGCTTGATACCGCGCTGATGATTATGCGGGAGACGGCAAGCGAGCTCACCATTGCCGCAGATTCTGTCGAGCGCGAGCGCGGTGTGATCCTTGCAGAGCGCCGCGATAGGCGCGGTTTTAACCAGCGCGCAGCAGAAGACAGTTATGAGTTTTTGGCACCCGGCGCGAGGTTTGCAAAGCGTTTGCCAATAGGCACGCTTGAGGTGCTCGAAAACGCGAGCGCGGAGGACCTTCGCGGGCTTTATAAGCGAACCTATACACCTCATAACGCAGTGCTAGTTATAATTGGCGACTACCCAGTCGATACAATGGAAGCGAAGATGAAAGAGCATTTTGCGGACTGGCAAGGCTCTTCTGCACCCAAAGAACCGGTAACGGGCCCCGTTGATCTTTCACGCGGCGGCGAAACCGATATATATCTTGATCCTGCATTATCAGAGAGCGTTTCGATATTTGCGTTGGCTCCGTGGGTAGATGAACCAGACACTCTGGCCAATCGCGACACACGCCTGCTGCGCGGGATCGGCTATGACATCATCAACCGCCGGCTCATCAGGCTCACGCGGGGACAGGATGCACCGTTTCGCGGCGCCAGTTTCAACACCAACAATTTTTTCGAAGATGCGCGCAGCACCGGAATCAGCATAGCCAGTGTCGATGGGGAATGGAAAAAAGGCGTACTCGCTGCCGTCCAAGCGGTGAATCAAGCACTGACTTATGGATTCACTCAGGCCGAAGTAGACGAACAGCTCGCCAATCGCCGGACTGCGCTCGAAAACTTAGTTGCCGCTGCTGATACACGCAGCAACGCAGCCTATGTCGGCAGCGCGATGCGTGTGATTAGCGCCGACAGCGTACTAACGACACCACAATTCAGGCTCGAACTGTTTGAGCGGATGGCGCCAAGCATCACGCCTCAATCAGTTTTCGACGAAGTTCAGAAACATGCAGCCGGTCTTGGAAATCCGCTGATCCGTTTTCAGGGTCGCACCGCTCCTGTAGGGGGCGCAGACGCGTTACGGTCCGCCTTCAAGGAAGGAATGGCGCTTCCCATATCCCCGCCCGAGGATACCGGAAAAGCAGAGTTTGCCTACACCGATTTCGGCGAAGCGGGCGAGGTAGTGTCTGATACTCTGGAAGACAGGCTCGGCATTCGCAAGATCCGTTTTGCCAACGGTGTCCGGCTTAATCTCAAGCAAACCGACATCCGAGAGGATCGTATCTCCGTGCTTGCCGTGGTGGATGGCGGCACATTACTCAATACGAGGGCCGATCCGCTCAAGACATATCTCACCAGTTCATTGCCTGCAGGTGGGCTGGGCAAGCACAGCCGCGATGACCTTTCTACAGTGCTCGCCGGAAGATCAGTGAGCAGTAATGTCGATGCAACCGGGCAAGGTTTCACCTTAAGCGGCGGTACGACGCCGCGCGATCTTGAACTTCAATTGCAGCTTATCGCGGCAATGCTCACTGATCCGGGATACCGACCCGAAGCGATTGAGCGGTTCCGCAAGGGCATTGATAACTATTATGAAACGCTCACCTCAACACCGGGTCGTGCGTATGGAACAGCCATTGGCGGCATTTTGTCAGATGAAGACCCGCGCTTTGGATTGCCCGCGAAAAAGAATTATTACGCGCTCGATTTCGACAAGCTAAAATCCGTGATTGAGGATCGCTTTCGCAACGGCGCTTTGGAAGTGTCGATCGTTGGGGATCTTGATGAGGATTCGACCATCGCAGCCGTCGCAAAGACACTGGGCGCATTACCGAAGCGCGAAACCGAATTTCGCGCTCGCGAAGAGGCGCGTCTCCGCTCCTTTACTGAGGACCGCTCGCCGCGTACTTTAATCCACCAAGGCGAAGATGATCAGGCGCTACTTCGGATGATCTGGCCCACGACCGATGACAGCGACCCGTCGGAAACCATCCAGTTAAGACTACTTGCGAGCGTCGTACGCCTTCAGTTGACTGATCGGCTTCGCGAGGAATTGGGTCAGGCCTATTCACCATCGGCGGGCAACAGCTCCAGTCGTGTTTATCGCGGGTATGGCACGTTTGCGCTCGGCTCATCTCTAGAGGCCACAAATGTCGATGCAGCGCGTGCTGCGATACTGCAATTGCTAAATGATCTGCGCGATACGCCGATTGATACCGATACTTTGGAGCGGGCAAGGAAGCCAATTAAAGAAAGCTATGAAAATGCGCTCAAGAGCCTTCGCGGGTGGATGGGCCTGGCACGTTACGCACAAAGCGAGCCTGAGAGGTTGGAGCGTTATTTCAAGTTTCCCGACGTGCTTGATGCTGTCACACCAAAAGACATTCAGGCGATGGCGATAAAGTATCTAAATCCAGAAGAAGCACTGGAAGTTCGAGTCCTGCCTCAGGATAAAGCTCAGGACAATTAGGCATTGCCAATTGCGCGAGACAGCATGGGAGCTATATCGCTTCCCATATCAACTCGCGCCGCAGGAGCCGTGCCTCATGAAAGTTCGCGTCATCATCTCGCTAAAGCCTGGTGTCCTCGATCCTCAAGGACGTGCCGTACACCATGCTCTTGATGGTCTGGGTTTCGATGGTGTTGAAGATGTGCGCATCGGCCGTGTGGTAGAGCTAGAGGTTGCCGATGACACTCGCGACGACACACTCAAGGCAATGTGTGACAAACTGCTCGCGAACACCGTAATCGAGGATTACGCGATTGAACGCCTTGAAAAGGAGCCTGCTTGATGGGCGCTGGTTCGAACGCTTTCAAGGCAGGCGTCATCACCTTTCCCGGATCAAACTGTGATCGCGATATGGCGGTTGCGATCGAAGCGGCAACCGGTTCGCCTGCGATTCGCATATGGCATGGTGATCCCGATCTACCCAAGGGTCTCGATTTCCTAGCGCTTCCTGGTGGTTTTTCTTACGGGGATTATCTGCGCTCCGGTGCGATGGCAGCTAAAAGCCCGATCATGCGTGCAGTTGTCGCCGCGGCAAAAGACGGCCTTCCCGTGCTGGGCGTTTGCAATGGGTTTCAGGTATTAACAGAGGCAGGCCTGCTGCCTGGTGCCCTGATGCGCAATGCGGGCCAGACCTTTGTGTGCCGTACCGTTCCGCTCAAGATTTCCAACAACTCTTCGCCTTTTACCCAAGGTTTCCGGACAGGCGAGACCATCAGAATTCCTGTGGCGCACCACGATGGCAATTACTTTGCGGATGAAGCAACGCTCAATATGCTGGAAACCGAGGGCCGAGTGGCATTTCGGTATCAAGAGCCTGTCAATGGTTCGCAGCGCGATATCGCAGGCGTCCTAAGCGCAAATGGACGCGTGCTTGGTATGATGCCGCACCCCGAACGCGCAATCGAACCCGCGGCCCATCCATCTTTGGGTGGAGTTGATGGGAAGCGCTTGTTTGAAAGTTTGCTTGCAGCTTTGGTTAGCGTTTAAGCGCGTTGTCTCATTGTAGAGGCATCGAACAGTTGTTTCGCTTCTTCTTTTGACATGGGTCTACCGAAGTAGAAGCCTTGTATCTTATCGCAGCCCAGACTGCGGATCAGCTCCGCTTCCTCACTATTTTCAACACCTTCTGCGGTAGTCGTCATTTCAAGGCTTTTCGCCATTGCAACCACAGCATTGATAATCGCCAAACTTTCGGACGCCCCCTGTGCGGCTCCTTGCACGAACAAACGGTCCACTTTGATCGTCGAGAAGCGCAGTTCGCGAATGTAACCCAATGAAGAATAGCCAGTACCGAAATCGTCCAAAGCGATCGAACAGCCCAGAGCCATCACATGCTCAAGCGCAGCACGCGCAATGCTTGCATCGCGCACGAAAATACTTTCGGTAACCTCAATTTCGAGCCTGTCCGGCCGCAAACCGCTTTCCGAAAGGGCCTGTACCACTTCCAAGTGGAATTCTGGCTCCAACAACTGCTCGGGCGACACATTGACGTTGACTTTGATATGGTCAGGCCAATTCGACGCTTCATGACAAGCCTGGTGTAGCACCCAACGACCGATTGGCACGATCAAGCGTGTGTCTTCTGCCAGCGGGATAAATTTTCCCGGGCTGACAAAGCCGTGATCCTTGCTATTCCAACGCACCAATGCTTCAAAGCTAACGATATTCTCGCTGAGCGCATCAACTACAGGCTGGTAGTGAAGCACGAATTCGTCCTGCCCCAACGCGGACCGCAAGGATACTTCGAGTTTACGGCGCTCTTCTGCCGATGCGTGCAGTTCCTGTTCAAAGGCAAAATGCTCGCCTCCACCCACGTCCTTTGCGCGATACAGCGCAAGGTCAGCATTGCGCATCAGTTCTTCGACTGTGCTTCCATCGCGCGGACCAACCGCGGAACCGACGCTTGCACCCACATAAAGCTTGTGCTGTTCCACCTGGTACGGCTCGGACAGAGCGTCGATTACACTGCGGGCCAGATCACTGACCATGCCTTTTTCGCTCGCATCTTCCACCACAACTGCAAATTCATCGCCGCCCAGCCGACCGCACATCTGTCCCTCGCTCATCAGTTTTTGCAATCGGGCAGAAACCTGTGCAAGCAGCTTGTCGCCAGTCATATGACCAAGCGAATCGTTCACCGCCTTGAAGCGGTCCAAATCCACCATCAGCAAAGCGCAGCGCCCGCGCCATTTTTCGACGCCGATGAGAGCTCCTGCAAGCGCTTCGGTCAATTGCAAACGGTTTGGCAAGCTGGTGAGCGTGTCATAGCGGGCAAGATAAGCGATTTTCTCAGAGCTCTCGCGCTGTTCGGTCTTGTCTGATCCAACTCCACGAAAGCCAATAAATCGCCCGCGATGGTCGCGCATCGGAGTGCCGGAAAGCTCCCACCAACGCTCCTTGCCATTGATGGTGACTTTGACCGACAGGTTGGAGAAGTTCTCCTGTCGCTTCAGACATTCAGCAAGCTGGCGTAAGCTTTCATCTTCGTTGCCGTCTACCCAACCCTGCCCAGCGATAAGCTCCATCAAAGGTCTGCCCTGGACAGCGCTTTGCGGTTCGCCCAGAGCAAATGCAAAGCGCGGGCTTACGCTACGAAGGCGGCGCGAGGGATCAATTTCCCAGAGCCAGT
The DNA here is from genome assembly GCA_964352245.1 of uncultured Porphyrobacter sp. Lineage (GTDB taxonomy): Bacteria > Pseudomonadota > Alphaproteobacteria > Sphingomonadales > Sphingomonadaceae > Erythrobacter. The sequence goes on from CAYGQX010000004.1 coordinate 154,845, forward strand.
CAGCCTCGTTTTCTTCGAACTCACGCAGAAGAAGCGATACAACTTCTTCTTTCTCGGCAATAACCTGTTCGGACAGCCTAGCCCGCAAATAAGTGCGGCCTACGTGAACCGTGCCAAACATGGTGGCGAGAAGGAAAAGCAGCTGGGCGCCCATCACCAGCCAAAATTCATTCAAAGCCAATTGAACAATGCAGGCTATACCGACTGTCATGCCCAAGATGAGTATGCTCAACGGCGCGGCAGTGTAGAAGAACACTGAGGAAGCAATCAACAATGCCACCAACATCAACAGCGCGGAAAAATCTTCCATTGTTCCGTAAGGCACAAATATTAGCGCAGGGATCGCCCAGAACACGCCAGAAAGAGCAGCAAAGCCTGTTTGACGGTTGAATTCGGCGGGCGAAATTTTGCGTTTGTTGGTGTCGGCTAGACTGCGGTCAAGTCGCGCGCTCTGGATATTCAGCAGCGCGATCGCCGCCATCCACGACAGCACGATCGCAGTCGGCACAGCGCCAAGATAAATCCGCGCGACGAAAACTGCCAAAAGTGAATGCGCAAAGGCTCGCTGAAAAGTGAGCTGCGCAAGACTGGCGTATTGAAGCCCGCGTAGCCTTGCCCAATCACGATCAGACTTATCTGCCAAGCCAAGTACGGCAAGGACTGACAAGTTTCGCGCTATTGGCTGTTTTGAAGAGGTTGAAGGCTCGCTCACGACATGAGCGGACTACGTAGGAAAGGTTATGGGGCGGTAAAGTAATCAGAACCTTTTTACCGGGACCCGTGTCGCACTCGATTGCAATTGGTTAATCCGCTGGCGGTATATGATCCAATTCGATCTGCAAAATTCACTAGCGCTCTGGCCAAAGCTCGAGGCGGGTCATTCAACAGTCACCGATTTGGCAAGGTTGCGCGGTTGGTCAACATCTGTGCCTTTTGCCACTGCCACATGGTAAGCAAGCAGTTGAACCGGGATAGCATAGACAAGCGGCGCGATTAGAGGATGGACCACCGGCATTTCGATAGTTGCAATGCATCCGTCGCTCGCCTCTTTCAATCCGTCCGCATCTGAAATCAGCACAACTTGGCCGCCGCGTGCACGGACTTCTTCCATATTGGAAACCGTCTTTTCAAAAAGCGGGCCAGACGGGGCAATTACCACGACCGGCACTTCGTCATCAATTAGAGCAATCGGACCATGCTTCATTTCCCCCGATGCATAACCTTCGGCGTGTATATAGCTGATTTCCTTGAGCTTCAACGCACCTTCCAGTGCCAACGGATAATCCTGTCCACGGCCCAGGTACAGCACATCACGCGCCGGAGCCACAAGGTGCGCCATCGACGCGATATCTTCATCATGATCAAGCGCCGCGTTCAAGGCAGCAGGCGTTTCGAGCAGATGGCCGACGACTTCAATCTCTTCCGCGCGGCTCATTAAACCCTTCTTCACCGCCATATGTGCGGCAAGAGCGGCAAGAACGGCAAGCTGGCAGGTAAACGCTTTTGTGGAGGCGACGCCAATCTCGGGCCCTGCATGAGTTGGCAGCAACAAATCTGCCTCCCGAGCCATCGAACTGGTCGGAACGTTAACGACAACGCCGATAACCTGCCCGTTTTCCTTGCAATGGCGAAGCGCAGCTAATGTGTCAGCTGTCTCTCCACTTTGCGAGATAAAGAGCGCAAGACCACCTTCTTCCAGCACCGGCTGGCGGTATCGAAATTCCGATGCAACATCGATATCGACGGGCACCCGCGCGAACTGTTCAAACCAATATTTTGCCACCATTCCAGCATAATAGGACGTGCCGCATGCGACGATTGTGAGGCGGCGAATGGTGGACAGGTCAAAGTCAAACTGAGGCAGAGCAACCGAATTGTCATCGCGGCGCAGATAAGATGCTAGTGTTTGCGCGACCACAGTGGGCTGTTCGAAAATCTCTTTCTGCATGAAGTGGCGATAATTGCCTTTCTCCACAGCAGCAGCAGATGCGCCTGAGGTTTGGACAGGGCGATCAACCTCTTGATTATCTCCATCAAAGATCTGAGCGCCGTCGCGGGTAATGATCACCCAGTCGCCTTCTTCCAGATAGGTGATCTGCTGAGTCAGAGGCGCAAGCGCCAGGGCGTCAGAGCCAAGATACATCTCACCATCGCCATAGCCGATAACTAGAGGCGAACCGAGCCGCGCACCAACAAGCAGATCGGGATATTCACGAAACGCAATCGCAAGTGAGAACGCGCCGCGTAACTTTGGCAAAACTTCTGCCATCGCTTCTTGCGGGCTAGCACCCTTTTCAATCCGTGATGATATGAGATGCGCGACGATTTCTGTGTCGGTTTCGCTCTCATACGAACGGTTCTCGCTGGCGAGCTCATCGCGAAGCGCCTTGTAATTCTCGATGATACCGTTGTGTACCAACGCAAGTTCATCAGTCGCATGCGGGTGGGCATTGGAAGCAGTAGGAGCGCCATGGGTAGCCCAGCGTGTATGTGCGATACCAACCGTTCCGGGCGCCGGTTCATGATCGAGAACCCCTACGAGGTTAAGCAGCTTCCCTTCAGCCCGGCGGCGCACCATCGTGCCCTCGTGGAGAGTGCAGACACCTGCACTGTCATATCCGCGATACTCCATCCGGCGAAGGCCATCGACCAGTCGATCTGACACCGCTTCATTTCCGACAATTCCAATAATGCCGCACATAAATCGCCCATTCCCCAAATTGCCGCGGAGCCTTTAGCACCGCACAATGAACTAAGCCTTGCCCTCTAATCCTTATCTTTTGATCGGCAAGCCCTGCTTTGGGGACATGTCCCTAACTCCATCGCGCCATAGATAAAGCCCTGCAGCGATAATCAAAGCTGATCCTGCCAACGTATAAAGATCAGGTATGTCATCGAAAAATAGCCAGCCTGCCATAATCGCAACCAGCAATTGAACATAAATCGCTGGGGCAATCGCGGCTGCTCCAGCTTTGGCAGCGCCAATGTAAGCAAGCCAATGCGCTGTTGTTGCTGTGACCGCCACGATCATACACCGCAGCACCACATCCCAGCTCGGCCAGCCAAAATCGAGCGTTGTCACCCCAGAAACCTTTGCACCGACTGATACAAGGATTAGCAGCGGCGCGCAGAACCCTGCGACAAACACCTGCATGGAAAGACCGCTTCCCTGCCCTGCACTCGCGCGATTGGTCACGAGTAGCAAAGAGAAAAACACAGCCGATCCCAATGGCAGCAAGGCACTCCATCCAAGCTCCGCCACATTGGGCCTGAGAACAATGATTACACCAAAGAGCGCTATCAATGAGATGGCGAAAACCCTCGGGCGCACCCGTTCCCTGAGCAACAAGCCCCCAAAGGCCTGCGTCAATATTGGTGAGAGAAATGAAATAGCGACCGCCTCTGCCAAGGGCATGATGTATATCGCAGAAAAAAATGACAGAGACGCGGCTGCCAGGCAAAACCCACGCGCCATTTGCAACCAAAGATTTTGCGGCACAAAGGCATCGCGCCCTTCGCTGCGCCACAACCACACGGACAACGCAATTGTGCCAATACTAAATCGGAGCGCCGCAACAGCATATGGAGGCCAGGACCCCGCCATGCTTTTGATAACCACATCGCCAAACGCTAATATGGTGAAGCCTGCGAGCGCATAGACAAACCCGGCACGCTCTGGCTTCACTTTTGAATTCGCTGGATCAAGTGTGGCACCTGTGGCCCATGCGCGAGCACTCTAACCTTGGCAAGCCTTAGTCGCTCCCCGAAAGTGACTACACTGGTGCTCTCATTTTTCGTTTTATGATCGCCAATGACCGCGCGCGCCTGCCTATGAGGGGGCCAAAGTGCACCCACTCGTGACATAAAGTGGCGCACACGCATAAAATCGGAAAGCGCATATGTAAGACCAATCCGTTATGCCTGACACGCTACAGGTAAAGGAAAAGAGAGCTTGATAGAGATGGCGGCTTCACGGGCGATGACGCCGAAAGACATCCATGCACTGCAGACGGGTGATAAAGGATCGCTAAGACCAGCGGCCTTAAAAGGCTAAACATCATCTCGAATCGTGCCAGTGGGCCAAACTGCGTAGCTCTTGTTTGATCAATGGTAAGTGCGGAAGATGCGCTGGTGTTTATGCTCGGTGCATTGACTATGGCCTTCTTAATTAACCGTTCGATGAAGGCCCCTTAAGTATATTCTGGCGCAATGACGCTCCCAGATCGGTCCTCGCACCACTGCTTAGGAAAAAAATAAGGTTTCCAATTTATTCACCACATTTCGAGAGGCAGTGTTCGTCGTAATCTGAACATTTGTCGATGAAACTTTTGGGCCTTGGGGGCTATGGAATGAGCGCATTCGGAAAAAAAGGCGGCGGAGGAATGAAACCGGGCGGACGTCCGGCATTCGGAGTCGCACGTCCGATGAAATCCGGCGGCGGGGAACCAAAGTCCGGCGGCGAGCAGTTTCCTCCCCTTCCTGACGAAGGCGAAAAGCCTGAGGCAGAAGCAGCAAAGTCCGCTTCTTCAAGACCTGCGAAGCCGACATCGACAGCCGATGCAATGGACCGGCTGACGGAGCGTATGAACGCGACTCATTCTGGTGAGCATGAAGGCGGCGGGTTCGAAGCCAGCGTCCACAAAATTAAAGAGCAAGTGCTCCCGCGCTTGCTGGAACGTGTCGATCCCGAAGCCGCAGCGACGCTTTCCAAAGAAGAGCTATCGGAAGAATTCCGCCCGATCATCATGGAAGTGCTGGCCGAGCTGAAGGTCACACTGAACCGCCGCGAACAGTTCGCGCTCGAAAAAGTTCTGATTGATGAGCTTTTGGGCTTTGGTCCACTGGAAGAGCTGCTGAACGACCCGGACGTGTCCGATATCATGGTCAACGGCCCTGATCAAACCTACATTGAGAAGAAGGGTAAGCTCACAATCGCACCGATCCGGTTCCGCGATGAACAGCACCTTTTCCAAATTGCTCAGCGCATTGTGAACCAGGTTGGTCGCCGCGTTGACCAGACGACGCCTTTGGCTGATGCTCGCTTGAAAGACGGCTCTCGTGTGAACGTAATCGTTCCGCCGCTTTCACTGCGCGGCACCGCGATCTCGATTCGTAAGTTCTCCGAAAAGCCGATCACTTTGGACATGCTCAAAGAGTTTGGCTCGATGAGCGAGAAAATGTGTACCGCGCTAAAAATCGCGGGGGCATGCCGTTTCAACATCGTTATTTCTGGCGGTACGGGCTCTGGTAAAACCACCATGCTCAACGCCTTGTCGAAAATGATCGATCCGGGTGAGCGCGTGCTGACGATCGAGGACGCGGCCGAACTTCGTCTGCAACAGCCGCACTGGCTGCCACTCGAAACGCGTCCACCAAACCTTGAAGGGCAAGGCGCGATTACCATTGGCGACCTTGTGAAGAACGCCCTGCGTATGCGTCCTGACCGGATTATTCTGGGTGAGATTCGTGGCGCAGAATGTTTCGACCTTCTTGCCGCCATGAACACGGGCCACGATGGTTCGATGTGTACGCTTCACGCCAACAGCCCGCGCGAATGCCTTGGCCGTATGGAAAACATGATCCTGATGGGCGACATCAAGATCCCGAAAGAAGCCATTTCGCGCCAGATCGCCGAATCGGTGGACATCATTGTGCAGGTGAAACGTCTGCGCGACGGCTCTCGCCGAACGACCGACATCACCGAGGTGATCGGGATGGAAGGTGAAGTGATCGTGACGCAAAACCTTTTCAAGTTCGAATATCTCGACGAGACAGAAGACGGCAAGATCCTAGGCGAATTCCGCGCCTCCGGTCTGCGTCCCTATACGCTCGAAAAAGCGCGTCAATTCGGGTTCGATCAGGCGTATTTGGAGGCTTGTCTGTAACTGCATGAGTATCCCCGCAAAGACGCGGGCCTACAAATTGCCAAGCACAACAGGCAGGCTCATCGCCAGACAGCCGCCACCAATCATCGCGCACATTATGAAAATGGCGGTCCATGGCATCCAGCCAACCCGCTCTAACTGCGCATAGTCGCGCACCTTTTTGCGTCGCCACTCCATCAGCGCCGCGAACGCGGCAAGCACCCAAAATGTAGCACCAACCACAGCCAATTGTGTGGCATCGCTTGAAAGCGCCAGTTGCGTCAGAACATCCATTGCGGTGCGCCATGTAAGCGCTACGCAGCCTTGTGCAATCCCGATATATCGCTCAAGCGCGGGCCGATGGATGGATCAATCGCCCAGCCCCGCCCGTTCGTGGCGCTAGCATTGCGTCTTGCAACCGCCGCAGCGCTGGCGACGATGGCAATGCTGTTAAAGCTCGCCAGCACCAAAGGCGTGCATCTGGCAGAACTCGTTTTCTGGCGGCAATTGCTCACCTTTGTCTTAGTGCTGGTAGTTCTGGTCGGCCTCCGCCAAATGCGTACAGTTAAGACCAAACGATTTGGCGCGCATGCCCGCCGTGCCGCCTATGGCATTACGGGCATGTTCTTTGTCTATGGCGCTGTTGTTTTGCTGCCGCTCGCTGAGGCGACAACGCTCAGCTTCACTGCGCCTTTTTTCGCAGTTCTCTTGGGTGTGATCCTCTTCAAGGAGAAGGTGGGAATTTACCGCTGGGGGGCGGTTGTTCTGGGATTTGCGGGCGTGCTGATCCTCACCCAAGCTGGTACTTCGACGATTGATCCGCTCGGCGCGGGCATCGCACTGATTGCGGCGTTTTTGGTGGCGCTCATCAGTTTCCAGATTCAGGATCTCAACAAGACCGAAGCGCCCTGGAGCATAGTGTTCTGGTTTGCCGCTCTCACAACACCGATTGCCTTTATCGCGGTGCCGTTTGTCTATCAGCCGCATGATACGGAAACGTGGGGCATAATTATCGCCATGGCTCTTGCCGGAGCAATTGCACAGATGCTGCTGACCACCTCTTTGAGGTTTGGTTCGGCTTCGGTTATCCTGCTTATGGATTATACTTCGCTTCTTTGGGCGACGTGGTATGGATACACGATCTTTGATCGTACACCCCCCACCAGTCTCTGGCTGGGTGCACCTCTGATTATTGGAGCCGGGGTTCTTATCGCATATAGGGAACGACTACTCGCACGCGATAAAGCGAAACAGGTCGAGAACGCCTAAGTTAGACGACACGAAAGGAATTCGAATGCTCCGCACCACCCTAATAGCAGCCGCTCTTGGCGCGCTCACTCTCACCACAGCTGCCTGCAACACCGTCAAGGGCCTTGGCCGTGATATCGAATCCGTGGGCGAAGCAGGGGAGGAAGTCATCAGCCAAGCGCCGCAAACTGGTTCTGACGTGCGCGACGCGGATTAATTTCGACGGTAGACAAGCGTCAAATTATTTGCAGGCATATCGAAGCGCGCTGTGCGGGTGAAACCATTGCTCGCAGCAAGCTCATCCATGTCCTCGATCTGCCGAATTCCCCATTCGGGATTGCGCGCCTTTAAGCTGGCGTCGAATTGCAAATTTGACGGCGCCAGCTCCTCTTCCTTTCCAAAATAGGGCCCGTACAAAATGACTGGCGCATCACGCGGGCTCAGCGTTCGGGCTGCACCTTCAAACAGTCCCTTTGTCGAGGCCCACGGACTGATATGGATCATGTTGATACAGACCAACGCATCGGCGCGTTCGATCGGCCAACTCGCTGAAGACGCATCAAGGTTCAACGCCTCTTTAAGATTTACGCCCTTGTATTCAGCCGTGTAGGCTTTGATAGATGCAATCGCGTTCTTGTCTGGATCTGTTGGTTGCCATGACAGCGCAGGCATGGCTTCCGCGAAATAGATGGCATGTTCACCGCTGCCAGACGCCACCTCAAGCACGACGCCCCATTCCGGCAATTCCTGCCGCAGCACGGCCAAAATAACATCACGATTGCGAAAGGTTGCTGGCGCGTGGTGTTTCATTTTCTCTTTTTACGAGACCTGCCGATCACGCCCCTCCCAATACGGCGCCCGCAATTGCCGGCGCAGAATTTTGCCTGATGCGTTGCGCGGCATTTCGGGGATGACGTCGACGCTTTTGGGGGCCTTGAATGCGGCAATGCGCTCCCGAGTGTAAGCGATGACATCTTCCGGATCGATTTCCATGCCAGGTTTCGCGACGCAGCACGCCTTGACCTCTTCGCCCCATTTCTCGCTTGGCACGCCGATCACTGCGACTTCTGCAATGGCCGGGTGGCCGTAAATCGCGCTTTCAACTTCAGCGGGGTAAACATTTTCGCCGCCTGAAATGATCATGTCTTTGATGCGGTCCTGAATATACACATAACCATCATCATCCATAATTCCGGCATCGCCTGTGTGCAGCCAACCATCACCGTCGATTGTGCTGGCGGTCGCTTCTGGAAGTTTCCAGTAACCCACCGTGTTAGAAGGTGATTTTATGCAAATCTCACCAATCTGACCGCGCGGCATTTCGCGATTATCCTCGCCGCGCACTTCAATCTCGACTCCCGGGACAGCCTTACCGGCAGAACGCATACGTTCATTGCCTTCAAGGCTGTGATCTTCTGGTGGAAGCAACGAAATGGTGCCCGTTGTCTCCGTCATGCCGTAAACCTGCATAAAGCCAGTGCCCGGCATGGTGCGCACCGCCTCTTTCAACAGTTCCAACGGCATAGGTGCAGCGCCGTACATCAGATAGCGCAGGTTTGAGAAATCCGTCTCCTTTGCACGCGGGTGCTGGACCATCATCTGGATCGCAGCAGGCACCAGGAACAATAGCGTCGCCCCGCCCTCAATCGCTTCCAGAGCGCCCTGCGGAGTGTATTCCGGCTGCACCAGCAATCGCACCCCATTGCTGACACTGATCGGAGCTGAACCTGTGCCACCAATATGCGCGCATGGCATGGCGATCAGGACACAATCATCTGGTTGAAAATCTTGCCACGGCAAAGCTGCATCAATGCTGGGCTTGCGCAGGCTGAACAGGTTGGTGTTTGACAATTGCACGCCTTTGGGATTGCCGGTCGTGCCCGATGTGTAGAGCTGTAGCACGGGGGCGTCGGGATGGACTGGCTCATACTCAGCAGGCGATGCAGCACGCGCTTCGGCCAGAAATTCGTCACCGTTCAAGACTTGCGGCTTGGTGGGGAGCGATGCGGCGACCTGGCCAACTATCTCGGAAAAACCCTCTCCTGCGACAACGAGCTTTGCCTCTGTATCTGTCAGGATATAGCCAATCTCAGGAGCCGCCAACCGCCATCCGATAGGCGCCATAACGCAGCCCATCCGGGCCGCTGCATACAGCGTCAAGAAATACACATCAGAATTCTTGCCCAACCATGCGATCCGATCGCCTGCACCGATGCCGCGCTCCTTGAGGCAGGCGATTATTTTCCGGGTCAACGCCTCTGTTTCGGCATAGGTAAAGCGCCTCTCGCCTTCCTCCAAAGCTATCGCATTTGGGCGCTCCTTCGACCAAAACCCGAGGAACTGATCGAAGGTATTAAAACCGTGGTGCACAGTTGCCGCAGTGGCGCTGTCCGATCCCATGCGTCTCTCTCCAATTGGTGTTCTTTGGGAGAAAGACTTGGCGCAAAAATCTTCTCAGGTCCAGCGACCTTGGCGGCGTGCAGCGGGTTCGCGCACGACCAACCAAACAAACAAGCCAAGTGGCCCTGCCATCAGCGTTGAAAACAAAATTGGCGCTTGAACGAAGCGCTTTATTCGCTTCGCATCTGCATCACGCGCAATCCAAAGCCCGACAAACAAATCAAATGCTAGGTAGTGCGTCCAACCCACGGTCAGCCCGCCATCGCTTGCAAATATACCGCGCACCCCTTCGATCGTAGTAAAATTGGCCCCTGCATCGGCCTCACCTGCGGGTATGATGCCAGAGATTATGCCGATCAGGCCAATGGCATAGACAAAGCATAAAAGCCCGATACCCAAATACAGGACGCCCGAAAGCAAAGCAGGCCAGCGGGGCAGAAAGATCAGCGCAATCCAAGCGATCAGCGCGCCCGCATTCACGAGGCTGAAGACCGTGCCCCAATCCATCAACCTTCTTCCTCTGGCTCTGGAATGCCAGACTTCATCCGCCATTCGCGCGCGGCGCGTTTCATCGCTTCGTTGTTATGCGTAAAGCGCCCCTGAGCGCGCCTAATGGCAAGGCCAAGTGCAGCCTCAGCCACAAGATCGGCATCGATAGAGCGATACATTTCCCATTTCTTTGGCAAAAGCGGTTCGATAATCGGGCTCAGGGTTTTCGCGACGCCCTCGACCATGCGGAAATCGTCGTTCCGAACGCCTTTCAGCAGACCAGGCCGAAGTATATCGAGCCGCTTAAAACCGACCTTCGAGACCATCATCTCGGTTTCGCCCTTAACGCGCATGTAGAAACTCTTGGAAGCTGAATTGGCGCCCGCCGCGCTCACTAGAACAAGATTGGGAACGCCAGCCTCGTGCGCAGCAATGGCCGTGCTAAGCACCATTTCCTGATCAACCGCACGAAAGGCATCCTCATCGCCGCCCACCTTTTTGATCGTTGTGCCCAAGGCGCATATCAGCGCGCGCGGGCGGACTGCTTCAAACACTTCGCCCCATTTGTCAGGCGCTGCCACGAACAATTCCATGCGAGTGCCAACAGGCATTTCGATCTCGCGCCGTGCGATACCGACTATGCGCGCCGTGTCACTATGGCTGGAAATATCTATAACACGCCGACCAATTAGGCCCGTCGCACCGACCAGGCCAATGCGGACAGGCGTTTTGGCAGCCTCTTTGTCTGCTTTACGAAAGTATTCGCCCGTAGTCTCAGACATTGGTCAATCCGCTTGGCACATCGCCGTAAATAGCGGCACATTGGCGGATGGCAAAACGATCACTCATGCCAGCAATAAAATCGGCAATGGAGCGGGCACGCGCCGGTTCGCTTTCGGGCAAGCGCTGCTGCCATTCAGTCGGCATGAGCTTTGCATCTTGCGAATATGCGGCAAACAACCGAGCCACGACATCGCGAGCTTTTTCAGCGGCAGCAACCTGTTCGGAATGAAAATAGAGCTTGTCATACATAAACGCCTTCAACTCGCGTTCGCGCTTGGCCATCTCTGGCGAAAATCCAGCCAACTGACGACCCGCAGCGCGCACGTCATCGACTGATGTGAAGCCCTTCACCTCGCGCCGCGTATGATCCAGCACATCATTCACCATCAAGCCAATTTGCCCTCGAACAAGTTCGCGAAGCAAACGGTCTCGCGGTGCTGAGGGAAAGCGTTTTTCGACCGCCCGCCACTGATCCGCGAGGAATTCCAGTCCCAACAGATCATCAAGATCCAGAAACCCAGCGCGAAGACCGTCATCTATATCGTGATTATCATAGGCGATATCGTCGCTGATAGCTGCAATCTGCGCTTCCAATGATGGCCAAGTCCCAAGTTCTAACGGGAATGCCGCATCAATTTCGATTAAAGCCCAATTGGGGTCGTTTACCGGACCATTATGCTTGGCCAACCCTTCAAGTAGGTCCCAAGTAAGATTGAGCCCATCATGAAATGGATAAGGGCTTTCAAGCCGCATAACGGTGCGCAAGGTCTGTGCATTGTGGCAAAACCCGCCAAATCGCTCCATCGCTGCTGACAAAGCATGTTCACCTGCATGACCAAACGGTGGATGGCCCAGATCATGCGCCAAGCATAACGCCTCGGTCAAATCTTCATCAAGGCCCAGCGCGCGCGCCAGCACTCTGCCAATTTGCGCCACTTCCAAACTGTGCGTTAACCGGGTGCGATAATGATCGCCATCTGGGGCGATAAAGACCTGTGTTTTGGATTTGAGCCTGCGAAAGCTCATAGAATGAATGATGCGGTCGCGATCACGTTGGAAAGCGGTGCGCGGGCCCCTTCGTTCGGTTTCAATGTCAGATTGAACGGGGCCGCTGATTGCAGCGTCGAATTCCCGCCCGCCAAAGCCACGCCCGTTGGGGGCATCAGAATTTGCAGCGTAGGCGGCGCGCTTCATAATGGGGCTGTGACCTAAGACAGGGCCAACATCCGCTCAAGGCGAACAGATCGGCAACGCGCAGTGCGCTTGTGGACATCCTCCCCAATTGAAACATTTGCCATCGAACGGCATTGCCTCAGAAGGGCTCGAGGGGCCGCTCATCCGGCAGATTCTTGGGGTTGATGAGCGGCCCCTGGGCTAACGGCAAAGCGACCCGAGAGCCCGGAATTTGTATCGCGACAGTGTGATAACAAATTCATTTCTGCGCTTAGTCTTCCAATTATCCCGCCGCATCCCCATCAGAGCAATCCGTGCGGTCAATCGTTCCGAGGCGGCGTTGAATCGCGGATTAGTTCACCAAGTCTGAACCTAAAATCCATTCAGCTGCCGCTTCGCAGTGGATAACGGTCGAGTCGAAAACGGGTAGTACGTTCGCCTTGGTGTCCACAATCAGATCAAGCTCGGTGCAGGCAAGTACTATAGCTTGTGCCCCATCACGCTCTTTGTTGGTGATGATCGTTTTCAGAGCCCGTTCGGCGTCACGCGTGACTTTGCCTACCATCAATTGATCATAAATAATGCGATCGAGCGCTTCGACGTTGTCCATATCAGGCGGCAAGATGTCGATCCCATGAGAGACCAACCTACGCCTGTAGAACCCCTCGGTCATGACATTGCGCGTGCCAATCAGCGCGACATTCTTTATTCCTGATGCTTTGAGCTTCTTACCGACGCATTCCGCTATGTGGATTATCTCGATATCCACTTGCGCTTCAATATCACGGTAGACCCGGTGCATCGAATTCGCGCCGATCAAAAGCGCTTCTGCGCCTGCACCCTGAAGACGCTTGGCGCTTTCGATGAGCACCCCGGTTGCGCGTGCCCAGTCCTCTTCAGAATTGAGGCCATGCATCTGCGCAAAGTCGAGGCTCTCGATCAGCAAAGGCGCGCTCGCCATTGAGCCTACGCTTTTCTGGATAAAGCGATTGATCCGCTCATAATACAAGGCGGTCGAGACCCAACTCATACCGCCGATTAGACCCAATTTCCGCAAAATTGACCTCGAATCCGCATGTTATGCAAAAAGTGATGTAGCCACGAAGTCGGACCGCCGTCCATAGATGTACGATTTAGCGGCGTGACAAACGCTTAGTTGTTTTCCTCAATGGTAAGGAGAAAGGCTTCGAGAATTTCCAAGGTAGCTTCTGGCGCCTCTTCGTGCGGCAAGTGACCTATGCCGGGAAAGCTGGCCATTGTCGAGCGAGGCCAATGTTCATCAAACCAATTACAGGACGGCATCGGGATTAAAGGATCTTCTTCGCCGCACAGGATCAAGGCAGGTACTGCTATTTTGGCAAGTTCGGCTGCTTCGAACGAAACTCGCGGATTGCGAAAGCGTGCAATGGTGGCCTGACGATTGCCCGGATAACGCAGTAATTCCCAGTAACGGTCCACGGCTTCATCTGTGAGAATTGATTTATTCATGACGGTCGCGCCAAACGTTTCCTTTATCATCGAGCGCGGCGTAATATGCGCCATCACCTGATTGATGCCGGGGGTTTGAGCTAGCCTGTAGGTCAAGCTGGCATTGCGCTCGGGCCGCACGGGTGCGCCACTGGCACCGACCAGAATTGCGCCATTTAATCGTTCGGGATACGCCATTGCATAGGCAGTTGTATGCGATCCACCCATTGAGCTTCCCGCAAGAACGAACCGCTGCAGGCCCATTGCGTCAGCCACTTCATCTATATGAGAGACAAAATTTGAGAGCGAGTAATCGCCTTGATCGTCGGGACCGGTGAGACCGTGGCCAACCTGATCAAAACGAACAATGCGGTAGTCTTCTTTGAGACCCTCCACCCATGGCTGCCAAGTATGAAGATCCGCTGCTGAACCGTGCAATAGGATTATCGCAGGTGCATTCTTTGGGCCCTCGTCACGCAGATGAATCTTCTGTCCGCTCTCCAACATGACGAATTGCGATGGTTCTGCGCCATACTTCGCGCGCATTGCAGCAGGATCGGTGTCAGGCGTTCGAAGTACCAGAAAAGCGACACCCAAGACCGCCACAAGAAACACCGTAATGCGCACGGCCCATTTCAGCATGACCTCAAAGCCCCTGGATCATGAGGTCGAACCCGCACCCACCCGCAACAGTGACGACAGTTTCAATAGCTTCGCGGTCATCCACACGGCGAAGGCGTGCAAGCGCTTCTCCCGTTGAGCCAGGCATGGAGCTTTCGCCATCTTCGGGGGCAAAGCGTTCTAGCTTTTGCAACTGGCTGATGGTGAGTCGGTCAACCATTCGCGGAGCCATACACTCGGCCATCGGAGCAGGTAGACCGTTATTGAGCAGCGCCTGTTCAACACGCGCTTCAGTCACCTGCTCAATTACACCGTCGCGGCCAAAGAGGAAATAGCCAGCAGCAAAACCCGCGCACAATAGCAACAGAGCCACCAGCCATTTCATCACTGCTTCCCTTATTATCTATCAGTCGAGCGCTTTTACGATCTCTTCGACCATCTTCTTCGCGTCGCTAAGCAGCATGACTGTCTGGTTCATATAGAACACATCGTTATCGACGCCCGCGTAACCGACCCCGCCCATTGAGCGCTTGATGAAGAAGACCTGTTTTGCCTTGTCTACATCGAACACGGGCATGCCGTATATCGGCGATGATTTATCGGTTTTTGCCGCCGGATTCACCACATCGTTTGCCCCGATGATAAATGCGACGTCGGCCTGCGCGAACTCTGAGTTGATGTCTTCCAGCTCGAACACTTCATCATAGGGCACGTTCGCTTCGGCCAGTAGAACATTCATGTGTCCGGGCATCCGGCCCGCTACCGGGTGGATCGCGTATTTCACGTCCACGCCCTTCTCTTTGAGCGCATCAGCCATTTCGCGCAGGATGTGCTGTGCTTGCGCGACTGCCATGCCGTAGCCGGGGATGATGATGACTTTCTCGGCCTGCTCAAGCATAAAGGCCGCATCGTCCGCGCTGCCTTGCTTGTAGGGCCGCTGCTCACGTGGTTCGCCGCTTCCGGCGCCGCTGTCATCCGCGCCAAAGCCACCCGCGATCACACTGATGAAGCTTCGGTTCATTGCCTTGCACATGATGTAGGACAGAATCGCGCCGGACGAGCCTACGAGCGCGCCAGTAATGATCATTGCAGAATTGCCGAGCGTAAAGCCCATCGCCGCCGCAGCCCAACCCGAATACGAGTTCAGCATCGAAACAACGACCGGCATATCTGCCCCGCCGATAGGGATGATGAGCAGGAAGCCGATGATAAAGGCCAGCAAAGTGATCGCCGGGATCATCCAGCCCTGCCCTGCTCCACCTTCGGGTGACACGGCGTACAGGCCAACCAGCCCCAGTATCGCCGCCAAAGTGCCGAGATTGATGAAATGACGCCCCGGCAACAAAATGGGCGATCCGCTCATTTTACCGGACAGTTTGAGAAAGGCGATGACCGAACCTGAGAAGGTGATAGCGCCAATGGCTATGCCGAGGCCAAGCTCAATCCGGCTGACCATAAGGATCTGCCCGGCGGTATCGGTAATCCCAAAACTTGCCGGATCAAGCCACGCGGCAAGGCCCACCACGACGGCAGCGAGGCCGACAAGCGAGTGAAATCCGGCGACGAGCTCTGGCATAGATGTCATCGCGATCTTGCGCGCAATAACAAAGCCAATTGCGCCGCCAATACCAATCGCGATCGCTATCTCATACCAGGTTGCAAGCTCGTGGGTAATTAGCGTCGTGCCAACGGCAAGCACCATACCGACCATGCCGTAGCGATTGCCCGCACGGCTGGTTGCAGGGCTGGAAAGCCCGCGAAGTGCGAGGATGAAGAACACCCCCGCGACGAGATATGCGAGTGCGGAAAAGGATTCCGCCATCGGTCCGTGTAGAAGACCAGAAGCTTGCCATTGCTCCTGCGAGCAATCCGCTATGCAATCCAGCGGTGCCATGTCCGCTGTTGAGGCTAGAATGGAGAAGCCCATGGTCACTTCTCCTTCTTCTTATACATCGCCAGCATTCGCTCAGTCACGGCAAAGCCGCCAAAGATATTGACGCTCGCCAGCACCACACCGAACAGGCCGAGATACTTCGCAGTTGTGCTACTCGCCTCTGCCGCTGCAATCAGCGCACCGACGATAATCACCGAAGAGATCGCATTGGTCACCGCCATCAACGGCGTGTGCAACGCAGGCGTGACCGACCAGACCACGTAATAGCCGACAAAACACGCCAGCACGAAGATCGAGAGGATTGAAATGAAGTCCATTATTCGGCCTCCTCGGCCCGATTTTCAGTTTCAGCTAGGCCTGCGCCAAAAATATATCCTGCATTATAACTGATGTAGATAACCGCAGGGATGAGGATTACGGCGAGGATGATCCAGCCAAGGGTTTTCACGCGTTGAGCCTTTCGTTCACCACTACCCCGCCTTTGGTCAGGCGGATTGCATCGCCAATCTCTTCGTCGAGTTCGGGTTTGCCAGCTTCTTTGTCCCAGAAGGCGGAGAGGAAGTTGAAATGGTTGCGCGAAAACAGCGCTGATGCGTCAGCTGCCAAGTGCGCTGGCGTATTAGCATAGCCAATGATTTTGACGCCGTGCTTTTCAACGATTTCGTCAGGCTTGGACCCTTCAACATTGCCGCCCTGTGCGACAGCAAGGTCGAAGATCACGCTACCCTGCTTCATCGTCGCTATCTGTGCGTCCGTAATGAGCACTGGCGCAGCACGTCCGGGGATCAGCGCCGTGGTGATGACAATATCCTGTTTGGCGATGTGCTCGCTGACGAGCTTTGCCTGCGCAGCCTTGTACTCATCGCTCATTTCGGTGGCATATCCGCCAGACCCTTCGCCTTCGATACCTTCAACGTCGGTTACGAAGATCGCCTTTGCGCCAAGGCTTTCAATCTGTTCCTTGGTAGCAGAGCGGACATCGGTCGCGGATACCTGAGCGCCCAAACGCCGCGCGGTCGCAATCGCCTGCAGGCCCGCAACGCCCACACCCATGATAAAGCATTTGGCGGCCTGGACGGTGCCAGCCGCGGTCATCATCATAGGGAAAGCGCGGCCATATGTGTCGGCTGCTGCGAGAACAGCTTTGTACCCTGAAAGGTTCGATTGGCTGGAAAGCACATCCATCGACTGAGCACGCGTGATACGCGGCATGAATTCCATCGATAGCGCCTCATAGCTCGCCTTGGCATAAGCTTTGACAAGCTCACCTTTTTGGAAAGGATCGAACAAAGCGGCGACCATTGCGCCGGATTTGGCGCCCTTCAAGTGCTTTACGTCGGGTGCCTGAATGGCAAGGACGATGTCCGCATCTTTAACTGTCGCAGCAACCGTTCCCACACTCGCGCCGGCTTCTTGGTAGGCTTCATCCGTGATCGCTGCGGCAAGGCCTGCGGCTTTTTCAACAAATAGCTCATTGCCCAGCCCTATGAATTTTTTCACCGTTTCCGGTGTAGCGGCAACGCGTGTTTCGCCCGCACTACGTTCTTTCAAAATAGCAATTTTCACAAATGCGCCCCCGTTTTCAGGCCTGTCATCGCTCTTGGCAGCGAGCTTTCTATCACTCAGCAATCAACGAGATAACGATCAGAACAATCACCGCGATCACCGGGATCGAGTATTTCAGCAGCGTCATAAACCCGCCGTAAGTTGACTGCGCCTTTTCCATATCGTGGATGCTCATTGCGTAATTCTTCCCTCTTTGCCCAATCCAGAATTTGTTTGCCGGAGCTGAATTGCTTCCAGCGTCATGCATTAAATACGCTTAGTTACACTAGGTAACGGAGTGGGCGGCATAAGGTTGCCGCAAAGTTACTGCAAGCCTTCGTGACCGTGCGATCACAAACTCATCAGATCATTGGTTCGAATGGTCTTCGTGTTAAATATTATGTCGAGCTTTTCCTCGTTCATGTTCCCGTATCCGACCATGTGCGAATGCTCACCTCACTCAATTGTCAGTCGTGCCAAGTCAGGGAGCGCGGCTGATCCCGTTCAAGGGCAAGATCAAACCGTATTGAGGAGTGCATCGGAATGAACAGCCTTAATATCGTATTTACTCAATGATTCTATGCCCTGCGAACGTTTCACCCTGGGACGATTGCCAGGGCATCGGAGGGTCCTTGCCGACTATGGCGGAGACAGAACAGCAAACAGACGCGCGTCTGGTAATGTTGATTGATGATGAGCCCGCACAATCGCGGCTTATCTCTGCAATTGCCGCGCGTGAAGGCTGGCGCACATTGGTCGCGCCCGATGCCGAGACCGCGATTGCTATGCTTGGCACGCGTGAAGGAATGCAATTGTCAGCAATCCTTTTGGATCAATGGGTTCCGGGAGATGATGCTTGTGCGCTTATCGCTGAACTAAAAGAACGTCGCCCAGCTTTGCCGATCCTCATGCTTACAACCAGCGCGTCTCCTTTGCTTGCCGTTGAAGCGATGCGAGCGGGCGCGAGCGATTATCTGGTAAAACCAGTCTCACCGGACCGTCTTATGGAAGCATTGCGGGCCGTTACAGAACGCGAAGCGCCCCGCGATGAACTCGCTCCGCTAACTGAGAAGATGTCGGCCAGCCTTGATTTTGATGCGATGATTGGCACTGCGCCTGGTTTTCGCACCGCGCTTGCGAAAGCCGCAAAGGCTGCGCGCGGACATGGCCATGTCCTTATCGAAGGCGAGAGCGGTACAGGAAAAGAAATGCTGATGCGCGCAATGCATGCGTCATCACCGAGATCGAAAGAAGCCTTGCGCGTTATCAACGTTGCAAGCGTTCCGCCCAACTCAATCGAATCGGTCTTGTTCGGGCATGAGCCCAATGCCTTTCCCGGTGCCTTTGACCGCCAGATCGGGGCGATGCAGCACTGTGATGGAGGCACGTTGCTGCTTGATGAAGTGGACCGCCTGCCTGCTACAGTACAAAAACGTCTGGCCGAAGCACTTGAAACTGGCATTGTACGGCCCGTGGGCGCCGCACATGGATTTCGCATTGACGTGCGGCTGCTTACGGCGAGCAACTTCCCCTTAAAAACACTGGTTGCCGCAGACCAATTTGACCAGGATCTTGCCCAAAAGTTGGGCTCGACCCTGGTCGCAATACCGCCTTTGCGCGAACGCACAGGCGATATTACAGCTCTGACACGCCACTTTCTTGCGCGAATTGGTGAACAGCCAGGGCTAAAGCATCTCTCGGTCTCCGATAATGCACTTGCACTACTTTCCGCTTTTGATTGGCCAGGCAATGTCCGGCAATTGCAGTCAGTTTTGTTCCGCGCTGCTGTCTATTGTGAAGGGGATTCCCTCACAGATGACAGTTTTCCGCAGCTTTCAGAACTGCTGGGCGATCAGAAAGACTGTGCGACCAACCACCTTCACGAAGGTGTGGGCGTCATGCTTTACACCGAAGATGGCAATTTACGCCCATTAGAGGAGATCGAAGCTGATGTGATTCGCCTTGCCATCGGCCACTATCGCGGTCGAATGACAGAAGTCGCACGACGCCTCGGCATTGGTCGATCAACGCTCTATCGCAAGTTGAGTGATCTTGGAATCGACAACGTAGCCTAATTCAACGAGCTTAATCCCATGGGGCTAATTCCACGAGCTTGATCGTCGCCCGCATTGGGCTAGGGCTCAGGCATGACACAAATGCAAAACTTTCAAGGGCGAACAGCCCTCGTCACAGGCGCTGCTTCAGGGATTGGCGCAGCTTGTGCTGAGCTTTTGGCTGAACGCGGGGCAGCCAAGCTTGTTCTGGTCGATCTCGACGAGGCAGGAATGGCGGCGCTCAACCTTGGCACTTGCGAAGTGGTGTGCATCAAAGGCAGCGTTGCAGATGAAACCTTGTGGGAAGATATCACTCCCCATCTTGAAGGATTGAACCACGCCATCGTCAATGCGGGCATTGGCGGATTTGGTCCGCTGGCCGAACTTTCGATGGCCGAGTGGCGGCGTATTTTGGATGTGAACCTTGATGGGGCGTTTCTAACTTTGCGTACCAGCTTGCAAGCCATGCTCAAAGCACAAGCAGATGGTGTCAGGAAACCGGCTAGTGTCGTTATCACCGCTTCGAGCACTGGCGTAAAGCCAGTGCCTGGCACCGGACCTTATGGCGTCTCCAAAGCTGCCGTGGCCCATATGGCGCGCATGGCAGCAGCGGAAAACGCCGCCGCTGGCATCCGCATCAATGCGATTGCACCGGGCGGTGTTGATACCGCAATCTGGGAAAGCGGACCCGACTTTGTCGCAGCAGTTGGCAAACATGGACGCGAAGCAGTTATCGGCAATATGGCCAAGACCACTCCGCTGGGCCGTTTTTCAACAGCGCGAGAGACCGCGCAATCGATCCTATTTATGCTCAGCGATGAAGCGTCCAACCTTACCGGGCACGTGCTGGTCGATGATGGCGGCTTTACGCTGTAGCGAGCCTACCAGCTTACTGTCCGAGCAACGCGCTCTTCTCCCTTATTGCCACGCATCGACATCGTGAATGTCCGTTTTGCCCAGTCAATATCGACGAGGCCGAAATTCTCTTCAGAGATAAAGTCTGTCACCCGCTTGGGATCCGGTTCGCGCGCAGTGTTCCGCTCGGTCGTGGAGAACGAGTAGTTGAGCGAGGAACTGGTCAGCTCCCAAATCGTCTCCCCTTTCGTTTCTGGTGCGGTATCGGTGTAAATGCCGCCAGCATGGCGATCGCCAGAGAGCAACACCATGCCGCTTTTCTCGCGATTGGCGAGCATCTCGTAGAGCCGCGCGCGCTCCAGTGGCAGCGCTTCCCAGCTTTCGTAATTGTGCGCATCGGTCACAACCTGAATGGAGGATGCGATGATCCGGAAATCGGCAGGTTTGGCAAGCTCCTGCTCCAGCCATTTCCATTGCGCATCGCCCAGCATGGTCTTTGAGCCATCCTCGCTCGGAATGTAAGGACCGAGCGGCGGACGTTCAGTCGCATAAGGCATCGCTTCAAAGTCTGAACGGAAGAAGCGGGTATCGAGCACGATTACCTGAGTGCGCTGCCCCTCGGGGCCAAACATCCGGCTTTCATAGATACCGGGGCGCGCGCGCACTTCATCAGACGAATTCCAGAAGGTCTCAAAGATCGTCTCAGACCAGCGACGATGGGCAAAACTGGCCCCGCCATCATTGAAACCGAAATCGTGATCGTCCCATGCGACCATCATCGGCACCTTCGCCATGAAGTCTTTAAGTTCAGGCGTGTTTGCCTGAACTTCATAAGCGGTGCGCAATGTCGAAAGCGAAGCATCGCCCTTCCAAAATTGATCACCGTAATTGTTGTCGCCAATGAACAGGAACATCTGCGGACCCGTCGCGGCAATCTGGCTCCACATATGCTGCGAACGCAATTGGTGGTTGCAACTGCCAAAGGCAAGCCGCGTGATAACGCTTTCCGGCGCGAGCGAGACGTTAGCAGGTGCGATGGGCAAGTCGATGGTTTCAGCCAGTTTGGCGTAGTAAGGCGCGAGCAGGTCTTCTGCTGCCAAAGACACTTCGCTGCGCTCCAAAGTGCGGCTTTTGTGCCCATCCGCCAATGCGGGTGCGGCCGCCAATGCAGCAGTGGAACATGTTGCAGCGACTAGAAGCGAAAGATGGCGCATCAGCGAATCCTTATATAACGGGCCAGGCAAGCTTTGTGCTCGATACATGAAGCAATTGAGACACGGCGAAAAGAGCCTCCTCACACCGGAGGAAGTTGCGAAAAATCAGTGAGTGCTGCATCACGCATACCGCGCCACACATTACGTGCTTGAACTGTCTCGGCAACATCGTGAACGCGCAACACGTGCACGCCCGCCTCCATAGCGCGCACAGCGAGCGCGATGGAACCACCAAGCCGTTGATCTGCATCCTCTTCGCGGCTTAGTGCGCCGATCATGCGCTTACGGCTTGCACCCACCATTAGCGGTGATCCAAGGGCATGAAACAGCGGGAGTGCATTCATCAATGCCAGGTTGTCGCTCAGTGATTTTCCAAAACCTATGCCAGGATCGAGCATGATGCGATGTTCCGCAATGCCCGCTGACACTGCCTTGTCACGAGCATCTTTTAGGAAATCGAACACTTCGCTCACCACGTCTGTGTAATCGCCGCCCTCGTGCAGGTTTTCACCAGAGCCGGGCGCATGCATCAGAATTACGGGACAGGCGCAGTTTGCGGCAAGTTCGCGCATGCGAGGGTCATAGCGCAGGGCCGACACATCGTTCGCGATTTGCGCGCCCGCTTCCAAAGCCGCTTCAAGCACACCGGCTCGGCGCGTATCGACGCTGATGGCCGCACCCATGCTCACGCAATATGCAATAGCCGGAATCACCCGTTCAATCTCGTCACCTTCAAATGTAGCCTGTGCGCCCGGACGCGTGCTCTCTCCGCCAATGTCGATGATCGATGCGCCCGCTTCGAGCATAGCAGCAGCATGTTCTCTGCCCGCGTCTTCGCTGTCGAATGTTCCGCCATCTGAAAAGCTGTCTGGCGTGACGTTCAAAATGCCCATCACTTGCGGTTGATCGAACCTGATTGTTCGTGCACCCACGTCCCAAGGCTCATGCACTTTCTGCAGATTAGCCCACTGAATACGCGCTTCGTCCGCTAGCGCGCCGCCAGCTTGGTCCAATGCGGCATCCGCCTCGCTCATCCCAAAAACCCGGCGATGTGTTACCGCTCCATCCTTGCGTACCACCATCGCAAATCGGCTCGCATAGGCCATCGAACCTGCCAAGCGAATGGAGGCCGGGCCGCCCTCACCTGCTTCAGATTGTGGGGAGGCACTAAGGCCGATTGGGCGAACGTAAACCGAGCTGCTCATGGCGAACGTTTAGTGAGCGTGAGCAAAAGGAGCAACGAGCTCGCACATTTGCACCCACAAAAAAGAAGCCGGACATCTCCGCCCGGCTTCTCCCAAATGAAATATAGCTAGCGATATTGCTTTAAAGTTTAAAGCGAACACCAGCTGAAATGATCGACTGACTGCTTTCCACGCCCAGGGTTGCGGGCAGCAGATCAAGTTCAATATCGGCGTCGCTGAAGTTTGAACGATAAGTGTACTGACCAAAGATTTCGGCCTTCTCCGACAGTTCAAAGCTTGCGCCAGCCATCGCCTGATACGCGAACGATCCATCACTATCATCGCCCACCAAGACGCCGGATGGGCTGTATTCAACGTCAGTTGATTGGTAGCCGACACCAGCTCCAACATAAGGCTTAAACCCGCTGCCGGTTTGAATGTCGTAAAAGACGTTCGCAAAGATGCCTAGGTTCGACACGTCACCTTGCCCATCGGCAATAACAGCACCAACGGTCGGGTTTGCGGCATCAGGAGTGCCGCGGGTGAGCACGGCCACATCCACTCCATCAATGTCTGCACCACCAACAGTCAGCCCGGTGTGGGTGTCGACATTGTATTCGGTGTATGTGCCTTCGAGCTCAGCGCGAAAGCCATTTCCGAAATCGTATCCGATTTGTCCAGCGATCGCGAAACCAGTGTCGTTTTCCGTCTCCCACGCAAGATCAGTGCCTGCGGGGATTTCGCCAAAATCGGCAGTTGCAGGGACAGTTGCATCAAACTCACCAGAATTGTCGCTGCCATTCGGCAAAGCGACACCGCCGCTTACGCCGACATAAATGCCGCCATCATCTTGTGCTTGGGCAATTGAGGGGGTCGCCAACGCGCCCATAGCAGCAGCGCCAAGAGCAATTGTACGAATAGACATGATATTCTCCTTAGGGGTTGCGGCCCAAATTTAAGGGGGGAGGCCGCAGAACAGTTTTTCCCGTTCAATCCCGGTGTTGAAACCGGAACACCCTATGATACGGAGTTACCTGAACCTTAGATGCAAATGATTGTCAGTAAAAGATGTGTCGTGCTGCAATTACGCTGGCCAGACACACAGAAATTCAATTTAGGCCTAGTATTAGCAAAGAGATAGCGGCGAACCGTTGATTGCTAGCGACCCGCTGTTGCTGCATCAGAACGGCTTTGGTTAAGCCTGAGAGCATGCTCTTTTTCAACCGAACGCCACGCTTTGAAGACCGATAGATCAGGATCTGTATGCCCATTGCGGCCCAACGCATAAATCTGCATGTAGAACCAGAATTGCGTGGCAAAGCCTGCCATGGCCCTCACTGTCTTGATCCTCTCCAGAAACTTCAACGGGCGCGGCAGCAAAGACAATACTCTCTCAGCGCTGGGCAAAGTTTCCGCCCCCTCAAGCAAGCGCTTGGCTCCATCGGTTTGCACACATAGTGGGCGGCCAAGACCCACAACATCAGCAGCTCCGCTCGCAATCGCTTGCTCCATTGCCGCACGGCTTCGAAAACCGCCCGTGACTATAAGCGGTCCATTCACCGCTTCCTTCATCGCCTTTGCGAAATCCACGAAATACGCCTCACGCGCGATTGTGGACGGTGCGACACCGGGATTGTCGGCAGGCTCTATCCCTTCAATACCAAGCAATTTCGGTTGTTCGTAAGTGCCACCTGAAATTTCAATGAGATCAACGCCGCGTTCTTGCAGCCAATTGACAACCTGAAGGCTGTCTTCGAACGCGAAGCCGCCCTTTTGGAAATCCGCACTGTTGAGTTTGACGCTGAGCGGGAAGGTCGATCCCACTGCTTCGCGCGATTGCTCGATTACGTTGAGGAGCAGGCGAGCGCGGTTCTGAAGACTGCCGCCCCATCGATCATCACGCTGGTTTGAACGCGGGCTCAGGAATTGCGAGATCAGATAGCCATGCGCGGCATGGATTTGTACGCCGGTAAAGCCGACATCTTTGCATATGCGTACCGCGCGCACGAACCGGGCGATTATCTCTTCGATTTCCGCGTCTTCTAGTGCGACGGGCTCTCCAAACTGCCCGCCTGGAAGTCCCAACTTCACGGCCGAGGGCGCTTTGGGATGGGGGTTGATCGTGGAAAATGTTTGGCGTCCTGCATGGCTAATCTGTGCCCAGAAATGGTTGCCTGCGCGTGTCGCCGCGTTTGTCCAGCGCTGGAAAGCAGCGCGCTCGCTATCGTCCAGGTCGCGATCAATAATGACGTTGCCGGGGCGCTCCAGATGGTCCTTGTCAATCTGGATATTGCCCGACAGCAGCATCCCGCAGCCACCGTCCGACCAAATGCCGTAAAGCCGCTCAAGCTCCTCGGTTGGAACACCTCGGGCATCAGCAAGCCCTTCGGTCATGGCAGCCTTGGCCAGACGATTGGAAAGCTGTGCACCGCATGGCAAAGTGAGCGATTGTGCGAGCGTCATTTCGTGAACCCTTCCCTGTTCTTTGCGA
This sequence comes from uncultured Porphyrobacter sp., assembly GCA_964352245.1. GTDB lineage: Bacteria > Pseudomonadota > Alphaproteobacteria > Sphingomonadales > Sphingomonadaceae > Erythrobacter. The sequence continues at coordinate 180,127 of CAYGQX010000004.1, forward strand.
GAGGGGATATCACGAAGTGAAAATTTGAATAGGTTTTAGATTAAGATTTAATCTTCGCTGGCGAGAAGATGTAATTGCCGCGCAGCATCGATTTGCACGACTTCACCGCCCTTTTGGTAATGCCAGAAGGTCCAGCCATTGCAGCTTGGCGCGTTTTCAAGCCCTTTGGCCAGCGAGTGGATCGAGTCGGTTTTGCCATCCAGATTCAACAAGCCCTCGGAGCCTAGCCTGAGCAAATAGCTCCACAAAATGCAGCGCGATTCGCGCGGACGGTTAGAAATGGCAAAACGAGGAGAGGTATGGCCCATACCTTACTTCAAAATAGCTGTTGTCCTCTCCAGTATGCCATTTATGTTGGGCATTGGGGGATTGTAGGTCACATGCTTTGGATAAGAATTGCTGAGCTTTTCGCTGTAGCAGGCTTTGCAGGTATGTCGTTTCTCGGCGTACAGATCATTCAAGGCGGCAAGAAGTCTGCGCTTATTGTCGCCCTCCTCGTTTCGCTTTCGCTTCTTGCTGCGAATACCGTATTGGAAGGCGAGACTGGAAAAGGTCTGGCTCAAACTGCGTACTGTGAAATCAGACACTGCAAGGCCGATTATGGAGAAGCAGGTCCCGCAATGGCGGCTGCAACTTTTCTCGATAGCTTTGCAGAGCAACAATGGAACGCTGCAAATTCCAAAGATTTACTTTCATCAGCGCTCAGTATGCACGAAAAATCCGTTTTGGTAGGACTTGCGGATAGAGGTCACACGAGAGCTTCGCGCTTGGTTGGCAGCGCGCACTTGAGGGAAGGCGACGAGAATTTTGCAGAAGATGAAGTTCTGGCCGAACGATACCTCGCTTCGTGTGCCGATGATGGCAGTTTGCCATGTCGGCATAACCTCGCAAACCTCTATACCCTTAAAGGGAACCGTGATCCGAAATTCTACCCACGTGCAATGAAGCTTCTTCTTGAGAATGATAAAGAGGGGTATACAATCTCGTCGGGCGCGATCGGGTCAATGTATTACCATGGCCAAGGCGTCAAAAAGAACTTTTTTGTAGCGTCTGGATATCTGTCAAAGTCCGCGGTCAATGGTGATGCGAATTCAGCGTACCTCTTGGGTGATATACACGAATTCGGTCGCCATATCAGGGGTATGACCGACTACGAAACAGCTGCAAGAAATTACGAGATTGCGGCGAACAAGGGCCATCTACAAGCGCAGCTCCGGCTCGGTTATCTCAATTATTCAAGGCTGGGAAATCCATCGGAAGGTCGCAGGTACTATTGTCTGGCGTTCAATCAAGGCGATGAAACTGCTGCCGCAGTACTAATGTTCCACTCCCAAGACGCTTCGGACGTTTGCTCAAATTACCAACAAGGAACGCGAGGCTGATCGATAGTCGTCAATCTTCGCTGGCGAGAAGATGTAGTTGCCGCGCAGCATCGACCTGCACGACTTCACCACCCTTTTCATAATGCCAGAAGGTCCAGCCATTGCAGCTTGGCGCGCCTTGCAAATCCTTGCCAAGTGAGTGGATAGAGCCGGTCTTACCGTTATGCTCTAGCGAACCATCGGCCCGGACGATCGCGACCCAGCGGCGTTTCTTATCGAACACCTTTGTTCCGGGCGCGATCAGTCCGGTTTCCACCAACGTCCCGAAGGCGACCCGGGGCGCGGACTTTCGTGATTGCATTGTCTTCAAAGCGCTCTCGTCGAGAGGAAGTTCCTTCTCTATGCGTTTATACGCAATATTCTGGTAGAATTCCTCGCGCTCGCACCCAATCCATTGCCGACCAAGTCGTTTCGCAACGGCGCCTGTGGTACCTGTTCCAAAAAAGGGATCGAGCACGACATCGCCTGTTTCTGTCGTGGCGAGGAGAAGCCGGTAAAGCAGCGCTTCTGGCTTCTGGGTGGGGTGTGCTTTTTTTCCGTGTTCTTTCAGGCGCTCGCCTCCTGAACAAATCGGCAGAACCCAATCGCTGCGCATTTGCAATTCGTCATTGAGAGTCTTCATGGCGCGATAATTGAAGTGATAACGCGATTTCTCCCCCATGCTCGCCCAAATCAATGTCTCATGCGCATTGGTGAATCTAGTGCCTTTAAAATTGGGCATCGGGTTGGTCTTGCGCCAGATCACATCGTTGAGAATCCAGAAGCCCATATCCTGAACCGCAGCGCCCACGCGGAAGATATTATGATAACTGCCAATTACCCACAACGAACCGTCAGGTTTCAGAACGCGGCGTGCCTCTGCCAACCAGCCGCGGGTGAATTCATCATAAGCGCGGAAGCTGTCGAACTGGTCCCAATGATCGGTGACTGCATCGACCTGGCTGCCATCAGGACGATTGAGATCGCCACCCAATTGCAAATTATATGGTGGGTCCGCAAAAACGAGATCGACGCTGTTGTCAGGAAGCGTGCGCATCGCCTCAATGCAGTCACCGCCAAGGATCGTGCTGAGGGGAAGGCCGGGGATTGGCCGTGCATGAACTAAATCAGGCGCACCAGCAGTGCCTGCTGCTTTCAATTTCGTAGTTTCTATCACACCCATTTTGTCGCCCCGAAAGTCTGTCCCAGTCCGGGACTCCATCACTTATCCACAGGCATGGAGTCTCAGTGGACTCCGCGTCAAGCGCTCTTTTTTGAAGCAGTTATGGTTAATAGCTCGTAAAGGCCCTAGAATTAGAGACGGAACGTTTCATGAACCCACAAGATATAGAGTCTTGGGATCTTGACTGGACTCGACATGAAGGGGTGCAGCGCCAGGTGTGTTATGAGAATCGCACGCAGAAAAAAAATTTTCTGGCCGCCAAACTCTTTGAGTGACTAAGCAAAGACCAACGCAGTGTTTGCGACAAACGCCATCAAAAGCGCCGAACCAATGATTCGTCCGATTCGTTTCGCCTTCCACAAAATCATCAGCAAAACAGCTGCACTTGCTGTCAAAAGCGCCATTTGAACTCCAGCCAATTCAGATGGCAAAGGATGTGGCGCAATGCTCATTGTGGCGCCGCCGATCAGCAGGATGTTGTAGATATTCGAGCCAACCACATTGCCAATCGCCAACCCTGATTTGCCACGCAGGGCAGCCGCAATGGATGCCGCCAGTTCAGGAAGGCTGGTGCCCACGGCCACCACGGTAAGGCCAATCACTGTTTCGGGCACATTGAATATGGTCGCAAGATCAATCGCGCCTGTGACAAGCGCGTTGCCGCCTGCGACCAAAATGCCCAAGCCCACAACGAACAGCCCAATTGCTTTCCAAAGGACTGAGGGTGCCTCATCCATATCATCATCCATACCGCCTGCGCCCGGATGGCGATAACGCCACCAAATATAGACAAGGATGCCAGCCAAGAGCGTAAAACCAATCCATCGCCCGCCCATCTGGCTAACCACCAAAGCCCAAAGCAAAAGGGTCGCACCCAAAGCGACCACCGCATCGCGTCTTCCGCTGCCTGTGAGGGCAATCGGCATAACCAAAGCCGTCGCACCCAGGATCAACAACGTGTTCGCAAGGTTGGATCCCACTACATTGCCCCACGCAATTTGCGGCGATCCTGCAAGGCTAGCCTGAACGCTTGCAACCATTTCAGGCATGCTTGTTGCGAAGCCCACGATCACGAGACCGGTGAACAGCGTGGATACACCCAGCTTTTGCGCAATGCCAACCGCGCCGCGAACCAACAATTCACCACCAACAGCGAGGCCGACAAGCCCGGCTAAACTGAGAAGAATCGGTTCAAGCATCTGCAGCGTTTAGGCGCAGCGACCTTTAAAACAAAGACGCCTGTGCGACCGGGGCGAAAGACTGGCGGTGCAATGAGGTGGGACCATGCTCGCGCAATGCCTTCATATGCTCCTTCGTTCCATAACCCTTGTTACGCTCCCAACCATATTCAGGATGCATATCTGCCGCTGCAATCATCAACCGGTCGCGCCATTCCTTGGCGATAATGGAAGCGGCGGAGATGCCCGGTTCGATCGCATCACCGCCAACGATTGCACGACCGTTCCATCGCCATTCCTGACAGCGGCGTTCGGGTGTTTGGTTACCATCGATCAACACCGTGCATTCAGGATCGCCCAATTGCGCGGTTAAATTTCGCACGCACCGCGTCATCGCAAGCATGGTTGCCTGAAAAATATTTATTCGGTCAATCTCATCAGGCTCTATTACCGCAACGGCCCATGAGCAGCTTTCTCGAATTGCAATATCAAGCGTTGCGCGACGTTTTGCCGAAAGGACCTTGGAATCCGCGAGACCCGTAGGTAGATCATCGCTAACGGCCACTGCCGCTGCCACCACTGGGCCTGCCAAAGGTCCCCTGCCTGCCTCATCCACACCGATGATAAGAGGCACAGCATATGAGTTGGCAGCAAATGTGGCATCTAAATTCGCATTTTCCGGAGCTGACCGAGACATGACTTTCTCTTACAAAATCGCCCTCGCATTGTCCCTGCCTGCTTTGTCTCTCGCAAGCTGCGGCAATGCACAATCCGGGGATAGCGTGGATGGTGCAGGCGCTGCTGCTAATTACTCAGTTGAGACAATGGGCGTGTTTGAGGAACCGTGGGCAATTGAGTTTGCACCCGGTACCGGCGTTATGTTTATCACTCAGAAGGCTGGCATTCTCAAAATTATCGACACCAATACTGGTGAAATCGGCACCGTGGAAGGCACTCCGGAGGTTGCATATGGAGGTCAAGGCGGACTTGGAGACATTGCTTTTCTAGCATCAGAAGCAGATCAGGAACTCACTGGACGCACAATCTATTTAAGCTGGGCAGAAGCTGGCGATGGTGAAGGCGACGAACAAATGCGCGGTGCAGCCATCGGCAAAGGCACTCTCAATTGCGCCGCTACCGATCTATGCACTGTCGAAGGGCTTGAAGTGATCTGGCGGCAATCGCCCAAAGTGAGCGGACGCGGGCATTATTCGCACCGCATACAAATATCGCCTGATGAGCAATATCTGTTTGTCGCGAGTGGTGACCGTCAGAAACAAGATCCCGCTCAGGACAAGACCAACACTCTGGGCAGCATGGTTCGCCTCAATCTGGATGGGACTCCTGCCACAGGCAATCCCTTTGCCGATGAAGGCGGTGTCACCGCAGAAATTTGGTCCTATGGCCACCGCAACATCCTTGGCATGGATTGGGATAGTGAAGGTCGGCTCTGGGAAATAGAGCACGGTCCAGCGGGCGGCGATGAGCTTAATCTAGTTGAACAAGCTGCCAATTATGGTTGGCCCAAGCGCTCCAATGGCGACAATTACAATGGCGTCGATATTCCCGATCACACTGAGGATGATGGCTTTTCCAAGCCTGCCATTCACTGGACCCCGGTTATCGCGCCTGGCGATATGATTATCTATTCAGGCGACATGTTTGGCCGATGGAAAGGCAACGCCCTGATCGCAGGTCTAGCTTCGAAAGCTCTGGTGCGCGTTTCCATTGATGGCACCAGCGCCAGTGAGGAAGAGCGTCTGGAAGTTGGTGGGCGGCTTCGCTCGATTGAGCAAGGCCCCGATGGCGCGATCTGGGTTGTAGAAGATGGCGAAGAAGGACGTTTGCTTAAACTGACCATGTGAGAAACCGCTCATGTGACCGGTTTACTGCTTCACCTTTGATCATCATTGCGCAGAGCGAGGCAAAAATGTCACCCATGGCAAAAGTATGCGACCGTTAAGAGCCGCAGCCAGCCTTCCCCGATGGATTGCCGCGTATCCTGAAGGTTTTCTCAACCACGACGCAGCTCAAGAAAAATGCTTCCCGATGACCTCCCTAACCGCCTCCCTCATTCCCCTTTCCAATGTAGAGCCAGCCATGGTTGAGGCCTTGCTCGACCGTGCCTTTGGCACAGATCGTCATGCGCGCACGGCCTATCGCATTCGTGCTGGGATGGAATGCTTGGGCAGTCTGAGCTTTGCGGCATTGGATGAGGAAGAAATGCTGGTTGGCACCATCCAATGCTGGCCAATTGCCCTGCGCGAAAAGACTGCAAGCAGGAATAAGGAAAGCCGGGCAATACCGCTTATCATGGTTGGCCCTGTCGCCGTTCTACCTGAAAGGCAACGCGAAGGGTTTGGCCTTGGCCTGATGGCAGCAATGCTGGATGCAGAGGCGCAACTCGCCGCCGATGGACACACACCGCTTGCGCAAATGCTAATCGGGGATGCGGATTATTACGGCCGCTGGGGCTTTTCTGCGGCGATGACAGGCGGGTGGCGTTGTCCTGGTCCTTATCAACAAGAGCGGCTTTTAGCTCGCGGGCCTGCACTTTCCGCCATGCCAGCTGAGGGAATGCTGGGTCCTTGGGGTGAGTAAGCAAAAACACACTTCCCCCCAATGGCGTCATCTGTCATCGCCGCACTGACCAATGCCATACGATCCACCGCCCTATCTCGAAGAACTCACCCTGGCCCAAATTGCTGAGGAAGTCGCTAGCCGCAACATCCCTCCGGTTGAAACATGGTCGCCTGCGCATATTGGCGACAGCAATATGCGCATTGCCGCAGATGGAACCTGGTATCACGAAGGCGGAATCATCCATCGTCCTGCTATGGTGCGTGCGTTTTCCTCGCTGCTGATCCGCGATGACGCTGGCCAGCACTGGCTGCAAACCCCGGTTGAGAAACTCAGCATTGAAGTGGACGATGCAGCGTTCATCGCGACAGATTGCGTCGCCAAAACAGGCGAGATTGCCCTGCGTCTTAACACTGATGAGCTGATTTTGGTTGGGCCAGATCACGCCCTTCGTGCGACGGGTGATCCAGAAACTCCTGCAATCTACCTGCATGTCCGGCGCGGTTGCGAGGCGCGACTGAACAGGTCGACCTATGCGCAGCTTGCGGAAATCGCGATTGAGACGAGCGGTGATGATTGGCTCGTGACAAGCCAAGGCGCTATATTCTCGTTGATCTCATCAGGGTAAAGGGATGAAGTCGTTGTTTGATCGCCTTTCTGCGCTTTACGAAGAAGGGCACCGCGAGGATGTTCCCGACCTTCTTACCGATGCCGATCTCGCAGATGGCAGAGCGACACCTGCCGCCGTCCTGGTGGGGGTGGTAGAGCGGGATGTACCCAGCGTTCTTTTGACGCAGCGACCCACAAATATGCGCGATCACCCCGGCCAAGTGGCCTTTCCGGGTGGCAAGATAGACCCCGGCGAAGATGCGATCGAGGCCGCTTTGCGCGAAACTGAAGAAGAGCTCGCTATACCGCGCGATGCACCGCGCGTGATCGGCACATCCGATTTATACCACACGGGAACAGGCTTTATGGTAACGCCTGTTCTCAGCGTCTTACCGCCCGGCCTGACCATCACTCCCAATGCCGACGAGGTCGACGATTGGTTTGAAGTCCCGATGAATATCCTGTTTGATCCCTCCAGTTGGTCGGAACGCAGTGCCCTTTGGAATGGCAAGCAACGGCGCTATCTCGACATGCATTACGAAGGGTTTCGCATTTGGGGAGTGACAGCTGCAATCTGCTCGAACCTTGCACGGCGCATTGCAGTGGAAAAGCTGCGCCTTTAAAGGGGCGCCAGAATGCCCAAACCGATTTCTCTTATTTTGCCACCTGCTCCATGGACAAGCAGCGATGCCGCCATTCAGCTAACCAAAGCTTTGGGCGCTGAAAACATGCGCTGGGTCGGCGGGGCTGTGCGCGATACTCTGCTTGAGCTGGACGTAAACGATATTGATTGTGCAACAACGCATTGGCCCGACACAGTGATAGAACACTGCAACAAGGCAGGCATTCGCACTGTTCCCACCGGTATCGATCATGGCACCGTAACAGCAGTGTTTGATGATTGCTCCATTGAAATCACCACTTTGCGCAAAGATGTCGCAACCGATGGCCGGCGCGCCACTATCGCCTTTGCCACTGAGTGGCGCGACGATGCCGCACGCCGCGATTTCACGATCAACGCGCTCTACGCCCATCCCGAAACCCTCGAGATTTCGGACTATTTTGGCGGGCTTAGAGACCTATCGACCAGCCGCGTAAAATTCATTGGCTCTGCACGCCAACGCATTGCCGAGGATCACTTGCGCATTCTGCGATACTACCGCTTTCAGGCCCGCTTTGGCTCGGTGCTTGATGATGAGGCTGAAGAAGCTTGCGCACAAATGGCCGATACCATGAAAGGTCTTAGCCGAGAGCGTGTATCGGGCGAATTGCTGCGGCTGCTTGGTTTGCCAAAGTGTTATCCCACTATCGCTCGTATGCACAAGCGTGGGGCCTTAAGCGTTGTTATGCCTGAGGCCTGCAAAGCGTTCGTCGAAAGGCTGGGAGACCTGATCGCGGCAGAGGAAACTCAGGGTTTTGCATCTGATCCGATTCGACGGCTAGCCGCCCTTTTGCCCACATCAACCGACATCGCAGAAAGCGTTGCAGCGCGGCTTCGCCTTTCCAACTCTCAGCGAGCAAGATTGATTTCGGCTGCAAGCCGGACGGATGGGGACGCAGATGATCCCTATGCCCTAGCCTACAGTCTAACTCCGCCCTTCGCGATTGATCGCCTGCTGCTGCTTGGGAAAAACGCTGGGGCGCTTGCTGATTGGAGTCCGCCCAAATTCGCGTTAAAAGGCGGTGCAATTGTGGCGCGCGGCGTTACCAAAGGGCCAGAAGTCGCGCGGATATTGCGAACGGTAGAGCGGCGTTGGGTTGCAGAAGCTTTTCCCGGCGAAGCGCGGATCGAAGAGATACTTAAGGAGGAATTGGAAGGCTAACTTCCTCCCAAAGTTTCACCCAAACCGGTTGTTCTTAGGAAACCCTTGCGGCGGCAATCGACCCACAGCACCGCGTGCGACTTTCCATTGCCACATTTCGTTTTCGGTGCGGGTGCGATCACCCGCCCCGCCCATTTGCCAGCTCAGCCCCTCTTCCAACTTAAATGTCGTTGCATCGCTGAGGCCACCATCGCGGTAGCGTTGCAGCATGACGCCTTGTCCGCGCGCCATCACTGGCATTTCTTCGAGGTTAAATACGATAAGCTTGCGATTGTCCCCCACGGCGGCGACGTGATCATGCTCAGCTGTTACTTCGCGGATAACCTGTAGTTTGGCTGTCCCTTTGAGGTTAACGACCTGCTTGCCTTTTTTGGTCTCCGCTATCAGCTCGCCTGTTTCCGCGACAAAGCCTTTGCCGGTGGAGGATGCGAGCAGCAGTCGCCCACCTTCTTTGTGGACCAGCATTTTTGCAATGCTCGTATCGGCTTCTAGATCGATCATCGTGCGAACCGGTTCACCAAAGCCGCGCGCGCCGGGCAATTTGTCGCAGCCAAGCGTGTAGAACCGGCCATTCGCCGCCGCGATCAGCAGCTTATCTGTCGTTTGCGCATGGACGATATCAAACAGCGCATCGCCCTCTTTATATTTGAATTCCTGGGTGAGGTCGACATGACCTTTGGCCGCACGGATCCACCCTTTTTGGCTGAGAATGACGGTAATCGGCTCTTTCTCGATCATCGCGTCCATCGAGAATTCGACCGCAGGGGCTGCTTCTTCGATCAGAGTGCGACGCCGACCAAGGACGGTGTCTTCGGCATATTCGTGGCGCAAGGCGGCCATGTCTTTTTTCAAACGCGTTCGTTGGCGCTGCGGACTGTCCAACAGCTTTTGCAACGCTTCTTGCTCTTCCAAAAGCGCGGTCTTCTCATCGCGCAGCTTCATCTCTTCCAGCTTGCGAAGAGAACGCAAGCGGGTGTCGAGGATGGCTTCAGCCTGCCGATCGGTCAGCTCGAATTCTTCGATCATCACTTTCTTGGGATGATCTTCATATCGGATGATCTCGATCACACGATCAAGGTTGAGGAAGGCAATGATATAGCCTTCGACCAGCTCCAATCGCCGTGCGATCTGATCAAGCCGGTGCTGCGTGCGGCGCTGCAGAATATCGATCTGCGCTGCGATCCAGTTTTGGAGCAGTTCTTTGATGCCCATCACCATCGGGGTGCGCGTCGCATCGAGCACGTTGAGATTCAGGCCGAAACGCGTTTCCATATCGGTGAGCTTGAAAATGCTCTCCTTGAGCAATTCCGGGTCAACATTCCGACTGCGTGGCACAAGCACGATGCGAATGCTTTCATCGCTCTCATCGCGCACATCTTCGAGTATGGGCAGTTTCTTATCTGCAATCGCCTGCGCGATCTGCTCGATGAGCTTGCCCTTGGCGACTTGATAGGGAATTTCGGAGATAACAAGCTGCCATTGCCCCCCTCCCAGCCGCTCAATCCCGGCCGCGACATCTCCTGCATTCTCTGCTTCTGGCGCATGGAAGCGCCCTCGCAAACGAAACGATCCGCGTCCTGTGGAATAGGCTTCGGAAATGACCTCGGCACTATCAACCACCTGTCCTCCGGTGGCAAAGTCAGGTCCTTTGAACACTCCCATCAGTTCTTCGTGGGTAACATCCCGGTTAAACAATACCAATTCGGCTGCATCCAACACTTCGGCAACGTTGTGCGACGGGATATTGGTTGCCATTCCCACCGCAATCCCGCTTGCACCATTGGCGAGCAGGTTGGGGAACAGGCCCGGCATGATATCCGGCTCTTGCTCTTCGCCATTATAGGTCGGAATGAAATCAACCGTGCCTTGATCCAGCCCATCCATGAGCTGCATCGCGGTCTTGGTTAGGCGGCATTCGGTGTAGCGATAGGCGGCCGCGTTATCGCCATCGACATTGCCAAAATTACCCTGACCTTCGACAAGCGGGTATCTCAGCGAAAAATCCTGCGCGAGCCGCACCATCGCATCATATGCAGCTGTATCGCCATGCGGGTGATATTTACCGATGACCTCACCCACCACACGGGCGGATTTCTTAAACGTACTAGTGGGGGTTAGGCCAAGCTGACGCATCGTCCATAGAAGACGCCTGTGAACCGGCTTTAACCCATCGCGCAAATCCGGCAGTGAACGCGCTGTGATCGTAGAAAGCGCATAGACAAGATAGCGCTCCTCCAACGCTGCATCGAACGGCGCATCGGTAATGAGGTCAAATTCGTCCTTGGGGGAATCGTCAGTGGTCGTCGGGTCAGCCATCCCTCTCGCTTAGCAAGCAGTGCAGTGCGCGGGGAGAGGGGTTTCCACAGGAATGCGAGGGTGGCGCGGTAAGACTAGCCTAAACCTCAATAACCCTGTCAAATCCGACCCGCTCTATAAAAGAGACATCATGGCTTACGATGAGCAGCGCGCCATCAAATTGTCTAAGCGCCGCCTCCAAGGCTTCCAGCGTGTCGACATCAAGATGATTGGTCGGCTCATCCAAGATCAGCAGCCATGGCGATTTTTGCGCCGAGAATGCCACGGCCAATCCGGCACGCAAACGCTCTCCGCCCGATAGAGTGCCAACCAAGCGTTCAGCGTGCCCTTGTGCTGCAGGCTGTAACCCTGCACCGATGCGCAAAAGCGTCGTCTTGCCTGTGCCATTGGCTCCGCGCAACTGGACACGCTCGGGTCCATCAATTCTGAGCGACCACGGCCCAAGTTTGCGCCCGCCAAAGCGCGCCTCCACACCATCCATCACAAGCAACCGAGCTCCACAAGGTATGTCGCAAGCTGGCAATTGGATTTGTAGCGGGGTGACAATCTCAATCTTGCTTTTCGCCTCGGCCCTAGCCTTTTCAGCCTCGGCCAGAATCTTGTCTCCTAGAGCTTTGCTGCGGGCGCTGGTGTGCTCTGCTCTTTCTGCGCGTTTGTTCAGGAGAAGCTTGGGATCTGACCCTTTTGCCGCAACAGCTTTTCCAGCCTTGTCGCGTTTTGCCTGAGCCTCAACCCGGGCCTGCGCATCGCGTTTTGCCGTCTGGGCTTGTGCGCTTGCCCGGTCTGACTCTTTTGAGAGCCTTTCGCGTTCTTCTGTCCGAGCCTGTTCAAAGGCAGACCAGCCCCCGCCAAAATTGCGCATCCCAAGGTGGGTCAGTTCGATGATGCGATCCATTTCCTCAAGCAGAGCGCGATCATGGCTGGCAACAACAACACCGCCGCGCCAATCACGAACCACGCGGTAGATCACTTCGCGCCCTGCTTTGTCTAAATTGTTTGTTGGTTCATCCAGCAGAACAAAGTCAGGTACCTCAATCATCAGGCGTGCGGTCCCGATACGGATTCGCTCCCCTCCTGAAAAACTGCCCATTCGCCGGTCCAGCGATATCTCGGCCAGCCCGCAATTGACCAATGCTGCATCAATCCGCCCGCTCAGATCCCAATCAGCGTTTTCGAGATCATCACTGCTGCCCTGACCCGCAATCACACGGTCCAACACGGCCTGTTCCCGCTCGACCCCCAATGCGCGCGCAACGCTCCAATCTGCGGGATATGCCTGCCTTAACAGCCCAACGGTTCCCGTTGATGTGACGGTGCCTGATGTCGGCTCTATTCGGCCCGCAATCACACTGAGCAAAGTGGATTTACCGCAACCATTGCGCCCAACAATCCCAACACGCTCAGCCCCAATAGAAAGCGTGAGCTGACCAAACAGATCACGGCGCTGCTTAGTTTTGAAGGTCAGCTTGTTAAGAGTGATGAACATCCCGCCAGCCTAGCAAACAGCTCAGCGTGCGGGGAGAGGCTTAGTACGGCCCGATCAATTCAGCGGTCTTGCGTATAGCGACACATCGAGGGGGACTTTGGAAATGTTCTTCAAAGCAACAGTGATCTTGCCATTCCTTGGCGTGAAGCCGACGCCCGCACCGTAAAGGCCTGTCACATACATCCCATTTTCGTTGACGCTGCGCCCATCGCTCTCAAAAACTCCGGCGCAATGTGGGAAAGGCATAGCATCCGGGTCGGAACGCCTGCCTTGGCAATGCAGAGCGACTTCAGAATCCTCCTCAACACTAAAGCCAACCATCATCGGCTTGCTTGCTGGAATGGTATAGAATTTAAACTGGCCGGGCTGAAGGTGAACGGTCTCCAGCGTCCGCCCTGATGCATGTGGAGCAGAGAGCACAAAGCCAAAAGCTGCGGCGAGACAGAACACCTTTTTCACAATTGAAAGGTTTTGCATGGACTTACCCCCCCTTGGCTTAAAGCCGTCGATCCTTCTTCGGAAACCTTAAGGAACTCGGCCTAACCAGGGGTTAAAACTATTTTGCCTGCTGATCGCGGAGCGCTTGTATATCCTCACGCAGCGCCCGCAATTGCTCCAAAATCTCCTCGCGCTCTGTGTGCGCTTCTTCGCCAGTTGCTTCGGCCATGGCGTTGACGATTACACCGATGAAAAGATTTAAAACGATAAAGCTGGTGAGCAGGATAAACGGCACAAAGAACGCCCACGCATAAGGGTAGACCTCCATAACCGGGCGCACGATACCCATCGACCAGCTTTCCAATGTCATGATCTGGAACAGCGAATAAAGCGACAATCCCAGATCACCGAACCACTCGGGAAACGCCTCGCCAAACAGCTTGGTCGCCATGACCGCGCTGATATAAAACAGCAAAAGCAGCATTACGATCACCGTGCCAATGCTTGGAATGGCGCTGAACAGACCAACTATGACCTTGCGCATGGACGGCACGACAGACACAAGCCGCAAAGCGCGTAGGATTCGAAGTGCACGCAAGACCGAGAATTGATCGCCCGCAGGCACCAGAGCGGCGCTGACTATGGCGAGATCAAAGACATTCCAGCCGTTCTTGAAAAACCGCCAGCCATAGGCAAACAGCTTAAGCGCAAGCTCCACAATAAAGATGCCAAGGGCTAGCCGATCCAGTTGGGAGATCACCCCGCCTGCTTGTGCCATAATCGTGGGCGATGTCTCAAACCCTAGACCTATGGCATTGATCACAATGACGGCGATAATGAAATGCTCAAACCGCTTTGCCTCGACGAATGCACGCACGCGGTTGCGGATGCCAGAAAGAGGGCCAGTCGCAGGCGGCATAAGGGTTTCACCGGAGGCAGTCATTAACGCGACCCATGGCGGCGAATAGTTGCGTTATCAATAACCAAGCGACCTACGTTGGCGGGCGAATGAGGCAAATATCCTTGCGCTAGCCTCAATTGTGGCGTAAATGTGGCATTATTAGCGAGAATAGGGCAAATGACGCGAAAAGTGTCTCATTCTCGCTCCCGAATTGGGCAGAGGATTTTGGGAATATGAAAAAGTCTTGGATCTTTTTAGGATTTGCAGCCCTTGCGCTTGCCGCTTGCAGCGAGGCTGAAGGCGAACCTTATGGTATGGTGGAGGCGGATATGGCTGTCGAAAACGCGATCATGGAAGCGCCTGCCGAAGAAGCTGCTGAGGGCACCGCACCTGCCGATGGCACAGACATCCCCGTCAGCGAGCCGCAAATCGCCTACACGTACCGCTTGGGCTTTGATCTGCCGCTGGGCAGCATCAGGCAGGTCCAGCAAACCCATGTCGCTATGTGCGAGGAACTTGGCAGCGAGGGCTGCCGCGTGATCTCAATGGATCAAGCGCGCGATAGCGACGAATATTCGAGCGGCCGCCTCCACATTGCCGTGGCCGCAGACAAAGCAGCCGATTTTGCCAAGGCGCTTGAAACCACATCCGGCGAAGCGGATGGCGAACTGGTTTCATCATCGCGCGCTGGCGAGGATCTGTCGAAGCAGATCGTCGATACCGAGGCGCGTTTGCGATCACGCGAATTGCTGCGCGAACGGCTCACCGAAATTCTTGCCTCGCGCAATGGCTCTGTTGGTGAATTGGTCGAAGCCGAACGCGCGGTGGCGCAGGTGAATCAAGAGATCGATCAGGCAAAAAGCTGGCTTGAGACCATGCGCACCCGTGTGGCCTTCAGCGAGATGACAATCCGTTATGAAGCAGGCGAAGTGAGCGCTGTATCAGGCAGTTTTGGCGAACCGATTGAGGCGGCGTGGAATTCGCTGGGCACGATCCTGGGCGGTACAATTGCAGCCATTATGATGGCTGTAACGGTCTTGTTCCCCATCACCTTGCTGCTTCTCGCTCTGCGCTGGGTGCTGCACCGGTTTGGATATCGCCTGCGCTTTTGGAAGACAGATCTGCGTGGCAACTCAGGGGGAGATGCCTAACCCATCCCCCTGGCATCACGGGCATCGGCGGGAACACTCACAGTGAGCCCGTCGAGGTCGTTTGAAAGGTCAATCTGACACGCCAGCCTACTCGTCCGCCGGGCGCCCGATGCAAAATCGAGCATATCTTCTTCTTCCTCAGAAGCCTCAGCAAGCTGGTCGAACCATTGCGCGGCAACAATCACATGGCAGGTGGAGCAAGCCATCTGCCCTTCGCATGTCCCCTCAAGCGGAAGACCTGCTGCTTGCCCGACTTTGAGCAGATTTTCGCCCGCCTCTGCTTCGACTTCAACCGGAGTGCCGCGCGGGTCGATGAAAGTGACGGTTAGCCCCACTTCTCTTGCTCCTTGGCTGCATTGTTGATCGCATTAGCCGCGATCTCAATTTCATCCATGGTGGTATAGCGGCCAAAGCCCAGCCGGACCGAGGATTTTGCTTGCCCATCGCTTAGCCCGATGGCTTTCAAAACATGGCTGGGCCTTCCCGATCCGCTTGCGCACGCAGAGCCAGCGGAGAACATTATGTCGCGACAATCTGACATGAGCCTAGCAACATCAATGCCTTGCTTGCGAATGTTGAGATTGCCTTTGTAGCGGTCAGTAACTGATCCATTCAGCGTCCAATCGTTAAAAAGCTCGCGAGCGCGGGTCCATAGGGCTTCGACATGAGCAGCATCTGCGGCCATGTTTTGCTCTGCCATTTGTGCAGCCGCACCCATCCCAGCAATGAGCGCTGGCGATAAAGTACCAGAACGAAGGCCGTGTTCTTGACCGCCACCAGTTTGCACTTCGGTGAGCACGCTTGGATTGCGCACCCACAAAGCGCCCACTCCCTTGGGGCCGTGGAATTTGTGTGCGGAAATCGCGATCATATCGGCCTCACTTGGCAGTGGCATTTTGCCATAGGCCTGCACGCCATCGACCAGCAGTAATGCCCCCATATCATTCGCGATTTTTGCCCATTGGGTGAGAGGTTGGATGGTGCCAATCTCGTTATTGGCCTGCATCACTGCGATCAAGCCAACGCTGCCCGGAACGCCCTGGGCAGGGTCACAAATGCCGTGCTTGTCGACATCAAGGATATGCCGTTGCCCCGCACTATCCGCTGTATCACCCACAGCCGAATGCTCTATCGCGGAATGCGCCACCATATTGCGCGATGCGAGACCGCGAATAGCAAGGTTTAGCGCTTCGGTCGCGCCACCGGTAAAAATCACCTTGCCGCCCGCGGGAAAGAGCGCGGCAACTTTCTCGCGCGCTGCTTCAATCGCTGCCGCAGCCTGGCGCCCCATGCGATGCGGGGAATGCGGGTTGCCAAAGCCCGTGCCGCCCGGACCATCCAGCCAAGGCAACATCGCATCGCGCGCTTCAGGAGCGAGCGGAGTCGTGGCTTGGTAATCGAGGTAGATCATAGAGCGGCTATGCACATTCCAGCCCATTACGTCATCCTGAACTTGTTTCAGGATAACAGGTGGAATGGGGAAGATGGGTTATCCTGAAACGAGTTCAGTATGATGGTATTGGCTAGCATAACGAACGCCAAGCCTCGGCAAACTGCTCAAGCTCATCCGGCGTTGTTGACCATCCGATGCTGACACGAATAGTGCACGCAGCGACATCGTCAGGCACGCCGAATGCGTCGAGCACCCTGCTTTTCTTAAGAGTGCCAGACGAACATGCGCTGCCAGCTGATACGGCAAAGCCCATCGCGTCGAGGCGGATCAGGAGCGCTTGGGCGGAAAGCGTGGGATGTGTTAGCGCATAGATGTAGTCGCATTGCTCGCCAAAAACCTGCACCTGTTCGCCTAACGCGCTCGCAAACGCGTTGCGATCAACTGAAGTGGTCCCCCAATCACCGGCCTCCATCGCCGCCGCCATGCCGAGCGCGGCAGGTGCATTCTCTGTCCCTTGACGATAGCCTCGCTCATGCCCGCCCATGGGTTTAAGCAAACCGAAATCACGCACCAGCAATGCGCCCACACCTATAGGCCCGCCAAACTTATGCGCCGATATGACAAGCATATCAGCATCAGGAAGCGCAATCTTGCCAGCGCTTTGCGCGCAATCTGATAGAGTTACAGCACCTCCCTCGCCGACCGACTTAGCCAAGTGCGAGACCGGGTGGATCGTGCCTGTCTCGGAGTTTACGTGCTGCACCGCCAGCAGAGCGCCCGCGCCAAACGCTGTATCATCGCATACCACTTCAGCATCCGGCGCCGCTCTGAACACAGCATCATGCTCAACGGCACTCACAATACGGCGGTCAATTTTTGCTCGGTTCAATGCAATCCAAAGCGCCTCGCTCGCCCCGCTAGTGAAAATCACCTCGCCATCCCAACCGAGCGCGCGCTTGATCCGATCACGCGCACCTTCGAGCGCCTGTTTCGCCTTACGCCCCTCCGCATGGGGCGAGGACGGGTTCGCCCAAATAGCAAAGCCCTCCTCCATCGCAGCGCGTGCTTCGGGGCGCAGGGGCGAGGTGGCGGCGTGGTCAAGATAGATGCGTGGCCTGGGCACTTATTGCGAACGATTCTTAAAAAATTGCAGAATGAAACTAATCTCTATATAGGCGGCGCATTCGCGAGTGTCAGCCGACATATCGCGCCGTTTTCATAAACAAGGTTCATTCATGCCATCTGTCATTTTTCCCGGTCCAGAGGGCCGTCTTGAAGGTCGTTTCTCCCCTCCTCCGCGCCCGCGCGCGCCCGTGGCCATGATCCTTCACCCTCATCCCGAAGGCGGAGGCACCATGAATGACCGGATCGTTCAACGGCTTTACAAGACATTCGTGGATCGCGGTTTTGCGGTTTTGCGGTTCAACTTTCGCGGCGTGGGCCGTTCACAAGGCTCCTTTGATAGCGGTATTGGCGAATTGTCCGATGCCGCATCCGCGCTTGATTGGGTACAGTCCGTCCACCCCGAAGCGCAGACAACATGGGTCGCAGGCTATTCCTTCGGCGCTCTCATCGGCATGCAATTGCTGATGCGCCGTCCCGAAGTGCGCGGATTTATCTCGATCGCGCCGCCTGCAAACATGTATGATTTCTCATTCCTAGCCCCGTGTCCGGCAAGCGGCATCTTCGTCCAAGGTGCATCTGACACTGTTGTTCAGCCAAGCGCTGTCCAAAAGCTGGTCGAAAAATTGCGCACGCAAAAGCACATCACTATCCACCATGATGAAATCCCTCGCGCCAACCACTTCTTCGAAAATGAAATGGAAGAAATGATGGGCAGCGTCGATAACTACCTCGATTTCCGTCTGTCGCCGGATTGTCCAATCAAATAGAGGTTATTTGATTGTTGCCTTGTGCTCGCACGGCATCCGCCGTGCGAAATCCTCGCTCATCCGGCCTGAAGGTCGCGTCGCTGCTGCGGCCGGTCGGCCTTGCGTCGCCCTGTGCCGTGCCCCGCCACTTCCGCAAATCAACCGCGAACTTTAGGTGAGCCACAGGGCTAGCGCGCAACCACAGGTGCTCAAACCCCGACGAAGCCAGCGTTAGAGATTGCATCAGGGGCGCCGCCCGGATGGAGTGCGAACAATACACTACATTTCAATTCGCACACCCGTTTCACATCGCACACCCGTCGCAATCAGCAACTCGAAACTATTTGGAAACAAACACTTGAGAGACTACCCTCTTCGATGAGCTGAAGGGTCGGCTCCCCTATTCGCCGTCTCTTCGTGTTGGCTCACGTGACGAGAGAGGAGAACCACCCATGAATTATGCAAAACAGGCGAACAGGCCTAGCCCGGCTGCGATGCTGGGCGCAATGAGCGTTCCGGCAGCTTTTGGCGCAGTGTTGATTGCGGGTTTGGCCGTGACGGTAATCACGACTAAACCGCTTCCCAATCCAACTGGCGTTATCGTGACGCCTGAAATCATTGAGCCGATCCCGCCAGAGCCTGAACCCAAACCAGCCGACACGCCAACGCCGAATCAAGCTCAAAGACCAGCCGATCCTGCTGATTTCACTGCGCCCATCGCACCGCTTGATCTTGGAGCAAACGGGCCAATCGCAAAATTGCCAGATTTCACAGATACCGTCATCGGACCGGTTGGTCCTGTGGACATCGGGATTGATCCGCCTGCCCCGCGTCCGACACCAACCTATGATCCAATCTCTGCAAGACCAAAGGGTAATCCGGGAGGTTGGGTGACTGATAATGACTACAGGTCTAGCTGGATCCGCCGTGAATATTCGGGGACTGCGAATTTCATCTTGGAAATCAGCAAAACCGGCCGCGTGAGCGATTGCTCTATCACTCGATCCACTGGCCACAGCGCGTTGGATGAGGCAACTTGCACTCTGCTGACCAAACGCGCGCGTTTCGATCCTGCCAAGGATAGTAGTGGCAATGCAGTACCCGGAAAGTTCTCAAGCGCAATTACGTGGAAACTGCCTTAGAAAATCGGGCGGCAGGCCTGCTGGTTTAACCTCGGCGTGCCGCCTTCTATTCCTCCAGCTGTTGAGCTTTATCGAGCGGTCGCTCACCGTCGGATGTTGGCAAAGTCCAAATCAGCACATTCACCACTGCGATTACCGCCAAGACTATCATGAGCGCAGGTTGCTTAGCCTCGCCTGTGCGCCGCCATAAAAGAAACGCCCCGGCGACAAGCGCAACTGCTGCCAGCATCACGATCGAAAGCACCAAATCTGCCATCGGAAGCGCACCTTTCTTTTGAGCAGAATGTCAAATCTCATCAGCCCACTGGCACAAGTCGATGCAATCCGATAGGTCTAAGAAAATTCGTCAAATGGGAGGAAGTAAATGGGAATTTTCAGTTCAATCAAAAGTGCCATCTGGGGTGGCGACGAAGAAGAAAAGCAGGAGGCAGCACCAGCCGCGGCTCCAGCAGATGCAAAACCTAAGCGCGCTGCAATCAGCGAAATCGATGTTGTCGCCCGCGTCAGTTCGATTCCGGGTGCAGATGATCTCAATTGGAAAACTTCAATCGTGGATCTGATGAAACTTCTCCGGCTCGATCCAAGCTATGCGAACCGCAAGGAGCTCGCGGTGGAAATGGGCAACACCGATTATTCAGGCTCTGCTGAAGACAATATCGCGCTTCACAAATCGGTTATGAAAGCGCTTGCCGATGCTGGTGGGATCGTTCCCGACGAGCTCAAAAACTAAGCCAGTTAACATCTGTTGAACTGTTGCATGGCCCGCGATAGAGATTGCGGCCATGCAACACATGGAACACAACATTACGCGCCGCGAAGCCCTTGGTGGGCTTGGCGGCGTTTCTACATTGGCTATCAGTACGGGCGTCCTGGGCGGTTGCGCCACTGCCGTGGCCACATCAGAAAACGCCACTCCTATGGCTCTTTTAAGCCCGGACGCCATGCTGGAGGAAATCGGCTATCGCATGCTCGCGCACGAACCCATGCGGGCGACCGAGCTTGGCGTCGATACAGGCAAATATGGCGCATGGCGTGGGACTTTGTCCACACCTGGCATGGAAGGGCGCAATAAATACAAGGCCACGTTGAAAGAACTGCGTGAGGATGCGCGCAAATTTCCCAAGGAAAACCTCACTCCTGATCAAGCGACCAGTTTTCAGGTGGTGGAAAGCGCCTTTTCCAACGCCCTGGAAGGGATGGATCTGCCCTACGGCGATATCGCCGTTGGAAGTTGGCGCAATGCGCCATACGTGGTGATCCAGAATGTCGGTGCGTATATTGATTTGCCGCGCTTTATGTCTTCTTCTCAGCCCGTTAAGACTGAAGAAGATATCTACCACTATCTCAACCGCCTCTCACAGATACCAGCTGTACTGGATGGCGAGACTGAGCAAATGCAGTCCGCGCGCGGGCTTGGTGTAATTCCGCCTGATTTCCTGCTCGATAAAGCCATCGCCCAGATGGAATCCTCAATCAAAGACGCATCCACTGGCGGTGCCTATACCAGCGCACTGACTACTCAAATTGTTGAAAGTTTGGGCGAAGCGGCTCTCGGCGAAAAAGGCGAATACGCCTACGGCATTGTGGCAGGCGATGTTGTGCCCGCGCTCCAGCGGCAATTGGAAGAACTCAAAACACAGCGCGGGCTAGCAAAATCCGATGCCGGAATCTGGGCACAGCCTGATGGCGAGAAATGGTACAATTGGGCCAATCGCGCATCAACGACCACCACGCTGTCCGCTGATGAAATCCACGAACAAGGCCTGGATGAGCTCGCCCAGCTCCACAGTCGTATGGAGCCGATCCTGCAGGAAATCGGCTACACCAAAGGCACAGTGGGCGAACGGATGCAGGCCTTGTCCGAGGATCCGCGCTACCAATTTGCACCCGGCGATAAAGGCCGCGCAGAGATCATGGACTTTATCGGCGACCAAGTAGACTACATCAAAGCGCAAATGCCGCGCGCGTTCACACAATTGGTCGACCCTCCATTCGAAGTGCGCCGTATTCCCATCTCTGAGGAATTGGGTGCGCCCGGTGCCTATGGAGGAGGCGGCAGCAAGGATGGGTCCATTCCAGGCCGGTTCTGGATCAATCTGCGCGACACAGATCTGCACCGCAAATACGACCTGCCCGATCTCACTTTCCACGAAGCGATACCAGGTCACGTCTGGGAAGCAGCCTATTCCAACCGGTTGCCTCTGATCCGCTCCATCCTTGCCTTTAATGCGTTTTCAGAAGGATGGGCGCTTTATGCTGAGCAATTGGCGGACGAACTCGGCGCGTACGATGAGTTTAAGGTCGGGCGGCTTGGATATTTGCAAGCTCTCGCTTTTCGCGCATGTCGCTTGGTTGTAGATACCGGCCTCCACCACAAACGCTGGACACGCGAACAGGCGCGCAATTTCTTTGTGACACGCAATGGCTCAAAAGAGCAGGAAGTCGCCTCTGAGGTAGACCGTTATTGCAGCTGGCCGGGTCAAGCCTGCGGCTACAAAATCGGCCATTCTGAAATTGTCCGCCACCGCACGCGGGCAGAAGCCGCATTGGGCGATGCTTACGATTTCAAGGCGTTCAACACCGCCGTCATTCTCGGAGGGAATTCTCCACTCGATGTCGTTGATAGAACGGTGAGCCGGTATATCTCCGAAGCACGCAGCTAAACTAGATAGCTTAAGAGCCCGCACCGACGAACGGCTGATGGAATTGAAGGGACGCGGACTGATGTGACCGCATCTAATGATGAAGCGGAAGGTGTGTCAGATCAAGAAACTGGCGAAGGTTTAGCGGAGCCGGCAGCAGTGGAATTCAGCGGGCTTAACCACTGAATTCCAGCGCCTTTCGCAAGTCTTCTTACCGCATCATGCCGCTCACAATCGAGCCGAGAATACCGCCAAGTGGACTTCCGCCACCTCCACTTGAGGCAGATGATCCCGCACCACCACCGGCTGATTTCGCAAGATAACCAGCAACAGCCATCGCAAGGATCGGAAGCATTTTTTTGAGCATCCCTTCGTCAAGTCCCGTCAGCGATGCAACTTCACCGGCGACAGATCGACTTACATCTTTGCTACCAAAGATGTTTCCGAGGATGTCATTGCCAGGCTGAGATGGCGTCGGGCTGCTGCCAAGCACTGCATCTAGCATTGCCCCGCCAAGCATTCCGCCAATCCCGCCCGAGGCGGCGGCGCCTCCCGAGCTCCCACCACCAAGGATGGCTCCAGCCAGGCTGCCCAATCCGCCCAAAGGTTCTGGCGTAGTCGTGCCCCCTGTCGCGCTGCGTCCCATGCCGGCGACAATTGCAGGCAACAACGCACCCGCAGCAGTTTTCGCTGTGCCTTCATCAATCCCGAGTTCGCGCGCCATCGATGTAATCGCGCCTGATTGTTGCAGCATTTGAGCAAGGCTCATGACCTACCTCCCCTTCACAATTTCATTTTAAGCTAAACGAGCGCGACCGGCACCCCATGGGCACCGATCGCCTGTGCCGTCTACTTCTTGCCGAACAGACCTGATGCCATGCCTGCGATATCATTGAGCGGATTGCCATCACCATCACGGTCAAGCATCCCCACAATTCCTGAAAGACCGCCCGCGCCGCCTTCCTGAATTTTGCCAGCGATATCGCCCAATGCCCCTTCGCCGCCCAGCTGCTCCATTATTCCGCTCAATGCGCCTGTATCCATGCCGGTTTTCTCAGCTGCCAATTCAACCGTGTCGCCATCTTCTGCATGCGATTGACCAAGTGCTGCGACAGCTTTTTCCGCCATCGCAGGATCGATACCGACTTTCTCGGCAAGGCTGGCAACGGTATCCGGTGATCCGGCGACTTGCTTCATAATTCCGTCAAGTATGCTCATTGTAATCCCTTTCGTTTACACCGCTCATCATTGTACAGCGCGAATCCTTAGAGGTTAAGTGTGCGCCCAGCAGGGGCAAAAGAAAAGGCCCCGTTCCAACACAAACGAGGCCTTTTACAAAATTAAACCGAGATTGGCTTATGCAGCAACCGGCGCGGCCTTTCTAACGCCTTCATCCACATGCGCTTCAAATTCGGCGAAATTGTCAATGAACAACTGAACGAGTTTCAGCGCGGTTGAATCATAACCATCTTTATCAGCCCAGGTGCTGCGCGGGTCGAGGATCGTCTGGTCTATGCCTGCCTTCGCGAGAACAGGCACGTGAACAGGCACATCAAAACCAAAGTTTGGATCTTGGCGATATTCGACATTATCCAGATCGCCATCAAGCGCAGCATTCAAAAGCGCCCGCGTTGCTTTGATAGGCATCCGATTGCCAATGCCGTATTTTCCACCAGTCCAGCCGGTGTTTAACAGCCAACATTGCACAGAACCTTTGGCAATACGCTCTTTCAAAAGGTTGCCGTAAACGCTGGGATGGCGCGGCATGAATGGCGCGCCAAAGCAGGTTGAGAACGTCGCCTCTGGCTCGGTCACACCAATCTCGGTGCCCGCAACCTTGGCAGTATAGCCAGACAGGAAGTGATACATTGCCTGCTCAGGCGTCAATCGCGCAATTGGAGGCAGCACGCCGAATGCATCAGCAGTAAGCATCACAACATTTGCAGGGACAGGACCTAGGTTTTTCTCGGACGTATTCGGGATGAAGTCGATCGGATATGCACCGCGCGTGTTTTCCGCGAGCGCATTGTCGTCGAAATCAAGCTCACGCGTGACAGGGTCCATTACTACGTTTTCAAGAACGGTGCCGAAACGCTTTGTAGTGGCGTAGATTTCAGGCTCTGCCTCTTCGCTAAGACGGATCATTTTCGCATAACAACCGCCTTCGAAATTGAAGACAGCCGTGTCCGACCAGCCGTGCTCATCATCGCCAATCAATGTGCGGCTGGCATCGGCAGAAAGCGTTGTCTTGCCAGTGCCGGAAAGCCCAAAGAAGACAGCCGTCTTGTTGTCAGCGCCTATATTGGCTGAACAGTGCATAGGCATAACGCCCTTGGTCGGGAGCAAATAGTTGAGAATGCCAAAGACACTCTTCTTCATCTCGCCTGCATACTTGGTGCCGCCGATTAGGATGAGCTTTTCAGACAGATTGACAGCAATCACGGTCTCACTACGCGTGCCGTGACGTTCTGGGTCCGCGCGGAAACTGGGCAGATCGATAATTGTGTATTCAGGAGCAAAATCAGCAAGCTCGTCCGCGCTTGGACGAACAAGCAAAGTGCGGATAAACAGATTGTGCCATGCAAGCTCATTGATAACCCGCACATTCACGCGATGCTCAGGTTGCGAACCGCCGAATAGATCAGCGACATAAAGCGTGTCCTTCTTGGCGACTGAAGCCATGAAGTCTTCTTTGAGCGCCGCAAAGTGCTCAGGCGTCATGCTTTTGTTTACTTTGCCCCACCAAACCGTGTCTTCGGTTTCGGCGTCGCGCACGATGAACTTGTCATTGGCACTGCGACCTGTGTGAGCGCCGGTTTGAACCACCAGGGCACCATCTTTTGAAAGCGCACCTTCGTCATTGGCGATAGATGCTTCGATCAGGGCAGCAGTGCCAAGATTGGGGTGAATGTCGGCTGTAGCATTGATGCCCTGAGCAGCCAGCGAATGGGCGAGCGGTGTCAAAGTGTTCTCCTGTGTCGAACCCGTTTGCCGCGGATTGAAGAATTGCTCAGACCAACAGGCCTGGGGGAGAGCACGATCGCCGAGTCGATGTTGATCAGATCCCAATCCGTACAAGGTCCATACTGCGCGGCTACTTCACCGTAAAGCTGTTCAAATGGGCTAGACCTACCCAATCGAGTAGGGTGAGTTGCAATGATTGGGACGTATGTTGGCCTTGTTGCATGGTTATTCAGAACAGGTTGTGGCCCTGTTTTGTATGGCCGCGATTGTTTAACCCTTCACATACCGCTAATCCAAAACAGAACGCGCGATGAGCCGTGTCATGAGGAGCCCACAAATGTCGATTGAGACACCAACAATGTCCGACCACCACGACACGGATCTTCCAGCTTCGACAGACTACACAGCTTCCGTTGATCCAGATATGAAGAATAGCGAGCAAGAAAACGCACCGCGCGATGAGACATTCGAAATTGCTCTTGTCGACGATGATCGAAATATCCTTACGACGGTCTCGATCGCTTTACAGGCTGAAGGTTTCGTAACCCGGTTGTATTCCGATGGTGAGGCTGCGCTCAACGCTCTGATTGAAAACCCTCCAGATCTCGCCGTCTTCGATATTAAAATGCCGAAAATGGACGGGATGGAATTGCTGCGCAGGGTACGAGAGCACACCGCTCTACCCGTCATTTTTCTTACCAGCAAAGATGATGAAGCTGATGAAGAGGCTGGCCTTGAACTGGGTGCAGATGATTACATCGCCAAACCTTTCAGTCTGCGCCTCCTCACGGCAAGGATACGCGCAATCCTGCGCAGAGCCGATCCTGGCAGGACATTTGGTAATGAAACCGCCGAACCGGAAGCTACACCGTCGATCATCGATCGCGGACGTCTTTACATGGACCCTGCGCGTCATCACGTAACTTGGAACAATTTGCCAGTCAGTTTGACCGTGACCGAATTTCTGATTTTGGAAGCGCTCGCGGCTCGCCCCGGTGTGATCAAAAGTCGCAATCAATTGATGGATGCCGCCTATCCGGACGATATCTTTGTTGATGACCGGACCGTCGACAGCCACATCAAACGCATGCGACGCAAGTTTCGAATGGTCGATCCGCAATTTGGGGCGATCGATACTCTTTATGGAGCCGGCTACAGTTTCACCGATGGCTGAACAAAGTAAACTTGCCGAAAGCGGCGATCCCCCTCCCGTTCGTCGCGCGCCGGAAAAACTGACAACAACAGGGCGTTTTGCCCTCACTGCACGCATCCTCGTCGTGAATATTTTGCCACTCGCATTTTTGGGCGGTGGGCTGTTCTACCTTGATGTCTATCGGACGCAGCTCATCGATGAGCGCTTTAAACTCGCGCGCATTGAAGCACAGATCACTGCGGAAGCTCTTGCTGGTGCGACGTTGGAGCGACAAGAAGCGTTGCTTGTTCAGATCGGTAAAGAACAAAGTCTGCGCCTGCGAATGTTCGATGCCGAAGGGCGGCTATGGGCGGACAGTTTCGCGCTTGATGAACCTGCTTTTCAGTTTAACGATATCAGTGACGATAACTGGGACCAGCAATTCGCGCGATGGCTTGATCGAACAGTCGACACAATTGTGAGCTCAGAACCGGTTCCCGACTACGTTGAACCCGAAGCTGTTCAGGCCGATGCTTGGCCAGAACTGGCGCGTGCAAGAGAGGAAGGGCTGAGCCAAATCACACTGTATGATTGGCCCGATGGCAGCCCGGTAATCACGGCAGCCGCCCCGGTTGGCTTGAACGGGGCGACACTCCTGACTGTCCGTAATCCGGTCGATATTACTGAAAGCGTTCGAGCCGCACGCTCAGCGCTGGGATTCGCTGTGATGCTCGTTCTCTTCGCATCCGCGCTGCTGTCACTTTTTCTGGCACGAACCATCGTTACGCCGTTGCGGGCCCTTGCAAATGCTGCAGTCAGGGTTCGTCAGGGGCGTGAACGCGAAGTGGAAGTCCCACGTCTACCACAGCGGAGCGATGAAATCGGACTGCTCGCCCGCGCCTTTTCCGATATGACCAGCGCGCTGCGCCACCGGATTGATGCAGTTGATAGTTTTGCCGCCGATGTTGCGCACGAAATCAAAAACCCACTTGCCAGCCTGCGCAGCGCTGTGGAATCTCTGCCCCGTGTCGATGACCCTGAACTTAGGGAAGAGTTACTCCAGATCGTCACGCACGATGTCCGCCGGATAGACCGATTGGTCAGCGAAATTTCCGATGCGAGCCGGATCGATGCTGAGATGTCGCGCGCGACATTTGAACAGATTGATATGGCTGACCTTGTACGCGCGATCATAGGTAGCAGAGAGAGCCGCGCAGAAAATGCAGGCCGCCCAATTGAATTGGACGCGCGCGGTTATGCAGCCAACGTTTTTGGAGTCGGTGTCAGGCTGGAGCGTGTAGTCGAAAATCTGCTCGACAATGCCGTCTCCTTCTCCCCGCCCGCAGCTCCCATCGAGGTCAAGATCGAAAACGATGGCGAATGCGTCACTATACAAGTGTGCGATACAGGCCCCGGCATTCCCGAAGATTCCCGCGAAAAAGTATTTCACCGCTTTCACTCTGTGCGCCCGGATGAGGAAGACTTTGGCAACCACTCCGGGCTTGGGCTCGCAATAGGCCGCGCCATTGCCGAAGCTCATGATGGTTCGCTTACTGCGCAGGCAAGGCCTGATGGAAAAAGCGGCGCCTGCTTGTGCTTGCGTTTACCTGCTGCGCGGTAAGACGATCGCACGTGGCCAATAACATGATCTTCGAAGGAAGCGGAGTTGCGATCGATGGCCGCGCTTTGCTTATTGAAGGCCCTCCCGCAGCTGGAAAGTCTTCGCTTGCATTGGCATTGATTGATCGAGGAGCGACGTTGATTGGTGATGACGCGGTTCGCCTCGTACCAACATCACAAAGCCCTCCGCTTGCGTGCCCGCCACCCAACATCAAAGGGCTTATCGAACTTCGCGGGATAGGAATCTTCGAAGTCCAAACGCAGACAAATGTGCCGGTTAGTCTCATCCTCTCACTTGGCAAAATCGCAAGAGAACGGATTGATCGGCTTCCTGAAGTGCTGCAAACGCGCGCATTGCTTGGCGGCGCAATTCCCGTTTTGCCGTTCGACATAAGCCCTTTAGCGAGTGCGCAAAGGGCGGAGTGGGCATTACGAAAACATGGCATCTAGGCATCTCATCGCTCAAGAGGCTATTGCTTGCTCAAGAAAACTGAGAAGGTCGCTCGGTTTTGGCTCTTGCCTCCACGCCCCCAATGCGTACGATTGAGTATGGATCAGCCACTAGCCTCAAACGAAGCCAATGCAGCGCAAGGCCCTCAACGGCTGTTGCTCGTTACCGGCCTTTCTGGAGCAGGCAAATCTACCACTCTTGATGTACTGGAAGATCTGGGCTGGGAAACGATCGACAATTTTCCGGTTCGGTTGCTCAAACGCTTGGTTGCAAAGCCTGAACAGCAAGCAAATCCTCAACGCTCTCCCATGGCGATTGGCTTTGATTCGCGCACCAGAGGGTTTGTTCCCTCAGATATCGTCAGCTTGGTCAAAGAGCTCACTACGCGCGAAGATCTGGCCGTCACCTTTATGTATATCGATTGCGCCGGCGCGGAACTTGAACGGCGCTATAACGAAACACGTCGTCGCCACCCAATGGCACAGGGCCGCCCTGTACACGATGGTATTTCCGCAGAGCGTGAACTGTTGGAGCCCCTTCGACGCTGGGCAGACGTGGTCGTCGACACCACCGCGCTATCGGTCAATGAGCTTCAGCAGCATGTCCGAAACATGTTTGGCGGGCATGAAACAAGCGAGATGACCTTGACGATATCCAGCTTTGGCTTTGCACGCGGAATGCCGCCGCTCGCTGACCTGGTTTTCGACATGCGATTTTTGGACAATCCCCATTGGGTGGATGGCCTGCGAGAATTGACCGGTCAGGACAAACCTGTTGGCGACCACATCGAGAGTGACCCCGCCTTTTCTCAAGTTTTCAACCAGATACGTGATCTCTTGATCGACATGCTTCCCCGCTACAGAACGCAAGGAAAGGCATATGTCCACGTTGCCTTTGGGTGTACCGGAGGGAGACATAGATCTGTCTACACAGCTGAACGGATGGCCAAAGGCTTGCGCGACGAAGGCTTTTCGCCCACTGTCCGCCATCGCAATTTAAGTTCCCGCGCCGCTGATGAAATCGAACGCGACAGGCGCTGAACCAGAATTGGCAACAATATAAGCGCTGCGCCTTTTTAGGCTCTTTTGACAAGGTATAAACGGGTTTCATTTCACACATGATCGGACTGATCCTGGTAACGCATGGCCGTCTTGCTGAGCAATTCGTTGAAGCCATGGAACATGTCGTTGGCGTGCAAGATGCCATCGAAACCGTCTGTATTGGCCCCAATGACGACATGGAAGAGCGGCGCGCAGACATTGCGGGCGCAATTGATCGCGTCGATCAAGGCGCAGGAACCATTGTTCTTACCGATTTGTTTGGAGGAACGCCTTCTAACCTTGCGATCTCTTTGCTCGATAAGGGCAGTGTCGAAGTGATTGCGGGCATTAACTTGCCAATGCTTATCCGCCTTGCTGGAGCGCGCGAATCCATGTCAGTCAATGACGCTGTGGAAGCGGCGCAATCTGCAGGGCGCAATTACATTACCGTGGCAAGCGAATTGTTAGGCTGCGGTTCGAAAGGCGATGGAGCCTGCGAACCTGAGCCAGAACGCGCATCGGGCGGCAAGGGCTGAGAGTGAAGAGATGAGCGGGCTGCGTCAAACCGTCACGATCGTTAACAAACGCGGCCTGCACGCGCGTGCGAGCGCAAAGTTCGTAGGCGCTGTCGCTGCCCTCCCGGACGGCGTCTGTGTAAGAGTGGCAAAAGATGGGAACGAGGCGGCTGGCGGGTCAATTCTTGGGCTCATGATGCTGGGCGCAGCTAAGGGCCACGACGTTGATTTGATCGTTGAAGGTGAGAATGCTGAACCCATCCTCGCCGAGCTTGTGGCGTTGGTGGAAGATGGTTTTGGTGAGGAATAGCCCGTGAGGCTGATCTCGAATTTATTCCAACCGTTTCAAACACGATGACCCGCACGCACATATCCGGTTTTTCAAACACGCGCGTAAAATTCTGGCGCAGTCTTCGCGATAAAAAACATCGCAAGCGCTCAGGACAATTCCTTGTCGAGGGTTTGAGACTGCTTGAGGATGCGCGCAATTGTTCTCGTCTGCCATCAGAATTGGTGCTGGCACCGGCAGAGCTTGGTGGGCGAACTCCGCATCGGTTGCTAAATCAAATTGAAGATGCGGTGTTGGCAGCGGGCGGCGAAGTCATTTCCACGACCCCCGATATACTCGCCAAAATCACCGGCAAATCCAATCCGCAGACCGTTCTTGGCGTGTTTGATGAATGGGATACCGGCCTTGATAAGATTGATCGCACGAGTGCTTCAATTTGGCTTGTTGCCCAGGACCTGCGTGATCCAGGCAATCTTGGCACAATGCTGCGAACCGGTGATGCTGTTGGTGCGGGCGGGTTGATACTGATCGATGATTGCGCAGACCCATTCAGCGCCGAAGCGGTTCGCGCCAGTATGGGAGCCGTGTTCACACAGAGAGTTGGACATGCACGCTGGGAGGAATTTGTACCATGGCTGCGAGGTGGCGATGGTCAATTGGTCGCGGCAAGCCTGCGCGATGCTGTGCCTTTTCGCGGAGCACCTTACGAGGCGCCGTGCTTTATTCTTGTCGGTAACGAATCCCAAGGTTTACCAGAAAATTACGAGGCTGAATGCGATCTGCGCGTTACCATGCCTATGCTGGGGCGCGCAGACTCATTGAATGCAGCGGTTGCAGGTGCAGTTTTGGCGTATGAAGTGTTGGCAAAAATCGGTTCAGAACGATTGAATTGATCCAATTGTCTCTCTTATGGACAA
Organism: uncultured Porphyrobacter sp.; assembly: GCA_964352245.1. Classification (GTDB taxonomy): domain Bacteria; phylum Pseudomonadota; class Alphaproteobacteria; order Sphingomonadales; family Sphingomonadaceae; genus Erythrobacter. Next base: position 211,129 of record CAYGQX010000004.1, read on the forward strand.
ATTTGATAGATCGTGGATCAGCTTATTGCGCTAAGTTTTTTCTTCCGAAAGCATGAATGCCTCCGCTTCGCCCACACTCGCCTTGGCTTCCTGATCGCTGGCGGTGTCGGCTTCCGTCTCGTCTACCAAAGCTGCGTCAGCCGCATTGTAGCGCGGGGTGTTCTCGACAAGTGGCACATCGTCGATTTCGCGCTTACCGATCTCAACGCCTTTTTCCGCTAGACGTTTGCCCGAAGACAGGACGTTGCGTTCAAAGCTGCCCACGAACTTGTTGTAATTGTTGACTGCGCTCTCGAGCCCTCCGCCAACCCGTTTAAGGTGTTCAGCAGTTACAGCAAGACGATCGTAGAGTTCTGCACCCATGCGGCCGATTTCCTGCGCTTCCTTAGCAAGGCCGTCCTGTCTCCAGACCTGAGCAACAGTGCGTGCAATCGCGACCAAATTGGTGGGCGTGGCCAGCAGGACGCGGCGTTCAAAGGCAAAGTCCCATAGAGTGGGATCTGACTCCAATGCAGCGGCAACAAAGTGCTCACCCGGCACGAACATCACAACGTAATCAGGAGCGTCTTCGAATTGCGCTTGGTAAGCCTTTGCGCCCAATTGCTGAACATGGTTGCGCATGGAGCGGACATGATCGGCAAGAGCTGCATCGCGCGCCTCATCCTCATCTGCTTCAAATGCAGCCTGATAAGCGTTCAAAGAGACTTTCGCATCGATCACCAGAACCTTGCCGCCCGGAATGCGGACAATGGCATCCGGTCGAAGACGGCCTTCTTCTGTCTCAATCGAGGCTTCGAGTTCAAAATCGGTATGCTGGGCCAAGCCAACTTGCTCGAGAAGGTTCTTAAGTTGCTGCTCACCCCATCGCCCTCTCGCCTTGGGTGCATTCGTCAAGGAATTGCCCAGTCGCTGGGCCTCTTTACGCACCTGCTCTTGTGAATGGCGCATCAATTCAATTTCGCGGTTCAGGCTCGAGAATGCGTCTGCACGCTGTTTTTCAAGCGATTCGACCTGCTTTTCGTACATCTGCAGCCGCTCACCTACAGGACTAAGGAGAGCCTTGATCTTTGCTTCGCCCGTTTCCTCGGACTGTTTGAAGCGCTGTTCCGCGCGGCGCAGGAAATCCTCCTGATTCTTTTGCAGAACTTCGGCGCCTGTTGCTTTGAATTGATTGAGCAATTCCTCGCGCGCTTCGACCAGCACACGCTTTTGATCAATAAAACTCTTTTCACGCTCCTTGGCCTGCGTCTCCAGAGCCGCAAGGCTTTCCGCCAATTGCGCGCGTTCTTCCCGCGCCATTTCCAACTGCTCGGCCAACGCGTCCACTCGCCCAGCCCGTTCTTTGGCGGAGGCCAATTCAATCTGGGCATGGCCAAGCTCAGCCCCCGCCCGCTTAAAATCCTCTTCCCGAGCATCAAGCCGTGCGCGCAAATCCGCCACAGGTCGCGAGGCAAGAAACCACGCGGCACAACCTCCAAAGGCGAGGCCAGCGATCAGGGTTGCAATAAGAAGAATCGGGTTTTCCATACTGTTGTATAGCATGGAACATAGTGGGAACAAGGGACCCTTGCCGGATTTCCCCGACTTAGGCCGCCTGCCTCATCTTCTTGAGCTTCTTCAGGGCCATTGATCGCTTCAATCGCGACAGGTGATCGATAAACAGAATGCCCTCAAGATGGTCCATCTCGTGTTGCAGGCAGGTAGCCATCATCCCTTCAAGGGCTTCCTCGTGATGATTGCCTTCCATATCCTGGTACTTGACCGTACAAGTCGCAGGACGATCTACATCGGCAAAGACTTCCGGGACCGAAAGGCAGCCTTCCTGATAAGTCGACATTTCTGCTGCCGGATCGACAATCACTGGGTTCACGAATACGCGCGGATTGTTGATTACAGGCTGGCGGGTTACTGGCTCGCAACAGCCCGAACCGCATTCCTCGACGATGGGTTCTGCGTCCATGTCAGGCTCTTGCAAGTCAATGACGAGCAACCTTTTGGGTACGCCCACCTGAATGGCGGCAAGGCCTATGCCGGGCGCAGCATACATGGTTTCAAACATGTCATCGACAAGGGTTTTCAGGTCATCGTCAAACTCATCCGGTTCGACGGGCGACGAGACGATTTTCAGGCGCGGATCGGGCGCTTCAAGGATTTCGCGAATAGCCATGCGCATTAAATAGGCTGGTTTGGATCGGGATTCAATCGCAATGGTTCGATCAAATTGATCGATTATCTGACCGGTCGCCGTGCCCTTAGCGCCTGCGCTAGCGTCCCTTCGTCCAAGTAATCGAGCTCCCCACCCACAGGCAGGCCATGTGCCAACTGCGTGATCCGCACTTTGTGTTCCTCCAGCCGCTCGATAAGGTAATGTGCAGTCGTTTGCCCCTCCAAAGTTGCATTCATCGCCAGCACCACTTCATCAATGGCACCATCGGCCACTCTGTCCAAAAGGCTTGCAATGTTAAGGTCCTCTGGGCCAATTCCATCAAGCGCAGACAGCTTGCCGCCCAATACATGATAGCGCCCCTGAAACAGTCTTGCCCGGTCCAAGGCCCATACATCCGCTACATCTTCCACCACGCACAGGCTGGTTGCGTCCCTGCGATGGTCTGAGCAAATGCCGCATGGATCGTGCGTGTCGACATTGCCGCATGTCGAGCATTCGACGAGCGTCTCGGACACGGCATCAAGCGCTTCCAACAGAGCCGGCAAAGCGTGATCGCGATTTTTCACCAGCCACAACACAGCCCTTCGCGAAGAACGCGGCCCCAAGCCCGGCAGCTTTGCCAAAATTTGCGATAGCGCTTCGATCTCTTGCGATGCCATAGGGGGAGAGATAGGGGCTGGCGCGTTAGTAACAAAGCGTGAGCAGCCATTTATGCGCATCATCTTTATGGGAACGCCCGATTTCGCTGTCCCTGCTTTGCGTGCCTTGCACGAAGCAGGCCACGAAATCGTGTGCGTTTACACTCAACCGGCACGTGCTGCTGGGCGGGGCAAAAAACTACGCCCTTCTCCCATTCAGGTTGCAGCTGAAGGACTAAGTTTGCCCGTTCGCTCGCCTTTAAGCTTGCGCCCAGAGGAGGAACAGCGAGCCTTTGCGAGCCTAAACGCCGATGTGGCGGTAGTGGCCGCTTATGGCCTGATTTTGAAGCAGGAAGTGCTGGATGCACCCAAATTTGGCTGCATAAATATTCATGCGTCAATCCTGCCGCGATGGCGAGGAGCTGCCCCCATTCACCGCGCTGTGATGGCAGGCGATAAGGAGACGGGCGTGACGATCATGCAAATGGAGGCGGGCCTCGATACTGGACCCATGCTCCATGTCGTGCGAACACCCATTTCGCGCAAGACAACGGGAGAACTGACCGATGAATTGGCCGCGATAGGCGCTCAGGCAATGGTCGATGTTCTGGCTGACATGTCAGCATTTCCACCTGAGGCTCAGGACGATGCCGCATCAACTTATGCGCCCAAGATCGATAAATCCGAGGCGCGCATTGATTGGTCCCAGAGCGCCGAGGTGATCGAACGCAAGATCAGGGGTTTAGCACCCTTTCCTGGAGCGTGGTTTGAACTTAAAAATGGCGAGGATACCGAACGCGTGAAAGTGCTGCTGGCGGACCTGGAACAGGCTTCAGGCGCGTCGGGCGAAGTGTTGGATACCGATTTTGCTATAGCATGCGGGACAGATGCAATCCGACCTGCCCGCCTTCAACGCGCAGGTAAGCCTGCAATGGAAAGAGCAGATTTTCTTCGCGGGCGGCCCGTAGAAGTCGGCAAGGTCCTTACGTGAAACGTTTCGCGCTCACACTAGAATTTGATGGGACGCCCTTCATGGGTCTCCAGCGGCAAAAGCATGGGCCAAGCGTTCAAAGCGCGCTCGAAGATGCAGCCAAAGCAATCACGGGCGAAGATGTGCAAATGCTGAGCGCGGGACGCACAGATGCAGGTGTCCATGCTTTGGCAATGCGCAGCCACATGGATGTTGAAAAGGACCTGACCGCGTTTCGCCTGATGGAAGGGCTCAATGCTCATCTGCGCCCCAACCCAATCGCGGTTACCGATTGCCAGATTGTTGCGGATGATTGGCACGCGCGGTTTTCATGCATCGGGCGGCGCTATCTTTATCGAATAGCAAATCGCCGCAGCCCGCTAACCCTTGATGCCAACCGAGTTTGGCAAGTAGCGCCAAGATTGGATGCAGATGCCATGCACCGGGCTGCACAAGCGCTGGTCGGTGAGCATGATTTTACCACCTTTCGATCCGTCAGGTGCCAAGCAAAGGACCCTGTCAAAACGCTTGACCGGGTAGATGTGGTGCGCGCTCAAGGCCCCCATGGCGATGAAATCCACGTCCATGTCGCTGCACGCAGCTTCCTTCACCATCAAGTGCGCAGCATCGTCGGCAGCTTAAAAATGGTTGGAACGGGCACTTGGACCGAAGAGCAAATTGGCGAGGCATTGGCCGCGCGCAACCGGCAGGCACTGGGGCACAATGCGCCGGCACACGGGCTGTATTTTGTAGAAGCGATTTATCCAGGCGAGTAACCGCTGCGTCCTTACCTCACGTCACTCTGGCTATTATGTCATCGCAAGCGTAGCGGATACTCAAATTAATTGAGAGGATGCACGCCATGACAACGACCGGACACAAACTTTACACCACGCTTTCGGCCGAGGGCGCGCTAACTTTGGAAGTGGTGGAAGAAACCTTTCCTGAGCCAACGGGCAACCAAGTGCTCGTCAAAATGGAAGCGGCCCCCATCAATCCGTCAGACCTCGCAATCCTCACAAGCGCTGCAGATTTCGAGCATGCTGAGTATTCACCTGGCAAAGTCGTGGCACGAATGCCCGAGCCCTTCCTCACCGGTCAAAAAGGTCGCCATGGTCAGCGGCTTGAGGCAGGCAATGAGGGCGCTGGCACTGTTGTCGCGACAGGCGACAGCGATATGGCAAAAGCTCTTATGGGCGCGCGCGTCGCCTGCGTTCCGGGCCATGCTTTTAGCCAGTATGCCATTGCCGACGCAATGATGTGCTTGCCCCTGGGTGATCACGATGCGGAAACAGGCGCGTCAAGTTTTGTGAACCCGATGACAGCTTTGGGTTTTGTCGAGACAGCGCGCATGGAAGGCCATGACGCGATCGTCCACCTTGCCGCTGCATCAAACCTTGGCCAGATGCTCAACAAGATTTGCCTCGAAGATGGCATGAAAATCGTTAATATTGTTCGCCGTCAGGACCATGTCGAATTGCTGCAAAAAATCGGCGCAACGCATATCGTGAACTCATCCGAGAACGGATACGGAGAAAACCTTCGCGCAGCGATTGCGGATACAGGTGCCTTCCTCGGTTTTGATCCGATTGGAGGTGGTCAAAACACTGACAAGGTGTTGAAGGCGATGGAACGGGTCGCTGCCAGCCAGATGAGTGAATACTCACGCTATGGCTCCAATCAAGACAAGAAGATGTACGTTTATGGTCGGCTTGATCTGAGCCCAACTGTGCTCACGCCCAGCTATGGGCTGCAATGGTGCGTCCAAGGTTGGCTGCTAACACCATTCCTGCAACGCGTCGGCATGGAAACAGTGGTCAAGATGCGCACGCGCGTGCAACAGAATCTGACGACAACATTCGCTTCAAGCTATAAAGCTAAGGTGAACTTGCAAGAGATGCTGACAAAAGACGCGATTTCAGACTACCGCCAGATGAAAACTGGCGAGAAGTACCTCGTCACGCCTTGGAGTTAAGGGTTATCGAAGGCGGCCTGGATTGGGTTTAGGTCGCCTTTCCCATTTGCGATTAGCACCTGAAGGAGTATCCTCGCTTTTTGCGGATTGAGCGCCCGTGCAGCGACGAATTTGTTGGATGTGTCTTGGGGCTCGCGGTCGACCAAACCTTCATCCACTCGGCTGGCGCGGACAATAATAAGGCCATTGTCTGCCAACTCCTTCAATGCTTGTCGAACGGCCTCAGGCATATTGCCTTCCCCAGCACCTGCAATGATCAATCCCTTTGTTTTCGACCCGCAAATCCGAGCGACGTAATCCGCAGGCATTCCAGCACCGACATAAAGGATAGGCACGTCAGGCATGGTGTCTGGCAAGAAGTACCGCGCAGAGTCTTTATCTCGCCATGGATTGCCAAACCATTCAAGAGCAGCAGGCGTCACAATCCCTACAGAGCCTCGAGGAAAGCCGCGAAACGCATCATCAGTGCCGCGCGTGCGCACCTTTCTTGCATCGCGCGCGGCAAGAACACGGTCACCCATTACCAAAAGGACACCGCGGCCAGAAGCATCAGCATCACTCGCCACTCGCACCGCATTGACAAAATTGCGCATGCCATCGCTGCCGACCGCATCAGCAGGCCGCATCGCTCCTACCAGCACAGCAGGTTTGGTCGCAGGCAACGTTAGATCGAGCAGAAACGCCGTCTCCTCTGCCGTGTCAGTGCCATGGGTAATCACAATCCCATCAATCGCCGGATCGGCTATTGCAGCATCGATCTCTTTGTGAAGCGCAGTCCAGACAGGCTCGCCCATATTTTCCGAACCGATATTGGCAATCTGTTTGCCGGAAAGTTCAGCGGCAAGCCCAAACCCGCGCACTTGATCGAGCCATTCATCAATCCCGATCTGGCCGGGACTATAGTCGTGCTTGGTTGGCGATCCGGCGATTCCCGCAATGGTTCCGCCGGTGGCAAGGACGAGGAGGTGCGGTGTTTTCATATCCTCGGCCTTAGCCTGCGAATGCACTTGCATCCAAGCTCAATGCAATCAGCGATTGATTTTGTGCTTTTTGACGTTAGATAGCGCACTTCCGGTTCACGGATCGGGCGATTAGCTCAGTTGGTAGAGCATCTCGTTTACACCGAGAGGGTCGGCAGTTCGAGCCTGTCATCGCCCACCATTCCTTTTGTAGAAAAGCCAGATTCTTCAGCGAGTCTTTCGCTAAATGTGCTTGGCTCAGTGCCGCGCATCGGCCAAACAAAAGCGCATGGACCAGCTCACGATAGCGATTGCCGGATGCGGACCTGCTGGACTTGCCGCAGCGCTTTTGCTGGATGCACAGGGCCACCAGGTCACAATTTACGATCAGTTTGCCGATCCATCTCCGATTGGTTCGGGTCTTATGCTTCAGCCCACAGGAATGGCGGTCCTCGAAAAGCTTGGCCTTGCGCGGGAAGTTGCGCGTCGGGGCGCGCGCGTGGATGGTCTGTACGGCGAAGAAGAGCATGGTAAGGCTGTGCTAGACGCACCCTATTCCAAACTTGGCCTTGAAGGCGCATTCGGCATCGGCATCCACCGCGCAAGCCTTTTTGATGTCCTCTACGAAGCTGCCAAGTCTCGTGCGATCCGCATCGTTTCGGGACAGGAGATCAAGGGAAGCGCCTTGGAAGGTGATAGCAGACGATTGAATTTCGTTGATGGGTCGCAATCACCGCATTGCGATTTGCTCGTTGATGCCAGCGGGCGTCAGACCGTTTTTGACGAACCCGATCGAGGTGCGCTCGATTTCGGAGCCTTGTGGACGAACATTCCCGTCAAACCTACAGACCCGTTCAACCCGCATCTGCTTGAACAGCGTTATCGCAGGGCCCGCCAGATGGTGGGTGTCTTGCCAATCGGTTCGCGCAAGGGCGGAGTTGGACCAGAAGTTGCGATGTTCTGGTCCTTGAGGCGTTCTGATCTAAGCAGATGGCAGGATGCACCGCTCGAAGACTGGAAAGACGAGATTTGCGCGCTGTGGCCTGAAACCGACGTTCTGCTGGAGAGGATCACCTCACGCGATCAGCTCACCTTTGCCAGCTATGCTCACCGCACTCTGAATCCGTCTACCTCTGACCGGATGATCGCGATTGGCGATGCTTGGCATTCGGCCAGCCCGCAATTGGGACAAGGTGCAAATATGGCACTATTGGATGCATGGTCCTTGGCGCGTGGCATGGAAGAGGGCCGGACACTGCGCGAAAAGTTACGGCTCGCAGCTGGCTGGCGGCGCGATCATGTGTGGCTGTATCAATGGGTAACCGCGCTTTTTACGCCGCTCTATCAATCGGACACCAAATGGCATCCAGCCCTGCGCGATACACTGCTTTATCCCGTGTCGAAAGTCTGGCCTGCATCCAGGATACAGGCGCAATTGATGAGCGGGCTGTTTGGCTTCCCGCTTGCCCCTCTAGGTCTCAGCCTGCCTGATTATTGTGCACTTTCAGACGATTGAATGGCGTCTTTCACCGCTGCAATTGCGTCTTGTGAATCCCACTCATATCCGCCCGCAACCCGCAGCAATTCCTTGCCCTGCGCATCAAACAGGATAGTTATCGGCAACAAACCAGCATCAGAAAACTCCGCCGCAAGATCGGCATTCGTATCAAGCCAAGGCTCGAGTCTTTTAAAGCCCTTGTCGGCAAAAAATGGCTCCACAACCTCGGCACCGCGCACATCTTGGCTGATGGTGATGACGCGAACGTCACCTTCAAGTTCCCCTGCCAAAGTGTCGAGAGTCGGCATTTCAATGACGCACGGCGCGCACCAGGTCGCCCACAGATTGAGCAATAAGGGCTGATCAATCGCTGCAAGGTCTAGCGTTTGACCCGCAGGGTCTTGGAAGGTGAGTTGAGGCAGTTGAGTACCCGCAAAAGCGCGGACAATTTTGCCGGGGATTTGCGGTGGCGGAGGTGCAGCACCAGCAGCCTCACTTGACCCGTTCGATGCAGCGCTTTCTTGCGCCTCATCCTCAGCGCCACTATCGCACCCAGCAAGCAACAAAGCCGCAAGACCAAAGAAAGCAATCATTCGAATCATGAGCGACTCCAAAAACACAATGTGGGGCGGCCGGTTCGCGGACGGACCGAGCGCAATCATGCGTGAGATTAACGCGTCTATTCCATTCGATAAAGCCCTGTGGCGAGAAGATATCGCCGCTTCAAAAGCGCATGCGGCCATGTTGGCCAAACAAGGTATCGTTAGCGAAGCCGATGCAGCTGAGATTGCCAGAGGTTTGGACACCATCGCCGATGAGTATGAAACCCACGGCGTACCCGAAAATTGGGATCTCGAAGACATCCATATGACAACCGAGGCACGATTGGCCGAGTTAGTCGGGGCAGCCGCTGGAAGGCTTCACACCGCACGCAGCCGTAACGATCAGGTCGCGACAGATTTCAAGCTCTGGGTTCGCAGCGCAATGGAAGCGATGGATGCAGGCCTTCGCGAGTTACAGCGCGCCTTGGTTGCACGCGCTGGCGAACATTCTGCGTCGATCATGCCCGGCTTTACTCATCTTCAAACCGCACAACCGGTGACATTGGGCCACCATCTCATGGCGTATTACGAAATGCTGAAACGCGACCGTTCAAGACTTTCAGATGCGCGCGGCAGGCTCAATGAATGCCCGTTGGGGTCTGCTGCACTTGCAGGGACAGGCTTCCCGATTGACCGTGAGCACACTTCCGCAGCCTTAGGATTTGATCGCCCAACGGCAAATTCGCTTGATGCCGTGTCGGATCGCGATTTCGCTTTGGATTATCTCTATTGCGCTTCCACCACAGCGCTCCATCTATCGCGACTTGCAGAGGAGATGATCATCTGGGCAAGCCAACCATTCGGTTTCATCCGCATGTCTGATAGCCTTTCGACAGGCTCATCGATTATGCCGCAAAAGAAGAATCCGGATGCCGCCGAACTGGTGCGTGGTCATGCAGGGCGCGTCATTGGCTGCGCGAATGCTCTGATGATCACGATGAAAGGCTTACCGCTAGCCTATTCGAAAGACATGCAGAACGACAAACCCCCCGTATTTGAAGCAGCAAGCTTGATGACGTTGTGCATCGCTGCAATGACGGGAATGATTGCGGACAGCACCTTCAAAACCGATCGTATGCGCCAGGCTGCCGAATTGGGATACGCCACCGCGACCGACCTTGCGGATTGGTTGGTGACTGAAGCCGACATCCCTTTTCGACAAGCACACCACATTACAGGTGCTGCAGTAAAACTGGCCGAACATCGGGGAGTTGGCCTTGCTCAATTGCCTCTTGAAGACTTGCAAGCCATTGATGAACGTATCGATGGACGGGTATTTGGCGCATTGAGCGTTGATGCATCGGTTGCTGCTCGATCAAGTTATGGCGGAACCGCCCCTGAACAAGTAGAGTTTCAGGTGAAACGCGCTCTAGAATCGTTGGCACAGGAATAAATATGCGCATTGAAGCGAAATTGATTGTTTGTGTTGTAAGCACGGGATTGCTCATCGGTTGTGGTTCGCGCACGCCGCTGGTGCCTTTGGAAAACAGCAATTTGCCAGTCGCTCCAGCAGGAGCAACCTCACAACCCACTTCTGAACAATTGCTCGAGCTCGATGCGCTTGCCGCACCTGAACGCAGTGTCGAGCTACGCCGCCGCTCTGAAGAGCGCGAAGACGATCCGTTTGATTTACCTCCGGAATAATTGACTTCGGATCAAATAACCTGCGAAAAATCTCTCCGCCCGAATAGAAAAGACCCCATGGACCATTTTGAATATCGCGAAGGCGTCATGCACGCCGAAGACGTTCCCTTGCCCCGGATTGCTGAGGAGGTCGGCACGCCGGTTTATGTCTATTCGCGAGCGACACTGGAACGCCATGCGAACGTGTTTCGCGATGGGCTATCTGGTGTTCGGGACAAGTTGATCGCCTTTGCGGTGAAATCCAATCCCAATCTCGCCGTTCTGCGCGTGCTTGCCAATCAGGGTTATGGCGCAGATTGCGTGTCCATTGGCGAAGTGCGCCGCGCGATTGCCGCCGGAATGGCGCCTGAAAAAATCGTTTTTTCAGGAGTTGGCAAAACTCATGCTGAATTGATTGAGGGTCTTGAGACGGGAATTGGCCAGTTCAACATCGAAAGCGAGGAAGAGGGATTGGAGCTTGCCAAAATCGCGGCTGAAATGGGCAGGACCGCCCAGTGCACTTTGCGGATCAATCCCGATGTCGATGCTGGAACGCATGATAAAATCTCGACCGGAAAGGCTGACAACAAGTTCGGTGTTCCAATCGATCAGGCTGGTCAGATATTTGGAAAGCTTGCGTCCCAAACGGGGGTGAACCTGCGCGGTGTGGCAGTTCACATCGGCAGCCAGCTGGGCGACCTAGCACCTTTGGAAACTGCTTTTGAAAAGTTGGGCGCGCTGGTCACGAGCTTAAGAGGTGCAGGCCATACTGTCAGTCACGTAGATCTGGGCGGTGGCCTGGGCGTTCCCTATCGCCCTGACGAGCAGCCCCCTTCCCCTGCAGAATATGGCACAATGGTCGCACGGGTTACGCGTGATTGGGGAGTGACGCTTATTTTTGAACCTGGCCGCGTAATTGCCGGCAATGCCGGGGTTTTGCTTACCCGCGTGGTCCGTGTGAAGCGCGGCATCAAAGACCCATTTGTCATCGTTGATGCGGCAATGAATGATTTGGCGCGTCCAGCGATGTATGGCGCTTATCATGACTTTGTCGCCGTTCAGCCGAGTGGCAGTGATATGACTGCGAACATTGTTGGCCCGATTTGTGAGACGGGCGACACCTTTGCGATGGGCCGGCTGACGGATAAGCTTCAGGCGGGCGATCTTGCAGTTTTCCGCACTGCCGGCGCGTATGGAGCCACCATGGCATCGAGCTATAATTCAAGAGGATTTGTGGCTGAGGTGCTTGTCGATGGGGATCGCTATGCAGTTGTGGCCGACCGAATAGCAGCCGCCACAATCATGGACGCAGAACGCGTACCAGAATGGCTGGAGTAAAAACCCTTGCCAGAAATCGCTAGCCTTCCCTTGTTCCACCAAATTGCAGGCCAAAGTGTGCTGGTTTTGGGAAATGGCGATGCGGCAGAGCCCAAACGGCGTCTGGTAGCGCGGGCGGGCGGGATCATCGTTGATGATCAGGCGCGTGCCATAGATGAAGGCGTGCGAATTGCATTTGTCGCTTATGAAGACGCGAAGGCTTGCGAAGTCGCGGCTATCAATTTGCGATGCGCAGGGATGCTGGTGAATGTCGTTGACCGGCCAGATCTTTGTGATTTTACAACGCCCAGTATTCTGGATCGTGATCCGCTTCTGATTGCCGTTGGAACGGGCGGCGCATCAGCCGGGCTTGCAAAGCATGTGCGGTTGAGGCTGGAGCGGATATTGCCGCAATCGCTCGGCACACTCGCACTTGCGATGAAGCGATTGCGTCCTCGCCTGCGAGAATTAGTGCCCAATGGATCCGATCGTCGCCGGGCAATTGATACAGCTCTTCGTGAAGGGGGGAGACTGGATGCGCTTGATGAGGGATCAGCTGAAAAAGCCGACGAATGGGTAAAATCGCTGCACACAATGCGCGGCGATCATCACGAAAACCCCGAAGACCATCATCACGCCAATATCGCTGACTTTACTCTCAAGAGTTCTGATCCCGAAGATTTAACCTTGCGTCAGGCACGGCTCTTGGGTGAGGCCGATATTGTTTGCGTTCATGGTCAGATAGGCACAGGCATTCTGGCCCGTGCGCGCGCTGATGCGATGAGAATTCGGTGCGATTTGAATTCCTGCCCTCGTGCTGCGGATCGCAATGGAACGCCGCAGTGCATTGCAAAAGAAAGTGCGTCTGCGAACCCGTTAACCGTCATCCTGCGCCCTTTTGATCGCGATCAAATCGAGTAGCGTCCGAGCGCCATCTGGGTTTGGCCATGCGTTCAGGTTTGCACGTGGCTGCTTTCATGATGGACAAGAGTTTTTAACGAGGCAATCCCTCAGGCAGCCCTCGCCAATGGCACTTCCACCTCTTGAAAATACCGAGCCATCCCATCAAGCGAGCTTTCGCTAAGGGCAATGAACGCGCGGCGTTTGTCAGAAGGGTCAGCAATTCTTTCAAAAATACCGGTGTCGACCATCTGTTTCAGCCACCGCAAAGCTGTGGTCGCTGGAACCGCGGCAGCAATACAAAGGCTGGTCACCGAAACGCGGCTATTTTCAGCATGCGCCGCTGTAAGGTCGAGCAGCATATCCCATGCAGGATCGGCAAAAAGTTCAGCATCAAAGAATTTCGCACGTCCCTGCCTTGCCGCAATAACCCGGCGGACAAATGCTGGATCAGGCAGTTTTGCCCGAGAAGCGCTGGATCGAACAACCTCAGACACCTCATTGGAGGCATGCCCAACCACTTCCTGAACAGCGGCCGGGGTCGCGACTACAGAGTTTTGCGAATGATCCGAGAGCCCTTCAAGTTTGTGAGCAATCGCTTCCACCTGACGCGAAAGATAAAGCAGGTTTAGCCTGTCCTCATCACTCATTTCGCGCACTCGGGCAGTGCCTATATCCGCCATCACTCGGCCAACTGCCACAATCCGTTCTGCACGCGTTGGCTGGACCAATATCTGCGGCTCTGACTGATCGAGAGCGGCAAACACATCGTCAAGGCAATCCAATGTTGTTGAAACGATCAAATGCGCACCCGTGCGTGCAACGCGCTGATCAAGGCGCGATAGAGCCGCCAAAGTCGTGCCATCGACGCCAGGGCAATCGATTATAACCACATCTCCAAGCATGGTGATGGGACCATCGAGCAGCACTTCGAGAGGGCCGCTGTCCAGTGTGCGAAAGCCTGCCCCTGACAAATCATCGCAAATCTCACAACGGATGCGCGGACGGTTTGCGAAAACGGCAATCGATGCCTTACCACCGGCTGCATCAGTGGCAGGCTCGGGAAAAGCTTCAACCGCTTCTTCGGGAGTGACATAGGCGAAATCGATCACCTTGGGGTCTGAACGCTCTTGAACTGTCGGTTGAACCATCGAATCATCTCCACTTGATCGAAACATAAGTAGAACAAAACAAGTGCAAGTCAAGAATTTCCTACAAACCGCTTTTATTTCCAGCGCATTGAACCATTCGTTCAAAGTGACTGACTACAACAGTAATGAGCCAGAAATCGCCGCCTTTGCCTGCTCCATCGAGCGCATTATTCGATGAATTGCTGGTTGTTCTTGCGCAGCAAGGCGACAGCGCCGCGTTTGAACGGCTTTATGCACGGTGGAACCCACGGCTTTTGCGCGCAGCGCGGCGATATACCGGCGATGGAGAACTTGCCCGTGACTTGGTTCAAGATTGCTGGGTCGGCATCTGGAAGGGGATCGGGAGACTGAAGACCCCGAGCCACTTCCGCAGCTACGCCTTTGCAGTTCTGCACCGACGCGGATCAGATGCCATTGCTAAGGCAATCAAGGCCCGGCAGCACCGTTCAAACACTACAGTTGAGCAACCCTACAACACTCCGGCACTGGATGATCAAAGCGCGCTTTCAAGTGCTTTTGCCAGCCTGCCGCCCGATCAACGGCTGGCGGCCCATTTGCACTTTGTCGAAGGACTTACCCTGGCCGAGATCGCACACGCACAGGCCGTTCCGCTGGGCACAGCCAAAACTCGTCTTTTCCATGCGCGTCGCAAACTGAAAACGGCATTGGCAGACTGAATTGCAGACACTCAAATCAAAGGAGAAAATAATGACAGATGATACAGACATTCGAATTGCCGAACAGTTGAACGAGGATGACTGGGCATTTCTCGAGAGCCTCGAAGGCGATCGCGGTATGTTCCAACAAATTGGTGACACCTGGAAAGGGCCGCTGGGCGGTTGGACCAAGCTAATTTTCGCGTTCACAACAGTGCTTGGATTGGTTTTCTTGTTCGTGCTTTGGCAGGCAGCGCACACCACAGATCACCCTATCGTTCATGCAATATGGGCGATTGCCGGGGTCGCTGTTTTAGTGATTATAGGATTTGCCAAAGAATGGATGTTTGCGCGCATGAACATGCTCACCATCCTGCGCGAGATCAAACGGTTGCAAGTGCAAGTTGCAATGTTAAGCGAACAAAGTACGCCCGATGGCAAAGACTAAGCCTAAGGCTGAATGCGGATCGGAGTGCCATCAGGCACGAGCTGCCAGAGCTCCCTGATTTCCGCATTGGAAAGCGCGATACAGCCATCTGTCCAATCGCGACTGATTGTATTCCCACGATAGCCGTTTGGCTGGCCATGGATGAAGATATTTCCACCGGCCGAACGGCCATATTGTGCCGCAAATGCGCGGTCTTGTGAATTGGGGTAGGATATTTTGAGGCTCAGGTGATAGCTGCTTTGCGGATTGCGCGCATCGATATAATAAAGCCCTTCAGGAGTGCGTTCGTCCCCTTCAAACCTCTTGTGACCCGATGGTGCATCGCCAAACCTCAGGCCGCGATAGATGCGTACAGGTTTGCCCTTGGAATACGCGACAAGCATCCGATCGGATTTATCGACGAGCAGAAAATCAGCATATTGCCGAGTGATGGCTTCACGCGAGTAAGGGTCGAGTGATCTGCGATAAACCCTGTGGGGAGCGCGGGTTTGGCCTCCCTGCTGTTCGAACTGTTTGGGTTCAAACCGCATTGTCGGTTGCGCTTGCCTGTGCTCCGATGCTTGAGCGGAAGAAAACGCGGTATAGCCCGCGATCAACGCCAGAAAGGTCAAGACAAACAGAATGCGCATTACAATTAGAATAGGCCTTTTGTGTCAAATAACGCAATCAGGATAGCTGCTGGGTGAATGCGAAGAAAAGGCTTAATTTGTAAAGTGCCCAGGCCACATCCACCTTGCCCACGCCCATTAGTCGACAAAGGGATCGCGCATCAAAATTGTATCGTCGCGTTCTGGGCTCGTCGAAACCAATGCCACGGGGCATTCGATCAATTCCTGCACACGCTGGATGTATTTGATCGCATTGGCAGGCAGATCAACATAACTGCGCGCGCCTACAGTACTCTCGCTCCAGCCTTCCATCTCTTCATAGATCGGTTCGACCAGCGCTTGATCGCCTGCATGACTAGGCAGATAATCCAGCACATTGCCGCGCAGACGATAACCGGTACAAATCTTGACCGTTTCAAGCCCATCCAGAACATCGATCTTGGTAAGCGCAATTCCGGTGACACCTGAAATTGAGCAAGTCTGCCGCACAAGGACTGCATCGAACCAGCCGACGCGCCGCTGACGCCCCGTGACAGTCCCGAATTCGTGGCCACGCTCGCCAATACCTTGGCCAATCTCGTCATCGAGCTCAGTCGGAAATGGGCCGCTGCCTACACGTGTTGTGTAAGCCTTTACGATGCCAAGGACGAAACCTGTTGAATTGGGGCCAAGGCCGCTGCCCGCCGCCGCTGTTCCGCTGACAGTGTTTGAACTGGTGACAAAAGGATACGTGCCGTGATCGACATCAAGGAGCACGCCCTGCGCACCTTCAAACAGGATCTTGGCCCCGGCCTTGCGCACTTTTTTAAGCCGCTTCCAAACCGGCTGGGCAAAGCGAAGGACAAAATCGGCCACATTACGCAATTCATCGAGCAATGCTTCGCGATCAACAGGCGGCTGATCAAATCCAGCGCGCAGCGCGTCATGGTGCGCGCATAAACGATCAAGCTGCGCATCAAGATCATCGAGATGCGCAAGATCGCACACACGAATCGCGCGCCGTCCCACTTTATCTTCATAAGCAGGACCGATACCACGCCCCGTCGTCCCGATCTTGCCTTTCCCCGCGGCTCCTTCGCGCAGAGCATCCAGATCGCGGTGAAGCGGTAAGATCAGGGGGCAATTGTCTGCAATTGCAAGGTTATCGTCATTGATAGCGACCCCCTGCCCTTCAAGCTTTTCCACCTCGTCTCGCAAAGCCCATGGGTCGAGCACAACGCCATTGCCGATCATGCTCATCGTGCCCGATACAATGCCCGATGGCAGTAGGCTGAGCTTGTAGACCTCTCCGTCAATGACCAAAGTATGCCCGGCATTGTGGCCGCCTTGAAAACGGACCACGGCATCTGCCCGGCTCGCAAGCCAATCGACAATCTTGCCTTTGCCTTCATCGCCCCACTGGGCGCCGATTACGGTGACGTTAGCCATGCTTTTCCTTACCATTGACGGGGCAAACCGGGCGGGGCCTAAGCGTTTGGGCGAGCAAGGGCAAGGCGCGTTTTCATCGCCGTAGTGGAGGGGTGATACGCTTTTGCACTTGGTAAGCGGAGGATTGACGAAACTGCCCTGTTCAGTCTTGTGTCACGCTCAAGCAAAAAGAGAAAAACATGCCTCGTTTTACATTGATTTTTGTTGGCGGATTGATGGTCGTATTTACTGCCACTCTCACGGCCATGCCCATTTTCGCCCAAAGAGCCGGTGATCCCCCTTCCCCCAAATGCATTCGCGAGATCGTCAAGCTTTGTCGCTCGGATGGAAAAGAAGCACGCGGATGCATTGACCAGAACTTAGACAAACTTTCAGACGAATGCGCTGCAAACATAAAAGCTCGAATGCAAGATGATGAGCAGGCTGCAAACCGCGAAAAGGAGTTGCGCGAGATACAGGCTGAACAGCAAGCCATCCAATTTGCCACTCCCAAAGTGACGCGTACGCTCTTTTTCGGCTCGCACCCAAACCAACAGATCGATGTTTATGCCCCAAAAGACGCGGTCGATGATCTGCCTGCTATACTGTTTGTTCACGGTGGTGGATGGAGCATGGGTGACAACAAATATGTCCAGGCAAAACCCGCCCACTTCACGGCCAACAACTACGTTTTTGCATCGACGGGATACCGTCTGCTTCCCAGCACGCCAGTTGAAGAACAAGCAAGAGATGTCGGTGCGGCTGTGCAGGCTCTGGTCGGGCAGTCAAATTCCATCAGCGTCGATCCCAAGCGTATTGTCCTGATGGGCCATAGCGCGGGTGCGCATTTGGCGGCCCTGGTGGCGGCTGATCCGCAATATGCTGGCGATGCGTTTGGCGCGATCCAGGGCGTCATATTGCTGGATGGCGCAGGGTACGACATTGCCACCCACATGGCGTCCGCCGGTCCGCGCAGCCGCGATCTTTACCTGCGAGTATTCGGCAATGACCCTGCGCGCCATAATGCGCTATCACCGCTCACTCACATTGGCGGTGCAGACGTGCCCAATTGGCTGGCGATTTATGTCGAACAACGCGAGGCCTCGAGCAAACAAGCGCAAGCTCTGGCCACCGCCTTGGTTGCGGCCGGGTCACAGGCAAGAGCGGTGCCCATTTCGGGCACGGACCATTCGCGTTTGAGCCGCGAAATAGGAACGGATGCTGGGAGCGTTCAAACCAAAGCAGTGGATACGTTCTTGGAAAGCATCCTCAACTAGGCTGCGGCGATTACGTCTATTTCTACCATCAATTCAGGCAAAGCAAGGCCCTTTACCTCAACGGTCGTATCCGCAGGGTACGGCGCGGTAAAATAGCGCTGGCGTGCATCGACGATCTTGGGAAAATGGCTCATGTCAGTCATATAGATCGTGACTTTGGCAACCTTTGACAGATCGCTGCCTGCGGCGTGAAGCACCCGTTTGATATTGGCGAATGTTCGTTCAAGCTGCGCGTCGAAATCACCTTCGCCGACAATCGTCCCCTCTTCGCTGATCGCGGCCTGACCCGATAGATACAACAGATCACCAACCTGCACGGCGGGAGCGATATAGTAGGCTGCAAGAGGATCTGGATCGACTGAAATCGGTTTGATGGATGCCGCCATGGTGGTTTCCTTAGTCAAATAGGTTCGGGTCTATCGTCTTTAAGGATGTGCGTGCAGCCAAGGGTAGCTGCGTCATCATCGCTCTTGATTTGTGCGCGTGTCCGCCACCCGCGCTCTCGCAATTGAGCAGCCGCCTCAATGCTATGGCCAAGCGGCACAAAGACAATACGATCTGTTTCCGGCTCTGGCGCAGCTTCTGCCAGCCGGTCTGCATAAAGCGTAAAACCGGTTGCCGCTTCGTGCGTGCCGCTGAGTACATAGGTTCCGCCCCGCCCCGCTGCCCCTCTCACGCCATCCGCATAAATGGTAAAGCCGAACCAACTTTGGTATTCGAACCCATGCCGCTCTGTCGGATCAAGTGTGATACGCACATCATCCGGCAGCCGCGCGGCAATGGCTTCAAGACCATCAAGGCGGGTTGCCAAAGCGCCGCCCGGATCAAGTTCGCGCAGCTTTGGTAGAGCTTCAGAAAAAGTCCCCGTCGCGTAAAGCAAAGGCAGATACGCTTCTCCGCCCACAGCCTTCAAACCGCCCGCATCCTTGGTATCCAGCTCGCGGCGGATCGCCTCGAGCGTTTCGGGCGCGAGCGAGCGGTCTTGCTCCCCAAGAGTGTCCACCAGATCAGGCATGGTAAAGTCAACCGAGAGACCACTAAGCCCAGCCGAACGTAGCGCTTCTAAGGCGACAATCACGATCTCACCAGCGGCCGCTGCCGTATCAGACCCAATCAGCTCTGCACCAAGTTGCAATCTCTCACGCGCGGGATCCAGTTGGCTCGTCTTCATCACCGCCGTATCGCCGCAATACGCCAGGCGTAGGGGGCGCGGTGCACCTTTCAGACTGGTCCCTGCAATCCGCCCCACTTGCGGCGTTATATCGCTACGCAAAGCCAGCGTTCGAAGGCTCGCCGGGTCCGTCATTCGGAACATCCGGCGGGTTTCAATGCCATCCATGCGGCTCGCGAGCGAGCTTTCAAATTCAAGCAGCGGTGGACGTACACGGTCATAACCATGAGCGTGCAACACATCGAGGCAGGCGCGCATCGCTAGAGTGATGCGCTGGGCAGAAGCTGGCAGGCGGTCTTCGAGACCTTCGGGGAGCAGATCGGTGGTTTTGGTCATTTCAAGCGCTCCCCTAACCAATTCGCCACCCCTGCGAAAGCAGGGATGACGGTTTGATCATGTTTTAGAAGACCAATGATTTGGCAAGGTTTACACCCTCTACCTGTTCAACCTTAGCGATGACGTCATCGCTCATGGCTTCATCGAGGCTCAGCAGCAACACTGCTTCGCCGCCCGCATTGCGGCGACCCAGGTTGAATGTGCCGATATTGATGTGTTGATCGCCCAGAAGAGTTCCAATGCGGCCGATAAAGCCAGGTTTATCATCGTTCACAACATAAAGCATATGTCCATCGAGCTCTGCTTCGATTCCGATGCCAAACATCTCGACCAAACGCGGCTCTTCATTGCCAAACAGCGTTCCGGCAACTGAGCGTGGACCTGCGTCTGTTTCCACCGTGACACGAATGAGTGTATTGAATGCACCCTCGCGGCTTTGGCGGATTTCCGAAACTTCCAAACCACGTTCCTTGGCAAGATATGGCGCGTTGACCATATTAACCGTCGCAGAATAGCGACGCATGAAGCCCGCCAGAACCGCGCCAGTTATCGGCTTGCCATTAAGCTCGGATGCGGCACCCTCACGTTCAATGCTAATCTTGGTCAGATTGCCGTGAGCAAGCTGACCGACGAGCGAGCCAAGCTTTTCGGCAAGCGCCATATAGGGCTTCAATTTGGGCGCTTCTTCTGCAGAAAGCGACGGCATGTTGAGCGCGTTCGTTACACCGCCATTCACGAGGTAATCCGCCATCTGCTCTGCAACTTGCAATGCGACATTGACTTGGGCCTCGGTCGTGCTTGCCCCCAGATGCGGTGTACAGATAAAGTTCGGCGCGCCGAAAAGCGGGTTGTCCTTGGCCGGTTCCTCAACAAACACATCCAAAGCTGCGCCTGCAACCTGACCGCTTTCAAGACAATCTTTGAGCGCCACTTCGTCGATCAATCCACCGCGTGCGCAATTGACAATGCGAATGCCTGGCTTTGCATTCTCCAGCCTTTCGCGGCTGAGGATATTGCGCGTTTCATCCGTCAACGGAGTGTGCAAAGTCACAAAATCAGCACGCGACAGCAATGTATCGAGATCGACTTTCTCGACACCCATTTCCACTGCACGGTCTTCTGTCAGGAAAGGATCGTAAGCGACCACTTTCATCTTCAGACCAAGCGCGCGGCTCGCGACGATAGAGCCGATATTACCTGCACCAATTAACCCCATGGTCTTGCCCGTGACTTCGACGCCCATGAAGTCTTTCTTTGGCCATTCACCGTTTTTGGTACGAACATTGGCGTCAGGTATTTGGCGGGCAAGCGCCATCGTCATCGCAATGGCATGTTCAGCGGTGGTGATCGAATTGCCGAACGGCGTGTTCATCACAACAACGCCTTTGCCAGAGGCATAAGGGATATCGACATTATCGACACCGATACCGGCGCGGCCAATGACTTTGAGATTTGAAGCCGCGTCCAGAATGGCGGGCGTGACTTTGGTCGAAGACCGGATTGCAAGGCCGTGATACTCGCCAATGCGCGCGGCGAGTTCTTCCGGGCTTTCACCGGTGATCACATCAACATCGCAGCCGCGCTCTTCAAAAATGCGTGCAGCGTTGGGATCCATCTTGTCAGAGATGAGTACTTTTGGTTTTGTCATTGGAAAATCTCCAATCAAATCATTGTCATGCTGAATTTATCTCAGCACAATTCTAGCGGTCTAGCGCCAAGTATAGAGAGTTATCCCGAAACAAGTTCAGGATGACGGTGCGAGAAGCGATCAGTCAGCCTTGACGGCCTCGTAAGCCCACTCAATCCACGGCAACAGGCGCTGAATGTCCTCTGCCTCAAGAGTGCCGCCGCACCAGATACGCAAAGATGGCGGAGCGTCGCGATATCCGTTGAAATCGTAACCCACATTGCGATCTTCGAGCATCTTCACGATCTTTTTGGGAACCGCTGCCTGGTCGTCTGCCGAAAGGCCTTTGTACCAATCTCCGGTGAACTGCATGCACACACCTGTATTGGTGCGTTGTGCAGGATCATCGACCATGTTTTTAAGCCATGGCTTTGCTTCGATCCAGTTCTTGACGATGTCTGCGTTTGTGTTCGCGCGCTCAATCAAAGCCTTGCGACCACCAATAGACTTCGCCCATTCAAGCGCGGCGATATAATCTTCGGTGGCTAGCAAGGATGGCGTATTGATCGTTGCACCTTCAAAGATGCCCTTGTTGATCTTGTCGCCTTTTTTGATGCGGAAAAGTTTGGGCAGCGGCCATGATGGATCATAGCTTTCAATCCGCTCAACCGCTTTGGGAGAAAGGATCAGCATGCCGTGCTGTGCTTCTGAACCCATCACTTTTTGCCAACTGAATGTCGTTGCATCGAGCTTGGCCCAATCCATCTCCATTGCAAATATAGCGCTGGTCGCATCGTTGATAGTGATGCCCTCACGGCCCGGTTCCAACCAGTCAGTGTTAGGGATCATCGCGCCCGATGTCGTCCCATTCCATGTGAAAACCACATCATTGCGCTGAGGAATTGTCGTAAGATCGGGAATTTCGCCGTAATCGGCAGACAGGACTTGAAGATTGGGAAGCTTCAATTGCTTAACCGCATCTTGAATCCAAACATTGCCAAAGCTTTCCCATGCAGCAACCGTCGCAGGGCGCGCAGGATCAAGCATTGTCCACATCGCCGCTTCCAATGCGCCGGTGTCAGATGCTGGCATAATGCCGACCAGATAGTCGTCAGGAACGCCGAGCAATTCGCGCGTCAAATCAATCGCATATTTAAGGCGACCTTTCGCAAGCGCAGAGCGATGCGAGCGTCCTAGCGATTCGGTTTTCAGCTTATCAAGCGACCATCCGGGAAATTTCACCGTCGGACCGGATGAAAATTGAGGACGCTCAGGCTTAAGTGGCGGCTCGTGCATGAGCCCACGTGTGTAGTCAGTCATTGTATTCTCTCCTTGCAGAGAGCTCGCGCGGCGTTGGGACCGCGTGGCCCGGAGCCGCGTTTAGAGACACTGGATGACGAGTCAATGAATAAGCCAATAATATTTGGGTCAAACCGGAGGAGTGTAGAAACTCTTGCGTGTATCGCCTACAGCGCTTCGGGATGAATTTTGCAGACCTTCGCATTGCGCTGTTCAGTGGCAATTACAATTACACCCGCGACGGAGCGAACCAGGCGCTTAATCGGCTGGTTGGATCACTGTTGGCGCTGGGTGCGAAAGTGCGCGTGTATTCACCTACGGTTGAAACTCCAGCATTCGAACCAACCGGAGATCTGGTAAGCCTACCATCTGTTGGCTTTCCATTAGGGCGCGGCGAATACCGGATTGCCACAGGTCTGGGGCCGAAGGTTCGCAGAGACCTTGCCAAGTTTGCGCCCAACATCATGCATTTATCGGCTCCCGACCCTGCAAATCACTCTGCGCTAAAATGGGCTCAGAACGCAGACATTCCAGTGCTCGCGTCGGTCCACACACGCTTTGAGACTTACCCGCGCTATTACGGTCTCGGCTTTGCAGAGCCGGCCGTGACCTGGATGCTGCGGCGTTTCTACAATCGCTGCGATGCCTTGGTTGCACCATCGCAAAGCATGATTGAGGAACTTCTTGCGCAAGACATGCATGATGACATCGTCCTGTGGAGCAGGGGTGTTGATCGCACTATTTTCTCTTCTGAAAAACGCGATCTTGCATGGCGGCGGGCACTCGGTTTGGCCGATGACGACGTAGCTGTGGTGTTTCTGGGTCGGTTGGTGATGGAAAAAGGCCTCGATGTTTTTGCCGAAACCATTGTGCAATTGAGAAAACGTCAGGTCCCTCACAAAGTACTGGTGGTTGGCGATGGTCCAGCGCGCGGCTGGTTCGAGGACAATCTACCTGGCGGAATTTTTGCAGGGTTTAAGACGGGCGCAGACCTGGGAATGGCTTTGGCCAGCGGCGATGTCTTCCTAAATCCCAGCATCACAGAGACATTCGGCAATGTCACGTTGGAAGCGATGGCTTGCGGACTGCCTGTGGTGGCAGCAGGAGCAACAGGCGCATCAAGCCTTGTCAGTGACGGCCAAACAGGGCGCTTGGTCCCCTTGGCAAGCGGCGCGCCAGACGCGGCAGGTCTCGCAGAAGCAATTGCTCCTTATTGCACACACCATGGCTTGCGAGTGGAACATGGCAAGGCAGGCGAGGAACGGTCAAAGGACTTTAGCTGGGAAGCCATCAACCGCGTTGTGGCTGACACCTATATCCGTCTAATCGCGGATCGCCGCGCACTGCAAGACCGCGAGGCTGCCCCAGCCGCTTAAAGAACCGCCTAACGCAGGACGTTTTTGCTGCGCTGAATTTTCGAATAAAAGAACAGCGTGATCGTAATCAGCCAGATTGCCGCAGCAAACAGCATATGACCGGTTGTTTTGAGGTCGGCTGGCAGGTCTGAAATACCCCATTGGAAAATGGTGGTGCCGATCAAACCAACAATCGAAATCGCAAACAATGCCGTTGCAAAACGACTGCGCAGCAACAACGCCACTGATCCAAAGAAACAACCCCAAACACCCAGCGCCCACACCGCAGTCGCCCAGGCAGGGAAGCTGGAGTAATAGGAAATCTGTTGAGCAGGCATTCCCATGCTTTCCAGCATGCCCAGATGCGTCATCGTATAACTGGTCACGCCGCCCGCATTCCAAAGCAAGCTAACGACTCCCACTACCCACAGATGCCAAGGTGTTGATTGCGCATTTTTCATCCTCGTCCTCCCCTCAGGATAAAACCGGCGCGACCCGATCTCATGGCAACCTAACAGATCGGGCGCGCACGGCAATTGCCTAACGGAAATTACCGGCGCGCCCTTTGTTTGAAGCTGAATATTGGTGGACGAAGCGGGTCAGCTCTCCACACATTCACATACGTTCAATGCGCTTGGCGACCTCATCGATGATGTCGACTATCTCATCAAGCGCCTTTTGATCAAGCTTGCCTGCACGAGCACGGTTCTTGAGAACATTGGCGAGATTGCCCATAGCGCGCCAAAGATCGGGCGATTTCTGTTTAACTTTTTCGGCCCGCTCACCGTGTTCGCCCAGACGGCCCATCAGCTCATCGACTTCATCTTCGCGGTCCGCCAATTCAGCTTTACCTGCTTTGGTCGCCTTGAACGGTTTCTTGCTGCTCGCATCGTCATCTGCGCCGCTAGTTTTGGCTTTTGCCGATTTGATCAGCCCTTCTTCTTCGAGCATTTGCAGCGTTGGATACACAGCTCCGGGAGACGGCGCGTAACTGCCACCGGTCATATCTTCGATCGCACGGATCAATTCATATCCATGCCGTGGTTCTTTGTTGATCAGCGCCAACAACGCCAAGCGGAGCTCTCCTGTGCCAAACATACGCCCGCGACGCTTTTGTGGCTTGGGTCCATCATGCCAGTTGCGCGCGCGGCGAGACCGGCGATCACCGCTGTCCCACTCACTAGCAGCCGATGCTGCCATCATCGCAATCATTGGGCCAAGCTGGCTCCAGCCACCTGAGTAATTCCTGGTCATGCAAATTCTCCTGATAGTTCTTATGTATTTAAAGATATATCTTAGACCTATCATTGCAAGGCTGAGTTCCTAACCATCTGGCAATTTCCGACCAGCAGCCTATCACGCCCGTTAAATGGCTGATTTGTTCGAAAGTGATGGGCACCCGGCGACCAATGCGCCCGATGTGCTGCGTGATGATGCCCCCCTGGCAGATCGCCTCCGCCCACATACTCTGGCTGAGGTTATCGGCCAGGAGCGCCTGACCGGACGCGAAGGTGCCATTGGGCGAATGGTCAATGCAGGCCGGTTATCAAGCATGATCTTATGGGGACCGCCTGGGACCGGAAAAACAAGCATCGCCCGACTGCTGGCGAATGCTGTTGGCATCCGATTTGTGTCGATCAGTGCGGTATTTTCGGGTGTTGCCGATCTCAAGAAAGCCTTTGCCGAAGCAGACAAGATGGCGAAAGCGGGCAAAAAGACGCTGCTTTTTGTTGATGAGATCCACCGTTTCAATCGCGCGCAACAGGACGGGTTTCTACCCTTTGTGGAGCGCGGAACAGTTACCCTGGTTGGTGCCACAACCGAAAACCCAAGCTTTGCCCTCAACGCTGCACTGCTTAGTCGTGCACAAGTCCTAATCCTCGAACGTCTCGATTGCGAAGCCTTGGAAGCTCTTCTTGTGCGTGCTGAGGCTTTGGAAGGTCCCCTTCCCCTCACTGGCGATGCGCGTGCTTCGCTCATCGCCAGTGCGGATGGAGATGGTCGGTTCCTGCTTGGTCAGGCAGAAACGCTCTACAATGCACAGCTCACCCAACCGCTTGATCCTCAGGCGTTGGGAGCGTTTCTCCAACGGCGTGTCGCGGTTTACGACAAGGATCGCGATGGCCACTACAATCTCATCAGCGCGCTGCACAAATCCCTGCGCGGCAGCGATCCGCAAGCCTCGCTCTACTATCTTGCAAGAATGCTGACCGCTGGCGAAGAACCGCTTTATGTGCTGCGCCGCTTGGTCCGGTTCGCATCGGAAGACATCGGCCTCGCCGACCCGCAAGCGCTTACCCAATGCCTCGCGGCAAAAGACGCCTTCCAGTTCCTCGGCAGCCCCGAAGGAGAATTGGCGATCATGCAGGCCTGCCTTTATTGCGCCACCGCCCCTAAATCGAATGCAGCGTATGCCGCACAGAAATCAGCATTCACGGCCGCGAAGGAGACAGGCAGTCTGATGCCGCCTGCCAATATCCTCAATGCGCCAACAAAGCTGATGAAGGATATCGGTTATGGTGACGGATATTCATACGACCACGAGGCAGAAGATGGTTTCTCAGGCGACAATTACTGGCCTGAAGAGATGGAACCGCGGCAGTTTTACAAACCCGTCGAGCGCGGGTTTGAACGACAAGTGCGCGAACGTATGGCCTATTGGAACCGCTTGCGCGAAGAACGGCACTCTTGATAGCATTCGATAACTTTCTAGCGATTGATTGGTCAGGTGCTACCGGAGAGCGGCATAAAGGGATCGCGATGGCTTTCTCCGCATCAGATGGTGGTCCGCCTGTGCTGGTCAAACCGCCCGATCGCGGCTGGTCGCGGACCGAAGTCCTTACCCTTCTTCGCGATGACCTTCCAGCAAACACACTCGTTGGAATGGACCTTGGCATATCGCTGCCCTTTGCAGATTGCGGCGCATTCTTTCCGCGGCTTGCCCGATCTCCGACAAGTGCCCGCGAGCTTTGGGCGCTGATTGATACAACATGCAAAAACGAGGCGCATTGCGGTGCCAACACCTTCGTCGATCATTTTGATTTCGCCCCCTATTTCCGCCGCCATGGTGGCCGCGAAGGCGCGTATTTTCGCGATGACCCCGGCCAAGGCGGACGTGGCCGACTGCGCATGACTGAACACGCACAGGCCGCAATGGGCCTTAAACCTTATTCAAATTTCAATCTGGTGGGTGCAGCTCAAGTCGGCAAAAGCTCACTCACCGGCATGCGCCTTCTTCACCAGTTGAAAGGCAAAATCCCCGTCTGGCCGATCGATCCTTTGCCATTGCAAGGGTCCGTTATATGCGAAATTTATACCAGCCTTGCAGCCAAGGACGCAGGCCGTGCTCCGGGCAAATCCAAAATTCGCGGGTTTGAAGATCTAAATACGGGCCTGAAAACTCTGGGTTGTGCAACCGTAGACGGCAAGGGGGCGCTTGATGATCACTCCGCTGATGCGCTGATTACATCCGCTTGGCTGCGCAAAGTGCATAGAGAAACAGAGCGCTGGCATCCAAAAGGCATGACAGACCAGATCGCGCGCACGGAAGGGTGGACTTTCGGCGCGCTTTAGCTGTGTTCATCTATCGATACAGTCCAAAGTTGTCGCGGCGTTCTTTGCGATATCCGGTCGCGCGCAATTCTTCGAGCATGGCTTTCCGCTTGGGATCGAGCTCGGCAAGCGTGGGATCAAGCTCATCTTCTTGCGGCAAAGCCGGCGGTTTGTGCCCAGCCCCTGCCTTCACCAAATTCAGAGTTTTTAGATTTTGCTCACCGACCATACTGGGAATCAGGAAGAGGTCGATAACCCACAGTAAAATCGCAACCGGAAGGAGAGGAAGGAGCAGTATCCTGACGATGCCAGACTTTGTCTTACCAGTGTAAAAACGATGAACGCCCAAAGCACCAAAAAACAGCCAAAGCAGGTACGCCACCAGCACCGATTTGCTATTGGCTTCAAACAACTCGTCAAATTGCTGATCTTGATCCACCAGTCAGTCCCTTTGTGTGCCCCTAAGATGTATCTTAAGAGTGCTATAAACAAGAGTGAAACAGACAAATCACCGTCGCTTTCGACGAACTGCATAAGAGACTCGGTAAAGCTCGATAGACGAATAAATTTCCAAAGCTCGCAATTGCCCGCTGGACATCAGGCACATTTTGCGGCTAGGCGCGCTTCGCTCTCGAGGCACGCAAGTGAATCGGGACTGTAAATGGGCCGGCTTAGCTCAGTTGGTAGAGCAGTTGATTTGTAATCATCAGGCCGCGCGTTCGAATCGTGCAGCCGGCACCATTTCTTCTGATCCTCGATGCGGTTCCTACGCCGGGCTTCGTCCGGCTACGGGCATCTGCGGACGGCCCGTTGGCCTTGCGAGCATGCGCTCGTTTCTTCTCATCCTCGATGCGGTTCCTACGCCGGGCTTCGTCCGGCTACGGGCATCTGCGGACGGCCCGTTGGCCTTGCGAGCATGCGCTCGTTTCTTCTCATCCTCGATGCGGTTCCTACGCCGGGCTTCGTCCGGCTACGGACATCTGCGGACGGGGGCACGACATAGGCGCGGTTGAACGCAAAGTCGCCCGTGTGGCGCAGCCAGAACGCCATCAACAAGGCAATCGTTCTCGTTGGATGAGGTGAAAAATGCACCAATCCGCGCACGCAGTGCTGATTGGTAACGGTGAACCTTGGGACACCACGAAACTTGCCGAACAATTGCCAAGCATCACTTCTTCGATGTTGCTCATTGAGAGGCATCTTGCCTTGGACGCGCACAGCCAACACTCCAATTCGCAATCTCAATAAGCCGTGTCAGCATTTCCAGCAACGGGTCACGTGCTGGTTAGGGGCTGCAAATCAAGTGTCATGCGCACACGCAATATCGTGAAATCCCCTAAAGGGCGCTCATCACTTTTTCCGCGATTGATCGTATCGCGAAATGTGAACTGATCCTTCTTGCCCCGATGATTGGACTAGTCTTGCTCTATCGCTCAAGCTCTGCACCATCCCTGCCGCTCGCTATGGGCGAAGTGCTCAAGACTGCGGCTGGTGATGTTGTGATGCCGCTTTATGGACAGCTCAAACATAGCGATATGGAAGAGAAGTCTCCCGGAGAGATTGTTACGATTGCAGATCGTGATGCGGAACGGATCATCGCTGCTGGCCTTTCCGCGCTGTGTCCGTTTGCGCGTGTGGTTGGCGAGGAAGCATGCGCGAGCAATCCTTCCTTGCTCAATGGCCTTGATTGCGGCGATGTCTGGATTATCGATCCGATAGACGGCACGGGCAATTACACAGCGGGATGCGGACCATTTGCAATAATGGCGGCAATGCTGCGCGAGGGTGAGCCTGTCGCAGCCTGCATTCTTGATCCTGTCAACGATACGCTTGTTCTGGCGGAAAAAGGGAGCGGCGCGTGGGTCAATGGGACGCGCATTTGCAGGCAGGATCATGGGTTAGACCTGCCTTCTTTCAAAGGCATCATTAGTGATTTTGAGCGGCCTGTGTCGATGGACAACAAAACCATCTACCTTTCGCAGCAAGTTACCCAGGTGGCCCCAACACAGCGCTGTGCCGGGGCCGAATACCCGATGGTAGCAAATGGCGAATATGATTTCGCAGTCTATTGGCGAACGCTCGTTTGGGATCATGCTCCCGGCGTTTTGATTCTCGAAGAAGCAGGCGGCAAGGCAGCATGCATCGATGGGACGCCCTATCGTGCTGGAAATAGGGGCAGCGGTCTTATCTTGGCGAATACGCCTGAAAAATGGGATCAGATTGCTGTGACACTGGCCTGAGCGAACTGACCTTTTACGACACTATCAAGCTCACAAAGGCCTTTCAGCATATCCGACATTTGTTTGAGCGGGACCATATTGGGCCCGTCGCTTGGTGCGTTGTCGGGATCTTGATGCGTCTCGATGAATACAGCCGCTACTCCCACAGCAATGGCTGCGCGTGCCATAGTGGGCACAAATTGGCGTTGCCCGCCTGAACGGTCGCCCTGCCCACCTGGTTGTTGCACCGAGTGCGTAGCATCAAACACCACAGGAAAGCCGGTTTCAGCCATGATCGGCAAGGCCCGCATGTCGTTGACCAGAGTGTTATAACCAAAGCTAGTACCGCGTTCACAAAGCATGATCTTGTTGTTGCCTGTGCTCGCAATTTTCGCCGCGACATTGACCATATCCCAAGGCGCAAGAAACTGCCCCTTCTTCACGTTGATTGCACGGCCAGTCTTTCCAGCCGCCAATAGCAAATCCGTTTGTCGGCACAAAAATGCCGGGATTTGCAGCACATCGACCGCTTCGGCGACTGGCGAGCATTGGTGCGCTTCGTGGACATCGGTGACAACCGGGCAACCAAGGCTCTCGCGTATTTCGGCAAATACATCGAGCGCTTTACCAAGGCCGACACCGCGCGCGGAATTAACCGAGGTTCGGTTGCCTTTGTCGAAAGAGGATTTGTAGATCAGCCCCACGCCAAGATCAGCGCAAATTTCAGTCAAGGCCTGCGCCATTTCAAGCGCATGTGCGCGGCTCTCCATCGCGCATGGACCCGCGATCAGAACTAAGGGTTTGTCATTGGCGGTTTTGAGCGCGCCGATGGAAACAGTTTTCATGACGGCTTCCTCAAAATGATCCGAACCTTGAAAGTATGTCTTCCACCTCATCGCCTTTTGCAGCGCTTATGCGGATGCTGGCCTCATTTTCGATCACATCCCAAGCCGCAGCTTCAACGTCTGCCCAGCGGGCCTGAGGGATTACAACAACACCGTCTTCATCGGCGAACACCACGTCATCATTGCAAACGGGCACGCCGCCAATTTCAATCGGCCTGTTCATCGTGCGCAAAGTGCCTTCAAATTTGATGTCGTCACAATGGCTTGCATGGGCATAGACGGGAAAGCCAAGCGCGCGCACATCTGCTGTGTCGCGTGTTACCCCGTCAATAACCGCGCCGACTGCGCCGGACCTCACGGCAAGATTGGCATTGAGATCACCGAAATATGCCCGATCCGGCCTTTCATTCGCGACCATAATGACATCGCCTTGACGAATGAATTGATAGGATTGCAGCGCGCCGTAAATGCCTTTCCATTCCGCATCACAAGCATCCAGGCCGATCGCTGCAAGCTCGAGCGTTTTGGCCCTCCCAAACACTGTTCCTGCGCTGGTTTGCCGAATTTGCGATGGCAGGACGGCAGGCATTCCAGCTTCTTTGCAAATATCAGCCAGCACCGTTGAAGAGAGATGCGAGCGCATTGCGCGAAAGCGATTGACTTCCCGCGCGCGCTGTCCGGCTGCGATCGTTTCAGCAAAGTCCAGATCAGCCTTAGTGTTGATATCAACCTGCTCCAGCGGATCCAGATCGAACAAAAGTGGGCGCGCTCCAAATCGCCGGGTTGGAAGGCCACCATCTTTGGGTCGGCGCACAACGTACAGGCTCATCGCTTCGATGATTGTGGCAGGCAGATCAACGCTGTTGGGAACGCGCCCGATACCATAGGCTGGCATGCCGTCGTCCCAGCAATATTGCTTGGTACGGCTAACACCGACCAGGCTGTCAGCATCAGGATTGGCGATCAGCGCATCAATTGCGCGGCCAATCGTATCTGAGGTGATGAAGGGCGCTGTGCAGAGAACTTGAACCCAGATATCGGCATCGGGCCGCTGGCTGCATTCCCATGCGAACATTGCGTGTCCGTCGGTCGAATTGCTGGCGAGCTTTGCGGGGCGGCAAAGCCGGGTTATCGGCAAGTCGCTCGCAAGGTCCGCCAATTCTTCGCAATCGCTATCGAGGCAAACTTCCGTTAGCTCAGTGCAATCGAGCGCTTGACGCAGTTTACGCTTGAACAGGTATTCCCCATCAAGGATGGCGCGGTTTTTTTGCGGGACCCGCTCGCTTGTGCCCTTGGCCGGGATAAAGGCGACTATCTTCATCACATCACCCCTGCACATCGTTAAGGTGGATCATGCCCATAAGTTGATCCGCATGATCGACAACGGGCAGGACCAGCCAATCAAGCGAGGCACTTTGCCTCAACACCAAAACATCGCCGAGAGTGGAAGTGGAATGTATCTTCTGCGGATTGGTCTGCATCAGCATTCCTGCGTTTACGCCTGCGACCTTGGGTCCAGCCTGCAAGTGCCGCCGCACATCGCCGTCAACTACAAGGCCAAGCAATTGCCCTTTATCGCCAACCACACAGGCTGCGCCCATGCGCTTGCTCGACATTACAGCCAGCAAGTCCAGCAAATCGGTTTCTGCATTGACCAGAGGAAGGTCATCACCCTGCCGCATTACGGCCGCGACAGGGATCATTCGCCGGCCCAGAAGTCCAGCGGGATGGTGCTCCAGGAATTTGTCGCGGGTAAATCCGCGCATTCGGCTCACAGCAACAGCAAGCGCATCACCTATAGCAAGATGCAACGTCGTGCTCGATGTCGGGGCCATACCGATATGGTCAGCTTCCCTGTCAATTTCAGCGAGAATAAGATGATCGACAGCGCGCGAAAGCGGTGAGCCTGCCCGTCCAATGATGCCGATATTTATGCACCCGCGCGCTTTGAGCAGAGGCAGAATGCGCATGATCTCATCTGTTGATCCACTGTTCGATAGAACAACAACCACACTGCCCGCTTCCACAGCGCCAAGATCACCATGCACAGCTTCTGCTGCATTCATGAACACCGCCGCTGTGCCAAGGCTGGAGAAAGTTGCCGCCAGCTTCGCGCAGATGTGACCAGACTTTCCGATACCTGTAAAAATGACAGGCCGACTTTGGGCTGCAAGCATTGCGATAATGTCGGTCAATCCGGCCTGATCGACATCCATAAACGAAGACAGCGTGTCGCGCTCTTTTGCGATGACGTCATAAAACCAGTCTGCCGCACCATCACACTGGCGCGGGGAAAGAGCAGCAATCGCGTTCATGCAGGCACCCGTGCGCGCCAGTCTTTCGCGAAGTAAGCAAAATTGCGCTCCCAACGATCAGGATTGACGGGTCTGTTAAGCCGATCCAATAAATCCGCCGCTGTAAGCTCTGGATCGTTTGGAGCGAACACGGCATTGGCTGTGTGAAATGCGAACCAGGCTTTCATCGCTTCTGGTCTGGGCCTTAATGCCTCTCCATCTGCGACCGCTTGCAAAAACTCTTCAAGGTCATCGGAGACGTTCAGCCAATCGCCCGACTTAAAACGCGATTGCCGCATGATCGCAGTGCGCAGAAACGCAGCGAGCGAAAAGACTTTTGAATCGCCTAGCAAAACGCCATCAACCACACCCAACAAATGCTGTGTGGTGCGCGCATCAATCGGATTTGCGCTCGGCAACAATCTGGCTCGTGATGAATTGCCGCGAACCAGCCGTTCAAGCGCACTGTTATCGACGTGCAAGTCATTGAGCGGATGGTTGGTCAGAGCCAAAAAGAACCGGTCATCAATCCTCTCCAGCAAATCCGATACAAGCTGAGCGTTGGGTGTCGCGCCAAGGCGGTGGATGGTGAAGAAATTCTCTTCATGCTCATATTCAAGAGGGAGGAGTAAAATTTTGCGATCCTTGGGCAAATCGGCCCATTCGCAGAAACGCTGTCTTTGTGCCCGATCAAGCTCAACCGACTTTGAAACCGATGGCCAAAATTGAGCGATAGTGCTTTGGAGTTCCTCAATCTGAGTGGACGAAAGCGCCGGCAAAACCCCATGATCAAACGGTTGCTGGGTAAAGTGCACACTGTCTTTAGGGAGCAACAAAGGGTCCATGGCACCTTCGGTGATGTGCCGGACAACGCCAGGAAAAGCTCTTACAGTTTCAAGATCAGCGCTGCGGCACAGAACGTAATCAGGCTCCAGCGAATTCACAAAGGCGACAATTCCTGCCCGCTCCACCGGGTTGGTTCGCATCGAAGGATGTGCAGCGTCATTTACAATGTGCCATTGGATATCGGGAAGGTGCGCGCAGTGCTCAAACTCGGCCCGTCCAAGGCCGGTCCCGCGCCACGGTGCAGGCGCCAGCACGTGTATTTCAGCACCGCCAGCAAACTTCGAAATAAGCGGAACAATGATGGTTTGGAACCACCATGGCGTGACCACTGGAAGGTAAAACAGGATCCGCATCTCAGGTCCAAAAAAGCAAGTTGCACGGCATCAACTGCTGCGATGCCTTGTTCCCAACGCACTATGCGCGCACACTTTTCCATTCATTAACCAAGAACCCTAGGGTCTGTGACTAGGGCCAGTGACTAGGGCCAGTGACTAGGGGATCTTGCGCAGTGCACTTCGCCTGAGGACGGCTATTTTCCAGACATGCCTTGGCTGATCGGAAATCACAGTGCCGCAGTATGAAACTGACCCAAATATTGACCTTTATCAGACGGAAAATGCTTTCTATCTGCAAAGCCATCCCACGCGCATGGCGAAATTGCTCGCTCATTATGAGCTTTATCGTCAAGTCAGCCATTTGCCCGGAGCTGTGGTTGAAGCAGGCGTCTATAAAGGCGCATCGCTCATGCGGTTTGCGGCATTTCGCGATGTGCTGGAGACCAATCATTCCCGTGCAATCATCGGATTTGACGCTTTCGGAGCATTCCCGCGTGATGCCATTGAAAGCATCAGCGATCAGGCCTTTATCGACCGGTTCGAAAATGCTGGCGGTGAAGGTATAGGCAAGGCGCATTTGTCGCAGCTTTTTGAAGCCAAAGGATATGGCAATATCGACCTTGTCGAAGGCGATGTGTTCAAGACAATGCCTGATTTTTTGTCACGCAAGCCGGAAACCAGAATTGCGCTGCTGCACCTCGATCTCGATGTTTATGAACCAACAGCCTTCGCCCTGGAAACACTCCTGCCTCACATGGTGCGTGGCGGGATAATTGTGTTCGATGATTATGGCGTCGTTGAAGGCGCAACACGCGCAGCAGATGAAGTGTGCGCCACTTTAAAGACCGCGTTGAAGAAACTCCCAAATTACAGCGTGCCCGCCTATTTGAGCATGCCGTAACGTCCCTTTTGGAACGCTGTGATATTAACCAAGTTAGGTGCAATTCTTTGTACCACTTGGGACATTCATCCAATTTCCAACCGCCTCTAACGCCTTTTTCCATAGCCGCTCGGACGGGCCCAACCGCACGTTCCGGGCTGAAACGAAAAAGGACCGTATCACATGAAAACACTGCTTATCGCCGTTGCAGGCACTGCCATCGCGGCAGCTTCAATTACCACAGGCGCTATCGGCGCCGAGACTGTTGAGACGACCGGCCCATTCGACAAGCTCAAGAAGAAAGTCAAAAAGGCAAAGAAAAAGGCGAAAGAAGCCGAACAGGTCGTCGATACTGTGGATGCTATCACGAATGGCGGCCTGGGAAGCGTCAGCGCAGTAGGCGCATCTGCCAACGGATCGCAGTGCAATGCAAACAGGGGCAGCAATTCAAATTCGCCGTGCACCGCACGCGCACCTGGCCATGTCGGCGGAGCTGGCCCAACACCTGCGAAATATGCGAACGCCGTCCAATGCGCCAATCTTGGTATTGGCAATGCCTTTGTCGCGCGCGCTGGCAATTACACTTTCCAGCAAGGCATCAGCACCCAAGAGCGCAGCGGCCTGCTGGATCGCCGTTCTGTAACGCCCAGCAATGGTTGTGTGTTCGAAGGGCTTGGCATCGGAGATGTTCTCTATGTCGAATTCGATGCCAGTAAGTTCCAGAAATACGACTATAAAATTCAATGCGTATCCTACGATGGCTCTGAACAGCAGGACAACACGTTTGGCCCAAAGGTTGGCAATTACAAAGGCAAAGACATTATGCTGCACACCGGTAATTCAACCGGATATGAGCCGACCGCATCCGGCAGCAATTCATCACGGTCAGGCGCGTACGATAAGTACATGACCGAACGCGGGCGCGCATTCGTGACCTTCAATTTCGAAGCGCTGCATACCGACAAGTCAGGCACCGATTTTTATTGCCAATGGTACAACGACAGCACCGGTAAAAGCGCGATTGCACTCACATATCGTCGCGGTCCGATAGGCAGCTAATTTTACCTCTTTCCCGAGGCAACCCGGAGCAATGCGGCATCGACGCGGATCGAATGCCGCATTCCCAAAACTCGCAGTGACCAGGAAACGGGGCTTTTCGATGCTATCGGACACACCCTTTTTCCGGGTCACTGTCTTTTCTTCACGTCACTGAACCACAAAAAGGAAACCCATCATGCGAATTCTAACCGCCATTTTTTCTGCCGCATTAGCACTGGGCACTGCACCCATTTTGATCTCACCTGCCATCGCGCAATCAAGCGGACATGAGGTTGTAAAGGATGGGTCATGTCCCAAAGGGTTCAAACAGTCCGGCAGCTCTTGCAAATCATCAAGCCGGGTCGCGATTATCAAAATCGGGTCATGCCCAACTGGATTTAAGGCATCGGGCAATTACTGCGTAGGCGACAAGGGCGACTATGCTGAAGTGCGCAGCGGTTCATGTTCAAGCGGTCTTAAAGCTTCGGGCAAATATTGTGTGAAGTGACTTGAATTTTGAAGAGCAATGCAACAGCGGCAGCACGGTATCGCGCTGCCGCTGTCCTGCCATTTTGAAAGAGTGATCGGGTACCTATCCCAATATGACCTCCAGTGCCTCTCAATCACAAGGCGATGAGCCATTTGTCGATCGGTTGATCCGCGAAGCCTATTCCATTGCTTCGCGACCCGAACGCCTGATTTCCTTGTTCGAAGAAGCAGAGCCAAGGATTGATGGCCCCTCAAGCGCGGTTTCAAGGGCGCAATGGCATTTTGAGGAGGCTGGACGTCTGATTGACGAAGTTGTTCCGATTATTGGCAACAGCTTTGCAGGCTTTGACCCGTCTCCGGGCATGAGCGCCGAGGCTCAGTTGGTGCTGAACCGCGAATTGCGTGTCCTCGATTTTGATCCTGACCTTTTCACTACGCCCCGCATTTCAACGGGAACAATTGCCCCCGAATGGATCTGGGATCCGATTGAACAAAGCGAAGACCAGAAACGCGTGGTCAATTGCCTCAAGGCAAAAGAGCCCGGGTTCCTGCGCCTGTTTGTAACGCCTGATGATGAAACCGGGCGCTGGTTCGCCATCCAGCCCGGAACCAATGAAAATAGCGTTGTTCTATCCTCCATTCATTTCCAATGGCGCGAAAGCAGCGGAGAGAAATTTCGCGAGGCTTTGGCGCTTACCGATGCAGAGCTTGCCCTTACCCGGCATCTTGTTTCTGGTGGAACGGTGCGCAGCTTTGCAGAACAAAGAGATCGATCTGTTGGAACGGCGCGCAATCAATTGAAAATGCTTTGCAAAAAGCTAGCGATTGGGTCGCAGCAGGAATTGCTGATGCTCTACACAGGCTTTGCGCATTCACTCCAAGTCATTGATGACGGTGCGCAAGATAATCGCCATTTTTGCTCGCGTATATTTCGCGAAGACGATGGCCAGCGTATTGCATGGGAGGAACATGGCGATCCTGCCGGCTATCCCGTCATCTACTTTCACCCCTTCTTTGAAGGCGCATTGTTCACCGATGAACAAGAAGCCGCAGCACGCGAGGCAGGGTTTCGGATAATTGCCCCATGGCGCCCCTATATGGGAGAGACGACGGGCAATTATTCCCGTCAGGAAATGGTCCGTGATTTCGCAAGCCGACTTGGACCATTTCTTGAAAGCCAAAACATAACCCGGTGCGCAGTCTTGGGAGCAACTGCGGGGGCACCATTTGCGTTGGGCTTTCTGCAAGAGCATGGCGACAAGGTGTCAGGAGCGGTCTTGGCTGCGCCTTCCATACCCTTTCCCAAGTGGTCAGACCTCAAAGAAGTCGCACCCGGTTTTCGCCGCCCCTTGCAACTCACTCGAATGGCACCCGGCTTTGCAAGGATCTATGTCCGGGCAACGGTTGCTGGCACCCTTAAGGGCAAATTCGACACCTTCATTGATGATTTCTACGGCGAAAGTCCGCTCGACAGAGTGTACTATGCGAAAAGCGACATGCGCGATCTCATCCGGCGCTGCGCAAGTTATACGTTCATTTCGCAAGTGGACGGCCCCAGCGAAGGGGTTGTCTTGGAAGCAAGTGATTTCAGTGATTTGTGCCGCGATATCGATGTAACTGTGACGATCGCCGTGGGCAAACGCAGCACGTTTATTTCAAACAATGCATATACGAGCTTTGCCGACAGATTTGGCTTTGCCCTCGACAGCGAATTTCATCGTTCCGGTCAATTGGTCATGCATGATGACCCGCGCCGTATCTTTGCTTTATTGAAAACCTCAACACATTGAAATCAAGCGTTACGTAGCCCGGCTTTGGTCAACCACGCCCACGATATGGCGCAACGCCTTGATCGGGCAGCCACAATCCCTCGGGCGGCGTGCCGCTTTGCCAGAACACATCGATGGGAATACCGCCGCGCGGATACCAATATCCACCAATGCGCAGCCATTTGGGCTTCATCTCATCGAACAGACGCTGGCCAATGCCCACGGTTACATCTTCATGAAAGCCGTTGTGATTGCGAAAACTGCCCAGAAACAGCTTCAGACTTTTCGATTCCACAATTGTCTGATCGGGAGCGTAATCGATCACCAGGTGCGCAAAGTCTGGCTGGTTGGTAACCGGGCATAACGAGGTAAACTCAGGCGCAGCAAAGCGCACCAGAAACAGCGCCCCCGCGCGCGGGTTTGGCACGTAATCGAGTTGCGCCTCTTCAGGCGATACAGGAAGCGGCGTGTCCTTGCCAAGAAAGGCAAGAGCGTTTTCAGGATCAGGTGTGGTTTCCATGCCGCGCTGTTGCCGCGAAAGGTTCGCTCTTGCAAGCGACTTACTGGACGGTGAGCCTGTTATGCCTATTTGCGATGAAACACGCCGCATGTCGGATTAACCGCATTTCTCAAGCTATAGGCTTGATGATCCGTTCATATTGGCATGCCTATAGTTTTGAAGATATCGATGTGACTATGCATAACAGGCCCACGACCGGCTCCACCCGACATCTGTCCGCACCACGCGCTGCGGGCAGTTGGTCGTTGGCGTGCGTAATCGCTTTGCTGGCGGCTTCAGGCGCTTTGGCGCAGAGCGGGCCAGGTAGCTTTACTCTGCCAGAACCGACCCCGACACCAACACCCGCGCCGCAAGGGCCAGTGGATGTGAAATCAGGCGTGCCAATAGCGCCGCGTTCCATCCCTGAGCAGACAGTTAAGCCGCCACCTGCTCCCGCTGCGTCACAGGCCGAGCCTCAAATCGACATACCTGTTGGGCAACCCAATCAAGACACGGGCAATGCTGATGCGCCCGAGGCCGTTTCGCGACCGCCCGCCAATTCCCGCGAACAGGAACAGCCTGCGCGAAATATCACGCCGTTACAAGGAGCGGATCCTGGAACGTCTGCGAACACCGCAACGCAGCCAGCCGCGCCAACGAACAATTCCAGCGCTCAGGCTTCATCACCTCAAGCCTCATCGATTGAAGCGCTTGATAACGCTGCCATTGATCCGGCGCCCACCGCATTAGGCACTGGTGAAGCAAGCAGCGAAGCGGCTGTGCCATCATCATCATTTCCGGGATGGCTATGGGCAGCAATCGCGCTTGGTCTTGCTATCGTGCTGGGTGCATTCGCGTTCTTCCTGCGCACTCGCAAGGCCCGTGCACTGGCACCTGCAAGCGTGCTTGCAAAGGACACGTTGCCCCTTCAGCCGACTGAAACTGCCGAGAACACAAAGAAAAGCCGGCACGTCGTTCCCGCTAAAGGGGACGATGCGTTGGCCCCTTCAACACCGGCCCAGCGCCCGCTCCATGTTGAGTTTGATGTCGTCTCCGCTACCCGGTCGCTGATGATGCTTACGCTTGAGTGCCGCGTGTCGTTTTCAAATCGATCCGATCATGCTGCACGCGACATTGTCGTTTCGGGAAGCCTTGTTTGCGCGCAGCGAAGCGCGACCGGCAGTACCGGTTCCAATGCCAATGCGCCCACCCAAACAATAGAACGCATCGGACCGCAGCAAAGCCGCGCTATCACCATGCAGCTGCAATTGCCGCTAAGCGAGATACAGCCCATCCGCCAGGGTGAAAAACCGCTATGTATTCCGCTTGCCCAAGTCGCTTTTGAAACCCACGACAATCGGGCCGAAACACATAGCTTTGTTATAGGGTCGCCGAGCCTTGCGAATACGAACCGGCTGCACCCCATCCCGCTTGATACGCCGCCAGGCGGCATTGCGGGTCTTCTCGCGCGCGCAGTGAAAGCCGATGGAGCAGCAGCTCGCGCCGCATAATGCTGCATAATATCGTGCGAAAACGTATGAGACCTTGGCGTAAGCGGGCTTGGAGGCTAACTCAAAGCCATGACAGATGCATTCCCACTTTTGGTTTCGACACAATGGCTCGCCGATCACCTTGGCGAACCTGATTGCGTAATACTCGATGCGACGCGGCATTTGCCGGATTCTGGACGGGATGCGAGCCAGGAATACGAAGAAGGCCATATCCCGGGCGCGCATTTCCTTGATCTTGCAAGCTTCACTGATCCTGCATCGGATGTCCCGGCGGCCCTGCCCAACAAGGCGCAGGTAAGCGCGCGGCTCGAAGCGCTTGGTATCTGTGAAAACAGCAAGATCGTGCTTTATGATGACAGCGCTGTGAAAACCTCGGCGCGCGGGTGGTTTGCGCTAAAATCGCATGGATTCAAGTCCATCGGCATACTCGATGGCGGGATTGCGAAATGGCGCGCGGAAGGACGCGAGATTGAAACGGGCGCGGCAACGCCATTGTCGTCACCGCAAATTGCAGGCGCAGCTCCAGATCGTGTGCGCTACAAATCAGACATGCTCGCCAACCTCGATACCAAGGCAGAACAGGTCGTCGATGCTCGCAGTGCAGACCGCGTTTTCGGCGGCGGCGATGATCCGGTGCATGGCGGCGCGAATGGCCGAATACCAGGAGCACTCAACGTCCCCTTTGGCAGCTTGTTTGGCGACGATGGCACGTTCAGGCCCTTCGAAGAATTGCGATCCATCTTCAAAGCCGCTGGCGTCGATTTGGCAAAACCCGTCACCACGACTTGCGGCAGCGGGGTTACAGCCAGTGTCTTGCTGTTCGCGCTTGAATTGATCGGCAAGAAAGATGCCGCGGTTTATGACGGAAGCTGGATGGAATGGAGCGCAGATCCCGCAACGCCAAAAGCAACCGGACCTGCATGAGCAGCAACAAAGAGCTAAAGCCCTCGACCCGCATCACCCATGCAGGCAGGACAGAGGAATGGACAGGCCGGGTGGTCAACACGCCCGTTTGGCGTGCATCCACGCACCTTTATGCAAGTGAGGCCGAACGCAAAGCCGCGCTCAAATCCAACGAAGATGGCGATTTCTTTTATGGCCGGCGCGGTGCCCCGACCCAATGGGCATTGGCACAAGCGCTGACGCAGATGGAGCCCGGTGCGCACGGCACTGTTCTTTACCCAAGCGGGGTTGCGGCAATAGCTGGTGCGCTTCTCACCGTCCTTAAGCCTGGCGACACTGTGCTGGTGACAGATAACGCCTATGATCCATCCCGAGCCATGGCGCAGGGCCTGCTCAAACGGATGGGGATTGCGCATGCCTTTTTCGATCCGCTCGACTTGCCTGCATTTGAGCAACTCGTTTCGCAAACAAAACCGCGTGCGATCTGGCTGGAAAGCCCTGGCAGTCTGACAATAGAAGTCTGCGATATCCCTGCGCTAACGGCAATTGCGCAGGCGGCAAATGCTGTCAGCCTGCTTGACAACACATGGGCGAGCGGTCTCGGCTTTCCTGGGCTTGAGCGCGGCTGTGATATTGTCATGCAAAGCCTTTCCAAACATGTCGGCGGGCATTCGGACCTGATGATGGGCAGCGTGTCTGCGGGCGAGCGCTGGTATCGCGCGTTACGACGCACGAGCCAGGAATTGGGCCAAGTGGTCTCCCCCGATGATGCCGCGCTGGCAGCACGCGGTCTAAGAACAATGGCAATGCGGCTTGAACGCTCAACACAAAGCGCGACCCGAATTGCCCAGTGGCTCGAGACCCAAAAACATGTCGCAAAGGTCATGTGTCCAATGCTCACCAGTGATCCTGGACACGCATTATGGCAGCGTGATTTCACCGGCGGGTGCGGATTATTCAGCTTTGCGATCAAAGGGGATGACCCAGAGGCAAGCGCGCGAGTGGCCGACAATCTCAATCTGTTTGGCATTGGCTATAGCTGGGGCGGATTTGAAAGCCTTGCTTTGCCGATCTACCCGGAAAAGCACCGCAACATCATGCAACCTATGAAGAATGGCGATAGCAACCGCATATACGCTGCGATCCGTCTCTCTATCGGCTTGGAAGACCCGGAAGACCTGATAGATGATTTGGCGCAGGCTTTGGCAAAACTGGATAGTGAATGACCGCATCGACACCCAATTCCGCGACCGACGTGACCCAAGATCCCAGCGAGGACGCGCCAGCCACGGACACAGCGGGCACAGAAGCTGCTGGCGAGCCAGCGGGCGAACCAGCATCCGAAACCCCTGAGGCACCCCCTGCCCCAGAGCCAGAAATACCCCAAGAAGTTGTCGAAGTGGTCGAAGGGTCCAACGACGCCATCCAAGTCGCCGAGGCCCAGAGCGAGACAGCCGGTGCAGCGCTTCGCTGGTTGCATGAAGCCGCATTTGAAATCGGCAATTTCCGCTTTTCCCTGCTCGATGGACTGTTGATTATCGGCGTCATTCTGCTGGTTGTGACAGTCGCTTGGTTTGTGACCCGGGTAAGCCGCTCGGCGATCCGCAATTTCTCACGCTTTGACGGCAGCCAGAAAGTCCTTGCTGAAAAGCTCTGCACGATCGCGATATGGGCAATCGCGTTCTTTATCGGCATTGATATACTGGGCATTGACCTGACCGCTCTGGCCTTTGCAGGCGGTGCGTTTGGTCTCGCGATTGGTTTTGGCCTTCAGAAAACCTTTGGTAATCTTATCTCAGGGATTATCTTGCTGCTCGATAAGTCGATCAAGCCTGGCGATGTGATTTCGGTCACCGATCAGGTTGGCAACGAAGCGGTCGGGCAAATTCGCAAGATCGGCATTCGCGCAATTTCCGTCATCACCCGCGACCAGACAGAGCATTTGATCCCGAACGAAAACCTGATGATCAATCAGGTGGTGAACTGGTCTTATTCGTCCAAAGATGTGCGGGTAAAAGCGCCGGTTGGAGTGTCCTATGACAGCGATCTGGAGCTCGTTTCAAATCTGCTCTATCAAGCAGCCGAAGACACGCCGCGGGTCCTGATGAACCCGAAACCGCGCGTTAACATCATGGAATTTGGCGATAATTCGGTAAACTTTGAACTCCGCTTCTGGATACAGGATCCCGAAGGCGGCCTGGCGAATATCAGATCAGATGTCTACATGCGCATCTGGAAGCTA
The DNA here is from genome assembly GCA_964352245.1 of uncultured Porphyrobacter sp. Lineage (GTDB taxonomy): Bacteria > Pseudomonadota > Alphaproteobacteria > Sphingomonadales > Sphingomonadaceae > Erythrobacter. The sequence goes on from CAYGQX010000004.1 coordinate 254,535, forward strand.
TTCAAAGAGAACGACGTCGAAATTCCTTTCCCACAGCGTGATCTGCATTTGCGTTCTTCCAAACAGCTCGATCAATTAGTGGAGCTGATGAGCGCGAACAAAGCCTGACTTATCGCGCAATAGCTTTGCTTACAGCCTCACAACCCATTCTCACTGGCACGCTCGGGCTTACTCGCCCATTTGGGTGCCATGAATACAGGCACAATATACCTTGTTGGAGCGGGTCCAGGCGACCCTGACCTTTTGACGCTTCGCGCAGCGCGCCTAATTGAGCAGGCCGAAGTTGTCGTACACGATGGTCTGGTCAGCGCGGAAATTCTTGCGATGACGTGTTCTGATGCCCGGCTTGTCTCGGTTGCCAAACAACGCGCGCGGCACACTTTGCCGCAAGAGGATATCAACGCGCTTTTGATCCGCGAAGCCAAAGCCGGGCGCGATGTCGTGCGGCTGAAAGGCGGCGATCCGCTGATTTTCGGACGCGGCGGTGAAGAGGCGGAAGACGCACGCGCTGCAGGTGTTCCGGTTGAAATTGTCCCTGGTATTTCAGCGGCAAATGGCGCAGCGGCGGCAACACAAATTGCGCTCACGCACCGCGATGCATCCAGCATTGTCAGCTTTGTCGCAGGTCAATGCAAAGGCCTGTCAGATCAGGATTGGTCAGGACTTGCAGGTAAAGGCCGGACGCTCGTTATCTATATGGGCGTCAAGACCGCGCCTCAGATTGCCGAGAAATTGATGGCCGATGGTCTCGCGCCCGACGTGCCGCTTGCCGTGATCGAAAACGGTGCCCGCCCCGACATGCGCGTCGTGCGCGGGTTGCTCGCAGGTCTGCCCGATCTTGTGAGAAAACACGCCATTAAAAGCCCTGCGCTGATCGTGATCGGCGATGTTACTGCTCGGGATGATTACACACTTGCGCAATCTGCACTGGAGGCGGCCCAATGAAAGTCCTCACTGGAAATGATCTAAAAACAGGCGGTGTCATCTGGTGGACCGGTTCTGATTGGTCGCGCCATGTTGATGATGCGGGCGATGTTGGCGAGGCAAGCGAAGAAATTCTCGCTCGCGAGGAAGCAGCGCGCCGCGTGAATGTGCCCTACATTATCGAGGCAACCCGCGAAGATGATGGCAGCGTTCGCCCTGCTCATATCAAAGACCGCGTGCGCGCATTGGGTCCGACTGTTCGGCCCGATCTGACGCTCAAACCTAAGGCCCCCGAAGCTCTGGACTGGATTATATAGGCATGTCCTTGCGGTTCAATATCACCGAGATCACGTCAGCAAACTCTCTGGCTATGAGCGGCGAGCAGGCCGGGCTGATTGCCCGGACAATCGCCGCGACGCGGGCCAGGGTGTTCGCTGACGTGACTGCACCCGCGGCGGGCCGCACTGCCCCGATTTCCGCTTTGTTCGTCATTCACGATGCTTTGGCATCGCTCAATCCTCACGCCTTGAACTTGACGCAGTTTGGCTCCGTCTCGGCGTTATTTAACCGCAAGGACATGCCTTAGATGTATAAATACGACCACTACGACCAAGCCATGGTCGATGCTCGCGTCAAGGAATTCCGTGACCAGGCGAACCGCCGGATTGAAGGCAAGCTGACAGAAGACCAGTTCAAGCCGCTCAGGTTGATGAATGGCCTTTATCTGCAATTGCATGCCTATATGCTGCGCGTGGCGATCCCTTATGGAACGCTTAACAGCCGCCAGATGACTGCGCTTGGCGATATCGCGGACAAATATGATCGCGGCTATGGGCATTTCACCACCCGGCAGAATATCCAGTACAATTGGATTAAGCTGGAGGATGCTGCTGACATTTTGGAGGATCTCTCCAAGGTTGAAATGCACGCCATCCAGACGAGCGGGAATTGCATCCGTAACATTTCATCCGATCACTTTGCAGGCGCATCGCATGACGAGCTTGTGGACCCGCGCCCCTATGCTGAATTGCTGCGGCAATGGTCGAGCTTTCATCCCGAATTCACGTATCTCCCACGCAAATTCAAAATCTGCGTTATCGCGAGCGAGAAAGACCGCGCCGCGATGCGCCTTCACGATATCGGCATTCAGATCGTTGAGCAGGACGGTGCTATTGGCGCGCGGTTCTTTGCAGGGGGCGGCATGGGCCGCACTCCCATGATTGCGCCGATGATCCGGGATTTTGTGCCCTTGGATCAGATCATAACTTACGCCGAAGCCGCTTTGCGGGTCTACAATCGCTATGGCCGGCGCGACAACAAGTACAAAGCGCGGATCAAAATCCTCGTCCATGAACTGGGTAAGGATGAATACACGCGGCAAGTCGAAGAAGAATTCGCCCATATGCAGGAGCAAGGCGTTGAACCGCCGCTGGCTGAGATTGAGCGATTGAAGGCCTTTTTTGCCTCTCCCGAATTTGAAGATGGTGCCAAGACGATCGACCGTTCGGACCCGGATTTCGCGCTATGGGTGGACCGCAACACCAATCGCCACCGGCATGACAGCTACGTCAGCGCGGTTATCTCGCTCAAGCCTGTTGGCGGTATCCCGGGCGATGCAACGGGCGATCAAATGCGACTGATGGCGGACCTCGCCAAACAGTACAGCCTGGATGAACTGCGAATTACCCACACGCAAAATGTTGTGCTGCCGCATGTGAAGATTGCCGATCTGCATGCGCTTTGGACTAAGTTGGATACAGCGGGTCTTGGTTCACCGAATCTCGACACGATTGAAGACATTATCGCGTGCCCCGGTTTGGATTATTGCGCGCTAGCCAATGCCCGATCCATCCCGCTTGCACAGCGCATTTCGCAGCGGTTCGCAGCCAAAGGCAGAACCGAGGAATTGGGCGAATTAAAGCTCAAAATCTCCGGTTGCATCAATGCCTGCGGGCACCATCACGCAGGCCATATCGGCATCCTTGGTGTGGACCGAAAGGGCAAGGAAAACTTCCAGTTATCGCTCGGCGGGAGCGAAGCAGAAGACGTCAGCCTTGCAAAAATTACTGGCCCCGGATTTGACGAAGACGGTGTCATCGACGCAGTTGAGAAAGTCACCGATGTGTATCTGAGCGCGCGCGAGGGAAAGGAGCGGTTCCTTGATACCTATCGCCGCATTGGCATGGCTCCGTTTAAGGAGGCGCTGTATGACTGAGGAAGCTTCAACACCCTTGGGCACATCGCCTGACGAAGTGCAATTCCGTTTCAGAGACGACGAGGTTGCCGATCATGGCACCGTTACTGTTGATGCCTGCTGCGATCAAACCAACGCCACCGCTGTCAGGATCGAACCGGGCGATGATGCGCGCGCGCTGCTGGGGTTTCTGGACCGCTTGGCTCTTATTGAAGTCAACTTTCCAAGCTTTACAGATGGTCGCGGCTATTCTGCTGCTCGTATCCTGCGCGAGGCGGGATATACTGGCGAATTGCGGGCGGTGGGCGATATCGGGATTGACCAGCTAAGCCACCTGCGCCGCTGCGGGTTCGATGCTTTTGCCCCTGACAAATTCCTCAATGAAGCAGATGCAATCCAGGCATTCGCGACTTGGGACAATGTCTATCAACGCACCGTTGATAATCGCCAGACCATTCAGGAATTGCGCCATGAATGAAGTGCGCAAGATCGACAAGCTGGACGCCTCACCCCGATTTACAGAGCACGATGCCGTGCGCCTCAACCGCATGTTTCGCGGGTCATCCACGCTCGAAATGCTCGACGACGTTATTAAAGGCAATCTCGCTGGCGATATTGCCATCGTGTCGAGCTTTGGCGGGGAAAGCGCTGTTCTGCTTCACTTGCTTGCGCAGGTTGATCCCAATATTGCGGTGTTGTTCCTGGATACTGGCAAGCATTTTGCCGAAACGCTCTCCTATCGCGATGAGCTTGCCAAACACATTGGCTTTACCAATCTGCAAGTGCTCACCCCTGACGCAGATGAACTGACACAAAGGGATGAAACGGGTCTTAGATGGTCTTATGATCCCGATGGTTGCTGCGACATTCGCAAGGTGAAACCGCTGGAGAAAGCGCTCGCGAGTTACGATGCGAGCTTCACGGGGCGAAAAGCGTTCCAGTCCTCGACACGCGCAAACCTGCCAAGGTTCGAAATTGACACCACAGACGCGCAAGGCCGCCTGAAAATCAATCCTCTGATCGACTGGTCAGCTGAAGATATTGCGGCCTATTTCGAAGAGCACGGCCTTCCTCGCCATCCCCTGATCGCAAAAGGCTTCCCCTCAATCGGCTGCGAACCTTGCACGCACAAAGTTGCGCCGGGAGAAGACCCGCGTTCGGGCCGTTGGAAAGGCTGGGACAAAACCGAATGCGGCATCCACAAGCCGGGCGAAGAACCGTTCCTTTAGGGACTGGCTAGAGCCAACCCTCAGCCCTGTACCAGTCAGCGGTCTGTTTCAGCCCTTCTTCGCCGCCAATCTGCGGCTCCCAGATATCTTTAGGCACAGCGCGATCAGAGCGCGCAACCCAGTTGGGATGGCACATATAGCCCACGCGGTCTGCCGTTAGCTTCGCCTTGTCACCGCGCAGCCGTTTGTCAGCGTTGGCAGCAATGGTGAGCACATTGGCAGGCAAGTGCGGCGCAAAAACGCGGGCACGGCCCATGGCTTTCCCGATGGCCTGCGCCAATTCCTTGTGCGACCAACCACCCTCGCGTCCATCATCGGGTTCATAGATGGTTTTAAGGCGCGTACGGCCCGCCAGCTCAATCAAAAGCCGCGCCAGATCGTTCACATGAATGACGGAGGTCGCTCCGCCCGGCGGCAATGGCACCAGACCCAGCCTGGCCGAGCGAAAAAGCTCATACATATCCACATCGCGTGGGCCATAAACCGCCGGCGGACGCACTGTTGTCCAATCGAGTTTTGATGCCGCAACCAGTTCCTCCGCCTTGGCTTTTGACGCCCCATAAGCGGATAATTCAGGCTTTCGCGAGGACAAGGACGAAACGAAGACAAAGCGTTTGCACTTCGCGGTCTTTGCCGTTGCAATCATATTGGCAGTGCCGCCAACATTGGCGGTCTCAAATGCTGCTGTGTCCGGCGTGTTGGTAAGCCCGGCAATATGGATCACTGCATCCGCGCCATCGCATAGCGTTGCCAATGCTTTTCCATCATCAAGCGTGCCCTTAACCCAGGTAACATTTACGCGCTCAGATTGATCGCGGCGTGTCAGAGCGCGTACTGTGTGCCCTGCATCCAGCGCATGTTCGAGCACAGCGCTGCCGACAAATCCCGTCGCACCCGTGATTGCAAGTGTTAAAGGCTCACTCACCCGCGCACCATATGATCGCGGTGCACGACAGCAGCGCGCGGAGCATAGCCCAGCTTTGCTTCCTGATCGCTTTGACTAAGACCAAGGATCGCGCGGCATTCAGCAGCAGAATATTCCACCAGGCCTTGCCCCAAACGCTCACCATTGGGGCCGTGCAGGCTGACCAAAGCACCGCGCTCAAACTCACCTGCCACCTCAATAAGCCCAGCCGCAAGCAGACTTGCACCCTTACCAAGAGCTGCAACGCAACCCTCATCGACACCCAAAACACCTTCAGGCGCCATCCGTCCGCCAAGCCAGCTTTTGCGAGCATTGTCGGCGCGCACCGGCAAGAACACGGTTCCGCGCCCGCCAAGGCGCGCTGTGTGTATGGGCCGCTGCTGTGTGCCGTTGATAATGGCGAGCATAATTCCGGCGCGTTCTGCAATACGAGCCGCTTGCAGTTTGGATTTCATTCCGCCCGAACCCAGGCCCGAGGATGATCCCTCACCCGCCATCGCGATAATTTCAGGTGTGACCCCTTCGACCGTCTCTATGAACTGTGCGCCTTCTTGCGCGGGATCGCGATCATACAGCCCATCGACATCGGACAGCAACAGCACCGCATCTGCCCCCGCTGCCTGCGCGACGCGCGCAGCAAGCCTGTCATTATCACCAAACCGGATCTCTTCGGTCGCCACACTGTCGTTTTCATTGACGACCGGCACCGCGCCCGTCTCCATCAGGCGTTCAATGGTTGCCGATGCGTTGAGATAGCGCCTGCGGTCTTCCAGATCGCCAATCGTCACAAGCATTTGCGCTGCGATCAGCCCGTGACGATCCAGCGCCCCTGCCCAAAGCTGTGCGAGCGCCACCTGACCCACAGACGCCGCCGCCTGCGCATCGGCAAGGCTCGCCCGGCCACCTTTGGAAAGGCCCAATCGGGCAGCACCCAGCGCAATCGCGCCTGAGCTTACCAGGATGATTTCGGTCCCGTTTGCACGCAGGTCTTTCAAATCAAGCGCCAGTGCATCAAGCCAGGCTCGCGCAGGCCTGCCGTCATTCACCAGCAACGCGCTGCCAATCTTGATCACCAGCCGCTTTGCACGATCAATGTCTCGAAGGGACGTAATCGTCATAATATCAGATCGGCGACCAATCCATCGCGCCGTCCTCTTCCTCGTCTTCAACTTCAACGGTCTTGGTCTCGGTCGATGTGCGGTCGGGCAGATAGGACAAGACCGCATCCATCAGCGCCTCGATCCCCTCGCCGGTTGCGCCAGAAATGTTGAAAACCTTCTGCGCCCCTGCCGCGATCAGTTCTTCGGCAAACGCTTCACCCAGTTCAGAATCAGCCAGATCAATCTTGTTAAGCGCCACAAGACGCGGCTTATCTTCAAGCCCTGCGCCATAGGCAGCCAGTTCTTCTTCGACGACGCGTAAAGCTTCGGCAGGGTCATCGCCCGCAATATCGATCAAATGAATGAGCACCCGGCAGCGTTCAATATGGCCTAGAAACCTGTCGCCAATGCCCGCGCCATCAGCCGCGCCTTCGATAAGGCCGGGAATGTCCGCCAGCACAAATTCACGCGCCTTATGCCGCACAACGCCAAGCTTTGGGACAAGCGTCGTAAAGGCATAATGGCCGACTTTCGCGCCCGCGTTGGAAACAGCGTTGATGAAAGTCGATTTGCCCGCATTGGGCAGACCCACAAGTCCCACATCCGCCAGCAATTTGAGCCTCAGCCAAACCCACATCTCTTCGGCCGGTTCGCCCGGTTGGTGCTGGCGCGGAGCGCGGTTTGTGGCCGATTTATAGGATGCATTGCCGCGTCCGCCCATTCCGCCTTCAAGCAGGACAACACGCTGACCGATCTCGGTGAAATCGACGAGCACTTCTTCTTTATCTTCAGACAAAACCTGCGTGCCGACAGGGACTTTAACGACAAGGTCCGGCGCACCGGCTCCTGTTTGATCGCGTCCGCGCCCGTGATTGCCGCGTTTCGCTTTGAAATGCTGAGCATAGCGAAAGTCGATGAGAGTGTTGAGGCCCTGCACGGCTTCGAACACGATATCGCCGCCTTTGCCGCCATTGCCGCCATCAGGGCCGCCATATTCGACGTATTTCTCACGCCGAAACGAGACAGCGCCGGGGCCGCCAGCGCCTGATCGGACATAGATTTTGGCTTGGTCGAGGAAATGCATGACGCGCATGTATGCATTTCCCCGCCAGAAAGCGAGAGGTTAGAACCCAGCTTGTATCCCAAAAAGCGCGGTTCGCCCCGGCGAGACAAAGCTAAAGACCTGCTCGTACCGCTCATCGAGCAGGTTTTCGACCCGGCCAAACAGACTGATCGTGTCCGTCATCTTGGCGCGCACGTTGAAATTGACGAGTGTGTAATCATCCAGCCGGGTTTGGGGTGCAGGGAATGCGCCTGTGCTGAAATCAAGATCGCGCGCATCGCCATTGTACCGGACCGCGAGATTGGCCGAGTAACGTTCTGTGGGCTCTGACCAATTGAGAACGGCGCTGGCAATATGATCGGGGCGGCGGACTTCTTTGATGCCATCCTCTTCAGCATCAAGATAGGTATAGGCTCCGTTAAAGCTGAAGCCTGCGCCAAGTGTGGCAGAGAGGGCTAGTTCTACGCCTTGCTGTGTGCTTTGCGTGTCGCGATTGCCAGGTGTGGCGATAAAGCTTGGCGGCGGGAAAGCAGTGAAGATCTCATCATCAAGTTCGGCGTTGAAATAGGTCGCGGATATGGTGACACTGCCATCGGCGAATGTCTGGTCGATGCCGACTTCCCAGCTGGTCGATTGTTCGGGCTGCAAGTCTGGATTGCCAAGGAACACTCCATCGAAGAATCCGAAAAGCTCATTGAGCGTTGGGTTTTTGACGCCCGACCCCGCTGCTGCTTTGACGCGCGTGGTATCGGTGAGACGATATCCTGCGCCCACGCGGAAAGTCGTCGCGTCCTGGAACCTGTCATTGATGTCGTGGCGAAGAGCCGCGGAGAAATCAAAGCGGTCGCCTAAATAGCGATATTCGCCAACAAAGCCGATATTCTCCACCTTGTTGCGATCATCGAAGGTGAGGACATTGTTAAAGCCCTCCTCTTCGTAATCGGCGGCAAAAGTAACGCTGTGTTCGCTTCCGCCAAAACCATAGGCTGTCACATAAGATGCCTTGAACCGGTCGCTTGTCGTTCCGCTGGGAAAGCCTGTTGGCTGCATTGTATCGCGGTTGGCATCGGTGATCTGGACTGAAAGGTCGTGTGTCCATGCGCCGTTTAACGCCGCCAAGCGCGCACCGATCAGAGCTGAGAACGACTCGTTTTCAAATCCTGTACCGGGGCTATCGACGACAAGACCGAATGTGGGGCTGCCAAATGCGAAGTCTTGCTCGTTAAAACGGCCTTCGGTGGAGGTGTAGCGGGCGACTGCGCGCAGTGTGAAAATATCGGCGACATCGACTGAGCCTTTGCCCGACAAAGTCACACTTTCGCGGCCAATATCCCGCGTCCCGCCGCGTGCATTGGGTTCGCCATTTGTGCTTACGACCACTCCGGACAGCGCTGCATCCCAGCGATCGCCCAAAAAGCCAGCACGCGCTCCGACATTAAAGGTGTCGTTTGTGCCTGCTTCAAGAAACGCGCCGAGCCCCTCTAAATCGTGTCCGCTCGCGCTTTGATAGGCGACAACACCGCCAATCGCATCATTGCCATAAAGCGCCGATTGCGGGCCGCGCAGCACTTCGAGGCGGCTACCTATCTCAGCTTGCAAAGTCCCAATGTCGAACTCGCCGCTGCCGGGATCGGAGACCTCGATGCCATCAACCAGAACCAGAACGTGGTTTGCTTCTGACCCACGTAGACGGATTTGGGTTTGGCCGGGGGTGGACGCGACGGCAACGCCGGGGACATCGCGCAATGCGTCTTCGATATTGCGGATTTGGCGTTGCTGAAGTTGGTCAGGCGTAATGATTGTTGCTGAACCGGTTGCGTCGAATACCGAGACGCCTTGGGAGCGATCCGCGCTTACAAGAATGGTATCTGAGTCGATAACGCCGATACCGAGTATCACATTCGGGTCAGATCTCTGGTCGGTAGCTAAACCTTCATCCTGCGCCACCAAAGGCGCACCCCAAACGAGCGTACAAACAGCTGCGCCATTCAGTAATCTGGCGTATTTCATTTTTTCGGATCCCTTCCGATTCAAAGCGTCAACAAACGCACCGCGCACAGGGTGCCCCCCACACGCTGCACACGTATCGTCGCTCGAAACGAAAGTTCTTTTCGCGCCTCCCCAATCCCTGAGAGCGGCCACAAGCGACACACTCCGGTCGGTCTCCTGGCTTGCGGGTCAGCGCATCCTGTTCCCCTTCCCAAGCCTCAAGCTCAGTGGGCGCCCCATGACAGGGCACGAACAAAACACTCACCGCTTACAGTTGCAGGGACAGCTGCGGAATTGCGACCAAAGCCGCGCACCGCATTCCCGTTACCGGTGTGTGGCGAAACCTCTATGATTGGATTGCGCGCCGCGCAAGCCGATTACTCCCCGCCAGTATCCCCGCTGGGCAAAGGCTGACTTACAGGCTGAGACACAAACTGCGTATCGGCCGGCACAATGGGGACCTGTGCCCCTGTCTGCGGATCTGTAACGGTTGTTGTCGCTGCGCTGGACGTGGTCGCTGTAGGAACCGCAACACCGCGTGAGCGCGCATTCTGCACCGCGACCCAGCCGGGCTGAGACGGACCATATTGCGGACCGTATTCCGCATCCCATTGTGCAGATTTCTGCTGGTAAACGGCGTAATCATTGAAGAATTTTTCAAAGGCTCGCTCTAGCTGCGCGAAATTCTCCATCGCGAATGCCGCTGGATCAACCTCAGGCGCTGCCAAAAGGCGGTTCGATATATCGAGCGCCTCGCGGCAGAACTCAGCGCGCGCTGGCGGAAGAGCGAAATAGTTATAAACGCCCGTCATTTTGGTTTCGCGCGCCTTAATCGCATCGCGCCGGCTCGACATTTGCTGGCGATAGGCGCGATCAATCCGATCGTTGATACGTTTTAGCGGCCGTGCGTATTTCTTGATGTAGAGCGAATACCCATCCGTAATCGCATCATACTGGGCGGTCGAACAGTTGAGCGCCGCCACATTCCAGCCAGAGCGGAAATGCCAGACAGTTTCATCATCGGTTAGCCCGCGATTGACCGTCATTCGCAGACCAGCGCCTCCCATCTCGGGAATATTCATCACGTAAGATGCGCCGCCCGGAGGCAAGGGGCGAGGAGGAACCGCTTTTGCAACTTGCACAGGAGGAGGTGGAGGGACCACAGGAGCCGCAGCAGGAGCGCATGCGGCAATGGCGGTAAGTCCAAGGCCAAGCGCGGCAATTTTCAACGCCGCCGGCTTGATCGAAGGCTTGGCAGATTGCGAATAACTATTGGTATGCTCGTTCATTTTCGGCGACCTCTGTTTCCCTACGCCTCAACCATGTGGGACTTATCCTTTATAAAGTGTGAAGCGGGACACTTAGCAGACACGATAACCATACCGACAATCAAAGAAAATGCCCGGAAGCCATCTAAAGACTTCCGGGCATTTGATTTTCGTTCAAGTGTGCTTCTGGAGCGTTAATCGCCGCTCATGCACTGTGATGCCTATTCGCGGCTGCCCAGGAAATTGAGCAGGAACATGAACATATTCACGAAATCAAGATACAGGTTCAGCGCGCCCATAATAACGGCCTTGCCCATAAACTCTGTCCCGCGAAGGTATTGATACTGGTTCTTCAGCTTCTGTGTGTCGTAGGCGGTAAGACCTGCAAAAATCAGCACGCCAAGGCCGCTAATCACGAAAGCAAGGGCGCTAGAACCGATAAACCAGTTCGCAATCGACGCAACGATCAGGCCGATGACACCCATAATGAGGAAGCTGCCCCAGCCAGAAATGTCTTTCTTCGTGGTGTAACCCCAAAGCGAAAGTCCCGCAAAAGCTGCTGCTGTCGCGAAGAACGTGGTAGCAATCGATTCATTGGTGAAGACGAGGAAAATCGTCGACATCGAAATGCCCATCACAACTGCAAACGCCCAAAACAGAATTTGCAGCGTTCCCTGGCTCATCTTGTTAAGGCCAAAGCTCATCGCCATGATGAAACCGAGCGGCGCAAGCATAACCACCCACTGAAGCGGGTTGCCGATAAACGCATAAGAAAGGCCGCTTTCGGCCATGCCCAGCGCGACAAAACCTGTAAGGATTACAGCAGTGCACATATAGTTATAGATTGAGAGCATGTATTTGCGCAGGCCCTCATCATAGCTGACAGCGCCGCCAGTGCGCGGCACCGAGCCGAACCCGGGTTGACGCTGGTTTTGTTCAAAATCAGACATTTGGATCCCTTTCTCCTGAAACGGAGTCTCCATAAAATGGCGCGAACGCCCGCGCCTTGCTACGCCAATATCGGGGTTTTACGCGCGAATTTCAAGCAAAACCGGAAGGCAAATGTCGAATTGTTCAGCTATGCTTTCGCGTGTATTAACAATTACATCAGGAACTATTGCAGGAAATACCAAAGTCTAAGACTTGCCCGCCGACAGCTCTGCACCGCGATCGCGCGTTTTCTTGAGCGTCTCGGTCAAAAGGCGCTGCAAGGCATTGTCCGTATCGAGCACATTCAAGCCTTCGCGCGTCATGCCGCCCGGACTGGCCACCTTGTCTGCCAAAACGCCGGGGGAATCTTGTGACCGCGCGGCCAAACTCGCTGCCCCTTCCACCATGGCAAGCGCAAGCCTTTGTGCATCGTCACCGGTTAAACCCAATTCTGCGCCCGCCCCTGCCAGCGCATCGATGAAACGATAGACAAATCCGGGTCCCGATCCTGCAAGAGCGGTGGCAAGATCGAATTGCGCCTCATCCTCCAGCCAAACCGCCATGCCCAGCCGATCGAACAGATCGAATGTCGCCGCGCGGCCTGCCTCGTCTTGGCCGCATTGCGCCAAAATCACAGGCGATTTGTTCACGCGGCTGGCAAGATTAGGCATCACGCGGACATGCGCCGATGCTTCGGGAAATGCGCTACGCAATTGCGCAAGCGTAATGCCAGCCAATAGCGAATAAACCGGAACGCCGCGAGACAAAGCCTGCAAGTCGGGAGCAATATCGCCCAACTGATGCGGCTTAAAACCCAACATGACCGCCTGATGCGGTGCATCGTTTTCAGCGTCGGCAAGAGATGAATAAACCCGGACCCCATCAGGCCCACTTTTCGCAGAGCGATTGAGGATTGCGAATTGTGATGGATCAGCGCCATCAGCCAGCCATCCGGCCAGCATTGCGCCGCTCATATTGCCATAACCGATGATGCAAACAGGACTGGTCACGCCTCACCCATGGCATCCACCATAGCTGCCTGCAAGGCATCTTGTGGGGTCTTATCGCCCCACAAAACGAACTGGAATGCGGGGTAAAAACGGTCGCATTCATCAATCGCGTTTTCCACCAATGCCTGTGCCTGCGAAAGACTGAGCATTCCATCATCACCCAGCAAAGCCCCGTGCCGATAAAGGAGCACATCGCCGCTGGACCAGATATCGAAATGGCCAAGCCACATTTGCTCATTCACAAGGCTGAGCAGCTCGAATGCATGCTGGCGTTTGTCATCGGCAATCCGAATGTCGGGAAGACATAGAAATTGCAGCACATTATCGGTTGAGCGCCAGATTGCGCGAAGCTGATATTTCGCCCAGCTGCCCTGCACTTCGCCCGACATTTCTTCCTCGGAATTCGATTCGCACTGCCATCCGCGTGCTTCGAATAAAGCAAGCAGCATATCGAGCGGCGCAGCATCATCATGCGAGGGGTGTTCGTGCTCGCGCGGGTTCATGCCGGCAGGATCCGTTGCAAAGGGGCCGTTTGAATTAGGAGCAGGCGAATTTGAGGGGTGCGACTTTTCATATGTCTGCCGCATGGACCCGTCAGTTTACATTTTGCAATCCGAGCGGCCTGACCGGCTGGGGAGAAACGATCTTGGCTGTGAACAGCCTGTGCAAATGATGGTTTTGCACAGATGAAACGGCCTAGTCGACCGCTTTGACCTCAGCGCCCTCAGGGCTTGTGAAAGTGAACGTATCAAGGCCCTTTGCCTTTAGGTCGTTGACCATTTCGCGTGCCTTTACCGCGCTCTCCACAGGACCGGCAAGCAGGCGGTTTGCCTCACCCCATGGTGTGATATGCGCTTCAAAAGGAGCAAGAATTTCTGCCCCCTGACGCTTTATCCGTCGCCAATCAAACTTAAGCCGCGACACATCACGTCCCGTCGCAACCTGCACCCAGAAACGTCGCGGTGCCACAGGAACAGGTGGTTCATTCGCCTCGCGCGGGATATTGATCGTGTTGAGATCAACCGCATCGGCAGTTGCGACCCTTGTCGCGCTTGTCCGATCCAAATCGGCAAACGCATCGGCAACATTCGGCTTTGGCTCTGGAGGTTTGGCGTCTGGCTGAGGCTGCAAAGCTGCCCCTGTTTGCGACGCGGTTGTTGTGTCTGATGAGTACACAACCGTTGGCCCTGTTTGCTGAAGAGGTTTGGGTTGGCCTTCCCTCTTAGTTTCAGAAGAGACAGACGCGGTTGGCAATGCTGCAGCAATCGCCGGTTGCCCCGAGGGCCGCGATCCAAGCGGCGTGCCCGCTGGTGCCAGTTTCGCATCCGCGCCCGAAACAGGCGAGGATGGAGCAGCACCTACAGCGGCAATCGCCCCGCTCCCTCCAGCACGGTATTGCGCAATCTCTGGGTCTTCGCGGCCAATATCGGCGGCCCGCGGGAATATGCCCAGATTTGCCGCAGCTGCTTGCTGCGCACGAGTCAATCGCGGCATGTAAGCAAGATAAGGCGTCAACCGGCTCGCCAGATCGCGAGGCATCACTTCATTCACAATCGCGGCCGCTCGGCTCTGCTCTCCCAGTATCGCAAGACCAAAGGCGCGCGAGCGAAATGCTGCCGGATCGCTGCTTGCCAGCAAGGGCCGCAAGGTTTCTTCAAACCCTGCGCTATCGCCTGAAATTGCCTGACTGATCGCCAGGCGGCGGACGGTTTCCTGATCATCGGCATCTATCGCTAAAGCTGCGACATACCCTTTTTGCGCATTTTCAAAATCGCCCACCAAATCAAAAGCGAGGCCTCTGTCGCGCGCGAGACTGGGATCGCCCGACGCGCTGCCTGATGCCGCTATCTGATTGAAAAGACGCAAGGCTTGCACCGGACGGCCAGATTGTAAAAAGACAGATGCGATGCCGAATTTCACTCTTGCATCTTGCGGGGCGACTTCTTCGGCGCGGCCAAAAAAGCCCATTGCCGCATCAAGGTCATTCACGGCCAGCGATGCCTTACCCGCAGCAAGAAGCGCGCCCAAATCACGCGGCCTGCGCGCCAATTGCCTTAGAGCTGCGCCCAGATCCTGGACTTCTTCAGAACCAAGCGATTGCACCACTGGGCGCGAGACCATTTCCTGCGCGAAGGCAGGATTGGAAGGAAAGCTGGCGGCAAAACAAGCAGAGCACAGCGCGACCGCCGAGAATGCAAGCTTTTCAAATCGGGGAAAGTCAGCCGTGCGTTTCACAAGTGCCTTAGTAAGCAAAAGACATGAACCTCACATCAATTAAACGCACATGACACGGCCAAACGCACTAAGGCTACGTCAACCTGAGTCACAAGCGGACCCAAGCCGCCTATGCCGCTTTACTGATTATTCTGACGACCAAGGAAACGCGGAATGCTGAGCGCTGGTGCACCATCGCCATCTTCCTCATCATCGTCATCGTCCGATTTATCGTCGGCAGAACTTCGTGAAAGGTTGGCCATACGTTCAAACAGCGTGCTGCCAGCTGAGCCGCCACCCGCGCTCCCACTGGCACCCGATTCGCCATCGCCCGGTGCATCGCCACCACCGCCGCCCAGCAATCCGCGACGACGACCGCCGCCTGCTTGTGGCTCTACTGGCTTGTCTTCTTCGGCCAAACGATCTGCATCAGCCAGCAGATCATCACCATCATCGGCTTCAGAAAACTCGGCAAAACTGTCACCCAATTCAAGCGGAGCCTCATCGTCGTCCGCATTCGCGTTTGCTTCTGAAAGAGTTGGGTTTTCGCGCGGTGCCAGATCGTCTGCATCATCCGAACCCAGTTCATAGGCGTCATCATCTGCGCCGCGAAGCCCAGCCAGCGGATCGACAATATCGTCTACATCATCCTCGATCTCGCCCATATCATCATCGGACTGCATCCCGGTAAGATCAAACGGTTCTGTGTCATCGTCCGCATCACCGAACGGTTCAATTGCGGGTGCCGCGTCCGTGTCGTCCGATACATCGCCACCAAACGAAAGCGGCGTCACAGATGCCTCTTGCGGTTCAGCTTCGACTTCTTTGTCGCCGGGAAGGTCAAGCATCGGGCGCTGCGGCGCGCGCGGGCTCGAAAGCGTTTCCATTGCGGGGCGAGCAGCCGCCCCATCAGCGCCTCCTTCGATACCGGTTGCAACAACAGAAACGCGGATCTTGCCGTCCAGATCAGGGTTAAACGCGCTACCCCAGATGATGTTCGCATCTTCATCAACCAGTTCGCGAATATGGTTCGCGGCTTCATCCACCTCAAGCAGCTTCATATCTTCGCCGCCAATGATCGAAATAATGACACCGCGCGCGCCTTGCATACTCACGCCATCAAGCAGCGGGTTGGCAATCGCTTGTTCAGCAGCTTCAAGAGCGCGGTTTTCGCCCTGACCCTCGCCTGTGCCCATCATGGCTTTGCCCATTTCACTCATGACAGAGCGAACATCGGCAAAGTCGAGATTGATAAGGCCCGGCATAACCATCAGATCGGTGATGGAGCGCACGCCTTGTTGAAGCACTTCATCAGCAAGTTCGAACGCTTCTTTGAAAGTGGTTTCGGC
Organism: uncultured Porphyrobacter sp.; assembly: GCA_964352245.1. Lineage (GTDB taxonomy): Bacteria > Pseudomonadota > Alphaproteobacteria > Sphingomonadales > Sphingomonadaceae > Erythrobacter. The sequence goes on from CAYGQX010000004.1 coordinate 270,730, forward strand.
TTTGGCGACTAGAAACAAGTTCTGGTTCGGAATCACGATCAGCGTATCGACATGGTCCTGAAGTTCGGTGATGCCGGATTCGGCAGCCCGCATCCGCCGCGTGCCTTCGAAAAGGAAAGGCTTGGTCACAACACCAACGGTAAGAATGCCCATCTTGCGAGCGGTCTCAGCAATAACAGGCGCAGCACCTGTTCCTGTGCCGCCCCCCATACCAGCAGCGATAAAGACCATATTGACGCCTTCAAGCGCCTCTTCGAGCTGCTGAACGGTTTCTTCAGCAGCGGCCTTGCCCACTTCTGGCCGTGCACCTGCACCAAGGCCGCCGGTAATATCTGGTCCAAGCTGAATACGCTTTTCAGCCGGGCTCGAACTCAAGGCTTGCGCGTCCGTATTCGCGACGATGAAATCAACGCCTTCAATCTCAGACGCGATCATATTGGCAATCGCGTTTCCGCCGGCGCCGCCTATACCGATAACGGTAATCTTTGGGCGCAAATCGTCGGTTACTGCAGGTCCAATTGTGATGCTCATTGCCTTTTCCTCCGGATGCGGGCGCACAAAAAGGGCGTGCGCCTTTTGCATCCTGTTCCTATCTGACACATTCTTGACTACGCGGTTATACCGCTAAAATCCTTATCCACAGTGGGGGTTTACCCCCTATAGGCCACATATGATCTCATATCGGTCAATCCCAGGCCCCTAGAAGTACTCACGCAGTGCTTTGAACAAACGTCTAAACGCAAATGAATGGTTTTCGCTGCGCCCCAATTTGTAGACGCTACTGGGCTGTGAGTGCATCGATCGGATGTCAATCGGATCGTCTGCTGCGTAAAGGCACAGCCCTGCCAGCGTTGTAAAACCGGGGGTTGCGTGCGCTTCTGGAAGGCCGCGTAACGTCGGAGCGCGCCCAATTCTAACAGGCATGCCAAGCGCGCTTTGAGCGAAATCGGCAAGGCCTGCCAGTTCCGCACCACCGCCTGTCAATACGACTTGGCCGGATTGCGCTCCTGAAAAACCCATTGATCGCAATGCCTTGCCAATCTCATTTGTAAGTTGAGAAAGGTTTTGCGTGACCACCGAAATCAGTTCGGCACGCGCGATGCGCGGTGTGTTGTCAGCGCCGCGCTTTGCTTCGATGGATGCACCCGGAGCAGGTGTTTCATTGCCTTCATCATTGGGCCCAAACAAAGGGATCATCTCGCGGTGATCGCTTGGGCTCGCCATGGCAGAGCCGGACACACATTTAAGTCGCTCTGCCTGAAACCGCCGGATACCAAACGCACTTGCCACCGCATCGGTGATATTTCCTGATCCCAGTGGGATTGATCTCAGGCCCAACAGCATCCCGCCTGCAAAAACGGAAACATTTGTTACATCACAGCCAATCTCGACCAAAGCGACGCCCAAATCGCGTTCTTCTTCATCAAGACAAGCATATCCTGATGCCAAAGGAGAGGCGACGACGCCTTCAACTTCGAGGTGAGCTCCCTGCACCGCTTCCATCAGATTGCGCACAGGTGGGCCATCGGCCAGCATGACATGGACATCAACGCCCAGCCGTTCTGCGTGGAGACCGCGCGGATTGGCCACACCATGCGCGCCGTCCAGTGTGTAATGCGCAGGCTGAGCATGAAGAACCGTTCGTCCATCGGGCCGGATCGCATCGCGCGCGGCGAACAGTAAGTGATCGACATCATCTTCTTCGATCCGGCGGCCGCCAATCTCAATCTCGACTTTGGAGACATCGCTGGTCAGCCCTGCCCCGGCGCAGGAAATCCATACGCTGTTCACGCTCATCCCGGCGTTCTTTTCCGCGCGCTCAACCGCATCGCGGATAGCATAGGTGGCGCTGCGCATATCGGTGACATAGCCGCGCTTGATCCCCTGGGCAGCGC
>CAYGQX010000005.1:0-208572 GCA_964352245.1 uncultured Porphyrobacter sp.
ATATTGGTGGCGAGATAGGTGTGTGCGGCCAGACAATAGTCACAGCCATTCACTTCGGCGACGGTCAGTGCGATCCGCTCGCGGGTCGCGGCGCTGAGCGAGCCGGAGGCGAGGGCGCCATTGAGACCGAGATACCCTTTGAGCGCTTCGGGGCTGGTTGCGGTGATCCGAAACAGGTTGGGAACGCTGCCGAGCTGCTTTTCGACTTGCGCCAGGTCAGCCTGAACGGCCTGCGGTGCATCGGCAATCGTTGCGGGAGTGGGAATGCGTGACATTGGAAATCCTTTCGCTTGGCCGGCGTCTTGCTGGCGTTAACGGCCTTATGCAGGCGTCATGCGAAAGCGAGAATTCCAGTTTTACGTAAGGAACTCTTCCATATTCCGGAACAATGGCGAAAACTCAGTTCAGGAATTTGTTAGCGCGCAAAGTCTCGACCGAGAGATCGACAAAACTTCGTACTTTTGCCGCTGCCCGGCGTCCGTGCCCGTGAATGACGTGGATCGGGATCGGGGGCGGGGCGAAATCATGCAGCACCGTCTGCAGGTTGCCCGCTTCCAGGTCAGGCCCGATCTGATAGGACAGAACCCGCACCAGTCCCCATCCTGAGCGCGCTGCCTCCAGCGCCGCGGGAATGGTGTTGAAGTGCAAGCGGTGCTGAGGCTTCACCACCACACCGTCAGCAAAACCCCAACCGCCCTGGAAATTGCCCAGCGACAAACCGATAGTCCGGTGGTGGCCAATATCGGCTGGCTCTTGCGGGATGCCGTGTTCGCGAAAATAGTCCGGGCTGCCGCAAATCTGCAATTGCACAGAGCCAACGCGGGAAGCCATCAGCGATGAGTCCTGCAATTCCCCAATGCGAACCGCGACATCAATCCCTTCATCCATGACGTTGACGACACGGTCGAGGAACATCGCGTCCACAGATACCCTTTCATGCTGGTCAAGGAATTGCGTGATGATTGGGCTGACATAGAGCATCCCGAACATCGTGGAGGCCGTCACCCGCAATGTGCCCGATGGCGTGCCATGCGCGCCGCGCGCCGCATCATCCGCGCATTGCATGTCGGCGAGAAGCGTCTTGGCATCTTCAAGATAACGCGCACCGATGTCCGTCAGAGTGACCGAACGAGTTGTGCGGTGCAGCAGCTTGACGCCAAGGTCGGCTTCCAGATCGCCAACGATGCGGGTGATCGATGGGGCGCTGACGTTAAGGTTTCGCGCAGCGTTGGCGAAGCTGCGAGTTTCTGCCACGGCGGCAAAGATTTCGAGGGCCCGGAGTTTGTCCATTGCCGCAAGCTCTAGATAGCTTGCCAGATCGCGGCAAGGTTTGACTCTTCACAAATCTGCGCTCGATGCTGACTGTCTTGAAGGATTTCAGGAACCTTGCTCAGGTTATCCTTTGCCGGATCGTTCTTCCATTCCGTGTCAAAGAACGCTCCGTCGCCTTTAGCATCTGGGAAATTCAAATGTCAGCGCTTGACCGATACATTAGTGTTAGAAATGGATCTGTTGGATAAATGCATGAAGGGACCTACGGCTTTGAGCTAGGTTGGACCAATTGCATCGCCAGAATCTGCGCCGTGTAACCTGAAGGCTTAGGCTGCCGCGCGTTTCGCTTTCTTATCGGCTTTACCCACGGTGCGCGAGGGGCGGCCATAGTGGTAGCCTTGGCAGCATGTGCATCCCAGTTCGACCATCGCATCAGCTTGGGACTGATCTTCAATACCTTCGGCCGTAACTTCAATCTCGAGCGATTGTGCAAGGGAGACAATGGCGGAAACAACCGCCTGACTGCGCGATGATCCAGCAGCAGCGGAATGGACAAATTCACGATCAATCTTGATCATGGAGAAGTCCATTTTCTCGACATAATTAAGCGAAGAATAGCCGCGCCCGAAATCGTCAAGGACCAAAGAAACTCCTAGCTCCTTGAGGCTAACGAGAAGGCGTTCCAGTTGGGGGTTCATTTCAAGAACCAAAGATTCTGTGAGCTCCAGCAGGAGACGATTTGGCGCAAGGCCTGAAGAAGCTAGCGCATGCGCGACTGTTTGCAAGAATGATGCATCGGACAATTGCAGCGTCGAGATGTTGACTGAAAGTTTAGTGCCTTCTGGCCAAGTACTTGCTTCATTGCAGGCTGTGCGCAACATCCAAGCTCCCAGACGCTCAATCAAGCGTGCTTCCTCAGCGACCGGGATGAAAAGGTTAGGTGGAACGATACCTCGCTCAGGATGCGTCCAGCGCATAAGGGCTTCATAGCCCATAACTGTGTCGTCTTCTGCGCGTATGATTGGCTGATAGGATACAAAAAGCTGATCTTTCTTAAGAGCATCTTCCAGATCGCGTTCCAGACTGGAGCGGTCTTCAAGCTTTTCGCGCATAGTGGATTTGTAAACAACCGTGGTGCCGCGCCCGCGATCCTTGGCCGCGTAAAGGGCAAGATCAGCATTGGTCATGTGAACACTGATCGATTCATCGTCTTTGATTTCGGCCAGGCCGATAGAAGCGCCCACGAAGATTTCGAAATCTTCGATCCGGTAAGGCTCGCTGACCTCAGCTATGATGCGATTTGAAAGATCTTCGGCTTCATCTATCGACATGCCCAGCGGCATCAGGATAGCAAATTCATCGCCTCCCAAACGCCCGATAAGCGCATCGGGACCCGCTGTTTCGCGGAACCGCTCTGCAACTTTCATGAGCAATTGGTCGCCCGCAGCATGGCCGTAAACGTCGTTAACCTGTTTGAATCGATCGAGGTCAATGAAACCCAAAATTGCAGTGTGGTCGCTCATCAAACTGGTGGCGATCGCTTTTTCGATAAGTGTGCGGAAGTGATCGCGGGCATAGAGCTGCGTCAGCGCATCGTGCCGGATCACATGCGTAAGTTTTTCATTGGCTTCCTGAGCCCCCTTACGGCTTCGATTAGCCATGCGAAGGAGGAACAAGGTTAGCAGAAACGCAAGAAGGGCGATGCCAATCAGCGCGGTTAAAAAGATATTTTGGCTCTGCGCCGCATTGAGCCGCACTTCATTCGCTTCTTTTTCAAGCGACAGCTTCGAAATCTGCAATTCGCGGTTTGTGGAATCAAAGCGAGCCGAGAGCAGAGCATTGTTTGCTGCGGACGAGAGCTCGCGTGCCTGATCATCAATGCGGTGGAAGGCTTCAAAATGCCGCAGTGCGAGGTCAAACTGATTTCTTTGGGAATAAATCTGATAAGCGGTGTCGTGAAAATCGCGGAAATATGGCGACGTGGACGAAAGATCTTCATTGTTAAACGTTTGCGAGATGTAGCTTTCAGCCAGAGTTTCGTTGCCACGCGCCAGCGCTATCTGAGCTCGCACACCATACAAGAACGGCCGCCATTCAGGCGCATTTGCCGACGCGATGCGAAGCCCTGTACGGATGCTTTGTTCAGCCTCGTCATACAAGCCTGCAAGATATTGCGTCGACGCGATATTGGTCAGGATGCGCGCTTCAAGAAGCGGGCTGTCCATTTGTTCAGCCACTTCCAGTGCTTCGCGAAATTCAGCTTCGGCCTCTGTAAAACGCTTCAATTCTTTCAGCGCATTACCAACATTGTTGTGTTCCGACAGGGCAAGGGCAGGGTCTTCGGGATAGACATCACTGGCTTGCCGGTAATAGGAGAGAACGCGCTGATAATCCCGCGCATCGGAATAGAGCGAGCCGATGTTCTGAAGGATGATCGCGCGGCTGCGGTCTTCGCCTTGCTCTTTGTAAATCTCATTAGCTTTGAGAAAGATTGAGAGCGCTTCGCCATATTCGCTTTGGCGAATGTGGATTCCCGCCCGAGATCGGAGCAGGTCAGCGTGGAGCTTTGATCCGTTGAAATCCCGCTCAATTTCGTCAAGTGAATTGGCTATCAGTTGCGCCGCATCATCTGCTCGGTTGAGGCGCATTAGCGCTTCGGCTTCGAGCCATTGTGCAGTCAGGCGAGCTTTGCGAGCTGTATCATCGGTGCCCACAACATACGACTTGGCGTCTCTTGCATGGGCCAGCGCCGCTTCCGAATCTGCCATCATCTGCGACTTGGCTTGGCCAATCGCTTTCTCATAGGCTTGGTCCTCGTTCGGACCTTGGGCACTGATTGGGGAGGCAGCCATCAGGAATGGGACAGCAAGCAGCGTCAGCTTGCGTGAAACAACAGCCCTTTCCATTCCCAATCTCCCCGTTTTGAGGTCCGGGGCTAACTTTTAGCCCCGGACCTCACTAGCGTCATAATCAGAAGCGGATGTTGAAGTTTCCTCCGACAACAAGGCCAGCCTCGTTGAAAGTGTCACCCGCGCTCACGTAGCGACTAAAAACACCGAACTCAGAAGATTGCGTTAATGGCATGGCATAAACTGCCTCGGTTGTGATCCGACGGCGGGTTTCTATACCAAATGTCTGCGTCACAGCGCCCGTTTCGCCAGTTTCGCGATTGATCACCTGATCGCTCACGACTTGCAGCGAGCCCTGTTCAACTTGGAGCGGTTGAGCGACTGACAAGCGCAGGGTGTCATTACCGCCAAAGATGCCGCGCTTAGTAGCGGTTACCTGGCCAGCAGTGCTCCAAACAGCTCCAGCATTGGTGAACACCTGCTCCCGCGAAGTATCAGTGCGTGCGCCGGTTGCCGAGATATCAAACGTAAAGCCGTTGCCCGCATCGATGGTCGCCGAGACAGTCATCGCTTCGGTTTTCGAACCACCACCCAGCAATGCTCGCGATGCGGTTTGCGTACCGAGCAATGCGTTGACTTCGTTCAAGCGCGTAAACTGAGCATTGACCGAAACCCGATCGCTGAAACGTTGTTCGATATCGAGCGTGAAAGCTTGTGCAGGGCGATCACCAAGAGCTTGGCGAAGCAGCGCATCTTCAGGATTAGCGTTGTTAAATTCATCCCACTGTTCGCGGTTTTCGGTGTAGCCAACGCTGACCTTTGCATTAGGCGTGATTTGATAGCCCATCTGCATGAAGGTTTCGCCCGAAGCGAGACCAAGAACCGGGTTCACGCCGCCAGTGAAGGGGTCATGATCACTGATTACGCCAAAGCGATTGCCTGACAGAGCCATTCCGCCCTGACCGTGGCCGAAAGTGAATGATGCGCGGCCTGAAGGTTCGGTTATTGTTGCAGCACCGTGGACCATGCGAAGCTCTCCGTTTGGAGCATATTGCGGTGCCATGGCGTCATAACGCAGTGACCACTGGCCGTTCAGTTCAGAATTGTTGGAACGCAGTTCGGTAAAGCCGGGCAGGCCGTCACCATTTGAATCTGATCCACCCGAATTGATCCAGCTGGCAAAGCGATTGTTTATGTAATCCTGCAATCGCTCATATCCGCGTCCAAGCACATTGGTGGTTTTACCATAGGTAAAGGCAGATGCGGGGATACTGAAATCACGATAGGTGCGGCCAACTTGTTCAAAGCCGGTGAAGAACACGTCGTTCGTTTCCCACCAGTCCGGGATACCCATGCTGAGTAGTGTTTGCGCACTGTAGGCCGACGGCATCCAGTAATTGCCGATCCGCTGATAAAGCCTGAACGACATGGAATTGAAGTTGAGCGGTGACTGTGACGCCGCGACGTCAAGAAGTCCCCAACCATACACTTCATCCGGTCCTGGCGCACCCAAATCACGCGCTGAGCGGAAGATGATTTCGGCGCTTGCTTCGGGATGCGCGGCAAGCCACTGCCAGCGATCGTGCAAGAGAGAGATAGCACCCGATACCAAAGGTGCGGCGAAGGACGTGCCTGAAGCGCGGGTCACGCCGCCTTGGCCATCTGCAACGGCGAGTAACATTCCGGGCGCAACTACTGTGCGCATGTAAAGCTCGTTTCCAGGGACGCATAAGCCATACTGGACAAGGCATGCGCTGCCCGGACGATTTGAAAAGGCAGCGATTTCACCCTTGGGATCAATTGCTCCCACCATGATGAATGTCGGGTCCACCCGGAAATCCCAGTTAAGGTTTTGTCTCTGCGAAATACCTTCATTGCCCGCGGCGATCACATAGACGGTGTTGTCTGCGTATTGCGCGAGTTCAGGGTCCGAGAGCAGGTTGGCCAGCCCTTGCGAGAAGACCGAACCTCTTTCTCCCAGAGAAAGGTTGATGATGCTGACTTTGCCGGTGTCATTGTAGCCATTGAACTGAAGGCTCTGCAGCTCCCGGATGCCGGTTTTTACATTGCCCCAAGCTGATTGACCAGCGGCGTTAAAAGGATTGTATGTCGCGATGTTGACGTTGGGTGCTATACCCATGACGCCTTCGCCATCATGCGCACCTGCAATAAGGCTTGCGACACCAGCGCCGTGACCGCCAACCTCGTTATCGAACCCACCTCTGTAGATGATGTTGTTGCCAAGGTCAGCGTCGGCAGAAAAACTGCCATCGATGATGCCGATGATTGTGTCGCTACCTCCGCCCTGGATCTGTGTGATGGATGGCGTCCAGTTTACTGAAGCCATCCAGTGATCGACGATATCAACGCCAGAGTTCTGCATCAGCGCGTCGTGCCAGTCCAGGAAGAGGAGGGCACGCTGGCGTTTGGTCAGAACCTCGACAGTCGACAACTGGTCCGGTTTCGCGCCGTATTTGGCGAACACTTCATCGACCAAGACGTCAAAGGACTGGCCTGTCTTATCGGTGTAGGCTTGGCCAAACTTCGCTTCACCCTCGGCGATCATCGCTTTAAGCGCAGCCAGCATTTGGTTTGGCGAACCATCGCGAACGATTGCTCCGCTGGAATCATACGAAATTTTTTCGAAGCGATGTTCTACCAGGTCGATTGCGGTGAAGTGAGACTGCCAGAAATCTCCGAGGCCGCCCAATTGACCTTCGAATGCAACGATGTCTCCATAGAAAGGATTGATATCCCCCCAAAACGCGGTGATGTCGCCATAGAATGGATTGATATCCCCCCAGAACGCGTTGATATCGCCGTAGAATGGATTGATCGTGCCGTAGAATGGATTGATGTCACCCCAGAACGCATTGATATCGCCGTAGAATGGATTGATCGTGCCATAGAACGGATCGATGTTGCCATAGAACGGATCGAGTTCGACGCTCCGCAGTGTGACGGTACCTTCTGGCGCCGCCGCGTTCAACGTGACTGGGACTGGCGCATTCACCGTTTCGTGAAAGGTTTGGTCAATAGCGTTCAGATTGGTCGTTACTGAACCTGGAGCAGTCACCCCGTCAAACGCATCGAACTGGAATGGGACCAATTGAGGGTCTGGAATGAGAACATAACGATCTTGCGCAACTGGTTCGACCAGATCGCGTTCCGTGTTCTCGTCGCCATCGTTAGCCGTAAGTTCAGTCGCTACTAGATCGACGGTCTCGAGGATCGCTTCCGACGCCTCCGCTTCGGCTGCGTGGGCAGTGCCCATCAGCGAAACGGCCAAAGCAAAGCTGGCGGTGCCATGTGTAAGAGCGGTCTTCATACTGTTTACCCAATTTCCATTCTGGCGAAACTTTCGCCTTTCACTGCACCCTGAATACAAAGAGAAAATGGGACCCGCGTTGATGTGGTTGGTTAAGATTTCAAGAAGTCTGGGGCGGCTTCAAACGGTCGTTTTGACGGTGTTTTTTGATTGAAGTGCCGCGTGCCGGGAGTTTCGAAAGTTAAGATGGGGTAAACCCGCTTCGCCCAGCAGCTATGGGGCAATCTTAAACCCTAATTCAATTAACCGGTAAGTCGCATTCAAGGCTTGAGTTCTGAAAGAGAGTCGGCCGAATCGCAGACACACGAGAAGCATCACCGATTTCGGCTGCCACCATTAATCGAGAATGACGTCTGTGCCTTTGTGATTGGCCAGCACGCGGCCTATCGATGAAAGCAATTCCTGAAGCGAAACCGGCTTCATAATCACGTCATCTGCCTCCGCTGCATCGCATCTGTCACGGAGATCGGCTGAAGTGTCGGCGGTAACTACGATGACTGGAAGATTGCAGATAGGAGCTGGCATTTTACGCAGTTCGCGTATGGCAGTCAGCCCATCCATGCCTGGCATACGGACGTCCATCAAAACGACATCAAAGTCGTGTTCCTTAACCGCTCGAAGCCCAGCTTCTGCATCGATCGCTTCCATCATGGTCGCGCCAGCAACGTCCAGCATGTCTTTGACGACTTGCCGGTTCATTGCATTGTCTTCCACGTAAAGCACGCGCACTGGTAAATACTCCGGTTAAGGGGCATTTACCTTACGAAGAAACTGTTCACGAAGTGTTACGTTGTCACGCAGCAGAAGCCAGATGGTCGGGATCGTCTTTATTTGTTTGGCCATTATAGTGCTCTTCGAGCGCGGCGATCAGCGCATCACCTGCAATCGGTTTGAGCAGCAATTGTGAATGTCGCAGCTGAGTGACGGCTTCGAGGGGAAGAGCGCTTTTCGGGGAAAGCAATACTGTGGTCGTCACTCCAGCCTGCATCGCCAAGTTGAGGAAATCGCGCAAGGCTGGCAATTCGTCCTCTGCGCCAGCGATTGAACCTGCATCAAGGACAACATGGTCGATTTGTCTGCTTTCAATCGCAGAGACGCACTGTTCCGCGTTCTCTAGAAGAATTACGGATTTGGCATGTGGTTCGATTAGACCAGACAGGATCGCCTGCTTCATCTGGTTCGCTTCGATTAAGCCAATGCGGCAATCAGATAGAGTTTGAGGCGCTGCCATATCTTGGTCATCTGCATTTTGAACCTCAACCACTGGCAGGAGCAGGCGGAAGGTTGATCCTTTGCCAGCATCGCTTACGAGTTCAATTGTGCCTCCCAAGGCCTTTGCAAGATTTCGGCAGATGGAAAGACCAAGACCTGTCCCACTAAATTCGCGTGTGGTGGCGTTGTCAACTTGGTGGAAAGCCTCAAAAATCTGTTTTTGCTGATCCTCAGGAATGCCGATACCTGTATCGCTGACTTCAATTGTAATGCAGCCTTGGTCTGAATCGTGATGCGCACGTAGCAACACTGATCCTTCGCGGGTGAATTTCACCGCGTTGGACAACAGGTTAAAGACAATTTGGCGCAACCTGCCACCATCGGTCTTTACGGTTTCTGGGAGCTCGCCAATGTCCTCGATAAAGTCGAGGCCTTTCTCATTCAGCTTGTCGCCCCACAAGGTGCCAGCATCATTCAGTATGGCCTTTACAGATGTAGGAGCGAATTCGATGCTGACTTCGCCGCTTTCCATTTTGGCAACATCCAAAAGATCATCGACCAGCGCTTTCATCGTCTGGCCAGCGCTCTGGATGAGTCTGGCACGCTTAAGATTGTCCTCATCAATCGATCGGCTTGCAACAAGGACCTGAGCTGTGCCCAAAATACCATTGAGCGGTGTGCGGATTTCATGGCTCGTCATGGCAAGGAAATCCGTCTTGGCTTTCAAGGCGTGTTCCAAGTCTTTGTTGACGACGGTCAATTCGTCGTTCGCTTCGCGTACCTCATTGCGGCTACGCCTAATGCTGATCAGCGCAGCAAGCGTAAGTGCAAGAACAATCATTAGCGCGATCGCAATGCCTACAAACGCCATGGTGCGGAATTCGGACCGCTCGCGCTCGATTTGTATGTCGCGCTCCAGTTGCCCCTGTTTTAACTTTGAAATGCGCAGGTTCTGGTTCGCAAAATCAAATTGCGCGGCGAGCAATTGTGAGCTTGCATCAGCGACCAGATCGCGTGCCTGGCTGTCCAGCCTTTGAAAAGCGCGCAGGTGGGCAAGCGCTTTGTCTTGCTGTCCCAACTCATCAAAAACCCTTGCGCCAAGCTCGTGAAATTCACGATAGACCAAGTCGGTGGTTTCAAAATCCGCACCGGCGAATGCCTGATTTAGAAACTGTGCTGCGCGAGTGCGGTTACCCCGCTCGTACGCAATACGCGCTTGCACCCCGTAAACGAAGTTGCGCCAGTCGGCTGCTTCGCCATTGCGGGTAAGAGCCAAGGCTCGATCAGCTGTAGCGCTGGCCTTTGCCAATTCGTTCTCTTCAACCTGAACAAGCGCCAGGTTGCTTAAAATCCGGGTTTCAAGCAATGGGCTTTCCAACTTGCGAGCCGCTTCGATGGCGAGCCCATATTCACGCTCTGCATCCGCAAAGCGTTCCAGCATTTTATAAGTTTCACCCAGATTGTTGTGGTTGGACAGGGCGAAGCCGGGATCGTCGTTATAAAGTTCGACTGCTTGCTCATAATAGCTGAGCGTGCGTTCGTAGTCGCCTGCTTCCCAATAGATCTGACCAAGATCCTGAAGTGCAATGGCCTGAGAGCGCGTGATTCCAGCATCGCGGAAGATTTCGAACGCAGCTTGATAGTCGGCCATTGCAGATTGCACATCGCCGGACATCGCGCTGACTGCTCCGCGCGAACGCAAGAGATCGCCATTCAACTTTGAACCCGGATCTGCCTTCTCGACGATCGCAAGCGCCTCTGTTGCGATGCCGCTCGCATCGTCAAGCCGATTTAGGAAGATCAACGCTTCGGCTTTTAGCCAAAGGGCTGTTGCGCGATTAGTGTCTTTATTGTTTCCTGACTGAGCGTTTGCCAATTCCAATGCCCGCTCGGACTGAGAGAGCGCATTTTCAGGGTTCGCCATCATTTCTGATTTGGCGGACTCAATCGCCTCGTCGAAACTCGAAATTGTAACCGTTTCCGTTGCGCTGGCTCGCGTTGCAAGTGCGGTGACGCTTGCGGTAAAACCGAACGTCATCAGCAGAAGGGCAAGAATAACTCTCATCCTAAAAGCCTTAACCATGCGCCGTTAACAAACCGCCAATCCGCTTTTGCCCATTTCAAGTGCCTAAGCGGGTCGGCCCGCTTATCAGAAGGCGATCCGGAATTTCATGCCACCGACAAAGTCAGGATTATCTTCTCTGAGGTTTGATTGAGGATGCAATTCGGCGCGCGCAAACAGGCTGAATTCGCCAAGACCGTTTATGATTGGAGCAGCATAATGCCCTTCCGCAACATACCGGCGCGCAACATCATTGGTGATGTCGAAGCTTTCAGTAACAACGCCGCGCTCACCGGTTTGCCGATCAATCACTGCGATCTGCTCGATATCAATCAAGCCACGTTCTAACGTGAGTGGCTGGGCCATTGTGAAGCGCAAGCTGTCGTTTTTGCCAAGTACGCCGAATTTGGATGCTCCGATCTGAAATGCGCTCGATAAATCATCACGCACCTGCAGAGTGGCATTATTGGCGGAATTGCTAGTCGAAGCGGTAGCCGAGCCGAACAGATTAATCCCGCTACCAAGGTCGAAATCGACTGCAAGTGTTACGCCGCTTGTGCGCGTGCCGTTGCCGAAATCTGCTGCTTCCAAGGAACGCACGCCAAACATGGCATCACGCTCATCAAGCATCGTGTATGCAAGAGACAAAGTTGATGCGCCTGCCATTTTGTAATCAAGACGTACGGTGCTTGCTTGCGCCTCGTAGTCACCGCGGTTTTCAATCAATGCACGGTCCGCAAGGCCGAAGTCCTCACGAGCAATATTCTCTTCCAATGCGCCATCGCGGCGGCTTGTGGCGAAGCTTAAATTCAGCCCATCCACAATCTGAGCGCGCGCCGACATGTGGGCGCCTCCCGATGCGAAACCCAAAAGCGGGTTCGCGCCGCCTGTGACAGGGTTGTAGTCCGAAGTTAAACCCAGGCTGCTTTGGCCACCAAGCAGAGCGGTGCCATCCCCGTAACCGAAGGCAAATCCGAATGCATCATCTGGACCATTAACGATCACAGTTGTCTCAAGATCAGGCCTCACGAGGAATTGATTGCCGACAACGACATTCTGCGTGCCGCTAAAGGCGAAAGACCACCCATCGGCCAAAGGCATGGCGGCGGTTTGTTGCATGTCGGAGAAACCGGCAGTCCCGCCTGCCGGTCCGCTACCAAGCCATCCGACAAAGCGGTTGTACATGAATTCTGAAAGCGTGACGCCTGCGACCGATGTATCAAACATGCGCGATGAAAGGGGGATGGCAAAGTCGCGGCTACTGTTCACCAGCTCTTCAAAAGCTGTGAAATACAAGTCTTGAGCCGTCCATGAGGACTGGAATCCCCCGTCGCGCAGGGCCGATGCAGTGATTGCCTGTGGTCTTTCCTTCCAGCCTCCTCGGCTGTCATTGAGGTAATATATGAGATTGTTGAAATCGAGTGGAGCCTGGCTTGCCTCGATATTGAGCAACCCATGGCCATACACAGCGTCCACGCCTGGCGCTCCCAGGTCGGTTGCGCTTTCCAGGATCGCTTTTGCAACATCTTCTGGATAGAGCCGAAGCCACGGCCAACGGTCCTGGATCAATGCCGCGGCGCCTGAAACGAGCGGTGCCGCAAACGAAGTACCCGAAACCCGCATCGTGCCCCCATACCCATCAGAGGCGAGGATCATTTCGCCCGGCGCAACGATGAAGTGATTCATCAAAAGGCCGCTTTGGTTGAGATAAGAGCCATCGGCAAACGCGGCAATTGAGCCGTCGAATACACCATTGTTCTCGCATGTCCCGTTGTTGAGCAAACACGCTGTGCCTGGACGGTTCGAGAAGGCTGAGATCTCGAGGTTCGTGTCCACAGAACCAACAACGATAAAATTGCTGTCAAACGCTCCGCCGAACTCAATATCAGTAGGCTGATCAACCCCGTCATTGCCTGCTGCTATGACAAACAGCGTGTTGTTGACCCATGAGTTCGGCGTGTCCTTAAAGACATCGCGCCATTCACCGGGAAGTGTTTCTCCACTGACCCCAAGCGAGAGGTTAATTACATCTGCGCTGAATCTGCGAACCTCTTGAATGCCACGTGTCACATCTGCCCAATTGGCTGTGAAGGTTTCATCAAATGGATTGAAGGCAGCGATCTTTGAATTTGGCGCGATGCCCATAACTCCAAAGCCATCGTGTGGAGCAGCGATCAGACTGCCAACGGCTGCACCGTGGGATTCGTCAACGCTTGTGTAACCACCTGAATAAACAACTTTGTCCGCAATGTCCGCGCCTTCTGCGACGAAGAAGTCAATGAGGCCGATGGTTGATTTCGATCCGCCACTTTGTGCTTGGGTCAAGCGTGGGTTCCAATTGACCGCTTGCATCCAGTGGTCGACCTGATCCATGCCGCTAAAGTTCAGAAGGTTGTCATACCAATCCAGAACGAACGATTGCCGTTCGTATCTGCTCCATGATTGGAGGCTCGAGAGATCATCTGGGTTGACGCCCCATTTTTTGAAGAACTTGTTGGCAAAGCCGCCTTTGAAGCCTTTCCCGGTGCGCTCTTTAATGGCACCCTTCCATTCACTTCGCGCGGATCGGAACATTTGGTCGAGTGCGGCTTCCATAGCCGGGACATCGCCATATTCCCAAGCCACCAGCAGGTCAGACGCTTGCGGCACGAATGTATCAGAAAAGCTACGTATACGGCCAATCTTCGGATCAATTTCCCCACCTTCCGGGGTTAAATCTCCCCAGAATGATCGGATATTGCCTTTGAAAGGATCAATGTCATCTTCGAATGCGCGAATACGACCGCCAAGCGAATCCACGTTGCCTTCAAACGAACGAATACGTCCGATAAACGGCTCTAGGTCACCTTCAAAGCTCCGAATGCGGCCGCCATTGGGGTCAATTTCGCCTTCAAAGGTGCGGATGCGGCCGCCCAATGGATCAAGCTCGCGCTGTCCAAAAGAACGAATTCTACCGCCGAGCGGGTCTAGCGGACGCGCATCGTCAAGTGTGTCATCAGGTGAAGGCTGGAGTGGTTCTTGATCGTTAATCTCGATGGGAGCTACGGGCTGATCAATTGGCAAAGCAGGCCGCGGGAACACTGGGAATTGCATCCAAAAACCGTTAGCGTACGCAGGCTGCGCAATCGTTGCTACTGCAACAGCTGCGGTGCAGAGCATTGCTTTGCCGATGACCCGTTGTTTTTTCATCTCGCGCTTCCCTGAAATTGCGATTCGATTCATTTCAATCAAAGCGCAGGAATGGCGGAGAAGGATTTAACGAGATGAAATGGGTTGCGTTAAGACGAGGTTACTAACGCCGCCTGTGAAGGTGTGGCGCGCTGGGTTATTCGCCCACCATTTTGCTGCGAATTGAAAGTTGGGCAGTCTTTGAATTTAAAGATGAAAGATGAACTTTTTGATCATTTATGAACGTGACTAACGCAGCTAAAGACATTGGTTTGGCGATATGAAACCCCTGCAATTGGTCGCAACCCATCACTTTTAACAATGCCAGTTTCGTTGGTTCATCCACGCCTTCTGCTGTTACGCTGAGCCCAAGCGCATGCGCGAGATCGATGGTTGAGCGCACGATCATGGGGTCTCGATGGGACCGCGTTAGATCCTTGATGAATTCACGATCAATCTTGAGTTCTTGGGCGGGAATTCGTCTCAGATAGCGAAGCGATGAGAGACCCGTGCCGTAGTCATCAATCGCGATTTCTGCGCCGGCAGCTGCATAAAGATCGAGGTTCGCAAGTGCGTGATTGGCATGTTCGATCACTGAGGTTTCAGTGATTTCGATACCAATCCTTCCGGATGCGCCTTTGATGATTTCGACCGCCTTCAGCGTAAATTCGCTGTCTGATATGAGTGCTCCGGAGAGGTTGACGAAGGTCTTTAATTCAATGCCTTGGTCCATCAGTTCAAGCTGGTCTGAGACAGCCCGCCTGAGTGTCCAGAGCGTCAATTCCTGGATCACTCCGTGCTTTTCAGCGCAAATTATAATGTCCCCGATTGAGTGCGTCCGACCTTGTGCTTCATCCCAACGAAACAGAGCTTCTGCGCTTCGAAAGCATTGATTTCGAACATCAAGCTTGGGTTGATAGGCTAGAGATACTTGTGAAGATTTCAGGGCGTCTCTCAGATCACTCGCCAGATCGCGCGATGACTTACGCATGGAGCTTGAACCAAATCCACCAACAAAATTGATTTTTCTGGTTTTATCCAGCTCACTTGCATCACGAGCCAAATCAAATGCGGATTGCCCTACGGGTAAGCGTTCGATTTCTGCCAATCCTGCGTTAGGCTCCTGAAAAGCTTGCCTAGAGTCTGGATCAGTCGTTTCGATCAAGACTTCGATGGCCGACGCGGTTTTCTCAATAGCCTGAGCTGCAGTGGCTGCCCACAACACACATTCGATTGTGTCCAATCCTGTTCGTTGAACAAAGATCTGGTCAAATTCATCTTCGACTGCTTGAGCCCAGGAAGATAGAGCGATTTCAGTCGCCGCGTCGCCTTTAGAGGCGCGCAACAAAGAG
Source organism: uncultured Porphyrobacter sp. (assembly GCA_964352245.1). Classification (GTDB taxonomy): domain Bacteria; phylum Pseudomonadota; class Alphaproteobacteria; order Sphingomonadales; family Sphingomonadaceae; genus Erythrobacter. The sequence continues at coordinate 15,244 of CAYGQX010000005.1, forward strand.
AGCGATGGAAACCTGATGACCGCCGCAAATGCTTTGTCATCATGATTGGCTGCTGCTGCGTCTTGGCTGATTGGTATGTTTTTTCTTGCCAGCGTTGGCGTCTCTCGCGTGCCGGACGCGTTCTTCCGCTCATTCATTTTTGCGCGTGGACGAAAAATCGATCGCCCCATTGTGAGCCGCGCAGCAGACCAGCCGAGGGCTGAAGCGGCCGCTGAAATTCCGCAAATAAGAGCTATCACTTCGCCAGTCATTGGATCGCGTTAATTCAAAAGTCTGAAGCTTTGACTAACTATGAGCCTGAGAAATTGGGTTTGCTGTCAAACGCCAGGGACTTGCCGGTGGCGGACAGTTTGATGATCGAATGATCGCTGTTGCCGCGAAAATCTTATTAAAATCATGAATTTGGTGCTTAGGCCTGACCCAGAATAATTCTTGTAAAATCTGAGCTTTTCTGCGGGTTTGGCTCGAATCCCTAACCATTCGATAACCATTAACCCGTATTCGTCAAATGCATGAATACGAAGATTATCACCCGGTCGCTTTTTGCCTCGTTCGGCATGTCTGTGCTTGCAATCGCCTCACCTGCTCTTGCGGATGGGATTAGCGCAGGCACGCTTATAGAGAACACTGCCTCTGCGACTTACAACGACGGGACAGGCGTCCAGACGGTGGATTCAAACACTGTCGTCGTTCGCGTTGACGAGTTGCTGGATGTTACGGTTACTTCGCTCGATCCGGGACCCATTTCAACTGGTCCTGGTGAAGCAGTGCTTACTTTCGAAGTCATCAATCAAGGCAATGGTCCCGAAGCATTCGAGCTCGTTGCCAATCCTGCGGTTGCAGGTAACGACTTCGATACAACGGTCGATAGCATAGCAGCCGATACCAATGGCAACGGCATCTATGATCCCGGCGTCGATGTTATTCTGACCGGCCCGGAAACTACCGAAATCCTCCAGGCTGATGAAACTATTACAGTTTTTGTCATTGTAACAGTACCGAATGGAGTTTCTGACACTGACGAAAGCGACGTTGAGCTGACCGCTAATGCCGCAACTGGCACTGGCTCTCCAGGCACGACATTTGCGGGTGCTGGCGATGGTGGCGGAGATGCTATCGTGGGAACGGGTGGCGCAAATGATAGCGCTGTTGGCTCGCTCATTGTCGGTATCACCGATGTCCAACTCACCAAATCTGCAAGCGTTGCTGACCCCTTTGGCGGGACCAGCGCAGTTCCTGGTTCAGTCGTGACCTTCACGATCACCGCAGAGGTGGTCGGGAGCGGATCTGTCGATGACCTAACTGTGACCGACGCGATTCCGGACGACACGACCTACGTACCTGGTTCCCTAACGCTCGATGGCGCGGCGCTTACAGATGTGAGCGATGCCGACGCCGGAGAAGCCAGCGATGCGGCCGGCATCAGTGTCGATCTCGGCACAATTGCCGGAGGAACCACCCAAGCCATCACTTTCGATGTGACCATCGATTGATCCTGACCAACCTTAAAGAGACCAAACCCATGACCAAGCTAACAAAAATTGTCGCAGCTGCTCTGGTCGCCGCACTCACAACAGTGCCGGTCACCGCGCAAGATGCAGCATCACAATCGCAGGCGGCTGAGCCTGATGTGAAACTGCAAAGCGATGTAAAAGCATACAAGACTGCGACCGATGCCGATGGCAACGGGTCGAATGAGCTTGTCGAGCCGACGATTTTCACTCCCGGAACCCGGCTCAGTTTTGGCTTAACCTATGAAAACAATGGTAATTCACCTGCCACCGATGTGACAGCGACCAATCCGATCAATGAAGCGGTGCGACTAGCGCCTGATGCTGATCCGGCTCTGATCGTGTCTGTTGATGGCGGCAAAGTTTTCGGAACGCTCGGCGATCTGGAAATCACCGACGAGACAGGGGCTACACGGCCCGCTTCCCATGATGATGTGACGCATGTCCGCTGGACAATTGCTTCCATCGCACCGGGTGAAAGCGGCCGCGTCGCCTTTCCAGTGATCATTCGCTGACAAGCGAAGGGTAACCGCCAAGCTCCGGGGGCGGATGATTTGACACGGGGCCACGCAAAGGACCACTAAAATGAGAAAAACCACCCAAATGCTGGGTGCAGTGAGTGCGACAGCGCTCATTGTCATGTCCAGCAGTCCGGCCTTCGCGGAAGGTATCCGCGCGGGGACGGACATAACCAACAATGTCACTGTCCAATACCAAGTTGGCGGTGTTCAGCAGACTGACGCCACAGATAGCGACACTTTTGCGGTTGACCGCCGCGTCAATGTCGATGTCACCGCTGTCGGCGGGGCTGTAAACACCAATCCAGGCGCACAAAATGCAGCTCTGGCGTTTGATGTCACAAACCTGTCGAACGATGACGTTGACTTGGCACTCACCACGGCTCTGACCGCTGGTACGCCAGGCAATATCTCTAACATCGAGGTCTATCTTGATGCTGACGGTGACCGCGTGCTGAGCGCAACTGAATTGGCAGCTGGTCCGATTACGTTCCTTGACGAAGTTGGCACCGATGTCACCACCGCGGTCATCGTCGTTGGAGATATCGATCTGGCAGCAACCAATGGCGATTCATTCGACATTGCTCTGGTGGCTGACGCACACGAGGCCGGCGCTGCTGGTCTTGGTGCAGAACTCACTGAAAGTGCTGGCAATTCTACTGATCCAAGTGTCGTCGATACAGTTCTTGCTGACGGCAATGGCGGCACTGGTGAGGAAGTTGACAATGACGGTGCCGATTCAGATGAGAACACTCTGAATATTCAGGGCGCACAGGTTTCCGTGGTGAAATCTAGCATAGTTGTCAGCGATCCTGTGAATGGAACGACAAACCCGAAAGCAATTCCGGGCGCGACGATCCTTTACTGCATCGCAGTCGAGAATGCTTCGGGTGCAGCAACCGCAACCAACATCAACGTGCTTGATGATCTGCCTGCCGAGGTCGATTTTGACAGCGCTTTCGGCATTTTCGTCGATGCAACTGCAAGCATAGCTGGAGGTGTTGCAACCTGCACGGTCCCAAGCGGATCTTCGGGCGGCACATTCAGCGCTGGCGGAGGCACTGGTGGTCTGGACCGCGTTTCTGGTTCGCTCAGCGATATCGCTGGCGGGGCAACAGGTGCGCTCTACTTCCAAGTTACGATTCCGGCAGCAACGGCTCCAACGCCGTAAGCTGATCGGACTGGTTCGAAACATGCGTGTAACCCCCTCTTCGAGGCAATGGATGGCAGCGCTGCTTGCAGTGTTGCTGCCTTTTGTCGTATTCGGAGAGGGGGTACTCGCGCAGAACAATGAATCGAGCCAAAATACTGAAATCCTTCGCACAATTACTAATATTGCGGAGGCGAACTGGGAGTTTGGCGGCACCCGGTTTGATGTGCAGTCTAACGAAGTCACTATTGATGTGACTTTGCCGCCACCCGAAATCCGCACGCTTCGCCCGACCACCGATGGCGGCGAACCGATCACCTTTATTGAGCCTATTTGCGACGGCACGGTGCTATCACTAGCAAATGTACAGCCTAGCGCGTCTCCTAGCGGGAACGGTCGGAACTCGCTTACAATGAATGCGGAACAGACGGCTGTCATTCGTGCTGGACAGACGTTATTCTTTGAAATCACAGCGCTGGCGGCAAACAGCGATCCTGATGTTGTTGACACGCTCAATATCGTGATTGTGACTTCCAGCGGTGACAGAGAGACCGAAACGGTCTTTGAAACCGGGGAAAACACTGGCGTTTTTGTCGGACAAATCGCCACTTCGCGCATTCCGCCTGCTCCATTGCAGGGTGATTGCCGTCTTAGCATCGCAGACGGGAACACGATCACGATCTCGGCGACAGCTCCCGGTGGCACAGCGATTTTGGTCGAAACCGATGTTGAGGTTCTCGCTGATCCGTTTGGCGTTGTGTTCGATAGTGAAACTGGCGAGCCGGTTGATGGCGCAGTCATCACGCTAGTCGATGCAGCCACGGGTCAGCCTGCAACAGTCTTTGCTGAGGATGGTGTAACACCTTGGCCTTCAACAGTAATTTCAGGTCAAACGGTGACGGACGGAGCCGGAAATTTGATCAATCTGGAACCGGGGGAGTTCTGGTTCCCACTGACATTCCTTGGCCAATATCGCCTCGATATTCAACCGCCTGATCCTTATACCGCGCCCTCTGTTGTCTCTCCTGATAACCTGGCGCAGCTGAGCCGGCCTGATGGGCGAGCTTTCATCATTCTTGATGCTTCATTTGGCGCCAGTTTCACGCTTGACAGCCCGATACCTGTCCAAGTGGATATCCCACTTGATAGACCAAGTTTGGACATCAGTCTGACCAAAACTGCTTCGCGCCAACGTGTTGTTGCGGGCGATGTCGTATTCTATTCAATTACAGCGACCAATGCTGATCCAACGCGTGTGAAACGCAATGTAGTAATCACCGATATTCCCTCGCGTGACCTTAGACTTAGACCGGACACAATCCGAGTGAATGGCGAGCAAGCCACTGATTTAATTGTAATTGCTGATAATGGCCGTTGGTTTGAGGTGAATCTGGGCGATCTTGCTGGAGGAGCATCTACGCGCGTAACTTACGCGATGACTGTGCGCCCTGATGCAGCTCCTGGCCGCGCGCTTAACGATGCCAGTGCCATCGACTCGCTTGGCCGGACTGCGCGCGCCAATGTTGCGGTTGATATTGAACGCGACACGATTGCAGACCGGCTTACAATTATTGGCAGGGTCACTGATGGGAAATGCTCTGTCCGCGATGAAAATCGCCGGGGCATTCCCGGAGTGCGCGTCATGCTTGAAGATGGCAGTTTTGCAATCACGGATGCTGATGGCCGCTACCACTTTGAGGGTGTTGTACCGGGCACGCATGTTGTCGCTGTTTCACCGATGACACTCCCTGAGGGCTCCGAGTTCATTGATTGCACGCGCTCTACACGCAGCGCCGGCAGCGCGATTTCCCGCTTTGTACTGGGCCGTGGTGGACAGCTAGTCGTAGTTGATTTCCACGCGATTGTACCCGAAGGTTCACTCCCCACTGCGACTCCGCGCGCCGAAACGCGGCCTGATGGGGCAGGGGCGGTCGCTGTCAACGCGATTGCAACGAGCCAATTGCTGCCTGAGAGCGACGAAGAGACGCTTTTGGCTTCAGGACTGCCCGAAGCGACTGCAAAAGCCGCCACGGAGGCTCCTGAGGCGCCTGAGAAGGCAAAGGACACTGATTGGCTGTCCTTGGGTGATGGGCCGGATGGGTTCATATCGCCCACAGAGGACGCAAACCCGCGTGCCCCAGCCATCAAAGTCGCCATTCGCCACCGCAAAGGTCAGACAATTAACCTGCGGGTCGATGGAGAACCGGTTAACCCGCTCGCCTTCGATGGCACCTTCAATGCCGCGCAGGGCAAACATGCGGTCAGTGCGTGGCGCGGCGTTACGCTTGAGAACGAGCGCAGTGTGCTGGAGGCTGACATCATCAATTCGTTCGGTGAGATTAGCCAAACGATCACGCGCGAAGTGTTTTTCACCTCCACGCCAACAAAAGTTGAACTGGTGCCAGAATTGTCGAACCTGATCGCAGATGGACGCACCCGCCCCGTAGTGGCCATTCGCGTGCTTGATCGCAACAATCGCCCTCTGCGAGAGGGAATTGCAGGCAATTTCATGCTCAATTCGCCTTATGAAAGCGCGGAGCAGCTTGATCGTCAGCAATTGAACCAGCTTACCGGACTTGCACCTAGCTCTGCCCGGTGGGTCGTCGAAGGCAATGAGGGTATTGCCCTTATTGAGCTTGCTCCCACCATGGTCAGCGGATCATTGCGGCTCGAATTCCAGTTTGATGATGGCGAAATCATCCGTGAACAGCAGCTTGAGGGATGGATTGAACCTGGGGATATCGAATGGACCATTGTGGGCCTTGCAGAAGGCACAATCGGCGCAAAATCTGTTGCCGACAATATGGAACGAGCAAGCAATTTCGACAGCGATCTGGGTGAAGACGCTCGCGTGGCGCTTTACGCGAAGGGACGCGTTCTGGGCAAATACCTCCTGACGCTGGCTTATGACAGTGCCAAACAGCGTGAAGATCAGCGCGTATTGGGCACAATTGATCCGCAAGCCTACTACACAGTGTTTGCCGACGGATCGCTGCGCCGGTTTGATGCTGCTAGCCGCGAAAAGCTGTATGTGCGGATTGAAACGTCGACGTTTTATGCGCTCTATGGCGATTTCGTAACCGCTTTCGATCAGACGCGCCTTGCTCGCTACAACCGTACTGCGACAGGGTTCAAAGGCGAAGCGCGACTGGGCGATAATGTTCAAGCGCAAGCCTTTGCGGCCGATATATCGACACGCCTTCAGCGTGATGAGATCCAGGGTCAGGGTATTTCAGGACCCTATCAGCTCAGCAATCGCAGCATTCTCGCCAATAGCGAGATTGTGACACTGCAAGTGCGCGACCGCTTCCGCTCAGAAATTATCGTTACAGAACGACAGCTTACGCGTTTCATCGACTACGACATTGATCTTTTGACAGGGCAGATCAGCTTTGCAGAGCCAATCCTAAGTCGTGATGTTAATCTCAATCCGCAATTCATTGTAATTGAATACGAAACTGATGGATTGGGTGGCGCGGAGATCAATGCAGGTGCGCGTCTTGACTGGACCAGCGACGATGGCGATCACACTATCGGGTTTAGCGCAATCACTGACAAAGGCGAGGGCGCTCGCACCACAATCGGTGCGGTCGACTTGCGGACTGCTGTAACCGAGAACACCGAAATTCGCGCTGAATTCGCTGTCAGCAATCGGGAAAATGAGAATTCACTGGGTTGGCTCGTTGAAGCGCAGCACCAGACGGGCAAGCTCGACGTGCTCGCCTATGCGCGCCAGCTTGATCAGGAATACGGCGTGGGTCAGCAGAATGGTGTTGATCTGGGCCGCCGCCGCTTTGGTATCGATGCTCGCGTGCTGATTGACGACAATCTCAGCGTGCTTGGTAGCGTCTGGCAAGATGACAGCTTGACCGATGATGCGCGCCGCCGCGCCGCGCAGGCTCAGGTGACCTATACCAAACAGACGACGGACTTCCGAGTGGGCCTTACGCATTTCAACGATCGTTTGAACGATGGCACCATCAACACGTCCACCGTTGCTGAAGCAGGCGTGACGCAGCGACTGTTTGACAACAAGCTTGAATTGAGCGCTTCAACTGCGATTGCTCTGGATGATGCGGAAAGCATCGATTTGCCTGCGCGTCATCGGTTCGGTGTGCGTTATGCGATCACGCCTGATGTGCGGCTTGTGGGCACGTATGAGATTGCCGATGGCGAGAACATCGACGCGCGCACGGTGCGTGCTGGTGTCGAAGTAACGCCATGGCAGGGTGGCCGGATCATTACGCAGTTGGGCGAAGAGAGCATTGACGAATTTGGCAACCGGTCGTTTGCTGCCTTTGGCCTGTCGCAGACCTTGCAGGTCTCCAAAGAGCTAACACTGGATGCAACGCTTGATGGCAATCGTACTTTGAACGGGGCACCTGAAAACAGTGACTTAGTAAATCCTCTTCAACCCGCTTCGAGTGGGGGTCAGCTGACATCTGGACTGAATTTTGAAGATTTCACCGCCGTCACATTTGGTGCGGCATGGCGCAAGGACCGCTGGAGCCTTACCGCGCGCGGCGAATATCGTGATGGCGAACTGGCCGATCGCACTGGTGTGACATTCGGCGCGATCCGCCAATTGGGCGAAGGAAGTATTGTCGGTTCTGGGGCGACGTGGACACGTGCAGAAACGCCTGGTGGCGCAACCACTGAGATTTTCGACGCGAGCCTCGCCTTCGCGCATCGTCCGGATGATTCCGAGATCGCCATGCTCGGCAAGCTCGAATATCGCAGCGACTTTGTGACCGACGCGGTCGCAGGCGAAGTAGCTGGCGCAGGTCTAAGCGCGCTGATTGTCGATGGCGATGCGACATCGCGCCGTCTTGTGGGGAGCTGGTCAGGCAATTGGTCTCCGCGCGATTGGGACGAAGACGAGTTTGGCATCGAGCATCAGACCCGCCGTGACGAATACGGCCTTTTCCTTGGCGCTCGCTACAATCTTGATGAATTCGAAGGCACTGAATTTTCGGGGACAACCGTACTTGCCGGTCTTGATGCTCGCATAGGTCTGGGCGAGAAATTTGAATTGGGGGTGACCGGAACGGTTCGCGCCAATTTGGAAGATGATGTGACGAGTTTCTCATACGGGCCGCAAATCGGGTTTGTACCAACTGACGGCGTACTTTTGACAATCGGCTACAATGTCGATGGCTTCCGAGATGGCGATTTTAGTGAAGCGCGCAACACCAATAAAGGCGTCTATGCTGCAATTCGTGCTAAGTTTGATCTGAAAAGCTTTGATTTTCTTGGATTAGCCCGCTGATTGCAATGGGCAGAGCCATTGTTCCGCTTATACTTCTGTTTGTTGTCGCACTGCTTGCGCTTGTTGTGCCACAGGCTGCTCTTGCGCAAAATGCAGACATTGACTGGGCTGATGCGGGCGCGCCCAGCCTTGGCACTTTTCCTAACGGCGGCACAGTCACGGGCTCCGATGGCACCACAGCGACGGTAACGCGCACGATAGCGACATCTGGGGCAAGCACCTTTACGCCTGCCTCATTCGCGGGAGACTTTCTGAGTTATTTCAGTGGCACGATCGGTAACGGTCAATCACCTCTGCTGTTGAATTTTGACAATTCAGAATTCGATCCTCTAGACCGCGTGGCTTACACCATCACGTTGAGCCGGGCAGTCACTGATCTCAATTTTGCATTGAGCGATATTGATGCCAGCGGCTTTATTGATGCGGTAGAGGTGTATTATGATGACGACCTCACAGGTGGTTTTACCAACGCTGCGAACAATACGGCATTTTGGTCTATTGGATCAGCTGTTACGCGGACAAATGACGCGACGCTAAACGGCTGGCGTGGTACGAGTTCATCTGGGCAATTTACAACCGACGGGGATGTGGCGTTTGATTTCGGTGCAACGCCAGTACAGCGCATTCGTGTTGTGTTCTTTAGCTTCACGGGGACGGGGAACCCGCCACTCCAATGGGCGGGCCTTTCTGATCTGACTTACTTCGCGCCCGGTGCCGATTTGGAATTGACGAAATCGTTGATTGGTTCACCGCCGATCCAAGGTGGTACAGCAACTTGGCGGCTAACGGTTGTCAACAATGCCGGATCAAACCTGACCGGAACCGGAATTGTTGTGCGCGACACATTCCCCGCTAACTTTATTTTTGGAAGCGCAAGTGGGGATGGATCGTTCAATTCTGCCAATAGCGAATGGACCGTGCCAAACTTGGCGCCGGGCGACAGCGCGAGCATTGCGATATCGGGGAGCATTTCGGCCGTCGCTGGTACCACCATCACCAATATCGCTGAGATCATCGCTGCAAACGAAGCTGATCCGGATTCCACCGCAAACAACGGCAATATCGCCGAAGACGACTACGCTGAATCCAGCTTCACAGTCCAAACGGGCAGGGCGCCTGGAATTCCGCCTGTTCTGTCCTGTCCGGCGGGTTTTTCGGTCTTTGACTGGGATACCATCTCAGGCTGGACGGCAGGGTCAGTCGATAACACATTTGCATTTGGTACCTTTGGCAATATTCGCTTTCAGCTCACCAATGATGGCACCTACGTCAACAATGCGACCTTCGGCGGACAATCTCCTAACGTCTTCAATGCATTTACGAGCGGTTTGGTACCCGCTGAAGACAGTCTGACTGTCTTGGCCGATCAGGTGACCACCGCGGGTGACGTGGATATCGACATCACTTTGCCGCGAAGTTTTTCAAACCTTCAATTCACAATCTTCGACGTCGATTTCTCTGCTAATCAATTTACCGACAGGGTTGAAGTAGTGGGCTTTCTTGGAGCGGCGACGGTCATCCCAACGCTAACGAATGGTAATGTGAACGAAGTTACCGGCAATGTTGCCCTTGGCGATGGTGCGTCGAACAACGATCAAGCCCTTGGCAATGTTGTGGTGACGTTTACGCAACCAGTGGATCGCGTTCTGGTTACCTATGGCAATGTCACAACGGGTACACCCGGCCAGCAAGGCATTGGCCTGCACGACATTACTGTATGCAATCCTTTTGCAGACCTAACGGTAAGCAAAATCAGCTCGGTTATTTCTGACCCCACCAATGGCACGACTAACCCTAAAGCCATACCCGGGGCAATTGTTGAATACTTGATTACGATAGCAAATAACGGGACCGATCCGACAGACCCCGATAGCGTTGTTGTATGGGATGACGGCCCGGCAGATGCAAAGCTGTGCCGTATCGATCAAGCCGGCGGCCCAATCGTTTTCACCGATCCGGGAAGCAATTCAGGGCTTTCCTTCAGCTTCGTCAATATTGGTTCTGGAACCGATGATATCGAATTTTCGAACAATGACGCGAGCAGTTTTTCCTACACGCCGGTCGCAGATGGCGATGGTTGCGACGAGGATGTGACCGATTTCCGTGTCTTGCCAGACGGAGCTTTGTCAGCGGGAGGTAATTTCACTTTGCGCGCTCGATATATCCTGAAATAGAGCCAATTCCTGTGGCTAAAACCGGATACCCAAATCTGATTGGTCCCAAGGTGCGAATGCTTCTGCTAGTCGATCGAACATGACTGACTGGATCAAGAATGCGCATTCCGCTTGCAAAGCTGCGCGAACATACCGCGAGTCTGTTAGACTGGCCGTTTCTGCGCGTGCGATCGACCCTGCAGCATTAAATCGTGAGCAACATGCCATTCATGGCTTCGCTTGGATTGCATCGACTGTGACTGCTCTAGAAGCGACAGCTGATTGGGCCGCTCGCGCTCAGTCGCAGGGCCGTTTTGGCCGTGTTGAAGAACTTGTCGTCGCAATTGGTTTCGGCGAATATTGCGCGCATCTGGCTTACGGCGTTCCCATGAGTTCGAGCGAAGTGGTTCGGCCCGCGGCATTGGACGCAAAAGAGGCAGCCGCAAGCTTCGTGAACGAGCCAGCCGTATCGCGATTCATCGCAGGCGGAAACACTGCAGAAAACCGTTCAGAGCTTGCCCAATTGCTTGGCGAGGGTGCGCGGCCTGACGAGAGCCTTGGTGAGGAAACGCTCGATCTTGTTCGCGATCAGTTCCGAGCGTTTACGGCTGATCGGATTACCCCTCATGCGCATCAATGGCATCTTGATGACGCGCTGATCCCAGATGCCGTCATCGCTGAAATGGCCCAGCTGGGTGTCTTTGGCGTCTGTATTGATGAACGCTTTGGCGGGCTGGGCATGGGTAAGCTTGCTATGTCGATTGTATCTGAAGAGTTGTCGCGCGGCTGGATATGCGCGGGCTCGCTTGGCACTCGGTCTGAAATCGCAGGCGAACTTATTGGCGAAAACGGTACGGAGGCGCAAAAGTCCAACTTCCTTCCCGGCATTGCATCGGGTGAGATTCTTCCCACGGCTGTATTTACTGAACCAGACACTGGATCAGATCTTGCCGGTGTTCGCACGCGAGCGAAGCTTGAGGGCGATGAATGGCGCGTCAACGGGGCTAAAACATGGATCACCCATGGCGCTCGTGCTGACATGATGACGATGCTGGTACGCACTGATTCAAATGCCCCAGGATATCGCGGGCTTTCGATGCTGATCGCGGAAAAAACCCGTGGAAGCGATGCTAATCCATTCCCCGATCCCGGCATTGATGGGAGTGAAATCGAAGTCCTAGGCTATCGCGGGATGAAGGAATACGCGCTGGGCTTTGATGGGTTCAAAGTAGCTGGCGAGGCTTTGCTAGGCGGCGAAGAGGGGCAGGGGTTCAAACAATTGATGCGCACATTCGAAGGCGCCCGTATCCAGACTGCGGCGCGCGCTATTGGTGTTGCTTGGAACGCATTCGACCTTGCGCTGGACTATTCTCAAGGTCGCAAACAGTTTGGTGAGCTGCTTACCCAGTTCCCGCGCGTTTCTGATAAGCTTGCGCTGATGGTGTGCGAAATCGTGATGAGCCGAGAGCTGACATACTACGCCGCGCGCCAAAAAGACCGCGGAACGCGCTGTGATATCGAAGCGGGCATGGCCAAATTGCTTGCGGCACGTACTGCATGGATTGCGGCGGATCAGAGCGTTCAGATCCATGGCGGCAATGGTTATGCGCTTGAATACCCGATTAGCCGGGTTCTATGCGATGCGCGCATTCTCAACATCTTTGAAGGTGCAGCTGAGATACAAGCACAGGTGATTGGCCGGGGCTTATTGAAGGGTCGAAAAGCAAAAGCAGCCGCCTAGGTGCTGTCATATTTGAAAGCAGATTGACGAGATGCTCGGGTCCGTTATGTCCAATGTCAATGGATCATGTCGCTCTCCACACACCTTCGCTTCCTGTGCCTCCCTCATTGCCTTCTTGGGCGGGCGCAAGCAGGCCTTCGCTGTTTCTGGATTTTGATGGAACTCTCGTCGATATCGCAAGCGAGCCAGATGCAATTGAGCCGCGCCCTGATCTTGTCGCTGGGCTAGAAAGGTTGGCCAGTCAATTGGGCGGTGCACTTGCCATTGTCAGCGGACGCGGAATTTCTGACGTGGAATCGCATATTGGCAAGCTTCCAGTAGCGGCGGCCGGCTCTCATGGAGCGGATATCCGACTTGCAAATGGCAGTGTGGCGGGAGACGATCCGCCAAAGAGTATGCCAACCGCGATGGTTTGTGCTCTTAGAGCATATGCCGATGAAAACGGGCTCAGTTTTGAGCAAAAGCCACACGGAGGCGCGCTTCATTACAGGTCAGTGCCCGATCAAGCGGACGCTGCGAAAGGGTTTGCAGCGCAACTTGCAAGGGATCATGGCTGGACGCTCCAGCATGGCAAATGCGTGGTCGAATTGGTCGCCGGCCAATCGGACAAGGGAAAGGCGGTCACAGTTCTTATGGAGACAGCTCCCTTCGCTGGGACGAAACCAATGTTTGTCGGTGACGACCTGACCGATGAAAAGGGCTTTGCTGCGTGTGAGGCGTTTGGCGGCGGTGGAATTTTGGTGGGAGATCGAATGCCCACAGGCGCGCATTACCGATTGCCCGATGTGGCTTCCGTCCATCGCTGGCTCGGCCTATAGCAACGCCTTATGATGATATCTCACGATCAAGCGATGCTCCAAAACACCCGCAATCTAGAATTGTGGCCGATAGGCAATTGTCAGGTCTCTGGCTTGATTGACGAGGCAGGTGCGCTTGTTTGGGGCTGCGTCCCGCGTGTTGATGGAGATCCCGTCTTTTCCGCGCTTTTGAACGGGGATGCGCAGGATGCTGGGATCTGGCGGTTCGAGCTAGAAGGCCAAACTTCAAGCTCGCAGGAATATGTACGTAACACGCCACACCTTCTCACGACTTTAACCGCGCAAGACGGCAGCGCGGTGCAAATCCTCGATTTCTGCCCTAGGTTTGAAGGATCAGGGCGAATGTATCGCCCTGTCGCCTATGTCCGCATGGTCCGCCCAATTTCTGGTACGCCGCGCATAAAAGTGGTTCTGAAACCGACCAAGAACTACGGCGCTCAAATCGCAGAAACAACCAATGGCACCAATCATATCCGCTATCTCGTGGGATCGCAGGCAATGCGACTGTCAACCGATGCGCCGATTGGTTATGTGCTCGAAGGGCGTTCTTTTCGATTGGAGGACGACACGCATTTCTTCCTTGGCCCGGATGAGCCATTTGTCGGCAATGTTCAGGATGAACTGCGCGGTATGGAACAGCGCAGTCGAAAATATTGGCAAAGCTGGGTAAGAGGCCTTCATATTCCATTGGAATGGCAGGAAGAAGTAATCCGGTGTGCTATCACGCTGAAGCTGTGCCAACATGAAGAAACCGGAGCAATTGTCGCAGCGCTTACGACTTCGATCCCGGAAGCTGCGCACTCAGAGCGCAATTGGGATTATCGATACTGCTGGATACGCGACAGCTATTATACCGTTCAGGCTTTGAATCGGCTTGGTGCGCTCGATGTGATGGAAAAATACCTCGGATACCTGCGCAATATCGTTGATGGCGCGCGCGGAGGGCAAATACAGCCGCTATATTCTGTGATGGGCGAAAGCGAGTTGGATGAAACCACTGCTGCCTATCTCGCGGGCTATCGCGGAATGGGGCCTGTGCGGAGAGGCAACGCTGCTTACAAGCAGATCCAGCACGATTGCTATGGTCAGATTGTGCTTCCCAGTGTGCAAGGGTTTTTTGACTCCCGGCTGCTTCGTCCGGCTGATGAAGGCGATTTTGAAAACCTCGAACAGGTCGGCAAAATGGCTTGGGCAATGCACGATCAACCAGATGCAGGCCTATGGGAGTTCCGCACTCGGCAAGAGGTCCACACCTACTCCGCCATAATGAGCTGGGCTGCCTGCGATAGGTTAGCCAACGTTGCGGCGCATTTGGGCAAAGAAGATCGCGCCCAAGTTTGGCGAGACCGCGCTGATGCAATCGCTCAAACGATTGACGACAAAGCTTGGAAGGATGATGGCAAAGGCAGTGGTCATTACGGTGCCAGCTTTGAAAGTGACTATCTCGATGCCAGCCTATTGCAAATGGTGGAACTGCGTTTCCTTTCACCCGACAATGAACGTTTCCAGCACACATTTTCTGCTGTTGAAGAACATCTGCGCCGCGGCAACTACATGCTTCGGTACGCTGCCGAGGATGACTTTGGAGCTCCTGAAACTGCCTTTAATGTGTGCACTTTCTGGCTGATAGAAGCCTTGCATCTTGCTGGACGCGACGAAGAAGCGCGCACCTTGTTTTGCACTATGCTAAGCCACACTACTAAATCCGGACTTCTTAGCGAAGATCTTGATTATGAGACCGGTGAACTTTGGGGAAACTTTCCTCAGACCTACTCCTTAGTAGGTGTCATCAATTGCGCTGGCCTGTTGTCAAAACCGTGGAGTGAAGTGCGATAAGCCGTCTGGTTGTCATCTCGAATAGAGTTGCTGTCCCCAAGGCGCGCGGCGCTGCCGGCTCCCAAGGAGGGCTGGCGGGCGCGTTAAATGCGGCATTGAAGGATCGCGGTGGAATTTGGTTTGGTTGGTCCGGCGAAGAGAACGAGGAGCCCAGCGATACTGTTCACTTGCAGCGCAGCGATGGAGTAACGACTGCAACAATCGACCTCACCACTCGGGAAGTGGATGAATATTACAACGGCTACGCTAACTCAACGCTGTGGCCATTGTTTCACTATCGCATTGATCTTGTGCAATTCGAGCAACGTACCGGCCAGGGCTATGAGCGCGTGAATGACCGCTTTGCCGATAGCGTAGCGCCGCTGATTGAGCCTGATGACCTAATTTGGGTGCATGATTACCACCTCATTCCCTTGGGACAAAACCTGCGCGAACGCGGGCACAAAAACCGTATTGGGTTCTTCCTGCATATTCCTTGGCCGCCAACTCGATTGCTGACATCGTTGCCGTTTCATGAGCGGCTCGTGCGGACTATGCTCGACTATGATCTCTTGGGTTTTCAAACCGAAGAATGGCTGTCGAGTTTCGTACATTATTGTGCGACCGAGCTTGGCGCTGTTGTTGATCTGGAAACGGGTACAATTACGCATGAAGGGCGCACTGTAATTGCAAGAGCCTATCCCATTGGCATTGATTGGGATCATTTTCAGGCGCAAGGTGCAAGTGATGAAGCAAGGGTCGCAGAAGAACGCTTCCTCGCTTCAATCAGAGGCCGCACAGGTATGATCGGCGTTGATCGGCTGGATTATTCCAAGGGCCTGCCAGAACGAATTGATGGAATTGGCCGGTTTTTCGATGAATACCCAGAACGAACCCGCGATATAGTCTTCATTCAGATTGCCCCTCCAAGCCGGGAGGATGTTGATAGCTATCAGCAAATTCGCGCTGAGCTTGAGCAGAAGACGGGTCAGATAAATGGCGCGCGGTCTGAAGTCGATATTGTTCCCATTCGTTATGTGAACCGAGGATACAGCCATGCAGAATTGTATGGCTTCTTCCGCGCATCGAAAATAGGCCTCGTCACGCCATTGCGTGATGGAATGAACTTGGTGGCCAAGGAGTATGTCGCCGCTCAAGACCCTGAAAATCCGGGGGTCTTGATCTTGTCTGATTTTGCAGGCGCCGCCAGGCAACTTGATTGCGATGGAAAGGGTGCCGTCCTGGTTAATCCACACAGCCCCGATGCCCTCGCGCATGCAATCAGGCAGGCGCTTGATATGCCGCTTGAAGAGCGCAAGAGTCGATTTGAGGCTATGATTTCGACCGTGCGTGATGAAGACGTAGCGGATTGGACACGCAGGTTTTGCTCCGATCTTTCAGCGCACTAAATATCTATTTTCAAAGCACTCGGAATTGTCCAGGTCGCGCAGTGGTATCGGCAATGCCCGCACTTTGTTCCAAGTGCGTCTTTAAATCAGTATGCTGCGGCCTGGTTGCGCGTTTGGCGAGCAATCGTGCAACACGGCTTTTGAGGCCCGCGGCATCAAATGGTTTGCGGATATAGTCCTGAGCGCCAGCATATATAGCCTGAGCCTCATCATCGATGCCTGTCATTGCGGTAAACATGATGACTGGTAAGTCATAAAATTCAGGCGATCCGCGCAACTGCCTGAGCATGGTGAGCCCAGACATTCCGGGCATATCCTGGTCGAGCAGGAGGATGTCCGGTCGTTTGCGGACCAACAGTGCTAGAGTGTCCTCTGCCGTTGTTACCCAACCACAAGCATGGCCAGCATCAATCAATACCTGGCTCGCCAGCTCTGCTACCAATTCATCATCATCTGCGATTAGAATACGGGCCATGGGGTCGCGCACCTTCTTTGCAATTCGTTGGAGGTTGCGTGGTTAGCGACAAGTTACCAATGGCATCTTTGGGAGAGCCCCCGCAGGATTCCCTACGTAAATGGGCTTGGGATAAGACTAAGCGCGGTTGCCCCACCGGCGTGCCCCTGCCACTTAGCATCACGATGATTCGAAAAAACGAGACCTCTTCCTTCATCCTGACCGAAGGTATTCACAATCTGCGCGATTATGGCGGCTATGCCGCTTGTGATGGCGCTCGAATTAAAAGGGGGCTGTTATTCCGTTCAGGCCAACACATGGAGGCGAGCGACGCCGATCTTGAAGCGTTCCATCGCCTGGATATTCGCACGATTGTTGACCTTCGCGGGAATAGCGAGCGTACGAGTTTTCCCTGCCGCCGTCATATCAACTTTGCCGCACAAGTGATTGCTTATGATGGTGAAACTAGCAGTTCCCCGCCGCATGAAGGGGGCTTGGGTAAGCTAAATATGACTGCTGATCTCGCGCGGGATCGAATGATTGCGGTCTACACGCGGATGCCTGTCAATCCAGCAATGATCGACATGTTCACACGCTACTTCAGAGCGCTCGAAATCCGTGAAGGTGGAAACCTGGTGCACTGTTTTGCCGGCAAGGACCGCACAGGGATTGCTGCTGCATTGCTGATGCACACGCTGGGCGCCCATCGCGATGATGTGGTCACAGAATTCCTCAAGACGAACGACGCGCCGACTCAGCACATTTTGGAACGGCAATCGCTTCCTCGGATGGGGGCCCATTATCACACCATTGAAGAGGGCGCTCTTCACAATCTGATGGGCGTGCTACCAGAGTATATCGAAACCTATTTTAGTGCGATTACCGAAAGTCACGGCTCACCCGACAACTATATTGCGCAAACATTAGGTGTGGATGAGGCAAGCAGAGCTGTTTTGCGAGCGCGTTTCCTAGCGTGACATTGGGGCCGAGCGATCCCATATTATATCAAATAGAATTTTCAGACCAAAGAGAACCCCCATGGCTACCCATCACACTAAAATGCTCATCATCGGTTCTGGCCCTGCAGGCTATTCCGCCGCGATTTATGCGGCGCGCGCGATGCTGGAGCCCATCGTTGTGCAGGGTCTTCAGCCCGGAGGCCAACTGACTATCACAACCGAGGTGGAAAATTACCCCGGATTTCGGGATGTGATCCAGGGGCCGTGGCTCATGGAAGAGATGAAGGCGCAGGCTGAACATGTCGGCACGCGCATGATGTGGGATACAATTGTCTCAGTTGACCTCGAAAACGGTCCTCCGTTCCGCGCGATTGGCGATAGCGGTGATGAATATATTGGTGAAACGTTGGTGATTGCGACAGGTGCACAAGCCAAATGGTTGGGTGCGCCTGGAGAGCAGGAACTTGGAGGGAAAGGTGTGTCGGCCTGCGCAACATGCGACGGGTTCTTTTATCGCGGTAAGAAAGTCGCGGTGATTGGTGGCGGGAACACTGCTGTTGAAGAAGCTTTGTACCTAACCAATCATTCTGATGATGTGACGCTAATTCACCGCCGCGATGAACTGCGCGCTGAAAAAATCCTTCAAAACCGTCTTTTCAAATCCGAAAAGACCAATGTTTTGTGGAACAAGACCGTCAAGAGCTTTGAGGCAGGGGAAAACGGCGCACTTGAGCATCTCGTGCTTGAAGACACGGTGACGGGCGAAACAACTACATTGCATGTTGATGGCGCGTTCGTCGCGATCGGCCATGCGCCTGCGACTGAGCTATTTAAAGGCAAGCTTGCGATGGACGATGGCGGATATCTGGATGTGGAGCCTGGCACGCCCAAAACTGCCATCCCCGGCGTTTTTGCCGCTGGCGACGTTGCCGATCACACTTATCGACAGGCGGTGACTGCTGCGGGCATGGGCTGCATGGCGGCCCTTGATGGCGAGAAATTCCTCGCTGCGCGTGAAGACGCAGTTGAAGAGGCTGCGGTAGCGGCGGAGTAAGGGGCGGTAGCTCTAAACTAGCCCCTCTGCCTGAACCTCGCTGCTTGCGCCAAACACGACGAGCGCAGCTTTGCCGATCAGCACGATCAGCACAACGCTGGACAATGCGAATAGCACAAATCGGACCATCACCCGGTTGGCGGTCACCTGGACGAGGCTGTGCGCGATGCGAAGCCCGGTGTAAATCCATGCGAGAAGTGCATTTTGGCCATCGCCATGACCAACAATTGCCAGCACAATTGCGACTGCATAAAACACAGTAGGTGCTTCGTGTAGATGATTGTAATTATCGGCTTTCCAATTGACTGATGCAGGCAGTTTCGCGCGCAGATCAGAACCTACAGATCCAACCAGTTTCGACGGTTCAGCGATCTCGGGCGATTTGCTCATGGCAGGAATGCGCGTGGTATACATCCATGCCCACATGATCATTGTCCAGATCATCAAAGCAACTGCGGGTTGTAGGATATCCATGCCCATAAGAATAATTTGCTCCCTCATTTCGATTTCCTATGCCCTCCTATGCCCCAGCGATGATGGTTGGATCAGCAAACAGCGTTGCCAACACCAGTCGCAAGGCGAGAACAATGAGCGCGATTGTACTCAAAAGGAACAGCGCAAAGCGAATTGCGATCTGATTGACCAGAATTTGCCAAAGCGAATGCACAATACGCAAGCCCACATAAACCCAGGCAAGCAAGACATCCAAAGGGGTGCCGCCTACAATCGCGAGCATAATGACCACCGCATAGAAAAGCGTCGGCTGTTCGTGCAGGTGGGCGTGGTTATGCGCGGGCCAGTTGGCCTTGTCGGGGATAAGGCCTTCGAGATCTTGCCCTCGCGCTCCCTGTTTGCCTGAGAATTTTGACTTGTCGACCTTGGCGATAGAGCCAAAGCGCGGCGGAATGATCCAGAACAGAACTATAAGCGTCCAAACCACCAAGACGGCAGCTGGCGCGAGCAATTGCGCTTGCATGATGAGCGATCCCTTCCCTCTTCTTGGCGACTTTCCTGCGAGAGAGCGGATGGATTGTCAATTGGAACCCATCACGGCTGCAGAGCTGCCAGCACGTGCAACTGGAAATAACCGAGCTTCCCACGCTCATATCGATGAG
Source organism: uncultured Porphyrobacter sp. (assembly GCA_964352245.1). GTDB lineage: Bacteria > Pseudomonadota > Alphaproteobacteria > Sphingomonadales > Sphingomonadaceae > Erythrobacter. The sequence continues at coordinate 35,210 of CAYGQX010000005.1, forward strand.
TGAGGCTCCGCTCTGTTGAAATCCGCTTCGCAGCATCAGGTAGCGTTTGACGAGCAGCAACGTGAAATTTGGCAAGCCATGAGTGTAGGCCATGCCTCACAGGACCCGGCAAGCCGCTCAAATCCCCAAAATCGACGATATGCAATTCTCCGCCCGGTGCGAGCATTGATGAAGCGTGATCTAGAGCGCTTTCCCAATCTGGGATCATCGACAGTGAATAGGAAAGGACAATCCGTTCAAAAGCGGGCTCTCCAAGCAATTGCGCTGCGTCGAAAGAGCACGCATCACCTTCGCCAAGGACTGCGTTTGCGCCCACCGCTTTGCGCGCGTTCTTGAGCATTTCAGCGGAAATATCGAGGCCGAAAAGCTCACTTCCAGGCCAAGTCTTACCTATCTTGGCCAGATTACGCCCGGTGCCGCACGCAATTTCCAGCACGCGCATTCCTCGCTTTACATCAAGGCCATCAATCAGCGTGTCTCGCCCAAATAGATAGTATTTGCGCGTTGCATCATAGATGTGCCTTTGCCCCTTATAGACGCTGTCCATCAAGGCGGCATGGCCGTCTACTGCTGTGCCAGATTCCATTAAGCCAGCTCGTAAACGTGCACGCCGCCATAGATGGACGAGCGATCGCGCTTCGTGAGATCGGCAGAAATTTCATTTAGATAGCGCCAGCGAGAAAGGATTTTCTCGTCAAGTCGGCCGGGCAGCATAGACGGTTCTGCCGCCGTCCGGAATAAAACGCGGGTACCCGGGCGACTTGCGCGCGTAATGCGGCCCCAAAGATCATCCAATTGCGCATTGTTCATCCAATCCTGCGCATCCAACAGCACGAAACGATCCATCGAGGCTTCATCGCGATCCCCGATCCATTGCACCATATTGGCGCGCACGATATCAACTCGGTTGATGCGTTCGCGCAATGTCTCCCAGTTCGCCCGCTGGAGATAAGGGGGCATTGGCGCTGTTTCGGACCGATCATATCCACGCCCGAATGCCTGCCAGGCAAAATAATTGTCCTTAATTTCAAAATCGCAGGCAAGCTTTTCTAATCGCCGACGAAGAACCTCGGCCATGCGGTTATCGCCGGCAAGCTCGTCAAATTGGGCCGGTGGTATACCAAGGCCGAACAGGGATGCGGGCTGATCAGTGAGCCAGCGCACGAACTTTTTGTCAAAGACGGGCGCCAGCTCCGTTTCGAAGACTAATCGCTGTTCTTCGAGAGTTTTAGCCTCCAAAAGATTGTGCAAGTCAACCTTATAAAGTTTGGCGAAAAGGTGCGCTAAGCCAATGAAATTGCCCAACAAACCTTTTCGATACAGGCCCTTGGTGAAATAGGAAATGCGTTTGCGGCCTTTGATATCTCGCTTTTCCCAATATCGGCGGCTCTCTGGGCTGAGATGGGGGGCAATCATCTCTTTATAGACCGCCTTGTTTTCCTTATGATCGGCATGACCGAAAAAGCGGTGGAAGCGCTCGTAATTGGGCAGATGCTTGATCGCAGTGATCTTAAGCTGACCCAGCGCGACATGCGCTCGATTAAGATCAACAGCGGTAACTTGTGCAGGGTTTGCTGTGAGATAGCTAAGCGCGTTGCAAGAGCCGCTAGCAATGCACATCACTCGGCTGTCAGGCTCTATTGCGAGACCTTCCATATCAGCCACTGGATCTTCCCATATTTGGGCATAGACTAAGCCATTGAAGGCGAGGGCAAATGCCTTGTCGAGGAGCTTGTCCTTGGTTTTGGCGTCTTTACGCACCACGGCATCCGAAATGATGCGTTTGGGTTGTACGGTCATTAAGAAGGTGCCTTACGTAACGTCAGCCTATGCTCATATGCGGATTCTTTGACGCTTCAAAGGCAGTTTTGCAAAACCTTGGCTTATGCTGCGATCGTTTGGGCGAATAGCTTGGGATCGGCATTGCCGCCGGTTAGTAAGATCACCGTGCCTTCATCGAGTTCAACCTTTCTAGCAAGAGCAGCTGCAAGAGCAGCTGCGCCTCCGGGTTCGATGACCATCCGCAAATTGGCAAAGGCCCAGCGCTGTGCATGGCGAACTTCGTCATCCGTCACCGTGACACAAGGTTCCACGCGGCCGCGAAGCAGATCCAGATTAAGCTGCTTGGTCGCAGTGGGTTGCAAGGCATCGCAGATGGTGGAGGGGGCATCATCGCCCACATCGACTATTTCGCTCGCTGCAAGCGCTTGACCGACCATGTCCCAACCAACAGGCTCCACCGCGAACACTTTCGCATTGGGGCACGCAAGCGAGACACCTGCCGCCAAACCGCCACCTCCGCAACAGGCTAAAATCGCGCTTGGCTCACGTTCCAATTGCTGCGCCATTTCGATTGCCGAGGATCCTTGCCCTTCGATCACCCACGGATCGCCAAAGGCGTGAACCAAAGTGCCACCGTCGCGCTCAATCAGCTGTGAAGCCACTTCATCGCGGTTTTCTACGGGCCGTTCGTAAAGCACGATTTCGGCACCGAGCGCCCTCGTGTTGTCAAGCTTAACCTTAGGTGCGTCGTGCGGCATCACAATGGTTGCCTTGATCCCAAGACGCTTTGCAGCCCAGGCGATCCCTTGCGCGTGATTGCCAGAAGAGACAGCGACCACCTGGTTCTCGTCCAAATTGCTGAGCGCCCACCAAGCACCTCTAATCTTGAAAGCACCGACGGGTTGCAGGTTTTCTGCTTTTACCCAGCATTGGACCCCATTGATCGTAACAGGTAAAAGCGGCGTTGGCGGCAAAATCGCAGCGATTGCCTCAGCTGCATCTGCAACGCCTTTTGATGTGGGTGTTCGGATCATTTGTCGCTCCTAAAGCATTGGACTAAGGCGCTTGCGTAGATTCGAATAAGAAAGGGCCACAGTCATGTCGACAGTACTTGTTATCGGAGCCGGCGGCGTCAGCTCTGTTTGCGTTCACAAAATGGCCTTTAACAAGCATATTTTCGCTGACATCCACCTTGCCAGCAGGACGAAACGGAAATGCGATGCGATCGCGGCGAGTGTGAAAGCCCGCGCGGGCGTTGATGTTGCGACCTATGAAATCGATGCGGAAGAAGTACCGGCCATGGTTCAGCTTATCCAAAAGGTGAAGCCTAGCCTCGTCGTCAACCTAGCTCTACCCTATCAGGATTTGCCGATAATGGATGCGTGCCTAGAGGCAGGCGTAAATTACCTCGACACTGCGAATTACGAGCCCAAGGACGAGGCCAAGTTCGAATATAAGTGGCAGTGGGCCTATCACGACCAGTTTAAGGAAGCGGGCCTGATGGCCTTGCTGGGAAGCGGATTTGATCCCGGCGTCACATCCGTTTTCACGATGTGGCTCAAAAAGCATAAGCTCAAAACCATCCGCACGCTCGATATTCTCGATTGCAATGGCGGCGATCATGGTCAGGCGTTCGCTACCAATTTCAACCCCGAAATCAACATTCGCGAAGTAACTGCGCCCGCACGCCACTGGGAAAATGGTGAATGGGTCGAGACGCCTGCCATGCAAGTGAAGACTCAGTTCGATTTCGAAGCGGTGGGTCCGAAAAATGCCTATCTGATGTATCACGAAGAGCTGGAAAGCCTCGCCAAGTTCAACCCTGAAATCGAACGCGCGCGCTTCTGGATGACGTTCGGCGATGAATATATCAAGCACCTGACCGTGCTGCAGAATGTAGGCATGACGCGGATCGATCCGGTGCGCTATCAGGGCAAGGAAATCATCCCGCTGCAATTCCTCGCCGCCGTGCTTCCCAAGCCCGAGACGCTTGGCGAGACGACCAAGGGCAACACCAATATCGGCTGCATCGCCACCGGCGAAGCGCTGGACGGTTCGGGCGATAAGACGTTCTACATCAACAACATCTGCTCGCACGAGGCAGCTTACGAAGAGACCGGCAATCAGGCGGTGAGCTACACTACGGGCGTTCCGGCGATGATTGGCTCTGCCATGATTGTCTCTGGCAAGTGGTCGGGTGAAGGCGTCTTCAACATGGAAGAAATGGACCCCGATCCGTTTATGGAGATGCTGAATGAGCACGGCTTGCCATGGCAGGTTAAAGAGCTTGATGGGCCGGTTGGGTTTTAGGCGGGTTCGGGCCGAACCTTGGCACTGATTGCGCGCACTAAAGCCCAGCCCACAGTCAGCGCGGCGTTGAGCGCGAGCAGCAACGCCGTGTCGGGCTGAAAGGTTCTGGCTGCAGCGAAAGACGCGCCGAACTGGGCCGGGACCATAACGACCAGCGCATAGGCCCATCCTGCTGCAAGAATGATCGGCACCAGCCACTTCGCGATGCGCAGAGCGCGATTGCGGGGCCGAGGCATGGGCTTGCGCAGCGACCATAGCTGCCGAACTATCAGCGCAAGAAATATGAGCGGGAGCACCATCAGTACGACGGCGACCGCCTTCATCGTGGTGCTTTCCTGGCCCATGCGCTCGGGCGTGCCGAGATAATGGGTCCACACCTTGTCGAGCAGCAAACGGCTGCGGCCAAAGGCAAAGCCGTCGCCCGCATTGACCATCGCTATGATGGCCTTGTTTTCAGCCGGCACAAGGGTCAGCGACGCCTCGTATCCCGGGTTTGCACCGGAGTGGTAAATCGTTTGGCCGCCGTCGCCGATAAACCAGCCAAAGCCGTATCCTTCCCACACCTCATTGGTTCCGGTCATCATCAAAGCCTTGCTCTGGGCGGTGATGAGGTCGTCTTGACCGTTCATCATCATGCGTGCGTATTTCGCAAGATCGTTAGGTGTAGTGATCACACCGCCTTGCGGGGCCGAGCCGCGCCCCGTCTTGTTTTCGGTTAACGCCCGCTTGCCGAAAAACCATGGCGAATGGCCTGTGGCCTGCCCGGAGGCGACCTCGCCGTCGTGCATCCGACTGTTCGTCATCTCCAGGGGCGCCAGGATCGAGTCCTCGATCACTGCGTCAAAGGGCTTCGCGGCAACCTTTTCGATTACTCTTCCCACGATCTGGTAATTCGCGTTGGAATAGTCCCATTGCCGGTCCACCGGAGCAACCGGCTCAAGCGCGCTCACTCCCTTAACGCGGTCTGCAAGGGCTTGCGCATCCATGCGCAAATCAGCCTGCGTGGTGTTGCCTTGCGCGGTTGAATACCCGCTTGTGTGCGACATTAGCTGTCGCAGGGTCCGCTGCCCGGCCGGGGTGCCCTCAAGCTCATTAAGATAGGCAGAAACCGGGGTGTCGAGATCGAGCTTTTCCGCCTCGACCAATTGCATCGCGGCGAGGGCGGTGAAGCTTTTGGAGATCGAGCCAATTAAAAACGCGGTGTCGAGCGTGATCGGATCCGTGCCGCCAGCTTTCTTGACGCCAAAAGTGTTCCCTTCGCGTTGATCTCCATCGATGACCAGATACGCAAGGCCTGGCGTGCCTGTTCGCGCAAGATCGTCATCAGTCACGGGAAGTGTTGACTGCTGGCCGAATGCTAGGGTTGTGAGGCCGATGGCCGCTGCGGCGGCGATGATCGCTCTAACGGCATTTTGTAGCAACGCGTTCACCCCCCCTGATCAGCAGACGATAGACATCTTACCGCTAATGTCTATTGGGAACAGGCTTTTCACCCGAACGTCCACAACGGTTGAGCATGGAAACCAAAGCAGGCAACCCGGGCGCCTTTGCCCATTTCGATCTCAATCGCGTCGACACGCCCGCCTTTGTGGTGGACGCGGCGAAGATCCGGGCGAATTGCCAGATCCTTGCGGGCATTCGCGATGAGGCGGGGTGCAAGGTTTTTGCCGCGTTGAAGGCGTTCTCCATGTGGTCGGTCGCTCCGATCCTCGGCGAGTATCTCGACGGGGTTTCGACCAGCGGGTTGTGGGAAGCGCGGCTGGCCAGCGAATTCTACGATGGCGAAATCGCGACCTATTCCGCCGCTTACAAGCCGCAGGATCTGGAAGAGGTGTGCCGTCTTTCGGACCACGTGATTTTCAACTCCCCCGGCCAGATGAAGCGCGCGGCACTGATCCTCGATCACGCCGCGACCACGGGCGGCGATGTGTCGGTGGGCCTGCGCATCAATCCGATGGTCGCAACCGGCGAAGTGCCCAAATACGATCCGTCCGCGCCCGGTTCGCGGCTCGGTTTTCCGCTCGACCAGTTGACCGAAGAGCATATGGAAGGCGTCGAAGGCATCCACTTCCATAATCTGTGCGAGCAGACCTTTGAGCCGCTTCGCCAGACCTGGGACCGCGTGTTCGACGCGATCGAGCCGTATTTCGGGCAGCTCAAGTGGATCAATATGGGTGGCGGGCATCACATCACCCGTGCCGATTACGAGCGCGACGAGCTGGTGGAATTCTTGAAGGATGCAGCAGCTGATACGGGCGCTGAAATCATCCTTGAGCCGGGAGAGGCAATTGCGCTGGATGCCGGCATTCTGGTTGGCACTGTGCTCGATACGATGTTCAACGACGGCCCTGTGGGGATCACCGATGTGTCCGCAACATGTCATATGCCCGATGTGTTGGAGGCGCCTTATCGCCCAGCCATGCTGGGCGAGTTTTCCGATGACAGCATCCCCATTCGCCTTGGCGGGCCGTCGTGCCTTGCTGGCGATGTGATCGGAGAATACCGCCTGCCTGTACCTGCTGAACCGGGTGCGCGGTTCGCGTTTCTCGACCAGGCGCATTATTCGATGGTGAAGACGACGACATTCAACGGCGTGCCATTGCCGAGCATCTGGTTGTGGGATTCTGACACCGACGCTCTCGAATGCGTAAAACGGTTTGAGTATCGCGATTTTAGGGACCGGCTGAGTTAGTGTGGTTTCCTCCTTATCACTCGTGTGCCAAGACAGAGGGGCCTCACTAGGTTTCCGTCAAACCCCTTTTCGTCCAAATCCGGAGGCTGTTTTGGTTTCGCTTAATCCTCGTGATTGCCCAAGATCACGCGCGTCGTTTGGGCCAGCTTGTCCCATGGCCTCGCCACGATCTGTCTGATTGATTGCAAGCGCGAGCTTTGCGAGCGAGGCAAATTGCTCTGCTGCCTCTTCTGCGCGGGCATGATCGCCAGCGGAATCGAGCGAACCACTTTCAAACAGGTTGCCGCTCTCAACTGCGATGATGACTTTACCCTCCTTGAAAGCAGCGCGCACTGCATCGCCTTCAAAAGCTGCTTCGATTGCAAGGAGGTGCTCTACAAAGCTAGGATGAACAATAAGCCGCGCTTCGACTTGATCATCGGTGTAGACGTCGAACACGTCCGCGAAAGAAGGGTGGACCTGCTTGGCTATGCCAAGCTCATGCCCCTTGAAGCGCACCCGGTCCTTGCGTCCTCCAAGGCCAAACCAAGATTTGTGCTTGCCCGCACGCTGCAAAAGCGTGGTAGAATGAAAAGTTCGGCCAAACTCCATTTGAATGATGGCGCCCCTAAACACTGTTACCCAGCGGCGATTTTTGCCCGATCCGCGGCGTTCTTCCAGATGAGCTTCGTAGAGTTCAAAGCTATGCCCTTCGAGCTGGCCGTGCCAGCGATCTTCGAAATCGTCGCGGTCATGGCTTGGAACTAATTGATAAGTCTTGCAGATTTCAAACTCCCTGCCCGGCTCAAGATCGTGATCGTAAAACACGCCGAGGCTTTTCGCGATGGCCGAATTGATGCCAATCTTGATTGCCTTTTTCGCCTCATTGATTGGCATATAGCCCCAGGCGCTCACACCGCCGACGGCAAGGAAGGCAATGATGACCTTGAAGTCGCCAAAGCCTATCGGCGCAAACCACATAAAGGCGAGGAGGGGCAAAAGGCTGCAAGCGCCCACCGTCCATCGCCAATACGCCTTCTCTTTGGCTTCTTTGCGCATGGTGGATTGCTCATCGAGCCATTGCCCAAGCTCGCCGCCCATCAATCCTTGCACGTCTGCGCGCATTTTGTGCGTTTCCCCAATCACCTCAAAACCGGAGGTTCCCTTAACCAATTGGTGTTAATATACTTACACGCGGTTTTACAATGCTTAGGCGAAGATGGGGTAAATATGTTCTGGACGTACGTGATTGTTGGCGGAGTTGTCGGATTTCTGCTGGTGCTTGTCGTTGGTATATACAACAACCTTGTCGGCTTGCGCCAGAACGTGCGTCAAGGCGTGGCTGATATTGATGCGCAGCTGCGTCAGCGCCATGATCTTATACCAAATCTAGTCGAGACCGTTAAAGGGTATGCCGGGCACGAGGCCGCGACGCTTGAAGCTGTGATTGAGGCGCGCAATACGGCTGCGAAGGGTTCGCCGAGTTCATCAAGTGAGCAAGGCCTCCGGTTGGCGCTCGATAACCTCTTGGCATTGGGCGAGGCGTATCCCGATTTGAAGGCGAGCGCGAACTTTCAGGAATTACAGCGTGAATTGGCAAATGTCGAAGACAAGTTGGCAGCAGCACGGCGCGCTCTCAATGCCGCGGTCGCTCGTTTCAATACAGCGAGAGAAAATTTCCCCGCAGTGCTGTTTGCAGGAGCTCTTGGCTTTCAGCCGGCCGACTTCAATCAGCTTGATGACAGCGAGCGTGGTACGGTTGATCAGGCGCCTGCAATTGCGTTCTGAAAACTATTTGTCGCGGAGGCTGGAACTTCTGCTCTGATTGTCGATTTTGATTGCGAAAGCGCGTATGATGGTTATGTGCACGCTTTCGCTGCCCCAAGGGACTTATGTCAGCGTCTGGTAAAGACGTTACCGCAAGGCAGCCCACTTTGCTCCTGCGCGTATCTGCTTGAGCGATCAGAAACTAAACCTTCTGGGGGTCCCTTGAGTTGCACACCTATCCCGATGCCGCATCTGTAGTCCGCGCTCTGGCGCCAGACGAACCGGTCATTCTTAATCGTCCCCATGCGGCACACCGTGCGGCCCGGTTCTTCAAAGAAAAGTTTCCGGGCAAGACACTGTATGCGGTAAAAGCCAATCCCGCACCCGATCTTATAGAGTGTCTATGGAGGGCGGGGATTACGCATTATGATGTTGCGTCGATTGCTGAAGTGCGGTTGGTGCGTGGTCTTCTGCCGGATGCCGAGCTTTGCTTTATGCATCCGATCAAAACTCGCAAAGCTATTCGCGAAGCGTACTTTGAGCATGCGGTTAAGACCTTCAGCCTTGATAGCCACGAAGAGTTGACAAAGATCGTGGAGGCGTGTCGCGACCCTGAAACTGATGAGCCTGCGACTGATTTACGCTTGTGCGTACGCATACGAGTATCTTCTGAATATTCAGAGCTAAGTCTTGCGGCGAAGTTCGGCTGTTACCTGACTGAGGCTCCTGCTTTGCTTCAGGAAGTGCGTCAGCATTGTGACTGGTTGGGTGTGTGCTTTCATGTTGGAAGCCAGGCAATGACACCATTTGCTTTCGTTCAGGCAATCGATCGCACTCGTGCAGCAATCGCTGAGGCGAGCGTGGTAATCGATATGGTTGATGTGGGCGGAGGGTTCCCCAGCGTCTATCCCGGAATGGAGCCGCCGCCACTCGAAGATTATTTCACTCTGATAGCGAAACATTTCGAAGAATTGCCTGTCGCCTACAACGCAGAATTATGGTGTGAACCGGGCAGGGCGCTCTGTGCTGAGTATTCGAGCATGATCGTTCAGGTCACCAAAAGGCGTGGTGATGAACTCTACATCAATGATGGCGCTTACGGCGCGCTTTACGATGCGGCACACGTCGATTGGCGTTTTCCAGTCAGAGCACTTACTGAGAATTTGCTCGATGCGCCTTTGGATTTTGCCTTCTATGGTCCGACCTGTGATGATGCAGATTACATGGCGGGCCCGTTTCCACTTCCTGGCGATATTCAGGCGGGTGATTACATCGAAATCGGGATGCTGGGCGCTTACGGCGCAGCGATGAAGACTGGATTTAACGGATTTGGCGATTCAGAATGCCTTATCGTAGATGATGGGCCGATGATGAGCTTGTTCACTGGCCAGCGAAGTCGCGTGGCAATGGATAATGTGGTGAGCCTGCGATAGCGCCGGGCGCCATATTTTTCAATGAATTCAAAACTCTGATCCTGAAGGCTAATTCTAAAAAAGAATTAGCCTTCAGCGCTTTCGCTCTATGGAGGAGCTGCGTGAAACAAGTGTTTACACCTTTGTGCATGTAGTTTCACATGCAACTAGTATATCTGACTCGGACGAGACCGAGGAATTCTCCAATGCATTGGGATATCAGAAGGCTACTAGGAACATCGCTTATGACACGAGGTATATACAAAACGAAAAACGGATGGGCCGATGATGACAGCGTCTGCGTTCGCTATCCTGATGGTTTGGAGTTGGAAGTACCTCGCATCCAATATGAGGCCTTGATCAACAACCCTTCATTTGAAAGTCTACCGTGGGAACCTGAGTATGCCGATGCTCAGTCACGAAAGGTTAGTCATTCGTAATGGTTTGCAATAATACCGGGAATTAGTACTCAGTGCGTCGTATTGAAATATCTGAACTAGTCTATGATTAGCCTATTGGCACACAGAGGCTTTATTATGGTCAATGCGCTAGCTAGTTTGTCAAATCATGATCGTAAGCTCTGCATCTCGTCTTGAACCGGTGGAACGACGATGCAAATCGGTCTTAGCGAAATGACTTGGCTCCGCAAAGGGCGGTAGGCATTGGCGCTCAATCAAAGCCGACAAACCTCGCGGCATCTTCAATCAGTTTGCGATTAGAATAGACCTTGTTTGCCGGAAAATTTGGGTCTGGCCAGCCCATTGCAACAGCTTTCATGATGACCTGATCTTCGGGAATAAAAGCGTGTTCGCGCACGACAGGGCTTTGCATAATACCCTGCGAATTGATGACACAACCTAGACCTCGTGACCATGCAGCGTTGACGAGTGCTGTGGTAGCCGCTCCGCAGTCAAAGGCGGTATCATCACTGGTCGAAAGCTCGCTGTCATATGTGATGATCACACAAACGGGCGCATCAAACTGGCGAAAACCACGAAGGACCCAGTCTTGCCTTGCTTCTTTGTCATCGCGAGCAATACCCATTTCGGCAAAGAGTTGTTTCGCAACTTCGATTTGCCGATCTCGGTGAACACCTGCGAAGGGTTCTCCACGCCGAAACTCGCGGCTGTCTGGCTCACCTGCCAGAATACGCTCGGTGTTGCCTTTGCGAATTCGATCCAGCGGTTCGCCAGTGATGATGTGAAAGTACCAAGGCTGAGTATTCATACTTGTGGGCGAACGCATTGCGAGCGCTATGATCTCTTCGATCAAATTGCGCGGTACAGGCTTGTCGAGATAGCCACGGATGGATCTCCGGCCTTGTACAACCTCTGCAAACGTTTGGTTTTCATTGCCGCCCACAAAATTTCCTCTCGATTCTGTCGGCGAGAGAAGTAGCGCAGGCAAAGCCAGCTTCAAAGGACGTTAGGGAAGGGGGTGCTCAATTCCGGCAAACAAGCCTAGAAAAAAGGACGGTCCACAGCAATTGTAACGCGCTCCATAATACGGCGTACCGAGAAGTAATTTGACACGGCGAGATGCTGGCAAACCCGATTATCCCAAAACGCAAGAGACCCTTCTTCCCAACGAAATCTGCACTGGATTTCCGCGTACCAAGCGGTTTCATAAAGGTGATCGAGCAGCCAGCGGCTTTCATCTGCCGAAAACCCTTAAAGGTGGCTGGTGAAAGCGGTGTTCACATAGATCATCCTCAATCCTGTTTCGGGATGCGTACGGACAACAGGATGATGCATGGGGGAAATTTCTCCTGCAGATCTTCACGTGATTTGTTCAGACGTTTGGTAAAAACGCGCGAAATGTCATGCACCGCCATCAAGCCTTCTCATATACGCTTCATTTGTTCAGACAGCCGCTCATATGCGAGATGCATATTTGCAAAACACGTATCGCCGCCGCAACCAGGCACTTCACGAGTTAAGAGAATTGAGCCGAGAGATGGTTTCTTCCGCTGGTCACGTCCGAATGCCAATAGTTCTCTTGACCTCTACCCTTTGGTCCATGAGCAATCCGGTACCAAGGACTGCTTTTTTTAAAGTAGATGGCGATGTCCCTTCCCAGGCTTCCAGAAGGGTAGAGTGCGCCACCTAGTGAGGAGGATCAAGCTGCCTTGCGCAATTCCAATTCCAATCGATCCCAGATTTCAACAAGAGCATCCGTCAGTTCGTCCATCATCTCTTCTGAATGATGCGGGCCTGGAGTGAAGCGAAGGCGTTCTGTGCCGCGCGGCACTGTGGGGAAGTTGATTGGTTGTACATAAACCCCGTATTCGGCGAGTAAAATGTCGCTGATATTCTTTGCTCGGACTGGATCCCCGACCATTAGCGGCACGATATGGGTGACGCTGTCCATGACGGGCAGACCAGCTTCGGCGAATTTCAGTTTCAGCATGGCCGCCGCAGCTTGCTGCTGACGGCGCTCAACATTGCTAGATTTCAGATGCTTGACGGATGCCAGAACACCCGCGACCAAAACCGGGCTTAATGAAGTGGTAAAGATGAAACCGGGAGCGTAGGATCGAATGCAGTCGATCACACGCTTTTCTGCAGTGATATAACCGCCCATTACGCCAAACGCCTTGCCAAGCGTTCCTTCGATGATGTCGATGCGATGTGCGGCATTGTCTCGCTCAGAAATGCCGCCGCCACGTTCGCCATACATGCCCACAGCGTGAACTTCATCAATGTAAGTAAGTGCGTTATATTTTTCAGCGAGGTCACAGATTGCGTGAATTGGCGCTGTGTCACCTTCCATCGAATACACGCTCTCAAATGCGATGAGTTTGGGCACCTCTGGATCTTCGGAGGCCAGCATTTCTTCTAAATGGGCCATATTATTGTGGCTGAAAACACGCTTTTCACAGCCAGAATTGCGAATGCCTGCGATCATGCTGGCATGGTTCAATTCGTCTGAGAAGATAACGCATCCCGGCAAGAGTTTCCCCAAAGTAGAGAGAGTTGCATCGTTTGAGACATAACCGCTGGTAAAGAGCAAAGCACCTTGCTTGCCGTGAAGGTCGGCCAGCTCATTTTCCAATTCAACATGGAGGTGTGTATTGCCGCCGATATTACGTGTTCCGCCGGAGCCTGCACCGACATCGTGCAGCGCGTCTTCCATTGCAGAAATCACAACCTCATGCTGCCCCATTGCGAGGTAATCATTCGAACACCAAACCGTAATCGGCTTTGGGCCGTTATGGCCATGAAAACAACGCGCGTTAGGGTAAGACCCCTTGTTTCGCATTATGTCGATGAAGACTCGGTAACGGCCTTCCTCATGCAGACGTTCGATCGCCTGGTCAAAGATATGATCGTAATTCACTTTTCGCTCGATGCCTCAGGCAAGAATTTCGTGTCTGTGACAGACTATAACTCAAAACTTGTCAGTTTGTTTCGCGACTTACTAAGTCAGTGTGATCGATTTTGCCATAAGCATCTTTGCGATCTACTCGCACCTAGAATACTCTGACTTCCGTAATGCCATAGGGTTTGTATTGTTTGGCAAACCGCTCCAATTCGGCAGCATTTGGCTTCCCGGTGACAACCGCGAAATCGGGGAACTCTCGTTCGAATGACTGACCCTTGGTCAGCGAGGCAATACGCCGAGCTATCCCGGCTGCGCCATGGATGTATTGAACCCGAGGCCCAAATACCTGGCTCAATTCTTCTTCGAGCAGGGGAAAGTGCGTGCAGGCCAAAATTATCGTGTCCATCTCGCCGGCATAGTCTGCTTCAATCAAACCTGTGATCTCGCGTCGTACATCTTCGACAGATATCTTCTCTCCCGCTGCCTTTGCCTCGGCAATATCAACAAGTCCTGGAGCTGGAAAACGAATTAGCCGTTTATCGCTCGCAAACTCGGCTTCCAAACGGTCGAGATAAGGTTGGCGAACGGTTCCTTGGGTTCCAAGCAAACCGATAACGCCAGACCTGGTCATGGCGGCGGCAGGCTTGATTGCCGGGACCGTTCCAACGATCGGTATTTCCAACACTTCGCGCACCATACCAAGCGCTATTGTGCTCGCAGTATTGCAGGCAATGCAGGCGAGACGGGGGTGATAACGCTCGCTCATCCGACCCAGAAGCCCTGCGACGCGCGCAGCAACCTCGGCTTCGGTTTTTGTTCCATAAGGCAGGCCAGCACGATCTGATGTGAAGATCAGCGGGGCATCCGGTAACAGACGCTGGATCTCACTTAAAACCGTCAGGCCGCCAACGCCGGTATCGAGCACTATTATTGGGGACGATGCCTTCAATTTAATCCCACCTGTTTGAGCTGAGCTTGTCGAAGCGGTGCACTTCTATTAGCTCATTGGTCCCATAAACAAATACAGCCCTTCGACAAGTTTGGGGCGAATGGAGATGTGGTTGGATTATTGGGTAGTGGCTTCTTTTGCATTTTTATGCGGCTCTTTCCCATTTGGCCTCGTGTTGACCAAAATGGCAGGGTTTGGCGATGTGCGCGATATTGGATCGGGAAGCATTGGCGCGACCAATGTTCTGCGTACTGGTAATAAAGGATTGGCCGCGGCAACGGTGCTTTTAGATGCAGCTAAGGGGGTTTTACCCGTAATTTTGGCCCGTATTTTTGCGCCGGGCACTGAAGGCATTGCAGCGGTAGCAGCGGTTGCGGGGCATTGTTTTACCCCTTGGCTCAAATTCAAAGGTGGAAAAGGTTTTGCGACTGCCGCAGGTGTGCTGGGCGCGCTAAACTGGCCGCTAATGCTGCTTTGCGCAGGGATTTGGGCAGCTATGATCGCAATTAGCAAGATTTCGTCGGTCTCGTCGATGGCGACTGTGATTGCCGCGCCTATTGCAGCTGCGGCATTTGGCCACAAAGCAATGATAGTGCCGTTAATCGCCATTGCGATCATCGTCATAATTCAGCATCGGGCTAATATCGGTCGATTGATGCGCGGTGAGGAACCTAAAGTTGGTTCCAAATCATGAGTGATCCGCTTTCGCAGCCTGAGGCGTTTGCACGTATCCGGCTGCTGCGTTCCCCAAATGTCGGCCCTGTCAGTTACCGCCAATTGCTCGCCCGGTTCGGGACGGCCGAGGCAGCGATTGCAGCACTGCCTGAACTCGGATCACGAGGCAAACGGCCTTATCAACCGCTAGCGACCGAGCGCATTGAGCAAGAAATCGAAGCGGTTAGAGCAGCGGGTGCACGGTATCTTTTTCACGATCAGCCAGGCTACCCAGTGCTCTTGGGAGAACTGGAAAGTGCGCCGCCTATTATCACATGCCGAGGCAACCTGGCGCTCGCATCTCAGCCTTGCGTAGCGATGGTAGGTGCTCGCAACGCATCTGCGGCCGCCGTTAAACTGTCGCGTGATTTCGCTGGGCAATTGTCCGATGCTGGCTTTAATGTTGTTTCGGGACTGGCGAGGGGAATTGATGGCGCCTGCCATGAAGGAGCCATGCCCAATACAATCGGTGTTATCGCAAGTGGGATCAATATTGCCTATCCGCCGCAGCACGCAACACTTCAGGAACGGATTGCCAAAGAGGGCTTATTGATCGCCGAACAGCCCCCAGGCACAGAACCACGCGGTCGGCACTTTCCTAGCCGCAATCGCATTATCGCAGGACTCGCGAGTGGCACACTCGTTGTGGAAGCTGCGCCCAAATCAGGTTCGCTTATAACCGCAAGACTAGCCGGTGAGGCAGGGCGGGAGGTCATGGCAATACCCGGATCGCCACTCGATGCGCGTTCTCTTGGCTGCAACGGTTTGATCCGCGATGGTGCAGTTCTTGTTCAATCGCCTGAGGAGGTTATCGAGCTTCTGCAGAGTTTTACAGGTGCGCCGCGCTCACGCTTTCATGTTGCTGAAATGGGCAGGTCGTTTGACTACGCGGAACTTCGGGGAATGCAGTGGGGTGAAGCCAAAGACAAAAGGGAAGGGTCAGAATCGGTCGAGCGTCTTTTGACCAAGGCGCCGATAATGGTGGACGAGTTGATTCGGCAATCAGGGGCCAGCGCGGCAGAGGTGCATATGGCGCTGCTTGAGCTGGAGCTAGGTGGCCAATTGGAACGGCATGCTGGTGGATCGGTAAGTTTGCAATAATGGCAGTTTTATCGGCTTAACGAAAAACGCACCCCCGTTTTGTATTCTAAATTTGCGCGTTTTCTAATTTGTAGGATTGCATGGCATATATCCAAGAACGCCGGGTCAGCACCGGCGAATTGATCAATGGGACCATTCGCGAGCTTGCCGGGATCAAGCGGCCTCTGGCCTATTATTTCGGATTCTTTTTCGTTGCAGGCTTTTTGACCGGGTTCAGCTCAGCTTTAAGCACGTTGGCGGCAATTCCGCTCTTTTTCGCCTATTTTGCGGGTCAATACTATCTGTACCGCCAGGCATTAGGTGGTCGGGATTTCTCTTCAGATGACATAGGCAGCGTTTTAGGCTTTTTACTGTTGGCGGTCATGTTGGCAATCCCACTCTATTTTTCGGTCTTCTTCCTTGTGGTCCCAGCCATTCTTCTGGGAGCCAAATGGGTGATGGCGCCAGCCTACTATGTCGCTGAAGATGTGAATGTCATCGAAGCCATTGGCGCGAGTTGGAATCGAAGCAATGGGAATCTCGGCTCACTTGCACTCACATTCTTTCTTATATGGTTGATTTGGTTGGCCTTTGGCACCGCTGCTGGTGCTCTTACGGGCGGACTTCAAGGAGCGCTCCAAGTTGTTGGCGGGACCTCCAGGTCCAGCGTTGGGGTTGGCCTTAGCTCCGTTGTTCTCCACGTGCTGCCGGTTTTGCTGATGGGCCTTTCTGTTTCAGCATATAAAGCACTAAACGATCCGGCGGAAAGCCTTGTCGCGATTTTTGAATAGGCTATTGACGCGCTTGAAGTTCTCGCACCACTCTCGCGCGTACGCACACGTGTAAGGACCCCGCAGACCCTTTTATGCAGCTTGTTATTGTTGAATCGCCCGCGAAGGCGAAGACCATTGAGAAATATCTGGGCAAGGATTTCAAAGTCCTCGCCAGCTACGGCCATGTCCGCGATCTGCCGCCCAAGGATGGCAGCGTGCGTCCGGATGAAGGCTTTGAGATGGACTGGGAGCTTTACCGGGACAAGCAATCTCGTTTTAAGGAAATCGCGGACGCTGCTAAGGGCGCGACCCGCCTTGTGCTTGCGACTGACCCTGACCGCGAAGGTGAAGCTATCAGTTGGCATGTTCAAGAGCTTTTGAAGAAGCGCAAGGCTCTGCCAAAGGACGTGGACCGGGTAACATTTAATTCGATCACTAAAAAAGCAGTGACCGACGCGATGGCCAAACCGCGCGAATTGGATCAGCCACTCATCGATGCTTACCTTGGCCGGCGCGCGCTTGATTATCTCTTTGGTTTTACGCTTTCACCCGTGCTTTGGCGCAAATTACCTGGGGCAAAGTCAGCGGGTAGGGTGCAATCAGTCGCGCTTCGCCTGATTGTTGAACGTGAGCGCGAGATCGAAGCGTTCAAGCCCGATGAATACTGGTCGGTTCTGGCCAAGCTTGAGCAGGATGGTACCGAATTTGAGGCGCGGTTAGTAAGGTACAAAGGTGAGAAGCTAGAAAAACTCTCACTGGGTGCCGAAGGCATTGCGATGGAGGCAAAAGCTGCCGTTGAATCCGGGCGCTTTACCGTTGAGGCAGTTGAGACAAAGCCTCTAAAGCGTAATCCTTCTCCGCCATTTACAACATCAACAATGCAGCAAGAAGCTGCACGCAAACTGGGTTTTTCCGCAAGTCACACGATGCGCTGTGCGCAGTCTTTGTACGAAGCGGGCGCGATCACCTATATGCGGACGGACGGCGTACAGATGGATGGCAGCGCAATTGCGGCTGTGCGCGATGAGATAGGGCAGCGATATGACAGCGCATACTTACCCGAAAAACCACGCTTTTATTCAACGAAAGCAAAGAACGCACAGGAAGCACACGAAGCAATTCGTCCGACCAATTTTGGCCGCGATTCCGCAGGATCGGGCGATGAGGCTAAGCTCTATTCCTTGATCTTCAAACGCGCCATGGCGAGCCAGATGGCAGCCGCCCAGTTGGAGCGCACCACGGTTACCTTGCGCGACGCAACCGGCCAGCATGAATTGCGTGCGACTGGCCAGGTCATCAAGTTTCCGGGCTTCTTTGCAGTCTATCAAGAAGGCTTTGACGATAAGTCAGAGGATGATGAAGACGGTTTGCTCCCATCTATGG
This sequence comes from uncultured Porphyrobacter sp., assembly GCA_964352245.1. Taxonomy (GTDB): domain Bacteria; phylum Pseudomonadota; class Alphaproteobacteria; order Sphingomonadales; family Sphingomonadaceae; genus Erythrobacter. The sequence goes on from CAYGQX010000005.1 coordinate 53,375, forward strand.
CTAACGGCGACAGTCCGGCGAAGAAGGCGGTTGAAGCCAACCAACACTTCACTCAGCCGCCGCCCCGTTTTTCCGAGGCATCTTTGGTAAAACGGCTTGAAGAATTGGGTATTGGGCGCCCGTCGACATATGCTTCAACCATCCAGACTCTGCGTGATCGCGATTATGTGCGGATGGAAAAAAACCGATTCTTTGCAGAGGATTCGGGGCGTCTGCTCACAGCATTTCTTGAACGTTTCTTCCCTACTTATGTCGCTTATGACTTTACCGCAGGCATGGAGGATGAACTCGACACCGTTTCTGACGGGCGTGAGGATTACAAGGAATTGCTGTCGAAATTTTGGGCCGATTTCAAACCCAAAACCGAAGAGGTGATGGAGAAGCTTCCTAGCGAGGTTACAGAGGCTCTCGACGAGTATTTATCGGATTATTTGTTCCCGCCGCGCGAAGACGGCAAAGATGCACGTCACTGTCCGCTTTGTGAGACAGAGGGGCGTCCGAATGGCAAGTTATCCCTTCGCGGTGGCCGCTTCGGTGCGTTTATTGCCTGCGCAAACTATCCAGAATGCAAATTCACCCGTCGCTTTGCCCAACCAGGCGGCGATGGTGATGATGGTAGCAGTGACGGATTGATGGGCACCCATCCGGAAACTGGCGCAGAAATTCACCGAAAATCGGGCCGCTTTGGCCCCTATGTGGAAATGGAGCACGAAGAGAAGAAAAAGCGGGCCTCCATTCCAAAAGACCTCGACGATTTTGATCTGCAATGGGCTATCAAACTGCTTGATCTGCCGCGCATTATCGGCGTGCACCCGGAAACGGCAAAGGAAATTGAGGCTGCGATTGGCCGCTATGGCCCCTACCTGCGCCATGATGGCAAATACGCCAAACTTTCCTCAACGCGGGATGTGTTTGAGACCGGCATGAACCAAGCTGTTGTGCTGCTGGCTGAAGCAGCCAACCGGAAAGGCGGGGGCAGAGGCGCTGCGCGCGAGCCCATCAAAACGCTTGGCGAACATCCCACGAGCGGTGGCGAGATGAAAGTGATGGAGGGCCGCTATGGCCCATACGTCACCGATGGCACCACCAATGCGACTTTGCCAAAGGATGTGAAACCAGAGGATATCGAGGCCGGGCAAGCCATCGAATTGATCGACGCACGCGCGGCAAAAGGCCCGGCGAAGAAGAAGCGAAAAAAGGCTGCTCCCAAAAAGAAAGCGGCGGCGAAAAAACCAGCGGCCAAAAAGAAGACGCCTGCGAAGAAAAAAGCTCCGGTCAATAAAGCCGCAGAATAGCCGCAATGGGCAAGGAACGCTTTGAACGCCACAAACAACCCTGGAACGGCGAAGAAGCGGGGCGCCTGAAATTGCTTGCGTCCAAAGGGCAGGGCTTAAAGCAAATCGCCAAAGCGCTTGGCCGTAGCGAGGATTCCACCAAGAGCTTTGCCAAGCAGCAGAAGGTCAAGATCGCTAAGAAACGGTGAGCTTTGGGGTTGGAGCAGTTTTCCCACGCTCAGGCTTTCTCGTCATTGCGAGGAGCGCAGCAGAGTGAATACGGCAAAGGGCGCCCCGGCAAACTGGGGCCTTATCGAACATCGCTCTGGATTGCTTCGCCACGCTGGCGATGACATGTTCGCTTGTTAGACCCAGCCTTTCACTGCCATTTCGCCGAAGGCCAAGTTCAGAGTCCTAAACGCGTTGGTCAGTCGGTCCCGGATCAAAGTTTGTCGTGATGGATTGAGTTGTTGGTAGAGAAATCGTTTCTTGGCATATTATCAATGTGACTTCTTCGATTGATACCACCAAGGCTCTTGAAACAGCCAATGCACTTTTTCAGATGTAAAATCTGACTTGCTTGAGAATGGTGGTGTAATTGACACCCGCCTCAATCCTTTAAGAGGAGATTATCATTTCGCGACAGCGGTTTTTGACCAACTCGCCCTTATTCTCGCCCGTCGATATCGGGATGGTGGCCTCGATTTTGAGATGGCTGATTGGCTGGCAAACACTTTTGAAAGCGAGCTGACCTGTCTGTTTTTGGAAGACTGGCCAGCATCCGACGTCGGAACGTGGCCGTTTCTTTGGGAAGAGTTTTACGAAGCCTTTGACGCGGCGGAGCACAATCATTTTGGTCGCTCAAAGGATCCTGTCAATGAATTTACTGACCCGATGATCGACAAATTTTTTGACAAAAATGGCGGTGGGCAAACTGCGTCAAATCACCCAAATTCCAGCCCAATTTCCTCGTAAATCTCCTTATCCTCGTCCCACTTTTCGCTCACCTTCACGTGCAGGAACAGGTGCACTTTTACGCCCAAAATCTCGGCCAATTCCGTCCGCGCTGCTTCGCCTATCGCTCTGATTTTGCTGCCTCCTTTTCCCAGAACGATGGGTTTCTGGCTGGGCTTGGTGATCACGATTTGCTGGCGGACCTCAACGCTGCCGTCTTTGCGCACTTCGTAGCTTTCGGGGCGCACGGCCGCGTCATAGGGGAGTTCCTCGTGCAATTGGGCATAGAGCTGTTCGCGCGTGATTTCAGCAGCCAGCAGCCGTTCTGAGGCATCGGAGACTTGGTCTTCGGGGTAATGCCACGGTCCTTCTGGCATCATCGCAGCTAGCGCATCTTTCATCTCTTCCACGCCATCACCCGTTAGAGCGGAGATGAAGAAAATCTCGGTAAAATCGACCTCTGCGGCCAATTCTTCGGCCAATGCCAAAAGCGGTTCTTTCTTGGCTTTGTCGACCTTGTTCAAAACCAAAATTTTGCGCTCTGGCCTTTTCCCCAGCGCTTCAATCAGTGGCACCAATTCATGGCGGCGTTGCTTTATCGGATCGACAATTAGCAGGACGGCATCGGCTTGTTGGGTCGAATCCCATGCAGCTGAAACCATAGCCCTGTCGAGCTTGCGGCGAGGCGAGAATATGCCGGGTGTGTCCACCAGGACCATTTGCGTCGCAAATGCCTCACTTTCATGCAGAGCAATGCCAAGCATGCGCGCGCGCGTGGTTTGCGCCTTGGCAGATGTGATCGCGACCTTTTGCCCCACAAGCTGGTTCACTAAAGTCGATTTGCCGGCATTGGGCGCGCCGATCACTGCCACCATTCCGCTCTTTTGAATTACTTCACTCACCCAAATTTCTCCAAAAATGCTTTTGCAGCGCGCTTTTCTGCAGCGCCCTTATTGCTTGCTATACCTTCGGCTTCGCCAACACTGTGTATCGAAACGCGCACCGTAAAGCTTGCCGCGTGGTCAGGCCCTGTGCGTTCGATTACTTCGTAATTGGGCATTGAGCGCCTGTTGCCAGCAGCCCATTCTTGCAAAGCACTTTTAGGATGTTTTGCCTTGCCGGCATCACCCGAAAACTCCGTATTCCAAAGCCGATGAACAAGATCGCGAGTCTGGTCAAAACCGTTCTCTATGAAACTCGCGCCAATCAAGGCCTCCATCACATCGCCCAAAATATTATCACTATCCGCGCCGCCATCTTCACGCGCCTGCTTGCCAAGCCTGATATGGTCGGGGAGGCCGATGTCACGAGCGATCCGAGCGCATGTGGCTCCGCTGACAAGAGCATTGAGGCGTTGCGACAATTTCCCTTCGGGAAATGTCCCATGGCCGTAAAGCCATTCCGCAACCGAAAGACCAAGAACCCGGTCGCCCAAGAATTCTAGTCGCTGATAGTCTGGCTCGGGCGCGGATGATGATCCGCTGCCACCGTTGAAACTGCCGTGGGTGAGTGCTTCAAGCCATTTGCTATCATCAATCACATGAAAACCTTGGGACGACAGCCATTCTCTGGTGATCGGAGAAAGCAAACTCTGGATGGTCGTCACAAGACGTCTCCAATTCGATCCCAGCGAGTAGCGTCAAACCAAGTCCAGGGCTTGCTCCATTCCGCGCTGCCATCTGTCGACCATATCAAGATGGTTGCTCGGCCTATGAGTAAATCCTGATCCACCATCCCCACTCCGTCACCAGCAGCGGCGACAAATCGACTGTCCTGTGAGAAATCGCGATTGTCGCCCATCACAAACATCGCGCCTTCGGGTACGGTTTTCTCGCCATATGTATCATGTGATGGCTTGAGGCCGAAATCGAGCACTTCATAGGTTCTGCCACTGGGTAATTTTTCGCGAAATCGACGATATCGGCAAACTACCTGTCGGCTACCCGAAAGAACCTCATCGCCGCCCCATGCGCAGGACGTGTTTTCGGTGACGGGTATGTCGAAGTCTTCCATCCTCTCACGCGGTATCAATTTCCCATTCAGGACGAGCTGACCGCCAACCACGGCAATTGTATCACCGGGCAGCGCAATCACGCGTTTCACATAGTCTTGTTTGTCAACAGGATGTTTGAAGATGACCAGGTCGCCGCGATCTGGCTGTCCTGCCAAAACACGGCTCGGGATGATTGGTGCGGATAATGGTAAGGAATAGCTCGAAAAGCCATATGGCCATTTGGCTGCAAGCAGATAGTCGCCATTCCACAAGCGCGGAAGCATACTTTCAGAGGGAATTGAAAATGGTGAAAAGACAAAACTGCGGAAGATCAGGACGATTAGCACCAGTTTTGCGAGAAATGAGAGAAAGCCAAACCAGCTTTCGTCCTTGGTGTGGCTCTGGGTTTCCGCCGGAACAGTGTCTCTGGAAACCGCAGCTGTGTCAGATTGGGTCTTAACATCCATCGCAACCCCCCTTAGGCGCGCTATTGAAACGCGCAAAGAGGATTTGCCAAATGACCAACTCTATTTCTGCTGCTTGGGATTCCTTGCATTCCCTTGAGCGCCGTTCGTTGAACGATCTATTTGCTGATGATGAAGACCGCGTAAGCAAACTTAGCTTTCGCATTGAAGCATCACTCGGAGAACTAGGCTCTGTGGGGATGCTGGTCGATTTTTCTAAAACACATCTGGATGATCCAACACTGTCGGCGTTTGAAGACTTGGCGAATGCATGCGACTTTGAATCTCACCGTGAAGCCTTGTTTTCTGGTGGAATTGTAAACCCTACGGAGGGACGTTCCGCGTCTCATGCGGCTTTGCGAGGGACTGGGCCTGAAGCCGAAGTCGAGGAAGCCACCGCTCTGGTCGACCGGATGGGCATTCTTGTCAAAGCTATTCACGAAGGCGCATTTGGCGAGGTAAAGCACTTAATTCACATCGGGATTGGGGGATCTGCACTGGGCCCAGACCTAGCTGTCGATGCGTTAACACGCGATTTGGCTTTGGTAGACTGCCATATCGTCTCGAATATCGATGGTCTTGCGCTGGAGCGGGCATTCGCCAAGTGCGACCCAGCAACCACTATGATTGCGGTTGCTTCCAAGACTTTCACTACCACCGAGACAATGACCAATGCCGCTAGTGCCCTGAAATGGTTGAGCGACAATGGCATAGATGATCCCAGTGGGCGCGTGATTGCCTTAACGGCAAACCCCGAAGGTGCTGTGGAATGGGGTGTTGATGAAACGCGCATTCTTCCTTTTCCAGAAAGTGTAGGAGGTCGGTATTCGCTGTGGTCGTCGATCGGCTTTCCCATCGCTTTGGGAGCGGGGATGGATGATTTTCGAGCCATGCTCGCAGGCGCGAGAGTAATTGACGAACATTTTCGAGCAGCAAACGGCCGCGATAATATCCCACTGTTCGCTGCTTTCGCTGACCAATATTACACAAGGCTTTGTGGTTGCCAGACGCGCGCAGTGTTTGCGTATGATGAACGTTTGACCCTTTTCCCGGATTACCTTCAGCAGCTTGAGATGGAATCAAACGGAAAGCGGGTAACCCATAGCGGTGAAGTGACCGGGTCCACCGCGCCTGTGACATGGGGAGGGGTGGGGACGGATGCTCAGCACGCGGTGTTTCAGTTGCTTCATCAAGGTACGATCTTGATCCCGATTGATTTCATCGCGAGCATTGCGCCGGGGGACATGCTTGATCCCAGTCATCACAGAGCGTTGTTGATGAACTGTTTGGCTCAAGGGGCAGCATTGATGAGGGGCAAGCCGTCAGAATATGCAGCGCGCGCCTATCCTGGTGATCGGCCTTCGACCATGTTTCTAGTTGACGATATTGATGCCGCGACTCTTGGCGCGTTGATAGCTTTGCATGAGCACCGAACGTTCGCAAATGCGGTGTTGATGCAAATCAATCCGTTTGATCAGTTCGGTGTTGAGTTGGGTAAAACCATTGCAAAGCAGTTGGAGGCTGGTGAAGCGGCGTTCGATCCTAGCACCACTGCTCTTATGGAGGCCGCTGGTCTTAGATAGTTCAGACTTGGGTCAGGAGAGCTAGTGTATGGAGGACACACTAAGATCGATTTGCTTTGGCCGACGCAAATCCGCCCTCCAAATCGTGCAGTGAATGTTTGTTTGCACGCAACTGCGGATCTACCACATATGGTAAAATTACGCGCACGGAAAATATAGTTACTCTTTGTCGCAATTTGTAGGCGCATATATTGCGGTGACGCGCAGTGAACGACTCACATTTGCACTCTTACTTTTTGTCATTACAGTGCGCCTCGAACTTCAAAGATGGTCCCTTTCAGATGAGGCAATATCAATGCTACGTTACTCTGCACTAGCCGCATCTTTAGTTGCTTTGGCAATAGCAACCCCCGCGAGCGCCAATGGGTCTTCTGATCAAAACCGATTTCAGGTGGTCGATTTGGGTGAATTTCAAGGCGGAGCTGATTTTCTGAGGGCGCAAGAACGCTTGCAACTTGCCCTGCTGTCTCCCCGAATTCGGTCAATATCACGGCTGAACAAGCCGCAGCTTGTTTCTTTTGACGGGCAATATGAGTTTCTGAAGACCTCACGGCGCTTACGGATCTGGCGTCCTGATGTTGCTTACACATTGAGTGTGGGGCCTGATGGGCATGTGACTGCATGCGAAATCACAGAATCATTTCGTCGCACGTATGTGAATCAGAAGTTGTGTGATGTGCTCAGTAAGCATCACCATTTTGAGCCTGCTCAGGACGATAGTGCTTCTCCTGTCGCCGGGAAATACTCTGCTCGGTTGAATTACGTGGATATCCGGACAGCGCTTGACGAATAGGGTGCTGATGGCATCCTGTATCTGCTGGAGACGCACCTTTTGCTTTCCGGTGAGTCTTGACAGCGTTCCGCTTGAAGACCAGATGCTGGTCAGATGAAACGCTTTTGGCAGGCGTGAAGCTCGGTCGGTTAATGCAACCGGAGCGGCAGCGTTTCACTTCTTCTCCCTAGAGACTTCCCAATCACGCGGGCGGTTTTTGACCCCCGCGATAACCGCCTGTTTGCGCGTGCTTCGCATACTATTTTGCGAGTTAAATATGACGACTTTTGACCAACTCGGTCTATCTCAACCTGTCCTCCAGGCTCTTGATCTCAAAGGCTATTCTGACCCTACTCCGATTCAGGAACAAGCAATACCTGCAGTACTTGAAGGGCGCGATTTGCTCGGGATAGCCCAGACAGGTACGGGCAAGACTGCGGCATTTATGCTTCCGGGGATTGATAGATTACGCGAGGCCGACAACCGCATTCCGTTCAAGAGCTGCAGGATGCTGGTGCTTGCGCCGACGCGCGAACTGGCAACTCAGATCGCTGTAAGCGCCAAGGATTACGGCGCAATGGCAGGCCTGAAGGTTCAAGTTATTGTTGGCGGCACATCGGTTAACAAAGACCGAAACAAGCTGCATCGCGGAACGGACATTCTGGTAGCTACTCCCGGACGACTCCTTGACCTGATTGACCAGAAAGCTTTCAACCTGTCAGGTGTTGAGGTTCTTGTTCTTGATGAAGCTGACCAGATGCTAGATCTGGGGTTCATCCATGCGCTGCGTCGGATCAATCAGCTGGTGCCGAAAGAACGTCAAACCCTATTCTTTAGCGCAACGATGCCCAAGGCCATTCGTGAGTTGGTGACCGGATTCTGCAATAATCCCATTAAGGTATCCGTTACACCAGAATCGAGCACGGCCGAACGTATCGAGCAGTATCTTTTTATGGTTCAGCAGGATGAAAAGCAGGCGCTTTTGCAGATGATCCTGTCAGGTCGTCACGTCATTCCTGGTGAGCAGGAACGTGTGTTGATTTTCACACGAACGAAACACGGGGCCGATCGGGTCGTTAAAAAACTTGCCCAGAGCGGGATTACTGCAAACGCCATCCATGGGAATAAGTCTCAAGGACAACGACAACGGGCGCTCGATGAGTTTCGCGCTGGGCGGTGCCTGATCCTGATCGCCACTGATGTGGCAGCGCGCGGGATCGATATTCCAGGTGTTTCGCACGTCATCAATTACGAGCTTCCCAATGTGCCCGAACAATACGTACACCGCATCGGTCGCACGGCCCGCGCTGGGCGGGATGGCATTGCTATTGCCTTTTGTGCAGAAGATGAGCGCGCATATTTGAAGGATATTCAGCGCAATACTGACGCAGAATTGGAGCGCCTAGATCTCCCTGAAAACTTTCGCGCAGTTGTCGAAGGTGTGGGGCCGACCAAGCCAGCAGCTCGCGGACAAACTCATGTTTCCAAGAAAAGAGTAAGAGCAAAGCCGATCGCATCAGGCGCTGGGAAAAGCGCCGAGGGTGCCAAACCAAAGCCAAAGTCGAAACACCCTTCGCGCAAGGGTAAACCACAAGAAACTGGTGAACCTCGCACAGGTGGCGGATTTCGTGGTCGCAGGGCCAAACGACCAGGGGGCGGTGGTGGTGGTAGAGGCGGCCGCGGAGCGGGCAACGGTTCGCCGCGCGGCCGAGGGTAAAGTGCTCCTCGGCTAAATCCTTTTTAACTATACAGGGCTTACAGGATCACAACGCCGCTTTTCGCGCCAGGGAGCCTGTAGCTAACCATGTTTAGAACCGAGACAACACTGGTGATCGGTGCAGGGGCAAACCGCGAGATAGAGATGCCGGATGGGCCTGAATTGCTCAATCGGATCGTTGCGGCCTATGATTTTGATCGGCTTGGTTCAGAAGTTCAGAGCCGCGATCTTGTGAATCTTGCCCAGATTTTTGAAGCAACTGCTCCACGTTGTAATACCACCACCGAAGAGTTGATGAACGCCGGACGTAAGATCCGGGCTGCCGCGACTGTGACCACATCGATTGAATCGATAATGGAACAACTTTCTGATGATCCGCTCGTCACAATCGCCGGCAAGATCGGGATTGTCTATCACACACTGCATGCGGAATCGAAATCGACTCTCGCTCGCGAACCTCGTGTTGAGGGTGAGATGCCACTCCGCGGTACAGAAAACTGGCTATTTAAGCTCGGCCAGATGATCGTGACTGGTGCGCCGCGGCTTGAGGCTAAAAATTGCTTTTACAAGCTTTCAATTATCGCATTTACCTATGATCGTGCGATTGAGCATTATTTGCCATGGGTTGCTGCGATGGCATTCGGCATGGATATCGAAGAGGCGCGCGCGCTTGTTGATATGCATGTGCGTATTGTGCATCCACTTGGTACTGCTGGCCAATTGCCTTGGCAAAAGGACGACAAGCCTGTTGCGGAATGGGGTCAGGTTGAACCTGATGATTATGCTGAGCTCACACGCGCCGTCTTTACTTACGGCAAACGCAGTTCAAACCGTCAATTCACAAGCTATATGAAGGCGGAAATGGAGCAGGGTAAACACCTTGCAATGCTTGGCTTTGACTTCGATCCGCTTAAGCTCGCAATGATCTTTGGCTCACCTATGGACCACGATCCAGAGGTCCTCGTATCTTTTGCCGGAACTGTAGAAGAGCAACGCGATGCGATTGCTCGTCTGATGAAGCGCAAGACTGGCATAAGCCACGACGATCTATTCACTCATCACGACGGCGGTTCGTATGAGCTGCTAAGGGATAACGCGCCGCTTCTTGAAAGCTGAGCTTTCCACTCTCAAAGCAAGCCAAGACGCTAAGCCTGTTGGCAAGCGCGCATTCGCGCTCCATATCGCTTCCCACGCTACACAGGAGTAAATGTGCGTTATGGCCGAGACCGAATACGACTATGACCTTTTCACCATCGGTATTGGCTCCGGTGGTGTGCGCGCAAGCCGGATCGCTGCCGCGCATGGTGCGCGCGTCGCAGCTGCCGAGGAATACCGTGTCGGCGGAACCTGCGTCATTCGCGGTTGTGTGCCTAAAAAAATGCTCGTTTACGGTGCGCATTTTGCTGAGGATTTGGAAGACGCCAAGCAATTTGGCTGGACGATCGAAGGCAAGAGCTTTGACTGGGTAAAACTGCGCGACCATGTGCAGAATGACATTGACCGGCTTGAAGGGCTTTATGGCGAGACGCTCGACAACAACAATGTCACGGTCTTTCACGAACGTGCGACCATAACGGGTGATCACGAGATAACCTTGGCCAGTGGCAGGGTTTTGACCAGTAAGTACATCCTTGTCGCGACAGGTGCGACGCCTCACAAACCTGAGTTTCCCGGTAATGAGCACACCATTACTTCAAATGAGGCTTTTCATCTTGCGGAAGTGCCTAAACGTATTTTAATCGCTGGCGGCGGATATATCGCCAATGAATTTGCCGGGATATTCAATGAGTTCGGCAGCAAAGTTACCATCGCCAACCGATCCGACGTAATCCTGCGCGGATATGATGAAGCGTTGCGTGATCGCTTGCTCCAAATCAGTCTCGTCAAAGGCATTGAGTTTTGTTTCAACGCCGAATTTGAATGGGTTGAAAAGCAGGAGGACGGCACGCTCCTTGTCAAGATGACAGATCGTGACCCCCGCGAATTCGATCAGGTCATGATCGCAACGGGCCGCGTTCCCAACACGCAAGGTCTGGGCCTTGAGAGCGTGGGTGTCGAAACCGGCAAAAAGGGCGAGGTGAAAGTCGATCAATTCAGCAAAACAAATGTCGACTATATCTATGCTGTGGGAGATGTAACGGACCGCGTGCAGCTAACTCCTGTCGCTATCCGCGAAGGGCAAGCTTTTGCCGATACTGTTTTTGGTGACAGCGAACCTTATGCTGTGGATTATTCCTGCATCCCCAGCGCGGTTTTCAGCCATCCACCCATCGCCTCTGTTGGCCTCACCGAAAGCGAAGCGCGCAATTCCTACGGCAATATCAAAGTCTATCAGTCCGATTTCCGCCCGATGAAAAATGTCGTGGCGGGCCGGAATGAGCGGGGCCTTTATAAAATGATTACGAACGCTGCGGATGGCAAAATCCTTGGCGTGCATATGATTGGCCCTGAATCGCCTGAAATTATGCAGGCAGCCGCCGTCGCGGTGAAAGCGGGTCTGACCAAGGCTGATTTTGATGCGACCACGGCCATTCACCCGACCATGGCCGAAGAGCTGGTTTTGATGAAGTAAGTTGCATGCAGCAACCTGCGCCATTAGCCTTGGTTAAGAACGGGAGAGGGATCATGGCGCAGACAATTCTTGTAACGGGCGGCACCGGGTATATCGGCGGAGAGGTCATTGATGCGCTCTTGAAGGCGGGAAAAGCCGTTCACACCACTGTTCGCAACATTTCCAAGAGCGAGCCTCGGCTTCGCGCGCGATGGAGAGATACAGGAGGCCGGCTCAAAGTCTTTCAGGCTGATCTCGAAAATGATGCAGGCTGGCAAGACGCTTGCGCCCAGTGTGACGCGGTTGCGCATGTCGCATCGCCTTTTCCGCTGGCTGTTCCCAAGGATGAGAATGATCTGATCGTCCCTGCACGTGAGGGTGCGTTGCGTGCGGCTCGATTTGCCCACGAGGCGGGCGCAAGAAGGTTTGTTCTTACCAGCTCTGCTGCTGCCATCGCGTATGGACATCCTGCTTCAAAGACGCAGTTTTCCAATGATGATTGGACCATTGCTTCCAATCCAGATGTCGCAGCCTACGCCAAATCAAAAACGATCGCTGAACAATCGGCGCGCGAATGGGTGGCGGCAAACGCGCCTGACATGATTTTCTGCTCAGTCAATCCGGTTGCTGTTTTCGGCCCGATTGAAAACGATGATCTTTCAACCTCAATCGAGATGGTTCAAAAACTGCTCGATGGCTCCATTCCCTTGGCGCCCAATATGGGGGTCGGCGTGGTCGATATTCGCGATGTTGTAACCGCGCATGTCGCGGCGCTTGATTTGCCTGATGAAGTGGTTCGCGATGGCCGTTTTCCGCTGCAAGACAAGTTTCTGTGGCTGAAAGACATGTCGGCGATCCTTAAACAGCGCGCGCCAGAGCTTGCGCGCAAGGCGCCCACGAGAACGATGCCCGATTTTCTCGTCAAACTGCTCGCGCCGTTTATGGCTGAAATGAACACGCTTAAAAATGAGCTTGGCAAAGTGCGCGATGTCGATGGGAAGCATTCCTCGCAGACGCTGGGGTTTGAATACATTCCGGCTGAGCAGACTCTCGAAGATACCGCGCGTTCATTGGCGCAGCACGGCATCATCAATTCGTAAGTCGAGTTATCTCCACAGCGGGCCTAATCAATTTTGAGGCGTTGACGGTGAAAGAGCGCTGCGGCAACGCAATTACGCATTTTGAAAAATCATCAGGGGAAACCATTTGTCCGCCAATATCGCTGAAATGGAACGCCGCCGCGAAGCTTCTAAGTTGGGAGGAGGCGAAAAGCGTATCGCCGCCCAACATGCCAAGGGGAAACTGACCGCGCGTGAGCGTTTGGATGTGCTCTTGGATGCAGGCAGCTTTGAAGAGCTTGATACCTATGTCGAACATGATTGCGTTGATTTCGGCATGGAAACGCAAAAGATACCGGGCGACGGTGTTGTAACAGGATCAGGCACGATCAATGGCCGGTTGGTTTATGTCTTCTCTCAGGATTTCACCGTGTTTGGCGGCTCTTTATCAAAACGCCATGCGGAGAAAATCTGCAAGGTGATGGACACCGCGATGAAGGTCGGTGCGCCTGTTATCGGTCTCAACGATTCAGGTGGTGCGCGCATTCAGGAAGGCGTTGCCTCGCTTGGCGGATATGCCGAGGTTTTCCAGAAAAACGTGCTGGCATCAGGCGTCGTACCGCAGATCAGCCTTATCATGGGGCCGTGTGCAGGCGGGGCGGTGTATTCTCCCGCAATGACCGACTTTATCTTTATGGTGAAGGACAGCTCTTATATGTTCGTTACCGGGCCGGATGTGGTGAAAACCGTCACCAACGAAGTTGTCACGCAAGAAGAGCTGGGCGGGGCAATCACGCATTCGACCAAAACCAGCGTTGCCGATTGCGCGTTTGAAAACGACATCGAAACGCTGCTCGCGACGCGCGAGTTTTTCAATTATCTGCCGCTGTCAAACCGCGAAGAGGTGCCGCAGCTTCCCACCAATGACCCTTGGGACCGCGAAGAACCCAGCCTCGACACTCTGATCCCGGACAATGCGAACCAGCCTTATGATATGCATGAGGTGATTTCCAAGACTCTGGACGAAGGCGAGTTTTTCGAGATTCAACCGGGGCATGCAGCGAACATCATCTGCGGATTTGGCCGGGTGGAAGGGCGCACAGTGGGCGTGGTTGCAAACCAGCCTATGGTGCTTGCCGGTGTGCTCGATATCAATTCATCGAAGAAGGCCGCGCGCTTCGTGCGGTTCTGCGACGCGTTTGAAATTCCGATTGTGACCTTCGTCGACGTCCCGGGCTTCCTGCCCGGTACAGCGCAGGAATTGGGCGGCATTATCAAACACGGCGCGAAACTGCTCTTTGCTTATGCTGAGGCAACCGTTCCCAAAATCACTGTCATCACGCGAAAGGCGTATGGCGGCGCATATGATGTGATGGCATCGAAGCATTTGCGCGGAGACTTAAACTACGCTTGGCCAACGGCGGAGATCGCGGTGATGGGCGCAAAAGGCGCGGTGGAGATTATCTTCCGCTCATTGCGCGATGATCCCGACAAGATCGCGGAGAAAACGGCAGAATATGAAGCGCGGTTTGCAAACCCGTTTGTGGCAGCGCAGCGCGGTTATATCGACGAAGTGATCCACCCTAGCTCAACGCGTCGGCGGATTGCTCTGGGGCTAAGGAAACTGCGGACGAAGCAGTTGGAGAACCCATGGAAGAAGCATGATAACATTCCGTTGTGATAAAGAACCTTTGCATCGTATTCTTGACTGCGTGTCTCATCTGGTTCGGTTCTGCGATTATTCGGATTGAGAACAAGAGATATGCGCTCCAACTGGAAATGTGCGGCAGATGGGAACCGGAAAATTCAGTTGCTCGCGAAAGGTGCTTGAAAACCGGGGAAACTAGGACCTCCAAATTTTGGCACCTAATGTATGGATTAGACCTGATATGAAACTAGGCCGCTTAAACCACGTCGGGGTCGCAACTCCCTCCATCGCTGACAGCATCGCGCATTATCGCGACATTATGGGCGCGACGTCGATCTCAGACGAGATCATTTTGGAGGATCGCGGGCTCAAGGTCGTGTTTGTCGATACCCCCACGCATTCGGGCATGGATGGAACGCAAATCGAGCTGATCGAAGAGCTTACCCCTGGCAAAACCGCTATCTCCGCATTCCTCGCCAAAAACCCGGCTGGCGGGCAGCATCACGTGTGCTTTGAAGTCGAGGATATCGACAAAGCGCGCGCGTGGTTTGAGGGGCAGGGCAAGCGTATCCTTGGCCCCACTATCCCCGGCGCGCATGGTACTCCTATCTTTTTCGTCCATCCCAAAGACATGCAGGGCATGCTTACCGAGATTATGGAAACGCCCAAAGGCGATCACTAAGGTTTGAGAGAGAATATGACCTACGAAACTATCAGGGTTGAAACAGAAGGCCCGCTCAAAGTTATCACGCTAAACCGGCCTGATCGCCTGAACGCTATGCCGCCGCAAATGGCCGATGAAATTGGCGAGGCCTTTTACGATCTTGGGGATGCGCGCGCCGTGCTGATCACGGGCGAGGGCAAGGGATTTTGTTCTGGCGCCGACCTTGCCGCACGCGGGGAGGGTTCAGCGCTCTCCAGCAAAGGCGGAAGTCACAAGGCTCTCCAAAACCACTACAATCCGGCAATCAGCCAAGTGTTGCGGGCCGAAGTGCCGGTGATCTGCGCAGTGAATGGGCCAGCGGCGGGTGTTGGGTGCAGCCTAGCGCTGGCGGCGGATTTCACGATTGCTTCGAAAAAAGCGTATTTCCTGCAAGCGTTCGTCAATATCGGCCTGGTGCCCGATGGCGGCTCCACATGGTTACTAGCCCGCGCAATTGGCCGTGCGCGCGCCACACAAATGATGATGCTGGGCGAGAAAATTGGCGCGAGCCAAGCCGAGGATTGGGGTCTTATCTACAAGGCGGTCGAGGCAGACAGCCTGATGGATGAAGCGCGCAGCCTTGGCGAAAAGCTCGCCAATGGGCCGACGCTAGCGCTCAAAACGATGAAGAAACAGCTGAATGTCGCCCTCGATGAAAGCATCCAGCAGGTTTTCGTGACCGAAGCCGAAGGCCAACGCCTCGCTGGTGCGAGCCAAGATGCGGTGGAAGGCGGCATGGCCTTCCTGCAAAAACGCAAAGCTGAATTTAAAGGCGTATAGCCTTGTCCTAACCCGCTGGTGATTTTGTGAGCGTTGAGTGTCTTCCGATTGGCGGGCGCTTGTGACATGGGATTGTGCATGACTGATACAAATAACTCTCCGCCAACTCCCGCTGATTGGAAAATCCTTGCCGACAAGGAGGCGAAGGGCCGCGATTTAACGACGCAGACGCCCGAGGGCTTCCCGATCAAGCCGCTTTACACGGCGGAGGATCACGCGGATTTTGATCCCGGCCTGCCCGGTTTCGCCCCGTTCACGCGCGGAGTGAAGGCGAGCATGTATGCAGGCCGCCCGTGGACGATCAGGCAATATGCAGGCTTTTCCACGGCTGAGGAATCAAACGCCTTTTACCGCCGCAATCTCGCTGCCGGGCAAAAGGGATTGTCGGTTGCTTTCGATCTCGCCACCCACCGCGGTTATGACAGCGATCATGAGCGGGTAACCGGTGACGTTGGTAAAGCGGGCGTCGCGATCGATACGGTAGCGGATATGGAAATCCTGTTCGACCAGATCCCGCTGGATACCATGTCCGTTTCGATGACGATGAATGGCGCGGTTATCCCGGTGCTCGCATTCTACATCGTTGCAGGAGAGCGGCAAGGCGTCAGCGCGGACAAGCTGTCAGGCACGATCCAGAACGACATCCTCAAAGAGTTCATGGTCCGCAACACCTATATTTATCCGCCCGAACCCAGCATGCGGATTGTGTCGGACATTATCGCATATACTTCTGCCAACATGCCGAAATTCAACAGTATCTCGATTTCGGGCTATCATATGCACGAAGCTGGCGCGACCGCCGTGCAAGAGCTTGCCTTCACGATTGCCGACGGCAAGGAATATGTAGAACGGGCCTGCGCAACAGGCCTCGATATTGATGCGTTTGCGGGGCGACTCTCGTTCTTTTTCGGTATCGGCATGAATTTCTTCATGGAGATCGCCAAGCTGCGCGCCGCGCGCACGCTTTGGTACCGGACCATGGATGGGCTGGGCGCGCAAAAAGAGCGCTCCAAAATGCTGCGCACGCATTGCCAGACATCGGGTGTGAGCTTGCAAGAGCAAGACCCCTACAACAACGTCATCCGCACCACAGTCGAAGCGATGGCGGCGACATTGGGCGGCACGCAAAGTTTGCACACTAATGCTCTGGATGAGGCGATTGCGCTTCCTACCGATTTCTCCGCCCGCATCGCGCGCAACACGCAATTGGTGCTGCAGGAAGAAAGCGGGATCACGCAAGTCGTCGATCCGCTAGGCGGCTCGCATTACATTGAGGCATTGACCGCGACTTTGGTCGAAGAAGCCGAAGCCATGATGGCCGAGGTCGATGCAGCAGGCGGTATGACAGCCTATGTCGCGACCGGCGCTCCCAAGGCGGCGATTGAACGCGCGGCGGCGGAAAAGCAGACAAGCATCGACAAGGGCGATACGGTGATTGTCGGCGTCAACAAATACCAACTTGCTCAGCAAGAGCAGATCGAAACGCTCGACATTGACAATGCAGCAGTGCGCAAAGGCCAAATCGCCCGGCTCGCCAAAGTGCGCAAGGCTCGCGATGAAGCGGCTTGCAGAGCGGCACTGGAAGCTTTGACAGCTGGGTGCAGGGATGGTGGCAATGCGCTTGAACTGGCGGTGGCGGCCGCGCGGCATGACGCAACTTTGGGCGAGATTTCCAGCGCCATGGAAGAGGTCTTTGGCCGCCACGATGCAACGCCAAAGCCTGTGTCTGGCGTTTACAAAACCGCTTACGAATTTGATCAGCGCTGGGCTCAAGTAACCGACGGCGTGGCTGCAGTGGAGCGCAGACTTGGCCGCAAACCCCGCATCATGGTCGCAAAAATGGGTCAGGATGGTCATGATCGCGGTGCGAATGTGATCGCAAGCGCATTCGCCGATATGGGTTTTGAAGTCGTCTCAGGCCCGCTGTTCCAAACCCCGCCAGAAGCGTGCGCGATGGCTTTGGAAAACGATGTTGATGTAGTGGGCGCATCAAGCCTTGCCGCCGGGCACAAAACGTTGATTCCCGAATTGATCCGTCTTCTGAAAGAAGCAGGTCGCGCGGACATCAAAGTGACAGCAGGCGGCGTGATCCCGCCGCAGGACTATGACTTCCTGCGTGAAGCAGGCGTGCAGGGGATTTACGGGCCGGGATCGAATGTGGTCGAATGCGCAGCGGATATATTGACGCTGCTGGGCCACAATATGCCGCCACTGGACAGCATTATCGATGAGGCGGCGGAGTGAGCACCACTGCGGTCATTTTGGGTGTAGCGGGCTTCATCCTCTTCACTCTTGGCCTCCTTATCGGCTTTGTCATTCCCAATTTCAGCAACCCGCGCATGGGGCTTTCTGCGCATTTGACCGCTTGCCAGACCGGGACAGCTTTAACTGTGTTCGCACTGTTCTGGACCTATTTGTCGGTCCCGGCCGCTTGGTCGCCGTGGCTGGCGGGCTTGTTTGCGGGCTCATCCTACGTCTTGACCATTGGGATCACGCTTAGTGCGATTTTCGGGGCTGGTGAGGCGTTACCGATTGCGGGAGGCGAGATGCGGGCCAATCAATTCAGAGAGCGCATGGTGACTTTTCTCGTGAATGGCAGCGGGATTGTCATGGGCATCACTTGCCTCATCATTGCCTTTTTTGCCCTCTCCAATCTTCATCTCCATTTATAGGCTTCAAGCATGACCGACCTCCCCAAAAACACCCGCCCAGAAACCCTCTCCGTCCATGCCGGGACTCAGCCGGACCCCGCCACAAACGCCCGGATCACGCCGATTTATCAGACGGCAGGCTACACCTTTGATAGCCCTGAGCACGCGGCGAACCTGTTCAGCCTCAGCGAGTTTGGAAACATCTACTCGCGCATTATGAACCCCACCAATGATGCGCTGGAGAAAAAGGTCGCCGCGCTTGAAGGCGGTGTTGGCGCTCTTGGCGTTGCATCGGGTCACGCGGCGCAGTTGATCGCGTTCCACACTCTGATGGAGCCGGGGTGCAATATCGTTGCGGCGAAGAAACTCTATGGCGGATCGCTCAACCAGATGGGTGAGGCCTTCCTCAAATTCGGGTGGGAAACGCGCTTCGTCGATGTCGATGATGTCGAGAATGTGCGCGCCGCTATGGATGAGAACACGCGCGCCGTGTTTATCGAGAGCCTTGCCAATCCCGGCGGCGTTGTCACCGATATCGAAGCCATCGCGGCTGTTGCTCACGCAGGCGCAGTGCCGCTGATCGTGGATAACAC
This sequence comes from uncultured Porphyrobacter sp., assembly GCA_964352245.1. Taxonomy (GTDB): domain Bacteria; phylum Pseudomonadota; class Alphaproteobacteria; order Sphingomonadales; family Sphingomonadaceae; genus Erythrobacter. The sequence continues at coordinate 72,116 of CAYGQX010000005.1, forward strand.
AATGGCGACGCCTGCACTGTGCCGTCCGTTTGAACATGGCGCGGATATTGTCACGCATTCGACCACCAAGTTTCTGAACGGTCACGGGAATGCCGTAGGCGGCGTTATCGTCGATAGCGGCAATTTCGATTGGAAAGCAGCCGGGGACAAATTCCCTTCGCTGACCAAGCCTAACGGCTCCTATCACGGGGCAGTTCTGGTCGATGCGCTTGAGCCGATTGGCCCCATCGCATTCATCATCGCCTGCCGTGTGCTCGGTCTGCGCGACCTTGGTCCTGCTATGGCGCCGATGAATGCGTTCCTTGCGCTGACGGGTATGGAGACACTGCATCTGCGGATGGAGCGGCATTGCGCAAACGCGCATGCGCTTGCCGAATGGCTTGAGCACCAAGAGGCGGTTGCTTGGGTGAGCTATGCTGGCCTGCCGGACAATCCGTACCACGCAAACGCTCAAAAATATCTCGGCGGTAAGGGCGGGGCGGTGTTCACCTTTGGCCTCAAAGGCGGGTTTGAAGCGGGAAAAGTGCTTGTCTCAAATGTCAAACTCTTCAGCCACTTGGCCAACATTGGTGACACGCGTTCGCTCATCATTCACCCCGCCTCCACCACGCACAGCCAGCTTTCAGCAGAAGATCAGGTTGCAGCAGGCGCAGGGCCGGATGTAGTGCGCGTTTCGGTCGGTATTGAGCATATTGACGATATCAAAGCTGACCTTGCGGCAAGCTTTGCAAAGCTTTGATTGGAGAATATTGTGATTGCCGAACTGATATTGCTGCTGTCTTCACCGCAAGCCGAGGCGTATCTGCCCGAATGCAACGAAGAAGCGTTAGAGCGCGGCATTCAGCAGGAAATGAATATTTGCGCGTATCGCGATTACATCCTCGCAGACCGCGAATTGAACGCGCAATGGAAATTGACCAGCGCCAAAATGAAAGCCCGTGATAGGACTTGGGAGCCTGAGTGGGATGATCGTCCTGGCTATTTTGCCAGCCTTCTGGAAGCTCAGCGTGCATGGATTACATTTCGCGATGCGCATTGCAGAGTTGATGGGTTCAGCGCGCGCGGCGGCAGTTTGGAGCCCCTGCTGGTTTCCACCTGCAAAACCGCACTCACCAAGGCGCGGACCGCGCAATTAAAGGCGCTGGCCGATAGTTTCGCTTAGCTGCGCACCCAATTCCGATAGGTTGCGCACGCTGCGGCCACGCGCCATAGCCTGCTGTAAACACTGAATGTGCTGGAGATCACCGCTTTGTTTTCCAAAATCCTGATTGCTAATCGCGGCGAAATTGCTTGCCGTGTCATCCAGACTGCTCGCAAAATGGGGATCGCAACGGTCGCAGTCTACTCAGATGCAGATCGCAACGCGCCATTTGTGCGTATGGCAGATGAGGCGGTGCATATCGGGCCTGCGCCTGCTGCCGAAAGCTATCTAATCCCGGAAAAGATCATCGCAGCCTGCAAACAAACCGGCGCTGAGGCGGTGCATCCTGGCTATGGCTTCCTATCTGAACGGGCCAGCTTTGTGGAAGCTCTAGAGGCGGAAAACATCGCCTTTATCGGCCCCCCAGCCGGCGCAATCGCGGCTATGGGTGATAAGATTGAATCAAAAAAACTCGCGATGGAAGCGGGCGTAAATGTCGTTCCCGGCTCGCCAGACGCAATTGATACAACGGCCGAAGCGCTCGAATGGGCGAACAAGATTGGCTATCCGGTGATGATGAAGGCGTCCGCTGGCGGCGGGGGCAAGGGGATGCGCCTCGCCTGGAGCGACACGGATGTTGAAGAGGGCTTCGAAGCGACCCAGCGCGAAGGTAAGAACAGTTTTGGCGATGATCGCGTTTTCCTTGAGAAATTCATCGAAGACCCGCGCCATATCGAGATCCAGATTCTGGGCGATAAGCACGGCAACATCCTTTATTTGAATGAGCGCGAATGCTCGATCCAACGCCGCCATCAAAAGGTTGTCGAAGAAGCACCTTCGCCATTTGTCACACCCAAAATGCGCAAGGCGATGGGTGAGCAATGCGTCGCCTTGTCACGCGCGGTGGACTATCATTCCGCAGGCACAGTTGAGCTGATCGTCAGCGGAGCCGACCCGACGGGAGAAAGCTTCTACTTTCTTGAAATGAACACGCGCCTTCAGGTGGAACATCCCGTTACCGAAGCGATTACGGGAGTTGATCTGGTTGAACAGATGATCCGCGTGGCAGCAGGTGAGGAATTGTCGCTTACTCAGGACGACATCGGCATTGATGGTTGGTCCATTGAAAACCGTGTCTATGCCGAAGACCCTTATCGCAGCTTTCTTCCATCCACCGGCCGCCTTGTCCGGTATCAGCCACCTATTGCGGGCTGGAGCGAAGACGAAATGGTCGGCGGTAAAGCGCGTCGCGGCACCGCGCACGGGGCGGGCAGCATCCGCGTAGATGATGGCGTGTTCGAAGGCGGCGAAGTGTCGATGTTTTATGATCCTATGATCGCTAAACTGATCACTTGGGCACCCACGCGCGAGGAAGCAGCCGACTTGCAAATCGAAGCGCTTGATCGTTTTCAGATCAAAGGGCTTGGCCACAATGTCGATTTTCTCTCCGCGATCATGCAGCATGAACGGTTCCGCTCGGGCGATTTGACCACTGGCTTTATTGCAGAGGAATATCCCGACGGCTTTACAGGTGCGCCGGCCGATGACGCGCATCTGCGGCAGATGGCAGCTTTGTTTGCAGGCGCTGAGTTTGATCACCAGGTCCGCTCGCGGCGCATATCAGGACAACTCAGTGAGATTGATAACCCGCCGTCGCGCTGGATGGTGACGATCGCTAACCGCAAATTCGACGTTCTGCTCGAGGAAGGCGGCGCGAATGTTGATGGCCACACCTTGCGCGGGACATGGGATTGGCGCGTGGGTGAACCGATTGCGAATATCACCGGTGAAAAGGACATGGCCGTTCAGATCGAACGGATCGGCGTGCGCTGGCGGATGACGACGCAAGGAGCTTCTCATGAGGCGTTGGTATTGCTGTCTGATCTCGCTGCGCTCACCGATCACATGATCGAGAAGATTCCGCCTGATCTGTCCAAAATGCTCATTTGCCCAATGCCCGGAATGCTGGTGAAACTGCATGTCGCAGAAGGCGAAGAGGTCCAGCCGGGCCAACCGCTCGCCACAGTAGAAGCGATGAAGATGGAGAACATTCTGCGCGCGGAAAAAGAAGGCACCATCGCGGCGATCAATGCGGCTGAGGGTGAAAGTTTGGCGGTGGATGCGGTGATCTTGGAGTTGGAGTAGGCGGCATTGGAATTGGTGGGGCGCTTACTCCTGCACAATCGCCACAGCTCTGATCCAGCCTGCGCTCGCGCGTTCGATTTTTACAGGAAAGCAGCTGAACATGAATCCGTGCGCAGGGAGTGCGGAAAGATTGGTTAGCTTTTCTATCTGGTAATAGGGCCGGATGCGGCCTGCCTTATGGCCTTCCCAGATGATCGACGGATCGTGCGTTTCTGCCCAGCGTTTTGCCGTGTGGCTGAACGGCGCATCCCAGCTCCAGGCGTCGGTTCCAACCACTTCAATTTCGCGCTGTGTGAGCCATAAGGTTGCTTCTTCACCCAATCCCACACCCTGATCGGTGAAATTGTCGGTTCCGTAGACTGCGCCCGACTGGATAAGGACGATATCGAGTGGCTCCAATTCGTATTCGATTTTTGCAAGGGCTTCCTCAACCTCGGCTGCGCTTACAACATGGCCGTGGGGCAAGTGCGAGAAATCGAGTTTTACGCCGGGGCGAAAGAACCGGTCGAGCGGTGCTTCATCGATGCTTGGGGCAGGGCCTGCGCCGTTGTTCGTGGTCGAATGGTAGTGCCACGGCGCGTCCATATGCGTGCCGTTATGCGTTGATAATTCCAGCATTTCGACCGCCCATCCTTCGCCATCGGGCAGGTCTTTTTTGGTAAGGCCGGGAAAGAACGCCGCTATCTGTTCCCACGTGTTCTCATGCGTCATGTAAGTGATTTTGGGTCGCATGACGTCGGGATCTGAGATCACATCATTTGTGATGGGTATCGAAAGGTCGATGAAGCGGGTCAAGCGAGTTGCTCGTCCAAGAAAGCTGCCACATCATCCAGCGCAACATCGCGCGCGAGATAGGCCTCTCCAATGCCTTTCATCAGGAGGAAAGGCAGGGTGTCGCTTTCCATTTTCTTGTCATGGCGCATGTGCTCGACAAGCTTCTGACCATCACACGTCAATCCAAGCTCGGTGATTTCGCTGCGCATGTCCGCAGATGCTATAGCGGATGCCGCTCGCTCGGCATCTGCCGCGCTCAATTCGCCTCTGCGAGCCGAATATCTTGCAGCCAGCACCATGCCAAGCGCAACAGCTTCGCCATGGAGCAGATTGGATGAGAAGCCGGTCTCAGCTTCGAGTGCGTGTCCGAAAGTGTGCCCCAGATTGAGCAATGCGCGAACGCCCGATGTCTCGCGCTCATCTTCGGCCACGATACGCGCTTTGGCCAAAATACTGGTGGTAATCGCATGGCCTAATGCCGCCGGTTCGCGCGCCAGAACTTGCCTGCCGTTGGCTTGGAGCCAGTCGAAAAACTCTGCATCACCCAAGAGGCCGTATTTCAGCACTTCGGCATAACCTGCCTGCATTTCGCGGTCCGGCAAAGTGTTCAGAACAAGCGGGTCGATCAGCACCGCAGAAGGTTGGTGAAAGGCCCCGATCAAGTTCTTGCCCGCACCGGTATTGATCGCCGTTTTGCCGCCAACAGAAGAATCCACCTGGGCAAGCAATGTTGTGGGTATCTGAACAAATCCGCACCCACGCTTTGTGATCGAGCAGGCAAAGCCAGTGAGGTCTCCAACAACGCCGCCACCTAGGGCAAAGACGTGATCTGACCGGGTGACGCCTTGTGCAAGCAACCAGTCTGTCAGGCGCTCGAGTACGCCCCAAGATTTCGCACCTTCCCCAGGTTCGACGATGAACCAATCAGCAGCATGGTTTTGAGAATCAAGACTTTCCTCAATGGCATCTTTGAACAGATGATGTGTGTTGGTATCCGCCACAAATGGGATCTTGCGGGGATTTACGCCGTCTTGTGGGTGATATTGCTCGTAGAAACCGCGGGCTTTGGCAGCGAAGTCGTGCAGCACGCAGCCTTCCTCAATCGTCACATCATAGCCGCGCCCAGACAGCGCCACCGGGATTACAGCCATTGGTCAATCGCCTCGATAATGGTGTGCGCTGTATCTAAATGCGCACCATTTTGGCTTTTTACACGTACTTGTGCCTGCCGATAGAATGGCTCGCGAGTTTCAAACAGGTTGGTAAGTATCTCAGCCGGATCGCCGTTTTTTAGCAATGGTCGCGTATCACGCCGCGATGTTCGTTCAACCAGAATGTCTATGTCGCAATCGATCCAAACCGCGATGGCTTTTTTAAGGATTAGAGAGCGAGTTTCAGAATCCACAAACGCTCCGCCGCCTGTTGCGATCACGCCGCTGTTCTCTTCAATCAGGCGGGCAATTACGCGGCGTTCCCCATCCCGGAAATAAGCTTCGCCGAATTCTTCGAAGATTTCCGGGATTGATCGCTGAGCTGCTTCTTCGATCGCATCGTCTGCATCAATGAAATCGCGCTCCAGTATGCTGGCTAATTTTTTGCCCACTGTTGATTTGCCCACGCCCATCAGCCCGACGAGCACAATCGGCCGATCAATACGCGCGGCTATGTTGGCGATTTCGCTATCGTTCAATGTGGCCTGCTGGGTCATTGTAAGAAGGCCTATAGATGGGTTAGAGCGCACGCAACATGTCAAACACTGATGGTTCCCATCCAAGTATGAAACGCGATTTACCCTTGCAAACTTCTGCGCCTGAACAGGGCCGCTATACTCGAATTCTTCGCCGCGTGCCGATATATGCGGGCCTCGTTATCGCAGGTCTTGTTATCGCAGCGTATATTGACGGTGGAGAGGAGCCTTTGCATCCTATCGTCCAGGAAATTGCAATCCCTAAGGCTGGGACAGAAGCGTGATGATTTTTCATAAGTCGGCCAAAAGCACATGGCTTGGTTCGGTAGCGGCTTTCGGCCTTGTTGGCGCGATTGGCGGTGTGACGCTGACGGAGTATTCTGCTGCGCAGGACGCGCCCGAATCGCTTTTGCCGCCGGGGTTTGACGACCCTGCACCTGCATCAACTCCTGCGCCGCAGCCCACCACTGCGCCATCCGTTTCGCAGCCTTCAGGAACAGGCGGTTCCAATTCGGCAGGTACACCGGGTGCCGCTCCATCACCGGGCGGCGCAGGAGGTGTGGTTCCCAGTGTGCCTTCTATTTCGCAAGAGCAATTGAGCCGGGTTCCCTCTTTGAAGGAGCTTGAAAACCTCTCCACTGATGAACTCGATGAGCTTCTCGGCCTCACGCCCAAGTTTGATTTGCCGCCTGCTGCCCGAAGAACTCTTTCCCAAGTTGGTGTCATCGCTCCGCAAGAAGGAGGATTGCCAACCGCATCTTTAGCAAAACAGCCCGAAAACCTTGTGCGCGCATCACTGGCGGGCATCAAAGGACCTTTGGTTTCGCGTTGGGGCCATATTCTTTTGCGCCGCACCCTTTCGAGCAGGTTGAGTGCACCAGAGGGGATGGACCCGGTTGAATTTGCGGCATTGCGCGCAAAAGCGCTCAACACAATGGGCGAATTCGCCGTGGCCCGCGCATTCGTGCAGGATATCGATACGGGCAATTGGAACGACAGCCTTACTGACGAAGCGATCCGCGCCTATATCGCCACATCTGATTTTGTCGGAGCGTGTCCGGGGCTTCGCGGGCAAGAATCGCGGCGATCCAAGGACCCGCAATGGCTTATGCTCGAGGCAATCTGCCAAGCCTATGGCGGTGAGACGGCGCGTGCCAATGCTAACCTCGACAACGCGCTTGCAGAAGAAATCGCGCCTGAAATCGATCTTATTCTAGCTCTGCGCTATGCCGGTGCAGCGGGCAAAGGCAGACGCGCTGCTGAAATTGACTGGGAGGCTGTCGAAACTCTCACACCTTGGCGGTTTTCGCTCGCGGCGGCAGTTGGCGAGGATATTCCTGATAGCTTGCTAGAAGAGGCGCTTGAAGGCGCGGATGCCAAATACTTCGCAAATACTATCGCCAGCAATGCGATGTTGCCATTGGCTGAAAGAGCTGCGCTTTCCGATAGCGCGGCACGAACCGGCATTTTGTCATCGCGTGCAATGATCGATTTGTTCAGCGCGATATATGCCGAGCCATCCGCGAGCGGCGATGTAGCCCAGCGCGCAGACCTGCTTAGACAGGCTTATATTGGTGGTAGCCAGTCAGCACGGCTTGGTGCGATGCGAGCTCTTTGGGGTGAGGGCGATGCCTATGATTATTCAGGCGGTATAATGACGGCCTATGCCGCGGCTAGGATCGCTCCGTCCGCAGCGATTGCCGATCAAGCCGATCGGCTGATAACCTCGATGCTTGCCGCAGGGCTGGATCGCGATGCTGGCGCCTGGAGCAATGTGGTTGAAAGCGGTACATCGGCTTGGGCACAACTGGCATTGGCAAGAGAAGATGCAGGCCGTGCGAGCGGAGATGCTATCGAGGGCTTTGTCGATAACGATTACAGCGAGGGGGCGAGACGGTCGAAGTTTCTGGTTGCTGGCCTTGCCGGCCTTGGCCGGATCCGATCGGAGGATTTGCAGGCATTTTCCGAAGACCTTGAGATTGATTTGAACCGCGAAACGCGTTGGACAAAGTTGATCGCGCGCGCTGCTGATGTGAAAAATCCAACGCTAGTTGCAATACTTGCAGGTTTGGGGATGCAGGGTCAGGAATGGGGGCAGATGACCCCTTTGCATCTGTATCATCTGGTGCGCGCGCTTGATCGCTCTGGTCTTAATGCTGAAGCCCGCATGATTGCCGCCGAAGCGGTTGCGCGCGGGTAGAGAAACAGGAAGTTGCGCGCATTATGTCGTCTGCAGCATTGGCCTTTTTAGAAATGCTGGCAGCAGAAAGAGGAGCCGCTACCAGCACGCTCGCAGCTTATCGCCGTGATCTGGAAGGGGCTGAAGAAGCGATCGGCGATTTAGCCGCAGTTTCCAGAGCGAGCGTCGCAAAACTTGCATCGCATTGGTCCGATCTTGCTCCTGCCAGCGTGGCCCGCAAAGCGTCTGCCTTACGACAGTTTTTTGGATTTGCTGTGGATGAAGGGTGGCGAAGCGATGATCCTTCTGGCGCCCTGCCAAAGCCGCAAACGCGCAGACCGCTTCCTAAAATCATGTCTCACGATCAGGTCAATGCGTTGTTCGAGCGTGCCGAAGAAGAGGCCGAGACCGGAAAACCAGCATCGCTGCGTCAGCTTACTTTGATTGAGTTGCTTTATGGTTCGGGCTTGCGTGCAAGCGAACTTGTTTCCCTTCCAATCTCGAGTGTCCCGCGAGATGCCCCATTGCTGACTGTAATGGGGAAAGGCGGTCAGGCGCGCATGCTCCCGATCAGCCAGCGTGCGAGTGAAGCTATTGAAAAATGGGGAAATGTGCGGGCTACAATGCCGCAATCTGCTTTCCTTTTCCCGTCACGCGGCAAATCAGGACACCTGACGCGCGTTCGGCTTTTCCAGATGTTGAAAGATCTGGCGGCTCGTGCAGGTATCGACCCGGCAGGAGTAAGTCCGCATGTCTTGCGCCATGCTTTTGCAACGCATCTCTTGGAAGGCGGGGCTGATCTTCGCGTCCTTCAAACGCTGCTTGGTCATGCGGATATCGCGACCACACAAATCTACACCCATGTCGATGCTGCCCGGCTTGTTGCTTTGGTGAACGAGCGGCATCCGCTTGCCACACGGCGCGCTTCCGATTAGCGCACTTTCCCATGATTACTTATCTCGATTTCGAGAAACCTATCGAAAGCCTCGAACAACGGATCACTGAATTGCGCAATGTTGACGCGCAGGACGGTGTCGATGTTGGAGCAGAGATAGAACGGCTCGAGAACAAAAGCGCAGAATTGCTGGCGAGCACATATGCATCGCTCACTCCATGGCAAAAAACACAAGTCGCGCGGCATCCACAAAGGCCGCATTTCCGCGACTATGTGGAGCATGTTTTCACGGACTTCATGCCGCTTGGCGGTGATCGACTGTTTGGCGATGACCTTGCGATCATGGGTGGGTTTGCCCGGTTGAATGGCCGCCGGGTGATGCTGATCGGCCATGAAAAAGGGAACGACACTCAAAGCCGTATCGCGCACAATTTCGGCATGGGCAAACCCGAAGGGTATCGCAAAGCGATCCGGCTGATGGAACTTGCCGGGCGTTTTGGTCTGCCGGTGGTTACGCTTGTTGATACGTCCGGTGCTTTTCCGGGGATTGAAGCAGAAGAGCGCGGCCAAGCCGAAGCGATTGCGCGATCGACCGAGGCTTGTCTCGCTTTGCCTGTCCCAATGGTTGCCGTAATCGTAGGTGAAGGCGGATCAGGTGGCGCGGTTGCATTGGCAAGTGCAGAACGAGTTTTGATGCTCGAACATGCGGTCTATTCCGTCATTTCACCAGAAGGATGCGCTTCTATCCTGTGGCGCACAGCAGACAAGGCGGCCGATGCAGCGCAAGCGATGAAAGTTACTGCGCAGCATTTGAAGCGCCTGAAAGTCATTGATCGGATTGTCAAAGAGCCCGCAGGCGGTGCGCATCGCGACGTCTCCTTGATTGCTAGTAATCTTGGAAAAGCTCTAAGCGAAGAGATTGATGCTTTGGCAAATCAGCCAAGTGAAGACCTTATCCGTATGCGAGAAGAACGCTTTCTCCAGCTCGGCGGCTAGCTTGCGAATAATTGGGCAGGGCGCTCTTGAGAAAAGGTTAACTATCTTTACCGGTCTTGCTCTTGGCCCCCTAATGCCGATAGGTTCATAAAAGTACGTTGAGACGTGAATTGCGAGGCGGGAGAGGTTTTATGGCAGCGGTCCGGTATTCAAGGAAATTGACAACACGCGTTTGGGGGGTTGCTCTTGCGACACTGATGATTGCAGGTTGCATGGGCGGAGGGGCAATCCCCTCGGCATCGACGCCGATCACCCAGACAGAAGCCAAGCAGGGCGCTGAATATCATCCGCAATTGTTGAATGAGTTTGGCGGGGCCATGACGGGCACTCATGCCGCTTATGTCGAGCAGGTGGGCAAAAATATCGCGGTGCAATCCGGGCTTGGAAATGCTCGCGAAAGCTTCACCGTCAGCCTGCTCAATTCGTCGGTCAACAATGCCTTTGCTGTCCCGGGCGGGTATATCTACACAACGCGCCAATTGGTTGGCTTGATGAACAATGAGGCCGAGCTTGCTGCGGTTTTGGGTCATGAAGTCGGCCACGTTGCAGCGCGTCATTCGCAGCGCCGCCAACAGCGCGCTCAGCGTAACTCAATTCTTGGTGTGCTGGGAGCGATCGGGTCCTCGGTGCTTCTTGGAGATACTGGCCTTGCTGACACGGTGTCCCGGGGATTTTTGCAAGGATCGCAACTTTTGACCTTGCGTTTCTCGCGCAGTCAGGAGCTTCAGGCCGATGATCTGGGCATCGAATACCTAACCAAAGCGGGCTATAACCCGCGCGCAATGGGCACTGTTCTGGCAAGCCTTGCAGCGCAAAACAGCCTTGATGGACAATTGCAGGGGCGCGGTAATGCGAGCGTGCCTGAATGGGCCTCGACGCACCCAGATCCTGCCAGCCGAGTGCGCGGAGCCTTGGGTAAAGCGGAAGGGCTTGCTGGCACGGTAACCAATCGTGACACATTTTTGGCGCGAATCGACGGGCTTTTGTACGGTGATGATCCTGAGCAAGGGATGATCGAGGGCGATCGATTTATTCATCCAATGTTGCGTCTAAGCTTTAATGCGCCCCAAGGGTTTTACATGGTCAATGGTAGCCGAGCGGTTAGCATTAACGGTCAAAGCGGTAAGGCTCAGCTCACTCTGGCACCGTATGCTGGCGATCTGGATAGCTACATTCGCCAACAGTTTACGGCTCTTGGCGGGAAAGATGGCAATCTGGCGCCAGCCGCTATTGAGCGTACGCAAGTTAACGGTTTGAGTGCCGCCTACGGCACAGCGAGAGTTAACAGCGGGCAGAATCAGGTTGATCTGACTGTGTTTGCTTATGAGTTTTCGAACAATCGCGCATATCACTTTGCCGCCGTTACGCCTGCAGGGGGGGCTGGAGCTTTCAATTCAATGTTTCGGTCGATGCGCCGAATCACTCAGGCTGAAGCCGATGCGGTCGTTGCGCGAGAGATTGACGTCGTAACAGTGAAGCGCGGAGATACGGTGAGCTCGCTTGCAAGACGAATGGCTTATACGAACGGTCAGATCGAAAGATTTCGCGTGCTCAATGCTCTTGGTCCAAATGACACGCTTCGTGCAGGTCAGAAGGTTAAGTTGGTCGTTCGCACGCGGTAATTTTTTCATAAAGTCTGGCGGGTGAAGCCAGCGTACAAAAAAAGCGGCAGAGGTTTCCCTCCGCCGCTTTCTTTTTAACAAAGCTCGTGAGAGCTAAGGGCTTACGCGCCTTCCATTTCGTCCGAAACGGTGTTGAACGTGTTACCAAGGTTGTCACCGAGGCTGCTCATTGCAGTGATTGCAGCAACAGCGATAAGAGCAGCGATAAGGCCGTACTCAATTGCAGTTGCGCCCTGTTCGTCACGAAGCATTTTGTTGATGAATTTCATTGTTAGTCTCCTGGTTTTGGTCTTCTTTACCCGTGTCCGCTGTGTGTTAATTTTCGCAGACAATGGATCTTCTAGACATCAGCCGTTGAGGAATTACTAATTCGCAAGCTTTCAAATCAGTTAATTTTCATTGGCCTCGTCATACGCATTGGAAACAGAGTTCCACATTTTTTCGTTTGAATTAGCGAAGTTTGTAAAAGCACCGATCATGGCAATCACAATCAGGCTTACGATCAGACCGTATTCTACGGCTGTTGCCCCAGAATTGTCGGTCCCAATGGTTTTTAGGAATGTCGTCAATTTCATGGTTTCACCCGCTTCTACGTTCCTGACCCCCTCCAAATCGTTCAAGGGGGTTAAAATAGAGTTTATGAGTTGCTTTCATCTGCAAAAAATTCCGACACGCGTGCCCCCTACATGCTGGTGGTTGCGGGCGCCTTAAAGCGGGGGGACGGGTTTTGGCTTATGCATCGCCGCCCTTTGGACAAGCACCACGGAGGGCTATGGGAATTTCCTGGAGGGAAGGTTGAACCTTCTGAAATTCCTGTAAAAGCCCTTGTCAGAGAACTGCAAGAAGAGCTCGATATCAACGTATCGATTGAAGACTGTGAGCCAGCTGGCTTTGCGCAAAGTCCGGTTGACGAAGGCGATTTTCACATTGTCATCCTGCTTTACACAATTGCGAATTGGAGCGGATCTCCCAAATCGTGCGAGGGAGGAGAATTGGGCTGGTTCACGCCACGAGAGATCGATTCTCTGGCAAAACCCCCGCTCGATCAGGCTCTCTTTTTTGAGTTGTTTCGAGCAACAGACCAATCATAAGCAAAGGGGGATTGCCAAGCCTTGCAAGCCCTTCTATGTGCCGCTCCTCAACGCGCACCCGTAGCTCAGCTGGATAGAGTACCTGACTACGAATCAGGGGGCCGGAGGTTCGAATCCTTCCGGGTGCGCCATAAAAAGGGACTGCCCAAAGGGCGGTCCCTTTTTTGTTGGCTAGCCTGGGGCATGGATCACCAGAGTGAGCAAAAGTTGTCAGGTCAAATCATCGAAAGGCACTGATTTCAGACAATCCCGTGCAAACTCGTCAAAAATGCTTACATTGATGTTTGAAGAAACTCATTCGTTCAGTTTCGTGCATGAGCATGCTCAGCTTGCATATTTCGCACGGAACTTATTGAAGCGGCATAGGTTTTTTCACGTGGGATCACGATAAGGGAGTAACGGGCCAAGCATCTGGTCTTTTTGCTTGCCAGAAATAGGCCGGAAACGGCTACAGAAAGGTAACGCCGTGAACTATATGAACCACGACCACGATGAATTTGACCCGGATAATCCTTTGAACAAACCAGACGTTCCAGAAGACGTGCAAGACGCCATCCGCACATTGCTGAAATGGGCAGGCGATGATCCGACGCGCGAAGGGTTAATCGATACGCCAAAGCGAGTTGGTCGTGCATGGTTGGAATATTGCCGTGGCAATCAGGAAGACCCTTCGATTCATCTCGCCCGGATTTTTGAAGAAGTCGGCGGCTACGAAGAAATCGTGCTGCTGAAAGACATCCCGTTCCAATCGCATTGTGAACACCACATGGCCCCGATCACTGGCAAAGCGCACATTGCCTACCTTCCCGATAAGAAGGTTGTCGGTATTTCAAAGCTTGCCCGCGTTTTGCATGGCTATGCCAATCGCTTGCAAGTGCAAGAACGCCTTACCGCCGAAGTTGCCGATTGCATCTGGAATAACCTCGATCCTCGCGGTGTAGCAGTTGTCATTGAGGCTGAACATGGCTGCATGACCGGCCGCGGTGTAAAGGTTCATGAGGTTGAGATGCTTACCAGCCGCATGATGGGCTGCTTTCTTGAAGACCCGGCAAGCCGCAAAGAAGTTCTTGGCCTGATGGGTTACTAATTGTCAGATGGGATAAGCGTCAGTTTGGTCTGACGCCCATCTGCATATCGCACGCTTTGCCCGTCAAAGAACGCATCCTCCTCGGTCCTGAAATCGACGCGCTGTCCACCCCATTCGGGCACTTCAAGATAACTGGTAAGCTCGATCGACCAAGCAGTGTTGGCGCGCAGGCGATATTGCCCGCGTGGGTCGGCTTCCTGATTGTCCCAAAACCCTATCGAGCTTCCCGCACCATGCCCATGCGTGCCGATGGGATGAGAGTATATGGACGGATCGAGCCCTTCGGCAATGGCCTGTTTGCGCGAAAGCGCCAGAATTTCATTGCCGCTTCGCCCGATGGCAAAGTTTGAGATCAGAATGTCTTGAACCCGGTTCGAATTAGCGAGGCCTTGCTGCAATCCGGCGGGCGCCTGCTCTTCTCCCGGTTTCAACACATAGGCGAGGTGCTGTGTGTCTGTGCTCAGCCGTAGGTAGGTGATACCGAAATCGGTCCACAAAAGGTCTCCGGGCTGGATCACCACATCGCCGCGCAGCATTTCTTCTTTGCCTTCGCGCTGGATGCCGATGGAGGGGTGAAACCAAGGTGTAAGTCCAAGTTTCGCCAAAGTATCGCGATACCACCATTGCACATCGGCAGCGGTTGTTACGCCGGGCGTTATAACTTCGCGCGAGAATGCCTTGGCGATCAAAGCATGTGCGGTTCGCACAATTCCGGGGTAGATCGCTACTTCTTCAGGAATGCGAGTTTCGAGCCAACGCACAGATAAAGTTTCGCCAGACACAATTCGATCCAGAAATTCAGGTTCAAGCTTTGCCGTCATCGCGCGATATTGGCTCAGCGTCATCCCGTCACCGAATCGTGTGGCGTCCGAATAATTGATTGCGATTTTCTGAGGGTTGCGGGCAGCGATAATGTCCGCGACTGCTTGCCATTGATCGGGCTCTTCGTCCGGGTTCCATGACGGTTCAAACAATCCTGCAAGTCCGTATCGGCTTACTGTAAGCCGTTCAATGGGCTCGCCATTACCGGGATCGTAAAAAATAAGGATCGTTCGTCGCCGTGCGCTCATGCTTTTGGCATCAAGCATGGAGGCGACCACAGGCTCCTCAAAATATTCGCGCGACATTAGCAGCCAGAAATCGATGCCTTCCTCGCTCATTACTTGTGGGATGATCGTTTCAAGCCGCTTTGCAAGGATCGCATCGATCACTTCTGCGCGTTCGCGCATCGATAGTATTGGGGGCAGGGCGGGCGCTTCTTCTTCTACATCGCTAAACGGGAAAAGCGGCGCCCCAGCTGAGGCGGGAATTGATAGCGCGACAAGGGCGGCTGAAAGCGCAAGATGATGGATTGCAGATCTCGCCATTCCAGCCCCCTGTTCTTTGGATGAGTTATTAAAGTTGATCGAGCATATATTCAGCGCTGGACACTTTGAAATCGCCGGGTGCCTCGACATTCAATTGTTCTACAACGCCATCATTGATGACCATTGAGAAACGCTGGCCGCGCTTGCCCATGCCAAAGCCTGATCCGTCCATGGTAAGGCCGACGCTCTCGGCAAAATCGCCATTGCCATCTGCGAGCATTGTAATGTCGTCTGATCCGGCAGAGGCATTCCATGCCCCCATAACAAAAGCATCATTGACGGCGGTGCCAACGATTTCATCAACTCCTTTGGCTTTGAGATCGGCTGCTTTCTCAACGAAACCGGGCAAATGCTTGGCAGAGCATGTCGGTGTGAAAGCACCGGGAACTGAGAAAAGTGCAACTTTCTTGCCGGCAAAATATTGTGATGCTTGCACAGGTTGCGGGCCTTCGGCTGTGGCTTTTACCATCTGAACGTCGGGCAGTTTGTCGCCTACGGAAATTGTCATGGGGAAGCTCCTTTAGTTGATTAAACACCTACGAAGCGAGCTATAGGCAATTGGGCGGATGCAGCAACAATTACAGATATAAAGATAAGTTTATATTTGCGTCTATCCAAGCCCGACGCTAGTGCGTGAGGCAATACGAAACGGAGATACGTTATGGCCACTGCTGCCCACACTCACGAATACATCATCAAAGATATCAGCCTTGCCCAATTCGGCCGCGACGAAATTGCGATTGCCGAGACCGAAATGCCGGGTCTGATGGCCTTGCGTGAGGAATATGGCGCTTCCCAACCTTTGAAGGGCGCGCGGATAACCGGGTCGCTGCATATGACAATCCAAACAGCGGTTCTTATAGAAACGCTGGTTGCGCTGGGTGCTGAAGTGCGCTGGGCGACATGCAATATCTATTCGACCCAAGATCACGCAGCCGCTGCAATTGCTGACCAAGGTATCCCTGTTTTTGCCATCAAGGGTGAAAGCCTTGCTGATTATTGGGATTATGTTGGCCGTATCTTCGATTGGGCCACTGAGGCTGACGCGGATCAGACTGCCAATATCATTCTTGATGATGGCGGTGATGCGACGATGTTTGCGCTGTGGGGTGCAAGGCTTGAAGCTGGAGAAGAGATGCCAGCACCCGCAAATGCTGAGGAAATCGAATTTCAGCGCGCGTTGAAAGCCTACATCAAGGAAAAACCCGGCTATCTCACTAAGTCGGTGCAGAACATTAAGGGCGTTTCCGAGGAGACGACGACCGGCGTTATGCGGCTCTACCAGATTGCCAAGCAGGGCAAGCTGCCGTTCCCCGCGATCAACGTGAATGATAGCGTGACCAAGTCGAAATTCGACAATCTTTATGGCTGTAAAGAATCGCTCGTCGATGCGATCCGCCGTGCGACAGATGTGATGCTTGCAGGCAAAGTCGCTTGTGTTGCTGGATATGGCGATGTGGGCAAAGGCTCTGCCGCTTCGCTTCGTGATGGTGGCGCGCGCGTCATGGTGACCGAGATCGATCCCATCTGCGCGTTGCAAGCTGCAATGGACGGGTATGAAGTCGTGACCATGGATGAAGCGGTGAAACGCGCTGATATCTTCGTGACAGCAACCGGCAATGAAGGTGTCATCACCGGCGAGCACATGAAGAACATGAAGAACATGGCCATTGTTTCAAACATCGGCCATTTCGACAGCGAGATTCAGATTTCTGCGCTCGACAATTATGAGTGGAAAGAAATCAAGGATGGCACCGATATGGTGACGTTCCCCGATGGCAAATCCATTCTTGTTCTGGCGAAGGGTCGCCTGGTGAATCTTGGCTGCGCGACCGGTCACCCCAGCTTTGTAATGAGCGCAAGTTTCACCAATCAGGTCCTTGCGCAGATCGAGCTTTATACAAAAGCCGACGAATACAAGAACGAAGTGTATGTTTTGCCAAAGCATTTGGATGAAAAAGTAGCAGCGCTTCACCTTGAAAAGCTTGGCGTGCAGCTCAGTCAACTGAGCCAAAGGCAGGCCGATTATATCGGCGTACCACAGGCCGGACCGTTCAAGCCGGATCACTATCGCTACTGATTGCATCGCAGGGATTTTCCTGCGACGCCAATTTACCGAAAAGCCTTCGCATATTGCGGGGGCTTTTCTTATTCCAGCCGTTGCATACGGGCGTTTGCTTGCATAGCTGAGAGACAATGGAAATTTCGCCTCTTGCTTTGGTTTTAATTGGCTTGCTGCTTGCCGCTTGGGCGGGTGCTGCGACATTCGCGATTTTGCGCGCCAATTCCCGGACCCGGCGCATGGCGGCGGTTCAGACATCGCTAAAACGCATGCAGCATATGCTTGATGTTGCGCCATCTGTCCCTTTGCTGGTGCGGGTGGATGGCAAGATTGAGGCACCGGTGCGCCTTGCACGTTGGCTAGGCCTTGATGCTTTGCCTGAATATTTAAGCGAACTTGCCGCTGATGAGAGTGTGCATGATGCTGCGCGTACGGGTCTTTTTCCATCGCAGCTTGAAAAGCTATCAGACAATATCAAACGCACTCAGAAAACCGCTGCGCCATTTCATATGGCGATTACACCGCCGGGGTCGAGCCGCTCGCTCGCGCTTCACGGGGCGCTTGCTGATCCGCAAGTATCACCCGGTGGGGCAGCGCTGATTTGGGTTTTTGATTTCACCGAAAGCGAGGATGAAATCTCGCAATTGCGTAAGTCCAAGGCACGCGCTGAAAAAGACTTTGCAGCACTTGTTGGGCTTATAGAGGCAGCACCAGTTCCCATGTGGTTTCGTGGGCGCGAAATGCGCCTGCAGCTGGTCAATCAGGCCTATGTCGATGCTGTTGGTGCGGATGATGCTGCGGCTGTGGTGGAAGAGCAGATTGAACTGGTTGAAGCGGTTGATGGTAAAAGCCCTGCGGAAATCGCTCGCGCCAGCATGGAGCATCAAAGCAAAACAGAGCGCGAGCTAGCGACCACAATCCACGGCGCGCGGCGCACTCTTCGGGTCAGTGATTTGCCTTTGGGACAAGAAGGCGTCGCAGGATATGCCATCGACATTGAAGAACAACAGCAGGTGCGCCGGGAATTCCGGGCTTTCCGCGATGCCCAGCGCGCTATGCTTGACCAGTTGTCGGTTGGCGTTGCGCAATTCAATGCGAATGAACAATTGGTTTTCGCCAATCGGCCAGTCCGACGTCTGTTTGCGCTCACGAAGAATGCGATCGAGGATAAACAGCCTTTTGATCGGTTTTTGTCCGATGCAAGGGAGCGGGGACTGACGCCAGAAGTGCGCGATTTTCCCGAATGGCGGCGAGAACGCGAAGCCTGGTTTGGTGCGACCGAAATGGTTGAAGAACCATGGCCGCTTCCCGGTGGTACACATTTGCGCATTGTCGCACAGCCAATGCCTGATGGCGGACTTGTGCTGGTAGCAGAAGATCGCACGGAAAGCCTCGCGCTTTCAGCAGTGCGTGATACGCTTCTTCGCACGCGCACTGCTACGCTTGATAGCCTGTTTGAAGCTCTGGCAATTTTTGCGCCGGATGGATCGGTTCAGCTTTGGAACCGGACTTTCGCGCCTACTTGGGGACTTACGCCAGAATTTCTCGATACCCACCCATCTGCCGATGGATTGCTTGAGGCGATTGGCAAAAATCTAAGTCGCCCCGCCGATGCGCAATCGATCGGCGCAGTCGTGCGTGCCGCAACTCTCGACCGGCGCGAAAAAGACGGGCAGGTCGTACTGGCTGATGGACGCACATTGCGATTTGCCGGAGTTCCATTGCCTGATGGAAACGGCTTGCTCACCGTGCTTGACATCACGGCCACGCAAAAAGCCGAAAAGGCTTTGCGTGATCGGGCTGTGGCTTTGGAAGAGGCCGACGCTGTAAAGGCGCGCTTTCTTGCCAACATGTCTTATGAATTCAGAACGCCGCTCACTTCGATTTCCGGATTTGCCGAACTCATCAAAAGCGGGGTCGCGGGTGAATTGAGTGAACAGGCGGATGAATATCTTGATGCCATCCTCGTCGCTGTGGCTCGTCTTACCGAGCAAGTCGAAAATGTTCTTGATCTTTCACAAAGCGAAGCAGGCCTCTTGCCGATCAACAAGGAAGACGCTGATCTGCTCCGGTTCCTTACGCGCCTTGTGCGAGAGCGCGAGGAAGCGATCATCGAGGCTGGACTTGGGCTCGATTTGAAAGGGCGCAATGGCCGGGTAGTTGAGCTTGATCCGCGCCAAATGGGCCGGGCTGTTGGGCATTTGCTTGACAATGCGATCACCGGGACTCCAAGGGACGGAAAGATCCTGATTGAAATATTGCCCCCACCAAAAGACAGCCACTGGACTGCTCAGATCGTTATTTCTGACAATGGCACCGGCATGACAGCAGAGGAACTGTCGCGCGCACTCGATGGCGATCAATTTGATCGTGATGGAGAGATGAAAAAACGCAACGGTCTCGGCATTCCGCTCGCGCGCCAATTGATTGAGGCGCATGGCGGCGAGCTGGATATCGAAAGCGAGAAGGGCGCAGGGACAACTGCGATCATTCGGCTGTTGTGAGCGAGCAGCGTTATGAATTGCCGGACCTTGCTGCAATGGCTCAATTTGCAAGCCGGATAGCAACGCAATTGCGCGAAAGCGATGTTGTGGCCTTGTCCGGCGGACTCGGTGCGGGAAAGACCACTTTGGCCCGCGCGATGCTGATGGAGCTTGGCCATACAGGTGATGTACCAAGCCCGACTTTTACGATTATCGAAACTTACGATGCGCCCGGAATGCGGCTGCCGATTGTGCATGCGGATTTTTACAGGCTTGAAGACCCAAGCGAGCTTTCCGAGATCGGACTTGATGAATATCGTGACGGTGCCGCGCTGATTGCTGAATGGCCCGATCATGCGGGCGGGTTTGGGCATGAGCCAGGTTGCCTCGAAATTGAACTTATTCGCAGCCATGACAGCGAAGATCAGACGCGAATTGCGATTGCGAGAGGAGGCGAAGATTGGCTAGAGCGCCTGCCATGAACGGAAACTCCATGACAACAGCTTTGCCTGATGGCCTTCACGAATTTCTGGACAAGACTGGTTGGGGCGATGCTGACATCGATCCTATTCCGGGCGATGCATCATTTCGGCGTTACTTCCGGCTTGCAAAACCTGACGGTGCAAAGGGCATGTTAATGCACGCTCCGCCGCCGTATGAGGATCCTGCGCCGTTTCTCAAAGTTGCGCATTGGCTTACCGATCACGGAATGCGCGCGCCCGAAATCATGGGCGAGGATGCAGCCCAAGGTTGGGTGTTGCTCGAAGATTTCGGCAATGACCGGATGCGCGATTGGATCGATATTCACCCTGAAGGTGAGTTGCCAGCGTACCAGGCTGCGATTGATGCGCTGGTTGAACTGCATCAGCGACCTGCTGGTCCCTTCGATCCCTATGACATGCCAACATATCGGCGCGAGGTGGATTTGCTTACGCAATGGTATGCGCCTGCAATTGGACTTGATGTGGATGGTCAAGGATTTCTGGCCGCATGGGAAGAGGTGCTTGCGCCGCTCATCGCGCAGCAGACAAATCCCGTCACTGTCCTGCGCGATTATCACGCTGAAAACATCATGCTTTTGAACGGTTCGCCATCAGCGACGCAGGGCCTGATTGATTTCCAAGACGCTCTTGTCGGGCACCCGGCCTATGATCTTGTGTCCTTGCTTCAGGATGCACGGCGCGATGTTTCGCTCGAACTCGAACAGGCAATGTTGGACCGCTATATTTCGAGCGCAAAACCTGATGGTGATTTCGCCGCCGATTATGCGCGGCTTGGCGCGCAAAGGAATGCCAAGATTGTTGGCATTTTTACTCGCCTTTACAAACGGGATGGAAAACCGCGTTATCTCGATATGATCCCGCGTGTCTGGGCCGCGATGGAGCGTGACTTGGAACATTCAGCGCTAGAGCCTGTTGCTCAGTGGTTTGATGCCAATATCCCTGATGACTTGCGCAAATCGGGCGGGGGAACGATCACGTGACCAAACTTGCGAGTGACACCGCTATGGTCATGGCCGCCGGCATGGGTAAACGGATGCGTCCACTTACCGCCTCGCAACCCAAACCGCTGGTACGGGTGGCTGGTAAACCCCTGATCGACCACGCGCTGGACCGGTTGCAAGAAGCGGGCATTGCCCGTGCGGTTGTCAATGTTCATTATCTCGCCGATGCTTTGGAAGCGCATGTGAAAGACCGCGCATTGCCAAAAGTCATCATCTCTGACGAGCGTGATCTGCTGCTGGAAACAGGGGGCGGGATGATTAGGGCAAAGTCGCATCTGCCCGATCCATTCTTTTGCCTCAATGCGGACAATATCTGGCTCGATGGTCCGCGCAATGCATTTGCTGACCTTTCTGCGCGTTGGAACGCTGATGAAATGGACGCGCTCTTGCTGGTTGTTCCGCATATGCGCGCTGCCAATTTCGCAGGAGAGGGCGACTTTTATCTTGATCAGCGCGGCAAGATATCACGCCGCAAACCAGGGAGGATTGCGCCTTACATCTACACCGGTATCCAGCTGATATCGCACCGCCTCTTGCGCGATGCCCCTGATGGCAAGTTCTCAACCAACGTTTTGTGGAACCGTGCGATCGAAGAGGATCGGTTGTTCGGTGTGTGTTTTACTGGTCAATGGTTTGAAGTCGGCACACCGCAAGCCATTCGCCCCACAGAAGACGCGCTCCAGCGTGGATAGATCAGCCGCGCTCAACATCTACTCCATCGCTGCGCATCGCGGCTTTGCCGATGCTTTGGTTGCAGGGTTAGTTCCGCGATATTTCGATCCGCTGCTGGGCCTTGCCAAGGTTACACTGCTTGTGCCCAGCACCAGAGCTGCGCGCACTTTATCAGAGGCATTCGTCAGGCATTCTGGCGAAACGGGCCTTTTGATGCCGCGCATGGTTGCGATTGGCGATCTGGAGCTGGATGAAGCGCTGGGGCCTTTGTTTGATCCGATAGGTGCCTACGACATCCCGCCTGCGGTTGAACCGGGGCGGCGCTGGCTCGAACTTGCAGAAATGATCGCAAGGGTTCGTGCAGATGAAGGCGAGGATCCTCTGCCCGGTGCCGCCCGGCTACGCATGGCGCGTGATTTTTGCCGTGTGATTGACCGGCTCTTGGTGGAGGAGAAAAAACCTTCTGATTTGCTTCAACCGACAATTCTCGATGAATTCCAGAACATTTCTGAGCACTATCAAAAATCAATCCGCATTTTCGCAAAGGTGCAAGAGTATTGGCATTCGCGCCTGTCAGACACGGGCGAAGTTGATGCGGCGACCCGGCGCAACATGCTCTTTGACCGCGCGGCTAGACAATGGCGCGATAAGCCCCCGCAAACGCCGATTATCGCTGCTGGCGTGACCAGCGCTGCGCCTGCTTTGGCACGCTTGCAGCGCGTGATTGCAGGATTGCCGCAAGGATCTATTGTGCTGCCTGATCTTGATCTCAATCTGTCTGATGAGGCTTGGGACGAGCTTGGCCGGGCTGGCGCGTCTGATGAAGTGGGCACGCAGGTATTCGGAAAACGCGATGCCGTGACCCATCCGCAATATCATCTCAAATTGCTGCTGGAGCGAATGGGGATTGCGCGCGGCGAGGTTTCGCCATGGCACCGCAAAGGGGAGGGCGCATCGCCCCCGCAACGAAGCAAGGCGATCAGTTCGCTTTTCCTCCCTCCAAAGGCCAGCCGAAGCTGGGCCAGTTTAGAATCCGAAGAACGCCGCATGCCGGGGTTAAGCTTGCTTGAAGTGGGAACATCTGAAGAAGAAGCACAAGCGATTGCCTTGCATGTGCGCGAAGCTTTGGAAACGCCTGAGAAACGCATTGCGGTGGTAACTGCCGATCGCTCGCTTGCGCGGAGAGTGACGCAGCATTTGTCGCGCTGGAATATTACCGCTGATGATTCAGCCGGACGCCCCTTGTCGCTCACACCGGCAGGGCGAATGTTGGGATTGCTGGCAGAATTAGCAGCCGGAGGGCTGGAACCTGCAAAACTTATTGCTGCCTTGGCGCATCCGTTGGTTCGTGCAGAGGATGGCGATACGCGCCGGGCGTGGCTAAAATCGCTAAGAGCCTTTGACCACAAATTGCGTGGGCCTGCGCCAGCGCCTGGCCTTGAGCCTTTGCGAGAGATTGCGAGGCGTGCGCAAGTGGCCGAATGGTGGGCTGAGGTTGAAACACTGCTTGCACCGCTTCTTGGTTGGGAAGGTGATCTGCCCTTGGCCAATGCGCTTGATGCCTGCGTTGAAAGCGCTGAGGCGCTTGTGGGGGAGAAAGTCTGGGCACAAGAAGATGGCCGCGCGCTTGCTGATATGATTGAGGATACGCGGTGCCATGCGCGCAGTTGCGGCACCACAATTGCCTGTGCTGATATCGCTTTTGTCCTGCGCGATGCGATGGACGAGATTGCCGTGCGCCCATCTTATGGCAGCCATCCGCGCATTGCCGTTTATGGATTGCTTGAATCGCGCATGGCCCGGGCTGATCTGGTGATTTGCGGCGGGCTGAATGAGGGCACGTGGCCGCAAGTTCCCGCACCAGACCCCGTGCTTGCCCCTGCTATTTTGCGCGCTTTGGGTATCCCGGGAGCCGAATTTCGGATCGGGCTTGCAGCCCATGATTTGGCAGGCGCAATGGGCGCAAAAGAAGTGGTGCTCACCCGCAGCCTTCGCGATGCAGAAGGGCCAACGCTTCCGTCTCGCTTCTGGATGCGCGTGACGGCATTGTTGGGTGATAAGCTAGCCAAGGAACATGCGCTGGCCACTATCCCCGATATCCTTGCGCTGATTGATCGAACGCCGCCCGATAATCCGCCCGAATACCCGCAACCTGCTCCCAAACCCACAGCAAAGCAGCGCGATGTGCAAATCAAGGTGACCGCGCTGGATCGTTTGCTTGGCGATCCTTACCAGTTTTACGCAAGCGAGATTTTGAAGCTGCGACGGCTTGATCCGCTGGGTGCTGATCCGTTTAGCGATCCGGCATTGCGCGGGACGTTGGTGCACGATGTTCTCGATCAATGGCATCGCAGCGGGGATGGGCAGGCATTGGTGCCGTTTGCTCAGAGGTTTCTGTCAGAACGCAATGTCCACCCATTGTTCAGAGGGCTTTGGGAGCCACGCATTCTTCAAGCCTTGGAAACGTTTGAAACATGGATTGCCGAGGCCAAGACACAGGGCCGCGAAATCCTTGCCACCGAAATTAGCGGCGCGATGCGATTTGATGGGGTTAGGGTGATGGGCCGGGCGGACCGGATTGATCGGATGGCTGATGGCAGCCTCGCGATCGTCGATTATAAAACAGGATCGCCGCCAAAGCCGAAGCAAGTCGAAGCAGGATACGCGCTGCAATTGGGCATATTGGGCCTGATTGCGCGCGATGGCAGCTTTGAGGAAGACGGGCAGCTTATCAGCGGGGATGCGAACGAATTTGAATATTGGTCTTCTGGGAAAAGCAAAAAGCACGAAGGGTTCGGGTACCAATCATCGCCCGTAAAAACCAAAGAAAACCGATCATCAATCGAACCCGAACAGTTTCTGTCAATTACTGAGGACAAGCTTGGGGAAGCCATCGGCAGCTATCTCAAAGGCGATAAGCCTTTCAAAGCGCGCGAAAACCCAGATTACGAAGGGTACAACGAATACGATCAATTGATGCGCTTTGAAGAGTGGGCGATCCGCCTTTACGAGGCGGGCAATGAGGATGACGACGCATGAGTGGGGATGGCAAAGTCTATCCGCTCAAAGGCGCACAATTGGCCGCTGCTCAGCCAGAAGATAATATCTGGCTGTCTGCTTCTGCTGGGACTGGCAAAACGCAGGTTCTGTCTGCTCGTGTGCTTAGAATGCTGCTGCGCCGCGATGTCGATCCGTCCGACATCTTGTGTCTGACATTCACCAAAGCGGGCGCTGCGGAAATGGCAAACCGGATCAATTCCGTGTTGGCGCGGTGGGTGCAGATGCAGCCAGCCAAGCTTGGCAAGGAGCTGCAAGATCTGGGCGCTGATATGAGCCCGGACACACAGGCCCATGCGCGCACTTTGTTTGCCAGCGTTCTCGATTGCCCGGGCGGCGGTCTCAGAATCGACACGATCCATGCGTTTTCGCAATGGCTGCTCGCCAATTTTCCGGAAGAAGCAGGGCTTACGCCGGGAGCGCGCCCGATGGAGGATCGCGAGCGCGATCTGCTGAGCCGGGAAGTCTTGGCAGACGTGCTCATCGAGGCGGAAAAGGCCAAAGACACTGCCCTTCTGGATGCGGTCCATCTTTTGACTACGCGCAAGGACCCCACCGCCGTCCAGCAATGGCTAATGCGCTGCGCCAGCGCGAGCGACATGTGGGAAGGGCGGCATGAATGGAAACGGCCGATGCGCGCGAGGGTGTGCCAGCTTATCGAAATACCGGCTGATGCTGATGAAGATTGGGCCGCAGAAATTCTGCATCCCGATACGTTTCCAGATCAGCATTTGGTCTCAATGCTGCCTTTGATGCAGGCTTGGAACACAAAAGGGGGTAAAGCCACAGCCGCTTTCATCCCTCAATGGCTCGCGTCCAAACCCGAGCAAAGAGCAGATCTTGCAGATGGGTTTTACGAAACCATCCTCACCAAAAAGGGTGAGCCGCGCGAGATGAAGAACCCCGCAAAGGAAGATCCGCGATTGCCAGACCGGCAGGCCGAGATTGCCGAAGTCATGCGGCTCTATTCCGAACGCGTCGCTCTCCTACACCTCGCCGATCTGCTAACTGCCGCATTCGAGCTCGGCGGCATATTTGCGCGCAAATGGGAGGCTGCCAAAAAGCGCGAAGGCCTCATCGATTTTGACGATCTGATCCGCAAGGCTGCCGATCTGCTGGCCAATAAGGAAACCTCTGAATGGATCCGTTACAAGCTGGATCGCCAATTCAACCATATCCTGATCGATGAAGCGCAAGATACTAACCAGTCGCAATGGGATATCATTGATGCTTTGATCGACGATTTCTTTAGCGGAGAAGGCGCGGCAGGCGATGCTTTGCGAACCATCTTTACGGTGGGCGATTACAAGCAAGCGATTTTCGGATTTCAGGGAACCAGTCCTGAAAACTTCGCCCGCGCTAAGGATAAGGTGCGACGCCAAATTCATGCGGCGAAGCAAAATGCGGAAGGTCTGCGGGGAAATCGCCGCGCACCAACTTGGAAAGATCTGGAACTTGGACAGTCTTTTAGAACCTCGAAGATCGTGCTTGATTTCGTCAATCGCGCAATCGAGGCGCTTGGCTTTGAGGCGTTTGGCCTAAACAAGCCGGAAGAGCCTCATATCGGAGCTGAGCGGGCAGGGCTGGTCACCTTGTGGAACCCAGTGATGGCGCATCAGGATGATGACGACAGCAACCTACAAGATGAAGACGAACGCAATTGGCTGCCCAAACACGACACGATTCTGGCTGAAAAGATCGCAGAACAAGTGCGGCGTTGGGTAAGCCTTGAAGATCCTTTTGTGCTCGAAAAGGGGGAAAAACCGCGTCATGCCGGGGCCGGTGATATCATGGTTCTGGTCCAAAAGCGTAAGCAATTGGCGAGCCAGATTGTCGCGAAACTGCACGAAAAACGCATTGCGGTGGCAGGCGTTGATCGGCTGCGTTTGGGTGATCCGTTGGCTGTAAAAGATCTGATGGCGGCGCTGAAATTTGCAAGCCAACCGGGCGATGATCTGTCACTTGCCAACCTTCTTGCATCGCCTCTGATGGAATGGTCGCAGGATGATTTGCTTGAATACGTCCCGCGCGCGCACGGCATCCGGCTATGGGATCATCTGCGGCAATTGGATAATCCCAAAGTGGCCAAGAGCGCTGATGCCTTGCGCGAATTGTTGCGGCTTGCTGATTATCAAACCCCACAGGCTTTGTTATCCTGGTTGCTTGTCGGACCATGGCAGGGCCGCAAGAAATTGATTGCTCGCTTGGGGCGTGAGGCGAATGATCCGATTGATGAATTTGTGAATGCCGCTTTCGCCTATGAAAGCGTCGGCACGCCCAGCCTTGCCGGTTTTATCCAATGGTTTGAAGCCGGGTCGAGCGAGCTGAAACGCGATGCCGACAGTGCAACCGGGCAAGTGCGCGTTATGACGGTGCATGGCTCCAAGGGTTTGCAAGCGCCCATCGTTATTCTGGCTGATGCAGCAGGCGCGCCGGGCAGTCCGGGTGATCTGGAGCTTGAAGAATTGGCGCTGGGCAAAGGCACAGATCGCATGATCCCCTTGCCCTCAATAAACAAAGACCAGCGATCGGGCCGGATCGAAGAGGCGCAAAAGAAAGCCGAAGCCGACGCGAAGCAGGAACATTGGCGGCTGATGTATGTCGCAATGACGCGCGCAGAAGAGGCGTTGTTTCTTGGTGGTTCGCTGGGCAAAAGACAGGTCAAGGATGGCAAGCCGCCCGAAGACAGCTGGTATGCAAAGCTGGCTCCCTTGTTCGAATACGATGCCATCGCAGATCCGATCTGGGGCGAGCGGCGTGAATGGGGCTATCGCGCTGATCCTTTGGTGCCTTCGCAAGACAGCGCCGGTTCGCGGCGTCAAATGCAGCTTCCCCAATGGGCGATCACACCCATCGGCGCAGAACAGCGTCCGCCGCGGCCCCTTGCGCCCAGCAATGCAGGCGAGGATTTGGGCAGTGAACCGCCCACTGCTCCTGCCGCTGATCCACACGCAGCACAGCGCGGCGTCCTTATTCACAGCCTACTTGAACGGCTGCCTGATATTGCACCAGAGGTACGCTTCGAGGTGGGTGCGGCCTGGCTTGCGCGCCACGCGGCGAGTTTGGATGAGGCTGTGCGCCGCGAAATGCTCGAAAGCGCTATGGGTGTGCTTAATGATCCCGGATTTGCTCAATTGTTTGGGCCGGGCTCCTTGGCCGAGGTACCTCTTGCTGCGACGGTGAATGGCATTGTGATTGCGGGTACGATCGACCGATTGCTGATTACCGAGACAGATATCCTCGTAGTCGATTACAAAACGACAAGGCGCCCACCGCGCACTCTTGAGGCGATACCCAAGGCATCCTTGAAGCAGATGGCAGCATACACAGCAGCGCTCGAAACAATCTATCCGGGACGCGCAGTACGCGCTGGCTTGCTATACACTCGCGAACCGCAATTGTTTGAGCTTCCATCTGCTATGCTTGATACGCACAAGAATGCTTTGGGCAGCGCGCAGGAAAGCTTTCCACCGCTTGGGATTGAGTGAGGCGGCTTGGCTCACTAGATCATGCTCAACACGAACTTTTTGGAGAAGCCGCTATGGCCACTGTTAATGTAACCGATGATAGCTTTAAGGCCGAAGTGCTCGACAGCGATAAGCCCGTTCTGGTCGATTTCTGGGCTGATTGGTGTGGCCCGTGCAAAATGATCGCGCCTGCTTTGGAAGAGATCAGCGAAGAGCTGGGTGATAGCGTCACTATCGCCAAGATGGACATTATGGAAAGCACCGGTGTTCCTGCTGATATGGGCGTTCAGTCGATCCCGCTTATGGTCCTGTTTAAAAACGGCGAGGAAGTTGCACGCAAAGTTGGCGCTGCTCCGAAAAGCCAGCTCAAAGAATGGATCGAAAGCGCGATCTGAGGCCCTAGAACCCCTCCCGCAAGAGGGAGGGGTGAGGCTGGGAAGGGAAATAGGCTAGCCCAACACCCGGCCCACGAATTCATCCCAAATGGTAGGGCTTGATGCGCCGACAAGGCCTGGCTTGCCGTGTTCGTCCACGCGGTATTCGCTGCCATCCAGCCTCGCTGCTTTTCCGCCTGCTTCGTTGAGCCACAGAATTCCTGCAGCATGATCCCAGGCGAGGGTTCTTTTAAAACTGGACACATCGTTTTCGCCCAGCGCAAGGCGCGGATATTGCTCAGCGGCACAGCGTGGAATGTCGACCAGAGTGTAATGCGGGGCGAGTTTTGCATCGACCATTGCGGATTGCTCTTCGGTGAGGAACATGCGGCTTACTGCTGTCACGGGCGGCGTTTGGCCAGTTGTGCGCGCTTTGATTTTCTCGCCACTTATAAAAGCGCCTTCGCCAGCGCGGGTATGGCATAGGCGGTCTTTATGGGGGTCATAAATCCACCCTGCGACTGCCTTTCCCGCATCCGCCAGCGCTATGATTATGCCGAAAGGTTCCTTGCCTTGGGTGAAATTGGCCGTCCCATCAAGCGGATCGATGATCCAGCATTGACCGGATAATTGGTCGAGCACTTTTTCATCCGCATGCACCGCTTCTTCGCCCACCACCGCTACGCCGGGTGCAAGCTTTGTGAGCGCTTCGGTGAGAAAGGTCTCCACTTCGCGGTCAACTATGGTGACCGGATCATCTTCGCCCTTCATCTCGATTTCGTTGTCGGTAAGTGCCCGAAAACGCGGCATCATGCTGCGCTGTGCGGCAAAGCGCATCAGGTCAAGGATTTCGGCATCCAATGCACTGAGTTCGCTCATGATCGGTAATCCGCGTTGATCGAGATGTATCCGTGGGTCAAATCGCAGGTCCAAACGTTTGCGCGGCCATCGCCCATGCCCAACTCCACGTCGAGATCTATGTTAAGCCCTTTAAGATGCTGTGCCACGGGCGCCTCGTCATAATCGTCCACGGGCAAGCCATCGCGCGCAGCCCAGATACCGCCAAACGCAATGGAAAGCTTATCTCTGTCTGCCGGCTCGCCTGCTTTACCAACAGCCATGACCACGCGCCCCCAATTGGCGTCCTCGCCCGCAATCGCGGTTTTGACGAGCGGGGAGTTGGCAATGGCAAGGCCCACGCGGCGCGCGCTTTCATCGCTCACCGCGCCTGAGACCCGGATGGTTATGAATTTCGATGCGCCTTCGCCATCGCGCACGACGGCTTGTGCGAGCTGGCGGCACATATCGCTGAGAGCAGCGAAAAAGGCATCTGCGCCGAGGCTGGCCCAGCTCTCGATACGCGGATTGTTCGCCTTGCCGGTTGCGACGGCCAGGACGGTGTCGCTGGTCGAAGTGTCGCCATCCACTGTGATGCAGCTAAAGGTTTGCGCGTTCGCTTTGCTCAAAAGCTCCTGCAGAAATTCCGGCGCAATATCAACATCGGTGAAGATATAGCCGAGCATGGTCGCCATATCAGGCGCGATCATGCCCGATCCTTTGATAATGCCCGCCAATTCTACATGCGCTTCGCCAATCACAGCTGACGTGCGCGCCCCTTTGGGAAAGGTATCTGTGGTAGATATCGCACGGGCGGCATACTCCCAGCCACAAGGTGCAGCTTTCAGAACAGCTGCAACTCCTTCGCGCGCTTTGTCTTTGGGGAGAGGCACGCCTATTACACCGGTTGATGACACCAGGACCTCATCCGGCACGCACCCCAATCCTTGTGCAACCTGAGCCATAATCTGCTCCACCGCCTCGCGCCCGCGATAGCCGGTAAAAGCGTTGGAATTGCCCGAATTGACGATCAGCGCGCGGGCAGTGCCCGATTTTACCTGTACACGGCCCAACTCCACCTCGGAAGAGGCGCAGGCGGATTGGGTGAACACGCCTGCCACGGATGCACCTTCACAAATCTCTACGAAAGTGAGGTCTGCGCGGGTCTTGGGAGAACCATCTTTATACCCTGCATGGGCAACGCGCAGTTTAACGCCTGCAATGTCAGGCAGATCAGGGAAGGGCAGTGCGAGGGGGGAAGGGGCAAGATCCATGATGCAACGCGCTCTAAGCGGCATCGGTTTGCGGTTCAATCGGTCTTTAGGCCTTTGCGAGCTTACAAGCACTTGATAAGCTCTGTGGCATGAACCAAAAAACGCTCTTAATCACGACGATTGGCCTGATGGCGACAATCACCATTCCTGCCTCCGCCCAAGACGCGGAAAAGAGCGAAGTCGTGATCCCCCCACCAGCTCCGCCAATTCAGTCTTATCCCCAACCTGAGCCGTCACGGCCTTCAGCACCGATCTTGCCCCCAAAGAGCCGTGAAGAACCACCACAACTGATTTCCTATCAAGCACTTGAGGCAACGCCTTCTGACTATCCACCCCAGGCTTGGATTGAAGGTCAGGAAGGTTCGGTGCGTTTTGAAATTGCCGTGGATGCAGCGGGTAAACCGACCAAGTGCACAATCATTGAAAGCTCTGAATTTGAGTTGCTGGATGCCAAGACCTGTGAAATTGCTATGGCCCGGGCTGAATTCGAACCCGCTCTGGATCTGAATGGCGATCCTGTTGCGGGCGTGCATCGGGACTATCAGGTCTGGACCAAACGCGAACCGCAATTCGGCGCCAATATGGTGGTTGATGTCTCATTTTCCGTGACGGAAGAAGGCGATGTCTTGAACTGCCAAGTCCATCAGTTGAGCGGTGAGATGAGTGAGCAAATGCGCAAAAGTTTTGAGCGCGAACCATGCCCCGGCATGAAAAGCCCGAGAAAAGCTGTATACCGTGATGAAAACGGCAACCCTGTGGCCAAGCAGGTTCGGTTGAAAGTCCTTGCCGAAGTTACAGACCCAGCCGCGCCTGAATAGCTGATCAAAATTTGCCGTTTATCAAAGACCACAGCGTTAAGGCTGCGCACACCTATTCGCGCTATATCTATGGACGTTAGCGTACTTAGCGCTTATCTGGACGCGTAATGACCAGGCATATTTTCGCCTTTCTCGCTCTTTTGTCAGGGCTCGCAGCGATCAGTCATCCGGTGCATGCGCACCTGGCTGAGGCTTCTGCTGCGTGTGATGCGAGCGTAGACGTGCAAGGCGGGGCAGCTGTTACGGCTGACCATGGCGGGATCAAATCCGCATCTGAAGAACAGACAAAACGTGATGCGCGCCAGCCCGAAGTGGCACCTGCGCATCTTCCGGAATTGCTGCCTTTACCGGTATTGATGGGTGTTGATCGCGCTTACGAATAGCGTTGAAAGCTAACACCTTTGCGCCTGTTGGTGCGCCCCAATCCATCACCTCTGTTATAGGCCCCGATGCGGGCCGAGCCTGTTCAGGAATCCACCCATGTTTGAAGCACTCGTCAAATCCGTTTTCGGTTCATCCAACGACCGTTACGTCAAATCGCTTTCCAAGACTGTCAAGCAAATCAATGATCTAGAGCCGCAGATTCAGGCGCTCAGCGATGATGGCTTGCGCGCGCAGACACAGGCTTTTCGTGAGAAACTGGATACCGGGAGCACACTTGATGACATCCTTCCAGAAGCATTTGCAACAGTGCGCGAAGCGTCCATGCGTGTGTTTGGAATGCGCCATTTTGATGTCCAGCTAATCGGCGGCATCGTGCTTCATCGCGGCGAAATTGCCGAGATGCGCACGGGTGAGGGTAAGACGCTGATGGCGACGCTTGCCGTCTATCTCAATGCGATTGAAGGCAAGGGCGTCCACGTCGTCACGGTCAACGATTACCTCGCTCGCCGCGACGCGGAGTGGATGGGGCAACTTTACAATTGGCTGGGTTTGAGCGTTGGCGTGATCGTCCCCAATATGGACGAATTTACCAAACGCGAAGCTTACAATGCCGACATTACATACGGCACGAACAATGAGTTCGGCTTCGACTATTTGCGCGACAATATGAAGCATTCGCGGCGCGACATGATGCAGCGCCCGTTCTCTTATGCGATTGTCGATGAGGTGGATTCCATCCTTATTGACGAAGCGCGTACTCCGCTGATTATTTCGGGCCCAACCGAAGATAAGTCCGATCTTTATGCCGCACTCGATGAAGTCGCGAAAGAAATCCCCGACGAGTGGCTCGATAAGGATGAGAAAACCCGCAATGTGCAACTGACCGAAGACGGTCACGAGGAAGTCGAAAAGCTTCTGATTGAGAAAGAGCTGCTGGAAACCGATAACCTGTATGACGTTGAGAACACGCAGGTTGTCCATCACCTCGATCAGGCTTTGCGCGCGGTTCATATGTATAAGCGTGACGACAATTACATCGTGAAGGACGACAAGGTCATTCTTATCGATGAGTTTACAGGCCGGATGATGGAGGGGCGCCGCCTTTCTAATGGTCTGCACCAGGCGATCGAAGCCAAAGAAGGGGTGAAGATTGAGCCTGAGAACCAGACGATGGCTTCAATTACATTCCAGAACTATTTCCGCATGTATCCAAAACTGGCCGGGATGACCGGCACAGCCTCCACTGAGGCGGCTGAATTCTGGGATATCTACAAGGTCAACTGCGTCGAAATCCCGACGAACCTGCCGGTTCAGCGGATCGATGAAGATGACGAATTTTACAAGAACACGATGGATAAATTCGCAGCCATCGCGAAAGCTATCAAAGAAAAGAACGAGATCGGTCAACCCATTTTGGTCGGCACAGTCTCAATCGAGAAATCCGAACTACTGAGCAAATTTCTCGATGATGAAGGCGTCAAGCACGAGGTTCTCAACGCGCGCCAGCACGAGCGCGAAGCGCATATCGTGGCGCAGGCTGGCCGCCTTGGCGCAGTGACTATTGCCACCAATATGGCAGGTCGCGGGACCGATATTCAACTTGGCGGCAATCTGGAATTCCGGATCGAAGAAGAACTGGGCGAAATGGAAGAGGGGCCTGAGAAAGAGGCTGCCATCACCAAGCTTAAGGAAGAAGTGCAAGCAGAAAGAGCGAAAGTTTTGGAAGCAGGCGGTCTGTTCGTCTTAGGCACAGAGCGTCATGAAAGCCGCCGTATCGATAACCAGTTGCGCGGCCGTTCGGGTCGTCAGGGGGATCCGGGATTGTCGCGTTTCTATCTCTGCCTCGAAGACGATCTTCTGCGCATCTTTGGTCCGGACACATTGTTTGCCAAAATGATGAATTCAAACCTCGAAGATGGTGAGGCTATCGGTTCCAAGTGGCTTTCGAAAGCTATTGAAACTGCACAGAAAAAGGTCGAGGGGCGCAATTACGAGGCGCGTAAGCAAGTCGTCCAGTACGATGATGTCATGAACGATCAGCGCAAGGTCATTTACGAGCAGCGTTCTGAAATCATGGATGCCGAAGCGGTGGATGATGTGGTGCTCGACATGCGGCACGATACAGTCAATGCGATGGTTGGCACTGCGTGTCCTCCCGGATCTTATCCTGAACAATGGGATATCGCCGGGCTCGAAGAGAAACTGGAAGAAGTCTTCAACCTCAAAGTCCCATTCGATGAATGGCTCGAAGAAGATCAGGTCGAACCCGAAATCCTCGAAGAACGTATTCGCACCATCACCGATCAATTGATGGACGAAAAGGTTGGCAAATATGATGAAGCGCAATGGCGTTCGGTGGAAAAGGAAGTGCTGCTGCGTCAGCTTGATTACCATTGGAAAGAGCACCTGGCGACCTTGGACGCTTTACGTCAGGTGATCTGGATGCGCGGAATTGCGCAGAAACAGCCCATCAATGAATACAAGCAGGAAGCCTTTGGCCTGTTTGAAGGTCTGCTCGATACTCTGCGCGAGGAAGTGACCAAAATCCTGTTCCGCGCGGAATTGGTGCAGCAGCAGCCTGAGCCGCAAGCTCTGCCTGACCTTCCCGATTTCCTCACAGGTCATATTGATCCGTTGACAGGGCTCGACAATTCGAATGATGGAGATGGCTCTGCCGAGCGCCCCGAATTATTCGGATCGCTTGCTGGTAGTCCGCGCGCGGCATCGGGACCGGGCGGGGCGAACCGTGATAACCCCTATGCGAATCTTGATGTCAGCCGCAATTCGCCATGCCCATGTGGGTCAGGCAGTAAATATAAGCATTGCCATGGCGCCGTGGGTGCAAAGCCTGCGGCGTAGTGCTGACGGATGCAGCGCTGATACACTGACATGATCGGAGCTGTCCCGACGCTGCTTGCATTTGCATTTGCGCTGACCGCTCTTCTGTATGCCAGTGTGGGGTTTGGCGGCGGTTCAACCTATGCCGCGTTGTTAGCGATTTCGGGACTGGATTACCGGCTCCTTCCGCTTGTCGCGCTCGCGTGCAATATCGTAGTGGTTGCGGGCTCGACAATACGTTTTGCCAGAGCACGAGTGACGCCCTGGAAGGGAGCGTTGTTGCTCACCGGCTTAGCCGCGCCAGCTGCGTTTATTGGCGGGATGATCCCTGTTGATGAAACGCTGTTTTTGACATTGCTGGGCGCAAGCTTGGTGCTGACAGGTGCTGCTCTGATAATCCCGGTGGGCGATGCTCAGTCGGGATCTCCTACACCATTTGCCAAAGCGATGCCGTTTGTCGCCGCGCCCATAGGCTTCCTTGCTGGACTGGTTGGTATCGGCGGAGGAATATTCCTTGCTCCTCTATTGCACCTGACGCGTTGGAAAGACACACGCGCAATCGCAGCAACAGCAAGTCTGTTTATCTTCATAAACTCGCTGTTTGGCCTCGCGGGGCAACTGGCTAAACAAGGACCGGGTGCGTTTATGGGAGCTATTGGGTACAGTCTACCACTGCTAATCGCGGTCGTTATCGGAGGGCAAATCGGAAGCTTCATGGCGGTCAAAGTGCTCCCCCAACGATGGGTGCGCTGGCTGACTGCGGTGTTGGTTCTCGTTGTGGGGGGCAGGGTGCTTGCCGGGATTTAGCGTAAATTCCTCGTTCATGTCGCCGGGTTGAAGTTATTCCTCGTGGTTTGAAATGGGCAAAGGGTGGAAACATGTTCACGAAGACAGCGGTGTTGAGTGCAATTGGGGCGTTTGTGATTGGGGCTTTTGCTGGGCAAACCTTGCTTGCGGAAACTACGAACCAGAGACAGCTTGAGCCTATTGTTGATAAATCTCGCTTCCCCATTCCTATCAAGCGCAATGTTTGGCTGGCGAGGATTGCAAAGAATTACCCATCAAAAGCGAAGAGGGAACGGCTTCAAGGACGGGTGGCTCTTACAGTGAAGGTGAATGCTGCGGGAAGAGCGGTTAGTTGTACAATCAACAAATCAAGCGGTCACAAGGTGCTGGATGATGCTGCTTGTTTAGGGATGAGACGGTATGCACGATTCAATCCGGCGCTCGATATAAACGGCAATCCAGGCCCAGGGGTCTGGTCCGAGGCAATCAATTATAAAGTGAGTTCATAAGGAAAAATGGCTCCCCGAGTTGGATTCGAACCAACGACCAAGTGATTAACAGTCACCTACTCTACCGCTGAGCTATCGGGGAGCAGCACGCGGGTTTTCTCTCCGGTGCGAGAAGGAGCGTATATGAGCGCCAATTACTCAATGCAAGAGGGTATAACGCACAAATCCTAATCAACCACAAATTGCTCTGAAACGATGCGGTCTTCCAAAGACTGGCCAGGGTCGAATAACAGTTCAAGGTTTGTGTCGTGTGCGACGTCGATTGTGACCTCTGCGATATCACGCAATTCCTTTTGGTCGGCCACTGCGGAAACAGGACGTTTGGCAGGATCAAGCACTCGTAGCTTTATGCGCATCTGGTCGGGCAGGATCGCGCCGCGCCAGCGCCTTGGCCGAAAGGGGCTGATCGGGGTCAGCGCAAGCATGTGGCTATCGAGTGGCAGGATCGGGCCATTGGCGGAAAAATTGTAGGCCGTGGACCCAGCAGGTGTTGCAACGAGGACTCCATCGCCAACCAATTCAGCAATACGCACGCGGCTGCCGACAGTGATTTCAATTTTGGCGGTTTGACGGGTCTCACGAAGAAGCGACAATTCATTGATCGCCAACATCTCATGGATTGAACCGTCTTGCGTAGTTGCTCTGATCCTAAGCGGTGCAATGCGTTTTGATTTGGTGCTTGATAGCCTATCGAGGACCGACATATTCTCATCAAACGGGTTCATCATAAACCCGACAGTGCCCAGGTTGATACCATAGGCCGGGATCACGCGGCCCGCATCAAGCATCGAGTGAAGCGTTTGCAGCATAAAGCCATCGCCCCCTAGCACGACGGCTATGCGCGCTTCAGATAATGGGCACCAATTGTGCTGATCGAGCAACGCGCCGCGTGCAGTTTGTGCGCGATGCGTGTCACACGCGACTAGCGCAATTCGGGGATAACCATCATCATCCATCGGTGATGGCTTGGGCGCGGAAGTTGTTTTGGCGTCCATTTTTACTCGTGCTTAGCTCTGCGCTGCATCCTGAATGGATATCGACACCTGCGCGCAGAAGTTACTCCCCTACGCATCTACGAAGTTTTCCTGATGTTCCAATTCAGGTCGTTTTGCAATTGTAATGCCTGCTTTTGTAAAAATACGACTAGGTAAGGAGTAATGCAAAAGGGTCAAAACTATAACAGAACATCGCTGAGAGGCGCGCCTCGTGGTATCCTTCCGGGGGTGCCGGCAGGCGCACTTGAACAGGATTTGCTGCGCGCGCTGGATCACAACGAAATCGAAGTTCGATTTCAACCGCAGTTTGTCTCCCGGGATTCATCGGTTAGCGGCGCTGAAGCGCTTGCTCGCTGGCAGCATCCTTCCTTGGGCGAAATCGGCGCCAGTGATCTTTTTGCGATTGCCGAACGCGCGGCGTTGGTTGCCCCGTTGTCGCGTCATGTTGTGGCGCAGGCATTGAAAGAAGCGGCTATGTGGCCCGACCACTTGCGCCTATCTTTGAATATTACGCCCGAAGAGATGGGCGACCCCCGGTTTCCCGCTGATTTTGCCGAATTGATCGGGATGAGCGGTATTGATCCTGCTCGTTTGATGCTTGAGATCACCGAAGATCTGCTTTTGCGCAATTTGGAGCAGGCGAGCATTGCTTTGTCTGGCCTGCGTAACCTCGGTTTTATGACCGCTCTTGACGATTTTGGCGCGGGCTTTTGCAATTTTAGATATCTGCGCGAACTGCCACTCGATGCCATCAAGCTTGATCGCGTTATGGTTGAGGGCATTCCGGGCGATTCGAAAGCCATCGCCGTCCTGCGCGCGATTATGGGGCTAGGCAGAGCGCTCAGTCTTGATGTGTATGCTGAAGGGATTGAAAGCGAGATCCAACGCGCTGCCGTGATCAGCGAGGGATGCGATTACTGGCAGGGTTTCTTAAGGGCCGAACCGATGAGCAGTGACGAAATGCTCGGTATGGCGCGGTCCGCTCAGGTTTAGGCTGCTTTCTTGGCTTTTGTACGCTGCGCTTTTTGCGCGATCCGGGACAATCCTTTGGTTAGCTGGAACAGCCCGTTTAGCCTGCTTTGCGGATCACCCCATGCCCTGTTGATCACGAGCTTCATATCGGGTCGCAGTTTTGCAGTGCCCTCGCGGCTCTGATTAAGCTTGTCGACATAGGCGATAAGGCCGGGTCCATCGGGAAAGCTGTCTTTATGGAATGTCACAAGCGTTCCACGCGCACCCACGTCAATCTTGGCGATTTTGGCCAATATTGCCTGATGCTTGATTTCGATCAGGCGTATCAGGTTTTGCGTAGGTGCAGGCAGATCGCCAAAACGGTCAATCATCTCAGCCGCCATACTTTCAATTTCTGCCTTGTCTTGCGCCTGGTTTAAGCGGCGGTAAAGCGCCATTCGCACAGCGAGATCGGGCACGTATTCCTCTGGGATCATAATCGGTGCATCAACTGTGATCTGAGGCGAAATCGCGTCTTTTGCAGCTTCCAGCCCTGCCTCGCCTGCTTTCGCGGCCATGATGGCGTCTTCCAGCATGGATTGGTACAGCTCAAAGCCAACTTCGCGGATATGGCCTGATTGCTCATCGCCAAGCAAGTTGCCTGCACCGCGTATGTCAAGATCGTGGCTGGCAAGCTGGAAGCCCGCGCCCAAGCTATCGAGATCGCCTAACACTTTTAGGCGCTTTTCCGCTATTTCGGAAAGCTGCACGTCTTTGGCGTAAGTGAGATAAGCATACGCGCGCAGTTTTGATCGGCCAACGCGACCACGCAATTGGTATAGCTGAGCTAGGCCAAATCGGTCCGCCCGGTGGATGATGATGGTGTTGGCACTGGGTAGATCAAGGCCGCTTTCAACAATGGTGGTCGATAACAGCACGTCGTATTTGCCTTCGTAAAAGGCACTCATCCGCTCTTCGATCTCACCTGCGCCCATCTGTCCATGGGCAGAGACGGATTTCACTTCCGGCACGGTTTCACGCAGCCATTCCTCAACATCGGCCATATCGGAAATGCGCGGCACGACGATGAAACTTTGCCCGCCGCGATGGTGTTCTCGCAGCAGAGCCTCGCGCATCACCATTTCGTCCCATTCCATCACGTAAGTGCGGACAGCCAGTCGGTCGACAGGCGGGGTCTGGATGGTGGAAAGCTCGCGAAGGCCCGTCATTGCCATTTGCAATGTTCGCGGGATAGGCGTTGCCGTCAGCGTCAGCATATGCACATCGGCGCGCAGTGTTTTGAGCTTTTCCTTGTGCGTCACGCCGAAACGCTGTTCTTCATCGACAATCACCAGGCCGAGATTTTTGAACTCGGTAGTCTTTGACAGGATCGCATGAGTGCCGACGATGATATCTATGTCACCAGAGGCAAGTCCTTCGCGAGTTTCTGTAGCTTCCTTAGAGGGCACCAGCCGGGAAAGCCGACCCACGTTTAAAGGAAAGCCTGCGAAGCGTTCTGAAAAATTCTGATAATGTTGACGGGCAAGTAGGGTGGTGGGCGCAACGACCGCGACTTGCTGTCCGTTCATGGCTGCGACAAATGCGGCGCGCAAGGCAACTTCGGTCTTTCCAAAACCCACATCACCGCACACAAGCCGGTCCATCGGCTTGCCGCTTTCCAAATCACGCAACACATCGGTGATTGCCGCGTCCTGGTCCTCGGTCTCCTCCCATGGGAACCGGTCCACAAACTGGTTAAAGCTCGCTTCCTCCGCTTCAAAAACGGGCGCTTTTTTGAGCGCGCGTGCAGCGGCGACTTTCATCAGCTCGCCGGCAATGGCGGTGATGCGTTCTTTGAGGCGCGCGCGGCGTTTTTGCCAAGCTTCACCGCCAAGTCTGTCTAACGGGACAGCATCTTCGGATGAGCCGTAACGGGACAAGACATCAATGTTCTCAACCGGAATAAACAGCTTATCGCCGCCTGCATATTCCAACGATACGCAATCGTGCTGGCTTTTGCCGACCGGGACAGGATCAAGGCCTAAATACTTGCCAATCCCGTGTTCTACATGAACAACCAGATCCCCTCGCGCAAGTGCCTGCAGCTCTGCAAGAAAGGCGTCGGAGCCTTTGCGCTTTTTCTTGCGCCGCACAAGGCGATCACCCAGCACATCTTGCTCGGTCAGCAGTTCCAGGGTTTCGTTGGCAAAGCCAGTTTCAAGCGGAAGAACCATCGCTGCAACCTGACCTTTGGCTGCGAGCCCTTGGGCCTCCTGCCAGTTTGTCGCGAGCGCAGTCGGCGTCCCTGCTTCCTCAAGTATAGATGCGATGCGTTTGGCCGACCCTTTTGAATAAGCGGCGAACAAGGCTTTGCGCTTTGACTTGGTGAGTGATGCAAAATGCGCAGTCGCTGCATCATAGACATTGTCACCGCGCGCGCGCTCAGGCGTGAAATCGCGCGATGCCTTGAACCCGAAATCGAGCGCGTTTTCATTTTCGGGGGCAGCAAATACACTTGCTTTATGAGCTGGTGCGTTTGCTAGTGCCTCGTCAAGTTCTGTTTGGCCAAGGTAGAGAGCATTGGCGGCCAAGGGGCGGTATGATCCTGACTTTTCCCCTGCAATGCGGGTGCGTTGCTCATGATAATCAGCAATGTCTTTGAGGCGTTCTTCACCTGCTCCCAGCGCGCTTTGGTCGATGACCACGACATCATCCGCATCCAGATGCTCGAACAAGGATGACAGACGATCTTCGAACAGTGGCAGCCAGTGCTCCATTCCCGCCAATCGCCGCCCATCGCTTACTGCTGAATATAGCGGGTCTTGCGTAGCGGCCGCGCCAAATTGTTCGCGATAGCGTGAACGGAACCTTTTGATGCTGTCGGGATCAAGCAAGGCCTCGGATGCGGGCAGCAAAAGATGTTCGTCCAGACGCCCGTTGGAGCGCTGGGTGGAGGGATCAAACAGGCGAAGACTTTCCAGCTCATCGCCAAAGAAATCGAGCCTTAACCCCTGGTCTAAAGAGGAGGGAAAGATGTCAACCACTGACCCGCGCACTGCAAATTCGCCGTGGTCCACAACGGTATCCGTGCGCGAATATCCTTGGCGGGTTAGCAGCGCGGCCAGACTGTCATGCCCGATTGTTGTGCCTGCTTTGAATTCGCGTACGCTTTCACGGATGCGGAACGGAGTTAGTGCGCGTTGAAGGCAAGCGTTGATTGTCGTGACCAGCAATTGCGGTTTCGCGCCGCCAGATTGCAGTTTGAACAAAGCCGACAAACGCGCCGCGCTGATGGAAAGTGCAGGTGATGCCCGGTCGTATGGCAGGCAATCCCACGCCGGAAATTCGAGCACTTCAAGTTCCGGGGCAAAGAAGCGTGCAGCCTCTGCCACACCGCGCATTGCTGCATCATCTGCGGCAATAAAGACGGCTCGTCTTGTCTTTTGGTTGGTTTGGGATGCGCGTGCCAGATCGCTCATGATCAGAGGAACTGCTCCGCGGGGAAGCGAAGACAGGGTCAGCGGGGTTTTCGCGGCAAGTATGCGGGATAAATCGGCCATCGGGTAATCGAACTCAAAAGGCCCTGAGCGTTTCCGCACAGGGCTATAAAAATC
This sequence comes from uncultured Porphyrobacter sp., assembly GCA_964352245.1. Taxonomy (GTDB): domain Bacteria; phylum Pseudomonadota; class Alphaproteobacteria; order Sphingomonadales; family Sphingomonadaceae; genus Erythrobacter. Next base: position 113,725 of record CAYGQX010000005.1, read on the forward strand.
GCAATTGTCGAAAACCGCCTAGCGCGGAATGTCGACGTAATCGAGCCTCATCATCGCCTCAATCTGGGGTCCTGCAAATTTTGCTGGAACGGTTTGTGTTTTTAAGGCCCAAGCCATGATGTCGACGTCATCTTCTTCAAGCAGCTCTTCAAACCACCGAAGCTCAGCCTCGCCCCACTTATCGCTGTAGCGATCAAAAAAACCGCCGATCATATAGTCCGCTTCGCGCGTGCCGCGATGCCAGGCACGAAATTTGGCGCGGGCCATTCTGTCTTTAAAGGCGCGAGCGTCGAATGTGGGGGTGTCGGTCATGGTCGACACCTTAGCCATTTCATTGCGCCAGCGAAAGGATCTCCTGAGCCGGTCGAAGGACTGCGATCGGTATCAACAGGTGCACTCAATCTAAACGCAATCCTGACTTCCGTCGCGATGCCGATGGTGCTTTAGAGGACATGCAATGCGCCCTGATGTTCTCAACCCTTTGTTTGCGACAAGCGACACCCTTGATGGCGTCGGGCCTAAGCTTGCCAAACCTCTTGAGAAGCTGGGCCTCACGCGGCTGAAGGATTTTGCCTATCATCTACCAGAAAGGTTCGTGACCCGGCGCGCTATTGCTGATCTGGACGAAGGCGCAGAAGGCGAGCAGGTAATTGTCGCGCTGACGCCCACCGAACACCGCGGTGCACGCAATCCTGGGCGGGGACCCTACCGCGTGATCGCTCAGGATGATGCGGGCAATATCTGCGCGCTCACCTATTTTGGTCGTGCCTCTTACACCGCAAAAAAGCAGCTTACGGTTGGAGAGAAACGCTGGGTGGCAGGGAGGCTCGACCGCTATGGAGACATGCTCCAGATTGTGCACCCCGATCATATTGAGAAGGAAAGCTCAGCGCACCTTGCTCGTTTGAATGAGCCTGTTTACCGCCTGTCAGAGGGGCTTACACAGCCGCGTGTTTCCGGGCTGATTTTTCAAAGCTTAGAGAAAACGCCTGAACTGCCGGAATGGATTGAGCCGGGGCAGTTTGACAAAGCAGGCTGGCCGACATGGCGCGATGCATTGCAGCTTGCTCATAAGGGTGAGCATGAAAAGGCGCGCGACCGGCTTGCTTACGATGAACTGCTCGCCAATTCACTTGCCTTGCTGCTGGTGAAAGCAGAAGGCCGTCGCCGCAAAGGTCGGGCGTTGGCGGGTGATGGAAGCTTGCGAGCAAAGCTGCAATTGCCGTTTGAAATGACCGGCGCACAAAAACGTTCAATTGCCGAGATCGAAGGAGATTTGCAGCAAGAGGCTCCAATGTTGCGCTTGCTGCAAGGCGATGTTGGCGCTGGCAAGACCGTGGTCGCGCTGGCTTCGATGTTGATTGCCGTTGAGGCGGGGATGCAGGCGGCAATGCTGGCCCCCACTGAAATCCTTGCACGACAGCATTTTGAAACGCTGCGCCAAATGGCTGCACCCACAGGTGTGGAAATCGCTCTTCTTACGGGCCGCGCCAAAGGCAAGGAGCGCGAGAGTATATTGATGGGTTTGCTCGATGGCTCGATTGATATTCTGGTTGGCACACATGCGATTTTTCAGGACACGGTTAGCTACAAAGATCTGGGACTTGTGGTGATCGATGAACAGCACCGGTTTGGCGTTGCGCAAAGGTTGGCACTGGCAGGCAAGGGCAGGCGTGCCCCGCATACTCTTGCAATGACTGCGACACCTATCCCGCGTTCTTTGACTTTGGCGCAATATGGCGAAATGGATGTTAGCCGCCTGGATGAGCTGCCTCCGGGGAGGCAGGCGATTGAAACGCTGGTGGTAGCGCAAGACCGGTTAGAGGACGTGGTGGCAGGCGTTGAACGCCATTTAACGACGGGACAGCAGGCGTATTGGGTTTGCCCTATGGTGCGCGATAGTGAAGTCGCGGATATTGCTGCTGCTGAGGTTCGCTACGCTGGTCTTAAAGAGCGTTTCGGCGATGATGTCGTGATGGTTCACGGCCAATTGAAGCCTGAAATCAAAGACGCCAACATGGAACGCTTTGCCAGCGGCGGGGCGAAGCTACTAATCGCAACAACAGTGATTGAAGTGGGCGTTGATGTACCAAGCTCCACTTTGATGGTGATCGAGCAGGCAGAACGCTTTGGTCTTGCGCAATTGCACCAATTGCGTGGCCGAGTGGGGCGTGGCTCTGAAAAAAGCCGTTGCCTGTTATTGCGCGGCAATGAGTTGTCGGAAACGGGCAAGAAACGCCTTGCTCTGATGCGAGAGACGCAGGATGGTTTTCGCATCGCTGAGGAAGATCTTGAACTACGCGGCGGCGGAGAGCTACTCGGCACGCGCCAATCCGGTGAGGCTGCCTTTCGGATTGCCGATCTCGATCAGGTGCAAAAACTGCTCCCAATTGCGCATGCTGATGCGAGGCTGTTGATTGACCGCGACGGCGGATTAACCTCCGGCCGTGGCGAGGCGGCGCGAATTTTACTGTATCTGTTTGAGCGCGATTGGGGTGTGCAATTATTGCGCGGAGGATAGCATTTCGGCGATAGCTTGCGCCGCAGCATGCACGTCTTGCCACGTAGCCTCGAATTGACCATCGTCATCGTAATATGGATCGGCGATGGCAGAGCCTTCGCGGCCTTCGACCATATCCATAAGCAGCATCACGTTGGCGCTTGATCCATGCGGTCTGACCGCTTTGATGTTGCGCAAGTTATCGTGATCCATCGCAAAGATATATGTGAAACGATTGAAGTCTGCTTGCGAAAGCTGCCGGCCCTGAAGGTCCGAGATATCAATCCCCTTGGTTGCGGCTGTTTCGATAGAACGGGGATCGGGGGGAGAGCCAACATGGTATGCAGCCGTCCCGCAGCTATCAATTTCAACCGACAGGCCAGATCGGGACGCGGCTGCGCGCATCGCCCCTTCGGCCAAGGGAGAACGGCAGATATTGCCAAGACATACGAACAACAAAGCGGGTTTGGGCATAACATGCACCTACTGGACCATGATGGCATCACGCAATATGCAGGTTGAACTAGAGGGAGATGTCCATGCGTCCGATTGCTTTTGCTCTAACGTTTGCTTGCGCTGCTATATCCGCGCCCGCCTTTGCCGATGCGCAAAGCGATTACGAAGAACTGCGCGAAGAGATTTGGGAGGCGACGCTGGAAAATGCACCTCTGCTCGCAACGAGTATTGGGGACAGGCGAGGCGATGGAAAGCTCAGCGATCTATCGCTCGAGAATTATGATAGGTTAGCAATCCAAAGCGAAGGATTTCTAGGGCGGCTCTATCAGATTGAGCAAAATGAGTTACCGGATGATTTGCAAGTTGATTATGCAATCATGCGACGCAGCCTGAGAGATGGACTAAGCGGCGCGCAATACGATCACACCCGCTATCAGATCTTTACCAATCGCGGCGGCTGGTTCACAAATTTTGTGTCGCTTCCCAATCGCTCTCCATTTTTCACAAAGGCCGATTTTGAAAGCTATTCGAATAGGCTGGTAGCGTTTCAGTCCGTGAACGAAGCCGGCATTGCCCGCAGTCGGACGGCAGTAGAGCGCGGCCTCACACATGCTTGTGAACCTATGCGGGGCGTCGAAAACGCAATCGCTGCGCAGATCGTCGATGATGTGACAGATTCTGCGTTTTGGCGTCCGGTGGCAGGCGATAGGCCGGGATCGATCAGCGAAGAGGATTGGGAGCAGATTAGGCAAGATGTCGCGGTTGCTATCGAGAATTCTATCGTGCCATCGTACCGCGCGCTCCTGAAATTCTACACTGAAGAATACGCGCCCAATTGTCGTTCGGGCACGCCCGGCATCCTCGCGACACCGGGGGGCAAAGAATACTACGATTACCGCGTCAAAAGCTTCACAACCACCGATATGACTGCCGATGAAGTGCATGATCTGGGTTTGTCCGAAGTTGCCCGCATTCGCGCTGAAATGGAAGATGTCGCTGCTTCTGCAGGGTTTGACACGCGCGAGGCGTATATCGAGCACCTGCGCACTGATCCGCAATATTATATGGCTGATCCGCAGGAATATCTGCGCTTTACGCAGGCACTGGCGAAAGAGATTGATTTGTGGATGCCAAAGCTGTTCGGAAAGCTTCCTCGCCTTCCGTATACAGTCCTGCCCATTCCAGCAGCACAAGCACCCGGTAACACTACTGCCTATTACGAAAGAGGTTCGCTGGAGACAGGTCAAGCGGGCATTTACCGGCTAAATCTGACCGAGCTTGATCAGCGGCCCTTATGGGAACTGCCCGCGCTAGGTGTGCATGAAGCGGTCCCGGGTCATCACCATCAGATTGCCTTGCAGCAAGAGCTCGATATCCACCCGCTGCGCGCTATTGGAACATACTTTACCGCCTTTGTTGAGGGCTGGGGACTCTATTCAGAGCGGCTTGGTATTGAAATGGGCCTCTATGATACGCCTGCCAAACAGATGGGCCGGTTGTCTTATGAAATGTGGCGCGCGACGCGTCTGGTCGTCGACACTGGTATTCATTCAAAAGGGTGGAGCAAGCAGCGAGCAGTCACCTACATGCTGGATAATACGGCTCTTTCGCCCGGTAATATCGATGCTGAGGTCAATCGCTACATCACTTGGCCTGGTCAGGCTCTGGCTTACAAAGTAGGCGAACTGAAAATCCGCGAACTCCGCAGCCGAGCTGAAAGCGAGCTAGGCAATGGTTTTGATCTGCGCGCTTTTCACGATACCGTGCTTGAAAATGGATCAGTCCCGCTAGATGTGCTGGAGGCGTATGTGGACCGCTGGATTGCCTCTCAACTGGAGATCGTCAAGACACCTGCCGAGGTGGAAGCGAGAATGCAAAGCAATTCTTAAGCAGCTTTTGCCGCCATTGGTTTGGTGTTTGCCAAAACGTCTTCCGTAATGCGGCGTATGTTCACTTTGGCTTTTAGCCGGGCACCCAAAAGCGCGGTACCGCTCACTTTGCGCTGAACGAACAATGTTTCAATCGGTGGAAAGGCCCATGTGTCTTTATCCTGCGCAATCTCAAATCCTTCTTCGCGCAAGTCAGGGATGAAGGCGCGGTCACCAAAGTCAAACGGCGCATCGCGGCGCATTTCATTGATTACGATATCAATCATCTTATCGACGCGCTCGCCATGTTTCTCAACCACAACAGGCTGCATAAAGCCTGCATCAAGTGTAGCTTGGCGCACTTCATCGCGGTTTCCAACAAGGCCCGCCTCCAGCATTTTGCGATAGCCGTTGGCGACATCCGGATCCACCGGGCGACACGCGCCAAAATCGAGCAGGACAATTTCGCCAGTGTCCCTGCGGTATTGAAAATTCGCGAAATTGGGATCGGTTTGCATCACGCCAAATTCAAACAATTCGCGCGTCACCAAGCGCAACAGACGACCGAACACTTCGTCGCGGCGATCTTCGGGTTCTTTTCCCAATTCCTCGATATCGACGCCTTCTTCGAATGACATCGCAAGGATCGACCCTCTCGTTAGCTCTTTATGCAAAGTAGGAACGACAAATCCCGGCACACCCGCGAGTTTCTTGCGGTACAGCTCCAGTTGTTGGCCTTCGCGTTCGTAATCCGCCTCTTCGTGCAATTGTTTTTTGGCTGCGGCGAGCAGTTTATCGACTTCAAGCTCAGGCGGCGCAAAGCCCGCGACTTTCAGCAGCGTCATCACATTATCGACATCGCTATCAATGCTTTTCGCAACTCCGGGATACTGCACTTTGATCGCCAGCAATTGGCCATCACGAGTGAGAGCTTTGTGGACCTGTCCAATGCTTGCGGCGGCGATTGGACGCGGGTTGAACCATTTGAACTGACGTCGCCAATCATTGCCCCATTCGGCTTTGAGCACACCGTCCAATTGCTTTGCAGGCATGAAATGCGCCTGATCGCGAAGAGTTGCGATGATTTTGGCCAGTTCGTCAGGAAGAAATTCACCTGCATCCAAACTGATCATCTGGCCCATTTTCATGGCAGCCCCGCGAAGATGAGAAAGCCGCTCAGTAAGGCGTTTGGCATTGCCAGGTGTCAGGATCAGGTCGCGGGTTGAAATCTTCTCCCCACTCGTTAGCCGACGCGCGCCTTCGGCGGCCATGCCGCCAGCAACGCCTCCAACAAGCTTACCGAAAGTCGAAAATCGGGACAGCCTTCCCGAGGGTACGGCGCGATGGCGTGACCGAGCTTCTCGCTCGCTTTCACGGGGGCGTTCAGACTCGGGCAGATCAGAAAAATCATCAGACACTAGAGATGCGGCCTTTTGAAAGGGGCTTTTACAACAAACTCCAATTGGTGCCCCTCGTTCCTGTCTGCAAGCGGGAACCGGGTTCGATGCCATGCGCTTGAGAGGCCATGAACGACGAAAACAAGATCCCATCTAATTCGCTTACGCCTGCTGCTCGGCTACTGGGCTATGCTGGATTGCTACCGCAAAGCCTGTGTCTAGGGCTCGCCTTGAGCGGCCATGAGTACGCTTATTCCGCGATTGCAGGCGGATTTGCCTATGCTGCGGCGATTTTCAGCTTTCTGGGCGGTGTATGGTGGGGGCAAGCGATCCAATCGGGCAAAGCGAGTTCGGGTGCCTATGTCATTGCTGTGATGCCCAGCCTGATCGCTGTGGCGCTGTTCCTGCCATGGACGTTTGGCTGGGAATGGCCGGGGCCTGCGCTCATGTATTTGGGCGCCTTCATAGCTCTATCGCCAGCAATTGATCGCGTATTGGGCTTTGCACACCGAGATTTCATGCTGCTGCGCGTGCAATTATCAGCTGGCTTGGGCGTTTTGACAGTTGCTCTGGGCTTTGTCGCGCAGTCTATAGTTTGAGATGCCGCCAGCCGCATGTAGGTAAGTGTGGATGGGCGGGGTGGCAAGGCGTGCTTTGCGTCCTATAGTTCGACCTATGGCGAGTCTACACACAACCGAAACGATCCCCCCTAAAGTCCACGGCGCCGGCAACCCCGGTGCGCATCCTGAATGGCAATATCTCGATCTGATGCGGCGCATTTGGGAAGAGGGTGATGAGAGGTCTGATCGCACTGGTATTGGCACACGCTCGATTTGCGGGGCGCAATTGCGGTATGATCTGGCGGACGGAGAGATGCCGCTGCTGACGACTAAGCGCGTTTATTGGAAGACTGCGACGCGCGAAATGCTCTGGTTTTTGACGGGTGAGACCAATATCCGCCCGCTCGTACTGCAAGGGGTGAAGATCTGGAACGAATGGCCTCATGCGCGCTATGTCAAAGAGACAGGCGATACGATCAGCGTCACATCCTTTATGCACCGCATCGCGGATGATGAGGCTTTCGCCAAACGCTGGGGCGATCTCGGCCCTGTCTATGGCAAGCAATGGGTGGATTGGCCCACATACCAGTACCGCAAGGATGGCCTTTACGAAAAAGGCGAGGGCATCAACCAAGTCGCACAAGTGGTTGAGAGCCTGCGCAACAATCCTGGTAGTCGCCGCCATATCATCGAAGGATGGAATGTCGCACAGCTGGACCAGATGGCTTTACCGCCGTGTCACAAGACCTATCAGTTTCATGTCTCAGGCAGCGCAGAGTATGCGCGGCTCAATTGCGTTCTCTACCAGCGATCCTGCGATGTAGCCCTTGGCTTGCCGTTTAATCTGTGGTCAGCCGCATTGCTCACCCGAATGATGGCTGATCAGACTGGGATGCAAGCGGGCGAGCTTGTGTGGATGGGGGGCGATGTTCATCTTTATCGCAATCATGCGCATTTGATCGAAGAGCAACTGACTCGCGAGCCAAACGGTGCGCCAAAGTTGGAAATCACCCGAAAGCCTGAAACAATTTTCGATTACTCAATCACCGATTTTGAGGTGCATGATTACGCGCCGCTGCCCCCGATCAAGGCTCCTGTTGCGGTGTAGCTTACATCGCTTGACCGAGCTTTTTGCCTCGCATACCCGATGATCCCAACACCGTTTTGGGAGAGTAATCTATGGCCGATGCGGCCAATTCTTCAGGTAACCGTCCGCAGCTAGCCCTGCATGTGCCAGAGCCTAAATTTCGCCCTGGCGACAAAGCGGATTTTTCGGACATCGACATAGGTAAGCCCGGTGACCAGCCGCGCCCGGATGAAGCGACAAAGCCCGAGGATATGAAAAGCCTCGCTTATGGCCTGGTGCGGGTTCTTGGAGATGACAACAAAGCGCACGGGCCATGGGACCCCAAGCTTGATCCCGAAACCTTGCGCACGATGCTGGGCCACATGGCAATGGTACGCGCATTTGATGAACGCATGTTTCGAGGGCAACGGCAGGGGAAGACGTCGTTCTACATGAAATGCACTGGCGAAGAGGCGACCAGCGTGGCCGCTTCTATGGCGCTTGCAGCCGATGACATGGTATTTCCCTCCTACCGCCAGCAGGGCATTCTTATCGCGCGAGGATACCCCCTCATTGAGATGATCAATCAGATCTATTCGAACAAAGGCGACAAGTTGAAAGGTCGGCAGTTGCCGATCATGTATTCGAGCCGTGAGCACAGTTTTTTCAGCATTTCGGGCAACCTGGCAACGCAAACCCCGCAAGCAGTTGGTTGGGCCATGGCTTCTGCTAGCAAAGGCGATAGTCGGATTGCTGCTACATGGGTTGGTGAAGGCTCCACGGCAGAGGGCGATTTCCACAGCGCCTGCACCTTCGCGACAGTTTACAATGCACCGGTTATCCTCAACGTTATCAACAACCAGTGGGCCATTTCCAGTTTCTCTGGTTTTGCAGGCGCAGAACGCACCACTTTTGCCGCGCGCGCTTTGGGATATGGCCTTGCTGGCCTGCGGGTCGATGGAAATGATGCGCTTGCATGCTTCGCTGCGCAGCAATGGGCGGCGAACCGGGCCAGAGCGAACCAAGGCCCTACCTTGATCGAGTATTTTACTTACCGCGCAGAAGGGCACTCAACCTCGGATGATCCTTCGGGATATCGCAGCGCGCAAGAGCAATTGGAATGGCCGCTGGGCGATCCGATCACGCGCCTGAAAGACCATCTGATCGCCATTGGCGAGTGGGATGAGGATCGTCAGGCCGCAATGGACGAAGCGTGCGCGCAAGAGGTGAAAGCAACCACCAAGGAGGCCGAGAAAAACGGTATCCTTGGCCATGGCCTCCATCACCCCTTCCACACCATGTTCGAAGACGTTTTTGAGGATCTGCCTTGGCACCTTCAGGAACAGGCCGAGCAGGCAACGCGCGAACGCAAGATCAAATGGCCCGACAGTCACCCCATGGATGGAGCTGGCAAATGAGCGCGTCAGTGGAAGGCGGCACGGTGGAAACGTGCACTCAGGATACCCCGACGGTAAGCCGCAGGATCAATATGATCGAGGCGATCAACGAAGCGCTCGATGTCATGTTGGAACGTGACGATGATGTAATCATCATGGGCGAGGATGTCGGCTATTTCGGCGGTGTTTTCCGCTGCACCGCTGGGCTTCAGGAAAAGCACGGCAAAACCCGCGTGTTCGATACGCCCATTTCGGAATGCGGTATTATCGGCGTGGCCGTAGGGATGGGCGCGTATGGCCTTCGCCCGGTGCCAGAAATTCAGTTTGCCGATTATATCTATCCCGGCCTTGATCAGCTTATCTCAGAAGCCGCACGTCTGCGTTATCGTTCGGCGACAGAATATATCGCGCCGATGACAGTGCGATCCCCCTTTGGCGGCGGGATTTTTGGCGGGCAAACGCATTCGCAGTCGCCTGAAAGCCTGTTCACCCACGTCGCGGGTCTTAAAACAGTGATCCCGGCAACGCCTTACGATGCAAAGGGACTGCTGATCTCCGCGATTGAAGACAATGACCCAGTTATCTTCTTCGAGCCTAAGCGGATATATAATGGTCCCTTTACAGGCTATTATGACAGCCCGGTAGAACCATGGAAAAAGCATCCTGATAGCGAAGTTCCAGAGGGTTATTACAAAATCCCTCTTGGTAAAGCCCGTCATGTTAATGAGGGCGAGGCGCTGACGGTGCTTGCCTATGGAACAATGGTCCATGTGGCTGAGGCGGTGTGCAAGAAAAAGGGTGTGGAGGCAGATATCCTTGATCTGCGCACGCTCATGCCGCTGGATATTGATGCGATTGAAGCATCGGTGACGAAAACGGGCCGCTGTCTGATTGTGCATGAGGCAACGCGCACATCCGGTTTTGGCGCGGAATTGTCGGCATTGGTAACGGAGCGGTGTTTTTACCATCTCGAAGCACCAGTGGAGCGCGTGACGGGGTTCGACACACCTTATCCTCACAGCCTTGAATGGGCGTATTTTCCGGGGCCTGTCCGCATTGGCGAGGCCATCGATACAATTCTGAAAGACTGACCATGGCAAAATTCACATTCAATATGCCCGATGTGGGCGAGGGCGTGGCCGAGGCTGAGATTGTCGAATGGCACGTGAGGGTTGGCGAGAGGGTCGAGGAGGATCAACATCTCGTTGATGTCATGACCGACAAAGCGACGATCGACATCGAGAGCCCCGTGACTGGCACTGTGGCGCAAGTTGCAGGTGAGCTTGGCGATGTGGTCGCTGTGGGTTCAATGCTGCTGGTTATAGAGGTCGAGGGTGATGTTGAGGATGAGGCTGTGCAAGAGACACCCGCTTCTTCACCCAAGGTTGATGAAGCACCGAAGCCTGAAATTAAAGCAGAGCCTGTGCTCAAACCAGAGCCTGCGCCAGTCTCTTTGCCTGAGCCAAGTCCAGCACCAGAACCTATGTCAAAAACCGAGAAGGTGCTTGCCTCTCCTGCTGTACGTAAGCGCGCGAAAGAACTCGGCATTGATTTGAGTGAGATAAAACCGGCTGCCGATGGCCGGGTGCGTCACGCTGATCTTGATCAATTCCTCGCGTACAATGCTGGTGGCGGCTTCGCAGTTTTCGGCAAGAAACGCGAAGACGAAGCAATCAAGGTGATTGGCCTGAGGAAGCGCATTGCTCAGAATATGGCAGCCTCAAAGCGCCACATCCCGCATTTTACTTATGTCGAAGAATGCGATGTCACCGAACTTGAAGTGATGCGCGCCAATCTCAATTCTGCGCGTGGGCAAAAACCAAAGCTCACCATGCTTCCAATGATGATTGCAGCAATCACTCGGCTGATCCCTGATTTCCCGATGATAAACGCGCGGTATGATGACGAAGCAGGCGTTGTGACACGCCACGGGTCGGTGCATCTGGGCATGGCTACGCAGACCGATGGCGGCCTTATCGTTCCCGTCATTCGCAATGCCGAGTCGCGCAATCTGTGGCAGCTTGCGAGCGAGATTGGGCGCCTTGCGAATGCTGCGCGCGATGGTTCTGCCAAGTCCGATGAGCTTTCGGGTTCAACACTCACGATAACATCGCTTGGCCCGCTCGGCGGGGTTGCGACAACTCCGGTTATCAATCGCCCAGAAGTCGCTATTATTGGTCCGAACCGGATTATCGAGCGGCCAATGTTTGTCACCGGTCCTGATGGAGCCGAGCGGATTGAGAAGCGTAAGCTGATGAATATCTCGATTTCATGCGATCACCGAGTGGTCGATGGATATGATGCAGCAAGCTTCATTCAAGAGATGAAAAAGCTTATTGAAACGCCGGTTTTGCTACTGGCAGAATAATTTTGCAAGGTTTGGGGACTGGGGGCGTTGACAGCCGTTGGCACCCGGACTAATGGCCTCGCTCCCAAGCGGTTTTCGACTGCTTTTATGCGGGTGTAGCTCAGTTGGTTAGAGCGCCGGCCTGTCACGCCGGAGGTCGCGAGTTCAAGTCTCGTCACTCGCGCCATTTCTTTATAAAAAGTGTGAATTAGAAATGGCGCAGGCATGCGAATGCTTGGTTCGTTTTGAACAGTTCAGTCCGCAATGAATGGTGAACTGATATCACCGCCAAGCAACAAATCGTAATTCAGTTCCATCATCCGCAATGTGACCGCACTTTGCGAAGCGATAAATTCGCGGGATTTGCGCTCATAAAGCTTGTCTAATGCAGCTTCGTAAAATGCCATTTGCTGTTTGAACGGTGCGCGGGCGATTTTATCGACTTGCCCTTTTTGAAACACTCCGGTCGAAGGAATGATGCCGCGGATGAGCATCATTCTAACGATGCCGCCGCCTTCAAGGAAAGTCTGTTCCGGCACTTCGTATGCCAAAATGGAAAATTCGCTGCTCGTTTTTGGCTTGACTATGTAAGCCATTAATACGCCCTTTTCGCCGCCCCGGGTCGTAGTCACCATTACAAGTTTCGACTGCCGCCCATCAAACAACTTCCATGCATTGAGGTCTTCGTAGAATGGCTTGCCGGTCATGGTAATCTTGGCATCCTTAGCAAGATCGCGAAGTGCGCCATCAAATGTGCTTACGTTGAATTTAGGCCCGGTCACAGCCGAATATCCGCGCGGAGCGAGCGGGTCCCTCGCATTGGGCGAGCGGGTTATTTTTCCGGTAAGCGGCCATTTGTCGAAGTCGGATTGGTCTGTGGGAAGAGTGTATTTCGAACGCCGAATGGTTTTGGGCTGAGAGACAGCTTGCCTGTTTGTAGTGGCCTGAATGTTTGATGCTGTGCGCGCCTGTCTTGTAGCACTGTTCGGACGGGTTGGAGTTTGACCAGGAACCCAGCCTGCCCGATCGGCAGCTGCAATGCTTGATCCAAAATTCGAGACACTGCCCACACGGCGACCCATTTTATCGATCTTGGCAGGATCATCAAAAATCATCACCAGTCGGCGCGAGTTGCCTCTGTTGGCCAAAGTCGCCGCAAAAGCCTGACGGCCGCGAGGTGTTGTGGCATAGCCCGTGATTTTGGGCATGCGTTGATTGGAGAGGTCTTCAGCGACTATCTGTTCAACCTTAAAAGGCTGCAGGTTTAGAGCTTTTTCAATGATACTTTCAGATGCGCTGTCGGGCTGCATCGCAAGCTTGGTGCCTGCTTTCTGATCGATTTCCCACAACAACAAGACATAGACCATGCTCTGGCTGCGCTCGCTTTGATAAGTTGCGCCATAATCCGATTGAAGGCGCTGCCATCCCGTTTGTGCAGCCAAAGGCGGCGCGGTCAGCAAGCTTGCCAAAACCAGAGCAATCCAAAAGTTCAAATAACGCATGAAATCCCCTCGCCCAAATACAATCCCCGAAATCTACTCAGGAGTAACCTTCAAAGCGACAAAGCCGCAAGCGTCATTGTCAGATCATCGGTAGTTCGTCTTAATCGGGGGGTGAATCGGGTTCTGACGTGGTCTCTGGCGCAGTCCAGCTGCCAGTTTCCATCCAGATAAGAAAATTGCGCAGCGGCAAAAGCCATATTACGCCAAGTATTACATAGACTACCGTCTGCGCCGGACCAGGCCATGTGCCGATGATATCTGGTGCATAACGGGCAATCACAATTGCATAGATCATCAGGCCAATGAACAAGCTAATAATGCCTGCAGGGATTCGCCAGGTCGGAGTTTCACGCATCTATCTGTCTTTCAATCGAGGCCGTACAACCGCGTCGGTGTAACAACGGCATCCAGCTTCACATCATGCGGCTCGGTCGGCAAGTCCTCTAACAATTGCACATCCCATGCCATTCCAATGGTCATCGCCCGTGGATGTTCCGCAAGCCAGCGATCATAATGTCCACCACCTTGACCCAGCCGGTCTCTCATTGCGGTGAAACCTATCAGCGGGACAAAAACAATGTCAGGCTCAAACAGGTTTGCGCTTTCGCTGGGTTGCTGGATGCCGAATGGACCAATTTTCAGATCGGTGTTGCCGTATGGATCAGTGTGTTCTCGAAATACCATGGGAGCATCGCGTGCATCGAAATACGGAAGTGCAATACGGTGGCCTTCCTCGGCAAAGTAACGGGCATATCCGCTTGCAGGAGCTTCTGCACCTTTCGCGTGATAGACCCCGATTGTTGCTTGCCGCTCGATATGGGCGATCAACGGTCTTGGCGGCCGGTTAAACAAGAGCGCGCGCACCGCGTTGGATTGGGCGGCGACGTGTTCTTGTCTCGTGGCACGCAGTATTTTCCGCAGGGCGGATTTCGTTACGGTCATCTAACCGGCTCCCTTTGAACCAAAGTGCCACACTGGCGGGAAGGATTTTCCTCAATCCACTCAAGATGCACGAAGCGAAGCCAGAAAAGAGCGCCGACAATGCACTGCTGCCGCAGGTGCGAAAAACGAAAGATGACGGGACCACCATGGGTCGTTTGCACGGAAATCCTCTGACGCGAAAACGTCAGGTGGGTGCCGTGTGCTCCGGTTCCCAGGTTCCATCCGAAGATGCAGTGGCCCATGTTCCAGAGCAGGGACAGCTCCCGTAGGAATGCTTATAGCCTCAGGGATATTCGATCGGCTCGTTCCGGGCAGCCCCGCCACTCATCTATTTAGGAGCCAGGGGCATAGCCTTCAAGCGCATCTGCTGTTGCTTCTGCGCGGGTTGCAAGTTCCTCTAGCTTTCCAGCCAGAGCTTTTGCGTCTGAACGATCATCAACAAACAGACCGCTCTTGCGCTGAGGGTCGTTGCGCATGTCTTCAAGTTCTTCGTTCAAGGCCTGGTTGGCTGCGCGCAACAATTTGATTTCTGCCTTGAGTTCTGCTTTTTTCCCCTCTGGCTTTTCATCGTCTTTATGGCCAGTTTGATTTTCCTGAAAATCTTGGGAACGGGCCTCTGCCAATTCGTCGGCCAGCAAAAGGGCGGTAAAAAGCAGGTTTTGCGATTCACGCGGTGCGCGGGCATCACCCAGTTGGCTGTACTTTTCGTCAATTATCTTCGCGAGCTTTTCGACTTGTGCCTCTTCGCCATCACCGCACGCTACCGGATATGTCCCGGGGCCAATTTTGATGTTCACGGTACTCATGATGAGTGCTCTTCCAGCAAAAGCTCAAGATCTCGCACTGTGTCGGCTATTTCTTCGCGAAGCTTTTCGTGGCGATTTACTAGAGCAGACACACGTTCAGACGATGTATCGTGTGAAGATCTGTTCGCGGCATCCAAGTTCGCATAAAGCTGTTGGGAAGCTTCAATGCGTGCCAACGCAGTGGTCAGTCGCTCTAGTGCGTTGTTAATTCGGCTCTCAGCCATAGTGTGTGTGGTCTACCAAGGTTGATTAAGGGAGGCAAAATTTGCTGCCATCTGTGGCCCTTGTGACTGTTGATAAGTGACTGACTTAAAAACTATGCGGCGCGGCCAGAATAGGTCTGCTGGTTGACCTCGAATGGTGGCTCGGCAATGGCTGTCGCTGAAACCGAATCGTTCGATAGCCAAAGCGATTAAATAATGGCTGTGCGGCATCGTTCGATATGAAAGATCCCCTAGATTTCTGGGTGATCCATAGGAGAGTTTGTTCCACATGACGATCGACGCAGCCCGCCTACAGCCAATGGCAAACGCCATACGCGCGCTTTCAATGGATGCAGTGCAAGCCGCCAATTCAGGCCATCCTGGAATGCCAATGGGTATGGCCGATGTTGCAACGGTGCTCTATTCGAACCACTTGAAATTTGACCCGGCACGGCCTGATTGGGCGGACCGTGATCGGTTTGTTTTGTCAGCTGGCCATGGCTCCATGCTGATCTACAGTCTCCTGCATCTGACCGGCTACTCAAAACCCACGATGGAAGACATTCGCAATTTCCGCCAATTGGGTAGCCCTTGTGCAGGTCACCCTGAAAACTTTCTTTTGGAAGGTGTGGAATGCACGACTGGGCCATTGGGTCAAGGACTTGCGATGGCAGTCGGAATGGCGATGGCTGAGCGGCATTTGAATGCAGTGTTTGGTAACGACCTTGTTGACCACCGCACATGGGTGATTGCGGGTGATGGATGCTTAATGGAAGGGATCAACCATGAGGCAATTGGCCTTGCAGGACACTTGAATCTTGGCCGGCTGAACGTCCTTTGGGATGACAACCGGATTACCATTGATGGCGCGACCGACCTGTCTACGAGTGAAGATGTGAAGGCGCGTTATGCCGCTACTGGCTGGCATGTTTGTGAATGCGATGGCCATGACTTTGACGATATAGAGCGCGCGCTGAACGAGGCGAAAGCTGATCCCAGGCCATCGCTTGTTGCTTGCAGAACTGTGATAGGGAAAGGGGCTCCCACGAAGCAGGGCACGAGTGCGACCCATGGGGCGCCGCTGGGCCCGGAAGAGATTGAAAGTGCGCGTGACGCTCTGGGTTGGAGTGCTGAGCCCTTTCTGGTTCCCGGCGATATCCTCACGAATTGGAGAGCAACAGGTAATAAAGGCCGCGAAGCGCATGGAGAGTGGGCCGCTCGATTGAGCAACTCTCCCCAAAAAGATGAATTTGAACGGCGTATGGCTGGCGAGTTATCTGAAAGCGCGGCAAGCGAGGAGTACATTGCCTCATTAATTGCAGATCCCGTAAAGGTTGCGACACGCAAAGCCAGCGAAATGGCGTTGGCACAGATGAACCCGCTTATGCCTGAGATGATTGGTGGCAGTGCTGACCTAACAGGCTCGAACAACACGAAAGCGGGGGGAATAGAACCGTTCACCGCCGATGATTATTCAGGGCGCTATGTGTATTATGGCATTCGTGAGTTTGGCATGGCTGCGGCAATGAATGGAATGGCGTTACACGGGGGTGTTGTACCTTACGGAGGGACCTTCCTCGTTTTCACTGACTATGCGCGCGGTGCAATCCGTTTGTCGGCCATACAAGAAGCGCGCGTGATCTATGTGATGACTCATGACAGCATTGGGCTGGGTGAAGATGGTCCCACGCACCAGCCAGTCGAACATCTCGCGTCGCTGCGGGCTATGCCGAATGTGCTGGTATTCCGTCCAGGAGATGCAGTTGAGACCGCGGAATGCTGGGCGGCGGCAATGCTTGAAAAGAGCCGCCCATCTATTCTTGCCCTTTCGCGTCAGGGATTGCCGCAATTCCGCCTTTCTAATGAAAGCGAAAACCTCTCTCGCAAAGGTGGATACCGCATTCGTTCAGCCAATGCGGATCGGAAAGTCGTTTTGATAGCGACAGGATCAGAAGTCAGCCTCGCTCTGGAATGCGCCGATGCACTTGAAAAGCAGGGCATTGGCGCTGATGTTGTTTCAATGGTGTGCGCGGAGCTGTTCGATGAGCAGGAGCAAGCCTACAAGGATGACATCATCCCAGGCGGTGTCATGAAAGTGTCAATCGAAGCAGGCACGACTTTTGGATGGGAGCGCTACACCGGATTAAAGGGTTTGAATATCGGAATAGACAGCTTCGGTGCCTCGGCGCCTGCTAAGGACTTGTTTGAGCATTTCGGTTTCACTGCGGACGCAATTGTTCCGCAAATCACTTCCAAACTATCACAATAAAACAGAATACACGCAGGAGTTCTTCACATGGCGACTAAAGTTGCGATCAATGGTTTTGGCCGTATCGGACGGCTTGTGGCTCGCGCTCTTCTTGAGCGGGATGATCATGATTTTGAGTTGGTTTCGATTAACGATCTCGCGGATACCAAATCCAACGGTCTACTTTTTCAATACGATTCCACCCACGGACGCTTTCCGGGCACGGTTGAGGTTTCCGATGGTGCCATTGTCGTGAACGGTAAGAGCATTGCGGTAACGTCAGAGCGTAACCCTGCCGATCTGCCGCACGCAGAGCAAGGCGTTGATATCGTGCTTGAGTGCACAGGTTTCTTCCAGAGTGATGAGGCATGTCGTCCACACCTTGAAGCCGGAGCGAAACGCGTGCTGATCTCTGCGCCTGCGAAAGGGGTGTCAGCGACGGTGGTTTACGGCGTGAACCACGATGTGCTCACAGCTGACGACGTGATCGTTTCCAATGCGAGCTGCACCACCAATTGCCTGTCACCAGTTGCCAAAGTGTTGAACGACACGGTGGGTATAGAGCGCGGCTTTATGACGACAATCCATTCTTACACCAACGATCAGCGTATGTTGGACCAAATGCACTCCGACATGCGGCGTGCTCGCGGCGGGGCGCAGAACATGATCCCGACCACAACGGGTGCTGCGCGTGCTGTGGGTCTAGTGCTGCCTGAACTGGCAGGAAAGCTCGACGGATCATCGGTCCGTGTGCCCACGCCCAATGTGTCGCTAATTGATCTTGTGTTCCAGCCTGGCCGCGACACCACGGCAGAGGAACTGAACGCTGCACTCAAGGCCGCTGCTGAGGGTTCAATGAAGGGCGTGCTCGATTTCACCGAACAGCCGCTTGTCTCGCAAGATTTCAATCATCACCCTGCAAGCTCTACCATCGACAGCCTCGAAACAGGCGTGATGGAAGGCAAGCTTGGCCGCGTTGTATCATGGTATGATAACGAATGGGGCTTTTCCAATCGTATGATCGATACTGCGGGTGTAATGGCTAAGTTTCTCTAGTTTCCGGCATCGCCCCGGCGTAGGCGGGGATCCAGTGCGGACAATGCGCGATGGCCTATCTGGATTCTGGCCTTCGCCGGAATGACGGATAATGACATATGACTAAGTTCAAAACCCTCGATGATCTGAGCGCTGATCTGGGCGATATCGCTGGAAAGGTTGCGCTGGTCCGCGTTGACCTGAACCTTCCTATGAAGGATGGATCAGCGACTGACGTTACTAGGGTTGAAGCGGTCAAGCCGACGATCCTTGAGCTTTCTGCAAAGGGCGCAAAAGTTCTCTTGCTGGCTCATTTCGGCCGTCCCAAAGGGCAGCGTTCCAGCGTCCTTTCCACCAGCATGGTTGTGGGCGATGTCGAAGGGGTGCTCGATAAGGAAATCATGTTCATCCCCGAGGTTTCTGGCCCTGTGGTTGAACAGAGCATAGGCATCCTCCGCGATGGCGATATTGGTCTTCTGGACAACACGCGGTTTTGGCCGGGTGAAGAGAGTAATGATCCGAATTTCGCGCAAGCTATCGCTGCTCACGGAGACTTTTACGTAAACGACGCATTTTCAGCCGCGCACCGTGCCCATGCGACGACAGAAGGTCTTGCGCACCATCTGCCAGCTTATGCTGGCCGTGCGATGGAGCGTGAGCTGACAGCACTTAACAGCGCGCTAGGCAAACCAGAGCAACCCGTCGCCGCAGTCGTAGGCGGGGCTAAGGTTTCCACTAAACTCGACGTGCTCCATAACCTTGTCGGGAAAGTCCAGCATCTGATTATTGGCGGTGGAATGGCGAACACTTTCCTCGCTGCGCGCGGTGTCGACGTGGGGAAATCGCTTTGCGAACATGATCTTACAGAAACAGCCTCTAAGATTATGGATGAAGCGGACCATTCTGGCTGCACTGTCCACCTGCCTTATGATGTTGTGGTTGCTAAGGAATTTAAGGCCAACCCTGCATCCTTGCGCACCTGCAATGTTCACGAAGTTGCAGAGGACGAGATGATCCTCGACATTGGTCCGAATGCGTCAGAGGCGCTTGCCGATGTCTTGAAGACATGTCGCACGCTTGTTTGGAACGGACCGCTAGGCGCATTTGAAACCGAGCCCTTTGATGCCGCTACGATGTCGCTGGCCCGCCATGTCGCAGCTTTGACGCAAGAAGGATCGCTTATCAGCGTTGCAGGCGGAGGGGACACGGTCGCTGCATTAGCGCAGGCGGGCGTAACAAGCCAAGTGACCTATATCTCAACCGCTGGCGGAGCTTTCCTTGAATGGATGGAAGGCAAGGAATTGCCGGGCGTCGCGGCGCTTTCAATCTGACAATATGACTGAGCAAAAGACTGAATACGGATATGGCAACGCGGTCGAATGCCGTGAGGGTGAATTTGCGGGGTGGCATCACTGGAACCATGACCCGTTCGAAACCCGATCCGGGCCATTTTTTATGCGACGCGAGGAGGATGGGAGCTATTTGAGCGCTTTTCGAGCTGAAGACCGCCATATGAACGGGGCAGGGTTCATGCATGGCGGCTGTTTGATGACTTTTGCGGATTTCGCGTTGTTTGCCATCGCTACTGACGAACTGGACGGGGCAAATGCTGTCACAATGAACCTGTCGAATGATTTTCTTGGTGCCATCCATCCAGGCGCACTCGTTGAAGCGCGCGGCGAAGTTACGCGAGGCGGCGGAAAGACGATCTTTGTGCGCGGTTTGATTACTGGTGACAGCAAACCCAGCTTGAGCTTCACAGGGATCATCCGCAAGTTTTCACCACGCCAGTGAATTTGGAAAAAGGCCCTTTCGGCTCGTCGCACTCCTCCTAAGGCCCGCCGCGCTTATACTTGTGGTCAATTGTAGCCATTCGGCCCTGAAGCTAGGGCTCTCACCAACATAAAAACATTCGTATTGAATATACAGAGGATAGCCATGAACACCGAACAAATGACCGGCAAGATCGCTGGCGGCCAAGGTTTTATCGCAGCGCTTGATCAGTCGGGTGGTTCTACGCCCAAGGCGCTGCGCGGATATGGCGTAGAAGACAGCGAATGGTCAGGCGATGAAGAGATGTTCGGCCAGATACACCAGATGCGCAGCCGAGTGATCACATCACGGTGCTTTTCAAGCGGCAAAGTGATCGGCGCGATCTTGTTTGAAAAAACAATGGACGGCCAAGTGGACGGAAAAACCACTGCTGATGCTTTGAAAGAGCGCGGGATAGTTCCCTTTATCAAAGTGGATCAGGGCCTTGCCGATGAAGAGAACGGTGTTCAACTGATGAAGCCGCTCGACAAACTTCCGGCACTTCTCGAGAAATCGGTTGGCTATGGTATGTTTGGGACCAAGATGCGATCGGTCATCAAATCGGCAAACCATGATGGAATTGCCGCGATCGTCGCGCAGCAGTTCGACGTGGGCGCTCAGATCGCGGATGCTGGGCTGATGCCGATGCTTGAACCGGAATATGATATTACGGCTGAAGACCGTGCGGCGGGTGAGGAGATCCTGCTTGCCGAAATAATGAAGCATCTTGATGCTTTGCCAGATGATCGCAAAGTGATGTTGAAGCTTTCGATCCCGGTGAAGCCGGGGCATTACACCCCTGCAATTGAACACCCTAACGTGCTTCGCGTTGTCGCGTTGTCAGGCGGTTACTCAACCGATGACGCTTGTGCTTATCTCGCAAAGAATCCTGGTATGATTGCAAGTTTTTCGCGCGGGCTGTTGCAAGATCTGCGCAAAGGCCAGTCGCAAGCAGAGTTTGAAGGAGCCTTGGGCAAAGCAATCGATCAGATTGCAGAGGCAAGCGTTGCTGGCTAAGCGCATTGGGTGATGACACCTAAAACACAGCTTTATCTGATTTCCCCGCTCGATGTGGGCGGGGATTTTCCGCAGCGGCTTGAACGCGCCCTGGTTGCAGGCGAGGGAATTGTTACTGCCTTTCAATTCCGCTTGAAAGGAGTGGATCAGCACGAAGCTGCAAGGCTTGCAGAGCCTCTACAAACGATCTGCGCCGCGCATGATTGTGCATTTATTGTGAATGATAGTGTTGCTTTGGCAAAGCGGATCGGCGCTGATGGAGTGCATCTGGGCCAGGATGACGGTGATCCAAAAGAAGCGCGTGAGCTGCTTGGGCGTGACGCACAGATCGGCGTCACGTGTCATGCGTCAAGGCACCTGGCTATGGAAGCAGGGGACGCTGGTGCCGATTACGTAGCCTTTGGCGCTTTCTTTGCATCAAACACTAAAGACAAAGGCCCCGATGCAGAGCGACCTAAACCTGACTTGATCGATTGGTGGGCGAAACTGTTCGAAATTCCGGTTGTGGCTATTGGAGGCCTTACACCCAGCAATTGCCGACCGTTGGTCGAGGCTGGCGCTGATTTTCTTGCGGTCTCCGGGGCGGTTTGGAATGGAGATGAGGAAAAGGTCGTCCGCGCTTTTTCCAGCGCAATGAGAACGGATTAAGTCGGGCTGCCTAAGCGCGTGCAGATCAGTTTACTAAGCGATCCATCCGTATTCACTTTTTGCAGTTGATTGGAGCCAACGCGTCTAAACCGCTCGCCCCTCTTAGGTCCGCGTGTAAAAGTCAGCGTTTTGCCTCGCATCAAGTATATGCCGCCACCAGAGGCGCCCTTGTAGCTTGACGCTTGTGCAATATGAAAATTTTCACTCTCAACTACACGGACCGCTTGCCCTTGGGCATCGCCAGGGAGAGCGCATTGGTATCGGCCGTGGGGCATGGTCCCGAGTTGTCCACCTTCGTTTTGCGACAGAGTTTCTTCGGATGTCGTTGCCTGTAGGGTGGCCGCTTTAGCCTGCGTGCCTTGTATTGCGGCCAGTATCGGCTGCAATATCGGCCCGTCCGCTGCGAGCAGATTTCCCGAAGACGCTGCGATAATTGCCGCAACTGCAGTCAATCCTATGACGTAGCGTGTTCGCATGATATCCCGTATCGTCCCCCGGGCACGCTATTACCAAGGTAAACGCTTTGTTACCAGCACAAAGAAATCAGTTTACATGTGCAAAAATCGCAAGCTTGCTGTCGGCAATACGGTGGTCTATGCGGCCTCAATCTTGGCGATGCTGTAACAAGACGCTTCGTCATACATCAAATTTCAGAAAGCCAGCTCCATGAAAATCAGCGGCGTCGATATTCGCCCCGGCAATATCATCGAATACGAAAAAGGCATTTGGAAAGTTGCCAAGATTCAGCATACGCAGCCCGGCAAAGGGGGCGCGTATATGCAGGTCGAGATGAAGAACCTGCAGGATGGTCGGAAAACCAATGTTCGTTTTCGCAGTGCTGATACGGTTGAGAAAGTTCGGCTTGATACCGCCGATTATCAGTTTCTGTATGAAGACGGTGACATGCTCGTTTTTATGGACCAGGTGAATTACGAACAGATCAACCTTCCAAGTGATTTGCTGGGTGATGCGCGTCCATTTTTACAAGATGGTATGCAGGTCATGCTTGAGTTGTGGGAAGAAAAGCCGATTAGTGTCCAGCTCCCCAATCAGGTCGAAGCGGAAATCGTTGAGGCCGATGCTGTTGTGAAAGGGCAAACCGCTTCATCGAGTTATAAGCCCGCTGTTCTCGACAATGGCGTGCGTATCATGGTGCCACCTCACATCGGTAGCGGGACGCGCATTATCGTCGATGTTTACGAGCAAACCTATGTCGGTAAGGCTGGCTAGACTTATATGAGCATGTTTTCAGGCCTTATCCGCGTGATGGAGCGCGCCGCGCGCAAAGCGGGCGGGCGATTGCGCCGCGACTTTGGTGAAGTTGAACACTTGCAGGTCAGTCGCAAAGGCCCAGCGGATTTCGTTTCTAAAGCAGATATGCGCGCAGAACGAGCGATCTACGATGAATTGCTTCATGCAAGGCCAGATTGGGGCTTTGTTTTGGAAGAGGCGGGCATCATCGAAGGGGATGAAGGTAAGCCGCGCTGGATCGTCGATCCTTTAGATGGGACCAGCAATTTCCTTCACGGTATCCCGCATTTCGCGATCAGCATTGCCGTTCAAGAGCCACGACCCGATGGCAAGGGTTGGGGTGATGTTAGCGCTGCGGTCATCTACAACCCGATCAATGACGAAACATACTGGGCTGAAAAAACGCGCGGGGCCTGGCTTCAAGATGCTCGGCTCCGGGTTTCAGGCCGAAAGAATTTGCACGAAGCTTTGATTGCAACTGGAATTCCGTTTCAAGGTCACGGTGATTTTGCGGAATGGAGCCGAATTTTCGGGGCAATTGGGCCGGAAGTTGCGGGGATACGTCGTTTCGGCGCTGCCTCTCTAGACTTGGCTTACCTTGCGCAGGGTAGGTTTGACGGCTTTTGGGAAAGCGGTTTGAATGATTGGGACACTGCCGCAGGTTGCCTCATTGTCCGCGAGGCAGGCGGGTTTGTGTCGGATTTTCGCGGCCGATCAAACCCTATTCATTCAGCCCAAGTTCTTGCAGCTAATGACAGTTTGCATTCAAAGCTGCACAAGATTTTGGCTGGATCGCTCAGGTAAGGCGTATAACGCCAAGCCCGATGAGGGCTATCGGGTTTTGCGTTTGATCGAGTGTCATAGATGGTGCCCCTGGCCCGACTCGAACGGGCACTCCTTTCGGAATTCGATTTTGAGTCGAACGCGTCTACCAATTCCACCACAGGGGCACACCCTTTACCGGGAGCAGCGCTGTTAGCGACCCTGGACCAAACTGGCAAGAACCAGTTGGTGAATGTTCGGGGCACAGCTGAAAGAACAAAAATCGTTCTTGCTATTCATCGCTGCGCCTGAGAAATCAGCAATCGCAAGCTTATGCTGGAACCACCCTCCTATCACGCAATGGCCGCTATGGTGCTGACGATCTGGATGTTCGTCGAGTTCGTGCGTGGCCGTATGTCGATTGAGATCATCAGTCTGCTCACAATCGCCGTCATTGCGGTCGGTCTTTACTTTTTTCCGCTTGAAGGCGCGAAGCCAACCGATGGTCTTTCACTCGCATTTGGCGGGTTCGGCCATTACGCGCTGATCACTATTTGTGCGTTGATGATCATGGGCAGGGGGCTTGTTGTCACCGGCGCATTGGAACCTGCCGCTCGCTTGCTGGAGCAATTGTTCCGCTTCAACCTTCAACTGGGTTTGCTAATTTCGCTTATCATTACGCTTGTGCTGTCGATGTTCGTCAATAACACGCCCGTTTTGGTGTTGATGATTCCTATTTTTGCAGCGCTTGCTCATCGCGGCGCCATGGCAACATCGAAAACGCTGATGCCACTAAATGCAGCTTCACTGATAGGGGGGCTCGCAACGACGATTGGTACCTCCACCAACATTCTTGTCGTTTCGATCGCGGTTGATTTGGGTATGCGCGAGATGGGGGTCTTCGATTTTACCCCTATTGTGCTTCTCGCTGCGCTTGTCGCAATTCCATATATGTGGCTCGTCATGCCGCGCTTGCTAAATGACAATAGGACCGAAAGTCAGGTTGCCGAACGCCAATTTCACACTCGGCTTCGCGTGGGAACAGATTCAGTTCTGGCTGGCAAAGAGCTAGCCGAAGTTGAAGGCAGGTTGCCCAAAGGCATTACTCTGCACAACGCGCCAAGTGGTCCTCTACAACCTCAACAGCAGCTTCACATCTCTGGCAGTCACGAAGCGCTGGAAGATGCGACCCGCGAATTGAAAGGTCAACTGGCGCCAAGCTGGGTACTTGACCGGATCAAACGCACTGCATCGGCTGAGGGTGAAGATGTGATGGTGTTCGAGATGACAGTGACGGCCGATTCTCGCCTCATCACACGCACGCTACCCAGCTCTGGGATTGCCGATCTCTACAGTGTCGCAGTTCTTGGTATTCACCGGCCCGAACGCCTCTTGGGTGAAAAAGATCAATACTCGGATGGCGGGGACCTTCGTATTACTGAAGGCGACGTCTTGTTGGTGATGGGGATTGCTGAAGATCTCCAGACCTTCGCCCGTAATGACAGCCTTTTGATGCTGGATGGTGCGCGGGAGTTGCCGCGCCGTTCAAAAGCGTTGCTGGCGGCGGCAATCATGGCGTTTTCTGTTGTCACAGCGGCCATCGGTGTTTTCCCGATTGCGATTTCTGCTTTAGCAGGTTCAATTCTGATGTTTGTCACGGGATGCGTTAAGTTTGACAGGGTAGGGCGCGCTCTTTCGGGGCAGGTTATTGTGCTCGTCGCAGCGAGTATCGCCATAGGCAGAGTAATTGATGAAAGCGGCGCAGCAGCCTGGTTGGGTGAAGCGCTGTCTCTTGGTCTTGTCTATCTTCCGCCAGCGCTGGTGCTTGCTGCTATTATGGCATTTGTGACGTTGATCACTAACTTTGCCTCCAATGCGACCGCGGCAACCGTGGGGACGCCAATCGCGTTCGGCATCGCAGCCCAATTGGGTATTCCAGCGGAACCACTGGTGCTTGCCGTGCTGTTTGGATGCAATTTGTGCTATGCAACGCCGATTGCGTACCAAACAAACATGCTAATCATGTCTGAAGGGTCTTACGAGTTTTCAGACTACATCCGCACTGGCGTTCCGCTTGTTCTGCTGATGGTCACAACGCTCTCGATCCTGTTGGTGCTTTGGTACGGGCTTTGAAGCGTACCAAGGCGTCAGCTAGCGAATGCCTGGCTCCCACAAAATGACGGCCGCCAAAGCAGGGGGTTCACCCGCTCTGACGGCCGTTTTCTCCTCCCCAGGAGAACTGTTTGGCTTTACCTCTTCGTCTAGCTTGCCGAAGGCACGTACGTGCCAAGACGATGGTGCAGCGCATTTATCTTTGCGAGCTCTTCGCGATCCTCGGTATTGCGTGCGTGGCTTTCAAGAGCACGACGCAGGAGCTTCATGTCAGCCGTGGAAAGCAGGGCGCGAGCGCGTGAGGGTTCGCGGCTAGGAGTATCTGTATCGCTCATCGTTTCTCTCTCTAATCACCCCAAATGGGGCCTTGTGATGAGTAAGCTAATGACGGGAAGGGTTGGTTCCCGCAAGGCCAGTCTTGCGCTGACCTTGCGGGACCCCTCTCCAACTTGTTTTTATCAGGCAGCAGCGAATTGGTTCATTGTGTTGTCCTTGCCGCCCGCTTTCAGGGCCGCCTCACCCGCAAAATATTCCTTGTGATCATCGCCGATGTCGCTGCCAGCCATATTCTGGTGCTTTACGCAGGCAATGCTCTGGCGGATTTCTTCGCGTTGGACGTTTTTGACATAGCCAAGCATTGCTTGTTCGCCAAAATATTCCTTGGCGAGATTGTCTGTGCTCAAAGCTGCGGTGTGATACGTTGGCAAGGTTATGAGGTGATGGAAGATTCCAGCGCGTTTCGACGCATCTGCCTGGAAGGTCCGAATGCGCTCATCTGCCTCGACAGCCAAATCGGTGCTGTCATAGTCAATGCTCATCAGTCCTGCACGGTCGTAGGCGGACACATCCTTACCAGCAGCTTCCCAAGCGTCGAAAACCTGCTGGCGGAAGTTCAGAGTCCAGTTGAATGAAGGGGAATTGTTGTAGACGAGTTTTGCGTTTGGAATAACTTCTCGAACCCGGTCTACCATCCCAGCGATCTGCTCAACATGAGGCTTTTCGGTTTCAATCCAAAGGAGGTCTGCGCCGTTCTGGAGCGAGGTGATGCAATCAAGAACGCAACGATCTTCTCCAGTTCCGGGTTTGAATTGGAAGAGATTGGAAGGAAGGCGCTTTGGTGCCATCAGTTTACCATCGCGGCTGATGAAAACTTGGCCGTTGGTCACATTTGCAGGGTCCACCTCTTCGCAATCGATAAAGGCGTTGTACTGATCTCCAAGATCGCCAGGCTCCTTTGAGAATGCGATCTGCTTGGTCAGGCCAGCACCAAGCGAGTCGGTGCGAGCGACGATGACTCCATCATCAACACCCATTTCGAGGAATGCGTGGCGGCAAGCCCGAATCTTCTGGATGAAATCTTCATGAGGAACGGTGACTTTACCGTCTTGGTGGCCGCACTGCTTTTCATCAGAGACCTGATTTTCTATTTGCAGAGCACATGCACCTGCTTCAATCATTTTCTTTGCAAGCAGATAGGTAGCCTCGGCGTTGCCAAAGCCAGCATCGATGTCTGCAATGATTGGAACGACGTGCGTTTCGTAATTGTCGATGGCATTTTCTAGGCGCTTTGCCTCTACCGCATCGCCATTCTCACGCGCCGCATCAAGATCGCGGAACATACCGCCCAATTCGCGCGCGTCAGCTTGCTTGAGGAACGTGTAAAGTTCTTCGATTAGTGCCGGTACTGACGTTTTTTCGTGCATGGATTGATCGGGAAGGGGGCCAAACTCGCTGCGTAGGGCCGCGACCATCCAGCCAGATAGATAGAGGTAGCGCTGTTTTGTGCTGCCGAAATGCTTCTTGATTGAAATCATCTTCTGCTGCGCGATGAATCCATGCCAACAACCTAATGACTGCGTGTATTTTGTAGGGTCCGCATCATAGGCTTCCATATCGGCGCGCATAATTTTGGCGGTGTATTTGGCGATATCGAGCCCCGTTGGGAAGCGGTTCTGAAGCACCATACGAGCAGCGCTTTCTGGGTCAATTGCGCCCCAGCTTGGACCGTTGCCGTCGACCAATTCGCGCATGGCGTCGATTTTCTGAATGTATGTCATTGAATAGCTCCGTATGTGCGGGGAGGTGATTGGATGACACGCTATTGCATTGCTGCGGCGCAGCATGACAGGGGAAATGACAGAATATCTTGTCAAGAATTGGCTTTGCAGAGTTAACCTTGTGTAAGGTTGTAAATGTATTTACAAAGCTCTTATGTCCGAAAACGCACTTCTTGCAGGCCCAGCTTTACGGCGCTTACGCAAACGTGAAAGCCTTACTCAGGCTGCCATGGCCAATGCCTTGGGGATTTCGCCTAGCTACCTCAATCTTATCGAACGCAATCAGCGTCCTCTCACTGCACGTGTATTGGTGCAGGTTATTGAGAGGTTCGATTTTGATCCGCGGACGCTTCGCGAAGATGAATCGATTGGTGGAGTGGATGGTTTGGCGAGGCGGCTTGCTGACAAACGCTTCCAGGACCTTGGGATCGATCGGGAGGATGTGCAGGAATTTCTCGCCGCAGCGCCTCAGGCAGCTGCTGCATTCGCCCGACTTTACGACAATGCCGCAGTGCTTGCGTCGAGATCCGAGGACCCTTTGGCGGATGCACGTGTGGCGGTCGAGAAATGGCAGAACCACTTTCCGGATCTTGACCATGCAGCGGAGGATTTGTCCGAGGAACTAAGGCTTTCTCATGGGGATATTAGCGCTGCATTGAGTGAAAGGCTCAGGGAAAAGCACCAGCTTTCTGTTCGCGTGCTGCCCACCGAAGTCATGCCGGGAATTGTTCAACGCCTCGATCTTCATGCGCGTCAGTTGCAATTGTCTGAAATGCTGCCAGGGGCTGCGCGCCGTTTTCAGATTGCACGCCAGATCGGCAGTTTGGAAATGCGCGACGAGATTAAAGCTTTGGTTGTCGGGGCGCATCTTCCGTCCGAAGAAGCCTATGATCGTTTTCGTGAACATGTGACTGATTATGTGGCCGCCGCACTCCTTATGCCATACCGTCGGTTCCTGAGGGCTTGCGAACAAACGGCGTATGATGTGAATATCCTCCAGCGGCGTTTTGCATCCAGTTTTGATCAGGTGGCACAACGGCTTACTAGCCTTCAGCGGGTCGGTGAGCGGGGCTTGCCGTTCTTTAGCGCTAGGTTTGGCAGGACCGGTCGTATGGTGGCCTTTACCGCCGGAGCTAGCGGGGCAGTCTATCCGCTGGAAGGGGCGCGTTGGCCTGCTTGGGCTCCCTACGCTGCATTCGAAAGTAGAGGAACAATGCTGACACAGGCAGTGACTTTTGGTGAAGGCGATGCGTCCCAAAAACACTGGTTCACCATGGCTCGCACCATCGAAGTGGATGGTGCCGCTTGTTCGGCGCGTAAGGCGATTGTCTTGGGCCTAGAAGCACGTTTGGCGGGCGAATTGGCCCAGGCTCGCGGTGTCTCGCTAAGCCGGGCAGATGCCGTTCCTTTGGGGGTTGGCTGTCCTCGATGCGGAAGAATGGATTGTCTAACGCCTTCTCCAGAACGGATTGCAGCCGCAGATCGCCGACGCGGATCACGGTAATTAAGTCACACCTCAAAGGTGTGTGTTAACTTTACCATCCGTCGCGCAACAAGGGTCTTCCCACAGATTGGACAGGGTTGTAAAGTTTACCGACACTTAAGCTGTATGGCTTAAGCCGCGCTACCATGGGCCATCAATTGAGCCTGATAGATGAAAGATGATACGGCTTTTTAAACACTATATTCCGCACGCCGTCCTTTTGCTGGGATTGCTGGATCTTGCATTGCTCATGCTAGCAAGCGAGCTTGCATGGCAATTGCGTGCCCACCAGATTGAGTTAGATCTTGGGCCGCTGTCTGATCGCTGGATCCCCATAATCGGCTCTGCACTTGTTGTCTGGCTCGCTATGATCGCAGTCGGCGTTTACGGACCTCTTGCTTTGAGGTCACTCCGGTTCGCAGGTGCGCGGTTATTGGTGGCAATCAGCCTGGGCATTATCGCATTAGCGTTTATCGACTTCCTGCTCCCCGAAAGCACATTTTGGCGTTCGACCTTGCTCTACGCGATGGGCTTTTCAATTCTCGTTTTGGTCCTGGACCGTTTGTTGCTGAACACTTTTCTCGGATCAGCTGCATTTAAGCGGCGAGTTATGGTTCTTGGGGCAGGAGAGAGGGCAGAGCGTTTGCGATTGTTGAGTGGGCGCGCCGAGAGTGGATTTGTGACAGTTTCTTTCATCTCCATGAGTGATGCAGAAAAAGTAGTGCCCGAAGCCATACCAAGAGGCGCCGTCCAGGATTTGGCGATTTTTGTTGAAAATCTTGGTGTTAGTGAGGTGGTGTTGGCTTTGCAGGAACGCCGCAATGCTCTGCCATTGAATGATCTTCTGAGGCTAAAGACCAAGGGCGTTCATATTAATGACTTCGCCAGCTTTATGGAGCGTGAAACGGGCCGAGTGGATCTGGAAACGGTCAATCCCAGTTGGCTTATCTTTTCTGATGGGTTTTCTTCTGGAAGAATGTTTTCAAGCGCTGCGAAACGATTGTTCGATATTTTGGCAAGCAGCATCCTTTTGCTCCTGACTTTCCCAATCATCGCGGTTTTTGCAGTGCTTGTGAAACTCGATAGCAATGGACCAGCCTTCTTCCGGCAAAAACGAGTGGGCCTTTATGGAGAACCGTTCCAACTCATCAAGCTGCGTTCCATGCGGATCGATGCGGAAAAAGATGGGGCTAAATGGGCCGAGAAAGACGATCCCCGTGTCACTCGCATAGGCAGTTTCATTCGCCAGTTCCGTATCGATGAGCTCCCGCAAACCTGGAGCGTTCTTCAAGGCCATATGAGCTTTGTTGGGCCGCGTCCCGAAGTTCCGCAGTTCGTGAATGACCTCGAAAAGGACATTCCGTTCTATAGCGAGCGACATATGGTGAAGCCAGGCATAACCGGTTGGGCCCAGATCAACTATCCCTATGGTGCTTCGATCGAGGACAGCCGCCGGAAACTGGAATATGACCTCTATTACGCGAAGAATTATACACCGTTTCTTGACCTGGTGATTTTGCTGCAAACGGTTCGTGTAATTCTTTGGCCTGAGGGCGCGCGATGATGACAGCGCTTTTAGGGATACCCATCGATTTCACTGTCTTGTGTGCCGTGATTGGAGCGGTGCTTAGTGGTGTTGCAGTTCTTTGGATTGTGCGTTTTGGCGACCGAAATCGGATGGACTGGGCTGCGGCACTGGCTGTTGCTGGTTTGACTGCGGCGTGGAGTGTTCTGGGGGCTGCAATCGGCTTTGCGGAGCCGGCTGCTATGCTGGCAGAGACTTGTCGCAACCTAGCCATCATTGCTGTTATTTTCCGCTTGTTCTCTGCCGATGGCCGAGATGAAAGCCTTAAGCCGACGCGCCCGGTTTTGATATCGCTTGCATTGGTCCAGCTATTTCAACCCGTTCTTGTGATAATCGATCAACGCTTGAATGGGGGCAGTGAGATTTCGGCCCTTATATTCGAAGTTGCCACTTTGCTTAGCATGTTGGTTGCGATTGGCTCTCTTGTCCTACTTCACAATCTTTATGTCGGTGCAACAACGGGTTCACGAAGGTTTTTGCGATGGAGTGCAATTGGACTGGCGGGCATTTTTGCGTTCGATCTTAACCTTTATACACTGACCTATCTTTTGGGTGAGCAGCCATTGATATTGAATGCTGCACGCACTGCTGTGAGCGGTGTTATGGTTCTGCTGCTTGCTTTCAGCGCGAATGCAAAAGGCGCCAACAGGCATTTCAACCCGTCAAGAGCAGTGACATTCCAGACGCTCTCATTGTTGATTATTGGAAGCTATCTCCTGGCGATGGTGCTCGTGACCAGGTCTTTGGCGCTACTCGGTGGCGACATTGCGCGTGCAAGTCAGATCGTTTTTGTTGTTCTTGCGGTCCTATTTGCGATTGTTTGGTTGCCTTCGAAAAAGCTGCGCGCATGGCTTAAAGTGACCGCGACCAAGCATCTTTTTCAGCACCGTTATGACTACCGCGAGGAATGGTTGCGCTTTACACATACTATGGGTCGTAATGCTGGCAATGGACCGAGCTTTCACGAGCGTTCAGTCAAAGCCATGGCTGATATTACAGAGAGTCCGGCAGGCTTGTTGCTTACGCCCAATGAAGAAGCCGAACTTGAGCTGACAGCGCGGTGGAACTGGCCCACCATAGAAGTGCCTGCGATAGCAGGAGGCTTTAGATTATCTGGGTTGTTAGAGCAGCATAGTCATATTCTTGACCTTGACGAGGTCCGCAGCGGCGTCGATCGGCATGGTGAGCTTGAGCACGTTCCGGCATGGCTTACACAGGCTGAGGATGCTTGGGCGCTGGTTCCGCTCATTCACATGGACCGTTTGGTTGGCGCGATTTTGCTTGCTCGTTCACGAATTGAAAGGCGGCTTGACTGGGAGGATTTCGATCTGTTGCGTGTTGCTGGCCAGCAATTGGCTAGTTATCTCGCTGAACAGGCAGGTCAACAAGCCCTGATGGATGCAAGTCGCTTTGATGAATTCAACAGGCGTATGGCATTCGTGATGCATGACATCAAAAACTTGGCCAGTCAGATGTCGCTTCTGGCCTCCAATGCGGAAAAGCATGCTGATAACCCCGCTTTCCGCAAAGATATGCTCGTAACTCTACGAAATTCCTCTGACAAGCTGGGGGCATTGCTTGCACGTCTGGGCAGATATGGGTCAGGTCAGGCGAAAGAGCCAACACAAACCGATCTACGAAAAGTGGCTCAGGATTTGTGCAAGCGCTTCGATGGAGTGCATCCTGTCAAACTGACACAAAGCGCGAATGTGCAAGTTCTGGCGGATCCGGAAGCCTTGGAGCAAGCCTTGATCCATTTAGTCCAGAACTCTGCCGATGCCAGCCAATCTGATGAGCTGATCTGTCTTAGTGTCCGTAACGAAGGGCTGAACGGATTGATTGACATAATCGATACCGGGACCGGCATGACGCCGGAATTCGTCCGGTCTGGTTTGTTCAAGCCTTTTGTGTCTTCGAAACAAAGCGGTTTTGGCATTGGAGCATTCGAAGCTCGAGAAATGGTGAAGGCTATGGGGGGGCGTGTCGCAGTTGAATCGCGCGAAGGTTTGGGGACTCGATTTACAGTTTCTCTACCCCTGGCTGACACGGCAGGTCTACGTGAGGTTGGCGACGCGGCAGGCGAGAGCCAAGCGATCACAGACTACAATTCTATCCAATCCGATGAGGTTGCATGATGGCTAACAAGAAACCGACGCTGCTTGTAGTAGAGGACGATGAAGGCCTCCAAGCGCAACTTAAATGGGCATACGAAGATTTCGAAGTTGTCATTGCAGGTGACCGCGAGGGCGCGATTGCGGCGTTAAGGAGTGAAACTCCAGCCGTGATGACACTAGACCTTGGCCTCCCACCCGATCCCGATGGGACCACTGAAGGCTTTGCGGTGCTCGACGCTGTAATGGAGCTCAAGCCCGATACCAAAGTGATTGTGGCAAGTGGGCATGGCGCGCGCGAGAGTGCATTGCAGGCGATCGAGCACGGTGCGTATGATTTCTATCAGAAGCCGGTTGATATCGATGCTCTTGGATTGATTGTGCGCCGGGCCTTCAATCTTCACGAGATCGAAGAAGAGAATCGTCGTCTTGTCAATCATGCTGCAGAAGACAAGACAGTTCTCGGACGGTTAATCACTGGTGCGCCAGAAATGATGAAAGTTGCGCGCACAATTGAGCGGGTCTCAAAGACCAGTGTTTCAGTCATGCTTTTGGGTGCAAGCGGCACGGGTAAGGAATTGCTTGCGCAAGGGCTTCACGATGTCAGCGACCGCGCCAATGGTCCGTTCGTCGCGATCAATTGCGCCGCGATCCCTGAAAACCTGCTCGAAAGCGAATTGTTCGGCCACGAAAAAGGTGCGTTCACCGGCGCGGTCAAAACGACTGAGGGTAAGATCGAAAGTGCTAATGGAGGTACTTTGTTCTTAGACGAAGTGGGCGATATTCCCTTGCCACTTCAGGTAAAACTTTTGCGTTTTTTGCAGGAGCGCACGATTGAACGCATTGGCGGTCGAAAAACGATATCGGTCGATACTCGGATTGTGTGCGCAACTCACCAAGACGTCGAATCGATGATCGGCGAGGGCACATTCCGGGAAGACTTGTTTTACCGTCTCGCCGAAATCGTCATACGCATACCAAGCTTGGCAGAGCGGTATGGCGACGCAGTTTTATTGGCAAAAGCATTCTTGAAGCGATTTGCGAAAGAGATGAACCCGGCGGTCACTGGATTTGCTCCGGATGCTTTGAGCGCAATTGACGCTCACGACTGGCCAGGCAATGTTCGTGAACTGGAAAACCGGGTAAAGCGCGCCGTCATCATGGCAGACGGCAAACTGGTCCATGCTGAGGATCTCGATTTCGGGAGTGAGAGTGAGGAAGATGCCGAAGTGCTCAATTTGAAAGCTGCAAGAGAACAGGCTGATCGCCGTGTAATCCGACATGCTTTGGCGCGCAGCGAAGGCAATATTTCCAGCACGGCAAAGCTGTTGGGAATTAGCCGGCCGACTTTATATGATCTGCTCAAGCAATATGATCTTAGCGCGTAGCCTTCACCCTTCTATTCGTGGTGCAGCACTAGCTTTTGCCTGCTTGCAGGCGATTGCTTGCTCCGACACCGCATCTCCTCCGCCAGGGCTAGAAAACTCTCAATTGTCTGAAGACAGTGAGGTGGCTCTATCTATTCGGACGGCACAGCGCGAAATGCGTGATGGCAATCTTGCAGAGGCTGGCCGATTGCTGGACGAAGCCCGTGTCATTGATCCCAAGAACCCCGCGCTTTGGGTTGCGATCGCGCGGCTGCGGTTTCGTGGCGGCGAACATCTGACCGCCATTGATGCCGCTGATTACGCGCTACAATTGGGTCCGGAATACGCGCCAGCATTGCTGATGCGAGGGCAGTTAGTGCGCGATTCAAATGGCCTTTCTGAAAGCCTTCCCTGGTTTAAAGCTGCCATTAAAGCAGATCCCAAGAACGCAGAGGCCATCGGGGAATATGCTGCAACTCTGGGAGACGTTGGGCGGCATCGCGATATGCTGGAGGTGATTGGCAGGCTCTCCGATCTCGACCAGACCAATGCACAAAATCTTTATCTTCAGGCTGTTCTCGCGGCGAGAGCAGGCGAAACTGTGCTCGCGCGAAGTTTGCTTGATCGCAGTGGATGGCGTGAAGCCAATGTCCCCGCTGCGATGCAACTGGATGCGATTATAGATCTCGATCAAGGTAATGCAGATACGGCCGTCGAAACATTGGCGGCTTTAAGTCGGCGGCAACCAGGCAACAGGCGTGTGCGCGACTTGTATGCGCGCGCGCTATGGGATGCTGGCCGGGATGAGAAGCTTGTCGCGGAAATGGTCACTGTCATTGAGGGACCCGATCCATCTGCTTACATTACAATGCTAGTTGGTCGCGCTTACGAAAGACTTGGTCAACGGGCTAAGGCGGCGCCGATAATTGCCAAGGCCTACGATATGCAGGAAGATGGTTGGAGAGGATTGCCACCATCTGCGGCTCTGGGGGGCGAGCTTCCGCGGCAAACGTCCGAGATTCGTAATCTTATCGCGGCAAACAATCGCGCGGCAGCAAATTCAAAAGGCGAGAGCCTTAAACGCCAATTTCCCTTATCTGCCGATGCGCTGGTTCTGGCCGGCGATGCA
The DNA here is from genome assembly GCA_964352245.1 of uncultured Porphyrobacter sp. Classification (GTDB taxonomy): domain Bacteria; phylum Pseudomonadota; class Alphaproteobacteria; order Sphingomonadales; family Sphingomonadaceae; genus Erythrobacter. The sequence goes on from CAYGQX010000005.1 coordinate 149,386, forward strand.
GCATTGGCGAACGGAGATTGGGACGCAGCGCTGAGGGACTACACTTCAAGCGCACAGGTTAGGCGTCCGTGGCCGCTAACTCGCAAATTGTTGGCTGCATCAAAAAGGGCAGGCGAAATCAAAGCGGCCGATGCCATAGCATCGCGATACGCCTTGAGCGATCCACGGAATGTCGATGCAGTCATGGCCATCATGCTGCAAGCAAAAGCAAACGGACAATGGGACCGCGTTGCAGCTCTCGCTGACTATGCGATTGCACTTGGTGCTGGGCAAGATCCAAGCTTGCTTAACGCGCGTCTAGAGGCTGCGAAGGCGCTCAATGATGAAGCTGGCATGGCGCGCTATCAAGAATTTTTGGAGGCAGTCCGTCCCCCAAAACTTGTGCGTGAGTGAGCTGCGCTAACTCGACACCGATGCGATCGTGGGACAAGGGCAGACAGAGATGAAACGCAGCCTTTCGCTTCTTGCCGATCCGATGATTGCAGTACTGGTTATCGCGACAGTTTTAGCGATGCTTATGCCAGCCATTGGTGGCGCGCGTGCCACCATGCAAGGCGTTTCAAACACTGCAATCTCTATACTCTTCCTTGTGAACGGCGTGCGGATTGCTCGCGGAGAAATAGTTAGAGGATTGGCCAATTGGCGTTTTTTCGGCCCACTCTTTTTGTTTGTGTTTGGCTTGATGCCGTTGTCTGGCTTGGGTGTTTCACTCCTTGCAAAAGATGCGCTCACTCCTGTGGTTGCGCTTGGCTTTGTGTTTCTGGGAACCCTGCCTTCGACAATTCAATCGGCAACGTCATACACCACATTGGCTGGAGGAAACGTTGCTCTGTCCGTTGTTGGGGCCGCTCTTATCAACATAGCAGGAGTGTTTTTGACAGCGCCGTTGTTTGCTTTGTTGGCAGGAACAGAGTCGGTTGCAATTGGAGTTGACGCGATCCTGCGTATTGCCCTTATCCTAGTTCTCCCTTTTCTGGTCGGACAGACCATTCAGGGCTGGACGCGCGATTGGGTTTTAGCGAGAAAGAAGAGGATCGTTTGGCTCGACCGTATCGTGATTGGTATGGCCGTATATGTGGCATTCTCAGGCGCGGTGGAGCAGGGTTTACTTGCGTTGTTCAGCAGCAGTGACTGGGGTGTGCTGTTTGGCTTGTGCTTCGGTTTCCTTGGCTTTGGATCGCTTGCAGCATGGGGCATCGCGCGCTTTTCTGGGTTTGCGCGCGCAGATCAGATCGCCTTTTTGTTCGCAGGCCCTCAAAAAAGCGTAGCCATTGGGGCGCCTCTCGCTGCAATCTTATTCGCACCGGAAATAGCTGGGTTCGTGATCGCTCCTTTGTTAATCTATCACCTGATGCAGCTTTTAATCGCCGCTCCATTGGCTAGTTGGTTGGCGCAGAAGCCTTCTTAGCTTGCTCGGCTCGATTGTGGCGGATGGACCACCATAGAGACAGTCCGATTAACACCGCTCCAATCAATCCCGTAATCGTTTCCGGGATATGATAACGAGCCGAAACCAACATAATGACGCCCAGCACTATGATGGCCCAGAATGCACCGTGTTCGAGATACCGATATTGTGCCAGCGTGCCTGTCTTGACCAAGTGTACTGTCATCGAACGGACGAACATCGCGCCAACCGAAAGACCTAGCGCGATCACGATCATATTGTTCGAAAGTGCAAAGGCTCCAACCACCCCATCAAAACTGAAGCTCGCATCAAGAACCTCAAGATAGAGGAACCCGCCAAGCCCAGAGCGCACAATCTCGCCAGAGGCTTTTTTACGCGCCTCGCGTTGTTCGATGATTTCTCCCAATGCGTGGACCCCGATGAAGGTTAAGAGACCCAGGACACCTGCGGTTAGGAAGGTTAGCGCGTCATCGGGTGTGAGCAAGGTGGACACGCCATAGACAAGAGCCAGTACCAGCCCGATCTCAACTGCAGGAACGCTTGAGAACTTGGTGATCGCGCGTTCGATGGCGCCGATCCAGTGGATGTCCTTTTCTTCCTCAAAGAAGAATGTGAGGCCAACCATGGCAAGGAAAGCCCCGCCAAATCCGGCAATGCCGATGTGCGCGCCCGATACGAGTCGTTCATATTGTTCCGGGTCATTTAGGGACAAGTCTATAGCGTCCCATGGACCTATATTTGCAGCAATCGAAACAATCGCAATGGGAAACACAATCCGCATTCCAAACACCGCGATAAGAATTCCGATGGTCAGGAAGCGTTGCTGCCAGACTGGATCCATCTCGCGAAGCACTGTTGCGTTCACCACTGCGTTGTCAAAGCTCAGCGATACTTCCAGAATCGAAAGCACAACAACGATCCAGAGTAATGACAGTGTTCCCGTGAGTGTGCCCGTGCTTTCCCAACCATACCAGGCGGCAAGGCCAAAGCAGACGGCCGTAAAGCCCAGCGAAAAGGAATAGTAACGCAGCAGCGTTTGCATCAGAATTGAGCCTTAATTTTAAGAGACTTCAGGTCTTGGGCTGGTAAGTTTGTTCTTCACTGGGGAATGTGCGCGCTCGCACTTCGTCGGCATAGGTTGCAACGGTCTTGTCGATGAGGCCCGCGATATCATCATACCGTTTTACGAAGCGCGGCACGCGTTCAAACATGCCAAGCATATCTTCTGTAACGAGCACCTGCCCATCGCACTGTGACGATGCGCCGATACCAATTGTTGGACACGATACTGCTTTTGTTGCGGTAATGGCAATCGGTTCGACGACACCTTCGATGACGATTGCAAATGCACCTGCTTTATCGAGTGCAATTGCATCACCAACGATCTTGTCCGCTTCGTTATCTGATCGTCCTCGCGCTGCATATCCGCCCAGCACATTCACTGCTTGCGGGGTCAAACCGACATGACCCATCACCGGAATACCGCGCGTGTTGAGGAATTCGATCGTTTCCGCCATTGCCTCGCCGCCTTCGAGTTTGACAGCTGCGGCGCCGGTTTGCTTCAAAAGGTAAGCGGCGCTTTCGAAAGCCTGTTCTGGCGAGCTTTCATATGATCCAAACGGCATGTCGACCACGACAACCGAGTGATACGAGCCGCGTACGACCGCCGCGCCGTGGTTGGCCATCATTTCCAAGCTCACAGGGATCGTTGAATCGAGTCCGTAAATGACCTGACCAAGGGAATCGCCCACCAGCAAAAGGTCGCAATGCGCATCGAGCAACTGTGCCTGACGCGCCGTATAGGCGGTAAGCATCACCAACGGCTCTTGAGTCACGCCATCTTTTTTGCGCGCACGTACACGCGGTACCGTCAGACGTTTGCGCGGCTTTGGTGTTGGAGTTGCGCGGCTAGTGCTCGTATCAAGCTGGAATGTGGTGGACATGAATGGGCATTTAGCGCTGTGTTCATGCAAAGGCAAAAAGAAGCGCGCGCATTGGCTCTTGGCGTCAGAGCAATTTTCTTGCAGGAAGGGGATAGGAGTTTGCGCGTAGGGGACGTGCGCCAAAAGGGATATGTTTCAAAAATGGTAGCAGCATCAGGTTCCGCGCAGGAGGGACAGAGAGAAGGCTGGTCTTCACGCAGTGCATTTATTTTGGCAGCAGTGGGTGCCGCAGTTGGCTTGGGTAACGTTTGGCGGTTTCCCACGCTTGCCGGTGAGAATGGTGGCGGAGCGTTTGTTCTATTCTACGTTGCCTGTGTGTTCCTGTTGGGCCTGCCGCTTGTAATATCAGAGATTTTTTTGGGTCGCACAGGTCAGGACGATGCGGTTGGTTCAATTCGCAAAGTTGCAGAGAGATCTGGTGCATCGGGCAAGTGGTCTTTGTTTGGCTTGATGGGTGTGATTGCAGCGTTCCTGATTGTTTCGTTCTATTCTGTCGTTGCCGGATGGGTGCTATATTACGCGGGTGTCCTAGGCGGTGACTTTTTGAGTGCACTGATGGCGGGCGACCCTTTTCGCGGAGCGCTGGTTGGTGAAAGTCAGAAAGCAATTCAGGGCCGGATGAATGGTCTTTTCGCCAATCCTATGCTGCTTTTGGGGATGCACTTTGCGTTTATGGGGGGCACTCTGTTCATTGTTGCACGTGGGATCGGGTCAGGCATTGAAGCTGCTGCGACGGTTTTGATGCCGATGTTTTTCGTGCTGTTGATATGTATTACGATCTACGGCGCTTTCGTGGGAAATGTGGGTGATGCACTGGCTTTCTTATTCACCCCTGATTGGAGCAAACTTACACCGCAGGTGATGAATACGGCGCTGGGTCAGGCATTGTTCTCGCTTTCTTTGGGTGTTGCGGGGCTAATTACCTATGGCTCGTACATAAAAGGTTCTGGTGGTTTAGGCCCAACGTCGGTGACTATCGCGTTTGCTGATACGGGTGTGGCTTTGCTTGCTGGTTTGATGATTTTCCCGATCGTGTTTGCAGTTGGTCTTGATCCTGCTGCTGGACCGACTTTGGTGTTCCAGACTTTGCCCTTTGCATTCCAGACGATGCCGGGAGGTGCGCTGATCGGATTTCTGTTCTTTGTGCTGATTCTCGTGGCGGCGGTGACGAGTTCGATCTCACTCCTTGAAGTTCCAACTGCTTGGGGGATCGGTGAGCTTGGCTGGAGCAGGGGTAAGTCGTCTCTGATTTTTGGCGGTGCAGCTTTCCTGATCGGGATTGCTTGCCTGCTGGGGTACAATGTGTGGTCTGATGTGCGTCTACTTGGTTTCTGGCCGTTGTTTGCTGAGACTGATATTCTTGATACAGTCGATGGGTTCACTGGCAAAGTGATGCTACCTTTGGGAGCGTTTTTCACTGCGATTTTTGTAGGCTGGCGTGCTGATCGAAGACTGGTTCAAGAGATGACTGGTCTATCTGATTTTTGGCTTGGTGTGTGGCGGTTCTTGATTGCTTGGCTTTGCCCGGTTGCGGTCGGAACGATTCTTGTCACAGGTCTCTTTCCGCAGGTTTTGGGCGGCTAGCTTTCACAAGCGATTGCTATTCTCAAGCGAGGGTTGCAATCGCTTCATCAGTATGGAACATAATGAGAACAAATGAGTCTCTATGAGTCTCATGTAGTGTTCCTATGACCGATTTGAATTCTTCCTCCGGCGCGCAGGCGTCTCGTGCTTTTTTAGCTTCTTCCCGTCCTAAAGGCGGGGGCGCTGCGAGACGTCTTTCATCGGAACAGATCGCAACGCTTTCCAAACAATGCGAGGCGGGCTGGCGCCCAAGCCTTGCCGACCAACCACTACATAGCGAGATTTTTGCCGATAGCTGCAATGCCAGTGGAGCAGGGGTGGCCCTCGCATTGGCGGAGGATTTTTTGCGATCCATGCAGGCAAAGGATGATCCGCTCGCGGGAAGAGATGACCACCGCCAGATTCTTTGGGTGCAAGATGCGTGTTCAATCCAGCGCAATGGCAGGCCGTATATCCATGGTTTGCCCTCTGAATGGCGCGACCGTCTGATTCATGTTGAAGCTCAGAGCGCGCAGGATACTCTGTTCGCGCTTGAAGAAGGGCTCAAATGCCGCGATCTTGTCTGCGTTATCGGGGAGATTGTCGGCAATCCACGTAGCCTTGATTTTACTGCATCGCGTCGTCTCAGTTTAACGGCAGAAAAGCATGGCGTGCCCCTGTGGCTTGTCCGGCTAGAGGCTGAAGCGGATTTGTCTTCTGCCAGGATGCGCTGGCGCGCCCAAAGCGCCCCATCAGAACATCCCTGTTGGAACCGCGCAGCGCCTGGCCAGGCGCAATGGAAAGTCGAGCTGTTCCGCGCCCGTGCTCATACGCCCGGGGAATGGATTTTTGCCCATGAAAACGAAACCCTCATCGCGCGTAAGCCTGGCGTCCAGATCACAACGCCAGACATCTTCAAGGGCGGTCTTGGAGCAGCACTCGCCAAGCAGCATAGACACCAGCACCGGTTCCAGCACAGAACTGGCAATCCCTCAGACGCGGCGGATACTGGCTATCTGGTTCGCACAACTGTCGGTCGATCGCTGGCGGCTTGCGCAAGGATGTAAAGAAGGTGAGGGCGCAGATAGCTTTCCTACAGCACTGATCGCCGAAACCGCGCATGGGCCGCGGATTGAAGCTGTTAATGCACCTGGTCATGTAGCAGGCGCGCAGCCAGGTATGATGTTGGCAGATGCACGTGCTTTGTGCCCCAGCATTCAAACTGCTCCAGCAGATCCTGCAGGCGATCTGGCTGGTCTTGAAAAGCTTGCTCTGTGGGCGCAGCGCTGGGGGCCGTGGAGTGCGCTTGACCCGCCTGATGGTGTTCTGGTCGATATTACGGCAGCGGCACATCTGTTTGGAGGTGAGGAGCGCTTACTGCGCGATGTTTCAGCCGCCTTTGCTCAGCGTAGTTTGAAGACCCGCGTTGCCATAGCCTCAACAGCAGGAGCAGCGTGGGCGCTTGCGCATTTCGGGAATCGAGAGAACATTGTTGGGCTAGACAAACCCATTATGCGCGCACTTAACGATCTACCAGTGGCAGCGCTTAGGCTTGATTCCGATGTTCTCACAATTCTGCGCCGTTTGGGAATAAAGCGGATTGAAGATTTGGCTGACATTGTCACTGGTTCAGTCGATCGGAGTGAAGCGGCAGCACGCGATGCGCTTCATCGCAGATTTCGCAATCGCAAGTCTCCCGCTGCCAATCCGCTGATCCGGCTCGATCAACTCCTTGGCCGCGTGCCAGAGCCTTTGCTCCCGGTTATCCCGCTAGTCATGCCAATGGTGCAGCGCCGTTTGGCAGAGCCGATCCGTCATCGAGTCTTGCTCGATAAAGTGCTGGAGGATCTGGCCGAGGACATGCAGCGCGAATTGGAAGTACGCGGGCAAGGGGCAAGGCGGCTTGAATTGGTGCTATGGCGCGTTGATGGTGAGGTTATTTTACGTGCGCTAGAACTGGCAGCCTCTACACGCGCGCCTGATCACATCGTACGTTTGTTTGCGAACAAGCTTGAGGATATTGATGCAGGCTTCGGGATTGAAACAGTGCGTCTTCAGGCAAGCTGGGCTGAACCTCTGGCGCTTGCTCAAGGTGATGTGGAAGCTGCAGCAGAGCATCATGGTGTTTCACTGGCAGCCTGTATTGATCTGCTGACAGCCCGCCTTGGTGTTCATGCGGTTCGCCGGCCTGTAAGCAATGCCAGCTATCTGCCTGAACGTGCGCAAAGATGGCAGGCGCCTCTTGAACCTTTCCCATTATCGGCAGTAGATTCTGTTATACCCGGTCAAAGACCTCTGAAAATACTCGACAAACCTGAGCAAATTTCAGTCCTCTATGCATCGCCTGATGGCTACCCTCAGCGCTTTCGTTGGCGTGGAAATGTATGCGATGTGGTGCGAGTGGAAGGACCAGAGCGTATTGCGCCCGAATGGTGGCGTGAAAAATCCGTGGTGCGACTGCGCGATTATTACAGGATCGAGGATAGCAAGGGGCAACGCTACTGGATTTACCGTCATGGCCTGATAAGCGATGGCCGGGGCGGCATTCCGGTATGGTATCTGCAAGGGCTTGCTGCGTGATCTTTTTTAACAATTGGATACACGCTTAAGTTTCGTTTACCATTTTATGCGATGAAACGCATATGAACATGCAATCGATTCCTCGTTCTAAAGAACGTCATCCGCTTAGTCTGATGATTAAAAGCCGGGTACAGTCGCGCGTCGTTTATGTCGATCTCATCGACATCTCCGAAGGTGGTTGCAAAGTAAGAGGTAGTGCTGGCTTTGCGAAAGCTGGGGATCGTATCCTGCTGAAATTAGGCGATGTCAATGCGCCACTTGGCTCAGTTGCCTGGGTCGATGGCAAATATGCTGGTGTATCTTTTGAAGGTGCGATACATCCAGGTGTACTCGATCATCTGCGAGCGACTAAGGGTGGCCGGCTTTCACCTGAGGCTGAGGACAATTTCCGCAACTTGTAGTGGGAAGACAGGCTCAAGATGGGCTCCTTTGGCCAATTTACTTTAGGTTTGTCCATATAGGTTGTCTGACGAAGCGATTGCGAGTTGCACACTTTGCATTTTGAAAACCCTACATCAGAACATATAAGGAACAAAAGGGTGTTCCATGGTTCAGATGTCGCTTCGTCAAAAGCTCGAAATTCTCGCCGATGCAGCAAAATATGATGCCTCATGCGCATCTTCGGGGACGGCCAAGAAGAATTCACTGGGCGGGAAGGGTATCGGCTCAACCGAAGGAATGGGGATTTGCCATGCCTATGCACCCGATGGGCGGTGCATATCGCTTCTGAAAATCCTGCTGACCAATCACTGCATTTTCGACTGTCACTATTGCATCAATCGTAAAAGCTCGAATGTGCGCCGCGCGCGGTTTTCGCCTCAGGAAGTCGCGGATCTCACGCTCAATTTTTATAAGCGCAATTATATCGAGGGGCTGTTTCTCTCCTCTGGGATTGTCAAAAGCTCCAATCACACGATGGAACAGATGGTCGAATGCGCGCGTATCTTGCGCGAAGAATACGATTTTCGCGGATACATCCACCTAAAGACTATTCCGGAAGCTGATCCGGAGCTGATCCATCAGGCAGGCCTTCATGCCGACCGTGTCTCTATAAATGTTGAATTGCCAACGCGCAGCGGTTTGACCCGACTCGCGCCTGACAAGGATGAAAGCCAGATCGAAGGGGCGATGGGCAAGACCAAGGACCGCATCATTGAGGCAAGAGATGAAAGAAAACGCTTTCGCCACGCGCCGCGCTTTGCGCCTGCGGGTCAATCGACGCAGATGATTGTAGGCGCAGATGATGCCAATGACGCTGATATCGTCGGGCGGGCGAGCGTGCTTTACAAAGGCTTTGGCCTGCGCCGGGTGTATTACAGCGCGTTCTCACCGATCCCTGATGCGTCGGCTGTGCTGCCACTGAAGCGCCCGCCTTTGATGCGCGAACACCGGCTGTATCAGTCGGATTGGTTGATGCGGTTTTATGGCTATGCGCCGCAGGAAGTGGCGCAGGCAACCGACAAAAACGGCAATCTGCCACTCGACATTGATCCCAAGCTTGCCTGGGCTTTGAAATTTCGTGACCAGTTTCCGCTCGATGTAAACCGTGCATCAAAAGAACAATTACTCAGGGTTCCGGGCCTTGGAACGGTCGCGGTGCAGCGGATATTGCGCGCGCGGCGGCATCGGACTTTGCGACTGGACGATGTGGCGAAGCTGACGCAGTCCATTGCGAAAGTACGTCCGTTCCTGGTGGCGCTCGATTGGCGACCTACCACGCTGACTGATCGTGCGGATTTGCGCAGCCTGCTTGCTCCTCGCCAAGAGCAGTTGGAACTGTTTTGATGACTGTACAAAGAGCCAGTATCCAGAATGTCAGCCTCGGTGCGCATTATGTGGTTTGCCTGCGTGAACCCGATGATTTTGCTTTCTGGCGAGAGCGGGCGCGAGAGCTGATCCAGTGCGATGTGCCACCTGACAGGGTCTGCTGGTTGGAGCCGGGCGGGACGAGCGATCTGTTCGCGCTCGAAGGGCCTTCTCGCGGGGGCAAGCGCTTGCCCATGCCGTGTAAGGATGCGCGCCCTGTTCGCGCCTCCAAACGGTTTATGAGCCTTGCCAGGAATGCTGCACTGCATTCCGATCCTGAGCGGTTTAGCCTGCTCTATCGGATGCTTTGGCGCCTCCAGTCTAATCCGCGGGTCATGGAGGACAAAGCTGACTCAGATGTTCGCCGGATAGAAGAACTCGACAAATCCGTCCGCCGTGACAGCCACAAAATGCACGCTTTCGCCCGCTTTCGCGAAGTGCAAGATGAAAGCGGCGCTGAACACTACGTCGCGTGGTTTGAACCTGACCATCACATCGTGCGCGCCAATGCCGGGTTTTTCATGCGCCGCTTTGCCAATATGAATTGGTCGATCCTCACGCCACGTGGCTGCCTGCATTGGGATGGGACGACTATGGGTGAAAGCGGACCGGCACGAAGGGAAGATGCGCCCCAAGGTGATCCAGTCGAGGAATTGTGGAAGTCGTATTACTCCTCAATCTTCAATCCAGCGCGCCTGAAAGTGGGCGCAATGCTCGCAGAAATGCCGAAGAAATACTGGAAGAACATGCCTGAGGCAGAGCTGATCCCCGATCTCATTGCCGGAGCGCAGGCACGCGAGGCAGGCATGGTGGCAGCGGGCGCGAGGGAGACGAGGGAACGGCCTGCTACGCTCGATGCGATAGCTGCAGGGATCAGCGCGTGCCGTGACTGCCCGATTGCTGAATGCGGCACGCACGGCGTGCTGGGTGAGGGAGCTTCAACCGCTCCTTTAATGATTGTGGGCGAACAGCCAGGCGATCAGGAAGATGTGCAGGGCAGGCCCTTCGTGGGGCCTGCCGGGCAATTGCTCGATCAATACCTTGCCCAAGTGGGAATTGATCGAAAGACTGCTTACCTCACGAACGCGGTCAAGCACTTCAAATATGTCCAGCGCGGCAAGCGGCGCGTCCACCAATCCCCGACGGCGAAAGAGATTGATATGTGCCGCTGGTGGCTTGAGGCGGAGCGCGGACTTGTGAAGCCGCGCATAGTGCTCGCTTTGGGGGCATCGGCAACTCGCGGATTACTCGGTAAGACGGTGAGTATTTCGAAAGTGCGTGGATCACCGATCCCGCTCGAAGGAGGTGCGGAATTGTGGGTGACGGTGCACCCTTCCTATCTTTTGCGACTTGATGGAAAGGCACGCGAGGCGCAGGTGCACATGTTCGCGAGCGATCTGGCAGCGGTGAAAGCGCGAATGGGCGCGCTGCCGGTGTGATATGCCTGACGCGCCGCTTACACCGGACAAACGCACGCTGGAGATCGATCCCGACTTGATCGACGTGCCGCCACGCGCACCTTTTGTCGAGCTGGGTCTTGTTAGCTGTTTCAGCTTTCTTCGCGGGGCATCTGACGCGGTGGATCTTGTAGTGACGGCACGCGCGCTCGGCTATGACGCGATCGGGATTGCCGATGCAAACAGTTTTGCAGGCGTGGTGCGCGTGCACACCGAAGCGACCACGCTCAAACTGCGCCCAGTTATCGGGACGCGGATCGAGACTGTCGAAGGCTTGAGCTTTCTCGCTTACCCACGGGACCGGGCTGCCTATGGGCGTTTGTGCCGGCTTATCAGCGAAGGCCGAATGCAAACGCTTGTCGGAGAGTGGCAGCAAAAAGGCGTATGCGAAATCAACCTGTCCATGCTGGCTGAACATTCGGACGGGGTGCAGTTGATCCTTTTGCCGCCGGAGGATTTGGGAGTTGAGTTCACGATTGAGGTGGAAAGCAACGTCATTCCTCTTCGCCCCACTGAACGCGATCAGCAAACTAAGGTCAAAGGCAGAGATGATGAGAAGGCGGAGTTTACCGCCCCATTTCCCGACATCCTTTCCCATCTCCCTCGCCAACTGCCCACATTGCAGCATCTTGCAGCAAGCTATCTCTACCGTGGAGATGATATCGCGCGGATTGATCGTCTCGAGACACTCGCGCAGACCAATGATCTTACGCTGCTTGCCACCAATGACGTTCACTACCACGCGCCAGAGCGTCGCCCTTTGCAAGATGTGATGACTGCGATTGCAAACAAGACGACGGTGGCGGAAGCTGGATACTTGCTCCATGCCAATGCAGAGCGGCATCTCAAATCTCCTGCTGAAATGATCCGGCTATTCGAACGCTGGCCGCATGCAATCAACGCGGCGCGCGAGGTGGCGGATGCTTGTGATTTCAGCCTTGATGAACTGCGCTACGAATACCCTGAGGACATCTATCCCGATGGTATTTCCCCGCAGGAATATCTGGAGGCTGAGACTTGGGAAGGGGCGGGGCGACGATATCCCGCAGGCGTGCCAGAAAGTGTTCGCCAGACACTGAAACGCGAACTCGCATTGATCGGAAAGCTTGATCTGGCGCGCTATTTCCTGACTATCAAGGACATCGTTGATTTCGCGCGCTCGGTTAATCCGCCGATCCTGTGTCAGGGAAGGGGCTCTGCCGCGAATTCGGCGGTCTGCTATTGTCTCGAAATCACTAGCGTTGATCCGGCCAAACACCAATTGCTGTTCGACCGTTTCATCTCTGAAGAACGCAAAGAGCCACCTGATATCGATGTCGATTTCGAGCATGAGCGGCGCGAGGAGGTGATCCAGTACATTTATGAAAAATATGGCCGTCACAGAGCAGGCCTGACCGCAACCGTCATCCACTATCGCCCGCGCATGGCGATCCGCGAAGTGGGCAAGGCGATGGGGCTATCGGAAGATGTGACCAGCGCTTTATCGAGAACCGTATGGGGCGGGTGGGGCCGCGAGATTAATGAGAAGCACGCGAGCGAAAGCGGGCTCGACATGAGCGCCCCGCATCTTAAGCGCGTACTCAAACTCACTGAACAAATGATCGGGATGCCGCGCCACCTCTCGCAACATGTCGGCGGGTTTATCTTAACCGAGGGGGCCTTGAGCGAGACAGTTCCTATCGGGAATGGCGCAATGCCTGATCGCAGCTTTATCGAGTGGGACAAGGATGACATTGAGGCTTTGGGTATTCTGAAGGTCGATGTGCTGTCGCTGGGAATGCTGACTTGCATCAAGAAATGCCTCGATTTGCTGGAGGCGCATCATGACCGCTCGCTTACTCTGGCGAGTGTGCCGCGCGAGGATCCTGAAACCTATGCGATGCTGCGCAAGGGGGATTCGCTCGGTGTGTTCCAGGTCGAAAGCCGCGCGCAGATGAACATGCTCCCGCGTCTGCGCCCGCGCGAATTCTACGATTTGGTGATCCAGGTCGCGATCGTGCGTCCCGGCCCGATCCAGGGTGATATGGTGCACCCTTATCTGAAACGCAGGCGAGGGGCGGAACCAGTGCAAATCCCTGCGCCATCGCCCCAGCATGGTCCACCAGATGAGCTTTCGAGCATTCTTGAGCGGACGCTTGGTGTGCCTATCTTTCAGGAACAAGCGATGAAAATTGCGCTCGATGCAGCGAAATTCTCATCGGCCGAGGCCAATCGTCTGCGCAAAGCCATGGCTACTTTCCGCAGCCGCGGGATGGTTGATGAATTGCAGGACATGATGGTCTCTCGCATGGTGAAGCGTGGCTATGATCCCGACTTCGCGCAGCGCTGTTTCAACCAGATCAGAGGCTTTGGCGAATACGGTTTTCCGGAAAGCCACGCGGCGTCTTTTGCCCATCTCGTCTACGTGTCGAGCTGGCTTAAATGCCACTTTCCGGCGGCATTTGGTGCGGCTCTTTTGAACTCGCAGCCGATGGGGTTTTATGCGCCAGCCCAGATCGTGCGCGATGCGAAAGAGCATGGGGTTGAAGTGCTGCCTGTGGATGTGAATGGCAGTGCATGGGATTGCACTTTGGAGAGAATCGAAGAAGCGCGCGATGAGAAAGCAGGCCGCTTCGATAAACACATCGCACTGCGCCTTGGGCTTCGACAGATTGATGGATTGCCAGAACATGTCGCTGCGCAATTGATCACTGAGCGCGCCGAAAACGGTCCTTACAAAGATGTCGCTGAACTCTACGAAAGAGCGGGTCTGTCTCCTGCTCATATCGAACGGCTTGCCAGTGCCGATTGCTTCACGTCGCTTCAGTTGCCGCGCAGACAGGCCTTGTGGGATGCGCGCAGTTTGATCGCGGGGCCCGATTTGCCGCTGTTTCGTGCCGCAAATGAACGCGATGAAGGGGCAGAAAAGGTACACACGCACCTCCCCACTATGCCGCTATCCGAAGAAGTCGTCGCCGATTATCAGACCACCCGATTGAGCCTTAAAGCGCACCCAATGGCATTCATGCGGGCGGGCCTTGCAGAGCGTGGTTTTGTGCGCGCATGCGATCTTCGAAATCGCAAATTCCGCTCCATGGTGCAGGTGTCGGGCGTAGTGCTTATCCGTCAGCGCCCCGGCAGCGCAAAGGGTGTTTGCTTTATCACGCTGGAGGATGAAACAGGCGTCATCAATCTCGTCGTCTGGCCTGATCTCAAAGAGAAACAGCGCAAGGTCGTAATGGGCGCGCGATTGATGGAAGTGCGCGGACGGGTCGAATATGATGACGAGGTCATTCATGTGATCGCGCATCATATGACAGACGCGACGGACAAATTGTACGCTTTGTCGGACGATATGCTGAATGCGCCAATTGCGCGCGCGGATCATGTCAATTCGCCCATCAGCAGCCACAAAATGCCTGCGAACCGCGCGAATGCCGCGGTGGGCGAAGTCAAAGAGGAGGGCATGCGCAAAGCCGTTCAGGTGCGCGAGATCATGGATCAGCCATCCAATGTGCAAGGCCATCCGCGCAATCATCGTATCTTGCCTAAATCGCGCGACTTTCACTAAGGGCTATCCATGTCCAGAACACCGCGAAAAAGGAAGAAGAACGGCTCAGGCCTCGCACGTACAATCCTACTGCTTGTGATTGGAGCAATTGCGGGATTTGTGGGTTGGAATTGGCTCAATGCGAACCCGCAGCACAACCCATGGGCACCGCTTGATCTTAATGATCCTATCGGCATAGCAACCGCCAACAAACTTGCGGCCATGCGTGAGGATGTTCCGGAATGCCGCGCCGTGCTAGATCGAAGCGGCGTTGAATATTCAGCGCTTGAACCAGTGGGCGAGGGGCCTTGCGCCCGACCTGACCGCACGCAATTGAGTAACATTCCCCTCGCTCCCAACACGCCCCCCGTTACTTGTCCCGTGGCTGCAGCGTTCGAAATGTGGCGGCGAAAAAGTGTCCAACCCGCAGCGCGCGAAATCCTCGGCACCGAACTTATCCGGATAGACCATATGGGCGCTTACAATTGTCGCAGAATGCGGGGCGCGGGATCAGGCAGCGGGTGGAGCCAACATGCAACCGCCAATGCAATCGATATTTCAGCCTTCGTTCTGGCTGATGGGCGCAGGATTACGCTCCTTAAAGCATGGGATGGATCTGATGACGAAGCGCGTTTTCTAAGGCGCATCCGAGATGAAGCCTGCGATCTTTATGCGACTGTTTTGTCGCCCGATTACAATGCGGCCCATGCCGACCACTTTCACTTTGATCAAACCTCACGATGGGTGAATGTGTGTCGTTAGTGCGCGAACAATCGTAACCATCCGATAGCTAGGTGTTTTCCTATTCGCTGATCCAACGCAAAATTGCGGATTTTTTCTTTGTCGCCGAGGCATTCCTGACGTGAACGAAAAATACTTCAAATTGCTATACACGCCAGAGCGATCAATTGTCAGGCTGTGGAGTGCCGTTCGCAACCTTGTCGCCATGCTGCGTTTTCAGGTGACTTCCAAAGCATAGCCCGCCGACCGCACCGTCCGGATGGGATCTTTAGTTCCATCCACACTAATCGCTTTTCGAAGGCGTCTGATGTGAACATCTACTGTACGCAGCTCGATATCGCTTCCGGTGCCCCAAACTCCATCAAGAAGCTGACCACGGCTAAAGACACGTCCCGGGCTTTCCATAAAGAACTTGAGTAATCGGTATTCGGTTGGACCCAATTGAAGTGAGCGGCCACGCCGCTGGACTTTATGCGCAACAGGATCCAGTTTTATGTCGCCTACCTCGATTGTTTCGCCAGCCAATGCTGGCCGAATGCGGCGCATAACGGCCGCCACCCTGGCAAGCAATTCGCGAGGGCTAAAAGGCTTTGTCAGATAATCATCAGCTCCCGTCTCAAGGCCGCGCACCCGATCATCTTCGGCTTCTCGTGCGGTCAGCATAATTATGGGAACATGGGCAGTCTCTTTGTCGCGGCGTAAGCGACGGCATACTTCGATGCCGCTCGTTCCTTCAATCATCCAATCCAGTATGATTAAGTCGGGCACTTCTTCGCTGGCGAGCACCATTGCTTCGTCACCATCACTAGTGCAGCGGACGTTATAACCCTCATTCTGGAACCGATATTCGAGCAATTCCGAAAGTGCGGGGTCGTCTTCAACCAAGAGCAATTTTGCAGCGGACATAAAAATGCAGCCTCCCGCGCTGGTTTAGAGCAGCGCTCTATTTGCTTGTTTCAGTTTGACTACATTTTCATGAAAATGGAGGTGTAAAATTTTCCACACCCGGCAAACAGCGTAATTCCGACCTGGGTTAACGATCTTCTTCAGGCGGATAAGTTCCAGTCGCAGCGAAGTGCACCATCTCGGCAACATTCGTGGCGTGATCGCCAATGCGTTCCAAATTTCTCGCAACAAACAGCAATTGGGCCGCGCTTGAAATCGTCGCTGGATTTTCAACCATGTGACTCACAAGATTCCGGAAAATGCTGTTGTAGAATGCGTCTACTTTCGCATCGGTTGCAATCACCTCTCGCGCAAGGCTTGGATCCCGCGCGGCATAGGCTGTCAAAACGTCGTGTACCATTTCGCTGGCAATCTCGCCCATCGCAGGCAGCAGAGTTAGTGGTTCGAACTGGTCGCGGCCCTTTATCATTCCAACGCGTTTCGCGATGTTCTTAGAATAGTCTCCAATCCGCTCGACAACGCCTCCAATTTTCAGCGCCGCGATGACTTCGCGCAGGTCATCGGCCATTGGGGCTCGCAACGCGATAATACGGACGGCTAGCCGATCAACTTCTGATTCAAGCGCATCGATTTTCTTATCGCGTTCAACAACCTTATTGCCAAGTTCTTCATCTCCTCGGACCATGGCATCAAGAGCCTCTTGAATAGCGACTTCGGCCAGCCCACCCATTTCCGCAATTAGCCCGCGAAGGCGAGTGATGTCTTCATCGAATGCTTTGACTGTATGATCTGGCATCAGCCGTAACGTCCTGTGATGTAATCCTTAGTTCGTTCTTCAATCGGGTTCGTGAAGATGTCGGATGTTGGGCCATATTCCACCATTTTCCCGAGGTGGAAAAATGCCGTACGCTGACTTACTCTTGCTGCCTGCTGCATGGAATGTGTCACAATCACAATAGCATACCGCCCTGAAAGTTCGTCGATCAGTTCTTCGATCTTCGCGGTCGCGATTGGATCGAGTGCGGAAGCGGGTTCGTCCATCAAGATAACTTCGGGATCAACCGCAATTGCTCGCGCGATGCACAGCCTTTGCTGTTGGCCGCCCGAAAGCGCTGTGCCGGAATCCTCAAGTCGGTCCTTGACTTCGTCCCAGAGTCCCGCGCGCGTCAGTGACTTCTCGACAACGACATCGAGGTCAGCTTTCTTTTCCGCAAGACCATGAATCTTAGGACCATAGGCAATATTTTCGTAGATCGATTTGGGGAAGGGATTGGGCTTTTGGAACACCATCCCGACACGTGCGCGCAATTGCACGACATCCATGGTATTATCGAGAATGTTCTCGCCTTCAAGCTCGATTTCACCTGTCACCCGAGCAACGGAAATCGTGTCATTCATACGGTTGAAACAGCGTAGGAATGTTGATTTCCCGCAGCCAGAAGGGCCAATAAACGCGGTCACATAGTCGGGTGAGACGTCGATCGAAACTTCATCAATCGCTTTCTTCTCGCCGTAATAGACAGAGACATTGCGCGCTTTCATTTTAGCGCCAGTGTCTTCCATATTCTCGTGAATAACAGTCACCAGGTTTTCTCGAATTTGTTGCGAAGATAAATAGCTAAGCCATTCATCAACAAAAGGAACAGCAAAAGAACAATAATGGCGGCGCTGGTGCGCTCGACGAAGCCGCGGTCGATTTCGTCAGACCACAAGAAGATTTGGACCGGCAAGACCGTTGCAGGAGATGTGAAACTATCAGGCGGGGTGGCAACAAAAGCCCGCATTCCAATCATCAGGAGCGGCGCTGTTTCACCCAAGGCTCGCGCCATGCCAATAATCGTACCAGTAAGCATACCAGGTAGCGCAAGTGGCAGAACATGATGAAAAACAACCTGAACCGGAGAGGCGCCGACGGCGAGCGCTCCGTCGCGGATTGACGGCGGAACTGCTTTAATTGCGTTTCTACCCGATATGACGATTACAGGCATGGTCATCAAAGCCAGCGTCATACCTCCAATTAGAGGAGCAGAGCGGAAATTGGGAAACGCTGCCAAGAAAACAGCGAGCCCTAAGAGCCCGAAAATGATCGATGGCACCGCTGCCAAATTATTGATCGACACCTCGATTAGGTCTGTCCAACGATTTTTAGGAGCGTATTCCTCAAGATAGAGCGCTGCCAGGACGCCGATTGGAAACGCCAAGATCAACGTGACTATCATCGTGAGGATGGAGCCTTTCAAAGCTCCCCATATGCCAACTTGTTGCGGACTGGTTGCATCAGATCGTGAAAGGAAACCCCAGTCCCAATTCTCCGCTAGTTTACCTTCCTTTGCTAGCTGCTGCGCCAATGCTTGAATTTCGGGAGAACCATCTCCGTTCAATCCACCTGCGAGATCGGAAGATGCAGGAAGATCGAATGTCTTTGCGCGTTTGATGAGTGAAGGATCTGCTTTCAAAGCTGCAGCGACATCTCGCCAAGCATCTCGGCTCAATTGCGCGGCGCCTTCTTCGCCAATTGCATTGGTTGCGTAAAGTTCAACGATTTCTGGCAGGCCTTGCATCTCAAGTGTCTGGGCAGCGCTGGGGGCAGTGAGCGAAACCTCGTCGCCCGTCACTCCACTGGCAGGAAAATCAATTGGAACTGAAAGCTCTGCGCGTTGAAACCCACTGATGCCGTTTATGAGCATGTTTCCGAGTAGGAACACTAAAACTGCAACTGAAAACAGAATTGCAGCTTGGCCCATAAGTTTGAAACTGCGTTCAGACCGATACCTTTTAGCTAGCCGTTTTTCGAACTTTGGCGTCCGCGTGGGCCGGGTTTCCGACCCAGTTTCCATTAGGTTTTGCGAGGCGATATTTGCCATTTTAGTCATATGCCTCCCTGAACCGCTTGACTACTCGCAAGGCGATGAAGTTGAGAGCAAGAGTGACAAGGAACAAAACAAACCCCAAAGCAAAAGCGCTCAAAGTTGCAGGATGATCGAAGCTGCCTTCACCAGTAAGCATTTTCACGATCTGCACCGTCACGGTTGTCATCCGCTCAAGGGGATTAGCACTCAGATTTGCAGCAGTAGACGCAGCCATCACCACAATCATAGTCTCACCGATTGCGCGGCTTACCGCAAGCATTACACCCGCTACAATACCTGGAAGGGCTGCGGGGAATAAGACCCTGCGAATAGTCTCTGATTTGGTCGCGCCCATTGCATAAGAGCCATCCCGCATCGCGCTGGGTACAGCGGCAATGGAATCGTCTGCCATTGAAGAGACAAAAGGAATAATCATGACACCCATGACAACGCCGGCCGCCAATGCACTTTCTGTCGATGCGTTAGTCATACCAAGTGCCAATGCCGCATCCCGGATCGCTGGAGCCACCGTAAGAGCAGCGAAATAGCCGTAAACTACCGTGGGAACACCAGCTAGGATTTCAAGGGCAGGTTTAACCCACGCCCTCAACTTCGGGTCAGCATATTGTGTGAGATAGATAGCACTCATCAGCCCCAAGGGAATTGCGACAATCATAGCAATTATAGCCCCGATAAAAATTGTTCCCCAAAACAGAGGAATGGCACCATATCGTGTGCCATCGGGATTATTTGGATTACTCATGGGATCTGGTGCCCAGAATGTGCCGAATAGGAAGTCCATGGGTGATACCATTCCGAAAAAACGAATGGTTTCAAATACGAGACTCGCAAATATTCCAAAAGTTGTGAGGATTGCGACCAGTGATGCAAGCAGAAGCACCATCATCACGGTGCGTTCAACCTTCGTGCGCGCCCGGAAATCGGGTCTGATCCGCAAGAAGGAAAAGACGCCTCCTCCAAATCCAATAACGAGTGTGAGTGTAATGCCAATCCAGTTATATCGCCCGATTGCTTTGCGGAAGGGTTCGACCAGAGATTCCGCTTCGTCATTGAACACGCCGGGCGCACGACCATTGGCAACCGCTTGAGCCTCGGCAAGCCAAGCCTCTCTCTCAAATCCGAAACTGGGTAGGTTCTGCGCGCCTGGCGAAGCCAAAACACTTTGGGTCACGAGTTGCGGAGCAACGAATGACCAAATAGCGACAAATGCCAGGACTGGAATTACAACCCAAACGGCCACGTACCATGCGTGATAGATTGGGCGCGCAACTGGCCGAGTATTCGGATCTGCCTTTTGGAAACTCCACGCCTTCGCCCGACCAGCAAGCCACCCTGCAAGGCCCAGCCCTATGGCAATAATGATGAGCGTGATCGGCGACATAACTTAGGACTGTTTCCCCCGTGCCCTGATTTTATGTGAAAGTGCGTGGCGATTTAACGCTTCGGATCTGGTTTCATTGACACCAGAACCTCCCCATGCATCCTTCATGTTGAGGAAATAAGACAGTTTCAAGAACTCTATTCTTCCCAAACGGGTGATGACGGTATGTTCGATGTGCTGGAAGACTCTGAATTGTTTTTGGCTAATGGTATCCTGACAACGACCTGTGTGCCTTTTCCCAATTTGCTTTCAATGTCGAGGCGGCCTTTGTGGCGTTCCACAATATGTTTTACGATTGCGAGACCGAGTCCCGTTCCGCCGGATGCGCGGCTTCGGCCTGGATCAGTGCGATAAAATCGTCTTGTGAGGTGAGGGAGGTGCTCAGGCGCAATACCTTCGCCTTGATCTTTGACTGAAATTCGCGCTTCACCATCGCGTGTACGGTCAAGGGTCACCGAGATTGGGGAATCTGGTGCTCCGTATTTTAGTGCGTTATCGACTAAGTTGCGCACGACTTGCTCAAGCTGGCCACGATCTCCTTTGACAAAAATATTCGAGGCCATTTCTAGTTCAATGAGATTGATGCGATGCGATCCGGCCGCATCGTGAGCCGCCCTCGTCACGATTTCGGATAAAGCGAGTTTTTCGCGGGGAGCATCATGTTTTTCCGCTTCAACCCTCGAAAGACTCATCAGATCGCTTATCAGGCTATGCAGACGCTGAGCCTCGCGCTGGATTGTGCCGAGAAATTTCTTTGACGTCGGAGAATCTAGGTTATCCGTGCTTTCGTTCAGAGTTTCGACATAGCCAAGAATTGCTGCCAGCGGTGTGCGTAATTCGTGACTGGCATTCGCAACAAAGTCTGTATGGGCTCGGCTTATGTCAGCTTCCGCAGTTTGATTGATAAGCTCGATCACTGCGAGATCCCTATCGATTGCTTGCCGGTTAACCTGCCAGATGTCCTGTCTGCGGATCAGGCCACGCACTGTCGTTGTGCCGTTGCTGTCTTGCGCAAGTAACGAAATTGCCTCGGGCTGCCGAAAAGCAACCCTGGCGTCTTGGCCAACGATGTGCTGACCAAGCATCCGCCGCGCGTTGCGATTGGCAGCGGCAATCGTATTGCGTTCCGTCACCAACATCGGCGTTGAGGAATTCTCCACGAGCTTTCTTATTGAGTCTGTGGAGAATGTCTGTTCAACCACAACAGCAGGTGCTTCCGAGGGACGTCCCACTGCAAGCAATAGCGATCCTATCCAAACAACCAGAACAGATATCGAAATTATGGGATCAACATTCAGGATAATCAGCGCAGCAATCGTTATGCTGGCCAAGATTATTCCGGCAACGGGTATTGTTTGTCTAAAACCCATACAAGCCCTCTACTGCCTCATTTGATGAGTGCAAAGAGCTTCCGCAAATACCAGATTACTGATCTGACTTCTTAAGGCTTGTGAGAGCGGAAGAGGTGGTGACCCCTACGGGAATCGAACCCGTGTTTCAGCCGTGAAAGGGCCGCGTCCTAACCGCTAGACGAAGGGGCCACGCTCGTTGCGAGAGCGCGCATCTAGGGGCGTCAGGATAAGGGGTCAAGCCCTTGGATGCCACTCGATGCGCTTTTTTGCTTGGATGGGAACGCGGCAATCAAAAATCAGTCGCAAAAACTAGCGTCCTCAAGATGCAGTTCTGCCGCTGGGCGGGGTCCCCAGTCATCAATCTTTACGCGACCCGCAAAATGGAAATACCTACCTGAACTTCGGAAGAGGAGAGTTTGCGCCATCTCAGTCTCTGCTGCCCGAAAAGCGATCGCCTTGAAAGATTTGCCGTCTTTCCCTGCAGCGATCACCCGCAGGTGGTCCTTGCCCACAATATCCGCTTTTACAATCCGCACTGGACCTACTGCTACTCGGGGGGCAGGCCAGCCCACTCCAAAAGGACCGGCAGCATCAAGAGTGCTTACGAGTTCAGGCGTCAGACCTCCTGGAGACAAGGAGATGTCGAGTTGCATAGTTAATGCGGCTCTCGATTTTTCAATGTCGTTTGCAAGCCTGTGGTTCAAGAAGTTGGCAAAGTCATCAAGCTTATCCGATGCAATCGTCAGGCCTGCAGCCATTGCATGTCCACCGCCAGCGATGAGCAAGCCCTGTTCTCGCGCGACAATGATGGCGGCACCCAAATCAACTCCGCTAATTGATCGGCCTGAACCTTTGCCAGTGGCATCGGTATCATCCAACGCAATGACGATTGAGGGTTTACCGGTCTTCTCCTTAATCCGACCTGCCACAATACCGATAACACCTGGGTGCCAACCATTGGATGCCACCACGTGCACAGACATATTGCGTTGGCTTTGGAGCTGTTCTTCGGCCTGAGTCTGCACTTCTGCTTCAATTGCGCGCCGTTCATCGTTGAGCTTGGACAGCTTTTCAGCAATCTCTCGTGCTTCGTCGCGATCTTGCGTAGTAAGTAAACGGACCCCTAGTGTGGACTCTCCAATTCTGCCGCCAGCATTTATCCGTGGTCCTAACGCAAATCCAAGGTCAGACGCCTGGGGCTTCCGGCTCAGCCGACTTGCATCCATCAATGCAGCCATCCCGATGCGCTCTCTACGAGCAAGGACCTTAAGTCCCTGTGAAACAAATGCACGATTAAGTCCGTGCAAGGCGGCTACATCCGCTACAGTGCCCAATGCAACCAGGTCGAGCAAGGACATGAGATCAGGCTCTTGTCTCTTTGTGAAGAACCCTTGGCTTCTTAGTTTCCTGACTATGGCAATAGCGAGAAGGAAAGCGACCCCTACTGCTGCAAGATGACCGTGCGAAGCGGCGAGATCATTTTCGTCAAGCCTGTTGGGATTTACCAAGGCTGCGGCCGGCGGGAGGTCTGGGGAACACTTGTGATGATCGACGACAATTACATCTAAGTTTGCGTCTCGCGCCATGGTCAGCGCATCATGTGCCATGGCCCCGCAATCGACAGTAACGACGAGGGTGGAGCCATCCTCAGCAAGCTTCACGAGCGCTTCCCCGCTCGGGCCATATCCTTCCAGCAATCTGTCGGGGATGTAGTAGGAAGCACTGACTCCAATATCTCTCAGCAATGCAATCAAGAGAGCAGCGCTTGTCGCTCCGTCGACATCGTAGTCGCCGTAGATCGTAATTTGCTCTTCAGTGAGGATGGCCTGCACAATCCTCTCGGCCGCTTGATCCATGTCCTTGAATTCGGACGGATCCGGCAGAAATTCGCGAAGTGTAGGTGTTATGTGCTGGGCTATGTCTAGTTCAGCGACCCCGCGACTTAGGAGCAATTGTTCGAGAATGGGCCTGCCCAAATCTCTCGGGTCACCGTCGACTTCACCATTTCCTCGCCGCCACCGCCACGTTTTCCCACTGAGGGACGTTTCTACACCTAATACCGGCGGGGTTGGATTATTCGACATGCGCCAACTTTAGTGCAAACTTGTTCTTGGTGACAGGCCTTGCTGATTGACAATCGACAGATGTTCTTGTTTTCGACACATGATGGATGATTCAGCCCCTGAAATGCCAATATTGGCCATAATCTGGCATAGTAGGACGGGCGCCTGCGAAGGAATGGCCCGTGCAGTTGCCCTGGGCGCGCAAGACCATGCAATACTTCGACAAGCCGACAAAGTCACTCCGGATGAGTTGATTGGTTCAACGGGGTTTGTTTTTGTATGTCCTGAAAATCTGGGTTCAATGAGCGGACTGATGAAGGAAATGTTCGATCGTTGCTATTATCCTCTTCTTGGCCAAATTGAAGGGCGAGCCTACGCAACTGTTATCGCTGCGGGTTCTGACGGGGTGGGGGCTGAGGCTCAGCTTGATCGCATCGTTAGGGGATGGCGTTTAAAACGTGTTGCAGATTCCATTATCGTCAACTTCGCTGCGCAAACACCAGAAGCGATATTAGCCGGAAAAGTCATTAGCCCTGAAGTAGATCAGAAGTGCTTTGATTTAGGAGCAAGTTTAACAGAGGGAATGCGTTGCGGGATTTTTTAGTGTAGTGACATCGTCGCGCTGAATGAGTGACACATACGATTTTGGGCACTAAAGGGCATTAAGGCGCTACGATATTTGTGGGTGCTTGTATTTGGGCACGGCGTATCAAGTAGGAAAGGGCAGCAGCTATCGAAGACGGACAACTTGGTGCGTCAGGAGGGCTTTACTTGCTGTTTCCTAGGGGTAAACGGCCAAATAAGTCTGCTGTTCGCAGCTTTGTGGCCGGTCAAAGAGCTGTCTCGATCTCTTATGATCCAGAGACCATATCTCCCGTTCATCTCATTTCAGCAGATGGCGAAACGATCGCTTCAAAATTGAAAATTCAGAGTAAAGCTCAAAGTGATTCGGTATGGGTTGAGCTGTTGCACAACGGCCTTTCCTTCGATTTGAGGGGGCTTGAACCGGGCGAAGCCGATGAAATTCCTGAAATCGAGCATCGATTTGATTTGGATGGGGAACTGGGGTCTGCAGACTTCGAAGTGCTGCACGTCATCCCCGGACAGCATTTGATCAGTGGCAAGGCGTCGATGCCAGTTGTGAAAGGCATCATTGCTCTTGCGAGAGATATGACTCACCACTTCGAGGATATCGCGGGCGTATATTGGCCACCGTCTGGAAGTGTGATTGGGCGACGGTTTTTCGAATCAATTTCAACAGCTTGGTTGGAAGGAGGAGCGTTTCCAGCCTTGGGCCTTACGGCATTTCGCGAAACTATAGATGGCGCGCTAGAAAGTGTTGGTTTGGAATTTTGGATTGGCCAAGAGCTTCGAATTGAAAAGCCCCTATCTGAAGATAAGGTTGCAGCGACTCGTTTGGCGATCCGCTTAGTAAATCAGCTTGTTTTAATCGGAGGTATTTTTGAGGCGGAGAGGATTACTGGTCCTGATCGTACGCCATTGATAATGCGTCCATCCCGTAACCAAAAATTTATAAGAGTATGGCCTGAATAATGAATGGGCACGGAAAATAGTTTTAGTACAGGCTTAGCGCTTAATCCGACAATTGAGTCGGGTGAACTAAAATCTGTTTTCTCAAAAAGTCGGTATTTGAATAGGCCTCCAATATCATTTAGATCTGCTAATTGCCGTGCTGATCCACAATACTCTCATTCAAGTCAATGTCATCATTTGTTGCCATTGCAAATCCTTAGTTTGCAGTGTTTTGAGAAAATGCTCAATATAATTGGGTGCAATTCGATTGGTTTTCATGATTTTCGTATCAATGGATTGCTTCTTCCGGCAACTGAAAAAAGATCAGCCGAAACCGGCCTTCCACTCCATAGAGGGCCACACAACAGATACAATGAAGTGGTGATTATGCGCGTTGGTATGATTGAAAAAGAATGGTCGCGATCTCGTAAACGGGACAGCTCTGACGCTAATGACGTTGCGCGAAGCAGAATTGGGTGGCTTCAGGGCGCTTTGAGGAAACGCTTGATTAACGAATGCGAGCGAACCCAGAAAAGAACACGTTTGGTTCTGAATCGCAATGATCCCGTTGGTACAGGTTACGATTTTACTGAGCTGGATGATATGGCTGAAATTCTTTTTGGTGCTACGGCCAAAAGATCTTAGGTTGGATCCTATTGCGTTTGGCTAAGGTTATTCAGATGCTTCACTTGGAGCTTGCCACGGGGAATAATTCGAGTTGCTGTCCAAGCGTGATTTCGCTTCATGATATTCCTGTTCCAGTCGCGCGACCATATCCCCAACTGTAGCCACGGATTTTACAGCTCCCACACCTTGGCCAGAGCCCCAAATGTCTTTCCAAGCCTTTGCTTTCGTATTTCCTCCAGAACCGAAATTCATTTTCGACGGATCGCTCTCAGGCAGGTTTTCTGGATCAAGGCCAGCATTTTCGATTGAGCTTCTCAAGTAATTACCATGCACGCCTGTAAAGAGGTTCGAATAGACAATTCCTTCTGCAGATCCATCCACGATCCCTTGTTTATACGCAGGGTCAGCATTTGCTTCTTCCGTCGCGATAAATGCGCTGCCAGCATAGGCGAAATCAGCGCGCATGGCCTGAGCTGCCAGTATGGATGCGCCATGGGCAATTGAGCCGGAAAGGGCGACTAGTCCATTAAACCACTCACGGATTTCCTGCATCAAAGCAAAAGGCGATTGAGTGCCAGCATGGCCGCCCGCGCCAGCAGCGACTGGGATGAGCCCATCTGCGCCTTTTTCAATAGCCTTGCGAGCGAAACGATTGTTGATCACATCGTGCATTGTGATCCCACCCCAATTTCGCACCGCATCGAAAATTTCGGTCCTTGCGCCAAGAGAGGTGATGATCATCGGAACCTGCCATTTTTCGCAGGTGGCCATGTCCTCCATCACGCGATCATTGGATTTATGGACGATTTGGTTAACGGCATATGGCGCAGCAGGTCGATCAGGGTTTTCCCGATTATGTTTGGCCAATTCCTCTGCGATTTGATGCAGCCATTCATCCAGGAGGCTTTGTGGACGGGCATTCAATGCGGGGAAGCTCCCAATTATGCCGGCTTTGCACTGCGCAATCACCAGCTCTGGGCCGGAGACTATAAACAGAGGCGATCCGATCAACGGAAGGCGTAGACGGTTAAATGGGGCGGGTAGTGGCATTAATGGGTCTCCAGTGAACCGGCGGCGCGGATTAAATTTCTACTCGCTGCGAAACAAGTGACTTATCAAGCGCGTAAAAGCGTCTAGCGTTCCCGGCGAACAGTGCTGCCTTTTCATCCTTGCTCGCGTCCGATGTAATCCGTTTGAATGTATTCCAAAGCACTGAGTAAGTGGCGCCCCAACGATCAACGGGGTAGTTGCTCTCAAACATTGAACGATTAGCGCCGAATGACTCGATACAGGTTTCAATATAAGGCTTCCATAACCGCGCGAGGTCTTCCGAGCCCATACCAGCTGCTGGACCGTTTTCAGGCATAGCGCAATTATGCATACCAAGGCCGCCCAATTTCACCTCGACGTTTTCACACTGACCCAGCTCCATGATCGCTTCGCGCCATTGCGGAAAGCGTTCTTCAAGTTTGCCTTCATAGCTCGCATTGCCGAGCGGTGTACCGCAATGATTGAGACAAATGGGTGTGTCGGGGAAAGCGCGCGCGAGCTGTATCACATCGCTGATTTGCGGCTCCAGTATCCAAGCGTCGAAGCTTAACCCCCGTTTGCTCAGCTCTCCAAACCCCTCGCGGAATGTCTGATCCTGATACAATTGCGCAGCAGCATGGAATGGCGGTCCAAGAACGAGAGGATCCGCATCCCATGCACCTTGATGCCTTATGCCTTTAAACCTTCTTGGCGCAGCCGCCATAAGCGCATCGAGCGCTTCGCCGACAGCCGCACCAAGCGTTAGATCTGCATGCCCTACAATACCAGCACACAGCCGTGTATCGCCATAAAGCCCGCTTGCCGATTGTGCGGCGACACCGTTCACATATTCAACTTCGCCTACCGGCTTTAAAGCATCGCCGTAATCTGAATTGTAGAACGCTCCGCACTCGACAAATACGGTTGCGATTACGTTGTGACCGCTTTTGGTTATTTCCTCCTTGAACTGGTCGAAGGCGTAGTGTGCCACAGGGACAAGAGTGTCTATGAAGCGATGCCGTGGCTCTGGGAACATCGGTAATATGGTGCGTAAGTCCCAAAGATGGTGGTGCGGATCAATGATTGGTAGATCGGGCTCGATGGCAGTTTCTGTCATGTTCCAACTCTCCCGGAGCGAGCGTATTTTGTTCAACGGTGTTTCGGAGTTTACCAATGCATTGGTAGGTTAGTATATCAGGCTTTCGGGAAAAGAGAGTGTAACACAAAATCGTTCGGCCACATCGGTTGATCATCACGCCGTCGAAATCATCCCGCCATCAAGTACAATCGTTTTGCCAGTCATCCATGCCGAGGCACGTGAACACAGGTAAATTGCGGTACCTGCTATGTCTTCAGGCTGGCCCATACGTCCGCGGGGGATTTGTTTGAGTGCGGCATTGGCCATTCCGTCATTTTCTACGATCTGTTTGGTCATATCGCTTGGGAAAAGGCCGGGTGCAATTGCGTTTATGTTGATGTTGCTAGACGCAAGATCTGTAGCGAGATGCTCTGTCAGGTGTATCACGCCCGACTTACTGGCCGAATATGCGTAGGTTGGCATCCCTGAATTGCGAATGCCGTTGATCGAGGCAATGTTGATGACGCAAGCCGGAGTATCGGCGGTTCCAGCGGCTTTTAGCAGAGGAATAAATTTTTGTGTCGCAAAGAAAATTGATTTGATGTTGATATCCATCACTTTGTCCCAACCCTTTTCGGGAAAGTGCTCAAGCGGTGCAGCCCAATTGGCGCCGGCATTGTTGATCAGGATGTCAATGCTGTTTTCGTGTTTCGCGACTTCATTGACGAAAGCTTCAATCCCTTCAACTTTCGACATATCGCCGGGAATTGCAATGCATGTCCCATATTGCGATAGGTCCTTAGTCATCGCCTCTAAACGTTCGGCTTTGCGTGCAGTGATGTAGACTTTTGCACCATTTATAAGCAGTCCCTTAGCCATCATCGCGCCAATACCGCTTGAACCGCCTGTCACAACCGCGGTTTTGCCAGATATATCGAACAGGTTTTGCATGATTAATTCCTCTTATTTTCTGCAATCACGGAATTTGCCACGCTAACGACGGCGCGCACGCTGGCTGTGGATACATCTTCATCGATGCCGCATCCCCAGATTACTTTTCCATCGCTTTCGCATTTGAGGTATGCGGCTGCACGCGCATCGCGACCTGAGCCTAATGCATGCTCGGTGTAATCACATACCTTTATGTCAAGGTCGAAAGCCGCCTCCAAAGTGCTAACCACGCTCGAAATAAGACCGTTGCCGCGCCCAGAGACGCTTTGTTCGCCTCCTTGTACGGCGATTTTTCCTGCAAAAATGCGTGTCCCGTCGGCGGCGCGGCTCTCATCGTAGTCGACCAATCGGAAGTATTTGTCTCGTGTATCCACATGATAGACGCCCCTGAAGGCGTCCCATATATCTGCTGCATTCAGTTCACGGCCCAATTCATCAGCGAGATTTTGGACATGACGAGAGAAATCGGCCTGCATTGCTTTGGGCAGTTTGAGACCTTGATCCTGTTCTAACACCCAGGAAAAGCCGCCTTTGCCCGATTGGGAGTTGACCCTGATGACAGCTTCATAGTCACGGCCCAAATCTGCTGGATCAATGGGCAAGTAAGGCACTCGCCATTGTTCGTTGTTTTGCGCAGAGTTCGCCTCAAAACCCTTTTTGATAGCGTCCTGGTGGCTACCAGAAAATGCAGTGTATACGAGTTCGCCACCATATGGATGGCGTTGGTGGACAGGCAAGCCGTTGCAGTATTCAACAGTCTCTATCACGCGGTCAATGTCAGAGAAATCGAGCAGCGGGTCGATCCCTTGTGTGTAAAGGTTGAGCGCCATGGTGACCAAGCAGCAATTGCCGGTTCGCTCGCCATTGCCGAATAGACATCCCTCAACTCGATCCGCACCTGCCATTAAACCCAGTTCTGCAGCAGCAACGCCAGTGCCTCTATCGTTGTGTGTATGGAGAGAAATCACAGCACTTTCGCGGTTAGGCAGGTTGCGGCAAAAGTACTCGATCTGGTCCGCATAGATATTAGGCGTGGCAGCTTCTACCGTTGCGGGAAGATTGAGAATAATCGGCCTTTCAGGGGTAGGGGCCAAGACCTTCATAACAGCTTCGCATACCTCAATGCTGAAATCGAGTTCGGCAGTTGAGAATGTCTCCGGTGAATATTGAAAATGCCAATCGGTTCCCGGTCGCTGTGCGGCGCAGTCGCGCATGACCTTGGCACCGTGAGCTGCGATTTCGCGGACTTCAGACTTGGACATTCGGAAGACTATATCGCGCCAGGCGGGACTTACAGCATTGTAAAGATGAACAATGGCCGCACGAGCTCCTTCGAGGCTCTGAAAAGATGTCGTGATCAGATCCTCACGCGATTGTGTAAGGACTTGAACGGTCACATCGTCAGGAATCTTTCCCGATTTCACAAGCCCGCTGATAAAGTCGAATTCCGTCGCTCCAGCGCTTGGAAAACCGATTTCAATCTCTTTTACGCCGACTTCAATCAACAGATCAAAAAACCGTTGTTTTTTCAACGCGTCCATCGGGTCAATAATCGACTGATTGCCGTCCCGAAGATCAGTAGAAAGCCACCGTGGAGCGCTTTGTATAAGACGGGAGGGCCATTGCCGTTCGGGCAAGTTAATCTGGCCAAATGGTGAATATTTCTTCGAAGGCTGTTTCAGCATGGGCATGTCGGAATGGCTCGCGTGCGAAATTGGAAGATTGATTGAAAAGGCCCTTGAACGTCAGCAAGCGGCAATTTGCACGCAAGCAATCACGCCCAAGGGCGCGTAAGTCGTAAAAGAAGACCGTTTCCTCGCATCACGAACACACTTGTGTGCGATTTTTGGTAGGCACGCAAGCCGCACAAAATAAAAATCGTGGCGGATTGTAACCGTTGCTTCCTAACTGTCGAAATGGTTGGTGTTGCCGACAACCAGGCAGTCGGCGTAACAAGACACTAGGAGGTTACTCAATGACTAAATCAATCTTTGCAATCGCGCTTCTTGCGACCGTCGCAGCATGCGGCTCACCAGCCGCCGAAGCCCCAGCGGAAACCGAAACCTCTTCGGCAGCCCCAACTGAAGCTTCTGTTTACGCCGATCTTGGTGGCGATCCAACTGGACCTGTCTATCGTGAAGCTAAATCCGACACCTTGGCTGTCTCAGGTTTTGACGTAGTGAGCTATTTTACCGGAGATGGTGTTCCTGTTGAAGGTGCCGAAGAATTCACCGTCAAATATCAGGGTTTTGACTATCGCTTCGCGAATGAAGACAATGCGAAAGCGTTTATTGAAGATCCCGATAAATATGCTCCGGCATATGGCGGCTATTGCGCATGGGCAATCGGAGCCAATGACTCGCTCGCCCCTGGTGACCCCAACATCTATAAAATTGTCGATGGTAAGCTCTACCTGAACTTCAATGAGGATGTTCAGGTGCGTTGGAAGGCTGATATTCCGGGCTTTATTGCCAGCGCGGACACAAATTATCCGACCCATTCACCTGATGAGCACTATCAGGACTGATAGGCGCTCACTCAAAGATTACGGCCCCGCTGCTCAATTGAGTGGCGGGGTTTTTACTTTTTCATCCGCACCGCGCATCTCGGATTATGTTTGCGTTGTCTAGCATGATATTGAGTCTGGGATTCGTGGGATCCGGGCGAATAAACTGACTTCCCGCTGATACAAAGCGGACCTCATTTGCACCATTGATTTGGTGGATAATGGCTTGCTGGACATCATTCGTGGCCTCTTGTCCGATAAACTGCCCCATCTGATTTGCCCGGCATGTTTCACTCTGTGGATCGGTAGCTGTCCCGGAGGTGTAGGCCCCTTCGGCAGCGCCCTCCAGAGGTTCGGCAACAGTTGGTGCAACTGTGCCTTGAGGGGCAGGGGGTGACTTTTTCGCGTTGATCCGCGCCGCAAAATCATCCGCTTCACCCTTAGGTGTATTTTGATCCGCAGGGCCATCACAGGCGATTAATGTCAGAAACGCTATACAAGGGACCCTGCAAAGGGTCCTGATTGAAAGCCTTTTCATCTTTGGTTCCTCTCTTGCACTTTATTAGTGAGGATTCTTGCTGATCATCTTACATTGGGTCGATATTCCAAAAAAGTCTCACCGATGTCTGATCCGACCTTTGTTCAGCTGATCGATTTTGGTTACCCCCATTAATCGCATACCTCGTTCAATTTCATCTTGGAGTATAGATAAGGCGCGCTCGACACCTTCTTTTCCCGCAGCAGCTAAAGCGTACAAATATAGCCTGCCCCCCGATGCGGCAGTTGCGCCGGTGCACAATGCTTTTAGAGCATGTGTCCCACGCCGCACTCCCCCATCACATATAATCTCGATCTGGCCACCAACAGCATCAACAATTTCGGGAAGTTGGTCGAAAGGCGAGCAGCTTCCGTCCAATTGTCGCCCTCCATGATTAGACAGCATGATCGCATCGGCGCCCATTTCCACTGCTCGGCGAGCATCGGAAACACTCATCACCCCTTTAAGGACAAATGTCCCACCCCATTGGTCGCGTATCGCGGCGGCCGTGGCCCAATCCATTGAGGTGTCGAGCATCGTGTTGAAGTATTCCGCGATGCTCACCGCTTTGTTAGAGCCTTCACTCACATGAGTATTGAGATTGGGCAGACGAAATTTCTCACGAAAAAGGTAATCGAGTGTCCAGCGCGGCCTCGTCGCATAGCTCCAGACGCTTGCTGGCGTGAAGCGGGGTGGGGTGGTAAAACCAGATCTGAGGCATCTTTCGCGTTTGCCTGAAACTATGGTGTCAACGGTCAGAGCGAGCGCGTCAAAGCCTGACTCTTTGCAACGCTCGATCATATGCGTGTTCAATCCCTTGTCCTTGTGGACATAGAGTTGGAACAGCTTTGGTCCCTTCGTGAGCTCAGCAATTTCCTCAATCGAGCGGGTCGCGAGGCTGGATATGCCGAACCAAAGGCCAAATTTCTCCGCTGCCTTTGCCACGGCTATCTCACCCTGCCAGTGAAAGGCGCGCTGCACTGCGGTGGGTGAAAGCATGAGGGGAAGGGAGCTTTTCCGGCCGAGGATCGTGCAGGATGTGTCGATCGCTTCAACACCTGCCAAAACATCGGGGACGAGATCGACATCATCGTATGCAGAGGTGTTGCGGGCTTTGGTCAATTCATCGTCAGCCGCACCATCGATGTAATCGAATACCGGGTAGGGCAAACGCTCCTTTGCGAGCACGCGAAAATCATTGATGTTGTGGCAGTCAGAAAGTCGCATTTTCAACCAACCAATCCAGTTATACGTTTTAAATTGATCAACCGATGCGATTCCTGAAAAGGCTCAAAAGTGTGTAGATCAAACAGTGTTGTCGCTTTCCTATGAGGTGGAATTGCGTCCTTAATGAAGCCGGAAGGGAAACGGCAAAGCATAATTCTCATGCTTATTATGGACGTACGGCCTGCTAAATCACTTGTGTCATCTGACAGACTTGAATGGCCAAGCGCGGGCTCGCCCTCAGTTGGGCAAGAGCATTCCACCGCGCGATAGAGCGATCCGCACTTGCACGATATCCTGATTGCCCGCGTCATTTGCGTGTCTCTAGCTTGCTCCCTCCTCGTCCCAAGTGCTTTTTTTCAGTTTCTCTTGGTTGAAGTGTCACCAAATCCATATTTCCCGCGAATGCTAGGTGTGCGCGGCCATTCGGCGGCAATCAGGAGCCCGGCCAGTTCCCCGCTGGCCAATTACCCCTGACGCCCCTTTCTTGAATGTCGCTCGGATGGCCGCTGCACGCTTTTTGCCAGTCTTGTCGAACAGGGCAGGCTTACGTTTTTCAGGAGACCTCGATGAAACTGAAACATATCGGCTTTGCAATCGCTGCAATGGCTGCACCTATCGCGCTGACCGCGCCGCTTCATGCTGATGGTGGAATTTTTGTGGGCGTTGAAGGCGCACAAATCGCTGTCAGCGGCTACGACACAGTCAGTTATTTTAAAGGCAATGGTGTGCCACAAAAAGGCAGCGCCAGTTACTCGGTGAAACATGATGGCGCGATTTGGCACTTTGCTAATCAGGCCAATGCCGATGCCTTCAAGGCTGATCCAGATGCATATGCCCCGCAATATGGCGGCCACTGTGCGTGGGCGATGAGTCGAGGCTCGCTAGCACCGGGTGATCCGACGCTTTATAAAATTCATGGTGGCAAGCTCTATCTGAACTTTAACCGCAATGTTCAGAAGACCTGGCTCGGCGATGTTGATGGCTTCATTGCGAAGTCGGATCCTGCTTGGAAAGAAGTGCCCAATGGCAAGCGGTTTGGCGACTGAGCTGTCGCCTCCTTACTCCCTGTATTCTTGAACATCTATCCCAAGAGGAAATATTAATGTCGAATTCAAAATCTATCGCAAAAATGTTGATGGTAGCTGGCGGTCTTGCAGTCGCAACGTCTGGTGTAACAGTGTCCGCTCAAGGACCATGCGGAGCTAGCGGTTTTTCAAACAGCTCATATTCATCAACTGAACGTGCCAAAGCTCGCGCCGAACGCAAAGCTCGCAAACAAGCAAAGAAACAAGCAAAGTGTGGAGCTGCTGCCTGCTCTGCAGAGGGATGTGCTGCCGCTGATTGCGGTGCGTCGGCAGACTGTGCTGCTGCCTGCGGTGCATCTGCCTGCGGTGCATCTGCCTGCGGTGCGGCTGCTTGCGCACCAGCAGGTTGCGAAGCGGCGGCATGTGCCCCTGCGAATTGTTCCGCATCAGATTGCGCGCCCAATGCCTGAAGGCGCGTAGCTTGGGTGTGGCCGGCGGGAGCTTCCTCCTAATTCCCTCGGCCACACCCTTTTTTAGGTTGCCGTGCCGGCTATGACCGGACGATTAGCATTCAGGTAGAACACCGTTCTGGCGGGCCCGCAATTCAGGAAGCGAATAGCGGACCTGCGGATCGAGAACAGGGCAAGGCTTGAAATCTGGATCCTGGGTTAAGCAGGCTGGACCGCACACCATGTTGGCCGAAGGCTCGCTTGCATCAATATGCCAAAACCTGCCGCCTGGTGTGGCCACGTAGCCATCCATCCCGGCTGCAGCATCGCTTTCTAGATCAAGCACTGAGGGAACCTCGCTGTCATAACGATCCGAATAGGCTGCATGAGTGTGAAAGCTTGCAATTGGTCGCATTCCTGGTTCATCGAAATAGCTAATCCCGCAGCTTGCCTCATCCCCTTCTCGGGGGTCAGTGACGCCCAAAGTGCCACCAGTTTCTTCGAAAATGATTCCACACAGCTCAACATCCTCGGCAAAGGACTGCTCTTGTAGCGTGCTGAGTTTTGCGCGAGCGAATTCTTGCACTTCTTCCTGGGTAACTGTGATGACAAAGTCTTCAGGGCTTTTCACGTTTAGGTATGCGCGCACAATTATGAAGGCCGTGATTATGGCCATCAGTCCATACACGACTGGCATCATGGAATTATTAGGTTGACGGCCATCCATTGCGGCACCCGCAATTGCCTTTAGTTTTTATCTTTGTCGACCAACTTGTTGGCGCTAATCCATGGCATCATTGCACGAAGTTCTGCGCCCGTTTTCTCAATCGGATGCGCTTCTGCAGCTTTTCGCGAAGCCTTCAGTTCAGGCTGGCCAGCACGGTTATCGAGCACGAAGTCCTTTACAAAACGTCCTGCTTGAATGTCTGCAAGCACGCGCTTCATTTCCGCCTTTGTTTCATCTGTAATGATCCGCGGGCCCGTTTTTATATCGCCATATTCAGCCGTGTTGCTGATCGAATAGCGCATGTTTGCAATCCCGCCTTCATAGAGAAGATCAACGATTAACTTGGTTTCATGGAGGCATTCGAAATATGCCATTTCGGGAGCGTACCCGGCCTCAGTGAGAGTTTCGAACCCAGCCTGAATCAGATGCGTAATTCCGCCGCAAAGAACAGCTTGTTCTCCAAACAGATCGGTCTCGCATTCTTCTCGGAAATTGGTTTCTATAATACCTGAGCGACCGCCGCCAACGCCGCTAGCATAGGCGAGTGCAACATCATGGGCAGCGCCACTTGCATCTTGATGGACTGCAATAAGACATGGCACCCCTCCGCCGCGCTTATACTCTGATCTGACTGTGTGGCCTGGACCTTTGGGGGCTATCATGATGACGTCGATGTCAGATTGCGGTTCGATGAGACCAAAGTGAATGTTGAGACCATGCGCAAAGGCGAGCGCGCTGCCTGGTTTCATGTGGCCGTGTACATTGTCAGCATAGATCGCGGCTTGATGCTCATCAGGAGCGAGGATCATTAGAATGTCAGCCCATTCGGCAGCATCGGTATTAGAGAGAACTTTAAACCCAGCATCTTCCGCTTTCTTAGCGGTGGCCGACCCATCGCGAAGAGCAATCGCAACCTCTGCAACACCGCTATCGCGTAAGTTTTGCGCGTGAGCGTGACCTTGGCTTCCATAGCCCAAAACGGCAATCTTTTTACCTTTGATCAAGCCAAGATCGGCGTCGGCGTCGTAATAGACTTTCATCAGATGAGGTCCTTCAAATGCTAGAAAAATGAAATAGGGTTACGTTGTTCCACCTGCGCCGCGCATCATCCCAACGACGCCTGAGCGTCCGACTGAGGCAAGGCCAAGTTCACGCATAAGCGCGATGAAGCTGTCAATTTTGTCTGGAGCGCCTGTGAGTTCGAACACGAAGCTTTCGGTGGTAGTATCAACGATGTTTGCGCGGAAGACTTCTGCAATACGCAAGGCTTCCACCCTCTTCTCGCCTTTTCCAGCCACTTTGATGAGCGCCAACTCTCTTTCAACGTGTGGGCCAGCAGCCGTTAAATCGATCACTTTATGAACGGGTACTAGCCTTTCCAATTGCGCCTCGATTTGATCGATTACTTCGGGCGGACCGTTTGTTACGATCGTGATTCGGCTGACCGCATGATCATCCGAGATATCCGCCACAGTCAGGCTGTCGATATTATATCCGCGTGCTGTGAACATCCCGGTTATCTTGGCGAGAATGCCCGGTTCGTTGTCAACTGTCACTGCTAGGACATGACGCTCTGTTTCTGCACTTCTTATTTTCATGGCTGCTTTTGTCTTTCGTGGTGCGTCTGCAAGAGCGTTAAACGAGCGCCTTGGCTTCGTCATCCATGGTGCCGTCGACACTATCCCCATAAAGAAGCATGTCGGTGTGCGCTGCGCCCGACGGTATCATCGGCAAGCAATTGGCATCTTGTGCAACAAGACAATCAACGATCACAGGGCCATCGTGTTCTAACATCGCGGCAATACCTTCGTCGAGTTCGTCATCGCTGTGAATCCGGATGCCTTTCCATCCGTACGCCTCTGCCAGATTTACAAAGTCAGGCAAGCTGTCTGAATAGCTGTTCGAATAGCGGCTTTCATATGTGAGTTCCTGCCACTGGCGAACCATGCCCATATATTCGTTGTTGAGGATGAATATTTTCACGGGCAGGCGGTATTGGGAGGCTGTACCCAATTCCTGGATGTTCATTTGGATCGAGGCTTCACCGGCAATATCAATTACCAGAGCATCGGAATCCCCCAGTTGAGCGCCTATTGCAGCAGGAAGGCCGTATCCCATTGTCCCAAGGCCACCAGAGGTTAGCCATTTGTTCGGATCCTCAAAACCAAAATACTGCGCCGCCCACATTTGATGCTGTCCCACCTCGGTTGAAATGATCGGCGATCTATGATTCGTCAGCGCGTGCAAGCGTTCGATCGCCCTCTGGGGCATTATCATTTCAGGGTGTTTCTTGGATTTCTGAGGGTATGCTAGGCATTCGCGCGCGCGCCAGCCTGCGATACGTGCTTTCCATTCACCCATGTCCCGCGCTTTGCGTTCGCCCCAAGCTTCGATCATCTGGCCAAGAACTGTTGCGCAATCACCGACAACGCCCAATTCCACCGGCACAGTTTTGTTGATTGAAGAGCGATCAATGTCGATATGAATTTTCGCAGAATCCGGCGAGAATGCATCTAGGCGGCCCGTCACCCTGTCATCAAATCTCGCACCGATACAAACCATCACATCGCACTTATTCATCGCCATATTGGCTTCATAAGTGCCATGCATGCCCAGCATCCCCAGCCAATCTGGATGCTTGGAAGGGAAGGCGCCAAGCCCCATCAGGGTCGATGTTACCGGTGATCCGGTGATGTCCTGAAATTTTCGCAGCAATTTGCTCGCTTCAGGTCCAGAATTGATGACGCCGCCGCCAGTGTAAAAAATAGGCCGTTCAGCCTTGGCGATCATTTCGACTGCTTCTGCAATCTGCTCCGGCGGCGCGACCATTTGCGGTGTGTAACGATGGGATGCGGTTAGTTTAGAAGCACGGCTTTTTGATGGGACGGCGATCTGCACATCCTTTGGAATGTCGATGACGACTGGGCCGGGGCGCCCTGTCGTTGCTATGCAAAATGCTTCTTCGATTGTTGCGGCAAGATCTGAAGGGTCTTTCACGAGATAATTGTGCTTGGTGCAATGGCGGGTGATGCCAACCGTATCAGCTTCTTGAAAAGCATCAGTGCCAATCAGAGCGGTTGGTACCTGCCCCGTGATAACGACCATTGGGATTGAATCCATCCACGCATCGGCAATCCCGGTCACGGCATTGGTTGCGCCTGGGCCTGATGTCACCAGCACAACGCCCGGTTTACCTGTCGCGCGGGCATAGCCTTCTGCGGCGTGTGCTGCGCCTGCCTCGTGCCTTACAAGAATGTGGCGGATGCGTTCATCGCCGAACAACTCGTCGTAAATCGGCAGGACTGCGCCGCCGGGATAGCCGAATACATATTCGACACCCTGATTGATAAGGCCTTCAACCAAAATTGCGGCACCAGAAGGTTGCGCCACCATTTCATTCTCCACGAAACGTATAAAAAAGGCCCGATGCATGAATTTCGCATCAGGCCGACTTCGACTTCTTATTTGGTTAAGACGTCAGATCAACCTGATATTCCTTTCTAGAATTACCACAGTCACTGTTCTTAACCTTTCAACTTTGCTTTGCTCTGCCGCCAGGCGGATAATGTGCGACCCAAAGGGGTTTGTCCACTAAGTACATCCCTGAGACAGGGCTTTACGAGGTAATTGAACTTGATTTATCGATATAATCTGGCGTGTCAATTCCTACTTTTGAAATAATCCTGCAAAAATTACGTTAAGATCAATCTTTTTATTTCCTTCATCAACAGCAATCCGAGGCCATTGAGAGGGAAGTTGATTGCGAAACCAGGTGAATTGCCGCTTTGCATAATTGCGCGTTGCCTGCCGCGCTGTGATAATCGCATCTGCCATCGAAAGCCTTCCTGCCAAATGCTCGCTCAACTCAGGGACTCCGATTGCGCGCATCACCGGAAGGCCATCATCAAGCTTGCGTGCAAGCAAAGCCTCGACCTCTTCCAATGCGCCATTTTCAACCATGGCGTCAAAACGCTTGTCGCAGCGCCCGTAAACCCATTCGCGCTCCGGCACGAGCACCGCGGGGTGCAAGGTTATCTCTTCGGAAATGCCGCCGCTTTTGGACAATTGCCACTCACCCAGCGTCACCCCGGTTGAGCGTTTGACTTCTAACGCGCGCGCAATGCGTTGGCTGTCAGTGGGATTGAGATCGGCAGCACGCTCGGGATCTTCAATCTGCAAAGCAGCATAAGCGGCCTCAGTCGGCAATTCGCGCGTCGCTGTTCGCACAGCCGGATCAATCTCAGGGATTGGCGCAATCCCTTCCAAAAGCACTTTGAAATAGAGACCGGTGCCGCCGACAAGGATAGGAACTTCGCCCGCATCATGGCAGGCGGCAATTTCATCCTTGGCCCGCTTTGCCCAGTCGGCAGCCGAGCAAGCCCCCGCGCCATCCCATTCGCCAAAAAGCCGGTGTTCAATCCCGCCCATCTCTTCTTTGGTGGGCCGCGCTGAAAGCACGCAAAGGTCACGATAGACCTGGGCGCTATCGGCATTGATGACTACGCCTGCCTGGCCTGCCTTTTTAAGCGCTTTTGCAAGATTGACGGCCATTGCGCTCTTGCCGCTGGCGGTAGGGCCTGCGATGAGCGCGACCGGCTTGGAATTTGGAGTTTCTGAAGTGCTCATAGCGCGGCTGATAGCAGACAATCAGAATTGGGAAACACAGTTAGAAGCACTGCGCCGTGCTCATCCCAAAGCTGGTATGGTCAATTTCATCAAGGTTGAGGAAGCGCAGGCGCTCTCCGCTGTAAACCTGCCAATTTCTCAGACAGTTCTTCAATTGCGCTTCAATATTGAGGATAAGGACCTTGCACGATTAGTCATCGGAGATCATTTCGGGTCCCGTGACACGCTCTTTGCCCGTGAAATGATCCGCATTCCCAGTGTTTTCGTTTCGGACATGGATTCCACCATGATTGGGCAGGAATGCATTGATGAACTCGCTGATTACGCAGGGCTGAAAGACAAGATTGCCGACATTACAGAGCGCGCCATGCTGGGTGAGCTTGATTTCAAAGATGCTCTCAAAGAACGTGTCGCGCTGCTCAAAGGTCTGCGTGAAGAGGCAATCACGCAATGCCTTGCCGAACGCATAAGAGCCAATCCCGGTGCGCGAACCTTGGTTCAGACGTTGAAGGCAAAGGGCTGCAAAACTGTCTTGGTAACAGGCGGCTTTCATCACTTTGCTGATCATGTGGGCGAAGAGCTGGGCTTTGATCTGGTCGTTGGCAATCGGCTTGAAGTGGCAGAGGGTAAGCTGACCGGAGAGCTCGAAGGCGATATCGTCGACAGCACGGTCAAGCGCGAGGTTCTGGAGCAAGAAGCCGTTACGCTCAATACTCACGCATGGACGCTAGCAATTGGCGATGGTGCCAATGACATTCCGATGATTGAAGCCGCGACATATGGGTTTGCCTATCATGCAAAACCCAAAGCAAAGTCGGCCGCCGATGGAGTAATTGATCACGGCGATCTGACCGCAGTACTCAGCCTGCTGGGCATATCCGAAGATGAATGGGTGACAGAGTAAGATCGCTTTTTCAAAGCCAGGTGGAAATCTGGCTCAACGGCTTTTTCTTCACAGCATGGGCTGGAACGGTTGCATCAGGGGATGGGCGCCCCACCACCACGATCATCAACGGCTTTTCCCATTCGGGCCGCTCGCATGCTTGGCGCAAGAAACCCATGGGCGAGGGGGTGTGCGTTAGCGTCGCCAATCCTGCTTCGTGCAGGGTCGCAATAAGCATTCCGCACGCAATGCCGACGCTTTCATTGACGTAGTAATTCTGTGTTTTCCCATCTTCTTCGATGCCGCCTTTGCGCTGTGCAAAAACGACGATCAGGTAGGGGGCCGTTTCCAAAAATGGTTTATCGGCATCTGTGCCTAGGTCTTTTAGTGCGCCCAGCCATTCCTCGCTCGCTTTGGGATTATCGCCATCCTCGCCGTAAAACCTGCGTTCTTCGGCCTCGGCAGCTTCGCGAATTGCGCGTTTCTTTTCGGGCGTTTCCACAACCGCGAAATGCCACGGTTGATGGTTTGCGCCATTTGGTGCGGTGCCAGCGGCTTCGATAGCCGCCTCAATCGCTTCGCGGGGCACGCTTTCATCCGAGAAATACCGGCAGGTTCGACGCTGCTTTAGCCGATCACGCAGCGCATTTGCGCGTTTCACGCTCTCTTGGTGATCAAGTCTTGGCAGGCAATAGGGTATAGTTTCGTGTTCACGCATGGGCTTTTCTATCTGCGCTGTGATGACTGTCGTCAACGATAGTAGACTATTAACTGACACTAGTGTAAGTAAGGTTCATTGAACACAAACAGCAGCGATTCGTCTTTGGATCGCTCGTCCTAAAAAGAGACCTGAGATGGCATTGCTTGATCTTCCTTTAGTTGCACCAGACCGCAAGACTTCCGGTTTTGCGCCGTTGAAAGTGCTCCACCACTTCGGAAAATTGATTGAAGACAAGGAAGATACCGAGCAAGTTTTTCACATTATCGAGGCGGTGAAGGGCCGAAAGAGCCACAAACAGGCTCGCGATTTTATTCTATCGCAGGAAGGCCAACGCTTCCTTCGTGAAGAAACAAACATTCCTGCGATGCTGGATGATCATGCGCGTTGGGCAGATCTGCCGGAAAACAGCGTTGGCAAGCGTTATATGGCTTTCATGAAGCGTGAAGGGCTGACGGCAGCTGGCCTTGTTGAGGAAAGCCACAAATTCTCTCCCCCACACGACCGCCCGCAGGATCAAACGCAGTGGTATTTCAACCGTCTGCGCGACACCCATGATCTGTTTCACGTCCTTACCGGATATGGCCGTGATGCTCTGGGCGAAGCGTGCCTTTTGGGCTTTAGCTATTCGCAAAATCACAATCGCGGTGTTCAGTTCATCGCGTTTGCTGCGGCTCGTCAAATCAAGAAAGTCACAGGCACATCAGCGCCGCTTTTTTCCGCCGTTCGTGAAGGGCAACGCCTTGGCGCGGCAGCTTCGA
Source organism: uncultured Porphyrobacter sp. (assembly GCA_964352245.1). GTDB lineage: Bacteria > Pseudomonadota > Alphaproteobacteria > Sphingomonadales > Sphingomonadaceae > Erythrobacter. Next base: position 191,663 of record CAYGQX010000005.1, read on the forward strand.
AATTGGCGCATATGGATGTCGAGGCGGTGATGACCGAAGACATTGATGCAGCACGGCTACGTTTGGGTATTGGCAAACCTGGCTTGTACCGTGAATGCCTCAACCAGCTCGAAAGCGAAGGCAATATGGCAGAAGATCTGGGCCTTTCTGGAGAAGCTCAGGCCGCATAATTGGCATCGCTAATTGCTTGGGCTTGCAAGCGGTTTGATCCGGGATGAAACCTGCCAAAGAAGCGCGAGCGCTGCATAACCAAAGACTGCGGACAAAATAAACGGCGCGCCTGGGAAATACAGCCCGGTATCGTCGGCATAAGCGGCAAAAACGCCTGTCATCATGACGGGGCCGAAAATGCTCGTAATGCTCATGGTTGACGCGACCGCGCCTTGCAATTCGCCTTGTGCATTTTCCGATATGCGCTCGCTCATCAATTGCTGGATCGCTGGGAACGTGACGCCTGCCATACAACCGACAAGGATGGCGACAATCAGGAATGATCCGGTGGGTGCGAATGCCATCATGACATAGGATTGAAGACCTATGACAAGCCCGCCAATTGCAGTCGCTTTGACGCCAAAGCGTTTGATGAAGATGCCTGTCAGCACCGCTTGGGTGAAAGCAAGCATGAGGCCGTAAAATGCAACGCCCAGGCCGATGTCAAATTCGCTCCAGTCAAACTTTAGCCGCGTGTAGTATGACCACACCGACATTGTTGATTGTGCCGCAGTTTGAAGGAGGAAGATGACGCCCAGAAACCCGAGGATAAGCGGGGTTTTGGCCATCTGGACAATGGTGCCCAGCGGATTGGCGCGGGCAAGTGTGAAGGGCCGCCGCCGTTCTTGAGGGAGGGTTTCGCGAAGCGCGAAATATCCGATAGCAGCGCCGCTGATGCATAAGATTGCCGCCGCAATAAAGGGCGCACGCACCCAGTATTCGCCCAAAACTCCGCCAATGGCTGGACCGATGACAAACCCGCTTGCACCTGCACCGCCCAGCATTCCGAACAGCTTCCCGCGATCTTCTGGCCCTGCCATATCGGCAATGCAGGAATTGGCTGCCGCCCAGCTTGCACCCATGATCCCTGACAGGATGCGCCCTGCAAAAAGCCACCACAGATCCGGCGCAAGAGCCATGATGATATAGTCAATGCCGAGCAGAAAAACTGTGACAAGCAGAATTGGCCGTCTGCCATACCGATCGGATAAGCCGCCTATGATGGGTGCGAACAGGAATTGCATGACCGCATAGGCAAACAGCAGCCATCCCCCTATGCTGGCAGTCTGATCTTCCGCCAGACCCGTCATCTCTTCGAGCAGGGACGGCATAACCGGCACGATCAAACCGATCCCCATCATGTCGATAAATACGATGAAGGCCACAAGGCCGAGCGTTGCATTAAAGCTTGTTTGTGAGGAGCTTGTGGTCACTCTACCATGTCTGCATGACGCAATCGCCATAGTCCACTGCCAAATGCCACAAGGCTCCCAATGCAAAGGCACGTATCCACCATTTGGGCACAGAGAGCATGGCGGCAAAGGCGAGGGCGGCTTGCCAGCCGTGCAGCAGATGAAACCCGATAGAGCAGCGGTTCGGATCGAAAATCGGTGAGGCGAGCAAGTGGTCAAGGTCAATCAGGTTGGCCGAGGCAATGACAAGACCTGCTTGCCACCACTTGTCGCGCCAAATGAGCCAGCCAAGAGCGAGCGGGATAAGCCAGTGCCCGCCATAATGGAGGATGGGCTGGAGCATACTCAGCTCACCTGATCTGCTGCAAAAGCAGGAGTCCAGTCCGGTGGCGCGAGGCTGGGTCCCTGCTTTCGCAGGAACTCACAAATGTCACCCTTCCATCCAGTCGCGAAAGAAACTGGCATGGGCTTCGCGCAGGTCGTCGATCAATACGCCCAACACATTGTCACCGCCGACTGTGCCGATGCGCGTGAAGCCAACCATTTCAGCCTCTTCGATATCCGGCCCCTCGGCGACGATTGCGTTGAATGCTTCGACCTTGTCCGCCGGGACTGTGATTACATAGCGGGCCTGGTCCTCGCCAAACCACCATTGTGCAGCGGTGTAGGCATCGTTCGCGGTCACTTGTGCGCCAATACCACCTGACATTGCCATTTCGGCCAAGGCCACAGCCAAACCGCCGTCAGAGATATCATGAACCGCGCTGAGCAATCCTTGGTCGATCAATTTGCGCACAATCTGACCTGCACCTGTTTCCGCCCCCAGGTTCACCGGTGGTGAGCGACCATCGGTCATGCCTTTGACCACATCGAGCCACAAAGATTTGCCAAGGTGAGAGCGGGTTGGATCAGGCTTTGCCCAGAATTCAGGTGCAAGAAGGTAGATTGCATCGCCTTTCGACTTGAACCCCATCGTCATCATCTTTGAGGAATCGTCAATAATGCCGACCCCGCCGATTGCAGGGGTGGGCAAAATCGCGCTGCCGCCGCCAGTTGCCTTGCTCTCATTGTAAAGCGACACATTCCCCGAGACGATTGGGAAATCCAATGCGCGGCAGGCATCGCCCATGCCTTCGAGCGCGTGGACGAATTGTGCCATAATCTCGGGCCGCTGCGGGTTGGCGAAGTTCAGGCAATTGGTCACCGCCAATGGCCGCGCACCCACCGCGCACAGGTTGCGATACGCCTCAGCAATCGCTTGTTTGCCGCCTTCATACGGGTCGGCATAGACATAGCGCGGCGTGCAATCGGTCGTCAGTGCGAGCGCTTTGTTGGTCCCGTGCACACGCACAACACCTGCATCGCCGCCAGTTTGCAGCGTGTCGCCCATCACCTGGCTATCATATTGCTCTGCAATCCAGCGGCGCGAGGCGAGGGCGGGGCTGGCCATCAGCTTGAGCAAGTCCGCGCCGACATCCGTGCTTTCGGGCACTTCATCAAGCGGTTTAACTTTAGCCCACGCCCTATATTCCTCTTTAGACAGGTAAGGCCGGTCATATTCCGGCGCATCGGCAGCCAGTGGCCCTAGCGGTATATCGCACACCACTTCGCCGCCAAATTCCAGAACCATGTGCCGCGTGTCGGTCACTTCGCCGATGATGGCGAAATCCAGCTCCCATTTCTCAAAGATCGCCTGCGCCATCGCCTCTTTGCCGGGTTTGAGCACCATGAGCATGCGCTCCTGGCTTTCTGACAGCATCATTTCGTATGGCGTCATGCCTTCTTCGCGGCAGGGCACTTTGTCCATGTCGAGCCGGATGCCCGCTTTGCCATTGGTCGCCATTTCCACGCTTGAGGAGGTAAGGCCCGCCGCGCCCATATCCTGGATCGCAACAATCGCGTCGGTTGCCATGAGTTCAAGACAAGCCTCGATCAGCAGTTTTTCCGTGAACGGATCGCCGACCTGCACGGTGGGCCGCTTGGCCTCGGCATCTTCCTCAAAATCCGCAGATGCCATGGTCGCGCCGTGGATGCCATCGCGCCCTGTCTTTGACCCGACATAGACAATCGGATTGCCGACACCCGTCGCCGCGGAATAGAAAATTTTGTCTGCATCCGCGACGCCGACGGTCATAGCGTTGACAAGGATATTGCCATCATAGGCCGGGTGAAAGTTCGTCTCGCCGCAGACAGTCGGCACGCCCACGCAATTGCCGTATCCGCCAATCCCTGCGACCACGCCTTGCACCAGATGCTTCATCTTGGGGTGTTCGGGACGGCCAAAGCGCAGCGCATTGGCATTCGCCACAGGCCGCGCGCCCATGGTAAAGACATCGCGAAGGATACCGCCCACGCCGGTGGCCGCGCCCTGATAGGGTTCAATGTAAGAGGGGTGGTTATGGCTCTCCATCTTGAAGATTGCAGCCTGACCATCGCCGATGTCGATAACGCCTGCATTTTCTCCGGGGCCGCAAATCACCCAAGGCGCCTCGGTGGGTAGTTTCTTCAAATGAAGGCGCGATGATTTGTAGCTGCAATGCTCTGACCACATCACCGAAAAGATACCTAGCTCAACGAGATTCGGCTCTCGCCCAAGCCCTGTGAGCACCCGTTCGTATTCTTCCGGGCTTAGCCCGTGCTGTTCGACAATTTCTGGGGTGATGGCGCTTGCATGTTCAGTCATGGGCAAGGCCCATAAGTCACGATTGCGGCGAGGCCAAGCCAACTTGCCGCATCACATAGCGGTTCTCCCCAAGCCACCACGCAAAAGTGGTTAGAATACCAAAGGCGACGAGCGCTTGAATATACACGCCAGCGCTTACTGTTTCGGGGTGCGGAGCAAACCAATTGATGGTTTGCATTGCAATGAGCGATGCAATCATCACCAAAGGTGGCACAACTGGGCCGCGGCTGCGCTTTATGTAGATGGCAAAGCACACGAGGATCAGCCCAAGTTCTAAAGGCATCGCAATCAGCGGATTGTTCCACAGACCAAGGCCATATGCCTCACCACTTCCTGTAAGAGTGAGATCGGGCCTGTGGGTTAGCCAGTCCAGCCCCCAATGCGACACCACCATCAAGGCTGCGAGCAATGCGCCGACCGCATCTTTGTGCTTGATCCAAAGGAATAACGCAAAACCAAGGGCAAAGACGGTCGTGCCGAGCAGGCTGTGTGTGTAGGGCATATAATACAGATCGAACGGCACCATTACGGTTGCATCGGGATCGATCCGCATTTTTTCTATTCCGCAAAGGGCGAAGGCGAAAAACGCCCAGTCCACCAATTGCGCTGCCACAAACATGCTGGCGAGGCCGGGGCTGTTTTCGCGCCGCTGGGTTACCGATGCGGCAAGAAAAGCCGGAGCGAAATGACCAATAAACAATGCTCGCCCCAATCCTGCGTTTTTATTGACCCGTTATCTTCAGCGTTGCCCATGTTGCCACTGCGCTTGTCGTGCCGGTTGCAAACGCGCCCCAGCAAATATCCATGATGCTGATTTTGGTGGCCCATACCTTAAAGACCGCCTGACTGGTCAAGTCGAAAGTCGCATAGCACAATGCGCCAAGCAGCGCGCCATTGAGCAGCGCCTTGGTCCAATCCCCGCTTTCGAGGCCCGGCTTCACACCAAACCACATCATGCCAATGAGATAGAGCAAATAGAATACGCCTGCTGCGACCATATTGAAATTATCGGCCATGATTTCGCCTATGATAGGGCGGTACAGATTGGGTCCTGCCCAATTGAGCCACATTGCATCCAGCCCTCCAAAAACCACAGCGGCAATGCCGAATGCGATCAGGTAATTTGTCATTTGTTGTAGCCCTTCGTTCGTCCCGGTCTTGACCGGGTCAAAATGGATGTTCAAGGCTCTAGCGCATGGATGAGGGAAACGGTTCCATCTTAAGTGATGGAGATATCGACAAGCTGAGTTTTGAAGATGCGCTGAGCGCACTTGAACAAATCGTGCAGCAATTGGAGCGCGGCGAGGTTCCGCTCGACAAATCAATCGACCTTTATGAACGCGGCGAAAAACTGCGCGAGGCGTGTCAAAAACGCCTTGATGCAGCGCAAGCGCGGATTGAGAAAATCGTGACAGGGCCGGGCGGGGCACCCACGGGCACTGTGCCTTTCGACAAGGCTGATTGAAATGGCGCTTGTTGAGGTTGAGAAAAACATTTTAACCGACGGACTTCGCCGCGTTCAGCGCGAAATTGATTCGGCCTTTGATGCGTTCCTGCCGGTGCCCGATGACACGAGCGCGCGGCTTGTCGAAGCGATGCGTTATGCCGCGATTGGTGGTGGGAAAAGAGTCCGGCCCCTGCTCGTTGTCAGCACGGCTGAATTGTTCGGGGTGGACCGCGATGCGGCTGTGCGTGCAGGCTGCGCGATTGAGGCGATCCATGTCTATTCGCTGATCCACGATGATCTGCCTTGCATGGATAATGATGACCTGCGCCATGGCAAAGCGACCGTGCACAAGGTTTATGACGAGGCGACAGCGGTTCTGGCAGGGGACGCTTTGCACGCTTTGGCGTTTGATATTCTTGCCGATGCGGGGACCAGCGCTGATCCGTTTACGCGTTCGGAACTGATTGCAACGCTTGGCAAGGCCAGCGGAATGCACGGCATGGCAGGCGGCCAGATGATGGATATGGTCGCCGATGAAGCAGGCGTTGAATACGATCTTCACACCATTACGCGGCTTCAGCAGCTCAAAACCGGCGCTCTACTGGCCGCGAGTGTGGAAATGGGCGCAATTCTTGGGCGGGTACCGCCTGAAGGGCGCGCCAACTTGCGCGCTTATGCACGCGATATCGGCCTCGCATTTCAGATCGCCGATGACCTGCTTGATGTGACGGGTGATGAGGAAAAGGCCGGTAAGGCTCTTCGCAAGGATGAGAGCCAGGGCAAGCAGACCTTCGTCACGCTGATGGGAGCTGACAAGGCACGCGATCAGGCAAGAATGCTGGTTGAACAGGCCGTGGATCGCCTTGCGAGCCATGGCAGCGAAGCGGACATGCTCAGAGCGCTCGCGCGGTTTATTGTCGAGCGGGATCGGTGAAGACACTCTTGAGTGCAATGGCACTTTGCACGCTAATGGGCTGTCACAGCCCGAGCTCGGACCAGTCAATCATGTCGGATGTATTGAAACGCGCAAAACTGGAAGGTTGTGGTCAAAGTAAGCTCAGCTTTGCTACTCAGAGAAAAATAGACTCTTCATTCTTCGAAAATGAAAACGGCTATCGTGTCACTGTCTTGATGACCCTGGATGATCGTTGTGGCGACAAAAAATGGTCAACTCATGCTGAGTCAGCCAATTATACCGATGGCGGAGGCGGGATGTGGGAAAACAAGGAAACGCAGTGTCTGGCCTCGGGCGTTGACGAAAGGGGAACTGTATCAGTGATCTGCGAAGTGCCAACGCCGATAGACAGTGTACAGATATGGAGACCGGAGGAATGACACGTCGCATCGGAATATATCCCGGAACCTTCGATCCCATTACGCTGGGCCATGCCGATATCATCAGGCGCGGGGCAAAGCTGGTGGATCACCTTATCATTGGGGTCACCACCAATCCTTCGAAAAACCCCATGTTCACCACCGAGGAGCGGCTCGCGATGGTGGAACGAGAGGTGAAAGCGATGGGGCTCGCTAACGCTCAGGTTGTCGGATTTGACGCGCTCTTGATGAAATTTGCCCGCGCGCAAGGAGCCAATGTCATCATCCGCGGCCTGCGCGCCGTTGCTGACTTCGAATACGAGTACCAGATGGCGGGCATGAACCAGCAGATCGATGCAGAGATCGAAACGGTGTTTCTCATGGCGGATGTCTCCCTGCAGCCGATTGCCTCCAAGCTGGTCAAGGAAATCGCGATTTATGGCGGTGACGTAACCCCGTTCGTCAGCAAGCAGATATGCAAGGACGTGAACGCGCGGGTTGAGAAAATCGGCAGGCGCGGCGATTATTGAGCTTTGCGGGTATTGTGCTGGGGGATTACTGGGACGCAGTGGGGTTTCATTCATTGAAGTGTCAGTGTGTGCCCGGTAAAGAGCCGGTTATGTTTGGAATGAATACAGCACATAAAAGATCGCTCGCAGCATTTGCGGCTGCCGCTTTGGCCTTTGCGCCATCCACTGCTTTTGCGCAGGACGAAGAGGTCGAAGCCGAAGCCGAAGCTCAGGCGGACGCAGATGCAGAAGCGGCGCCCAAAACCGCTTTCAATTATGCGGCCATCAAATACGATGCGGCTGTCGAGCCTGAAAATGTATGGGTACTCGACCTGTCAAATGGCGAACGCATTTCAATTCGCCTCATGCCCGAATGGGCGCCCAGTCATGTTGAGCGGATCAAAACACTAACTCAGCGCGGTTTTTACGATGGCATCATTTTTCACCGCGTAATCGATGGCTTTATGGCGCAAGGCGGCGATCCGACCGGCACAGGTCAGGGCGGGTCCGAGCTTCCCGATCTTGAGGAAGAGTTCAACCCGATGCCGCATGTTCGCGGAACTCTGGCGATGGCGCGTGCGACTGATGAAAACAGTGCAAACAGCCAATTTTTTATCGTGTTCTATCCCCGTTTCAGTCTGGATAAGCGCTATACCAATTTTGGCCGCGTGATCGACAATATGGCCGGTGTGGACGCGATCAACAAAGGTGAGCCGCCGCAAAATCCTACACGCATATTGCAAGCCTCGCTGGCAAGCGACAACCGTCCCCCTCCAGCGCCAGCAGCTCCAGTGCAAGAGCAGGCAATTACGGCCGATCTCCTGAACGCTCCGCTTCAGTAAGGCTCTTTCCATGTGCAGCGCCTCTGATTAGGGGCAGTTGCGATGAAAGTTGACCTTTTCGATTTCGAGCTCCCGCATGATCGCATTGCCTTGCGCCCAGTGCGACCAAGAGACGCCGCTCGCATGCTTGTGGTGCACAGCGGCGCAATCCCTTTTGAGGATCGCCATGTCCTTGATCTGCCTGCATTCTTGCAACCCGGCGATGTTCTTGTCTTTAACGATACGCGTGTCATCCCGGCACAACTTGAAGGTAGACGGGCAAGCGGGGAAGCAAAGATCGGCGCAACGCTTCACAAACGGCTTGATCTAAGGCGCTGGCAGGCTTTCATACGCAATGCCAAGCGCGTGAAAATCGGCGATCAATTGGTGTTTGGAGGCGGCGTTTCAGCGATTGCAGAGGTGCGCCACGAAGACGGCTCGCTCACTTTGGCATTCGATGGCGATGAACCGGTTGAGGTCCTGCTGGACCGCGCGGGCACGATGCCACTGCCGCCCTACATCGCCCAAAAGCGCGGCGTGGATGAAGCCGACCACGAAGATTATCAAACGATGTTTGCAGAAAAACCTGGAGCTGTTGCAGCGCCCACCGCCTCACTGCATTTCACAGCCCGCCTGATTGATGAGCTTGATGCGCGCGGCGTGAAACGCGAAACGGTCACTCTGCATGTCGGGGCGGGCACATTTCTGCCTGTCAAAGCTGATGATACCGAAGATCATAAAATGCACTCAGAATTCGGGATCATAACAGCGGGCACAGCCGATCGCCTGAATGATGCGCGTGCGCAAGGTCGCCGCATCATCGCAGTGGGCACTACCTCGCTGCGCCTGCTTGAAAGCGCAGCTGATGACAATCGCCGGTTCGCCCCGTTTGAAGGCGACACCGATATCTTCATCACGCCGGGATACCAGTTCAAAGGCATTGATGGGTTGATGACCAATTTCCACCTGCCGAAATCCACTCTTCTCATGCTGGTCAGCGCGTTGATGGGACGGGACCGGATGCTGGCGGCCTATGCCCATGCGATTGAGCGCGAATACCGTTTCTATTCCTATGGTGACTCTTCTCTTTTGCTTCCCTAGGCGGTCCAGCCATGAGCGAACGCTTCAATTTCACCCTTAGCGCTACCGATGGCAAGGCGCGTACAGGCGCTATCCAGATGGAGCGCGGCGAGATCCGCACGCCTGCTTTTATGCCAGTGGGAACCGCCGCAACCGTTAAAGCGATGAAGCCTGAAAGTGTGCGGGCTTTGGGTGCGGATATTATCCTTGGCAACACCTACCATTTGATGCTGCGTCCTGGCGCAGAACGAATGGCAAGATTGGGCGGCTTGCATGAATTTATGCGCTGGGACCGGCCTATCCTCACCGATTCAGGCGGGTATCAGGTGATGAGCCTGTCGGACCTTAACAAGCTCACCGAAGAGGGCGTTGAATTTCGCAGTCACCTTGATGGCTCAAAACATATGTTGACGCCAGAGCGATCGATGGAAATTCAGCGCCTGCTCGGCTCGGATATTGTGATGGCGTTCGATGAATGCCCGCGCGCTGATCGTCCGCGCGATGAAATTGCCGCGAGTATGGAGCTATCGATGCGCTGGGCAAAGCGTAGCCGTGATGGGTTCGATTCTGGGGAAAAGCACGCAAGGCGCGCGGCTTTGTTCGGTATTCAGCAGGGCGCTCTGGATAAAGATCTGCGCAAAATCAGCGCAGAAAAGCTCATCGATATCGGCTTTGATGGATATGCCGTGGGGGGCTTGGCGGTGGGTGAAGGGCAAGAGGCGATGTTCAGCGTGCTGGATTATGCTCCCGATCAATTGCCAGCTGATCGCCCGCGTTATTTGATGGGCGTTGGAAAGCCGGATGATCTTGTCGGTGCGGTTGAACGAGGCATTGACATGTTTGATTGCGTGCTTCCCACAAGATCAGGCCGCAATGGCCAGGCCTTTACCTGGAATGGTCCCATAAACCTGCGCAATGCCCGCTTTGCAGAGGACAAGGAACCGCTTGATCCGGGCTCTGACTGCTCTGCATCGCGCGATTACTCAAAGGCCTATCTCCACCATTTGCAAAAGTCTGGCGAGATATTGGGCGCCATGCTGGTTACTGAACACAATCTGGCATTCTACCAAGCCTTGATGAAGGCGATGCGCGATGCCATTGGGCGGGGACAATTTGCTGAATTTGCGGCCGAGTTTCGTCGCAACTACCTTGGAAGTTCCTGATTGATGCCGAAAAGCCCTGAAGATTGCGCCACGATGTTAGACGTGCGTGAAGGCGTTGATGCGACAGACCGCGAGATTGTCGCGCTGCTGGAGAAGCGCTTTGGCTATATGCGCGCAGCTGCCCGAATAAAGGGCACACGTGATGCGGTTCGCGATGAGGAGCGCAAGGCTGCCGTTATCAATGCAGCTGTTGCCGATGCCGAGGCAAAGGACCTACCCGCAGACGTGATCGGCGATATCTGGGAGCGTCTGGTCGAAGGCTCCATCGCTTACGAACTGATTGAATGGGACCGGATCAGGGAATAACCCCATTTCGTTCAGAACCGGACACAAAAAAGGCGGCCCAATCGAGCCGCCTTTTTTCGTTCTGTGGTCGTGCAGATTAGCGTGAGTAAAATTCGACCACCAGGTTTGGTTCCATGGTGACAGGGTAGGGCACTTCATCGAGTTTTGGAACTCGGGTAAACGCCACTTTGTCATTGCCATCGGGCACGACATAGTCAGGAATTTCGCGCTCTGGCAGGCTTTGCGCCTCGATGACCAGAGCCATTTCCTGCGCTTTCTTACCGAGGCTGATAACATCGCCCAGATCGCAGCGACGCGATGCAATGTTGCACTTCACGCCGTTCACATAAATGTGGCCGTGCGAAACGATCTGACGCGCAGCAAAGATGGTGGGTGCAAATTTCGCACGGTAGACGATCATGTCGAGGCGGCGTTCAAGCAGGCCGATAAGGTTCTGACCGGTGTCACCCTTCATGCGGGTGGCATCCTTGTAGGTTGAACGGAACTGCTTCTCGGTCACGTCACCGTAATAGCCTTTAAGCTTTTGCTTAGCGCGCAGCTGCAGACCAAAGTCCGAAACTTTGCTTTTGCGACGTTGTCCGTGCTGACCAGGGCCATAGGCACGCTTGTTTACTGGTGAATTTGGACGACCCCAGATGTTTTCACCCATCCGGCGGTCGAGTTTGTACTTGGCGCTTTTGCGCTTAGACATATGTCATCCTTCAAATATGCATCGCCATCCCATGTGGTGGCGTTTCAACCCGGTATCGCACCGCTGAGGGGTAATATGTCCTCAGCGCGGCCACTGCTTCACCGGGGTGCAGGGCCCATTTACGAAGGCGCGCCATTAGCAGGATGGCGCGCGCTGTCAACATTGGTGGACTTTTCAAACCTGATCAATTGCGGCGCTGATCGCGATTGAATGTCTTCCATTCGTCCCGTGTGAGGCAAACCTTGGTTCGGCGGCGGCTCGACATATCAGCGGCGATGCGTTTGCAGATCTTCTTTTGCTCTGCTGTCTCATCGCTCTTTTTGGCCTGTTCTGATTCATCAGGCTTCTTTTCTGGTTCATATGTAGAGGCGGCGAATGCAGGCGCGCTGATGAGTGCAGCTGCGATAAACACAGTTATTTTCATAAATAATCTCAGGTCATTAAAGAGGGAACATCTGCCTATGCGGCGTTGATTGAATTGTCCAACAGTCGTTCGGCAAAGCGCTGCCCACGTTCGATCAACGCTTATCGCGTTGCAGCGTGGTCAAAATTCCGCGCAAAGTCCGCACTTCAAGATGGTTCCAGCCCGGCTTTGTCAAAACACTGCGCAATGTGCGTTTCGTCGCCTCTGCGCGGGGCTCGGGGAGAAAATATCCGCGCGGGGCCAGCATATCTTCAAGATGCGCAATCAATCCGTCGAGCTCTGCCTGCGGGGCCGGTGGCAGAAATTCATCCTCTGCGGTGGGTTGAACCAATTCTTCGCTCTTGCCTTCGGCTTCCCGGCTAATGCGCGACCATTCATAGGCCACAAGGATCACAGCTTGCGCCAAGTTAAGAGATCCGAATTCGGGATTGATCGGAACAGTCAGAATATGCCGGGCAAGGGCGACATCGGCTGTTTCTAGCCCTGAGGCTTCGCGTCCAAACAGCACAGCATGGCGGCCAGAATGCTCGTTCATCAGCCGCGCCGCCCCATCAGCGCCGACAACCGGTTTTGTCATGCCGCGTTTGCGCACTGTGGTGGCATAGACATGTTCGCAATCAGCAACAGCTTCGGCGGTGCTCGCATAAATCTTGGCTTGATCCAGCACGATATCGGCCCCTGCGGCAGATGGTCCGGCAGAAGGGTTAGGCCAGCCATCGCGTGGATTAACGATGCGCATCTCAGTGAGCCCGAAATTGAGCATGGCGCGCGCAGCTTTACCGATATTCTCGCCCAATTGCGGGCGCACCAGCACGATGATGGGCTTGTTTGCCACGCTTTATGTTTTCGCCGCATCGGCAACGGTGCTTGCAAATTCTTCAAAATCGCGCGCTTCGGAAAAATCACGATAGACGCTGGCGAAGCGGATATAGGCAACGCTGTCGATACCGCGCAGGCCGTCCATCACAAGTTCGCCAATCCTGGCAGAGGGCACTTCGGCATCGCCTGCGGTTTCAACCTGTCGCTGGATGCCGGAGACCAGCCGATCGATTTGTTCCTCGGACACACCGCGCTTGCGACAGGCGAGGGAGACGGAGCGTTCAAGCTTTGTGCGATCAAACGGTTCGCGCCTTGCTTCCTCGCCTTTTTCGTCTGCTTTCACCACGGTCACCTCGCGCAATTGCACACGTTCGAATGTTGTGAAACGTGCACCGCAAGAATTGCACTGGCGACGGCGGCGGATGGAGGTGTTGTCCTCTGTCGGCCGGCTGTCTTTTACCTGCGTGTCATCGTTGGCGCAAAAAGGGCACCGCATAGCTGGCTATGTCCTCTACGCGTCAGGATAGACGGGGAAGTCTGCACACAATTCAGCAACCTTACCGCGCACACGTTCTTCGACTTGATCGTTTCCTTCCGGGCCATTGGTGGAAAGGCCATCGACGACCTCTGCAATAAGCGCACCGATTGAGCGGAATTCAGCCGGGCCAAAGCCGCGCGTCGTGCCTGCTGGCGTTCCAAGGCGGATGCCGCTGGTGACAAAGGGTGAGCGTGTGTCGAAAGGAATGCCGTTTTTGTTGCAGGTGAGCCAGGCCCGATCGAGGCCTTTTTCGGCGTCTTTGCCCGTTACATTTTTGGCCGTGAGATCAACCAGCATGGAATGATTGTCCGTGCCGCCGGAACAAATGCGCAAGCCGTTCTCTTCAAGACTTGCTGCCAGTGCGCGCGCGTTTTCCACGATGCGATGCGCGTAGGTTTTGAAATCGGGGCGAAGCGCTTCACGGAAAGCGACAGCCTTTGCAGCGACAACATGCATGAGCGGACCGCCTTGAAGGCCGGGAAACACCGCCATATTCAACGGTTTGGTGTACTTTTCATCATTCCATAGGATGATGCCTGAACGCGGTCCGCGAAGCGATTTGTGGGTTGTGGAGGTGACGATATCGCAGTGCGGGAAGGGCGAGGGATGCGCGCCGCCAGCGACCAGACCTGAAATGTGACTCATATCGCAGAGCAAAATAGCACCCACTTCATCGGCAATTGCACGAAATGCTGCAAAGTCCCACTGGCGTGAATAGGCCGTGCCGCCGCAAATGATGAGCTTCGGCTTGTGTTCACGCGCAGTTGCCGCGACCGCATCCATATCGATCAGCTCGTCGTCCTGGCGAACGCCATAGCTTACCGGATTGAACCACTTGCCGCTCATATTGACAGGTGAACCGTGCGTCAGGTGCCCGCCAGAATTGAGATCAAGGCCCATAAAGGTGTCGCCCGGCTTTAGCATGGCGAGGAATACAGCCTGGTTCATCTGGCTCCCGCTGTTCGGTTGCACATTGGCAAAATTGCACCCAAACAATTGTTTGGCGCGGTCAATTGCCAAGGTTTCCACCACATCAGCATAATCGCACCCGCCGTAATAGCGTTTGCCCGGATATCCTTCTGCGTATTTGTTGGTGAAGACGCTGCCTGTTGCTTCAAGCACTGCTTTTGACGCGATGTTTTCAGATGCAATCAACTCAATCTTATCTTGCTGACGTGCGAGTTCTTTAGAAACAGCCGCTGCAATTTCGGGATCGGCTGTTGCCAGATCATCGTTCCAGAAGGCGTCCATGGGATTGAGTACGTGTGAAGCGGCTGTGCTCATTGGAGAGTCTCGATTGTGTCAGTTTGAACGGGCGGATGTCCGAGCTTTGCAACCCGGCGTTGATGGCGACCTTCAGGATTGCCTTTGTCAGCAAACTCGGTCTCCAGAAAAGAAGATACGCAGGCTCTGGCCATTTCGATGCCAGTAAGCCGCGCGCCAAGGGCGATGCAGTTCGCATCATTGTGTTCGCGAGCAAGCGCGGCAGAAAGTGGTTCCGATACCAAAGCGCAGCGGACACCGGGATGGCGATTGACGCTGATCGAGATGCCAATGCCGCTACCGCAAAGAGCAATGCCAGCCTCGGCAACGCCTTCTGCGATGACTTCAGCGAGTTTGTAGCCGTAATCCGGGTAATCGACGCTTTCGCCTGCATCTGGGCCAAGATCGGCGACCTCGTGGCCGATATCCATAAGCCATTCGATAAGTTCCGCTTTGAGGTCCGTTGCGGCGTGATCTGATGCTATAGCGATGCGCATACCAACCACATAGTGCGCTTCGTCCGATTGCTCCACCCCAGATGTGGCGCTTTTCGACGTTGTTTTTTGCGCTAAAGATAGCAGGGCAGTGTTATTCCTTGCCCGCTTTCTTCAATTCCTTCGATAGCCACTTCCATAGTTTGTCGATTTCTTTTGCGGCTTTGCTTTCGGGATTGATTTCCGATGCTGTCTCGCCCTTGGCACTGGATTTGTGAAATGCCGCCCTATCGCCCAATTCCACCGGACACATTTTCAGCCCCATGGACTTTGCCGCATCGCGCGCGTCCTTCGCTATTCTTGTTGCGCCCGATGGCACCGCGTTAAGCACTACGAACGCCGGGGTTTTGGTAAATTCCACCAAATCCGCGATAGGCTCTAGCGCGGCCAGATCGAACGCGCGCGGTTTTGTCGGGATAAGAACGATATCAGCCGCCTTGATCGCTTCGCGCGCAGCAGCATCGGCATGGGGCGGGGTGTCGATGACGATAAAGTCGACGCCCTGCTTTTTTGCGCTATCAATTGTGCGTCCAAGGCGGGCGGGCGGGGCGGTGACGACAACGGGTAGGAAATCGCCGCGCCAATCAGACCATGCTGCCGCAGTTGCTTGCGGATCGGTGTCAACCACGCAGCTTTCATTCTTCGCCTGCGCAGCGCGCGTGGCGATGTGAACGGCAAGGGTGGTCTTACCTGAACCGCCCTTTTGACTGACGATGGCTATGGTTGTTGGCATGAAGCAATCCTCGGTCCAGATGGAGCGGCAAGCTAAGCCTTAGCCCGCTTGCCCGACACCGGCGTCCTTGAGCCGCTGCATAACATCGGGGTTTGCCTGAAGATATTCGATGACTTCTTGTTGCACGGCCTGCGATTGTTGCTGTGAAATCACCGAAATGTCTTGAAAGAAGGCTGTGTTAGCCTGCGCGACAATCGGATCGTTCAGCAAGTTTTGAACGCTGGAAAAATAGCGCGTCCCGGTTTGAGTGTCGGCGAAAGCGCGGATGTCCCGCAATTCGTCCAAAGTGAATTCGCGGGTATATGCAACGGCAGTTGCCTCGATCATGGAAGGCAAATGCCTTGAAATCGCAGGACGCATCGTTTCGGTGAGGTTTGCAAGGAAGTTGTCCATGATGGCTTTGATGCCTGGTTCTTCAAAAACAGGACCTTGCATCATACCGTTTGCCGCTTGACCGCCCATCGATGTGGCAACTGCAAGCATGGTTTCTTCGCGGGTTTCCGCTGGAAACATCACTTCCATGATAGCCATCGCTTCCACAAGCTCAGTTTCAGGAGCCTGATATGTGTCCTGTTGAGCGTTTGCGACACTCGCAAATGGAAGTGCCAGCGAGGCCGCAAATGCGAAAGCGCTCAGCTTCAAAGTCTTAGTCATTCAGGTGCCTTTACTGGTCGAGGAATGAACGCATTTTGCGCGAACGGCTCGGGTGCTTGAGCTTGCGCAGCGCTTTCGCTTCGATCTGGCGGATACGTTCGCGCGTGACCGAGAACTGCTGACCGACTTCTTCCAGAGTGTGATCGGTGTTCATACCGATGCCAAAGCGCATGCGCAGCACACGCTCTTCGCGCGGGGTAAGCGATGCAAGGACGCGGGTGACGGTCTCTTTCAGGTTCGCCTGAATCGCGGCGTCAACCGGGATGATTGCGTTCTTGTCCTCGATGAAATCACCCAGATGCGAATCTTCCTCATCGCCAATTGGCGTTTCGAGGCTGATTGGCTCCTTGGCGATTTTCATCACCTTGCGCACTTTTTCGAGCGGCATGGACAAACGCGCTGCCATTTCTTCAGGCGTCGGCTCGCGGCCTTCTTCGTGGAGGAATTGGCGCGAGGTTCGAACAAGCTTGTTGATCGTCTCGATCATGTGAACGGGGATACGGATCGTTCGCGCTTGGTCAGCGATTGAGCGGGTGATCGCCTGCCTGATCCACCACGTTGCATAGGT
>CAYGQX010000006.1:0-201472 GCA_964352245.1 uncultured Porphyrobacter sp.
TAGGTGGCGCTGCGCATATCGGTGACATAGCCGCGCTTGATCCCCTGGGCAGCGCGATGGCCAGACCCCAGGACCAGCAAGTCACCGTTCTCGGTCTCGCCAATAATCATCGCGGAAATCCGGAAAGAACCGATGTTGATCGCGCCGAAAACCTTGGCGAGGCGGGCTTTGTTGGCTTGGGCTGCGGCTGGCTTGGGCTGTTTTTGTTTGGGCTTGTCTGTTTTTGTTTTGCCCGTCGATAACTTAGCGGTTCCGATCACAACGCTTCTCCTTGAGCCAGCACCGTTTCGCTGCGTCCGGGTACACGCATGTAAACGCGCGGCGGGTTGCGCATGTCAAAGCTTAAGACCTTGCCGCCAATCAGGCGGTTCTGGCCGTCCATTCGCGCAAATTTCACCAGCGCGCTTGACGCGACATCGTGTCCTTCGGGAAGAGCTACGACCTGATCTGTGTTGAACGTCAGGTTCCAGCGGCGATTGCCGACCCATTCGGCCGCAATCACATGCGGACCCAAAGCGGGTGCGGCGGCAAGCAATTCATCGAGATTTCCAACTTGCGCGGCAGAGCCGGGTCCGGAAATCTTGAGCATATCCTTGGCGTCTTCTTGCGAAATCGGCTCCAGCTCTCGACCCGTGGGATCAATCAGCATCAGCCGGTCAGGCCGCACCAGCACGGCGTGCGGTTTGCGCTCTACAATGTCGATCACCAGAGTATCGGGAAGCTGCAAGGACACACGCGCGTCTTTCACCCATGGCAGGCTCAGCAAATCCTCACGCAGTTTCTCCACTTCGACATCGGGCATCGAACGGCTTTGCAGACCCAAAGCGCGGGCATAGACTTCGCGTTCATCCATCCGCTTGGTGCCGGTCACACGGACATGGCTGACTTTGTATCCTGCATCAGCGGCCATGACAGATGCATGCGCGCGCGCAATCGCGGGCACTCCTGCAAGATTGGCGATGAACAGCGCCAGCGCCAACCCGCCTGCAATAATGCAAGCAAGCCAGATGCGGCTCCATTGCTCCTCGGTAAACGGAAGCAGTCCCATTGCGGTATCAACCACACCGGCTGTCTTTGCTTTGGCACGGCGAGCATTGGCACTGCGATTGCGAGACTGCGCAGCGCGGCGCACGCCTTTGCTATTGGATCGGGTGATCTTAGCCATTGGCGGCCTCCTGAGAGTGATTTTGCTTAGCGCGCGGCCCATGAACGCGCAGTGCATCAGACACGAGCATGTGAACCAGTTCTGCGTAATCAATTCCGGCATGTTTCGCTTGCTCTGGCACGAGGCTGAGCGGGGTCATTCCGGGCTGAGTGTTGGTCTCCAGCACAAACAGACCGTCTTCGCCCTGATCTTCATCCCAGCGATAATCCGTCCGGCTGGTGCCATGACAGCCAAGCACTTGGTGCGCCTTGATCGCGTATTCTTCGCACAGTGCCGCAATATTGGCGGGGATTTTGGCCGGGCATACATGCTGTGTGCGGCCTTCTGTGTATTTGTGCTCGTAATCGTAAAAGCCGCTCTCAATAATGAGTTCAGTCACGCCAAGCGCACGCGGACCATCTTCGCCATCAATGACGCCGGTGGTAAGCTCACGCCCTTTGATAAAGGGTTCGGCCAACAGCTCTGAAAACTCCTGCCACGGCCCCTTTGCATCGCGCGCAATTGGGTTGCCGACATTGGATGCCTCGGTGACGATAGCGACACCAACCGAGGACCCTTCATTGACAGGCTTCAACACATAAGGGCGCGGCAGAGGATCGCGCTCGTAAAGCTCTTCAGAAGTCACAATCCGCCCGCCCGGCATTGGAATACCATGAGGGACAAGAGCTTGTTTGGTAAGCTGTTTATCGATCGCGATCACAGAAGTCGCAAGGCCGGAATGGGTGTAAGGAATACCCATCAGATCAAGCATTCCTTGCACGCTTCCATCTTCGCCGGGCACACCATGCAAAGCGTTGAACACAACGTCAGGTTTCGCCTCTGCAATGCGCGCAGCGACATCGCGGCCCATATCAATCGCGGTGACACGGTACCCCTTCAACTCAAGCGCATCGGCAACACCGTTCCCGCTCATCAGCGAAACCTCGCGCTCATTCGCCCAGCCGCCCATCAGGACAGCGACATGAAGATTTGCACCGCTCATGGCCGCCCCACCCTGCGGATTTCCCATTCCAGCTGAATGCCAGAATGCGCATACACTTTCTCGCGCACCATTTCGCCCAGCTCTTCGATTTCGGTGCTGGTCGCATTGCCGGTGTTAATGAGGAAATTGCAGTGCTTGTCAGACACCATCGCACCGCCATTCTTAAACCCGCGAAGGCCCGCTGCATCGATCAGCTTCCACGAAGAATGCCCGTCAGGGTTCTTGAATGTTGACCCGCCCGTCATACTGCCAATGGGCTGTGCGTCTTTGCGCTGCGATGAAATGCGATCCATTTCTGCCTTGATTGCAACCGGATCACCGCGAAAGCCTTCAAACCGCGCAGCCACAACTGTCGCGCCTTCAGGCAAAGCGGAATGGCGGTAGCTGTATTGCAGATCGGCATTGCTGAGAGTGACGAACGATCCATCGGGCAAGATCACATCGCATGTCGTCAAGACATCGCATGTCTCGCGGCCATAACACCCGCCATTCATTTTCGTGACGCCGCCAACCGAGCCGGGAATACCGGTGAAGAAAGCCAGCCCATCAATCCCGGCTTTCGCGGCGCGCCGCGCGACAATGCTGACAGGGGCTGCTGCCCCGGCTTGCAAAGTTGTCTCGCCCGTAATTTCGACCTCGGTAAAGGGCTTGCCCAGTTTCACGACAACGCCGGGAACCCCGCCATCGCGGATAATCATGTTCGAACCGACCCCCAAAGCCATCAGCGGCATATTGCCATCCAGATGCGCGATGAATGTTTTAAGGTCTTCCAGATCGGCAGGCTCAAACAGCCAATCGGCCTTGCCACCGCTTTTGAACCAGACATGCTTTGCCAAAGGAGCCTCGCGCGTCAGCCGCCCGCGAATATTCTCCACAGGAACAGGCGTGCTTACGCCGCCTTCGACGTCGCAATTGGGCGCCATTCCTGTGTCGCTTTGATATACATCGCCGGGTTGGTTGGGTGTCATCCTCATGCGGCCTTTAGTGAATCGATAGCCGAGCTAAGGCCAGCCGCCCACTTGGTGATATCCCCCGCGCCGAGGCATACGATGATGTCTCCAGGAGCGATTTCTTGTGCAAGAGTGGCTGCAAGCTCGCTTGCGTTTTCAATTGTCGCAGCAGACCGGTGCCCACGCGATTTTAATCCAGCAACCAAAGCCGCGCTGTCGATGCCTTCAACAGGTTCCTCGCCTGCCGCATAGACGGGGGTGATAAACACACTGTCTGCATCGCTAAAGCAGGATTGGAACTCCTCCATCAAATCGGCAAGCCGGGTGTAGCGGTGTGGCTGTGCAACTGCGATGACGCGGCCTTGCGTATCGGATACTGCTTCGCGAGCAGCAGATAGAACGGCTTGTATTTCAACCGGGTGATGCGCGTAATCATCAATGACACTCGCGCATCCGCCTGCAAACGCAATCTCGCCCATTTTGGTAAAGCGCCGCCGCACTCCGCCAAAGCTGGAAAAACCGGTGCGGATCACCTCGTCACTGCAACCCATTTCAATCGCAACAGCAATTGCCGCGAGTGCGTTTTGGACATTGTGGCGCCCGGGCATTGGCAAATGCACGCCTTCGATCCGGCGGTCTTCTTCGCCGCGCTGGCGCACCATCACATCAAACGTGTTACCGCCAGCTGACGAATGGATATTCACCCCGCAAATGTCCGCCTGAAGCGAAAAGCCGTATGTTACGACTTTGCGATCACGCACCTGGCCGATCACGGCCTGCACTTCGGGGTGGTCCACACACAGTATCGCTGCGCCATAAAACGGCACATTCTGGATGAATTCCAGAAACGCCTTCTTCACCCCATCGAAATCGCCGTAATGATCGAGGTGTTCTGGATCGATATTGGTAACAACCGCGATTGTACCGTCGAGCCGCAGAAAGCTGCCATCGCTTTCATCGGCTTCAACCACCATCCATTCAGAATCGCCCAGCCGCGCGTTCGAGCCATATTGTTCGATTATCCCGCCATTGATGACGGTTGGATCGACATCGCCTTTATCAAGCAAGGCTGCGATCATGCTGGTCGTGGTGGTTTTGCCATGCGTGCCAGCAACCGCAATAGTGGATTTCAATCGCATCAGCTCGGCGAGCATTTCTGCGCGGCGCACAACAGGAATGCGGTTTTCAAGCGCGGCTGCAACTTCGGGATTGGTCCGGCGCACAGCGGTTGATGTGACGACAACAGCCACCCCATCAACATTCTTTTTCTCATGGCCAATATGGACAAGGATGCCGCGCTTGCGCAGGCGTTCTACACTTGGCCCTTCTGCAATATCAGAACCTTGAACCATATAGCCAAGATTGTGCATCACCTCGGCAATGCCGGACATACCGATCCCGCCAATGCCGACGAAGTGAATAACGCCAATCTCGGTGCCGACACCTCTCATTTAGCGGTTGTCCTCCCGCGCCGTGTCGCGCGCAGCCTTGCGGGTCGCAGGCTGAGTGGCTGTCGCAGATTGCACGGATTTAGGAGCGCTCTCGCCAACGCGGATCACATCCATCAGATCAATTCCGCCCATGCTTTCGACCAGATCGGCCAAATCCCTGGCCGCATCAGGCCGACCGCAATTCCACGCAGCATGCGCTGCATTGGCAAGGCTTGCAGGATTCTTGGCCATTGCCTGAATTTGAAGGCAGATGTCTTTGGATAGCTTTCCAAAAATCTCGCCCTGCCTTGCCATCAGTTTATTGCCATCCTCGCCCATTGGACGCGGATCGGTGATGGTTTCGGCAGGCTGGCGGATCATCCGCGCTCCGCCTGCCTGGACCATTTCGCGCGTGTTCGCAGCCTGATGATCGTCGGTTGCGATTGGAAGTGGGATAAGGATCGCTGGCCGGCCAACCGCAGTCAGTTCTGCGATTGTTGATGCGCCCGCCCTGCCGATGAACAAATGCGTGTCGGCAAGCCGTTCATGCATGTCTTCGAAATAGGTGCCGAGTTCTGCGGGAATGTCATGTTCTGCATAACGTTCACGCACTGCGTCTACATCTTCAGCGCGGCATTGCTGTGTTATTTGCAAGCGCTTGCGCAAAGGCGGTGGCAGCATCGCAAGACCATCAGGCACCACTTCGGACAGGATACGCGCGCCTTGGCTGCCGCCAGTGATTAGGACACGCAGCAGTCCCTCTTCAGTGAGCGCCGGGAATTCTTCCGCTCTTAGCGCCAGCACTTCCTCGCGCACGGGATTGCCAACCAGATGCACTTTATCTGTGTATTTGGACTTGAGACGCTCAACATCGGGATAAGAGGTCGCGATCCCATCCACGCGGCGCGCAAGCAAGCGATTGACGCGGCCCAATACGGCGTTTTGTTCGTGCACAAGGCTGGGCACTTTGGCAGAGGTTGCAGCCAGCAAAGCGGGCAAAGCGGGATAACCGCCAAAGCCGACAACCGCGCTGGGTTCAAAACTGTCAAACAGGCGCAGCGCCATGCGGCGCCCTTCGAGAACAGCGCGCACGCCGCCGACCCATTTCAGCGGGTTTTTGCCAAATCGCCCTGCAGGAAGGACATGGGCTGTAAGGCTGTCAGGTTTGCCCGGTATATTTGCGCCGCGTTCATCTGTGATAAGCGCCACGTGGTGCCCGCGTGCTTCCAATTCGGTTGCCAAAGCGAATGCCGGGATCAAATGTCCCCCGGTTCCGCCTGCCGCCAACACAAAGTGCCTGCTCGACCCTGTAGGGGTGGTCTGGCTGTTCATGCGCCCTCCTTGCGCTCAAAGAAATGCTTGAGCCCTTTCGTCTCGCGCTCAAGATAGGGATTGCGCCGCGTAATCGCGAGCAGCAGCCCAAAGGTGAAGCATACAGCCAGCGTGGAGGAGCCGCCATAGCTGATAAGCGGCAGCGTCATTCCCTTGGACGGGAACAGTTGAAGGTTGACCAGCATGTTGATGAACGCTTGCCCACCGATCTGAGTGGCAAGGCCAACGCCTGCGAGCATCGCAAACAGATTGTCTTCATCGACCAGCCGCAAAAGCGTGCGGGTAAGGATCGCCAGGTAAAGCAGCACAACCAGCGCACAGATGATAAGACCAAACTCTTCTCCAATAACAGAGAAGATATAATCGGTGTGCGCTTCGGGAAGGCTCATCTTGCGCACACCCAGCCACAACCCGCTGCCAGTCCACCCGCCTGCCAGCAAAGTGCGCTGCGCCAGATCAACCTGGTCAAAGGCCGTTCCCCCGCCCAAAAACGCATCAATCCGGTGCCGCGCATTGTCGTAGAAGAAATAGGCCGCCGTCAGCGCTGCGATACCGCTCGTCATCAACGCGCCGATCTTGGCAATCGAAACGCCTGACAACAAGATCATCACAAACCAGATACCGCCAAACAAAATGGTCGCACCAAGGTTGGGTTGCAGCATCAACAGCCCCGCCACCAGCACCATAATCGCGCTGACAAAGGTGAGCACGGGCAGATCAGGATCGCGCAGCCGCAGACTCATAATCCATGCAAGAATGACCACAAATCCCGGCTTGAGAAACTCACTGGGTTGCAGCGACATGCCCACTTCCAGCCAGCGCCGCGAACCGTTGCGTTCCTCGCCAAAGATGGGAACAAGGAACAACAGCCCCAGCATCCCCACGCCCAGAATAATGCCAATCCGGCGCGCTTCGTCGCGGCTTAGGAAAGACACCGAAATCATCAGCGCCAGCCCCATGAGCTGGAACATTATGTGGCGATTGAAAAATACGAAATCGGCAACCTCATATTGCTTGCCAGCCGCAGGTGATGCCGCCGCAACCGCGAGCGTTCCAAACGCCATCAGCAAAGCAACAAGCAGCAGCAGACCCTTGTCGACCTCACGCCACCACAATCGTCCGCGATTGTTCCAGAATGCCAGAATACCGGCAGGTGCAATCGCTTGCGTGTCTTCACCAAAAGCGGTTTGCGATTTGAACGTGGTCATGCCGCTTCATCCTTAAGCGTGTCTGCCGCGCAGATATCGGGACGGTCTGCAAAAACGCCCACTAGCTGGCGGAAATGTTCCCCGCGCTTTTCGTAATCGCGAAACTGGTCAAAACTTGCACACGCTGGTGAAAACAGCACCACGTCTCCGGGTCTTGCTGCATCGCGCGCGCGGCTAACCGCTTCGCTGACCAGCTCGCACCGTTCCACCTGTGCGTGCGGTTCAATCAGGTTTGCCAGCATCGGCCCTGCCTCTCCCACAGTGTAGGCAGCAGCAATCATTCCAAGATGCATCGCGCAATCGCCAAGCCCCTCTTCCTTTGCAAGACCGCCAACGATCCAATGCACCCGGGGCGCACCGTCATTGATTGCCGGGTCAGGTGGGAACGCTGCCAATGCAGGCGCGCTTGATGCCGTGTTGGTTGCTTTGGAATCGTTGATGAATGTGACACCATCGTCTTCGCAAACCAATTCCATGCGATGCGGCAGACTTTGAAACCGCGGGAGCGCGTGTTGCCATTGCGCAGGCTTCACGCCCAGCTCCCCTGCAATAGCAATCGCGATGGCCGCATTTTCAAGATTGTGCGGTCCCTGCAGGGTTGGCCATTTCGATTGCATCGGCGCAAGATCATTCAGGCTAACGGCAAAAGCGCGCCCATCGCCGCGGCGAGATTTCTCACTTTCATAGATTGCACCAGCAGGCCCTTCGAGCGCACCAAACACCGCCAGATTATCTGTTGATTGCATCTGGAAAAGACGCTCTTTCGCAGCCGCATAGGCGGCATAATCAGTGTAGCGATCGAGATGATCGGGAGTGATATTAGTGAGCGCTGCCACATCGCAATCAAGCTCAACTGTCAGATCAATCTGATAACTCGACAGCTCCAGCACATAGACGCCCACGCCATTTTCATTGGGGGCAAGCGGCTTTTGGCCCAAAATCGGATCGCCAATATTGCCGCCAAGCACGCTGGGGATGCCTGCCATCTGAAGGATATGATGGAGCAGCGCCACCGTGGTCGATTTGCCATTGGTGCCGGTAACGCCAACAACCTTGTGCGGCGGCAATTGTGGGAGTGCCTGCGCAAAAAGCTCAATATCGCCGATCACTGGCACGCCGTAATTGGCCGCATGTTCTGCGATTGGGTGCGTATTCAGAGGGACGCCGGGAGAAACAATAACCCCTGCATACCCTCTTAAATCCGCTTGCAACGGATCAACCAATTCGCAGCGTCCCTCAAACGGGTCACGCGCAACATCCTGTCTGTCCCAGGCGATGACTTGCGCACCGCTTGCAAGAAGTGTTTCGACCACAGCCGCGCCCGAACGCGCCAGGCCGAGAACGGCATAGCGTTTGTTCGCAAAGGCTTGTGATGTGATCAATCGAAGTACCTTATCTTAGCTTCAAAGTGGCAAGGCCAATCAGCGCAAGGATGATCGCGACAATCCAGAAACGGATCACAACCTTGCTTTCGCTCCAGCCCAATTGTTCAAAGTGATGGTGAATTGGCGCCATGCGGAACACACGTTTGCCTGTCCGTTTGAACCAGAACACCTGAATGATAACGCTCAAAGCTTCAAAGACGAACAGACCGCCAACAATCGCCAGCACAACCTCGTGATGCGCGGCAACCGCGATGGCGCCCAAAGCACCTCCCAATGCGAGCGATCCGGTATCACCCATAAAAACCGCAGCTGGCGGCGCGTTGAACCACAAAAAGGCAAGCCCGCCGCCCATAATAGCCGCGCAGAATATCGCCAGTTCGCCGGCGCCCGGAACATGCGGAATTCCAAGATATTCGGAGAAATCCGCGCGTCCGACCAGATAGGAGATAATTGCAAAAGTGCCTGCCGCGATGATAACCGGCATAATGGCAAGGCCATCAAGCCCATCTGTCAGGTTCACCGCATTGCCCGCGCCAACCATGACAAAGGCAGCAAACAGGTAATATGCAGGGCCAAGCGGTATCTCCACGTCGGAGAAGAACGGGATGTAAAGGTTGGTGTTGATCTGGCTGACGATAATATAGCTCGCCACGCCAGCAACCGCGAATTCCATCAACAATCGAACCTTGCCCGACAGCCCGGCATGGCTGTTCTTTGTGACTTTGTCGTAATCATCGAGAAACCCGATAATCCCAAAGCCCAATGTGACCGCCAGACACGCCCACACAAACGGGCTGCGCAAATCCATCCAAAGCGTCAGCGAGAATGTGAGCGCCACAAGGATCATCAATCCGCCCATGGTTGGCGTGCCGCGTTTTGCGAGGTGTGATTGCGGGCCGTCTTCGCGGATTGGCTGGCCCTTGCCTTGCCTTACGCGCAGCATATTGATGAATTTTGGACCGATAATCAGGCCAAAAATCAGCGCCGTCATAAGCGTCGCACCAGTGCGAAACGTCTGATACCGCACCAGATTGAAGATGCCTTCAAAGCCCATCCATTCAGCAAGGAGGTAAAGCATTTATATCCCTTGGACCGCGCTCATTGCGGCGCGCTCGTAAAATGTGAAACCAGCTTGGAGAGGCCAACCGAATTGGATCCCTTGACCAGCACGGCATCGCCGTTTGATAGGCCAAATTGTTCCAGCGCCTCGATTGCATCCCCAACGCTTTCGCAATGCTGAAAGCTGGGCGTGTTGCCAACCGAGCCTGCACTCGCTTTCCCCAATTGGTCGGATAGCTGTGATGCAAGGTCGCGCATCTCTTCACCCAATAAAATAGCAAAGTCGATGCGCGCATCCGCCATTGGTCCTGCCAGTTGGCGATGGAATTTAGGGCCAAAATCCCCCAATTCTTTCATGCTGCCCAATACAGCGATACGGCGCGTCGCTGGCGTTTGGCCAAGGCTTGCCAATGTGGCGCGCATCGATGCGGGATTGGCGTTGTAACTTTCATCCACCAGCAAGGCTTTGCCGCCAGCCGCGCCGATCTGGAAGCGCGCGCCGCGACCTTTAAGGCCTCCCATTTCCGCCATGGCAAGACCAGCACTGGCAAGATCGCCGCCGCTTGCGCGAATGGCAGCCATCACGCCAAGCGAATTGTTGATCCAGTGTTCGCCCGGCTCTGAGATGGTGTAGCACAATCGCGTATCGCCAAGATCAGCCGTGACAAGCGATCCGCCATTGTCCTGTGGGATCGCATCAAGCAGGCGCACATCGGCGTTTTCGCTGCGCCCAAAAGTGACGATCTTCACGCCCAGCGCGCGGGCATGGCCGATCAGCCGATCGGCCATATCGGTATCGGCGGGAATGATCGCGGTGCCGCCTTCTACAAGACCAGTGAAAATCTGTGCTTTTTCATCGGCAATGGCTTCAATCGAGCCCAAATTTTCTATGTGTGCAGGCGCGATAGTGGTGACCATGGCGACATGGGGGCGGACGTGATCGGCCAATGGCGCGATTTCGCCTGCGTGGTTCATACCCATTTCAAACACGCCAAAGCGCGCGCGCGCTGGCATTCGTGCAAGGCTGAGCGGGACGCCCACGTGATTGTTATAACTGCGCACTGAGCGATGCGAGGCACCGCGGCTGGCGCAGTCAAGGCTGTTAAAGATCGCCTCTTTTACGCCTGTCTTACCGACCGAACCTGTCACAGCTATTCGAACTGCTTCGCTGCGGTCGCGCGCGGCATGAGCCAGATCGTGAAGCGCCTTTGTGGTGTCTTTTACAAGCACGTGGGGGAAATCAACGGGGCGATCGACAATCGCGGCAACTGCGCCTTTGGCAAAAGCTGTGGGGATGAATTTGTGCCCATCCATCGCTTCGCCTTTAAGCGCGACAAACACATCGCCAGGGCGCACATCGCGGCTGTCCATTTCGACACCGGCTGCTTGAAACTGATGGCTCGCAGTGCCGCCTGTCGCTGACGCGATCGCAGCCGCATCCCAAAGCGCCATGGGCAATGCATCGCGGGCATCGATTGGCCAGGCGTGGAGCAATTTGTGGATCGAGTGATTGACAGCGTTCACGTGGATTCACTCCCGATTTCAGCCGCGCATTCGCGTGCGACTGTTACGTCATCAAAGGCAAGCACTCGCATATTGTCTCCTGACCCGATTATCTGCCCTTGTTCATGACCTTTGCCAGCCACGAGGATAATATCATGTGCGCCAGCATCAGCGATGGCAGCGGCAATCGCCTTGCGGCGATCGGCTATATCACGCGCTTCGCCCGTAGTGACGCCGCGCATAATCTCGCTGCGAATGGTAGATGGGTCTTCGCCGCGCGGATTATCATCCGTAACAATCACGAGGTCAGCCATGCGAGCCGCCACATCGCCCATTGGTGCGCGCTTGCCAGTATCGCGGTCCCCGCCTGCACCAAAGACGACGATCAGCCGTCCGCCTTTGCCCGCATCCACATGCGGACGCAGCGCTGCAATCGCTGCTTCCAAAGCATCAGGCGTATGTGCGTAATCGATGTAAACAGGGGCGCCTTGCTGAGTGATGACCGCGCGCTCTAACCTGCCACGGACAGGCTGAAGGCGCGACACGGCATCAAAGACCTGGCTTGCGCGCGATCCTGTTGCCAAAGCCAAACTCGCAGCACACAGCGCGTTGGCCGCCTGATAGGCGCCGATCAAGGGAAGTTTTACAGAACGCTCCTCTCCCTCAAACTCAACGCGAAGGACTTGCCCCAATTGCGTGGGTTCGCGGTGGACGAGACGGAGGAAAGTGTCACGCTTTTGACCCTCCGCCTCGCCGACAACAAGCACGCGCCTGTCACGAGCGCGCGCATGCTCAATCGCTTTTCCCGTCCATTCATTGCTGTCGTCCGCGCGCCAGATTACAACCGGCGCATCAGGTTCAATCACGTCATCAAACAACCGCATCTTGGCCTCGAAATAGGCCTCCATCGTGCCGTGATAATCCAGGTGATCGCGGCTGAAATTCGTAAACGCACATGCCGATACAGCGACACCTTCATTGCGGTATTGCGACAGCCCATGGCTGGATGCTTCATAAGCGACATGGCTGACACCTTCACGCGCCAAACCGCTGATATTACTTAGAAATGTGACGATATCGGGCGTCGTCAATCCGGTCGAAACGCTGCCATCCGGGGTTGTCACACCCAAAGTCCCAATGCTGGCTGCGCGCTCCCCGCACATGCGCCAGATCTGCCGCGTCATCTCGGCCGTGGAAGTCTTTCCATTCGTGCCGGTGATCGCAACAATCATTTGCGGGAACGGAGCAAAGAAACCACTCGCAAGCTTCGCAAAAGTCTGTCGCGGTTCACCGCTTGCAACATGCAGCGCGCCATCCACGTCCGCCTCTGGGCGAGCCACCACCGCCACTGCGCCCGCTTCCACTGCATCCTTAATCACATCTTCAGCGTTAAACTGCGCGCCGCGAAACGCACCGAACACTGTGCCGGGGGCTACCTTGCGATGGTCAATAGCAAAGCCGGTGACGTTCGCATCACCGGCTTTGCCCCTCTCCAACTGTGCTCGCTCCATCAGCGCTGAAAGCTTCATTTGCGCCCCTCCACCAAATAGCGAAGGTCCGAGATATCAACGTCGCGCCGGTTATCGGGCCGCACACCCAGAATTGGCGCGATGCGCGGCACCAGCCGTCCGACAATCGGCGCAGCGTTAAAAGCTGCCGTGCGCTGGAATGAACTGGCTGCTGTCCCGCGCGGTTCATCAAGCACAATAACAATCACATAACGTGGTGCATCCATGGGAAAAGCAGCCGCAAACGAAGCGATCAAAGAGGTCTTGCGATATCCGCCACCGCTCGCTTTTTCAGCAGAGCCGGTTTTCCCGCCCACCCGGTAACCCGGCGCATCGGCATTGCGGCCTGTTCCGTACATCGAAATCATCCGCAAAAGCTGGCGCATACGCGATGAGGTTGAAGTTTTGAACACGCGGCGCCCACGCGGCACATCTACGGGTTCAAGCTTGTGCAAAGTTGCCGGCCGCCAAATCCCGCCATTCACCATGGCCGCATAAGCATTCGCCAAATGCAGCGGCGTCACAGCCAGACCGTGGCCATAGCTGACCGTCATATTGGTAAGCCTGCTCCAGCGTCCCCGCGGCCAAAGCGGCTGCCCCTTGGCAGGCAATTCGATATGCGGGCGCTCATTCATACCCAACTCAATCATGGATTTGCGCAGTTTTTCCGCACCCAGTTCATTGGCAACGCGCGCCGTCACCGTATTCGATGAATAAACAAGCGCTTGCGGCACATTCAGCGATGCACCCTTGGGTTTGAGATCGCGGATTTTGCGGCCCGACATTTCAACCGTTGCTGCATTCCACGGCTTGCTCATGTCGCGCACAACGCCGGCATCGATCGCTGCGGCAATGCTGATCGGTTTGAATGTCGAACCCAGCTCGTACACCTGATTGGTGACGCGGTTCATCATGTTTGCCTGACCTTCGGCGTCAATCGCGTTGGGATCAAAATCGGGCAAAGATGCAAGCGCCATCACTTCGCCCGTATCGACATCCAGAACAATGCCAGCTGCACCCAGGGCATTGGTCGCAAGCATTCCGCGCCGCAATTCATCTTCCAACGCACCCTGGGCACGCGCATCAATGGAAAGCGCGACCGGATTGTTGCGCAGCTCAGGATCAGCCAATTGATCGTTGAGCACCTGTTCCATGCCCAAACGCCCCGTTTCATCAGAGGCCACATAGCCCAGCACATGCGATGCAAGAGTGCCTTGCGGATAGTGGCGGTCGGTCTCGCGCGGGATCTGGAGCGCGATTTCTCCCAAGCGGTAAACCTTGTTGGCATCTTCGGGCAGGACCCGGCGGCGTAGATAGCCAGCTTTGCCCGCTTCAAGGCGGCGTATCGTGCGGCGTTCATTGATTGTCGGGAAAATCTCTTTGAGCGATGCTGCGACTTTGGCAGGTTCATTCACCAATGGCGAACCACCATCGCCCATCGCCTTTGGATCAAACCACAACGCGTAGGCGGGGAATGCCCGCGCAAGAGGCTTGCCATTGCGATCGGTAATCTCGCCGCGCGGGGGCAACAATTGTTCTGCGAGGCTGGAATGCGCCTGTGTGCTGCCACCCAATCCAAGATAAGCAATCCGGACCAGCGCCGCGACCGCAATAAACGTGAACAAAATAGCAATCCACAATACGCGCCAACGCGCGGTCAACAGCGATTGATACCGAAGCTGGACCAGTTGAATGCGCCCTGCCTCAATCGCTGGCCGAGGCGCGGCAAAAACGCTCATTCACCTGCCTCGACGGTTTGACCAGACGATCCTTGATCTGAATTGAAAGGCATCACCATGGGCGTTTGCGCCTTGGCCGCACGAATGGGTGAGGCCTCAATCAGGAAATTGCCAAAGGCTTCTGTAAAGGCTGCGCCGGGGTCATTAACCTCCACACTAGCCGATGCGAGCGTGATCGGCTGACCGGTAATGGGCGACACCATCGGGCCTGTTTCCATCGGCTGTGCACCGGCGCCTTGTGTATCAGCGCGCGCAACCCGGATCGGGTTTGGCGCATCGGGTCCAAGCGGCTGGCCAAGGCTGGCAAGCTGGCGTTCATTGTCGAAATACTGATCGGCACGCGGGGCTTCGTATCCGAATTCAACACGGTTCCAATTGGCAAGCTGGCGCTGACTGGCGCGCGCCTGAAATTCGGTTTCCAGCATGACGGTTTGGCGCTCAAGCTGCACAATCTGACGTTCAGCCAAAAGCACTTCGCTTTTCACGGCAAGCGTGCTGAGGCTGAGAAGCGCAAACAGGCCAAGACACATCGCTAGCGCTGCAACCCACCCGATTTGGCGTTTTCTTGCATCAGTGACGATCATTGGGACGCTCCTTCGGTTGGATTTGCGGTACGAATGGCAGTGCGCAGGATGGATGAGCGTGCGCGTGGATTGCGCGCGATTTCGACTTCGCTGGGGCGGATCGCCTTGGAAACCCTGGTGAAAGTGGGCGGGGGGCCAGGAGTTTCGCCGGGCAGGTGACGCGACACCGCGCGGCCAGCGCCCGATGCTTCGCGCAGGAACCGTTTGACAATGCGGTCTTCAAGACTGTGAAAGCTCACAACCGCCAAAACGCCGCCTTCTTTAAGCAAAGCCTGAGCTGCCAAAAGACCTGCGCGCAATTCGCCAAGCTCATCATTCACATGAATGCGAACCGCCTGAAAACTGCGTGTTGCAGGGTCTTTTTTATCATGCGGCTTATGCCCAAGCGCGCGGCGTACCACACGAGCAAAATCGCCGGTCGTCTCAAGCGGACGCGCCGCAACGATCGCACGTGCAACCCGGCGCGACTGACGCTCTTCGCCATATTGATACAGAACATCGGCAATCGCCGCTTCATCTGCATCGTTGAGGAAATCGGCAGCGCTCTGGCCCTCTTGGCTCATCCGCATATCAAGCGGACCATCCGACTGGAATGAAAAGCCGCGCGCCTCTTGATCGAGCTGCATCGAGGATACACCGATATCCATCACAACCGCATCAACCTCAGGCACACCAATTTCGCCAAGAGCTTCGCGC
The DNA here is from genome assembly GCA_964352245.1 of uncultured Porphyrobacter sp. GTDB lineage: Bacteria > Pseudomonadota > Alphaproteobacteria > Sphingomonadales > Sphingomonadaceae > Erythrobacter. The sequence continues at coordinate 15,542 of CAYGQX010000006.1, forward strand.
ATTTCGGAAAAACGATAGGGGTGCAGCGACAATTGCCCATCAAACCGGGCAACCATATCGGCTCCATCGCGGATCGCGGCAGGATCGCGGTCAAACGCATAAACGCGCGCGCCGTGTTCAAGCAGAGCTGCGGAATATCCTCCTGCACCAAAAGTGGCGTCAACCACGGCCATACCGGGCGCAGGCGCGATGCCAGCGATAACTTCGTCAATCAGAACGGGAACATGAGGCTGGGTTTGGGCTGCGATCATTGCTTGCCCCCCTTGGCCTTTGCCTTGGCTTCAGCTTCCGCAAGCTTTTTTGCGCAAGCTGCCTTTGCCGCTCTGTAAGCGGGGCCCATTTTGGCAAGCTCTTCAGGGTTCCAGATCAGGAAGAAATCGCCTGCACCCTGGAAAAACAGGCCATCCCCCACATTGGCGAGATCGCGAATGTAATCGGGCATGGTGAAACGGCCGCTATCGTCAAACGGGACAGGTTCATATCCAAAAAGCTGTTGGGCGCGCGTGTCGTAATCGAACTGCGTATCATTCATGCGGATGGCACGCTCTTGTTCGTCTTCGAGTTTTTTCTGAAGCTTCTCAATGCGCGAGAGGCCGAAACCGATCAGGCAATCGAATTTTTCATGGCCTGCCAGGCAAAGGGTTTTTACCCCGCCCGAACTGTCCTTGATTTCCTTGCGAAGCGCAGGAGGCAGCGCAAAACGGCCCTTATCGCCAACCGGCGAATAGGCAAAGCCGCTATATGCTCCTGTCCCCGACACCTGAACCAATCCCCGCATTCGCTTTTGCGGGTGCACTCCCTGCTGCCCGCTTCTTGCCAAGACATGCCTTCCCCGTAGCCACCCCCGCGCGAACGAGAGCAGCGCGCAAACCCTTTTGGGGCGCGCACGGCAAACAAACATGTTTGATGGAAGCCGGTAATATCCGGGAACCAGGCGGGTGAAAAGGGTTTTTCGCGGGAAATCACGGGATTAAATGGTAAATACTTGATTTACCGAGATTTCGTTTTGTGAATTTCTCTCCAACAATCCCTGATCGTCACCAAAATTTCCGTAATTCCCCCAATCAAAACGCTGAAATCCCGCTCAAAACCCGTCGAGTCCCGATCTCAGGGATGTACTTAGCCAACTTTCCCGCGATTTCCCCAATGTTCAAAACCACTTCACCGCGCGAATGCAAAATCAATCAAGGCTGCCATAGCTTCAAAGTTCTCACCAGCCATTTCGCGATGCTCAAACACAGCCGCATCGCCGAACAAGGTCGCGTGCCCATCCCCAATCGCGCACCGAACACCATAACCATCACCGAAAGAAACGCACGAAGCTGCCTCAGGATCAATTACATTCCACCGCGATCCGACTTCGACAGAAACTTGAGCCTCGCCAAGCGCGATTTTGGCCCTGCCCTGCTCAATCCTCGCAGGTTCATCAAATTCCACCTCAAGCCCCCAACGCGTTACAACCGGCGGAATGGAAAAGAGCGAGGTATCCAGAGGCCTTCGTGGGTCACCCAGCGGCAAATCATAATGCCCCGTCAGCAGAGGATCGAGTACAATTAGCGCTTCTCCCCCGTCGCGCACCCACTTATCAAGTGAGACATTATCCATAGGCGTCAACACGCGCGGCTGGATGATTGCTAGATGGCGGAGCCCGCTAAGAGGAGCATCCATTGCCTCCTCATCGATTGGTGACAGCGTGTCGAGCGGCATGACTGTATAGCAATTGCTCAGCGCTCTGGCTTGCCATGGACGCTGGGTTTTTCCTTGAGCAAAATCTGCGATCTCTGTCCCCAGCTCCCAATTCAGTGGCAAACTGGTCATTAGCCCCAAGACAGGAGGAGGTTCGCCCGCATTGCATGGCATGTGCGAGGCTTCATCGCTTCCAGGCCCGGGATCATGATGGCTGTGTTCGGAAGTGTTTGAGCAAGCCGCAAGCCATGCCGTCAGGACTAAACCAACCGCCTTACGGCTCGGACTCATTGGCCGCTTCAGTATCGGGAGTATCGGGAACTTTGCCATCTTCAGCAAAGATTGGGTCTTGCAGGGCTTTGGCCTCGATGGGCTCTTCGGGCTCTGCGGGGATATCGGGCACAATTCCGGCGTCAGCGAGAGGATCGACTTGCGATGGAGCCTCAGTCGGCTCAGTCGTCGGAGCCGCATCGGGAACCGCCGCTTGTTCTGCCAGCTCGACCTGAGTTCCAATAATGCTCGCAAGACCAACGAGCAGGATCATCGAGCAAATTCCCAATAGCCCTGCCTGCAAACGCTGGACAGCCTCAGTGCGAGTTCCGCCTAACGGCATCGAACTAGGCGCGGTATTTTGCATGCCCGCACCGTTTCGACCGTCCTCCTCAATGGCGGCTAAATCGCCGTCAAATAACTTTCTCCCTGCCATCATTGATGCGTAACGTGCTGTGAGCTGATTGTCGATGCTGCTGATACGTCAAGTATCGGCCAGCCATTCAAAAACCGGCAATCCCTTGGAAGCCAACCATTCAGCATTATAGAGTGTCGAGAGATAGCGAAAGCCAGTGTCACAAAGGATTGTCGCAATTTGCGGATTGTCGACGCCCTCGCTTACCATTTGTTTGCCCAGCTCAATAGCGCCAGCGACATTAATTCCGCTGGAGAGCCCGAGGCACAGTCCTTCTGCGCGCAATAGTTTCTCGACCCAAACCAGGCCTTCCTCATCGGAAATTCGGAATTGAGTATCTATCGGCGCATCTTCCAAATTTGCCGTAATGCGGCCCTGCCCAATGCCCTCTGCCACTGAGGAACCTTCGCCTTTCAGCTCGCCATACGCAAAGTAATTGTAGAGCGCGGCGCCATGCGGATCGGTCAGCGCAATACGGATGTCGGGGTTCTTTTCTTTCAACCCCATGCCAACGCCTGCAATCGTGCCGCCTGTGCCAGCCGCACAGGTAAAACCGTGCAACTTGCCGCCCGTTTGCTCCCACAATTCCTGCGAAGTCCCTTCAATATGCGCGCGCCTGTTGGCCACATTGTCGAACTGACCAGCCCACACGGCCCCTTTCGTTTCCTCAGCCATGCGGCGTGAGACATGCTGGAAGTGTGCGGGGTCTGCATATTTGGTGGGAGGAACAAGCACCAGTTTCGCGCCAAGTGCCCGCAGCGTGTCCATTTTTTCTTTGGACTGGTTGTCCGGCATGACGATAATCGTCTTATAGCCAAGCGCATTGGCGACCAGCGCAACACCAATGCCGGTGTTCCCTGCGGTTCCTTCGATCACGGTGCCGCCGGGCTTCAATTCTCCGCGCGTCTCTGCATCACGGATCATGTAAAGCGCAGCGCGATCCTTCACGCTGGAACCAGGGTTTGCGAATTCGCACTTACCCCAGATATCGCAGCCTGCCTCATCGCTTGGCCCGGCTAACCAAACGAGCGGGGTCTTGCCAATCAAAGAGAGCGTGTCGCCAAAAGGTTTTGTAATGTTCATGGGGGCGAATTACGCGTTCAATCCCGCCCCCGCAAACAAGATTAATCTTCAGGCGAGATAGTCACCTTCATACCCGACAACTCAGCGGTAAACGGGATCTGGCATGACAGACGCGATGTTTCGTTGCGGTGATCTGAAGATTCAAGCAAGTCGTCTTCATCTTCGCTCATTTCGGGCAGTTTGTCTTGGAACGCAGGGTCAACATACACGTGACATGTAGCGCAGGAGCAGCAACCGCCACACAATGCGAGCAATTCATCAAAGCCATTATCGCGAACCGCTTCCATTACGGTAAGGCCATCCTCGACCTCAATTTCGCTTGTTTCCCCTTCGCGATTGGTGACGACCAGCTTGGGCATGTGTGTTCGTATCCTTCTTGAAAAACATTGAACGCAAGGTAGCGCGCTTGGAATAATGCGCTGCTCAGCTAGGGAGTTCCCTTAAGGTTGGCAAGCTAGAGGAATTGTGAGTGGGACTGACAGCCGAGACAATCCGCGCAGAAATGGATGCGTTGGCCGACAAGGATAAGCGCGTTGACAAACAACTGTCCCGCATAGGCTACCCCGAACCACGCATAAGAGATCGTGGTTATAAAACGCTCCTACGCACGATTGTGGGCCAGCAAGTATCCGTCGCAGCGGCAAATTCTATGTGGAACAAACTTGAAGCGGAACTGGGAGAAGGCTTTACCCCCAATTGCCTTTTAAAACGCGACTTTGACACACTTCGCGCTTGCGGACTTTCGCGTCAAAAACAGGGATATGCACGCAGCCTTTGTGAATTGGTTCAAAGCGGAGAACTCGATTTCAATGCTCTTCCTGAAAGCGATGAGGGTGCCATAGAAGAGCTGACCCGCATCAAAGGTATTGGTCGCTGGTCGGCTGAGATTTATCTCCTTTTTGCTGAAGGGCGGACCGATATTTGGCCCGCCGGAGATCTCGCGGTGCAGGAGGGGGTAAAGCGCCTGCTTGAGCTTGAAGAGCGCCCTAAAGAAAACGAAACTCGAAACCTGGGAGCACAATGGCAACCTCACCGAGGCGCGATGGCCATTTTCACATGGCACTTTTATGCCAATCCTGCCATCTAACCAGATCCGATAAACATCATATTCCTTCGACTAAGAGCGCTTGCGAAGCGCGCCCAACACCGTATCACTGACAGCATGCTGGCATCGCTTGATCGCGGTAACAATGCAGCACCTTGAATTGGAGAGGACACCTGCCAATGTTTGGATTTTCGAAAACCGCTCGGCTTCTCGTTACAACAACAGCAGCATGCGCACTAACTCTGCCCAGTATCGTTTCGGCAGACAATCACGCTCAAGCAAACACCGGAGCATCGATGACAACCACTTCAGAAGCCGCCCCCTTGATCCCGCGCGATGCGCTCTTCGGCAATCCAACGAAATCGCAAGGCCGTTTGAGCCCTGATGGCACAATGCTGAGCTGGCTCGCTCCGCACAACGGCGTGCTCAACATATGGGTCGCTCCGCGCAATGACATGACGGCGGCCAAGGTAATCACAAATTCCGAAGACCGCCCGATCCGCGATCACTTCTGGGCTCCCGATGGAAAAAGCGTTGGCTACATTCAGGACAAGGGCGGAGATGAGAACTTTCTGCTCTACAAAATCGACATTGCTAGCAGCGAAGAAACGCTGATGACCCCGTTCGAAAACACGCGGGTATTAATAGTCGGTGCGTCGGAGACGATAAAGGACAAGATTCTAATCGGCGTCAATAATCGCAACCCGCAATTTCATGATGTGCATATGCTCGATATCAACACGGGCGACCTTGAGCTCGTGTATGAAAACGAGGGGTATGCCAGTTTTATGGCGGATGATACGCTGACCTTGCGCATGGCGTTTCGCCAAAACGAAGAAGGCGGCACGGACTATTTCAATGTGGTCGATGGGGTCGTTGAAGAAACGCCATTTGAAACCACAGCGATGGAAGATTCGCTGACGACCTCTCCCGCAGGCTACACCACCGATGGCTCGATCCTCTATTGGCTCGACAGCCGCGGCCGCAACACCGCTGCCCTATTTGCACAGGACACCGCGACGGGCGAAAAAACGCTGATCGCTGAGGACGCGAAAGCCGATTTGGGTGGAACGATGCGCGACACAAAGACGGGCGAAGTTCAGGCCTTTTCAGTCAATTACCTCCAGAACACCTGGACCGCGATCGATGATGATATCGGCGCATCGCTCACATTTCTCGATGACAAGCTCGAAGGTGATTTCGGTGTCTCGAGCCGCACCGATGACGACAGCACGTGGATCGTCTGGAACGACCCTCTTATCGCTCCATCTCAGACCTTTATCTACGATCGCGAAGCTGAAACGCTGACCCCGTTCTACACCGCCCGTCCAGACCTCGAAGGCGCCCCTCTCCAGCCGATGCATCCGGTTGAAATCGCCAGCCGCGATGGCTTGACATTGCCTTCGTACCTCACTCTGCCGCCGGGCAGTGACAGCGATGGTGATGGTCGTCCTGATGAGGCCGTTCCGATGATCTTGCTCGTCCATGGTGGTCCGTGGGCGCGCGATGATTACGGTTTTTCAAGTAGCGTCCAATGGCTCGCGAACAGAGGCTATGCCGTATTGCAAACGAACTTTCGCGGTTCGACTGGCTTTGGCAAAAACTTCCTCAATGCAGGCAACAAGGAATGGGGCCTCAAGATGCACGATGACCTGATCGATGCAACCGATTGGGCCATCGCCGAAGGCATTACCAGCGCAGATCAAGTGGCGATCATGGGCGGTTCTTATGGCGGCTATGCAACTTTGGCTGGCCTCACCTTTACGCCAGAAAAATTCGCTTGCGGTGTCGATATTGTCGGCCCGTCGAACCTTGAAACGCTGCTCGGCACGATCCCACCCTATTGGGCTCCGCTGGTGAAGATTTTCCACGAACGCATGGGCGACCCGAATACCGAGGAAGGCCTTGCTTTGCTTAAAGCTGCGAGCCCGCTCTACAAAGCGAACGACATCACTAAGCCGCTTCTGATCCTGCAAGGTGCCAACGATCCGCGCGTCAAGCAATCGGAAAGCGATCAAATCGTGGGCGCGATGAAAGAGGCAGGTATTCCGGTGACTTATGTGCTGTATCCGGATGAAGGCCATGGCTTTGCAAAGCCCGTCAACAACATTGCTTACACCGCGATCACGGAAAACTTCCTTGCAACCTGCCTTGGCGGTCGCAGCGAACCCATTGGCGATACTGTCGCGGAATCCACAGCCGAAATCCTCGAAGGTGCTGAGCACGTTCAAGGGCTGGAAGAGGCGCTGGGCGGGTAACCTGGCCCACAACAAATCTCACTGACATGGGTGTCAGTGGCTGACAATTTGCGCGCGCAGGTCTATTGGTCTGCGCGCGTATTGTTATCGGAGAGGGATCGTATGAGCGCACAACAACAGCGCCGCGCTATTTTCATTTCGGGCGGAGCATCCGGCATTGGCCGCGCCATCGCGCGCCATTTTGGCGAGCGCGGTTGGTTTGTCGGGATCGGGGACGTTAACGAACAAGGCATGGAAGATACGCTGGCTCTTATAGATAGCGACTTCAAATATGCACAAAAACTGGACGTGCGTGATCGTGATGAATGGGAAAATACTCTCCAGGCTTTCAGCGTTGCTGCGGGTGGGAGAGTTGATGTTGTGGTGAACAATGCCGGGATTGGCACAGGTGGCCCGATCCACGAGCTGGGCGTCGATGAGATTGATCGCTGCGTCGATATAAACATTCGAGGCGTCCTTTACGGCGCGCAGGCGGCTTACCAACATTTACTTAAAACCGCCCCAGGCTCATGCCTCGTCAACATCGCCAGCGCTGCCGGGATCGTGGGCGGTTCAGGCATGAGCGTTTACAGCGCAAGCAAATTTGCGGTGCGCGGCATTGCAGAAAGCCTTGATGCTGAATGGGCACCCGATGGCATCAAATCATGTTCGATCTGCCCCAGCTTTATCGAAACCCCGCTACTCGAAGGGACTGGGCACAGGAAATCAAACGAATCCGTGCGCACTCGCGTTCAAGCAGCTGGCCTCGAGATTACGCCGGTAGAAGAAGTGGCCGAAACAGTTTGGGAAGCCGTCCATGGTGACGGCTTGCATTACCTCGTTGGCAAAACAGCAAAGAGTATTAACTTCGCCAAGAAATGGATGCCCGGCCGAGTGCGCAAGCAACAGCGATCATCGGCATCCTTGCTGGGGCGGTGACTGTGTTTATAGTTAACTGTTAGCCCAAAATATCTTCGATTGCCTTCACCATATTGATATCACGCTGAGACAATCCTCCCGCATCATGCGTGGTCAATGTGACCTCAACTTTGGCATAGACATTGAACCATTCAGGGTGGTGATCTTGGCTCTCAGCGATCAGGGCTACACGGCTCATAAAGCCCCACGCTTCTGAGAAGTTATCAAACTGGAACGTGCGTGTAATAGCTTTGCCATCGCGTGCTTCTTCCCATTTTGGATGCTCTGACAAAAGCCGAGCCTGCTCTTTATCATTCAGCTGAGAAACCGATACCATTGACAAGCTCCTGAATCCACGCACTGATCGCTGTGGTTGTTTGACGCGAAGCTTTTGCCTAACGCGCATCTTGATGCAAGCGCCTTCGTCTCATTCTCTGACTGCAAGTGATCTCGCCTGCCGGCGCGGGGATCGCATTTTATTTCGTGGGCTTTCATTGAAGCTTGCCCCAGGCGATGCACTTCATGTGACCGGCGCCAATGGCATGGGTAAGACAACGCTCATCCGATCTCTTGCTGGACTGCACACGCCCTATTCGGGCGTTATTGAGACAAAAGGAGCGATTGGCCTTATCGATGATCGCTCGGCACTCGACCCCCACCTGCCGCTTGGCAAAGCAATTGATTTTTGGGCGCGGGTGGATGGGACCAGCAGCGCGGCTCAGCCACTCAAGCAATTGGGCTTGGAGACGCTTTTGGACGTGCCAGTACAATACCTTTCAACGGGGCAAAAAAAACGATCAGCTCTGGCCACTCTGATTGGCCGCAAACCGCCGATTTGGTTGCTTGATGAACCTCTGAGCGGATTGGATTCAAATGCAATTGTGGAGACTTCCTCCATCATTGAAGAACATTGCAAATCTGGCGGAATAGCTGTGATCGCCTCTCATCAAGCAATCACGATCGAGAACATGGAATTCCTCGCGATTGAGGATTACGCACCATGATGAGAGCGCTCCTACGACGCGATCTGGCGCAGTTTTTCCCTTTCACAGGAAGCGGCGCCGCACTGCCTCTAGTTTTCTTTCTAGCAATCGCGATGCTGTATCCCTTCGCGGTTGGGCCTGATGCCAATATACTAGCGCGAACAGGCGGCGGTGTTGTTTGGATAGCGGCGCTTTTGGCCGCGATCCTGCCTGTTGAAAGTCTGGTGCGCAACGACATGGAGCGCGGCGTTTTCGATCAGTTATCGCTGCGCGGAATAAGCGAAGAGGTAATGATGGCCTTGCGGCTTCTTGCGCACTGGTTAAGCTTTGGTCCGCCTTTAATCCTCGCCACTTTTCCTGCAGCAGCGCTTTTAGGCCTCGATGGCAAGACACTGCATCTTATTCTATTGGGATTGCTCGCTGGCACTCCGGGCCTTGCCGCGATTGGAATTATGATCGCAGCGCTAACGGCTAGTCTTCGTGCCGGGGCGGCTCTCTCGGGCCTCCTGCTTATCCCACTTGCACTGCCTGTCCTCATTTTTGGCGCAGGCGCCCTCGCCCGGCAGGACCCGGTCAGTCTGGCTTTCGTTGCAGCGATAAGTCTGGGCCTTGTCGCCCTCACTCCATTTGTTGCGGGAGCAGCGATCCGAGCTGCGAGAGATATTTGATATGAGAGCGCCAGAAAACCATCGCCGCGCCAATCTGCTCATGAGCCAGATTGCGCTTGGACTTCTGGTCTTCACATTCATCGCGTTTGCTTTGAAGGCCTATGCCCATCCTGAAGTACGCCTGCGCTACATCCCCATCGTTATCTTGCATGCAGGCTTGATGCTCAGTTGGCTGGCCCTGCTCGTGGTCCAGCCCATTCTTGTCGTGACCAAGCGAATGAAATGGCACCGCGCATTGGGAGCTGTTTCGCTAGGTCTGGTCGGAGCAATGACGGCATCAGGTGCGATCATCGCGGTCAATATTGGCCGAGAATTGGGCCGCCCCGAAGTGACCGTGGTGAACATCGCGGCATTCGTGACATTCATCCCGCTCTATTTTGCAGCAGTCAACTCCGCACGATCCAAACGCGTTCATGAACACAGGCAAGCCATGCTAATCGCAACGCTCGCGTTAATGACACCAGCCTATGCGCGCGTGGTGCAAGTGATGGGGTTGCCCGATCCAGTTGCAATCGGCGTTCAGGTGCCGATCACGGTTGCCACCGCTTGCGCTTATGATTGGGTGGTAAAAGGCCACATCACCCGAGAGGTCATCTGGATGCTGGCTTTTTCGGTGGCTGTAATCTTTGTAATGGTGGCAGTGTTGGCGATCTGGTTTTTATGAGGCGAGCGTGAGAAAAGAAGTGTTCAATTTCCTGTACTACAAGCCAACTCCATCACCATCATCATACAAGAAAAGTGTAGTCGGCCCATCAAAATTGCTAGCCCACTGGAGGGCTTCGTGAACTGAAACACCAACAAGTTCTTCGTAAGTGACCGCTATGCCCTGTTCTTCTTCAGGAACCTGATCGGAGTCTCCATTGGCATTATCATGCTCAGTCGCTTCGACGATCGCATTGACTTTGCGCCAACGATGCCGGCGCTTTCTTTTATCAACAATGTTGCAGAGCAAATCCCATCCCCCGAAGAGCTAGTAAGGCGGCTTATCGCGCCCCGTCGGGCTCTTCGTGAAAATCTCGTTCCCGTCTTCCGTGATGGCCAAGGAATGCTCAAACTGAGCCGAAAGGGATTTGTCACGCGTCACCGCAGTCCAGCCATCGTTTAACACTTTGGCCCACGGCTTGCCGAGATTAATCATCGGTTCAATGGTGAAGAACATGCCGGGTTTAAGTTCCGGCCCTGTGCCCGCTTTAGATGCGTGTACCACCTCTGGTGCATCGTGAAATAAGCGTCCCAGCCCGTGGCCGCAAAACTCCCGCACCACGCCGTAGCGGAACTGCTTTGCATGCGCCTCAATCGCAGCACCAATATCTCCAAGGCGTGCACCCGGCTTTGCCGCTTCGATACCCAGCATCATGCATTCGTAAGTCACATCAACAAGCCGCTTGGCCTTGATCGATGGTTCGCCTGCGAAGAACATCCGGCTGGTATCGCCGTGCCATCCATCGAGCAGGGAAGTGACATCAACATTTAGAATATCGCCCTCTTTAAGCACTTTATCTGACGGAATACCGTGGCAGATAACGTGATTGATTGAGATGCAACTTGAATGAGTATAGCCACGATAACCAAGCGTGGCAGGCACAGCCCCCGCATCCATCATCATCTCGCGTACCCGCGTGTCGATGCTTTCGGTCGTCACTCCGGGCTGCACCCACTCGGCTACCTCATCAAGTATGCGCGCAGATAACTGCCCAGCGCGCCGCATACCTTCGAAGCCTTCTTTGGTGTGCAATTTGATCGTGCCGTCGCGATAGACGGTGTCGGTGCTGTCTACGATTTGGTATTCCTGCATGGCAGGCAAGATAGCGCCGGCAGTGGCAAATTGCGAGAGGGTTACTCGAATGAAGTGAATTCGCACGTGACATGGCGTCACGGCGCACTAATTACGGCTGTATGACTGAAACAGCCGACCTTATCCAGCCCGACCGCGGGCAAACCGCCACCACAATCTACCTTGTTACTACTGCAAGCTATGAGGAATTCACAAAATCGCTTTCCGCTGGGCAGCGTGCCCAGTTAGCAGCGCAAAAGTTTGAAGGGTTACCCGGTCAAGTCGCATTCATTGGCGATGGCGATGCGTTTTTGGTCGCAGGCGGCGTGGCGAATTTGGAGAGCCTTTCGTCCTATTGCCTTGCGGCCTTAGCGGATCGGCTACCTGGAGGTTTTTATCGCCTCGCAGAAGGCGAACCGGGGCCAGCGATGTTCGGTTGGATGACTGCCCAATATCGCTTCACTCGCTACCGTGAGGATGAAAAGCCGACAGGCCCGCGTGTGTTGCTCACCAGCCAAGTGGGGCGGATTGAAGCGTATCGCGCCGAAGCCGAGGCTGACATGCTGGTGCGTGATCTGGTCAACACGCCAGCAGAAGACATGGGGCCAGCCGCTTTGGAGGCCGAATGCGAAAAACTGGCCAAAGCTCATGGCGGCGAATTGAAGGTCACTAAGGGGGACTCACTAGAACAAGGCTACCCCATGGTTCATGCCGTCGGACGCGCTGCTGCGCGGCATCATGCACCGCGGATCATGCACCTGACTTGGGGGTCTGAGGACGATCCAGTGTTGGCACTTGTCGGCAAAGGAGTTTGCTTCGATTCAGGCGGACTCGATATCAAACCGGCCGCTGGTATGCGGTTGATGAAGAAGGATATGGGCGGCGCAGCACATGCCATCGCGCTTGCCGGTCTGGTGATGGCTGCGAGGCTTAAGGTGCGGCTTCACTTGCTAATCCCTGCTGTCGAAAACGCAATATCTGGTCCGGCCTTTCGCCCTGGCGACGTGCTTTCCAGCCGCAAAGGCCTATCGATCGAGATCCACAACACAGATGCAGAAGGGAGGTTAATTCTCGGGGATGCTCTGACCCGCGCTAGCGAGGAAGAACCCGATCTGATTATTGACTTTGCCACTCTGACAGGGGCTGCCCGTATTGCTCTTGGCCCAGACTATGCCGCCATGATGGCACGCCGGGATGAGACTGCCGCTGCCTTGATCGAAACTGGCAAGGCCAATGAGGATGAACCTTGGCGTCTACCTTTGCCGGAAGCATATCGCGAATACTTGAAATCCGACATTGCCGACATGGTGAATGCGCAGTCCAACCCTTATGCAGGAGCGAGCGTCGCAGGACTTTTTCTGGACAAGTTCGTCTCCGAAGGCACAGACTGGGTTCACTTTGATACGTTCGCGTGGTGCCCTTTTCCCAAACCTGGGCGCACAAAAGGCGGAGCGGCTTACGGGCTGCGAGCCAGCTGGCACATGCTCCGGAATCGCTACGGCTAATTTATTCTGACTGAGGAAAGACCTTGCCGCTTGCTTGCCCGCTTTGGGGCTAGCCGCTAAGCGGCAGAAATCGGCAGCTAAGGTAGCAAGAGAATGAGCGGCGCAAGCGGCCAAAATCAAACTTATGGCGTGCCTCGTGGCATCGTTGGCCTAATGGGACCGGTCGTAAAACCGGATCCCGGCACTCTTCCCTTGCGCGGGGATCTTGCCCACATTGCTTTGGCAGGCAAACATTTGGCTGCACACTATGTAATCCCTCGAACGCGGTGCATTGGAAATGCTGAGGCACATTTTCTTTTGGTACCGCGAGAGGGTGCTGAGATCGCATTTATTCAAGCACAGGGTAAAACGGTAGAAGTGCTTGACTACGAAGGTGAATGGGTTTGGGCCTGCAATGGTCCAGACGGGCCAAGCGGCTATTGCAAAATGAGCGCGCTTGCACCTGAGACCACAGGCGGCTAGCGCGCAGCCAATATGGCGACACGCATTTTTATCGATGGCGCGGCCGGAACAACTGGCTTGGAAATCCGTGAGCGGCTTAAGAGCCGAAGCGAATTCGACCTGATTTTGTTGGGCGATGACCAACGCAAGTCCGTTAGCGCACGCATGGAAGCCTTGCGAGAAGCTGACATCGCAATTCTTTGCCTGCCTGACGAAGCAGCACGAGAAGCTGTGAAGCTTGCCGAAGGTTTCGAGACGAGGATCATCGACGCATCCTCAGCGCATCGGGTGGCGGATGGGTGGACTTACGGGTTTCCTGAGATCATCGGGCATGAGGCAATTGCCAAGGCACAGTTCGTCAGCAATCCCGGGTGCTATCCGACCGGGTTTCTGGCCCTAGTCGCGCCGCTCATTCGGGCCGGGCTTCTACCAGCCGACTGGCCGCTCACCGTCAATGCCGTGAGTGGATACTCAGGTGGCGGAAAAAGCATGATCGACCGGTTCGAAGGCAACGGCGATACCGCTTACGACAGCGTCACAGCTTTTCACGCCTACGGATTGCAGCTCAACCACAAACATTTGCCTGAAATGCAAAAGTACTCAGGCCTAGCCCGCCCTCCTGTGTTCTCACCCGGCGTCGTTCCTGCCTATCGTGGAATGCTGGTCGATGTCCCGATCCCATTTAGCCTTCTGGAGATACGGGAAGCGCACGATATTCGCGAAGCGTGGCAGCGCCAATACAGCGGATCGCGCATTCTCCATGTAGACGATCCTGTCGCGGGGAAAGCCGATCAGATTGCGGCCCTTAAACTTACCAAGAACGCAGAACCATGGGACGGCATGGAGCTGTTCGCGTTTGGCGATCTCCGCTACCCTGACATCCGAACTCATATTCGCCTCATCGCCCGCCTCGACAACCTTGGCAAAGGCGCGAGCGGCGCTGCTATTCAGAACCTTAACATCATGTGCGGGCTTTCTGAGACTACTGGTTTGTGCATTTAGCGGACTCGCACTGCCTATTTTTTGAGCATAACTAGCCCCTGAGATGAGCAGTATTGCAGTTCCCGTCATAATGTTGCTACTTCCCTAGGCACGCCGACCGATTCCTTCCGTGAAAGCGCGTAGGAGGCGTTGGGTGTAACAATCGAATATTACACCGTGACCCTTGCTGGTTTGGCATGATTCTTGGTTGGAATATCGCGAAAATCATCCGGTGGAACACCGGTCTACCCGCGTAAGACGAGTGCGGGCAAAAACGGCGGGGACCTAAGTGAAAAAGATTGAAGCGATCATCAAACCCTTCAAACTTGATGAGGTGAAAGAAGCGCTCCATGAGATAGGAGTCTCCGGAATTACCGTCACCGAAGCGCGGGGTTTTGGAAGACAAAAAGGACATACTGAGCTTTACCGCGGCGCCGAGTACGTCGTGGATTTCTTGCCTAAAGTAAAACTTGAAGTCGTCATCTCTGACGATCAAGCAGAACGCGTAATCGAAGCTATCGCAAATGCGGCTCAGACTGGACGAATTGGCGACGGAAAGATTTTCGTCAGCACAATCGATCGAGCACTGCGCATTCGCACGGGTGAGACAGACGACGACGCAATCTGATATCCCTACTTAAACCGCTTGCCTTTTTCGGGTCAGCGGACCTCTCAAACCATCAGCTGGAGAATACAAGAATGGCTAGCGCTAAAGATATTGTAAAACAGATCAAAGAAGAAGAAATAGAATGGGTTGATCTGCGCTTCACCGACCCCAAAGGCAAATGGCAGCACCTCTCCATGGCAGCTTCCGCAATGGACGAAGACGCTTTGGAAGACGGTTTGATGTTCGACGGTTCGTCAATTGCAGGTTGGAAAGACATCAACGAGTCCGACATGATCCTGAAACCTGACCTGGATGCGGTATATGCCGACCCGTTCAGCGCAACGCCGATGATCTCGATCTTTTGCAACATAATTGAACCTTCCGATGGCCAGCTTTATGGCCGCGATCCCCGTTCCACAGCAACTCGCGCTGAAGCTTACCTCAAGTCAACTGGCATTGGTGACACCGTGTTTGTTGGGCCAGAGCCCGAGTTCTTCATGTTCGATGATGTCCGTTTTGAAGACGGATATGCTGGAAGCGGTTTTGCAATCGACGATGTGGAATTGCCAACTAACACCGGCAAAGAGTATGAAATGGGCAATATGGGCCACCGCCCGCGTGCGACAGGTGGCTACTTCCCCGTCGCGCCCGTTGACAGCGCAATGGACATCCGCGGTGAAATGGTTTCCACAATGATGGAAATTGGTCTTGATATGGACAAGCACCACCACGAAGTGGCCGCTGCTCAGCACGAGCTTGGCATCACGTTCTCGACGCTCACAAAAACGGCTGACCAAGTTCAAATCTACAAATATGTCGTGCACCAGATTGCACATGCATACGGCAAGACAGCGACATTCATGCCAAAGCCAATCAAGGACGATAACGGATCAGGCATGCACACCCACATGTCGATTTGGAAAGATGGCACACCGACATTTGCTGGCGATGAATATGCGGGCCTTTCAAAGAATTGCCTCTACTACATTGGCGGCGTTATCAAGCATGCCAAAGCATTGAACGCTTTCACTAACCCGACAACCAACAGCTACAAGCGTCTGGTGCCTGGTTTTGAGGCACCTGTACTGCTGGCCTACTCTGCACGTAACCGATCGGCATCTTGCCGTATTCCTTATGGTGCAGGCGAAAAAGCGAAGCGCGTTGAATTCCGATTCCCAGATGCGCTTGCGAACCCGTACCTTTCGTTCGCTGCGTTGCTGATGGCTGGACTCGATGGGATCGAGAACAAGATCCACCCAGGCGATGCCATGGACAAGAACCTCTATGACTTGCCACCGGCCGAACTTTCTCAAGTTCCTACCGTTTGCGGTAGTCTACGCGAAGCCTTGGAAGCACTTGAGGCTGATCATGAGTTTTTGCTCAAAGGGGATGTGTTCTCGAAAGACCAGATCGACGCTTATGCAGAGCTCAAGTGGGAAGAAGTCATGCGCATGGAAACCACGCCGTGCCCTGTTGAATACGACATGTATTACAGCTCGTAATAGCGAGCTCTCAGATTGTAACTTTCGCTAGATCAGAGCGGCTGGCTTCGATGCCTGCCGCTCTTTTCTTATGCTGTCCTCGCGACATTGTCTCTGGTCGTATCCTTGCTCACCAATTCCATAAGCTCACCGGCTTTCATCGGCTTTCCTAAGAGATAGCCTTGCACGAATTGGGCGCCAGCACGTTTGGCCATAATCAGCGAAATCTCGTTTTCCACCCCTTCGAGAAGACAATTCACCCCCAGAACTCGGGCCATTCCGACAAGCGATGTCAGAATTTTCTCCGCCATTGGATCACCAGGGTTCTCAACGAAAGATTTGTCCACTTTTAGGCGTTTTATCGGCAACGAGCGCAGATAA
The DNA here is from genome assembly GCA_964352245.1 of uncultured Porphyrobacter sp. GTDB lineage: Bacteria > Pseudomonadota > Alphaproteobacteria > Sphingomonadales > Sphingomonadaceae > Erythrobacter. The sequence goes on from CAYGQX010000006.1 coordinate 32,017, forward strand.
TTGAAGTTGGAATAGCCAGTCCCGAAATCATCAAGCGCAATCGAAAAGCCCAATCGGGACAAGCGCTCCAAATTGGCGGCAGCCTTTTGCATGTCTGCCATCATAGCTGTCTCTGTTACTTCAAACTCTACCAAAGCAGGATCAACATCATATTCGCGGATTATTTTAATAATCGCATCAATAACTGGGTCAGACAGCAAATCATGGCCTGAAAGATTGATCGAAATCGGGATCATGGTCTTCCAAGATGATAATTCGGCCATGGCTTTTCTTACCACGACCAGAGTGATATTTGCTACCAAACCACTTTCTTCAGCAATTTGAATAAAGCGCTGCGGGGGTACGGGTCCGACGTCGGGATTGGTCCAGCGAGCAAGAGCTTCCGCGCCGATAATCTCGTTGGTTCCAAGCCTAAACTGCGGTTGAAAAACTAAATGAATTTCGTCTTCTAATTTTGCACCTCGCAAAGCGTTTTCGATCCGGAAGCGAATGCTAGACTGCTTTGCATGGGATTTGTCGAAGACGACAATCCTGTTCTTGCCCTGCTTTTTTGCAACCATCAGCGCGTAATCTGCCTTGCTGATCTGGGCCTCTACTCCTTGACCCGCATCGCACCTGACACATCCAACAGAGCAGGAAATCAGGACCTGGCGACCATCGACGAGATATGGTGTTGCGACATTATCTAGCAACCGTTTGCAACGCTCAACAATACTGCCCTGGGCCACGTCACCGGAAACAATCATATTGAACTCATCGCCGCCCATTCGACTGACATGAGTATCACCTTCAGAAAAAGATCCTAAGCGGTCCGCTACCGCCATAAGTAATTGATCACCAACCAAGTGGCCGTGAATATCGTTGACGGCTTTGAAACCATCCAAGTCAATCAAGATGAGCCATCCCAACGCATGCTCGCCAGCTTCAGGTTCACTGCCAACGCTTGATTGGCCAATCAACCTGTTGAACTCACCGAAAAACGCCCGTCTGTTTGGAAGCCCGGTCAGGCTATCCGATAGTGAGACTTCGCGCAGATCAGAACTCATCTGTTCGGCATTTGAAAGCTCGTCTCTTACTTTAAGGTTCGCAACTGCAATTCGCGATATTGCCTTTCGCAAATAAAATGCAATCGCGAGCGACGACATAGAAGTTGCAAAAGTAAGATACCCGTAGGCAGCCAATGTTGCGCTATCAAGCTGACTTGAAAAGCTCCCCATCGCTGCAAATGAGAGTGCGATCGCAAGAAATGATTGTCTAAAACTAGTACTTGCGAGAGCGAAAAGCATCGACATTATTATGAAATAAGTGAGCTTTTCGGATAAAAATCCTATGTTAAGCGCAACATAGACATTGAGGATAACGACCGTATTCATGGCAAGCAACATGCATTCTGTCATTAGTGCAGAGCTTGATGAGCGCATTCTCCACGCAAAATAGCTTGCTAAACCCGCAGCTATGATGGTCAATGACTGGAGTCTGACAAAGTCGGAGCCATTTGACATACTAAGCCAGTTAAGCACCAGCATGATGGCGTAGTAGACAAAGTACACGACAAAATAACCGCGCAGAATTGGGAAGTATATCTCCCGCACTGCCGATTCGACGATCCTGGAGTTCGGCTCCGGATCAACGTTTGTTCGTGTCCTCCAAAACATTGAATCGGCGCTAACGAGCGCAAGTTAACATAATGTTCTTTACTGAGAAATTGCTTGGCATCTGCCAAACTGCACAGCCTTATTGGCGATTTCTCATTTTCCTACTCAGCCTTTTTGTGCCCAATGCAAAAGCCTCTCTCCGCTTTGCCCATCCAAAAGCTGGGCATCGCATCTTGTTTGTTGCTTCTTCGCCAGGGGGTGCAGCCGTCGAACCCATGAGGCAGTCCAATGATTGCGGAATCAAAAACGCCCGAACCCTGCTCGGCCCTTTCATCACTTAGAATGAGAAAGGTATAAGACATGGCTAGCGCAGCGCCTTATCTCAGGCTCATAGATCGCATCGTCAGCATGATCGATAAGCATCCGCTCCGTGCGCTATTGATGCTGCCAGTTCTTACAGGTGCGGCCACAATCGCCCTTGCATTCTGGCAAGCGCCTACGCTGATTGGCGCCCATGAGGCACGCAAAGACCGCGAATATCGGCAGACGATCCTGAGAGAAGAACGCGAGCGGCGCGCTCAGGCGCACGCCATTGAAGTGGACGAGCTTGTTCGTCGCCGACTGCTCGCGCTGCGAATTCGTTCCTCTTCCAGCCGAGCAGTGATCCGCGCTCTGGTGTTTGACATCGATCAGTCAGAACAGATTGTCGGAATTGTTGATGTCTTTGAAAGCATGGATATTCGAACCGAGAAAACAGGGCTGCGCACGCGCCCTCTCCCGCTGAGCGCAATACGGCGCTCGCTCAATTACATGCTAGCCAGCGATGTCCCCCGATGCATTGCCCGTAATGTAGAGGATCACGAAGATGCGGAGCTGAGGGATTTTATGCATGCCGGTCATCTAAAGGCCTCTGTCGCTTGTCCTCTGAGGACGCTGGATGGCCGACCAATTGGACTATTGGCAGTCAGCATCCGAACGCCGATCGAGGAGAATGACCTGGTCCAACCTATGACCCGCGATGCAGCGCTAGAACTCGGCGCCGTGCTCACTGAAGCAGCTTCCTTCAAAGCGGTTATTACTCAAAAGCAAGAGGTCTTCCAATGAACTCGAGAACACAAGTCTTTGACACCGTGCGAAAATTGATGGGTCGTGGCTTTCGACAGAAAGAGGTAGTCTCTCTGGACGCGGCACTCGACGACATCGGCGAAGCTTGTTGCCCAAAGCACATGACCGCAGATAATCAACTTACAATCGAGGTGGTGGGGAAAGCAGGTGTGGAGCTTATCAAAAAGTTTGAAGGCTGCGCACGCAAGCGTTCAGACGGAATGATCGAGGCTTACCCTGACCCTGGTACAGGAGGAGAACCTTGGACAATCGGTTGGGGTGCAACGGGAATGGGTTTAAATGGACAAAGGATCGGCCCGGGTACTTTGTGGTCACAGGCAGAATGCGATGCGCGTCTGGAGAGCGATCTAATCCGATACTCACAAGATGTTGCGCGCGCCATTGGTGAAGCGCCCACCACGCAGAGCCAATTCGATGCGATGGTGAGTTTTCATTATAATACCGGCGCTATTGCCCGCGCAACGCTGACAAAAAAGCATATTGCCGGCGATTATCCCGGCGCTGCTCGAGAATTCGACCGCTGGAACAAAGCAGGTGGCCGAGTCCTTAAAGGGTTGGTGCGTCGCCGTCGCTCTGAAAAAGCCCTTTACCAAACATAACGCGCCTGAGGGGCACACGAATTCAGATTGTCTTGCTCGGTTTGAATGGCGTTGCCTGACCATCCTTGCTCAGACCATCAGAGATCGTATCACGCTTCTGCTCGCGGGGGGCAGTTGCCTCAGCAATCAAGCGGGATTGCTCTTCACCGTCCATTCTCTGCCAACCATCGCGGCCCAGCTTTTCAAGCGGACGATATCGAACTTTGTATTGCATACGCGGCGAGCCATCGACCCAATAGCCGAGATACACATAAGGCAATCGATCGGCCGCTGCACGGCGAACGTGATCGAGGATGATGTAGTTTCCGAGGCCCGCACGACCTTCATACGAAGGATCATAGAATGAATAAATCATCGACAGTCCATCGCCTTGCCGGTCGGTAAGGCATGCGCCCACGAGTTTACCGGGCTGACCGCCTTCGCCAGGCTCCCGGTATTCCACCAAAGTGCTTGTGACTGGCGTGTGTTCAACCATGTCAGCATAATCGAGCTCATCCATGGCCGACATTCCGCCATCAGGATGCCGGACGGCAAGATACCGAGAAAGCAGGTCAAATTGCTCTTCGGTCGCCCAGGGGCGGCACTCGGTCACAACCAAATCCGAATTGCGTTTGATGTCCCGCTTTTGAGTGCTGGAAGGCTTAAATTCGCTCGCAACGACACGAACTGAAACGCAAGCCTGACAGTCAAGGCAGCTTGGGCGGTAGGCGACTGTCTGACTCCGACGAAACCCGATCCGGCCAAGAGCTTCATTAAGCTGGTCCGCATGAGCGCCTTTTAGCTCAGTGAAAACCTTACGTTCCTGCTTGCCAGGAAGATACGGGCACGGCGCAGGGCTTGTCACAAAGAAGCGGGGGAAGCGGATCGGGGCCGTCACGAGTTTGCCGAGTTCCTAATATTGCGAAAGAATCGCGGGTTCGTTGTTAAGCTGATGTTATGCCTTTTCGTTTGCACGGGTAAAAGACCCTTAACCATGAAACAGGGTGAATATTGTCTTACTTTGCACAAGAGTGACCCATAGCTTGCACCATTACGGTGCAAACCGGGACACTTGCTTGGTCATTCCTGAAAATCGGACTGGTACAATCCCGTAAGCGACAGCCGAACTAGTTAAGCTCAACCAGCTCAACCGCATAATCCTTCGCCCGCAAAGCTTTGACCAGTTGTTCGACCTGGCTTGCATCACGCGCTTCGCATTCGATATCAGTGATGAGCCCTTTTGCAGGCAGCGTCGTAAAAATGCGCTGATGATAGATCTCAATGATATTGACGTTATGGTCGTCAAACAGCCTCATCACTTTAAACAAAGCGCCCGGGCGATCCTGAAGCGTTACACGCAGTCTTGCTAAGCGCCCTTGCCGCGCCAGATCGCGCAGCAAAACATTGGCAAGCAACCGCGTATCGATGTTTCCGCCGCACAAAACCAGGCCGATTGTCTTGCCCTTGAAGCGATCGGGATTGGATAAAACGGCAGCAAGTCCAGCAGCTCCCGCACCTTCGACAACAGTCTTTTCAATTTGAAGCAGCAGCGCAACTGCTTTTTCAAGGGCAGGTTCATCAACAAGAAGGATTTCATCAACCCGTTCTGAAATCACTTTCGCAGTGAAGGCTCCGGGCCGCTTAACGGCGATCCCTTCGGCTAGCGTGTCACCGCCGCAATCTCGGTCTTCTCCCTTAATACGGGAATACATGCTCGGGAAAAGCGCGGCTTGAACACCCACCATTTCGATATCTGGATTGATGGCACGAGCGACTGTCGCCATACCCGATATCAGCCCACCACCGCCAATCGGCGTTACCAGACAATCAAGATCTGGCTTCACATCTAACATCTCAAGAGCGACGGTCCCCTGACCCGCCGCAATCAGAGGGTCGTCAAAAGGATGGATGAAAGTTAACCCGCGCTCTTCCTCAAGTTGGCGAGCATGAGCATGTGCATCGTCGAATGTTTCGCCCTTGAGCACAACATTCCCACCCACACTCTCAGTTTGCATCACTTTTACTGTCGGAGTGGTGCTCGGCATGACTATCGTCACAGGCACACCTAAGCGAGTGCCGTGGTAAGACAGACCTTGCGAATGGTTTCCCGCTGATGCTGCGATCACACCGCGTTTTTTCTGCTCATCGGTCAGGAGCGACAACGCGTTCAATGCACCGCGCTCTTTGTAGGCGGCAGTGAACTGAAGGTTTTCAAACTTCAACCAAATATCCGCTCCTGTAATCTCTGACAAAGTGATCGACCGCATCATCGGAGTTTTGACAACTGCGCCCTCAATCCGTTTAGCGGCTTGACGAACGTCTTCGATTGTCAGGTCAGATGGGGTCGCAGCGCTTTCACGCAGCGCATTATAAGAAGCATGCTTTGCAGTCATAAGATCGCTCGATTAGGCGCTGAGCAGCGCAAGGGCAAACCCTATCCGTTGGCAAGCTCAATATAAGGCTTTAGGCACCGCACATATGAAAGAGAAACAAACAATCGCCTTTATTGGGCTTGGCGTGATGGGCGGACCAATGACCGGGCACTTAGCCCGCGCTGGTTATGACGTGCGAGCCTTTAATCGGTCCCCTGAACGAGTGGAGCATTGGCGCCAGGTTTGGGCAGCCCAGGATCTCGATATTGGCTTTTACAACACGCCTTCAAAAACCGCCCAAAGCGCGGACATCGTATTCACTTGTGTTGGCAAAGACGAGGACGTTGTTGAGATAGTGCGTGGCCCCGATGGGGTGTTTAGCGGTATGGGAGAAGGCGCATTGTTGGTCGATCATACCACAACGTCCGCAGTTCTCGCCCGCGAACTGGCCGACGAATGTGCGGTCCGAAACCTTGACTGGCTCGATGCGCCCGTAAGTGGGGGACAGGCAGGAGCGGAAAACGGCCAACTCGCGATCATGTGTGGCGGCAGTGATGCCGCGATTGTCCGCGCACATCCCGTTATGAAGTGCTATGCCAAGGCAATCACTCATGTCGGCGCGGCTGGCGCTGGCCAAACTGCCAAAATGGCCAACCAGATGTGCATTGCCGGGATCTTGGGCGGTTTGTCAGAAGCAGTGCGATTGGCACAAGGCGCCGGACTTGATCTAGAAAGAACGTATCAGGCGATTTGCGGCGGAGCTGCACAAAGCTGGCAGATGGACAATCGCTGGGCAACGATGACAGCAGATGAATTTGATTTTGGTTTTGCCATCGACTGGATGCGTAAGGATTTGGGATACGCGCTCGACGAGGCAAAACGATTGGGCTTGTCATCGCCAATCACGGCGCTAGTCGATCAATTTTATGCTGATGTCCAAGCATCAGGCGGCAACCGTTATGATACCAGTGCGCTTATAACGCGGCTTGCAAAATCGACCACACAGGACTGACAAAACATGCAATCATGGATCCGTGCATCAGCGACAGCGCTTGCGCTCGCAACTTCCGTTCCAGCTCTCGCCGACACCTTGGTCAACAATGTCAATGGTATCACTGTCGATGAAGAAGGTAAGATCAAGCGGTTCACAGGGATCGTGTTCGATGATGATGGAAAAATAAGACAAGTGCTTGAGCGCGATGCCGAACGCCCGCGCACTGAATTCAGCGTCGATGCCAAAGGTCAGGTCATGCTTCCGGGCATGATCGATGCGCACGTCCATGTGATGGATATAGGTTTTGCAGCTCTCACTCTCGACTTGTCCGATACGACAAGCCTTGAAGGTGCACTCGCCAAAATCAAGCAATTTGCGCAAGACAATCCTGGCCGTCCGTGGATTTTGGGACGTGGCTGGAATCAGGAAAAGTGGGCATTGGGCCGCTTTCCAACCGCCGCTGAATTGGACGCAATTGTGCCTGATCGCCCGGTATGGCTTGAGCGGGCAGATAATCACGCAAATTGGGCCAACAGTGTCGCTATGGAGCGGGCAGGCATCTCTGCCGATACCAAAGATCCTGAAGGCGGGCGAATAATTCGTGATGCTTCTGGCAATCCCAGCGGTGTTTTCGTGGATAATGCGATCGCACTTGTAAGCGAAAGCGTCCCCAAACCACGTCCTGCAGACCGCGATGCAGCCTTTGCCAAGGCTCAAGAAGTGCTTTTGTCCAATGGCGTAACAGCTGTCGCGGATATGGGCACGCCGATGGTAGACTGGCAAACGTTCAGACGTGCTGGAGACTTAGGCACGCTCAATATTCGAATTATGTCCTATGCAGATAGCATTGAGGCAATGGAACTCATCGGTGGCCCGGGGCCATCGCCTTGGCTTTATGAAGACAGACTAAAGCTATTGGGCGTAAAACTCTATCTCGATGGAGCATTGGGGTCACGCGGCGCTGTTTTGAAAGAGCCTTATACCGACGCGCCCAATACGCGAGGCCTACCGCTTTTGACACCTGCACAATTGCGCAATCGTATGAGCCGGGCCGCGCTCGATAACTTTCAAACAGCAATTCACGCCATTGGCGATGCTGCCAATGGCGATGTTCTTCTGGCTATTGAGGAGCTTGCACAAACCTACGAGGGAGACCGCAGGTGGAGGGTCGAGCATGCTCAAATCGTTGATCCTTCTGACCTTACCAAATTCGGCCAGTACGGCATCATCGCATCAATGCAGCCTTTGCATCAAACATCCGACCGCGAGATGGCAGAAGCCCGCCTTGGACCTGACCGGTTGGGCGGCGCGTATGCCTGGCGTAGTGTACTCAAATCAGGTGCACCAATCGCGTTTGGGTCCGATGCTCCTGTAGAACCCGCAGACCCATTCGCTGGAATTGCCGTCGCGATAAGCCGTGTCGATGAAAACGGAGAACCTTTCGGTGGTTGGCGAGCCCAAGAAACAGTAAGCCGCGAAGATGCATTGCGCGGCTTTACTGCAGATGCGGCCTATGCGGGTTTTGCAGAAGGGCGTTTTGGCAGGCTGGTCATTGGAGAACGAGCCGATTTTCTTCTCGTCGACAGAGACCCACTTCTGAGTTCCCCGCAAGAAATTCGCAAAACTGAAATCAATCAGGTTTGGATCAATGGGAAGCGTGTGCGATGAAGAAGCAAGGATTTTAAAAAGGGCGTTATTCAAGCATACTTCATCTTCATCGATTGGGCAGAAATTCAGCTCATCTACGCAACACCACGCATGAAAGGGTTTTTGGTAGCCTTGTTCACCTTTTTGTCATACTTTTTGCTCAATGGGTCACAAACGCATGACTTGAGACACAAGCACAAAGTAGGTTCGTGCAATTGGTGCAATTGTGCAACTGCACAACAAAAAGCTGCCGAACTTACATGTGAATTGCTGTCACATCGAACGCGAAACGATTAAAGAATTGAAAACACACCGTCTTTTTGACAGCCCTTGAGATGGTGCGTTATAAAAAAAAGGGTTGTCACAAATGTCAGGCAAGTTTATTCGGGCATTGGCAACACAAGAACGATCTCATAGGAGACCACTAAATGAAGATCCGCAATCTCGCTCTGGCGACTGCAGCAGTTTCACTTGCTGCTTCGCCGGCTATCGCAGAAGCCGCATTTGAGCGTTCGTCCGCACCGGTCGAAGGTGAAAGCGGTCTCGAAGGCTCTGGCATCATCATCGCTGTTCTCGCAGCTGCTGCTGTCATCGCTGGTATCGTAATCGTCGCTGACGACGATGACGATGAGGCTGTAAGCCCATAAGGGTTGTCGAGAAATCGATTTAAAGAGGCTCCTTTTGGAGCCTCTTTTTTTGCCTGCAATCCATTGGATGGCCGCATAGTCTTGGCAGCTATTCTAAGTTCCATATCATGACAATTTTTCCGGCCCGTCTTTTTCGTACCGATCGAAATTCCGAACCCGCATGACTGTGTCAGTCGGAAACAGCTTCTTCGCTCGCATCAGCTGCGCTGCCATTATCCTGCATAGGCTCATCAGATTCCTCAACTTTTGGCATACCAGCCTCTTGAAACCGCATAAGGATCAAGGATCCTTCGAACAGCAATAGCAATGGTATTGCGAGGATCACCTGACTACCCGGATCAGGCGGCGTCACAATAGCTGCTAGTGCGACCACACCAACGACGACATACCGCCGGGCACCAATCAACTGTTCGCGCGTCACAATACCGGCGCGATTGAGCAGCATGAGCAGAACCGGCAATAGAAATGTAATTCCAAAGGCCAGAATAAACTGCATCACAAGATTGAGGTAGTTTCCTGTCCCCGGCAGCGCTTCGATATCTAGACCACCCACTTCGCCTTCAAAGCCCAAAAACCAACGAAACGCCGTCGGCATAACCACAAAATAGGCCAGTGCAGCCCCGCCCGTGAACAGCACCGGAGTTGCGATCAGGAATGGTAGGAACGCTTTCTTTTCTTTAGCATAAAGTCCTGGCGCAACAAATGCCCACAATTGGTTCGCAATGACCGGGAAACTGATGAAAAAGCCAGCGAACAATGCGACTTTAAGCTCCACAAAAAAGGCTTCATAAAGCTGAGTGTAGATCAGTTTGCCCTCGCCTTGAGGAAAGGCAGCAGTCAATGGCCGGACAAGAAATCCAAAAATCTCATCCGCAAAGTAGAGACATCCAGCGAACGCAATGCCGAGCGCGATTATGGAGCGCAATAGGCGAGTCCGCAGCTCTATGAGGTGATCTAGAAGCGGTGCACGAGTTTCATCAATGTCATCAACTTTAAGGACCATGGCCGTGCCTAATTTTTACCTTCCGGCTTTTCAGCCGGGGTTTCGGCAGACTTTGGTCCGGTGTCATTGGTAACGGCATGATCTTGTGATGCGGCCGCACTCGGATCAACCGGCGGAGCTATTGGCGGTGGCCCCGTCATCACAGGCTCGCCAGCCTTAGCTTCGGCAGAGACGGATGTGCGCTTCATGATTTCCTCGTTTTGCGCCTTCCACTTCTTCTCCATATCTTCCAGCTCAGCTTCGCGCACCATCGCATCGACACCTGTGCGAAAGTGGGCAGAAACGCGCCGGACTTGGCCAATCCAACGGCCAACCGTGCGCATTGCAAGGGGCATATCTTTCGGGCCGATCACCAAGACGGCGACTATGATAATGACAAGAATTTCTGCAGCGCCGAGGTCAAACATGGGAAACGAAGGCTCTCGCCTTTCCTATCTTTGCAGCAATGCCGGGCAAACCAGCACGCTCGCTAGATGTCATTGCGAATTTGTGTTTTCGCCGGTTTTGCTAGGCTCGGACGAATTCGCAGACGGGTCAGCAGGCTTCGCCTCTATCTGAGCATTGGAAGCGGGCGTATTCTCGCCTTCAACTTCTTCATTCATACCTTTTTTGAAGCTGGAGATACCCTTACCGAAATCGCCCATCATTTCAGAAATACGGCCGCGTCCAAACAGGACAAGGATCACCACCGCGATGATTGCGATTTGCCAAACACTAAGACCCATGGGGTTTCTCTCTCGTTGAAACGACTATTGCTAATATAGGGGCAAAACCCCGGCTATGCCAGTCGTGTTAGCCAATCATGGTTCATTATCGGTTACTTCGCTTGCTTGATACTCGGATGAGTTGCTTTCACCTGGTCCATTTTCGGAGGGACGCGTGTTATCGCTCATAGCTTCTTCGAAGGCCTCATCAACCGGATCCAGCAGTCCTGCGGCCCGCAACTCCTCCATTCCAGGTAAGTCTTTGCGAGACGTGAGGCCGAATTGGTCGAGGAAACCCGGCGTTGTCGCATAAATTACTGGTCGTCCGGGTACTTCCCGGCGCCCCGCTGGTTTGATCCAGCCGGACTCAAGCAGCACATCAAGCGTCCCCTTTGCGGTTTGCACACCGCGAATGCTCTCGATTTCCGCGCGGCTGACAGGTTCGTGATAAGCAATTATCGCCAGCACTTCAGTGGCGGCCCTGCTCAAGCGGCGGACTTGTTCGCGTTCTCGCCGGAGGAGATGTGCCAAGTCAGGAGCTGTTTCAAAATGCCATCGTTTGCCACGTTCGACGAGGTGAATGCCGCGATCAGAATAATGCTCGGTCAGGCTGCGCAAACCGTCACGTACTGCGCTGCCTTCAAGCCCACCAAGATGGCTTGCCAAGGCATCAACGCTCAATGGTTCTTCTGCAGCAAACAAGGTGGCCTCAATGGCGCGGACGACATCGTCAGCGGGCGCATCTGGCGACTCTTGCTCGATGCTCTGCTCCTCGCTCACGCGGCGCCCCCCTGTTTCAGGCGGCGAATTCTCATCGGAGCAAAAGCTGCTTCTTGAGCAATTTCTGCCCGGCCCAATCGCGCCAACTCCAAGGCAGCAACAAAACTGGATGCGAGCGCTGATTTTCGCAATTCAGGCTCCGCATGGGGTGGAAGAAAATCACGAATATCCATCCATTCAAGCGTCACGCCGAGCATAGCCGAAACGCGGTCCAAAGCGCTATCGAGCGTCATCACGGGGCGATCTGCGACATGGTAGATTTTGGGTGCGGTGCGCGCCTTTACCTGACCATAGGCCTGAATGATTGAATACACATCGCTCGTCCAAACGGTCTTGCGATCTGTCCGAAGCCCTTCAGGAGATCCGCGTAGAAAAACATCGCGTCCTATCCGGTCACGTCCCAATAAACGCGCGGCAGCCTCCCGCATCGCTCCCAAACGCTGTAGCCGTAATTGAAGGCGCATAGCGAGTTCTTCAGGGCTTGGGTCTTCCTGCTCATCTTTGGGCAGCAGCAAGGCCGATTTTAGATAGGCCAGCCACGCAGCCATAACGAGATAATCGGCTGCGAGTTCAAGGCGCAGACTTTCAGCCTGCTCAATGTAGCCAAGATATTGATCGACAAGTGCGAGGATTGAAATTTGCCTGAGATCAACCTTTTGCCGCCGCGCAAGATCGAGCAGAAGGTCGAGCGGCCCTTCCCACCCGTCAAGCTCAAGATAAAGCTTTTCGTTCGGTTCATTCGCAGAATCTGACGCCGACTGGTCAACAAGGGCATCACCCTTTTCATCATCTGGCCACGCCATTACCGGCAACTTGGAGTCTGCCCCGGTATCACGGTCGGCCTCGATCAGCTCTTCTTGAGCGCCCGTGCTATTTGCCGCGCTCATGCTGCCTGTCCCACCAAGGCGAGCAGCGCATCGCGCTTGGCCAACAATTCACCATGCTCATCGGGCATCGCATTCGCAACAATCGTGCCGTCTAGCGCGCGATCCAGCCGCGCTTTGGCTTTGTTACCTATCGTTGGCAACACTTCGCAAATGCCGATCATATCATCCATCTTCGCCCAACAATTCAGCACGATATCACAGCCTGCGGCATAAGCCCGGGCTGATCTTTCGGGGATTGTGTCGGTCAAAGCTTCCATATCGATATCGTCGGTTAAGAGCAGGCCATCGAAACCGATCTCACCGCGGATAATGTCGCGAATGACCGTTTCTGACAAAGTGGCGGGATTGTCGCTATCCCATACCGGAAACAACAAATGCCCTGTCATTCCGATCAACGCATGGTTGAGCGCACGAAAAGGCGCAATGTCGGCTTCCAGCTCTTGCGCGCTTTCATTGACGGTCGGCATTTCTTTATGAGTATCAACCATACTGCGACCGTGCCCCGGCATATGCTTTACGCAACCAGTGACACCGCCTTGCGCCAGTCCTTCAAGGATGACACGGCCCAATGCAGCGATTTGCATCGGATCAGAACCAAACGCGCGATCTCCTATAACATCATGCGTGCCCGGCTGGCGCAAGTCGAGCGGCGGATGGTAATCCACCGTGATGCCCATGGCGGACAATTCAAGCGCCATCGCATGGGCATTCACACGGGCCGCTTCCATAGCGCTAGCAGGTGCGAGGTTATACAGATCAGAAAATGCCTCGCCCGCCGGATAAGCAGACCAATGCGGTGGGCGAAGACGGGCCACTCGGCCGCCTTCCTGGTCAATTGAGATCAAAAGCCGGTCGCGCCCGTGAAGCGCGCGCAATTCATCTGTGAGGCTGCGCAATTGTTCGCGATTGCCGCAATTGCGCCCAAACAGGATGTAGCCCGCTGGATCAGCATCACGAAAGAAATCGCGCTCATCGGCCGTCAAAGTGTGGCCAGAACATCCAAAAATTGCCGGAACCATTTGTGCAGCCTTGCAGCAAGGGGGCAGTCAGGCAAGCGGGCTAATGCTCCACTGTGGGGAAAAATCCATGCATTCTCGGTCAAGAGTGCGCTGAGGCGTTCTCACATCACGGCTTTACAGCACACTCTAGGCCGTCAGCTTTGATAGCCTCGCACAGACTGGAAGCTTCCGCGCGGCTGGATGCAGGCACCTGTAGGCGAAAGACCTTGCCGATATCCACGTTGGCCTCGACAATGCGATACCTCTTCCCGCTCAGTGTCTCGCTGCTGCGGCTCAAATCCCGCCAGCCCTGCTCGGCTCTTGCGCGATTCCCATAAGCAGCCAGTTGGACAGCAAAACCGCCCCTGCTCGCTGAATCGGCGGCATTCGCCCCTTCAGCAGAGCCAGTCGAGGCGCTTTCAGTTGTTTGGGTGTTGATCGCAGGGCGTGATGCATCCGTTTTACCACTCTGAGCGCCGGCCCCATCGGAGCCATCGGCCATTTGACCATCGCGAACTTCACCTTCGCCCACCGCTGGAGCCAAATTACCAGTTCCTTCAAACTCTTTGCCGCCAGGGTTTTCGGGTTTTTCTTTGATGGGACCAGAAGGCGCAGCAATTGTGCTGCCGTCTGCAACGGGTTCGCTCCCGCCATCACCCTTGGTGAAATACCAGACTGCCAAGATCAAAGCTGCCGCAATGGCAAGCAGCACCGCGAGAAATGTCATTACCTGAATGCTATCGATCCCGCCTGCTGCGGTATCTTCTTCGTCGGATTCGAGCCAAGGCAGGCTCTCATCAGCGGTTAAGTTCAGCTCTTGTTCGGTCACCACGATATCCTCACTTGGAATCTCTTCAAATTCCGCATCCACTACCATTGTCTTTGCGCCCTCCCCCGAACGGCACTCAGCACGGTCTAGACGGTTGAAGGCCCCAAGCGGCTACATCGCTTCTACGGCATCCACGCCTAACACAGCTAACCCATTACGGATCACTTGCCCTATCGCTTGGCCTAGGAAAAGCCTTGCGCCCGACAATCCCACATCCTGTTCCAGCTTGAACCGCTTTTCAGGTTGTTTGTTACCCATTGTATAAAATGAGTGGAGCTCAGATGCCAGATCATAGAGGTAAAAAGCGATTCTATGGGGCTCGCGCGCCTTGGCGGCGGCTTCTATTTCGCGCGGGAATTGAGCAGCGCGCTTGATAAGCGCCAGCTCTTCGGTGCCCAACCGCGAAATTTCGGCGGAATCAGGCAATATCTTCTCTTCTGCAGATTTGATCACCGTCCGATTTAGCCGAGCATGCGCATATTGGACGTAAAAGACGGGATTGTCCTTGGATTGCTCCACGACTTTGGCGAAATCGAAATCCATTTGCGCCTCGGGCTTTCGTGTCAGCATAGTGAAGCGCACAACATCCTTGCCCACTTCCTGAATCATGTCAGCGATGGTGATGAAATTGCCTGAACGCTTGGACATTTTCACAGGTGCACCGCCGCGCATCAATTGCACCATCTGGACAAGCTTGACATCGAACGGGGTGGGTTTGCCCTTACCTTCAGACAAAGCGGCAACCGCGGCCTTGATCCGTTTTACAGTGCCCGCGTGATCCGCACCCCAAATGTCAATCAATTCATCTGCATTTTCAGCCTTTTGCATATGATAAGCGAGATCGGCTCCGAAGTAAGTCCATGCACCATCCGATTTCTTGATTGGCCGGTCTTGATCGTCTCCATACCTGGTAGAGCGGAACAGAGGCAGCTCCACTGGCTCCCAGTCCTCTGGCGGAGCCTTGCCTTTTGGCGCTTCCAAGACGCCGTCGTAGACAAGGTCATGCTGGCGAAGCCAGACTTCGGCCTCGTCCGGCTTACCGGCGGCATGAAGTGCGGCCTCTGACGAAAACACATCGTGATGAATGCCGAGCAGCGCGAGGTCTGACCGGATCAGTTCCATCATCCGTGCAACTGCCTCTGTCCGAAAAATCGGGAGCCAATCTTGTTCTGAAGCATCCTGGTACCGGTCGCCCAGTTCTTTCGCCAATGCCTTACCAACAGGAATTAGATAATCGCCCGGATACAGCCCTTCGGGAATTGCCCCCACGTCCTCGCCAAGCGCTTCACGATAACGGATATACGCGGACCGAGCGAGCACATCGACCTGTCCGCCTGCATCGTTGATATAGTATTCGCGAACCACATCATGGCCTGCAAATTCGAGAAGGCTCGACAAGGCATCTCCAACCACGGCGCCGCGGCAATGCCCCATGTGCATAGGCCCTGTAGGGTTCGCTGAGACATACTCAACGTTCACCCTGGTATCTGCGCCCATTGTGGAGCGGCCATAGGCATCACCAAGAGCATGGATCAGCCTCAACTCTTCAAGCCACGCCGATGCATCAAGCCGCAAATTTATAAAGCCAGGCCCTGCGATTTCCGCACTGGTGATCGCCTGATGATCGACAAGCTTTGCTGTAATCTTCTCTGCCAATGCCCGCGGATTTGTCTTTGCCTGCTTTGCAAGAACCATCGCGGCATTGGTCGCCAAATCACCATGAGAAGGATCACGCGGCGGCTCCACCGCCACGTTCTTGAAAGATGTATTCGAAGGCAAGATGCCGTCATCAACAAGAGCGCTTAAAGCGTTTTCGACTGTGCCAGCAAAAGTGGCATATAGAGTTTGATTTGACATAAATACCTGCGCGCTCCCGCCAAGACGGGAGCTTTTGAGAAGTAGCCCCCTGCCTTCGCGGGGACTCACAAGTTTTTCAAGAGCGCTGTTAGCGCCGGACGTTGTAGGCGAGCTGATCTTCGGTCAGTTGAAACCCTATCAACATTTCAAAGCTGGTACGCTGGATTGCCGCTCTCACTTCGGGAGCGGTCAGAGGATCGAGGGCCGCTTCTGGATCGCCTGGTCGTCGTTTCTTGGTGATCTTCTCGCGAATATCGTCCGGCAAAGTCGCAGCCGATTTGTCCACAAACGAGCCCGCCTTTCCATTGGCGCTCGCGCGTTCTTCACCGTCCGCAAAACTAAGCGTCACTTGGCCCACGCGTTTCGTCACAACAGCGCTTCCGCCGCGCACCACGGTCACAAAGTAGGGAAGCGTAACAGTCCGAGCCCCGCGCGCATCTTTGCGCTGGGCGACGACTTCAAATGTCGCTTCGCTGTAGATTTTCTCGGATGCGTCATCGCAAGTCGAACGCAAATTCGTAAGCGCAGCGCTGACATCGAGATTGTTGAAACTTGCGTCGCCTGAAGTGCGGAAAGTCGTGATGTCACCGGTATAATTTGGAATGCCGACCGAAGGACAATTGGACAGCACCGAGGTAATCCCCACACCTTGATTGACCACCAATTCCCCTTCGCGTGCGCAGCCTGTCACTGTCGCCACAAGTCCAAGAGCAATACTAATACGAGCACCAGATTGTGCGAGCGAGACCATGTATCCGCCGTCCTTAAATTCGATCCAATTTGCCGATGATTACCGGCCATGCGACATGTCCCTAGCGGGGCAGGCCACAAAGCGCTAGAGGGGCACACATGAATGCGCCCTTTCAAGACTCGGCTTCTGAGCTGAAACCCCTAAATCTTTTGATCGCTGCTCCACGCGGATTTTGCGCCGGTGTAGACCGCGCGATTGAAATTGTCGAAAAAGCCCTCGAGCGATACGGTGCTCCGGTCTATGTGCGCCACGAAATCGTTCACAACAAATATGTCGTCGAAGGCCTGAAGGCTAAAGGTGCGATCTTCGTCAAGGAATTGGACGAAGTACCCACCGATGCGCCTGTGGTCTTCAGCGCGCATGGTGTGCCAAAAGCAGTGCCGGCAGAAGCAGAGCGCCGCAACATGGTCTATGTCGATGCGACCTGCCCCCTAGTGTCCAAAGTTCACCGTCAGGCTGAGCGACAATTGGAAAAAGGGCGGCATATCATCTTTGTCGGACATGCAGGTCATCCAGAAGTCATTGGCACCATGGGACAGGTTGAACCAGGGCAAATGACATTGGTGGAAGACCTTGAAGATGTTGATAAGCTTCCGTTCGAAAGTGATGAGCCGCTAGCTTATCTCACTCAGACCACGCTTTCAGTTGATGATACGCGTGAGGTCATCGAAGCGCTCGAATGGCGATACCCTAATATTCGCGGACCCAAGGCCGAGGATATCTGTTATGCGACGTCCAACCGGCAGGCAGCTGTTAAAGAACTGGCGCATGACTGCGAATTGGTTCTTGTCGTCGGCGCGCCCAATTCATCCAATTCTTTGCGCCTTGTCGAAGTAGCCGAGCGGCTGGGCACGCCGGGTAAATTGATTCAGCGCGCGGATGAAATCGATCCAACTTGGCTCGAGGGAATTGATACAATAGGTCTCACCGCAGGCGCTTCGGCACCAGAGGTTCTAGTGCGCGAAGTGGTCGATGCGATAGCTGCAATTCGACCCATAAAGGAACGCACGATCAAAACCGCTGAGGAAAAGATTGTGTTCAAGCTGCCGCGCCAGCTTACCGAATAAGCAAGGCACATCGCGACGATCCATGGCCGTTTATACGCATTTGAGCGCTGAAGATTTAAGCGAACTCATCAATCAATATGACGTGGGCCATCTGGTTTCTGCCAAAGGCATTGCCGAGGGGGTTTCAAACTCCAACTGGTTGATCGAAACTTGTAAAGATGGGAGCAATGCGCGCTACATCCTTACAATGTATGAAAGGCGGATCGAGCTTGATGATCTGCCCTATTTCCTCGGACTACTCGATCATCTTTCCGCGAAGGGTTGCCCTGTCCCGCGCACAATTCACGATAAAGCTGGTGCGGAGTTTCGCATGGTGGATGGCAAAGCGGTCGCGCTGATTGAATTCCTGCCGGGCGTGTCCCCAACCCGGCCAACCCCTGCACAAACCCGCGCTGTGGGCGCGACCCTGGCGCAAATCCATCTGGCGAGCGCGGATTTTCCATTGACCCGTCCCAATACAATGGGCTTTGCCGACAATCTCGCCGTGCTCGAAAGATGCGGTGAGGAAGGTCTCGGGTCCATACACCAGCAATTGCCAGCGATGCTACCTCCTGCAAGAGATGCCGCTGCACTCGACCTGTCAGCGTTACCAAAAGCGCAAGTCCATGCAGATCTATTCCCCGACAATGTGTTAATGCTGGACGATCAAGTGACCGGTCTGATCGATTTTTACTTTGCTTGCACCGATTGTATGGCACTTGATATTGCGGTCACTCACGCGGCTTGGTGCTTCGATTCTGAAAGCGGTCACTATCTGTCCAATTGTGGGACAGAATTTCTTAATGCCTATGAAAATATAAGGAAAATCACACAGGTCGAGCGCGATTTGTTTGCGGAGATAGCAAAGGGGGCGTGCCTCCGGTTTGTCGCGAGCCGTGCAGAGGATTGGTTAGAGACGCCTAATGATGCGTTGGTTACGAGGAAAGACCCCGTCGATTTCGTCCGAAGATGGCGATTCTACGACGAACACGGTGCGTACCTCTTTGCGTGAGGCGCGCTCTCCGTTTGCGTTCGGCGACACAAAACCTATGAAAAATGTTTCAATCTACACAGACGGCGCTTGTAAAGGGAATCCTGGGCCTGGAGGATGGGGTGTCTTGCTCAAAATGGGCAAGCACGAAAAAGAACTTTCGGGCGGCGAAAACGACACCACCAACAACCGAATGGAACTAACTGCTGTTATCAAAGGACTTTCAGCCTTGATCGAACCATGCGCCGTCGATCTATATTCCGACAGCAAATATGTGCTCGATGGGATCACCAAATGGGTCGATGGCTGGCAGCGCAATGGATGGAAGACGGCAAGCAAAAAGCCCGTTAGAAATTCCGATCTTTGGCATGATCTCATCGAAGTGAGTGGCCGCCATGAAATTGAATGGCACTGGGTAAAGGGTCATTCAGGCCATCCCGAAAACGATCGAGTAGACAAGCTTGCAAGCGATGAGGCCGCTAAGGTCGATATGAGCGAAGAAGGCGAATAGTAGCTATGCGACTCAAAACGGGCGCACCTTAAATGGAGCGCCCGCTTGCTGCTTGCGTTCTACGAAAAACTGATCAGCTGTTGTCTTCGATCGGGGCGCCTGGGCCATTTTTCTTGATCGAATCAATCGCATTTTGCGCCGATGATTTGCTCGAATACCCTTGAGTCGAGAACATCACTTCAGAATTGTAGCTGAAGCGGACGCGGAATTCGCCGGACTTGTCTTTGTAGATTTCAAACTTGTGAGCCATTTGAGTCCCTCTCTCATTCTAGTGTAAATGCCCGTCTCCACTTTACAGATTGAGACCCGTTTGGCTAGAGCGCCTGAGCTGCGAAATCGCTTTGATTTACAATCTGAAATCTTGTGGGAGAATATGAAGACGCATTGATAGCTGATGTCATTGGGTCTTGCTCTTGGCCCAGCATGATTTGTGCACCAAGACGTGCAGCAGCAGGAGCTGTTTGAATGCCAAATCCCCCCTGGCCCGCGAACCAGATGAAACTCTCAATTTCAACGTCAGATCCGTAAACAGGAAGGCGGTCCGGCGCGAAACTACGCAATCCCGCCCAACGTCGCTCCACAGCCTCGATACGCCAGTCAGTCACTGACTGAAAACGGTCAATCGCGAGCGCGACATCCAGCTCTTCTGGAGCTGCATCGCAAGGATCTGTGGGTATTTCATCGTGCGGACTTAGCCAAAGGCGGCCATTGTCCGACTTAAAATAGAAAGCGCCATTGATGTCGAGCACGAGAGGCAGGTCGTCAAGTGCTTCTGGTGCAACGCGCAGCTGGACAACTGTGCGTCTCTTGGGATCAATACCCAAAGGCCGTGCGCCTGCAAGCCGCGCCATATTATCTGCCCAAGCGCCCGCCGAATTGACGACGCGTGCTGCGTGATAGGATGCACCATCCTCCGCAGAAATATCCCAAACCCCATCTTTATGAGAAAGACAAATCACGCGGGAGCGGCATCGAAGATCGGCACCAGCATTCTTCAACGCTTTGAGATAATGCTGATGAAGTCCAGCTACATCAATATCCGCGCACGCTGGCTGCCAGATACATTCGCACCATTCCTCATTTGCATGGGGAATGCGCGCTGCCAAAGCGTCGCGCCCGTGCCGTTCGATTGTAACACCTGTTCCGGCAAAGCGCGCCATAAACGCGTCCAAATCGCCCTTATCCTGCTCGCGTCCGACATAAAGCGCCCCGCGCTCTTTCAAAAGGCCATGATCGCGCAAGAAACGCCCTGATGCCATGGTGAGCGGGACTATGCCGGGTCCTCCATAGCATTCCTCCCAGAAAGCCGCCGAACGACCTGTGGAGTGATAACCTGGCGCTTCTTCTGCCTCTAGAACAAGAACACTGGCATAAGGTGCAAGTTCCGCTGCGATGCTCGCACCTGCCATCCCAGCACCGATCACGGCAAAATCGTAAATCCTGCCAGTCATATAGATGTTGAATTTTGGCGAGGTGCAACACGGTCAAGGAATTCGGCAATGCCATGCAACATCCGCTCGCGGACCTCATCAACTTCACGCAGGATCTCATGGCGCGCTTCGTCCCCAAACGCGATCAATTCCCCGTTAGGCAAACGTTCAACCGCCCTGACATTTGCCGCATGACTTACCAATTTATCATTTTGCGTAGAGCATATCAGCACCGGGACTGTGACAGCTTCTAGGGCGCCTTCCTCTTCCAGGTGCCGCCAAGAATCATAAGCGCGTTCCAGCCATCCCCAGCTCGCAGGTCCCATCGCGATTTCAGGCCGATTAACTCGCCACCACAGCTCATCCGCATAGCGATCAGGGTCATGAGTAAGCAAGTTGATCCGGTCCTCCGGCACATCGCCGGGCTTCTCTCCGCCTTTCCATGCGGGACGACTGGGATCACCGATGCGGGTCATCAGCTTTGCGACATGATGAAGCACTGGCAGCGGCACAGGCGGTCCCGCCATTCCGGTCATGGGGGCAGAAAACACAACAGCGTCAGGCAGCGGCGCAATAATATGATCGACAAGCGCGCGCAAAACGATGTGCCCGCCCATCGAATGCGCGACCAAAACATGCGGTCCGGGAGTTTCGGCAACCCAATCGGCCCACAACGCAGCCAAGTCCGCTGTCCATGTCGTAAAATCATCAATATGCCCGGTCGTCGCGTCTTTGCCCAAACGACCGCTGCCCGTCTGACCACGCCAGTCGGCCGCGGTTACACGCCATCCAGCCAAATGCCATTCATGCAATGTCTCAAGATACTTTTCATAAAAGTCCCCACGCCCCGGCATATAAAGAAGGGAGCCGCGCGCATTAGGTTTATCGTCCTTGGCTTTGATGGGCCAATCAATCCGTCTTATGGAATGTCCATCGCGCGCAATCCAAGCGCTTTCAGTCGCAATAGCGGGAATCACTCGACGGTCGATTGGCCTGCTTGCTTCTTTTTCAACTGCAAGCTTCGCACTTTCCTGCGCAGTCACTTCGTGAACACCGTCCCTCTGGGTTTGGTTACTTTATAGTAAGCACTAATCTGTAGCACACCTTCATTCACAGTTCGCAACCTTGGAAAACCAGCGAACTTTCATGAGGGCAAAATGCACATGATGTATCTTCACTACGGATTGCTGATTGCATTGGCAATTGGACTCCTGATTGCAGCCTTCACCGACATCAAAAGCCGTCGGATCGCCAATTGGCTGAACGGCGCAATCGCACTTGGTGCGCCATTGTACTGGTGGGCAAGCGGCATGTCGCTTTGGCCTGATGTTGCTTGGCAATTTGGTTTTGCACTTATCGTTACCGCAATCCTGTTGGGCATTGGTTTTATCGGATACCAGCTCGGCGTTGTTATTCTTGGTGGCGGCGACATCAAATTGCTGGCCGCCCTCGCGCTTTGGATTACACCTCTCAATTATATGACCCTGCTTATCATCATGGCGATGGTCGGCGGATTGCTTGCGGTCTTCTTTGTCGCCCGTCGAGTGATTTTCAAACCCAAGACACCGGGCCAGCTTCCCTATGGAGTCGCCATCGCGGCAGGAGCTCTCTGGGTCATCACAATCGACAATTATGACACACTTTTTCTCGGCACGGTTTCGGGGTGAACCTGATTTTAACCGTTTCGGACTTAAGAATTGAAACCATACCGCCCACGGATTCACCAAGGGCATTTACGAAGGGGCTTGATTAGCCATGGATAGGAAGAAGCTGGTATTGCTGCTCGGAGCACTGATCATCGCGATCGGTACAGCCTTTGCAGCGCGCACCATGTTCGCCGGGGGAACGGCTGCACCAGAGGCCGTTGCCGCTGAGCCGGTAGGCCCCAAAGTTCTAGTGGCAAAATTGCCATTGCCTGCAGGCACAATCATCACAGCCGATGCACTGGAATTCCAGTCATGGCCTGAAGGTCTTGTGCAAAGCGCCTATTATCTTGAAGGCGAGGCTGATGTCTCCGGCCTTCTTGGCACAGTCGTGCGTGATCCGCTGACCGTGGGTGAGCCGGTGACACAAGGCACTTTGGTAAGCCCTGGTGATCGCGGCTTCCTTGCTGCGGCCCTTGGCGCTGGCATGCGCGCAGTTACTGTACCAGTGTCAGCCAAAACCGGTGTGGCTGGCTTTGTTTTCCCGGGTGACCGAGTTGACTTGGTGCTGACTCAAACGGTTGGTGGCGAAGGCCGTCCGCTAAACGCTGCTGAAACTGTTCTTCGTAATCTGCGTGTGCTGGCAACCGACCAGTCGACAGAGCAATTTGTCGACGAAAACGGCAAGACACAGGTTCGCGCTTTCCGAACAGTGACAATCGAGGTGACGCCTAAACTCGCTGAGAAGGTGTCAGTCGCAATGACTATCGGGGAACTTACTTTGGTTCTGCGTTCAATCGCCGATAACCAGGCTGAGCTTGAACGTGCGATTGCATCTGGCGATATCGATATCCCAGAAAATGCGACACCCGAAGAAGAAGAACGCATTCTTCGCGCCGCAATGGCCCGCCCTGTCGACAAAGGCACAACCTATTCGACCGGTGGTGACGTTTCACGCTTCCAGCGCAAATCGATCCCACCCAGCCCCGAAGAAGTGGCAGCCCGTGAACGCGCTGCAGCCGCTGCAGCCGCTGCTGATGACCGCCGCGCCGCTGCGCTCAACGGAGTGATCGCGCCGACCGGACCTAAGGTTCGTGTGACACGCGGGCAGAATACGGCAGAAGTCATTGTCGATCCGCAAGCCGGTTCCACAGGCACGCTCATCCGCAGCCAATCACAAGGCCTGCGCAGCACCGGACAAACCGTTCCTGCTGTAACTGGCTCACTGGTCCGCTGAGTTCATGACGATGTCAAAAATACAATCACGCATCAACGCCGCACGTGCGGCAAACGGGAAACCCATTGGGGGGCGAAAAATGAAACGCCGACTTACTTCTAAAATGCTGATGGCCAGTCTGGCTGTCGCTCCGCTGGCAGCAATGCCGACAAGCACTGCGACAGCACAACAGGTTGTTCGCCCTGCTCAAGACATCGTGCTTTCGATCGGCAAAGGTGAACTGGTCACAATCCCTGGCGCGATGGCCGATGTTTTCGTCGCCAATGACCAAGTCGCAGATGTTCAGATCAAGTCACAGCGTCAGCTTTATGTTTTCGGCCGCGCAGGTGGTGAAACCACAATCTATGCGAGCAATGCCCGCGGGGATGTGATTTTTTCAGCCAATATCCGCGTTGGTTCGAACATTGACAGCATCGATCAGATGCTCGCTCTCGCCATGCCTGAAGCCAAAGTCAGCGTATCGACCATGGGCACCAACACAGTGCTTTTGACCGGTACGGTTGCAGCTCCTGAAGATGCTTCTGAAGCAGAACGTCTGGTTCAGGCATTCTTGGGTGATGAAGCCAATGTCATCACGCGTCTCAAAACTGCGACCCCGCTTCAGGTGAACCTCAGAGTCACATTTGCGGAAGTGAGCCGTTCTTTGGTTCGCGCGATTGGCGGCAACCTGACCATGGCTGACGCAACAAGCGGTCTGCGCATTGGTGTGGGTACCGGACGTCAAATTGGCGGCGCTGAGTTTAATTATGGTGGGCCATTGGGTGTGGGTAATGCTGCAGCGCAGACATCGCTCGTATTGCCTGACGGAAGCACGATTACTGGTCCTTCAGTGGATTCAAACGGCGGAACCTCAATCGCGGGCTTGGGTGAATTGTTCGGGCTTAACATGCTGGGCGCACTCGATCTTTCAGAACAGATCGGCCTCGTGACCACAATTTCCGAACCAAATTTGACCGCGCTTTCGGGTGAAACGGCAACGTTCCTTGCCGGCGGTGAATTCCCGATCCCGATTAGTCAGGGTCTCGGAAATGTCGCTGTAGAATTCAAGAACTTCGGGGTGGGCCTCGCCTTTACGCCAACTGTCCTTTCGAACGGCCGCATTTCTCTGCGTCTGCGTCCTGAGGTTTCAGAATTGTCGAGCCAGGGTTCGGTCACTTTGAACGGCTTTGAGATTCCCAGCCTTACAACACGTCGTACTGAAACAACGGTCGAATTGGGTTCGGGTCAGAGCTTCATGATTGCCGGCCTGATGAGCAATAACTCACAGAACTCGCTTGAAAAAGCTCCTGGTCTTGGAGATGTTCCGATCCTGGGCAATCTGTTCCGCTCTCGCTCATACCGCAAAGGCGAAACCGAGCTGGTGATCATTGCGACGCCGTACCTCGTCAAACCCGTCAATGCGCGTGACATCAAGCTGCCAACAGATGGCTTCCATACCGCCAACGAAATTGAGCAGCTGCTGCTGTACAAGGACAATAAGGGCGTATCGGGCGAGCAACGCCCCATGCCGAGCGCTGCTGGCGAAGGTGCACCAGCGCCATCGACCACAGTCGGTCAAGCAAGCCCCGCGGCCATCGTTCCAAACAACGCGCCGAAACAGCCGCGCCGGAGCGAGAAGAAGCGCAAGAAAGACCGCCAAGCAGACGCCGCAACACCCGGCTTTAGCCTCTAAGGAAAAGGGAAAGTAAGATGTCTCAAGCAAAGAGAAACAAATTTGCGGCAGCACCCGCACTCGCCCTGGCCCTTTCGGTAGGTCTTGCTGGGTGTGGCGGAGTTGCGACCAACAATACGGTATACAGCCAAAAGCAGCCTGTCGTTGAAAGAGCAAACTTTACGCTCGACGTGCAGACTTCAGCAGCCGGACTGGCAGTCACCGAACAACAACGCCTGAACGGTTGGTTCGAGGCAATGGATCTTCGTTATGGTGATCGGATCACAATCGAGGATCCGGGCCAAAACCCAGCAGTGACCAACGCCGTTAACGACCTGGCTGGTCGGTATGGCTTGATTGTGAACAAAACTGCGCCAACCACTTCAGGTTTCCTTGAGCCTGGTTCTGCGCGCGTGGTGATTACACGCTCTTCAGCATCCGTGCCTGGCTGCCCCGACTGGTCAGCCAAATCGGATATGAATTACGGCAATGCGACCAGTCCGGGTTATGGCTGTAGTGTAAATAGCAACATGGCAGCGATGGTCGCGAACCCGGAAGACCTTCTCGAAGGTCAAACAGGTTCAAGCGAAACGCTGATCGCCACTTCAAACAAAGCAATTACCACATTTCGCGAAACCGCACCGACTGGCGCGGGCGGACTTGCAGACGCGACAGCTGGAGGAAACTAAGTCATGAATGCTCCATGGAAATCAGGTCTTCCCGGCAATCGCGATCCATTCGCGGCCTACATTTGCGACGATGCGGCGCTCGACGTGTTGCGCCCTGTCGTTATCGAAATGGGCTGGCAACCAGAAAAGTGTAACAAAGGCGGCCTGCGCAATGCTGTGCAATCGCTTTCAGTAAGCGCGAGCCCGGCTATTTTGTTTGTTGATCTTTCGGAGAGCGGCGACCCGCTGAATGATATCAACGCTCTGGCAGAAGTTTGCGAACCTGGCACCGTTGTGATCGCAATTGGTCAGGTGAATGACGTTCGCCTTTATCGCGACCTGCTGTCCAGTGGCATTCACGATTACCTGCTGAAGCCTTTGTCAGCGCAGCAAGTGCACGATTCATTAAATCAAGCGCTTGCCGTCTTCAACTCGCCAAAAGCGGGCGAAGGTGAAGCGGTTAAGCGGCACATCTCCACAGCCATTGTGGGCACACGCGGCGGCGTTGGCGCTTCAACACTCGCGACATCGCTTGCGTGGTTGTTCAGCGACCATCATCAGTCACCCACTGCACTTCTGGATCTTGACGTGCACTTCGGTACGGGCGCACTTGCCCTGGACCTGGAGCCGGGCCGTGGTCTGACCGATGCGATAGACAATCCAAGCCGGATTGATGGTTTGTTCATTGAACGCGCCATGATCCGTGCGAACGACAACTTGTCGATCCTGTCGGCCGAAGCACCGATCAGCCAACCATTGATGACTGATGGATCAGCTTTCGTGCAGCTTGAGGAAGAATTCCGTCAGGCTTTCGAGATGACTGTGATCGATCTTCCGCGCAACATGCTGATCAACTTCCCGCATCTGCTGGCAGACGTGAACCTTGTGCTGCTCACATGCGAGCTTACCCTTGCATCAGCACGCGACACGATCCGCATCCTGTCATGGCTCAAAGCCAATGCAGCCCATGCGCATCCGATGATCGTTGCAAACAAGGTTCAATCCAGCGTTGCAGAAATCAGCAAAGCCGATTTCGAAGCTTCCATTGAGCGCAAGATCGACTTCGCCATACCTTATGATGTCAAAGCGGCATCAAATTCTGCCAAGCTGGGCCAGGTCTTTGTAGAAGCCAACCCATCGAGCAAAGCAACAGCATCCATCAAACAGCTGGCAGAGCGTGTGATGGGCGCAAGCGAAGAAGATATGGAATCGATCACCGAAGAGAAGAAATCTCTGCTCGGCAGCTTCGATTTCAAATCGCTGCTTGCGAAAAAAGACAAATCGAAAGCCGAAGCACCGGCTGAGTAAGCAAATGAGCATGGGGCTGCGCAAATAGATTGTGCGGCCTCACGCTACCCGCGTGGGCCAAGCCCATGACAAACGAACACTAACGACCGGTCAGGACAACACATTATGGACCTCTTTGAGACCCTGATTATCACGCTTGTGATTTTTGCTGTGCTGGTCGTCGGCTATCTGCTTGCCAGCGGTTCTGGCGCGGGAAAGTCCCAGAAACGTCGTCTCCAGGCGATCAATTATCGTCATTCCGATAGCACTGATACCAAAGTGGAATCGCAACTGAAGAAGGCGATCGCACAACGTAAACCCAAGGCCTATCAAATCGCCGGCGCCGGTTCACGAGGCGAAGCGCTCGCCATGAGGCTGGATCGGACCGGCAAGCCATGGACGGTTTCCCAATATATCTATGGATCGCTCGGTCTGGCTCTTGCGTTTGCGGTTGTGATCTACATCCAGTCAGGAGCAATGCTGTTGTCGTTTGGCATTGGCTTGGTGCTTGGTGCTGGCCTCCCGCATCTGATCATCGGTTTTCTGATCAACAAGCGCACCAATGAATTCAACGCCAAATTTCCTGATGCGATTGAACTGCTTGTGCGCGGTCTTCGCTCTGGTTTGCCTGTCACTGAAACCTTGTCCGTCGTATCAGAAGAGGTCCCAGGCCCCGTTGGCATAGAATTTAAGGGGATCGTGGAACGCATCAAGATCGGTAAAACGATGGAAGATTCGCTCCAGGAAACCGCTGATCGTCTTGGCATTCCTGAATTCAACTTCTTCTGCATCACTCTTGCGATCCAGCGCGAAACCGGTGGTAACTTGGCTGAGACTTTGTCTAACCTTGCAGACGTGTTGCGCAAGCGTTCGCAGATGAAATTGAAAATCAAAGCGATGAGTTCAGAATCCAAGGCATCTGCCTACATTGTGGGTTCACTTCCCTTCATCGTTTTCGGCCTCATCTACTGGATCAATCCCGAGTACATCGGCGGATTTTTCTACGAAGATCGCCTCATCGTAGCCGGCCTTGGCGGCATGGTCTGGATGAGCATCGGGGTCTTTATCATGGCCAAAATGGTCAGTTTCGAAATTTGAGCCGGGGCTAAAATATCATGCTTGAACAAACACCTGGCCCTACGCTCTTAGGCTTTGACGTAATCCTTGTCGGCACCATTCTTGCCGGCATGGCAGCCTTTGCTGTGATCATGGCAATCTATGCCGCTGTGACCATCAAAGACCCGATGGCAAAGCGGGTCAAATCCTTGAACGAACGCCGCGAACAATTGAAAGCTGGCATCGTCACAAGCTCAGCAAAGAAACGCGCGAGCCTAGTCCGCAAATCGGACACGACCGACAGAGTTAAAGACAGCCTGGGGAAAATGAACATTCTCCAGCAGAGTCAGGTCGAAGAGGTTCAACAAAAGCTCGCGCACGCCGGATACCGCAACAAGGAATTGGCGGTCATCATCATCGGTCTTCGTGCGATTTTGCCAATCGTATTTGGACTTGTAGGCTTTCTGGCTCTCTACGTTTTCGAAGTGAAGCCAGACTGGGGTCCAATGACCCGGCTGGGCGCCACGGCGGCACTGCTGTTTCTTGGCTATAAGGGTCCAGAACTCTACCTTAGCAACAAAGCCAAAAAGCGCACACTCGAGATCCAAAAGGGTCTGCCTGATGCTCTCGATTTGCTCGTTATCTGCGCTGAGGCTGGTCTTACCGTCGATTCAGCGTTCAACCGAGTGGCAAAGGAATTGGGCCGCGCCTATCCGGAACTGGGCGATGAATTCGCTCTCACCGCGATTGAGCTGTCCTTTCTGTCCGAGCGGAAAATGGCGTTCGACAACCTCGCCTACCGAGTCGATCTTGAAGCGGTGAAAGGGGTTGTAACCACCATGGTTCAAACCGAACGTTATGGTACGCCGCTCGCGTCTGCGCTTCGCGTGCTTTCCGCAGAATTCCGGAACGAACGTATGATGCGCGCCGAAGAGAAGGCGGCGCGTTTGCCAGCGATCATGACCATTCCACTGATCCTGTTCATTCTGCCGGTGCTGTTCATCGTGATCCTTGGACCTGCAGCATGTGATATTTCAGATGCTCTGATCAAATAGCGAGCACCCGACATTATCAAACAAAAAGGGCCAGCGTATCAGCGCTGGCCCTTTTCATTTACGATCACGACAGCGTTTAATCGGACGTCTTTTCCAGTATCTCGCTTACGCGTTCACGCATTCGCACCAGCATACTACGCAAGGCCAGGCGTTCTTCAGGATCCAGCCCATCTAACAATTCACGTTCAGTCGCCAATGCAAGCGGCATAACTTCAAGATGGATCGCCCGCCCTTCCCCGGTCAAAGCGAGCAGATGTGACCGGCCATCCTCGACATTAGGCAGGCGCTCAATCAGCCCACGATCTTCCAAGACTTTGCAGGCCCGGTTGACCGCAACCTTGTCCATCAATGTCACTTCTGTCAGCTCGCGTTGAGTGACTCCGATACGCGTTTCATGGCGATTGCCGAGCACTGCCATAATCCGCCATTCTGGAATTTTGAGAGCAAAGCGTTTGCGATATCGTTCAGCAATGAGCGCGCTAATGGCGTTTGACGTCACCGACAGCTGGTAAGGCAGAAAGTCTTCGAGCTGCCCGTTTTCGGGTTTGCTGGTCTCGGGAAGATTTGCAGCCTTGGTCAAAGCTCGCTCGCTTGCATCTTGCTCATTTGTATTCAACCTCGTCCCACCATGGATAGAAATCGGGCATATCCTCGCTCACTTTGCCCGGATAGACGGGATTGCGCTTCTCGAGGAAACTCGCAATGCCTTCTTGTGCGTCTTTGCCGCGGGACAACCTGTAAATTGCCCGGCTGTCGATTTTATGCGCTTCCATGGGATGGTCTGTGTTCATCAGTCGCCACATCATAGCCCGTGTCATGGAAACAGAGATAGCAGATGTGTTCTCCGCAATTTCTCGGGCGAGCGTTCGAGCAGCAAAGACCAATTCTTCTGGACTGTGGATCGATCGAACAAGTCCGCCCTCTTTTGCTTCTTCTGCTCCAAACACACGGCCCGAATAACACCATTCCAAAGCTTGGCTAATCCCGACTATTCGCGGAAGGAACCAGCTTGACGCAGCTTCGGGGACTATCCCGCGACGCGCAAAGACAAAGCCATAGCGCGCATGGGATGCTGCAAGCCTGATATCCATAGCCAATTGCATTGTTGCGCCCACACCTACGGCAACGCCATTGCAGGCAGAGATCAGGGGCTTTTTGCTTTCGAACAAGCGCAACGTCAGCAAGCCCCCACCATCGCGAACGCGTTCATCAGATAAGTCATCGACCTGAGCGCCATCAGCGAAGACTTGACCGCCATCCTCAGGCGTCAGATCTGCGCCTGCGCAAAACGCCTTTTCCCCAGCTCCTGTGAAAATCACCGCCCGAATTGCGTCATCTGCATCGATGTCGTCCATCGCCGCCATGATTTCTGCCCCCATAGTGCGGGTGTACGCGTTCATTTTATCCGGGCGGTTCAGTGTAATGGTCGCAATGCCATCTGCCTTTTCGACTAGAATTTGGGTAAAGTCGCTCATGCGTTTCCTCTCGTGCTTTGTTTGGCCAAGAATAAGCGCACAGACATGGACCGCTCAACCACCCTTTTGCAAAAGTTATCCCAATGCACCGCCCGGCAGATTTCCGGGCCTTGCACCCCTATCGCCGCGTGCAGACTGTAACCTGTACGAGCCGCTCCGCACATCTGCCAACAGAGCGAGAAGAATGCAGGGGCTTATCGAGCATAAACGTCGCCCACATGGATAGGCGATTGGGGGCGATGTAGCAGGGAGTTATGCGTACGCGCGGTGTTTTGAGGCCATCCATAATTGGCGGCTATTTGGGGAAGCGGACAGTCTGGTTTTAGAGCTGTCGGCGAAGAGAGCAGTCATAAATTTGCCGAAGGCGCGATGACGGCTCACGACCCCGTCGTTGTCGTGGCGGAGTTAGGGAAGTCATCCCGAAACAGGACATTTGCGTGAACAGCGGGTTCGGCAGATCTATGCCTCAATGTCGATCGTTCATGTCGTCTATGCGGTCGCCCGGCAAGCGGACATCGCGCCGATTACCTTCGAAATGGCAGCTATGGTAAGCAGGAAAGGACCGACACAGTTCCAAGTTTCTTCGATTGAGCAAGCCATCGCTAGGCATCCAGTCTGGTAACGAGCCGTTCCGGCTAGGCAACCCTGGTTGCGGCATCTGCGATGGCACGTGGAAGCACCGGCTGACCAAGCCCGATCCGGCCTTGCGCATCAGCCATCCGTAGTATAGCGGCGATGGAGCGGAAGAGATCAGGTATGCGAAGTCGGGCCAGTGGACCCTCCAAACCGCGCGGTGACGCAATGAACAACGATCCTACGGACGACTACTTTTTTCTGGCCCTTGACATTCGCGAAGATGGGAGTGGCGGGGTGCGTTGGCCCTACATCCGCAAGGACGACAGCCAGAACCTCGATTGGTGGAGCCAAACTCCAGTGAGGGCGGGCAAGCCAATCGATTTCTCCGCCGATCCAGATTACCCGAACGACGTGGCGACATTCCAGGCCATGCAAGTGGCCGCCATCCAGGGGTTCCCGCTCGTCAGGCCCGGTCTTGGCGCGCGCCTGAGCGCCGTGGCGCCTCCATCCGCCCAATTGATCCCGTCCTACATCAAGACATCCCGTGGGCCTTATGACTGGGATGAAGACTGGTTGTTTCTGCATCTGTGGGACATGCGCGATATTGTGGATCGCGCGCGGTCCACCCAGACAATGGTCGATGGCCTTCCGTTCGGTACATTCGACAGCATTCGGCTCGACGCCCGCAAGATGGCCGAACTCGCGCCGGAAGAAAGAGGAATCGTCCGCCTGGCCTCCGAAGAGCAGAATTTTGCGATCTTTCACCGTCACGTCGCAGAGATAATGCTGGATTGCGGCCTTGCCGGGGCCGTTCTCGTGCCGCTAACGCTGTATGCGCCCGTGCGCCGATACATGACCACCCACCGTGCCCTGATCGACGAGATCAACGGACTTGTCTGAGTCTGCCAGCGTGCGGGCTGCAAGTTGGACCGGTCCGACGCAGGTTCGTATTGCTCGCGAGGTGAGCCCGCCGATGTCAGTTATCCGCATCCATGAGTGAGGTAACGCTGACTAGTCTAGCCAACGATCGACGTGCTGAAATCCTGCCAAGCTCTGTTTTCTATTTGGCGAACGTCATGGAGGGACTCCCTATAGAGCTTCACGGTCGTGTAGTTATCGAAGCGGACGAAACAGGGCTCGCTAACTGAAAGCAGACAGCCAAGTTCCCACCCAATTGTCGACAAAACGAGCAGATGCAAAGAACGCCCGCTTTTGGCGAACCAAGTGGTTCAAGCTTATGTCGGAAGCTGGCCGCAAAGCGTTTCTGATTTTTTAGCAGCGACCAAAGCCCCCAAAAAGAACACGCCGCCCGCACCAGTCAGCGCGAGCGGCGATCATTTTCGTAAGCTTGCAAACCAGCGCTTATCGCGGTGCCATCCGGATCGCGCCATCGAGCCGCACGTCTTCACCGTTGAAATAGCCGGTTTCGATCATGCACATCGCAAGCTTTGCGTATTCTTCAGGGTTCCCGAGCCGCTTGGGGAACGGAACGCTGGCTGCGAGCGCTTCTTTGACTTGCGGCGGTGCAGCATTCATCAGCGGGGTGTTGAATATGCCGGGAAGGATCGTGTTCACTCGGATGCCCTCGCGCATCAGATCGCGCGCGATGGGCAAAGTCATACCAACAACGCCGCCTTTCGAAGCGGAATATGCTGCCTGACCCATTTGCCCGTCTTCAGCTGCAACGCTTGCCGTGTTGACGATTGCGCCGCGAGCGCCTTCCTCGTTCATCGGATCAAGGCTCATCATGCCAGCAGCGGATTTGGCGATGCAGCGGAATGTGCCGATAAGGTTCACTTGGATAACAAAGTCGAACGCAGACACGGGAAAGTGCTTGATCTCACCCGTTTGCTTGTCGCGGCTGGCGGTTTTGATCGCGTTACCGATACCGGCGCAGTTTACCAGGATGCGTTCCTGGCCGTGCGCCTCGCGTGCTTTGGCAAAGCCTGCATCCACATCTTCATCGCTGGTTACATTCACTTTGCAGAACACGCCGCCAAGCTCAGCAGCCATAGCCTCGCCCTTTTCTTCATTCATATCGAAGATGGCGACTTTTGCGCCCTTGGCAGCGATAGCGCGTGCGGTGGCAGCGCCCAGTCCCGATGCACCGCCAGTGACGACAGCGGGGGTATTTGCAGATACTTCCATTACAGTATTCCTCTTGGATCGTGAGTGTTCTTAAACGCTTTCAAGGGTGTTTCGATTTGAATACGGTTTAGAGCGATTCAACAATGGTGACATTGGCAACGCCGCCGCCTTCGCACATTGTTTGAAGGCCATATTTCTTGCCGTGCCGTTTAAGGGCATGGACAAGAGTTGCCATTAGCTTTGTACCCGATGCGCCCAGCGGGTGGCCCAACGCAATCGCTCCGCCATGTACGTTAAGCTTTTCAGGATCAGCGCCGGTGTGCTTAAGCCATGCCATAGGCACAGGAGCGAACGCCTCATTGACTTCGTAAAGATCGATATCGTCCATTTTCAGACCTGCGCGTTCGAGGGCTTTGTCTGTCGCAAACAGCGGCTCTTCCAGCATGATGACAGGATCGCCAGCGGTGACAGTCAAGTTATGAATGCGCGCCATGGGGGTGAGGTTATGGCGTTTCAAAGCTTCTTCGGACACGACAAGGACGGCAGATGATCCGTCACAAATCTGGCTAGCAGAGGCGGCTGTAATTTTGCCATCGGGCGCGAGCAGTTTGACACCCGCAATCCCTTCCAAAGTGGCATCAAAGCGGATGCCTTCGTCGACAATGTGCATTTCGGTGCCTTCGGGCGTTTCAATTTCGATCGGCACGATCTCGTCTTTGAACGCGCCCGCTTCGGTCGCAGCAATTGCACGTTTGTGACTTTCGAGCGCAAAAAGATCGAGCTCGTCTTTTGAAAAGTCGTGCTTATCCGCGATCATTTGCGCGCCCATAAACTGGCTGAATTGCACGTTCGGATATTTTTCCATCACGCCGGGCGACATGTAATGGCCCAGCCCTTCTTTCATATGGAGCGTCATGTTGGAGCCCATCGGCACGCGCGTCATGCTTTCAACCCCGCTCGCGATCACGACGTCCTGTGTACCGCTCATAACGGCTTGAGCTGCGAACTGGATCGCTTGCTGCGACGACCCGCACTGCCGGTCAATCGAGACGGCCGGGGTGGATTGGGGGAGCAGCTTTGACGCGAGCACAGCCATGCGGCCAACCTGCCCGGCTTGCTCACCCGCTTGGCTGACGCAGCCGCTTACAACATCATCAATCGCCGTCGGATCAATTCCGCTGCGCTCAACAATCGCATCAAGCGAATGGGCCAGCAAATCGACCGGGTGAATGCCAGCAAGCCTGCCGCCGCGGCGCCCTCCAGCTGTGCGAACGGCGTCAACAATGTAGGCTGTTGTCATGGTGAGAATCCCTTCCCGTTTACGTAAACGTTTTGTTTCACCACTGACTATGGGACAGCGGGACGGGAATCAACCGCTCAAAATGAGGTTCTGGCCGCGCGGTGCGGGTCACGCTAGGGCATGCTGGTCTGATCCCGCGCCAAAGAAGTTCTCGAATAATGCCCGAACAAACCGCCAACAATCAGAACACTGAATGGGACGAAATGGTGCGCGGTGCCAATTCGGAGCGAAAGGCAGGCAATGTTGGCGAAGCTGCCCGTTTGTTCGATACGGTTTTGGCAGCCGCACCCGGTCACTCCAATGCATTGCACGGAAAGGCACGTCTGGCCTTGGCTTGTGGAGAATCTGATGCACTGAGCTGGTTCGAAAAAGCGCTCAAAGCAGATCCGGGCAATGCGGACCTATGGTTAGGCAAGGCCCAAGCTCTTGATGTCGCCGGAGATGCGAAGGGAGCCAGACTTATCGCAAAACAAATCTGCGATCAGGCCCCAAGCTTCATCGCTGCTCTAGAATTTCTCGCCGGTCTGAGCTTAGCAGCGGGCGACGCCGACTTTGCCGAAGGTTTCCGAATAGCGGCAAGCAGCATTCCTCAAGACCCAAATATACCCGCAGCGCACACCGAGGTGTTGGCTGGCTTGGATTACGCCGGTGCCGCAGCAGATGTCGCCCGAGAGGCAAGAAAGCGTTTTCCAAATGAGCCGCATTTCGCTTTGCTGGAAGCAGCAAATGCAAGTGCAGACGGTCAATGGGACCGCGCCGAGGCTATTTTCTCAGCATTGAATTATGACGCTCCTTTCAGAAAGCTACACGAGGCACGTCACTGCATAAGAGCCGGTGATACGCGTAGCGCGGACGGCCATCTTCAAAGTGTCCTCGCCGTTGTCCCTTGGAACACAGCTGCTTGGGCTTTGCGGGCAATTGTATGGCGCATGGATGGCGATGCGCGAGCCGATTGGCTGCACGATCAGGATCGGATGATCCAATTACGTCCTGTCCAATGCCGGTCCAACCTCATTGATGACGTAGTAAATGTGCTTCGAACACTGCATGAAACAAGCGCAATGCCTTTAAGCCAATCTCTTCGTGGCGGCACTCAGACACGCGGTGTACTTTTTCATAGGCATGATGCCGTGCTGGATGAACTGCACCAAGCAATCCTTGCCACTCTTGAAGACTACCGGGCTGAATTGCCGAATATAGACAAATTGCACCCTCTTCTTCGGCATAAAGACTCGCCTTGGAAATTGACCGGATCATGGTCTGTTCGGTTGCAAAGCGGGCAGCGCGGTAGAGCCAAGTCGGGCGATTATCACACATCTCATATCCACCCCGGTGGCATATTATCGAGCGCGCTCTATTGCCAAGTGCCAGAGATTGCGGGTGATGAAAATATCAAGCAAGGTTGGCTCGAACTTGGCCGTCCCCCTGCAGATCTCGGCCTCAAAATCGGCCCAATCTGCATGCTAAAACCCCTTAAAGGTCACCTCGCATTGTTCCCCTCAACGCTGTACCACGGCACCTCTGCGTTTGTCTCCAACCGTCAAGAAGAGCGCATTACGACGGCATTTGACGTGGCTCCTGAACATTTTTCACCGACACACATCGGATGAAGGAGCCCGGTTCTACGTCTCGTTTAACCCAATTTGAGGTATCGATTTTTTTTAGCGTCATTTAACTAATCGGTAACTTTGCATCACCTGGAAGTTGGCAAACCCCAGCAAATCCGCGCTTTCCAAATTTGCCGATTTTACAGTGTTGCAAACGGGCTACATGGTAATCCGATTTTGGCGAAAATTGCGCCTCCCGACTTCCCTTGCCCCCTTAAAGTGTTCATTTCACCGTCAGAGACAAGCCTCTGTTGGGTGTTTTGAGCTGTAAAGCTATTTAAACTCGATGGAAATTGTCCCGAAGAAGGAGTGATTTTCAAGGTGAGCGAAAGTGTTCAGCTTCAAAATCGCACCAAATATGCGTCAGTCGGGCAACCGGCTGATCACCATAACAAGGGTACATTACCAATGAAAAAGACCACACAATTGCGACTGAGCGCCGGTTCGGTTGCTGTGGGCCTCGCGCTCGCAGCGTCACCGTCCTTTGCTCAGGAAGCCGATACGGAAGAAGAAACCGTAGTACGCGACGCCATCATCGTGACCGGTTCACGCGTCACTGACCCCAACCTGCTTTTGTCGAGCCCAGTTGCAGCGGTTGGCGAAGAAGAACTGACACTTCGCGCAACCAACGTCGCTGAACAGTTCCTTCGCGAACTTCCTGGCGCGATCCCAAGCATCGGTTCAGCCGTTAACAACGGCAATGGCGGTGCATCTTTCGTCAACCTTCGCGGCGTGGGCTCGGTTCGTAACCTCGTCCTGCTCGACGGTCGTCGCTTCGTCCCAGCTGACGAAACTGGCCGTGTTGACTTGAACAACATCCCGCTCGCAGTGATTGAGCGTACCGACATCCTGACCGGTGGTGCTACAACCACGTACGGTGCGGACGCTGTGTCTGGTGTTGTCAACTTCATCACCAAGAAAGACTTCGCCGGTGTTCAGGCTGACATTACCAGCCAAATCACCGAAGAAGGCGATGGCGAGCTTTTCCGTGCGGAACTCACCATCGGTGCCAATTTCGACGATGGCCGTGGTAACGCAGTCCTCAGTGTTGGCTACCAGAACCAAGAAGCTGTGTTCCAGGGCGACCGCTCGTTCTCTGAATTCAACGTCAGCTCGTTCTCAGGCCAACCTGGTGGTTCTTCGAACGCAGTTCCTGCAAACATCGTGTTCACTTCGCCGGTTGATCCACTGACAATCTGTGATGAAACCTTGTTCCCAGATCCTACGACCTGTCCTGTGTTTGCTGGGACGCTATTCCGTGACGGTTCACTTAACGCTGACGGCACGCTAGCGCGCACGACGTTCTCAGGGCTTGGCTTCACCAACGGTCTGGCTGCTCAGATTAATAATGACGGCACTGACATCATCTCGAATGATCCGACAAACCAGTTGGACAATGGTGAGTTCAACCCAACACCATTTAACTTCAACCCGTTCAACATTTTCCAGACACCGTTCGAGCGTTACAATATCTTCGGTCAGGCAAACTACGAAGTTTCGCCCGGTTTCGAAGTGTATTCGCAAGCTACGTTCTCTAAGCAAACCGTTTCGACGATCATTGCTCCTGGTGGATCGTTCTTCAACACCTACACGTTGAACCTCAACAACCCACTGATCCCTGAAGCGATTGCTCAGCGTTTTGGTGCGGGTCTTGGCCTGACTGGTGCAGCTTACACTGCTGCTCGTAATACCCAGTTTGGCCCGACACTGGCTGACGGTTCGCAGAACCCTGATTACGTCGAATTCGACTCACAGGTTCGTCGTCGTACAGTTGAGATCGGCACACGTAACTCCGACTTCACCACCACACTCTTCAACATTGTGGTTGGCGCACGCGGAAGCATCACCGACAACATCGAATATGACCTGTTCGCAACATACGGCGAATCAGAGCGTATCCAGCAACAGTCTGGCTTTGCTCGTTTGCCTCGACTGCAACAGGCTCTCCTCGCCATCCCTGATGGTGCTGGCGGCGCAGTTTGTGTTGATGCATCAGGCGGCTGTGCTCCGGTGGATCTGTTCGGTCCGGCTGGCGACCTTGGTAGCCAAGCTTCACAGGACTTCGTGTTCAACCTGACACAGATGGTTGTCGACACCTCGTCGATCGCTACTGTTCAAGGTACGATCTTCGGCGATCTTCCGATCAACCTGTTCGCTGACACTCCGGTAAACTTCGCCGTTGGTGCGGAATATCGTGAGTTCACCACCAGCCAGTTCGCTGACGATGCGTCGCAAGCTGGTCAGGTTGTCGGCGGCGGTGCTGCTGATCCGAACTTTAGCGGTTCTTATGACGTCTTTGA
The DNA here is from genome assembly GCA_964352245.1 of uncultured Porphyrobacter sp. Taxonomy (GTDB): domain Bacteria; phylum Pseudomonadota; class Alphaproteobacteria; order Sphingomonadales; family Sphingomonadaceae; genus Erythrobacter. The sequence continues at coordinate 70,705 of CAYGQX010000006.1, forward strand.
CGTATACGGCGAGCTTATCGTTCCGGTTCTCGAAGGCGTGCCTTTCGCAGAGCAACTGACGATCGACCTTGGTGCCCGTTATTCGCAGTACGAACTGTCGAGCAACGAGTTCACATGGAAAGTCGGCGCGACCTGGGCGCCAGTGGATGGCTTCTCAATCCGCGGTAACTTCCAGCGCGCTGCTCGTGCACCGAACATTGGCGAGCTGTTCTTCCCGGTCATCACCGGCTTGAACAACCTTGCTATTGATCCTTGCGCTGGCGCGGCACCGACAACAGACGCAGCTCTTGCTGCAGTCTGTATCGCACAGGGTGCACCTGCTGCTCTCGTCAACGGCGGTCTGATCGGACAGCCTCCTGCTGGCCAGATCAACGTGACCACTGGTGGAAACCTCAACCTCGACACTGAACAGGCTGAAACCTGGACACTTGGCTTCATTGCGCAGCCAGCAGCTGTCCCAGGCCTGACGCTTACTGTCGACTACTTCAATATCAGCATTGAAGATGCCATTGGTTCACCAGCAATCGGTGACATCATCGGTGGTTGTTACAACAGCGGAAACCTTGATTTCGGAACCAACGAATTCTGTCAGCTGGTCTCGCGTAGCACGACCACTGGTGAAATCGCTGGTGCTGTGAACGAAGTTCAAGGCCTCATCCAGAACCTGACCAACCTCGGTCGCATCCAGACAGATGGTATCGATGTTCGTGTCAACTATGGTATGGATCTGACCGACAACATCGCGTTGAACCTCAACTTCGAGGGAACGTGGACAAACGAGAACCGCTTCCAGGCAATTGCTGGAAGCCCGGACTCGTTGAACCGCGATTGCGTTGGTTTCTTCTCGACAAACTGCGGCTCAATTCAGCCTGAGTTTGTCTTCAACCAGCGTACGACGCTCAACTTCTTCGATGACTATTCGTTGTCGCTGCGTTGGCGTTTCCTGTCGGGTGTTGATCAAGAGCCTGACGATATCGCAAACGGCAACGGCGAAGCCTTTATCGGTAATTCGCCTGTCTTCGGTGATGTCGACTTCACTCAGATTCCATCTGAGAGCTACTTCGATCTGACGTTCCAGTGGGATGTGATGGAGAACCTTCTCTTCACCCTCACCGCGACGAACCTGTTCGATAATCAGCCAGCTATTGTTGGTTCGAACATCGGTACGACAGCGTTCAACTCGGGTAACATCTACCCATCGTCATACGATCCACTGGGTCGTCGTTACAGCGCGAGCGTCCGCTTGAGCTTCTAATCTTTGCGATTAGACAAAACGAATAAGAAAGGGCGGGTTTTTGGACCCGCCCTTTTTTTGTGCCTTTCGCTGTGATAATCTAAACGCCGAGGAGGCACCTTCATGATCTCAGTCATTTCAAATCTATGCCGAAACTTTGCTTTGATGATAGCGGCATCAACGCTCGCTTATCCCGCAATCGCGCAAGACACTCAACCCAATCAGAACGCCGAAGAAGAGCAACAGGCTGGTCCTGCTTCTGCGGCAAATGCGGCGCTCCCGGAACCCAACATCGAGGTCGTCGAAACCAAACCTGAAAAGCCGGAAAAGATAACGGACAAGGCTCATCCCGACTACATTCGCTGCAAGAGCGAATCCGTCATCGGATCACGTGCAAGGCGCAAGAAGACATGTATGTCCAATCGGGATTGGGCGCTGGCCTCACGGCGCGGCAATGAGGCATCTCGCGATTTTATTGGAGACAATCAGGCAGGCTTCCAACCAGGAAGCGAATAAGTGCAATCAATTGTCCGATGACGGGAGCATAAAATGTCGGTTACGCTAGCAGTTTTGGCATCAATCATGGTTTTTCAAACGCCCGTTGATAGGGACAGTAAAGTCGAAGCCGCCTCTCTACCATCGTCGGTGAACGGAAGCGATGCGACTGATAGGCAAGGCGACAATTCCCAAAAGGTAAAAGATGCATCACACCCTGACTTTGTGCGATGCAAATCTGAGAGCGTGATTGGTTCGCGAGCAAAGCGTAAGCGCACATGTATGACCAACCGCCAATGGGCTCTCGTTGAAAGACGCGGTAACGAGGCGAGCAAAACCTTCGCAGGAGATAACTTCGCAAACGGCTATAACTGATCTGATTTCAGATTACTCTTTGCCCACCAAATGCGGCATAGCTGATCGAAGGACACGAAGAGGATGACAATGAAACTTTCCTACGCAATGGGCGCAGTCATGTGCGCAACTATTGTTACAACCTCCTCAGCGCAGGCCCAGGACGATATTGGCACCAGCCCGGTAATCGACAAATTGGAAAGCTGCACCCAAATCGAGGACAACACTGAACGATTGGCCTGCTTTGATCGGGAAGTTGGAGCCTTCGTTGGAGCCACGAATGAAGGTGAGGTTCGAGTAGTCGATTCAGATCAGATCACACAGGCTCGCAAGAAGTTATACGGCTATTCAATTCCTGATGCTGGCATATTTGAAGCAAAAACTGAGGAAGAGAAGGATCAGAACAGCCGCCTTGTTTCGACCATTACTCGCGTCCGGCAAGTGGCATCGAAGGAGTGGCACTTCTGGATCGAAGAAGGGAATGCGAAATGGCGGATCAAGAACAATTCTGTCCGCGCCCGCGCACCGAAAGTGGGTCAAAGCGTTGAATTCAAACCCGCAACCATGGGCACGTACTGGATTCGGATTGATGGGCGCAAAGGCGTGCGTGGCAATCGCATAGGGTAATTCGCTCGCCCGCTTGCTCGAAGTTTAGGTTTCCGAACTTATGCCGAGTTACGAAAAAGCCCGACCGACAGCGTGTAGGCCGGGCTTTTTGTAATCTTCAGGCTAAGAACTCTTAGAGACCACCGGGTCCGCAATCATTAGCCAGATAGTCCAGCATCTTGGTGTAGAGCTGCTGTTGGTGATTAAACATCAATGTGTTTGAGAAGTGGTCAGCGCCCTCAATCGTTACGAATTGGCCTTGTTTGCCAGCTGCCTCGAATTTCTTCTTATAGTCCTTGAAGTGATAATACATCACACGGCGATCATTATCGCTGTGGATCATAAGAACCGGAATGTTCACCTTGTCGACTTCGTTGATTGGGTTAATTCCAATCATTCCGCGCCGCTTTGACCATTCATCAAGCGCTTTGAAGTCGCTATCGCGGCGGCCCAGATACTGCTTCTCAGCATCCGCCACACCGTTCACCGCAATAGTGCACTGATACAGGTTATCTTCGCGCGCTGCAGCAACCAACGCTGCATACCCGCCATAGGACCAGCCAAAGAAAGCCACCCGATCAGGATCTGCAAGACCTTGTTCAATCAGGTATTTAACGCCATCATCTTTGTCGTCCTGCATAGCAAGGCCGTGCTCGCCATAGCCTGCATCAAAGTGCTTTTGCCCCCAACCAGTGGAAATACGGTTTTCAGGGTGGAGAACCATATAGCCGGCATTGGCGAGCATTTGACCCATCTCGTCATAAGAAACCATGCCGTTTACGTGCGGTCCGCCATTGTGCTGAACCACAAGCGGGAATGGTCCCTCGCCTTTTGGCATTGTCACATAGGCGGGAATCTCCAGGCCATCGCGCGCCTTGTAACGGATGTACTTCACATCAGCGAGCTGTTGCGGGTTGACCAGCGGATTGCTGCTTCCCAACTTTGCCAACTTTCCATCCTTGACCATCCAGTACGACACAGGATCGCGAGGGCCAACGTTTCTGACGGTCATTGTCTTGCCGTCAAGTGAGCGGCTGGTTATCGCAATGTTGTGTGCGTAAGGGATCTGTTGTTGAAGCGCATCGTACAGCGCTTTTTCTTCCTCATCGAACCAATGGCGCTCCATCTTGGCACCCGGGTAACGCGCAGCAACCAGCTTATCGTTGCCAGGAATGGAGTGCGTCTGAATACCAATGACGTCGGATTGCTCAGGCTGGAACAGCTTTGCTCCGACCTGACCAGTGTTGAAATCAAATTCATACAAACCGGCTTTGTCTTCGCCATCACGGTTATCAATCAGGTAGCCAATGTTGGGGTCGCCATCTTTGAAGCCGGCAATGCCGTGAAAGCCGCCCAGGACCCGATAGAGATTGTTTTCGTCGTCGAAATCCATTTCCTGGAATTTCGTCCACGAACTGTCTCCCGGCTTGCGGTAATATTCGCGCAGAATATTGTCGCTTTCAAGTGTGCGCGTGTAGCGCGGATTGCCGTCGCTATCCCACAAAAGAACCTGCGGAAACTTGCTGTTCCCTTTGAGGACCAGTGAGCGCGCGCCCGACTGCAGGTCGAACTTGTAATAAGCGCGCGGTCGAAACGCGGCGAAAGGATCAACACCTGTCGGATCAGGGATGGCATTGCCCTGACCGATCAAAACCTTGTTAGGTTCTTTGGGTAGGCGGCTCACCAATTGAAAATTACCATCAATCTTGGAAAACTTATTCTTTTCAAGATTATAGGAGAATGCAAGGTAATCGCGAATATCCTCTTCAGGACGTTTCACCGACTTGCGGTTGACCTGCCACGCTGTACCAAAAATGTAATTGTCACTCGCCCAAGATGCGGCGATTATCTCCATCGGATCAGCGTTAAGGCGCCGAACAGGCTTTGAAAGATCATCGGTCTTGTAGATTTCAAGCAGGTATTCGCCATCACGGCTTTCAACCTTGTGGACCAGCACGTGTTTTCCGTCGGGAGAAACCTGTACGGCATTGACGACGCTGCGAAGCGCCCAAACATCAACCGGGACGGAGGCTTGCGCTTGTGTTTCTGTAGGTGCCGCTGCGATGCCGAGACCGAGCACCGACACACCGGCCATTGCGGCCATCAATTGGGCTTTAAATAGCTTCATGAGTCATTCTTCCAGTTTTCATAGAATTGGATGTTCTATTGAGCTGCATGGCCTCCCATCCTTACAACTCGAACAATCTGATTAGACCAAAAAAACGGCCCCTCGACAAGTGCCGAGGAGCCGAATTTTTGCTAATTAACTTGGATCTTCATTAGAAACGATATTCAATACCTGCAAAGAACTCGCGTCCATCGAGGTCGAAGCCGCCACCAAGTGGCACGTTCGAGATCGAAAGTACTTCTGTTCCGTCAACCCGTGGGGGATTGTTATCAAATAGATTGGTGATCCCTGCACGCAACTCAAAGTTGGGCCCTTGATAGCGTAGACCTATTGTATGCACGAAGTAATCGTCGGCAAAGCCTACATCACGACAAAAGAGGCCGTCACCGGGAATAATAGTCGGACCGGTTCCATCAGGTCCAGCAGACCCGAAACCTGTACATGTATCTGACACTACGTCAGCTACACCGTCACCATTTTCATCGAAGAATGTTCCGTCCGGACGAAAACCAAACGCGTCAACAAACTCATCAATACCATTAACGTCCTGTTCCTGCTCCCCGACCCAGCGTGTTTGCCAAGTGAGCAACAGATCCTTCCATTCCACAGTAAAGGTGGCGCGACCAGTCCAGCTTGGGAAGAAAAACTCGCCTTCAAAATTTGCAGTCGAAACGTTGCCAAAGTTGTCTTCGAAGGTGTTTGATCGTTCGATCAAATGGTTTGCACGAAGATCAAGACCGAAATCAAACGTTTCGCCACCAATCGTGACGTCTTTTCCGAAATTTGCATTGAAATCGAGACCGCGGACTGTGTCGGTGTCGAGGTTAAGAAATTCAAGCGGAGCATCGGTAATCAAGCCAAGTGAAGCAGGTGAGCCACTAGCAGAAAGCTGATCACAAAACTGAGACCGGATGCCGTCATCGCGAGCAAAGCAATCATTCAAAGCGAATTGCAGACCCGGACGAACGACTGATTCTCTAACCTTGATGTCAAAATAAGTCCCAGAGAGGGCAACATCGAAACCACTTCCGAATGTTTCCTCGAACGCAAAGCCCGCCGTTATCGAACGCGCAGTTTCCGGTTCAAGTTCAAGCGACCCGGTAGTAAAAATTTCCACCGAAGCCTCGCGGATTACTCGAGGAAATGCCGGGTTCGAGTTATCGATTCCTATAGCACGAGGATCCCGGTTTTCGCGCTCACAGTTCTGAAAGATAACAGGATCGCGATTATCTAATGTCGGGTCATACGTTCCCCCAGGTGCTGCTCCTGATGGAACCGCGCAGGGATCAATGGCTGCCAAAAAGCCGGACTGACCAATTAAGAAGTTTTCGCGGAGGTTGGGTGCCCGGAACGAGGTACCATAACTCATCCGTAGAAGAAGCGGTGCGACAGGACGCCATCCGCCCTTTAAAGAAAAAGTGCCCGCTGTTCCGTAAAACTCTTCGTCGGTGAGACGACCGGATAAATTGACGCTCAGTTCCTCGACCAATGTTTCGCCAGCAACCAAAGGCACGTCTACCTCTGCAAATGCTTCACGGATCCACTTACTACCCACCGCGCCTGCATCTGAGAAAAGGTTCAATATAAGGCCATTTGAAGCGACGAAATCGGGGCGAGAGTCGATAGAGTCTTCACGCCATTCGAGACCGAAAACGGCACCTACCGGACCTGCAGGCAATTCAAACAGATCACCGGTTGCAAATGCCGAAAGGACGATCTGCTCATATGTCGTATCGAATTCACGTGTCCCAATTAGATAATCACGCTCAGCCTGTGTCGCAAATTCGCCTCGAAAGGAGTCGATCAGACTGGTTGCAAACAAATTGACCGGCACACACCCGTCAAAAAGGTCCGGCGCAGCAAAATCGGGATTGGCAAGCTCCCCACTATCGGGTCCAGCACAAGGCGTAATTGGCGGACGATATCCAAAGGCGCCAGCAACAATCGGGTTTGCAGCGAAGTTTTCGTTCGGATCATAGTCGTCCGCAATTCCATCGCCGTTAAAATCGATTGATCCATCTTGATCGAAATCCAGCGTGGGATCCACCCCGAGTGCTAGAGCGAGCCTGTCTTCGCGCACACCCCTGCGAACAGAGGTGCCGACAGACCGGGTGTACGTTCCGTTGACATCGAAAGTCCAGCTCGAGCCTACGAAGGGCAGGTCCCCGCGGACGCCAATAACGCCCCGGTATTGCTCGATCGTCGTATCAAAGTTGTCGCGGTCACCCGGTACGCTAACACGAGGCCTGACGTTCATTGGAATATTTAAACCAAATGCGCCAAGTCCATTGAAAACACGACTAGCATCAAAGCAATCAGCGCCAAGGCCGAGCGAGTTGTTAGGGTTACATGGGTTAAACTGATTCACATCGGGAACAGAGACGATAATCTGCGAGAGACCAGCATCCTCGGCTGTAACATCAACCCGGCTAAACAAAAACTCGAAATAAGGTGTGATGTTTGCTTCACCCGGGAATGTGTATTCACCATATGCGAGTGCGTTGATCCGCTCTTGCTTGGGAATAAAGATCCCCTCCGGGAACGCGCCATTGGTGCTGTAATCGGCAAAGCGAACATCTTGAATACCATCCCCGTCAGCATCGACCGGATTGCCATTCGAGAAATTTGATTCAACATAGCCAGGCACGCCCGTATTAGGCGGAGCGCCACCGTCGAGCCCACGGTAGATTACGCCGAAGTTACCAAAGTCGGTGATAATAGACCGGCCGAGCCCTTGCCCTCGGCGCTTACAAGCTTCGGGAGCCTGAGTGATTGTGCCACCCGAATCCAGTTCAGCATCGATGAAGTCCAGCAGGCCCAAACTGCGGAACTCCCCAGTAGTAGAGACCTCATACTCTTCGTCGCATCCAGCGAGAAAATCTCGATCCCTGAAGCGGATCTCGTCGCGGTAATCATATTCGACACCGACACCAAAGAACGCCCGGTCCGTATTAAAACCCCAAGCACCACTTACATTGAAGTCGTTGCCGCCGCCCTGCTGATTAAGGTTTCCTGCAGCCTGCAGCTCAAGACCATCGAAATCCTTGCGCAGAACCACGTTTACAACGCCAGCGACCGCATCTGATCCATACACTGATGAAGCGCCGTCGAGCAGAAGGTCAATGCGATCAATCAGAGCGGAAGGCAAAAGGTTGATTGAGGGAGCGCTTGGCGCACCTTCAACACCTGCAGGTGAAAGTCGACGCCCATTCACAAGTAGAAGGGTGCGGTTAGCACCAAGACCGCGCAAATCTACCGTTTGCTGGCCAGGCCCGTTGTCAAGAACAAACCCCTGAAAAGTAGCATCAATTTGCTGTCCTGTCGCTGCTTCGTCGCGCTGGAGGATTTGCGATGGATCAAATGCACCAATATTTCGTTGGGTCTCGCCAGAGATAACTTGCAGCGGCGAGATCGAGGAATAGGTGTCACGCACGATTCGCGAACCAGTAACGGTGATGCCGCCCTGTTGCCCCTGCTCTTCGCTGGCATCGGTCGTTACATCGACCTGCTCTTCCTCTTCTTCTTCCTGCGCTTCAGGCTCTTCGTCCTGCGCGTAAACAGGTCCTGCCACCACAAATGCGATAGCCGATGCTGAGAAGGCGAGCGCCTTCAGCGAATTGCTGTGAAATTTCTTCATGATCACTCCAGTTGCGACAACCGGAACCTTGTGATGCGCCCAATCTTCCGTTGCGAATGCGTTTACCCCACGCACCCAAAACGGCCCCTGATCATCACGCGACAAAGCCCCTGCGATGTCGGATGTGTGCAATAGGGCCGTATCGATGTCAAAGCAGGGCGTAACGTTTCGGTAATTTTCAGGCGCGTGTTGCGTTAATCCCACATTCACTGGATACGTCAGGTAATAAAATTATGTTTTAAGTTTCCGCACATAACAAAAAGAGCGAGTTGCGTGAAACAAACTACTCTTTTTGTTATTTTCGTGGTCAACCGCCTAAAAGCGCCGCTTGGGCTCTGCAGACGCACTTTCCCTTAAAAAGTGTCCCAAATCGTGAATTTTCGACTCACCTCACCCGACTCATTTGGCTGTCATTTGAAGCTCGCCATCGCCTTCATCAACGCTCAGTGTCGTTCCATCAGGAACCGTGCCCTCAAGCAGCATTTCAGCCAGCGGATCCTGCAAGTATCGCTGCACTGCCCGCTTCAAGGGCCGCGCGCCGTAAACCGGATCGTAGCCTACCCTGCCCAGCCAGCGCAAAGCCGCATCGGAAAGCTCGAGCGTAATCTTGCGATCATCGAGCAGCTTCTGCACACGCTTCACCTGAATGGCCACGATCGGGGCCATGTGCTCCATGGCAAGGCGGTGGAACAGGATAATCTCATCCAGACGGTTGAGGAATTCAGGCCGGAAATGCCCACGCACAACGTCCATCACCTGATCTTCGACATCGGCAACTTTGCCATCATCGGGAAGGTTTGAGAGGAATTGACTGCCAAGGTTGGAAGTGAGGATAATCAGGGTATTGCTGAAATCCACCACACGGCCCTGCCCATCGGTCAGACGGCCATCATCAAGCACTTGGAGCAGCACATTGAAGACGTCGCTGTGCGCTTTTTCAACTTCATCAAACAAAACGACCTGATAAGGACGGCGGCGCACGCTTTCGGTCAGCACCCCGCCTTCGTCATAGCCTACATATCCCGGAGGCGCGCCAATCAGTCTTGCAACCGAATGCTTCTCCATGAATTCCGACATATCGATGCGGACCATTGCGCTGTCATCATCGAACAGGAAGCCTGCAAGCGCTTTGGTCAGTTCTGTCTTACCAACGCCTGTAGGACCAAGGAACAGGAACGAACCCAATGGCCGGCCCGGATCTTGCAACCCTGCGCGTGCGCGGCGCACGGCTTTGGACACCGCCTCGATAGCGGCGCTTTGGCCGATCACGCGCTTGCCCAGGATGTTTTCCATATCGAGCAGCTTTTCGCGCTCGCCTTCCATCATCTTGTCGACGGGAATACCGGTCCACCGCGACACGACGCCGGCGATATCTTCCTCGGTGACTTCCTCGCGCAACAACGCATTTTCGTTTAAGCCTTCTGCTTCTTCGAGCTGTTTTTCGAGTGTCGGAATGGTGCCGTAGGAAAGCTCACCCGCCTTGGCGAGATCACCGGTGCGCTCCGCCTGCTCAAGCTCCAGACGCGCTGCATCAAGTTGTTCCTTGATTTTGCTTTCGGCATCGATCTTGTCGCGTTCATTCTGCCAGCGTGTGGTGAGTTCGGAGCTTTCCTGTTCAAGGTTAGCGAGTTCTTCGCGCAAGGTGATGAGGCGATCTTTTGACGCGCGATCATCCTCTTTCTCAAGCGCGGATTCCTCGATCTTCAATTGGATGATCCGGCGATCAAGCTCGTCGATTTCTTCGGGCTTGGATTCCACTTCCATACGAATGCGCGATGCGGCCTCATCCATGAGGTCGATGGCTTTATCGGGCAGAAAACGGTTTTGAATATAGCGATCAGACAGCTTTGCTGCGGCGACGATGGACGAATCGGTGATCCGCACGCCGTGGTGCAGTTCATACTTGTCCTTGATCCCGCGCAGGATGCTGATCGTGTCTTCAACCGAAGGCTCTTCGATATAGACCGGCTGAAAGCGCCGTTGAAGCGCGGGGTCTTTCTCGACATATTTCTGGTATTCATCGAGCGTTGTCGCACCGATGCAATGCAGTTCTCCGCGCGACAATGCAGGTTTGAGCAAGTTGGAGGCATCCATGGAACCTTCAGAAGCCCCCGCCCCGATCAGAGTGTGCATCTCATCAATAAACAAGATGATCTGACCATCGGCATTCTTGACCTCATCGAGAACGCTTTTCAGACGTTCTTCAAATTCGCCGCGATATTTTGCGCCCGCAATCAGCGAACCCATATCGAGGCTCATAAGCGTGCGTCCTTTCAGACTATCGGGCACATCGCCATTCGCAATCCGAAGTGCTAAACCTTCGGCAATCGCGGTTTTACCTGTACCCGGCTCGCCAATCATCGCAGGGTTATTCTTGGTCCGGCGGGCCAGGATTTGGATCGCGCGGCGGATTTCTTCATCGCGCCCGATGACCGGATCAAGTTTACCATCGCGCGCTGCCTGCGTCAGATCGCGGGCAAACTTCTCCATTGCATCATAAGAGCTTTCCGCATTGGCGCTGTCGGCTGTACGACCACCACGCAAGGCCTCAATTGCCGCGTTCAAAGTTTGCGGAGTGACGCTGGCAGTTTTCATTGCATCACCAGCCGCGCCGGGAGCCATGGCGAGCGCAGTCAGAATGCGCTCAACTGCAACGTAGCTGTCGCCTGCCTTATCCGCGAGCTGTTCTGCGCTGTCGAGAACGCGCACCGCGTCATTATCGAGACCCGGCGTCTGTTGCGCGCCGCCGCCAGTGACCGCAGGAATTTTCCCAAGACCATCATCGACTGCACTCACCACAAGCGCCGTCTCTCCGCCTGCGCGCTGGATAAGACCAGCAGCCATACCTTCTTCATCTTCCAAAAGAGCTTTTAGAAGGTGCAGCGGCGTGATGCGCTGGTGGCTCATACGAATGGCAACCGTTTGTGCGGATTGCAGGAACCCTTTGGCCCGGTCGGTAAACTTTTCGAGATTCATGGATAGAGACCCCTCATGTGACTTTCCCAACCTATATAGTGTTGCCTATTTACAACACAAGGCCCGTTCAGAGTGTTCCTGCGGCTGTTCTTCATCAACTAAACCCCAAACGCAGCGGTGTGTTAGTCAACTACGTGGGTGACGAAGGCCCGCTTGCCAAGGGGGCAATCAGACGGCACATCGTGTCGCAAACAGATTGCCGGAGAGATTGATGCTGAAATGGCCAATGTTATGGCTCGCGCGCGGCGCGTTTGCGCTGGTGGTCGTGTTGATTGCTGGATTTGTAGCGCTCGCAACGTGGGAGCCGTTTTTCGCCAAACAAGCATCCTATTCCTCTGAAAGCTCGACCGAATACAAAGCAGAGATCGTCCGCGATGAATTTGGCGTGCCCCATATCTATGGCAAAACAGATGCAGACGTCGCGTTCGGCGTCGCGATTGCTCATGCGCAGGATGATTTTTTCACTCTGCAAGATGTGGTCGCGATGTCTCGTGGGCGATACGGAGCGATTGCAGGCGAGGATGGCGCAACGTTCGATTACGTCTATCACCTGCTCGATGCGCGCGGGACCGCGGAGCGCAAATACCAGGATTTGCCAAATGATACGCGGGCTCTTTTTGAGGCCTATGCAAGCGGCCTCAATCAATTTGCCGAAGAAAATCCCGGCGAAATCAAGCTTGGAAACTTGTTTCCAGTAAACGGAGAAGATGTCGCGGCAGGCTTTGTGCTGCGCCAACCGTTTTTCTATGGTCTTGGTAATGTCATCGGGCCGCTGGTGGCGGGTGATCCACTGCCGCGCGAATTTGGCCCCGATATTCCGGGTTTTCCGCGCGATCCTTCACCAGCTGACCGCCCTCAAAGTGATCAGGCAAACCTCCTCCACCCAATGCCCATGGGCGAGGATGCAGCACTGCTCGGCTCCAATGCCTTTGCCGTAACGCCCGATCGTTCAGGCGGCCCAACAACGCTTATTTCGAATTCGCACCAGCCCTTGCGCGGCGGCGTTGCGTGGTATGAATTCAGCGTCGAAAGCGAGGAAGGCTGGCATTTCACTGGCGCCAATTTCCCTGGATCACCCTTCCCATTCCTTGGCCATAATGAGCACCTAGGCTGGACCAACACAGTGAACCGCCCCGATATGGCCGATGTCTACAAACTCGAAATGAACGAAGCGGGCACGCAGTACAAACTTGATGGCGAATGGCGCGATCTGGAGCGCAAGACGGTGACTTTGCCGATTAAGAAAGGACCGGTGACCCTGCCCATCAGCCGCGAAATTCTGCGCAGTGTCCATGGCCCCGTGATACAAAACGAAGATGGCTATTTTGCCGTTCGATATGGCGGGATGGATTCGGTTGAACAGCTCGACGCCTATTACCGCCTCAACAAGACAACCAATCTGGCGCAATGGCAGACGCAAATGGCCCGGATGGCTATTCCCTCGACCAATTTCATCTATGCCGACAAACAAGGCAACATCGCCTATGTTTACAACGCGGCAATCCCTGATCGGCCCGAAAACGTGGAAGCGAATTGGCGCGGGATACTGGACGGCAGTCGTTCTGACCTGATCTGGGAAGGGACGGTGGACTATGCCGAGATACCCAAGCTCATCAATCCGGCATCGGGCTGGATTTACAATTCGAACAACGAGCCTTTCACCGCGGCAGGTGAAGGCAGCGATCTGGACCCTGCTGATTTCTCGCCTCTTCTGGGCGTAGAGCGCAAACAGACCAACAGGTCATGGCGTGCTTACAAGTTGCTCTCGGAGACGGAAGGCCCGTTGGACCGCCGGACTTTGGAACGGATCAAATACGATACCGGATACGAACGGCGCGGCTATATTGACCGGCTGTGGGACGAGATAGAAGCCATGGAAATGCCCATTCGTATGAAGGATGCAGGCGGAAGCGTCGCCCGACTGAAAGAGGCGCGTGAATTGCTTATCAACTGGGACTTCACAGCTGACAATGAAGGTCCCGCAGATGCTCTTGCCTATCTCTTGATCCGCGATTTCATGTCAGCTGAATACCAGAATAAACCCTGGCCGGTTGTGATCGAAAAGCTGGCAGAAGCGTCCAACCACCTCATGAAGCACTTCGGCAGGATCGATCCGCCCATGGCCGAAGTTGTGCGCCTTCGCCAAGGCGATATCGACCTTCCTCTTGACGGAGGCTCCGACACATTGCGCGCCGCGACCACTTGGGAATTTGACGAGGATGGCCGAGCGAGCCTTGTGCATGGCGACAGCTTTATCCAATGGGTCGAATGGCCCGCTAATGGCGGCAGAGTATTCTCACGTTCGATCCAGCCATTTGGCCAGGCTATAACCCGGCCCAACAGCCCTCATGCTACCGACCAGATGCAGTTGTTCGTCGATCACAAACTAAAGCCTGTCTATTTCTGGCGCGATGACGTGGAGACAGCTGCAACGAGCCGTAGTATCGTGACAAATAGACGTTGAAATCACAGATATTTTTTTACACTTATCGAAGTGACACAGCGCTTTGTCGATGGCATCTATAAAGCGCTTGACCTTACCGTGCGAGTGCGCTCGCAGGAAACTCAAAACCACCGTATCGCAGACCGGAGCTTTGACCACTCATGACTTTCAAAATAGCAGCCCGTTTTTCCGCCACCAGCCTGACTGCCCTCGCCGTCGCAATTGCTGCCCCAATCACGCCAGCTTTCGCCGATCATCACAGTGAGGCGGCCACAAGCGAGCAGGCCAATGAACTTGCACAATTGGTCGATCAGGTCGCTATCCCCTATGAGAAATTCCAGCTCGAAAATGGCCTCACCGTGATCGTTCACGAAGATCGCAAGGCCCCCATTGTTGGCGTGGCCGTGTGGTATAATGTCGGCTCCAAGGACGAACCGACAGGCAAGACCGGCTTTGCTCACCTGTTTGAACACCTTATGTTCAACGGCTCAGAGAACGCTCCGAACGATTATTTCCAATACTTGCAGGAAATGGGAGCCACCGACTACAACGGCACGACAAATTTCGACCGTACCAATTACTTCCAAACTGTGCCTCGCCCTGCCCTTGAGCGTGCCCTTTGGCTCGAAAGCGACCGGATGGGGTACCTTTTGGGAGCGGTCACTCAGGAAAAACTCGATAACCAGCGCGGCGTTGTCCAGAATGAAAAACGTGAGGGCGACAACCGTCCGGGCGGGCTGGTATTCTACGAAATCCTCGACAAGCTTTACGGCAAAGGTCACCCCTATGGCCATTCAGTGATCGGTTCGATGGCAGATTTGGACGCAGCAAGCATGGACGACGTGCGCAACTGGTTCCGCGACAAGTACGGCCCCAACAATGCAACGCTTGTTCTGGCTGGTGATGTGTCCGCCGAAGAAGCACGCCCAATGGTCGAAAAATGGTTCGGCCCGATTGCTCAAGGACCTGTAAACACCCCGGCAGCAGCGCAGATAATGCCGCTCTCTGAACCAGTGCGCACGGTCATGAAAGATCAGGTCGCTGCCACTCGTATAACGAAATATTGGCCAGCTCCGGGTACAAACGATCCCGACGTGTTCGCGCTCGACATCGGCGCATCTATTCTGGGCGGACTGTTTTCCAGCCGCCTCGATCAAGTCCTTGTACGAGAAGAAGAGCTAGCGGTCAGCGTTTTTGCAAGCCTTGCAGATTTCCAGCGGGTTGGCTGGATATCGGCCGGGGCTGTTGTCAAGCCGGGTGTCGACCCAGCCGCCCTTGAGGCGCGCCTTGATGAAGTGATTGCCGAATATCTTGCCAATGGCCCGACAAAAGATGAGCTGGAGCGCGCTGCCACCAGCCAGTTATCCAGAACCATTCGTGGTCTTGAACAGGTCGGAGGGTTTGGCGGCAAAGCTGTCACTCTCGCGAGCGGCGAAGTCTTTTCGGCTGATCCTGATTACTACAAGAAACGCCTCGAAGCGTTTGCCTCAATGACACCTGCTAAGGTTACCGCAGCACTCAACAAATGGATGAAAAATCCCGCCTTCACTCTGGTCCTTGAACCGGGTGAGCGCGAAGGAGAATATGAAGAAGCAGGTAGTGTCGAAAGCGCTGGTGACGCAGCACCGGCGGCACCGGCGGACAACACATTGACCGTTTCGGTAGAAAGGCCTGCCCCTGCCATCGACACAGTCGCGTCGCTCGATTTCCCTGATATCGAACGCGCCATGCTCACCAATGGGATGAAAGTCACTTACGCGCGGCGCAATGCCGTGCCTGCAACCTACATTACGATGGAGTTTGATGCGGGCAATGCGGCTGATCCAGCGGGCAAGAATGGTCTTGAAGATCTGACCATGGCCATGTTTGACGAAGGCACTGGAACTCTCTCATCACAGCAGATTGCCGAAGAACGCGAGCGTTTGGGTGTAAGTATTACGATGGGCGGCACATCAGACCGGTCCGAATTCACGCTCTCTGCGCTGTCTGCCAAACTCACGCCAGGCTTGGAACTGATGTCCGACATCATTCGCAACCCTGCTTTCGATCCAACTGAGCTGGAACGCCTTCGCACGCAGACAATCACAGGCATCAAACAGCAATTGCGCGATCCGGGCAGCATCGCCCAACGCACAATGGCTCCAGAGATCTTCGGCGAGGGCACACCCTATGGCTCAACCTCAAACATCGAAAGCGTCAACGCCATCACTCGTGATGATCTGATCGCGTTCAAAGACACATGGATTCGTCCCGACAATGGCGAAGTGTTCGTGATTTCCGATCAGCCATTGGATGAGGTTGTCGCCGCTCTCAACTCCGCTTTTGGAGACTGGGGCGCGCCCGACATGGCAAAAGGCGAGAAGGCAATTCCTGCGCAGGATAAAGCGGCGGGTAAAACTGGACGCATCATCCTCGTAAACCGGCCAGATTCTCCGCAAAGCCAGATCCTGGGCGCACAAATGACGAAGTTATCGGCAAGCAGTTCTGACTATGTCGATTTCACAAATGCCAATAACTCGCTTGGCGGTACTTTCCTCTCTCGGCTCAATTACAATCTGCGTGAGACCAAAGGCTGGAGTTATGGCGTTCGCGGTAGCCCACAAACCTATGAGAATGCGGTCGTATATGCCATTCGAGGCGGCGTGCAGGCAGATAAAACCGGTCCGTCCATCGCTGAAATGATCCGCGAGACCACAGAGTTCCTCACCACCAAAGGCGTGACCGAAGAAGAGCTTACTCGCAACGTTGCTAGTGAAATTGGCGAATTGCCGGGCCGGTTCGAAACATCAGGTGCAGTGCTTCGCGCAATGCGGAGCAACGCGCAATATGGTCGCCCGGATGACTACTACGAGACGCTGGTAGAAAAGTATCAGGCACAAACAGCACAAAGCCTCGATGCAGTCGCTCGTGAAACGCTAGATGTCTCTGAGTTTATCTGGGTTGTTGTGGGAGATGCAGAGCAAGTGAAGCCGCAGCTGGACGAGCTGGGGATGCCTGTTGAAGTGCGCGAATTACCTGAGACTGAGTGAGGACGCGAAAAAACTCTCAAGCGCTTACGTTACGGCTTTGCAAGGAGACCTTTGGGCTTCTTGCAAAGCCTGTTTTTGACCATCCCGATTGTGGTTGAAGCCCGCTGGCACACGTGTAAAAAACCCAGCAGAGTTTCACGGGCCGCATGGGCCTGGCGCGCTCGAGAAAACCCAAACAGCGGGCCAGTGCTTGCTGATTGATACCCAAGGAGAATATGATGTCTGTAGCAGGTTCTTATAATACCACTGTCAAAAGCCCGATGGGCGATCAGGCCGGAACGTTCACCGTTGAAGACAATGGCGACGGTACTTTCACTGGCAAGATGGAAGGCGGCATGGGTTCGATGGATGTCGAAGAAGGCAAAGTCGACGGCAATACGCTTACCTGGAAGATGAACATGACTGTTCCAATGCCAATGACACTGGAATGCGAAGCGGTTGTCGATGGTGACACCATTACCGGCAATGTGAACGCAGGCGCATTCGGCGCAATGCCAGTGTCAGGCACGCGCGCTTAATCGCCAATACCCGATTAACAAAAAGGGCCGCCACGGAGATTTCCGGGCGGCCCTTTTTTGTGTCTGAGCTGACAATGCTTCAGCTAAGCTTGTCCTTCAGGATCTGGTTCACCACTGCGGGATTTGCCTTGCCCTGCATCGCTTTCATCGTCTGGCCTACGAAGAAGCCGAACAGCTTATCCTTGCCGCCTTTATACTGTTCAACCTTGTCCTGATTGTTGGCAAGAATATCGTCGATCGCGGCTTCGATAGCACCCGTATCACTGACCTGTTTGAGGCCTTCGCTATCGGCGATTTCATCCGGCTCCCGACCCGTACGCAGGACCAATTCGAAAATTTCTTTGGCCTGTTTCCCGCTGATCTCGCCCTTGTCTTGCATCGCAAGGATTGCGGCTTGACGCTCAGCTGTTGCATGAACAGGATCAGCCTCATCTCCGAAGTTTTCGCGGGCCTGTTTGATGACACCGGGAGCCACGGAAAGCGCCCAGTTCGCAACCTGCGTTGCAACTTTGGTTTCAGGCTTGCCCATCGCATCGCTCGCGGCGCTCAGCAGCGTTTCAAAGCGCGCGAATGTCTCAACCTCGTGAGTCAGCTCGCGGGCATTGTAAGGCGTAAGTCCCAGCTCGGTTTCATACCGGACACGTTTCGCATCGGGCAGTTCAGGCAGGCTCGCGCGGCAGTCTTCGATGAAGTCATCCTCAAGCACTAATGGCAAAAGATCGGGATCAGGGAAGTAGCGATAATCGTGCGCATCTTCTTTTGATCGCATAGTGCGCGTTGTCCCGGTTGCGACGTCGAAAAGGCGCGTTTCCTGATCGATGCTCCCGCCGCTTTCGAGCACATCGACCTGACGGTTTGCCTCGTATTCGATAACCTGCATGACAAAGCGAACAGAGTTCACATTCTTGGTTTCTGTCCGCGTCCCCAACTCGGTATCGCCCACTTTACGCACCGACACGTTGACGTCGGCGCGCATGGAGCCTTCTTCCATATTGCCATCACAACTGCCAACATAGCGCAGAATAGAGCGCAGTTTGCGCACATAAGCGCCAGCTTCGGCAGGCGAAGTCATATCGGGGCGCGAGACGATCTCCATCAAAGCGACGCCTGATCGGTTCAAATCGACATAGGACATGGTCGGGTGCTGATCGTGCATCAGTTTGCCCGCATCCTGTTCGACATGGATGCGCTCAATGCCGATCACCTTGTCTTCCGGGATACCGTGCTTTTCGTCCGCTTCAATCAGCAGTGATCCCTCGCCCACGATGGGGTGGTAAAGCTGGCTGATCTGATAGCCCTGCGGCAAATCGGCATAGAAATAATTCTTGCGGTCAAAGCGCGACCATTTGTTGATCTGCGCCTCAATCGCCATGCCAGTGCGCACAGCCTGACGGATGCATTCGCGGTTAGGCACGGGCAGCATTCCGGGCATCGCCGCATCGACAAGGGAGACCTGAGAATTAGGCTCTGCACCGAACGTGGTGGAGGAGCCTGAGAACAGCTTGGAATTACTGGTAACCTGCGCGTGGACCTCAAGGCCGATCACGACCTCCCATTCGCCGGTTTGTCCCTGGATGCGGTAATCACTCATCACGTTTCTCTTTGTTAGAAAGCTCTTCGCCCGTTTCGCTGTCAAAGCGCGCTTCGCCGGCATCGATTGTCTTGGAGAGATACATCACGACCCCGCCCAGAAGGACAAAGCAAACCATGAAAATGGTCGCGAAGATGATCTCTCCGGTCATCCTACCACCACTTCTCCGGAGCCGTTTCAAACCCGGCGCGCTGCTGAATCGCCAAACCCGCATCGAGCACGCCCTGTTCGTCAAACGCCTTGCCCACCAATTGCAGGCCCAGCGGCAGCCCATCGGGGTTGAGCCCAGCAGGCACGCTCATTGCAGGCAGCCCAGCCAACGATGCAGGCACTGCAAACACGTCGTTCAGGTACATGGTCAGCGGATCATCGTTGAGACTGCCGAGCGGGAAAGACGCTGTCGGCGTCGTCGGCGCAAGGATCAGGTCGCAATCCTCCCACGCGCGGTCAAAATCGCGAGCAACCAGCGCGCGCACCTTTTGCGCCTGCGTGTAGTACGCATCGTAGAAGCCCGCGCTCAAAACATAGGTACCGATCAGAATGCGGCGTTTCACCTCGTCGCCAAAACCGGCGGCGCGCGTGGCGGCGTACATGTCCTGAAGGCCAGCGCCCTCGGGCAGATCGCGCAGGCCATATCGCACGCCGTCATAGCGCGCCAGGTTGGACGACGCTTCGGCAGGCGCGATGATGTAATAGGCGGGCAGCGCATATTTGGTGTGAGGGAGCGAGACATCGACAATCTCAGCGCCCGCATCCTTCAGCATTGCTTTGCCCTGTTCCCAGCTTTCCAGGATTTCGGCATCGGTGCCGTCCATGCGGTATTCCTTGGGAATGCCGATGCGCTTGCCCTTAAGATCAGCGTCTAGCGCGCCTTCCCAATCAGGGACGGGCATATCGAGACTGGTCGCATCCTTGGGGTCGTGCCCGGCCATTGCGCCCAGCATGATCGCGCAATCCTCTACCGAACGAGCCATGGGGCCAGCCTGATCGAGCGAGGAGGCAAACGCCACCACACCCCAACGCGAGCAGCGGCCATAGGTCGGTTTGATCCCGCAGATGCCGGTAAAGGCAGCTGGCTGGCGGATTGATCCACCTGTATCGGTACCCGTAGCTGCAGGCGCGATACGTGCTGAGACGGCAGATGACGAGCCACCCGAAGAACCACCCGGCGACATCGCGGCATTGCTGCCGTCTTTGCGCCAAGGCGAGTTCACATTTCCGAAGTAGGACGTTTCGTTGGATGAACCCATCGCGAACTGATCAAGGTTCAGTTTGCCCAGCATGCCTGCACCGGCATCCCACAGGTTCTGCGAGACAGTGCTTTCATACTTCGGGATGAACCCTTCAAGAATGTGGCTCGCAGCTGTTGTCTGCACGCCGGTTGTTGCGAAGAGGTCTTTCATGCCGATCGGCACGCCGCCCATTTTTCCAAGCTGCTCGCCTTTGGCTCGCCTTGCATCAGCCGCATCTGCGGCGGCCAGAGCATGGTCAGGCGTTGCGACGATAAAGGCATTCAAAGCGCTTGCCGCCTCTACCGCTGCGTTGAAGCTTTCTGCCACTTCGCGCGCTGTAAAATCGCCAGAGGCAACGCCATCGCGGATCGCCTTTACGCCAAGATTGGTAAGATCAGTCACACAAAACTCCGCTCGTCCTCAGCTTGTCGAAGGGCGTAAATTGGCACTTTGCTGCACGTGCTTCGACAAGCTCAGCGCGAACGGGGAAAGTGAACACATTGCCCATCACTCGATCACCTTGGGCACGCCAAAGAAACCATGCTCCGCTGCGGGCGCATTGGCGAGCACAGCATCGCGTTTCCCTCCGCCAGTTTTGGGATCGGCGTCCACCACATCATCACGCAGTGTCAACTTATCTCCTATGACCGCGGCCATCGGCTCAACTTCGCTCACATCAACTTCGCCCAATTGTTCAACCCAATCGAGGATATTGTTGAGTTCGGGCACCATTCGCTCGAGCGCTGCATCATCCATATTGATGCGTGCAAGCTTGGAGATCTTGGCGACGGTTTCTTTATCTACCGACATCAAAAAGCCTTTCGATCAGGGTCCGGGAGATTGAACGGGCGGAGGTCCAGGAACGTTTTGTGCTGGGGGTGGGCCTCCAGCAGGACCGCCGGGTCCGCCAAGCCCTTGCGGATTTTGTGCCTGGATCGCCTGCTGCATTATATTGATCCGGCTTTGAAGCTGCTCTTCATTGAAAAAATCAACCATCTCAACATCGAAGATGAGATCCGCATTGGGCGGGATTGAACTGCCCGGCGGAGGGGTCGCGCCATAGGCCATGTTGGCGGGGATATAGAGCTTATACTTGCCCCCCTTTTTCATCTGCTGAAGACCTTCGAAAAAGCCATCAACCACCGCGCCTTTCTGGATTTCAAAGGCTGTGCCTTCGGGAAAGATGCCGGGAATGGGCAATTGTTCGGGGCGCCATTTGTCAAATTCTTCGCCCGTATCGGCTAAAGTTCCGGTGTATTTCACAAACGCCAGATCGCCTTCCTGTGCAAACTCCCCTTCTCCTTCGACAAGGGTTTCGACCTTCAGTGTCTTGGGAATGGCTGCCCAGGCAATGCCTGCGCCCACCAACACAGCGATAAAAACACCCAACCACAATTTGGTAAGCGATCCCTTTGCCACCGGCTGAATCGGAACACGGGTTATTTCGGTCATTTCAAAATCCTGTGAAAGATGGCGCGCGATAACAAAAGGGCGCGGTATAAAGCCGCGCCCTAATGGCTTATCATAGATAGGCGTTCAAGCGGTTTCCCACCTGATGCGCGGCATTATTTGACGCCGTCGCGCTCCATCCGTTTACGCTCAAGCTTGCGCGCGCGGCGCACAGCAGCAGCCTTTTCACGGGCGCGCTTTTCGCTTGGCTTTTCATAGTGACGACGCAATTTCATCTCACGATAGACGCCTTCGCGCTGAAGTTTCTTCTTCAGAGCGCGCAGAGCCTGATCGACATTGTTATCGCGAACCATGATTTGCATAAACGAACACTACCTTTTCAAAACGCACATTGGCCGCCGAAATTCGCGGCATTACGCGTAAAATTGACGCTGGAAATGGCGCGATTCCCACTTGGAACGCGCTCCTAAAGCCCAGTCTATACTGCAGGCTGCCGTTTTTGGCAAGATAGTCGCGGGTTGAAAAGCGACACACGCTAGGCAGAGCGATTTCGCGCCGCTAAGGCAGTGCCATGAGTACGCTCGGCCTATCTCCTTTCACCGCAACCCTATATGTCGCAGCAGGCGGTGCCGTGGGAGCTGTTGCTCGTTTTCAATTGGGCCGTGCGGTCGCCTATCTCACAGGCGGCGTGGCCGGTTTTCCATGGGCCACGCTTGCTGCAAATGTTCTGGGATGCTTCGCCATGGGAGCTCTGTTTGGCTGGATTGCCCGCAACGGTGGAGCAAGCGACACGCTGCGATTGCTGCTTGGTGTCGGATTGCTGGGAGGCTTCACAACTTTTAGCGCGTTCAGTTTGGAAGTGCTGCTCTTGGCAGAGCGCGGCGCGCATTTCTCGGCAATCACTTACATCGCAGTGTCGGTGCTCGCAGGCCTCGGGGCGCTTTATGCAGGCTTGTTGATGATGCGAGGATTGGCATGAGCAATTCCGACTCAGTGCGGCAGTTCACAGTCACAGATGACGATGACGGCATCCGGCTGGATCGCTGGTTTAAGCGCAATTTACCTCAAATCGGCTTTGCAACCGTGTCGCGCTGGGCGCGCACCGGGCAGGTTAGGGTAGACGGCAAGCGCGCCAAGCCAGAAGATCGTCTGGCTGCTGGCCAGGTTTTGCGTGTCCCTCCCGGCGGCGATGCGAAACCGGGCGGAAAGCCTTTGAAAAAGCGCCGCGAATTAAGCTCTGAAGATATCGCTCAAGCGCGCGCCATGGTGATCCGCGAAACACCATCAGCGCTCGTCCTCAACAAACCCCCCGGCCTCGCCACGCAAGGCGGAAGCAAACAAAATCGTCATGTCGATGGCCTGCTTGATGCGTTTGTTGAGGATGACGAAACGCCCCGCCCCCGCCTCGTCCACAGGCTGGACAAGGACACGTCGGGCGTATTGCTGATTGCCAAGACGCCCGGCAGCGCTGCGTCTTATTCAAAGCGCTTTTCAGGCCGTAGCGCGCGGAAGGTTTATTGGGCGCTCATCGTTGGCAGGCCGGAAGTATCCGAAGGGACAATTGACGCACCACTTGCGAAACAGCCCGGCACAGGCGGCGAGAAGATGCATGTCGACGAGGAAGACGGCGCGCCTGCCAAAACGCGATACCGCGTGGTCGATCGAGCGTCCGATCGGGCGAGTTGGGTCGAACTTGAACCGCTCACCGGGCGCACTCACCAATTGCGCGTCCACATGGCCGCGATTGGCCACCCGATTGTGGGCGATGGAAAATATGGCGGACCAGATGCGTTTCTGACAGGATCAATTAGCCGCAAAATGCACCTGCATGCGCGCCGCCTGATCATTGGGACACCGGAAAGCAAAGGCACCGGAGGCAAGCTGGATGTGACAGCCGAACTTCCAGAACACTTCGCAGCCTCGATGGAAGCCTTGGGTTTTAATATCAATGACAGCGATGCAGCTCCGATGCGTGATGAAGCGCCCGAACGCACGCCCGCGCAAAAGAAACAGGCCGCACGCCAATACGCCAAGCAATTCCGTAAGGATCGCCGGGGCGAAAGAAGGTCGCGCACGACGTCCAAAAGCACGACACGCAAAGCGATCAAGCGCAGCGGGAAACCCAAAGGCCGCCGGTAATGCATCCCAATCCGCTTTTCAGAAGCGAGGACCACGACCGGTTCGAAAAGCTGATCCGCGAGACCGGGTTTGGTATGATATTCCTTACCACGCCCGATGGCCCACGCGTGGCGCATGTGCCTCTGCTATCAAATGGAGGCGGCGATATCCGCTTTCACCTCGCACGGAGCAATGTGTTGACACCGCACCTTGATGGTGCACGCGCGCTGATCACAGTGAATGGGCCGGACGGATACATCTCTCCTCGCTGGTACGACAACCGCGATACGGTGCCGACATGGGATTACGCCGCCCTCGAAATGGAAGGCCGCATTCGCACCCTATCGGATCCCGAGCTTGAGCAATTGCTGCATGATGTCATCACCACTTTCGAAGACCACATTCCTGGCGAAAAATGGTTTGCATCGGAATGCAGCGAGAGAGTGTGGTCTGGCTTGTTCAGAGGCATAACCGGATTTGGCATGACGGTGGATGAGTGGCGTCCGACTTTCAAACTGTCACAGAAGAAGAATGAGGCGGAGCGGGCACGGATTGCTGCCGGGGTTGAAAATGGCGGCAATGCAGCGCTCGCCAAATGGATACGAGACGCTTGAACGTGACAAGGCTCGCGGTTTTTGATTGTGATGGCACGCTTGTCGATGGGCAGGCGGATGTGTGCTGGTCGATGGAACAGGCTTTTGATCGCTCAGGGCTGCCCGCGCCGGACGCAAACCGGGTGCGCCGCCTGGTTGGGCTGAGCCTCCCGGTGGCCGTGCGAGAGCTTGCTCCCCAACTGTCCGAAGACGAAGCGCGCGAAGTTGTCGGCAACTTCAAAACGATCTTCCGCACTCGCCGCGAGGAAGGGCTGCTGAATGAGCCGCTCTACGATGGGATTGCTGAGCTTTTGCACGCGCTCCATGGCGAGGGGTGGTCTCTCGCTGTCGCCACGGGCAAATCGGATCGCGGGCTGGCCGCTTGCCTCGCGACACACGGTCTCACCGACCTATTCGTATCCCTGCAAACCGCAGACCGTCACCCCTCCAAACCGCATCCTGCCATGTTAGAGGCAGCGTTGTTTGAGGCCGGCACGCAGCCATCTGAAGCTGTGATGATCGGCGACACCAGCTTCGATATTGAAATGGCAAAGGCGGCCAATGTGCAAGCGATTGGGGTTACGTGGGGCTATCATGAGCCCGATGAATTGATGGCATATGGTGCAGATCACATTGCAAAAAGCGTTGAAGATTTGGGCGCGGTGCTTTTGGCAGGCTCACAATGACTGGTATTGAAGATCTCGAAATTCAAAAACGCGCCAAAAACCGCTTCATTATTCTAAACGTTGTGCGCATTGGATCGTTGTTGACCGTCATGGCAGGCATTGCAGGAACTCAGAACGCATTACCCATACCCTATGCGATTTCTGTGATTCTTGCCTTTGCCGGATTTATCGGATTTTTTTTCGGGCCGCCGCATTTCGCCAAGCGATTTAAGCAAGCGGACGCCAAAGAGGGCGAATGAAACGGTTTTACAACACAGT
This sequence comes from uncultured Porphyrobacter sp., assembly GCA_964352245.1. Lineage (GTDB taxonomy): Bacteria > Pseudomonadota > Alphaproteobacteria > Sphingomonadales > Sphingomonadaceae > Erythrobacter. Next base: position 96,013 of record CAYGQX010000006.1, read on the forward strand.
CGGCGTGAAAGAACGCGATGATGGCTGGCAAGTTACACTCGATGGGCGCGGCATAAAGACGGTGAAAACCGCAGAGCAGGTTGTTCCCACACGCGCGCTTGCTCAACAGCTCGCCGAAGAATGGGAAAATCAAGGTGAAAAACTTGATCCTGAACGCTTCCCAATGCGCGATATGGCGGATTATGCAATCGATATAGTTGCCGCCGATCAGGCCAAAGTCGCTGCCACTCTGACGGAGTTTGGCGATACAGATACCCTTTTATATCGCGCCAGTCCTGATGAGCCGCTCTACACTCGCCAGGTGGAGGTCTGGGATCCGATTGTCGCTGCGTTTGAAGCGCGTGAGAATGTGAGTTTTACGAGGATCAGCGGCATCATGCACGAACCCCAAGCGGAGACGAGCCTGGTGCATTTGCGCAATTTGCTGGAAGCTCAAACTCCGTTTGCGCTTGCAGGAATTGAGGCGATGACCAACCTTGCAGCTTCGCTGATCGTTGGCCTAACTGCTGCGGGGGGACATCAAGGGCCCTTGGCCTTGTGGCAAGCTGCCAGTTTGGAAGAGGAATGGCAGGCTGACCAATGGGGCCGCGATCAAGAGGCGAATGAACGGCGTGCAAAACGCCAACTGGACTTTCTCGCTGCGCATCAATTTGTGCAGGCGGCAAAGGTTTAAGCCCAAAATCTTAGCCAGCCTCCGCCAGCCACGCAGCGACTTCTTTTGCCACTTTATTGGCGGTTCGGTTCAGCGCATCACCGACGGCACCTGGCTCTGCCAACACGCCACTTTCGCGCGCTTCAAATCGCCGCGAGGTCACCTCGCCATCAGGAACCGAAACAACCGCATCATATTGCACGACCACCGAAGACGTGCCGGCATCATAGCCCATTTCGCGCAATGTCCCACGCACGATACGGCCTGCCAAAAGCGGTGTGTCATCGCTGTCTAGGATCAAAGCTCCCGTTTGCGCCCGCAATGTCTCTCCCAAAAGACGACGAAATAATCGAGCTGGCTTTTCAACCCATGTCGTCCGTTGAAGATAGGCAATCTCATTTTCCGATACAGCTACCGGCACGCGCAACACATCGAGTTTCGCTGGGGTCTCTGGGATCAGCACAGCAATCGCACTTTGCCCCTGTTCACCACCTGCGCGTGTCAATACACCAGCCGGTGCGCTGGTATCAGCGCGCAGTGTCAAAAGGCTGGTAACTGGATCACGGCTACCGCCAATTCCAACCTTCACACAGCCCGCCAACATAAAGGCAGATATCGCCGCTATTATCCCAGCTCGTAAAGTCGCTTGAACGGTCATGTAAACACTATTCCTCGGGCTCATAATCTGGGAGTGATTGCGTACCAACAAGTGCGCCAACCCCTTCGCTTTCGAGTCTCTCAGTGATAATTCGAAGACTACGAGATGTGGTGCGCAGATCCTGCAACGTCGCCTCTGCTGCGGGCAGTGTGGTTTCGCGCAATGCACGTGCAGCGGGACGAGTGTCTTCTAAGGTGGCAGCCAAAGAGGCGGCTGCATCATTCGCCGATGCCAAAGTGCCGCGCAATTCTTGCGACAGAGCGGAGCCTTCTTCATTGATTAGCTTGTCCGTTGTCAGAGTAACCTTTTCAAACGCATCCAAAGCTTCTCCCGCTTCCCTCAGCGCGACTTCCAGCTCGGTAAAGGTCCCTTCAAGTCGAGGCGCTGCGTCAGCCAATTCCTTGGTCAAGCGGTTGGAGTTCTTGAGGATCCCAGACAATTCGGCCTGGTTTTCCGGGCCAAGAATGAGATTCAACTGCTCGGTTAAGGTCGCAAGCCTTTCTAGCAGTAGTGGCGCGTTCGCGACAATCTCGCCAAACCCGCCGCGCCCTGCTGGAATAATCGGCCTGCCTTCGGGGCATGCGGTAGTTTCACATGTAATTGCCGGTGCATCCTTGCGCGCACCATCCAGCAAAATGGTTGAAACGCCGGTAAAGCTGGCCTGGATGGTTGCTGTGGTTCCGACCAGGATTGGCACTTCGTTCTTTACCCGTACCCGGACGCGAACAAATTCAGGATCATCCTCAGACAACGCAATATCGGCCACTTGGCCAACCGGCACGCCAGCAAAAGACACCTCAGACCCATTAGCCAAGCCCGCAACGCTTTGGGCAAACAGGATATCGTATTCGCGCCTTTCACCTTGTCCCAAACGCGCAATCCAAATGATGAACACAGCCAATGCTGCCAGCAATACCAGCGTGACGACACCAACCCAAAGATGATTTGCGCGCGTTTCCATTAGCTTTGATCGTCCATGCTAATTTCTATGGACGCGAATGGGCCTTGCTGTCCATGCCCCTTACGCATCTTGCCCAACCCCCACTTGCGAAGCTTCTCCGCGATCATGCGTTGCCAACGCGGCTCGTCCGCGCGGACCGTCAAAGTAGTCCTCGATCCATGGATGGCCAGTTGCCATCAATTCGGGGATTGTTCCAACCGCAATCACTTTCTTGTCCGCCAACACCGCCACCCGGTCACATATTTCATATAGCGTATCGAGATCATGCGTAATCAGAAACACCGTAAGGCCCAAAGTCTCTTTCAGCTCGCGCGTTTGACGATCAAAAGCCGCTGCGCCAATGGGATCAAGCCCGGCCGTGGGCTCATCAAGAAACAGCAATTCCGGATCGAGAGCCAATGCGCGCGCCAGCCCTGCACGCTTTTTCATTCCACCCGAAAGTTCTGACGGGTATTTGGCAATCGCCTCTTCAGGAAGTCCGGAAAGCAGCACCTTATAGCGCGCGATTTCGCGTCGGAGACTTTCGTCGATATCGGGGTAAAATTGACGCAGGGGCACCTCGACGTTTTCGCCCACTGTCAGCGTTGAAAACAAAGCACCGCCCTGGAACAGAACGCCCCAACGCCGACGCACACCTATCTTCTTATCAAGATCAACCGCAGTAATTGTGCGGCCCAGTACATCAATGCACCCCGCTGTTGGGCGCTGCAATCCGATTATGGAGCGCATCAGCACGGATTTGCCAGTGCCCGACCCGCCAACAATCCCGAGGATTTCCCCGCGTTGCACTTCGAGATCAAGCCCGTCATGGACTGCGAAATCACCAAACTTGTTGACCAGCCCTCGGACTACGATCGGAGGATCGGGGCAAAATCGCTCATGTGTGTTGGCGGGATCATCGACCATCTCTTACCCCCATCCGATCTCTGTAAAGAAAACGGCGAAAAACGCATCAAGCACGATCACCGCAAAGATCGCCGATACTACGGCGAGTGTGGTGCGCAGGCCTACTTCTTCCGAATTCCCCTTCACCTGCATCCCATGATAACAGCCTGCCAGAGCGACGATCAGTCCGAAAACGGGCGCTTTGATAAGACCAACCCACAAGTCATGCGCGGGCACAACTTCTTGTATGCGTGCCAAGAATGTAAAAAACGGGATCCCCAGCGAGACCTGTCCTATAACAGCGCCGCCCAAAATGCCGACAACCGACGCATAAAACCCAAGTAGAACCATCATGAAAGTGCAGGCAAGAATGCGAGGGATTACAAGCCGCTCTATCGGAGAGATACCGATAGTACGCATCGCATCGACTTCTTCGGTAAGGCGCATTGTTCCAATCTGCGCTGCAAACGCGCTGCCTGATCGACCCGCCACCATGATCGCAGTCATCAAAACACCGAGTTCGCGCAAGGTGATCCGGCCAACAAGGTTTACTGTCAGGGTTTCAGCGCCAAACTGCGACAATTGAACCGCGCCTTGCTGGGCAATGACGATCCCGATCAGAAAACTCATCAAACCGATGATTGGAAGCGACGATACCCCGACCAGCTCCATTTGCCGCACCAAAGCTCGACCGGGAAAGCGCGACGGATTGCGAATGAGAGCGCCAAATCCGACGAGAATAGCGCCCAAAAACGAGATCACACCCAGCAGTCCAGACCGAGTTTCGTAGACTCTTTCACCAAGCGATTGCGGCACCCGTTCCCAAACGGGAATTCGAGCTGGGGTGATATCGGCATCGTTTGCTGCCCCTTCCACCGCATCGAGCAGTCTTTGTGCTTGGTTGCTAGCACCTACGATTTCCGCCTGATGTTGCACGGCGAGGCGGCACGCAACCCACGCACCCACCGTGTCAATTTGATCGACATTGCTGAGGTCAATCTTGGTTATCACTTCAGATAATGAGTGCAGTTCGTCATCGATCTGCCCGACACTGGACACGAGTAAGGCCCCTTCAAAGGCCAATCCGGTGCCCCCGGCCTCATCCTCAAAGAGGGAGAAATGCGCATTCCCGTCCATCGAATGTGCGGTATGCGGATAATGTCACACATTCTCAAGAGGTAGAGCGTGATGGAGTGTTGAGATGTTGCGCACAGCGCACAGGCTTGGCATGGGGTTGTTTGTTCTTTCGGGCCGGGCGGCCCGGCCCAAGTTCAGGCGGATGTCTGAGCGCACCTCACAAAAACGCGGCCTGCACAAAAATGACATTACCAACCACGTTCAACCCCGCCGATATCGAAGCGCGATGGTACAAGCATTGGGAAGAAACCGGCGGTTTCCGCCCCGAACGCCCCAATGCCGAACCCTTCACCATCGTGAACCCGCCGCCCAACGTCACCGGCTCGCTCCATATCGGCCATGCGCTCGACAACACCTTGCAGGATATCGTGATCCGCTACGAGCGGCTTCGCGGAAAAGATGCGCTGTGGGTCGTCGGGACCGATCATGCAGGGATCGCGACGCAGATGGTGGTCGAGCGCCAGATGGAGGCGCGACAGGACAAACGCACCAATTATTCTCGCGACGAATTCGTCGACAAAGTGTGGGAATGGAAAGCGACAAGCGGCGGGACCATCACCAACCAGCTGCGCCGATTGGGATGCTCGATGGATTGGTCACGCGAGCAATTCACGATGGACGAGCACTTTACGAAAGCCGTGCTCAAGACATTCGTGGACCTTTACAATGATGACCTGATCTACCGCGACAAGCGGCTAGTGAACTGGGATCCGAAGCTGAAAACCGCGATTTCCGATCTTGAGGTCGAACAGCAGACGATTGCAGGCCATTTCTGGCACTTCAAATATCCGCTGGAAGACGGTGTAACGCTGGATTCAGGCCAAGACTACATCGAGGTCGCGACCACGCGGCCCGAAACGATGCTCGCCGATATGGCGGTTGCGGTGCACCCGACGGACGAGCGCTATAAGAGCGTTGTCGGCAAGCATGTGATCCTGCCGATCACTGGCCGCCGCATTTCGATTGTTGCCGACGAGCACGCCGATCCCGAACTGGGTTCGGGCGCGGTGAAGATCACGCCGGGGCACGATTTCAACGACTTTGAGGTTGGCAAGCGCGCCGGGATTGCGGCGGGCGATATGCTCAACATGCTCGATGGTGATGCCAATGTCTGCCAGACAGCGGACGGGCTGGTGCCTAAGGAGTTCCACGGTCTCCACCGCTTCAAGCGAGACGGTGTGCCGGGCGCGCGCGAACTCGTCGTCCAGCGGCTAAAGGATGAGGGCTACCTGATCCCGCACATCACCAAGACCAAGAAGGGCGAGGAAGTCGAACACGACGCCGAACCGCGCCAAATCGCAACGCCCTTCGGCGACCGCGGCGGCGTGGTGATTGAGCCATGGCTGACCGACCAGTGGTATGTCGACGCCGAAAAGCTCGCGCAAAAGCCGATTCAGGACGTGCGCGACGGCACCATCGAGATCGTCCCGAAAAGCTGGGGGAAAACCTTCTTCAACTGGATGGAAAACATCCAGCCGTGGTGCGTGTCGCGGCAGCTTTGGTGGGGCCACCGCATCCCGGCTTGGTTTGGGCCGATCAAGAATGAGGACGGAACACTTTCGGAAGGTCCGAATATCAATAAGGTGTTTGTCGCTCAGTCCGAGACCGAAGCGCTCGATCAAGCGCGGCATTACTATGGCGATGGCTACCCAGTCTTTGCCCGCGACAAGTATCCGGCTGATGACCTAGACATAGAGACAGTCACGGAATTCGTGGAGCCGGCAGACACGGTATCGAAAGCCGTTACCATATGGCAGGACCCCGATGTCCTCGACACGTGGTTCTCCTCGGCGCTGTGGCCGTTCGCCACGCTCGGTTGGCCGGACAAAACCGATCTGCTCGACAAGCACTTCCCTAACAACCTGCTGATCTCGGGCTTCGACATCCTGTTCTTCTGGGACGCGCGGATGATGATGATGGGGCAGTACAATATGGGCGAGGCCCCGTGGCCCAAGCTCTATCTGCACGGTCTGGTTCGCGCAGCAGACGGCGCGAAAATGTCGAAGTCCAAGGGCAATGTGGTCGATCCGCTTGGCCTCATCGATCAATACGGCGCGGACGCTCTGCGGTTCTTTATGGCGGCGATGGAAAGCCAGGGCCGCGACATCAAGATGGATGAGAAGCGGGTCGAGGGATACCGCAACTTTGCAACAAAGCTCTGGAATGCAACGCGTTTCTGCCAGTCCAACGGCATCGGCAAAAGCACGACAATCAAAGCTCCCACCGCTCGCCTCGCGGCCAATCAATGGATCATTGGCGAGGTCCAGCAAGTCTGCGCCGAAATCGTAGCAGCCATGGAAGACCTGCGCTTTGATGCTGCCTCCAATACGATCTATCAATTCACATGGTCAAAGTTCTGCGACTGGTATCTGGAGCTTATCAAGCCGGTTTTCGCCGAAGGATCGGACCCCGATGCCCTGCCCGCAAAGGAAACCCGCGAGGTTGCCGGATGGGCGCTCGATCAGATCCTCGTCATGTTGCATCCCTTCATGCCCTTCATCACCGAAGAGCTGTGGCATGCCCAGGGTCAGAGGAAGTACGACCTCATCACCGCAAGCTGGCCCGATCCGCGTGCCGAAGTCTCGAAGGATGCGACCGATGCGATTGACTGGGTGATTGACCTCACGACCAATGTCCGCTCGGCCAAGAACGAGCTTGGCATTGCACCGGGCGCGAAGCTTGCAGCCTATATGCCCAACGCCTCAGCGCTGGCGACAAGTACCATTGATCGCTCCAGCGCCGCCATCGAACGCCTCGCGCGGCTGACCCCAGTGGTCCACGGCGACGCGCCTGAAGGCCCGGCCATGCAGGTAACGGCTTTGGGCGACGTGTTCGTGATCCCCCTCGAAGGGATCATCGATATCGACGCCGAAAAAGCCCGCCTGACAAAGGCACTCGAAACCTCGCAGAAGGAAGCGAAGTCTTTGGATGGCAGGCTGTCCAATGCAAACTTCGTCGAACGCGCCAAACCCGAAGCAGTCGAAAAGGCTCGCGAGGACTTCGCGCACCATTCGGGCGAAGTGGAGCGGCTGCAAGGCGCACTGGCGCGGCTGGGATAGTTTCATAGCCGCGCCAGCCTCGCAGGGGTTGCGAATGTCTGGCCTAGAGGTTTTGAGAAGCGGGATGTTTGGGTCTGCTGCAAAGCCAACCGGAGGTTCTGCACCTTACCCGAGCGAACAAAGAATTTTTCGCCAATTATCCATATTCTGGTTGCTTGCGCGTTGTTTGTAAATCACATTTTCATTCATAGACCGTTACAATAGCGTGTATTTAAAGAAGTTGTCGTCGATCTTTCGACCGACGAAATCAAGACGCTGGTCGCCCCAATCAGGTGGCCGAGGGGACGGAAAAATGCAGAAGAGTTTGTTTTCTCTTGGCGCGATCGCATTAAGCGCAGCCGCTTTCTCGATTGCGGGCACGGCGCAGGGACAAGCTCGCCAAACGTCAATCGCCGGGTTCAGTTGTGGTCTTGAATTGAGCGGTGATGCCATCCGCACTGCAAGCGATGGTGCTGGCGGTTTCATTATTGGCATTCGTTCCCCTGAAATATTGGATGCGCGGGGCAGAGTGGTACGGCCACTTGGCTATGACGTCTCGACCCATCGTTACAATGATCTCATTTTCGTCACTGATACCAATAACAAGGTCGGTGTTTACGACCTCTGCAAAGACGAGCTTGTCACCAAGCCGCAGTTTGACCAGATCGCTCGCTATTCAGACGATGGCTATGCGATTGCGTTTACCGCCGAGGAATTTACCGCGCTCGACAATAGCGGGGCTCAGTTTCTGCCCCGACGATTTAAGCATGCGCTACCCCTAAGATCTTTTAGAGCGGTTCCCAAGGGGGGATGGGGCCAAAGCTGGCGATCAAATAACGGAATGATCCCGTTCTCTTGGGACGGGCGATCGTGGGGAGTCTTTGATCTAAACGCAAGGTCGGTTCGAATTGACCCGATCTACGATAACGTCTTTCCCAAGCCGCCAGAATACCAGAAAGTGTCGTTGGATGACCTTGAATTCACGGTTGAGAAAGCAGGGCTTCAAAGCCGCTTGAACATATCAAGTGGTGAATTGCTTTTACCCTTTGTTTTCACACATATAAAGGAAACTGTGTCAGCCGATATAGCCAGCGAGGAACCGCGTTACGTCATTGGCTATGTTAAGAACAGCGCTGCTGATGGTGATGATGGTCTCAACGTCTATGATCTCAAAAAAGATGAGCTGTTGCTGCCCGACACTGATGTCTACAACTGGATAGATCCTGTCTTCAAGAACGAAAGATCAGCCGGCCTTTGGGCTGTTGAGCCAGCCCGCGTCCGCCAGCAGGCAGGGATACGATCCAGTGAGTTGTCTCTTGGACTTTACGATGAGACCAAACGAGAATTCGTGATCCCACCCGCGCCCAAAAGGGCTGACCAGATTGCCTGGCTCAAAGATGATATTTACGCATTCAGACGCTGGTCCGGTGATCAGGTCGCAATCTTTCGGGCGAGCGATGCAAAACAGCTTACTGGCTATGGCTCGGGCGAGGAATATGAGGAAATACGGCTGCGCAATGGGGGCGATGATACGGTCTTTCGTATTCAGACGGCTCCAGCAAAAAACAGTTTCACCATATACGATGATGATGCCTTGGTTGTCCTCGAAGGATTGACGGGTACCAGCGCAATGCCCCGTATCGAAGGCGACCTACTGGTCATAACCGAACGTCCTTCGCCCAAGAAGTTTGAGCGCCGGACAACCTGTCTGGATGCCAACTACAGAATTGTCGGCGCACGATTTGATTGCAACCCAACCATCCTTTCACAGGCGGTGACAAGCGCAGCCGATCCAAATTTGATGCCTTCGCTTCCGTGTGACCACAAGATGTTCAAACGCAAACGGAATATAGCCAAGTTTGCCGAGCTCGAAGTTCCATCAACGCGTTGTGACGCGACGGGATGTTACGCAGCCGCCAACATGATCGACCAAGATCGCGAAGAATACCGAAGTTCAAAAGAAAGCTGGACCAGCGCCGATTACGGTGCAAGCTGGGTTGAATTGCATTGGCCCGAGCCTTATAGCGATACCGAGCAAATCTACTTCATTATCCCGCGGCCCGACAAGATGGATCGCTATACCGTGGAAATTGAAACGCTTTCCGGCTGGAAGAAGGTTGCACAAGTGCGAGGCAATACCGAAAACAAGATTTGCCACCGCTTTCCTCCCACTGAGGTGTCGGCCGTCAGGATATCGGCCGATGGCGAGCAAGGTCGCAGGTACCTGATGAGTGTGAACGAAGTTGTCGTGCGTTAGCGTTGACCGCTTCTGATCATAAACTGCCGTAAATTTATTGGCTCTGAGAAATTCTGAGCAAAAAAGGGGAACAAAATGGTCGTGCACTACAGAATTGGGATATTGCTTGGTGTGTCGTTGTTGAATGCAGGCTGTGTTTCCACGGCGGAAGGATTTCTCGACGATATTGCAGGCAATGTTGCGGATGCTGGAGCGAAAACGTTGCTGACTGTGCAACCTGATGACTGCGACGATTATAGCAAACTCGCTGACAAGGGGATCGGTTTGGACTTTAGCGAAACGAGAACATTCGAACTCGTCAACAGCAAATGCCTAGAAAAGGTCGATATAGCGATCGACAGAGAAAGATTTTCCGAGGTGTTTGAAGAGCGGCGAGTGCTATTTTGCGAGAAGTCGAGAGGCTCGGCGAACTACGATGCAAGGGAATTGTGCCGGCAAACCTGAGCCGACAGAGCACCGGTCTGTGCTCTCAAGATGCATGCAAATCGCAATCATTGGTCGCTGTTTCCTGGCATAGGGCTTGTATGACTGCAGCCGCGTCGCAATTTGTCGTTTCTGATCGTATTTTCCAATCAAAATCTGCACCAGTGATCGACTGGATTTCATTCTTTGGACCGTGTAACATGCTGCGCATGCCTCCACTAAGCCCCCGTAAATGGTCGACTAGCGTGGTGGATACCCAATGGCCGACCTGATACTCGCAACCGATGACACGGGCGGCCCGGAGATCTTCGCATCTCTCCAAGGCGAAGGGCCATCAGCAGGTGTGCCTGTTTCCTTCATCCGTCTGTCGCGCTGCAATCTCGCATGCACTTGGTGCGACACCGCCTATACGTGGCGCTTTGAGGGCGGCGCTGATCTGGACAAGCGCCCGCACCGCGATGGAATAGCCTATGATCGTAAAGCCAATCAGGTGGCGGTTTCGCCTGCCAAAGCCGCTGCGAAAATCGCCGCATTGGCTCAGAAACGCCTGGTCATCACCGGAGGAGAACCGTTGATGCAGTGCGCTGCGCTTGCTGACATGCTGGCGATCCTGCCTGACATCGAGGTCGAGATCGAAACCAACGGCACGACGCGGACCAGCGCGCATATCGACATCCGGGTGGACCAGTACAATGTCAGCCCAAAGCTTGCGCATTCTGGCAATCCGGCGGAAATGGCGTTAATCGATGAACGCCTCGATAGCTATGCCTGCGACCCACGCGCCTTCTTCAAGTTTGTGATCGCTAGCCCGTCCGATGTGGACGAGGTCCTTGCGCTACAAAAACGCCATGGCATCTTGCCTGAACGGCTTTTTCTTATGGCCGAAGGGACCACAAGCGGGGCCTTGCGCGAAAAACAAGAATGGCTGAGCCCAATCTGTTTAAAGCACGGATTTCGGATGAGCGACCGGCTGCATATCCATCTGTATGGGGACAGCCGGGGTACGTGATTGATTTGTACCGCCAACCATCCCAAACGAGCCTCCCGGCTCGAACCCACCCCTTGATCCCCTCCCTTATGCAGCGAGGAGAAGAAGTTTTGCGATAGTGCACGATGATGAGTTTCGGTTGCGAAGCGACCGCGAGGGCGAGCGCACGCCCGCAGCGATGCGGCCTTCAGGCCGCGTGAGCGAGAAAGTCGCTCCCCGGATGGGGTGCGCAAAACAAAAATTACCCTTGAGAACGCCAACGAAGGACGACGCGCTCGACCATTTCTTCTTCGCCGCCGCCGCCGTTCCACAGCTCGACAAAGCTGGGATCTTCGGATGCGGGGCGCTTGTGTTCTTCAAGATTGTCAAAGCTTACCCGGATAGGGATCGCAACACCTTCACCGCAAACGATGCATTCCCGGTTGCGTAGCGCTGGGATCGAATCGAGAAAGCCGCGAGACCCTTCGGGCATGGCTGCGCGCACAAATGCCTGGTCACGGTCATTGTTGAGACGCATCGAGATGATCGTGCCGCACTGCGACAAGACGCCTTCGGCAAGGTCGGATGGACGCTGCGTGATAAGGCCAAGCGAGATACCGTATTTCCGGCCCTCTTTCGCGATCCGGCTTAGAATGCGGCCCACCGAAGACCCATCGGAGTTTTTCTCCGAGGGCACATATCGGTGCGCCTCTTCACAAACGAGCAATACTGGCCGCGTGTTGTCTTCACGTCCCCAGATCGCAAAGTCGAAAACAAGACGCGAAAGCACAGCAACAACCGTTGCGGTGATATCAGAAGGAACGCCCGACACGTCGATGATAGAGATTGGTTTGCCGTCACCCGGCATGCGGAACACCGTGGAGATAAACTGCGCCATCGTGTCACCGACAAGCATGCCGGAGAACATGAATTGGTAGCGCGGGTCGGCTTTTAACTCTTCGAGTTTGCCCTTGATCCGCATGTAAGGCGCCGATGATGTGGCTTTGTCCAGCTTGCCCATCTCGTCTTGCAGGACATTGGAAAAGTCAGAAAGGAGATAGGGAATAGGCGAATCCACGGTGATCTTGCCCATGGTTTCAGCCAAACGGTTTTTGGACCGTGCGTGCAACAGACACTTGGCAAGGATATCGCTATCAACTTGGCGATCATTGCCGCTGCTGGTGAGAAGCACTTCGCAGTGTTCTTCAAAGTTCATCAGCCAATACGGCATTTGCAGGTTCGACACGTCGAGGATTTGACCTGTCTGGCGGAAGGCTGCGGAATACTCACCGTGAGGGTCAATCATAACGATATGGCCCTGGGGTGCGGCCTCGCAAATACGGTGCAGGATCAGCGCGGCGCTGGTGGATTTACCTGTACCGGTCGATCCCAGCAGGGCAAAGTGTTTACCCAGCATTGCATCGATATAAAGGCCAGCGCGAATGTCCTTGGTTGGGAACACTTTGCCAATGGTGATGTTTGCGCGGCCATCGCTGGCGTAGATTTGTTCAAGGTCTTTGGTTGTCGCAGGATAAGCGAGCGCACCAGGCACTGGATAACGGGTAACACCGCGTTTGAAGCCGTGGATGCGTCCGGTCAGTTTTTCCTCTGCGCCCTCACCCAAAAAGTCGATATTGGCAATAACACCGCCATCGGTTCGGCGATCTTTGCGCTGGTCACGAACGTTGGCAAGCAGCCAAGCATCGCCAACACGGATTTTCACCTGACTTCCGACTTGACCTGCAAGTGCGATTGAAGGGTCATCATCCTCCATGCATTCATTGATGCGCTGAAGGTCGAAAGCGATTTGTGACCCGGAGCCTGAAATCTCCAACACCACACCGATGGGTAGTCCAGCATTATCCTGGCTGGAGGCCGCCGGTTTGGCTTCAGTAAAAGCCTGATTGTCCGTGCGATCAAAATTGTGTTGGCTCATATCGCTCATCTAAATGCCTACCCCTGGCAAACACGACTCACGGCACAGACCGCAACGCTTTGCGAGCACGGAAATACCCTTAGCAAAGTTAAAATCGCGTCAAAATCGGAGTGAATTTAGCTCGAGCGGCCAAAAAACCGGCCTGCAAACCACCCCATGCCGAGTGATAAAACGATCGCGAGCATCCCATACCAGAATGAGCGTTCCTCAGCAGCGCGCACAACGCGTCCCTCCAGCCCTACCTTCTCGACTTCGATTTCGGCAGTAGCACTGGCGAGCACCCGGCCATTGGCAATTGCGAATGTTTCCGCTGTGTAAAGACCCGTAGTGACATTGGAAGGCAATCTAATCCGCGCCTGATACAGAACGCCTTCGCTAATCCGCACTCCTTCTGGATCTTCTTTATACAGGTCCTGACGGCGTCGTAGATCAACAAGCCCTGCAGAAAAGCGTGCCTGCTGATCTGGATCGATCTCTCCTGAGGGGCTCAGCTGAATGAAATTCATACCAAGTTCGTAAATCGCTGCTGTGCGTTCATCCACAATCGCTTCGATAGGAGCAGAAGATGCCACTGCGAAAAACGACGGCGCAGAGCGAAAATCGGATGTCTGTGCATTCATCCAAATGCCAGCGATCCTGTCTTTCTCGCGCAGGCGAATGGGTTCTGTCGGACCTTTTAGCACTACGACAATATCGTATTTGCTTCCGTCTTCGATGCCGATGGGATCGATCACAGCCCCATAAAGCAAGAGGTCGGCTCCTGTGAAACCCTGACGGACTTCGACACGTGACTGGCTGACTTCAGGCACCAGTATCGGTTCGCGCTGTCCCGATGCAAACAAGACAGCGAGCAACAAAAAGGCAAACTTGCCAATACGGATCACAGGGGGCTCACCGTATATATCTCATCCGGCTGCACACCGAGACCCCATAGCATTCTGACAGCAATCAAAAGCACAAGACCTGCCAAAAGAAGCCGAAGGATTTCAGGTCGCGCTTTCAAAGCGATCTGCGTGCCAAACTGCGCGCCTAAAACTGATCCAATCAGCAGCAATCCAGCAAGCACAATATCAACCGCTTTCGTGGTCAGTGCGTGCGTCATAGTTGTGACCATGGTCACGAACAGGATTTGAAACAGCGACGTCCCAACAACAACATTGCCGCTCATTCCCAAAAGATACAGCATCGCCGGGACGAGCAGGAACCCACCGCCCACGCCCATGAGCATTGTCAAAATTCCCACCACGACCCCCAAAAGCAGGGGCGCTAGTGGGGATATATAAAGTCCCGAGCTGTAAAACCGCCAGCGATAAGGCATCGCTGCGACCAAGGGATGGTGACGTCTTTTGCGCGGCTGGTCACTCTTGCCTAGGCGGCCAGGGATTAGAACGCCCAAAGCCTCTCGCATCATCAATGAGCCGATCGTGCCGAGCATTATGACGTAGAGAATGTTGATAACAACGTCGATCTGCCCAAGCGATTGCAGCGCACGGAACAGCAATGCACCAAACATTGCACCGATTACGCCGCCTCCGACCAAGACTCCGCCCATGCGATAATCAACACCATTGCGCCGTCTATGCGCCAATACACCCGAAACACTCGCCCCGGTGACCTGCGTTGCAGCAGATGCTGCCGCAACGGTTGGGGGGATGCCGTAAAAGATAAGGAGAGGCGTTGTAAGAAATCCGCCACCAACGCCAAAGAGCCCTGACAAGACGCCCGTTCCAAAGCCAAGCACGATAATGACAAAGCCATTTACCGATAGATTCGCAATGGGAAGATATACGTCCATACTAGGCAACTACTCCACTGTGCGCAGGGATAAAAGGGACGCGGGATCAATGATCCCCGCCGCTCAAGTTAAATCACACGCTGGTTGTAAGCCAGGCGGACCAATTGACTAGCCATGGTTTAGGTTATGCTGGATGAAAGCAGGCTTAAAAGCGGGTCGATATTGTCGCCGCCACCCCTGATTCTGGCGCAGCATCACCTGCGATTTTTTGCCGCCAATCGACCGAGACACGAGTGGGCACATTGCCAATTTTCATGTCTATTCGCATTGTTGGGCCAATATCCAACCTGCTTGCTCCCCTCTGGGCTCCGCCCCAGACACCGCCGCCAGCACTAAAGCGAGCATTGCCAAATTTACCTGCCGTAAAATTGGTAATATTGCGCGTTGCAACAGCCTGGCCATCGGCAAAGAAGGTGGAACCGCTCCCGCCCACATACCCCCCTTGGGCATATGCTTCGAGTGAGAAGCGACCAGGAAGGCTTATCGGAGGAATTTCAGTAAAGGCGTAACCAGCAGGACGGAAGCGCCCACCTAGCACGGTATCCGTGTAGCGCACTTCACCTGCAATCCGAACGGGCACGTTGGAAAGCAAACGAGCCGATCCTCCCGCCGCAATCTCACTTTCGCCATTCGCAATCAGTGCGCGGTAAGCTCTTAGGAAAACCCGCGGATCATGGCCGGATTTTGGAGCGAGGCGATAGGCCAGTTTGGCACCAGCTTGGCTGGCTCCATAAGTGGGTACACGACCTTGCGAAATCGGGGCTGCGCTGGAACCTTGGCGGGAAAACCCCCATACATCCAGCGTCCAGCGATCTGCCCCTGCCCCCGCTTCGGTCACAGCGGGACCGGTGGGCGAAGACCCGCTCCCCTGAGCGCTCGCCAGCATGGCATTTCTATAAGCAGCATCCCTCAACCTGCCTTGCCCAGTTTCGCGCATCGCCGCGCGTAGCAGCATTGTATGCCCCATAGACGACTGTGCGGTGTATTCACGTGGGAGATTGGCCCATCGCGAAGCGGGGAGAAATGTCTGATCGCTCGGTCTAAGGCTTACGCGGACAACATCTTTGCGAATGGGGACACGAACAAATCCGCCATACGATGGATTACGACCCGCTATTGGTTCTGCGCGAACAAAGAATTTGTTGTCATGCCCGTTTTGGTCTTGAGACGGTTCAGTAAGCCAGCCTTTAGCTGCATCGAGGGTTAATGGCACGCTCGTATCGCTCGTATCGCTCGTATCGCTCATATCCGGCGAGGTTTCGTCTGAGTATGGAAATGGGCTTTCCCACAGCATCGCACGCGCGCCCAGCCATGCAACGCCAATCACGACAAATGTCAGTAATGGCCCACCCCGCCTAGATGCACCCGCCATCGTCATCAGACCACTCTGATTTTAGGCCTGCCGACGGTTGTCGGGTGAAGCGTGTGGCTGGTCTTATCCCATTCAATCCCGCGCCCCATCAGACTTCGGGCATAAGCCGTTACTGCGCGGCGCCCAGCGATTATCGAAATAACATTCGTCACAGGAATACGGATGATCGCGAAAATTCCTTCGCCAGCCCCATAAATGCTCGCGGTAAACGCAAAACGCCAGATCGCTCTCCAAACAAATGCGAATAGGTTTGCAAAAAGAAGCGTCTTTAGCAGAGGAGAAAATTCGATAGCAGGAGTAATACCCAGCCCCGCCAGAGCCCAACCAAGGCCCGCCAGCACAATAAGCACGTAACCGATCAACAAGATCAGAGCCGTTACAGGTCCGCGCCGATCGCGCGCGCGCATCCATGTTTCAACCCAATGGCCACTCCAACCCACGCGGTCCCAACCTTGCAAAGCAATGCCGTGTATCCAGCGTGTTTTTTGACGAGTAACTTCCCCGAGCTTGGATGGAAAATATGCACGGGTTGCGATCAGTTTGCCGTCTTGTGCTCCGCGTGCGCGTATGAAACGGCACGTCCCACCTGCTGCAGCAACACTTAGGCCCAGTTCATAGTCTTCGGTCAAAGAATCTGAGGCGAAAGGCTGTTCAGGTTTGCCTGCCCGCTTGTCCAGCCAGCCCAGCGCCTTTCGCGAAATTGCACAACCCACCCCGGCACCAGGAAGCCCGACACCAAATGCATCACGCACCACCATCGCTTTTCCGTGAGATTCAGCGAATTCTTCACAATAGTGGCTGCCGCAAAACCGGCTATTGGGTTGCACCATCGGTTCAACCGGAATTTGGACAAAATCCGCCCCGTCTTCAATCGACGCGCTTAGCAATCCAAGAGCTGCGGGGTCGACCATGTCTTCTGCGTCATGGAAAACGACCGAGGCGAACCGAAACTGGCCGCGACGTTCATCGCTACGCAGCGCCTCGTAAAGACGATTGAGGCAATCGGCCTTTGTTGTCGGTCCATCTTTGTCATGCACAATAATCCGCAACCGATCATCACCACCGGCGCCGTTAATGCAGGCATCAATGGTTGCAGGGTCGTTGCGATAGCATCCAATATAGAGCCGCATATATCTGTGGGGCCAGCTCGTGAGGATGTGCTCGATAGTGTCGCCGATTACTTCGGATTCCTGCCATGCCGGGATAAAGACAGCTGCGGGGCCATCCAATTCGCGATGCTGCAATGCGATGCGATTGAGTTCAGGAGTCCTTGCCCGACCGGTAAGCTTCAGCCATAGCCAGCTCAAATCAATCGCCAAGTCATCCAATGCACCAATCAGGAAGAACACACCGGCAAATAAAAGCAATTCGTGCTGAATCATTGCCAGCCATTGCCACAATGAAAACCCCCAAATAGTCACCTGCGCCCCTGTCCATTCTCAAGTCAGAATACATTCTTGTCTTACTGTTGCAACACAAACGAGAACAGTTAACTCAAACAGGCCTTATGTCAGACACTCAAAATCAAGCTTCGCAACCTCTTCGTAGAGTTTTCGCACCAGTTCGCGCTCTTTTCGTGGGTGATGCTTCTGCGGGAATATTGCTTATTCTCGTAGCGGCAGCGGCCATGATTGCAGCAAATTCATCGCTGTCTGCCGAATACAAAGACCTTTTCTATGGTGAGCTGGCATGGACGCCGATCTCTAAATTAAAAGACCTTCATTACTGGATCAATGACGGCTTAATGGCCGTATTTTTCTTCGTTGTGGGCCTAGAAGTGAAGCGTGAAGTGATATCGGGATCGCTTTCTGATCCTGCAGCGCGGAGGCTTCCAATGATCGCGGCGCTTGCGGGGATGCTCGCCCCTGCTGCGGTTTACATGATTGTTTCCGGCGGCGGAGCCTACACCAGCGGTTGGGCGATCCCGGCAGCGACAGATATTGCTTTTGCGATGGGGGTATTGGGCCTTTTGGGAAACAGAGTTCCTGCCTCGCTCCGCCTGTTCCTGCTGACTGTCGCGATTGTTGACGACATTGGGGCGGTAATGGTGATTGCAGTGTTCTACACGCCATCAATTTATATCGAATGGCTCGCAGCCTCGGCTGCGGTTCTCGCTGTAATGGTTGTCATGAACCGGATGAAAGTGAGCGTTTTCTGGCCCTTCATCATTGGCGCTATCGTGCTTTGGTATTGTGTGCTGCATTCGGGCGTTCATGCAACGATTGCTGGGGTCGTCGCTGCGTTGACCATTCCGCTTCGCAAGAGGGACGGCAATTCCATGCTCGAAAAGCTGGAGCACGGCCTTGCTCCTTGGAGCGCATATCTCGTAGTCCCAGTGTTCGGGTTCGCCAATGCAGGCGTATCGTTTGTAGGCATGGGTGCCGAAGCGCTGCTTGACCCACTTCCTTATGCAATTGCCGCTGGTTTGGTGATTGGAAAACAGGTTGGGATATTCTCAACCGTCCTTATTGCCGACAAGACGGGCTTTGCCCGCCGTCCAGAAAACGCAAATTGGCCCGAGATCTGGGGGATATCGATCCTTTGCGGGATTGGTTTTACCATGAGCCTGTTTATCGGCGGCCTCGCGTTCCCTGGGAATGAAATCCTTATCGAAGAGGCGAAAATCGGCATCCTTACAGGATCAGCTATCTCCGCCGTGCTTGGCTTTATAGTGCTGCGCCTGACAACCACGCATAGCGCTGAGGACTGCGACGATCAGGGTACTCAACCTACCGGCAAGTGAATGTCGGCAGCTTCACCAGCTGCCGACATTGTCCATGCTGGCCCACGGCTCCTTAGGCTCCAGCCGACCGTCCTGAAGAAGTTCTATCGAAATGCCATCGGGTGATTTTATAAACGCCATATGTCCATCGCGCGGAGGGCGGTGGATGGTGTGGCCTGCATCGGCCACGCGCTGACACGTCTCGTAAATGTCCTGCACCCTAAAAGCGAGGTGGCCAAAGTTGCGTCCACTCTCATAGGTTTCAGGCTCGCTGCCATCTTCGGGCGGCCAATTGTAGGTCAATTCAATTTCGGCAACGCCCTCTTGTCCCGGCGCAGCAAGAAAGATCAGCGTAAAGCGGCCCGCCTCAATATCGAAACGGCGAACTTCATCCACACCGAACAGCTTGAAGAATTCAATGGTGGCCTCTGGATCCGTGACCCGGATCATCGAGTGGAGAAATTGAGTCATAATTTCGCATTCCAGTTCAAAAACGGTTCATCCATGAAAAAGCACACTTCATCGTATCAGCTTATGGTCAGGAGGATGCGATGAACGACAACAAGACACAAGGCAATAACACGAAGGACGCAGTAGACGGCAATACGGCGCGTTGGTTTGGGACGGCAGCTATTGTTTCTGTTGGTGTAGTGCTTGCAGGGTATCTGCTTGGCGACGGGCTGCTGCGAGCCAAGGAAGCTGATCGCGCCGTTACTGTCCGCGGCCTGGCTGAAAGAAATGTCACGGCCGATCTTGCGACCTGGACGATTTCCTATTCAGCGAAGGCTGAGAACCTTACAGAAGCGCAAAGCAAAGTACGGCGCGATACACAAGCGATCGAACAATTCTTTACCGAGCTAGGCTTTCCCGCCGCCGCACTCCAGCCGACCGGAGCGAATGTTTCAAGCTCAACGCAACGAGGCATTACAACCTACACAGTCCGACAAAGGCTTGCATTGCGCACTGACGATATCGCGCTCGCGCAAAAAGCAGTGGCACAGCAATTTGATTTGGTTAGCCGGGGCGTGTTTTTGGAAGAGGGCTCAGGCATGAGCTACACCTTTACCGGGCTCAATGAAATCAAGCCGGAAATGGTTGCCGAGGCGACGCGAGATGCACGCGCATCAGCTCAACAGTTTGCACAGGATTCAGGTGCACATGTCGGAGCAATCAAGGACGCAACGCAAGGATATTTCTCAATCGAAGCGCGCGATGGCGATGGTGGTGGCTGGGGAGTATCCGATAGCCCGTACAAGAAAGTGCGGGTGGTGACGACGGTGAACTTCTCGCTCGATTAACAATGGCACAAAAAAGGGGCGAGGACCTGATAAAGGTCACTCGCCCCTTTTGTGCAATCAGCACTGACTTAGAAGCTGGCGCTCAAAGTCACCACAAAAGCGTCGTCAGTAAAAACGCCTCCTGGATCGTTGATTGCGTCGCCTTCTGCGCCGACATAGGACGCATTAAGCGTCGCTGGGCCAACAGCCAAATCAACGCCGATTAACCAATCGAACGCTTTGCTGTCATTGGTAAAAGTGAGCGAACCGTCAGTGTAGCCAAGATGGCCATTCAATGTCAGCGGTGTGCCCGGAATGGCCGTGCTGAGATCGGTGTAGACATATAAGTTATCTCTCGCTCCGCCGAAATCGAGCCCTACTTGCCCCGGAGCATAAGCAACGCCGACAGTGCTTGAAATCGGTCCGAGGGAAAAGCCCAGCGATGCATAGCCTTCGTAATAATCGAAATTGCCAGGCACGACTGTGTTGATGCCGCTCGCATCTGGATATGTGTAGGCGATAAAGCCTACGTCGGCCGACAAGCCTTCTGTCAGATTGCCGCTCCAACCGCCGTAGATATCGAGCTCGGTCGAACCATAGCCAACCGTGTCCTCATCAAGACTGGACGCCCAAACGCCTGCGTAAAGGCCAGAGGAATGGCTTACATCGAAACCACCCTGAATGGCGAGCTCCCCGCCAGACAGATCAACCCCTCGAAAGCGATATTCGGTAGTCAATGCGACATTTGCAGAAAACGAAATGCCTGTTTCTTCACCAAGCGAATTGGCGGTATCACTTTCAACCGGCGCATTGGCCCGGTTGGCCGCTACAGACTGGGCTGACCAGTCTATTGTCGGATCAAGAAGAGTCGGAGCACTAGAAAGGGCATCACCCAGACTAACGATCTGCGACCCCACTGGATCGACACTGTTGATACTAATGGTTTCGCCGTTTTCAACCGAAGACGAAACTTCGGTATCGGAAGCGAGAACTGGAGCTGCTGAGAGGAGGGCTCCAATAGATACGGTTGCGGCACATATGCCGCGAATGGACGTTAGCATTACAACTTCCCTGTTTTGGTGTTGTGGTTGGTTGCTTCGTCCCGCCTGCACACTTTGCGGCCGCATTAATTTCAGGACGGTCTCATCAAAGTGCGCAATAATCGTGCACATAATCATTCCTACGCGCAAGGGAAATTACGCAGATTTGCGCAAACCTGTTGAAGTGTGCGCATTTTGCATCAAACAAAGCTGAGATTACGTCACATATCACGCTGAGTTGCCGTAATGCTCTGGTGCGACTATTGACCCGATTTAACCTAAAGTGAGCGGACAAGCGGCAATGCGCTCTTGCGCATTGTCCAATCGTTCACCAATTGTTGGCGTTGAAGATGCCATCGTCTTGACGACAATCACCACCCAAAAAACTATGCTAAAAGCCCTTCGCTCTCTACTAGACTCCAAACCGGAAACACGCTCTCAGCTGCCAAGCGTGCCTGAGGGTCAACGGTATTATGCAATAGGCGATATTCATGGCCGCCTTGATCTTTTTGAAGCTTTGATAGCTGCAATTGAAGCCGATGATGCGAAATTGGGTCAAGCCGACACGCATATAATCTTGCTCGGTGACCTTGTAGATAGAGGCCCTCAAAGCGCAGGCGTCGTCCGCCGCGCACGCGAATGGCAAAAACAGCGTAATGTGCGGATTCTTGCAGGCAATCATGAGGATATGTTTCTCGAATCCTTCGAGAAGCCGGAAATTCTTCGCCATTTTCTAAAGCATGGCGGACGTGAAACTATTCTAAGCTACGGCATTTCCAAACAGCAGTTTGACGCCATGACTCTGGAGGAATTGTTCGCAGCCCTCCCCCGCCTCGTACCCCAGGAAGAGCGCGACTACATTAACGCGTTTGAAGAGAAAATCGTCGCAGGCGATTACCTGTTCGTGCATGCTGGAATTGACCCATCAATTTCCATCGCTGAGCAAAAAAGGTCCGACATGCTTTGGATAAGGGACCGCTTTTTGAACCATCAAGGGCCGCTCGAAAAAGTCGTGGTGCACGGCCACACCATTTTCGATGATGTGGTCAATTTGGGAAATCGGGTGGGCGTTGATACCGGCGCCTTTCGCTCAGGAGTGCTGACAGCGCTGGTTCTTGAAGGGGATTCCCAACGAATTATCCAGTCGATCGATGCCAATGGGACTATCGAGATTACCGAAACCAATGCTCTTAAGTAAGTACCGACCCATCTGGTTTGGATAGGGACTTATACCTTTGCGCACTTCACATTCTTGTCGGCTTGCGCAATCAGACGGGTTCATTTCGCACTTGCGGTAAAAACAAGATTAGAGGCTGATCTCAATGAAGATTGCAATGGTGGGTTCTGGCTATGTCGGACTCGTTTCGGGGGCATGTTTTGCCGATTTTGGTCACGATGTAGTTTGCATCGACAAAGATCAGAGCAAGATTGATCGACTTCATGAAGGCGTAATGCCCATTTATGAGCCCGGACTTGATAAGCTGGTCGAAAACAATGTGGCTGCCGGCCGTCTTTCCTTTACGACCGACCTTGCCGAAGGGATCAAAGACGCAAGCGCCATCTTTATCGCGGTGGGCACACCAAGCCGCCGCGGCGATGGCCATGCTGATCTGACTTTCGTCTATCAGGTGGCCAAAGAAGTTGGAGAGACCCTTTCGGGCGATGCCGTTGTTGTTACAAAATCAACCGTCCCGGTTGGCACAGGCGATGAAGTAGAACGTATTCTGGCTGATAGCGGAACAGCCCATAAGGTCTCCGTTGTTTCAAATCCTGAATTCCTGCGTGAAGGCGCAGCCATCGGTGACTTCAAACGTCCTGATCGTATTGTAATCGGTGCAGAAGACGATTTTGGCCGCGACGTCATGCGCGAAGTTTATCGCCCGCTATTCCTGAACGAATCACCAATCCTTTTCGTCAACCGCCGTACAAGCGAACTGATCAAATACGCAGCCAACGCTTTCCTCGCGACCAAGATCACTTTCATCAACGAAATGGCCGATCTTTGCGAGAAAGTTGGCGCCAATGTTCAAGACGTGTCGCGCGGTATCGGGATGGACAACCGCATCGGTTCAAAATTCCTACATGCGGGCCCAGGCTATGGTGGTTCCTGCTTCCCAAAAGACACTTTGGCATTGCTCAAGACCTCTGAGGATTATGATAGCCCGACACGCATCGTTGAGGCTGTCGTCAAAGTGAACGATACCCGCAAACGTGCCATGGGCCGCAAAGTTCTTGATGCGCTGGGCGGCGCAGAGAATGCTCGCGGCAAGAAAGCGGCATTGCTGGGGCTCACTTTCAAGCCGAACACAGATGATATGCGCGATTCGCCCGCAATAGCAGTGGCGCAAACACTCACCGATGCAGGCGTCAAAGTGGCAGCCTACGATCCAGAAGGCATGGAGATCGCCGCACCGCTGATGCCGCAAGTTACCATGTGCAATGATCCGTATGAGGCAATTGAAGACGCAGACGCAGTCGCTATCGTGACGGAATGGGATGCTTTTCGGGCACTCGATCTCAATCGCGTCAAAGAGCTGGCAAAGTCGCACACGCTCGTTGACCTTCGAAATATCTACAATCCGGATGATATGCGTGAAGCTGGCTTCGATTATTCGAGCATAGGGCGCAGATAACTCGTGATTGCTAGCCCGACGGGGCCGTAGTAACCTTTCGCAGCATCCGATACGAACCCCCTCGTATCGGACGCCTTCGGAGGTTTTTTACATGTCTTCAGTGCTTAGCGGACTATCGACCGCCTTTATTTTCGTTATCGGCTTGATAGTCCTGACGCTGATTGTGCTGTTTTTCATTGACCGGTTTCAAACAGCAGACGCTGTCAGACGCAATTACCCGGTCATAGGCCGCCTGCGCTATGTCTTTTCCGAGCTAGGCGAATTCTTCCGGCAGTATTTCTTCGCAATGGATCGCGAAGAAATGCCGTTTAACAGAGCTCAGCGCGATTGGGTCTATGACGCAGCTGAGGCAAAATCGACCAATGTCGCGTTTGGCTCAACTCGCAATCTTGATCCTGTTGGCACGCCCATCTTCGTCAATTGCCCCTGGCCCACCTTGGAAAAAGACGCGTCCACAGCTCCGCCCATGATGATCGGCGAAGGGGCAGCCCGCATCCCGTACAATGCGCCATCTATCTTCAACATCTCCGGCATGAGCTATGGTGCGCTGTCCAAGCCTGCTGTCCAGGCTCTTTCTCATGGGGCGGCCAAGGCCGGATGCTGGATGAACACTGGCGAAGGCGGGCTGTCTTCGTTTCACCTCGAGGGCGGCGCTGACATCGTATTCCAGATCGGGACGGCGAAATACGGTGTTCGTGACAAGGGCGGCAATCTGTCTGATGAAAAGCTACGTGAAGTTGCGAGCCATGATCAGGTTCGCATGTTTGAAATCAAGCTTTCGCAAGGGGCAAAGCCGGGTAAAGGCGGCATTCTGCCTGCTGCCAAGGTGAATGAGGAAATCGCTGAAATCAGGGGTATCGAGCCGCACGCGGCGTCGATCTCTCCAAACCGTCATCCCGATATCGGCAGCACCAATGAATTGCTCGATGCAATAACGCATATCCGCGAAGTTACGGGCAAGCCAGTTGGCTTTAAGACCGTAATCGGTGCCTATGGCTGGCTTCAAGAATTGTTCGAGGAAATCAAACGACGCGGTCCCCAAAGTGCGCCAGACTTTATCACCGTTGATGGCGGCGATGGAGGGACAGGGGCCGCACCATTACCCCTGATCGACAATGTTGGCCTCACATTGCGCGAGGCGCTTCCCATGATGGTCGATATGCGCAACGATGCAGGCCTCAAAGACCGCATCCGCATTGTCGCCAGCGGCAAGTTAGTGACACCAAGCGAAGTTGCATGGGCGCTATGTGCGGGTGCTGATTTCGTTATTTCTGCACGCGGTTTTATGTTTGCGCTTGGCTGTATTCAGGCGATGAAGTGCAACAAGAACACCTGTCCCACAGGCATCACCACGCATGACCCGTCGCTGCAACGCGGTCTAGATCCCACTAACAAGGCTGTGCGTGTGGCGAATTTCGTTAAACAGATGCGCGAAGAGGTTGGCATTATCGCGCATTCTTGCGGTGTGCCTGAACCAAGGCGGTTGAAACGCTTCCATGTCAGGCTAGTCTGCGCCGATGGTCGATCACGCCCGCTTGATGAACTCTATCCAAATATTGGCAGAGCGGCATGACGTATAATCAGGGGGCCATCATAAGCCGGGTTCTGTTTCCACAACCGGTATCGTCCAAGTTTCCCTGGTGACCAGCGCTGCGGTGGCAGCCATTCATCTGGGTCGCATGTTGCCATGCGGCTCTAGCAGCCAACCCGGGTCTTCTCGGCGCAAAGCGCGCTTGCCCAATCCGAAGATGAGCACGAGACCCCTATTTGGCCTTGCTCCAGGTGGGGTTTGCCATGCGGACGCTGTTACCAGACGCCCCGGTGCGCTTTTACCGCACCCTTTCACCCTTGCCTGTGCGCTTTAGGCGCCATCGGCGGTATACTCTCTGTGGCACTTTCCCTAAGCGCGCCTGTTTCCAGGTTCGCCCGGCGGGCGTTACCCGCCACCTTTGCTTCGTGGAGCCCGGACTTTCCTCGCTCCCACAAAGGAAACGCGGCTGCCTCAGGCCCCCTGATGCAGCCGCGTCTAGCCAATTGCCAAGCTTTAGGAAAGCCTGGAACGGATGCTCATTCACTCCCGCCGATATTTTCGAGCGATTCATCCGGCGCCAAAAGCAATTTCCAAATCATAGCTCCCAATGCTGCTCCAACAAGCGGAGCAACCCAGAACAGCCAAAGCTGCGGCACAGCCAGCGCATTGTCTGAGAAAAACGCAACCCCGGTGGAACGCGCAGGGTTCACCGACGTGTTCGTCACGGGGATCGAGATCAGGTGGATGAGCGTGAGGCAAAGTCCAATCGCAATCGGGGCAAATCCGGCCGGCGCTTTGGGTGATGTCGAACCCAAAATCACAATCAGGAAAAAGGCCGTCAGCACAATTTCGATTACCAATGCCGACATCATCGTATAGCCGTGCGGCGAAAATTCGCCGTATCCATTGGCGGCAAACCCTCCAGCGGCAAATTCTGGCGCACCAGATGCGATCGTGAACAGTGTGGCACCCGCTGCAAAAGCTCCGATCACTTGCGCAATCCAGTAAGGAATGAGTTCGCCAAAGCTAAACCGGCCACCGAGCGCCAATCCCAAAGAGACCGCCGGGTTAAAGTGACCGCCCGATATCCCGCCCACTGCATAAGCCATTGTCAAAACGGTCAAACCAAAAGCAAGACTGACCCCCGCATAGGCTATTCCCAAATCTGGGATGCCAGCAGCTAAAACAGCCGATCCACATCCCCCAAATACCAGCCAGAATGTTCCGAAGAACTCAGCGGCGAGCTTCTTTCCCATATCAGATCCCTCCTCTAAAACCGTGGTTAATGGGCCAGATCATAGCGAGAATTGCAAGCGACGGTGTTTCCTTGTGTAAAAGTGTTCGGCTGACGCGCCTTTTATCGTGCGGCGCCGCGGTCCCTATCAAGCAAAAGCTGCCACAAGATTGCGCTGATTTGCCGATCAATCTGGCCATCGATCAATTCGGGACGCCAACGGCGCTGAAACGCTTCGATAGTTTTTTCAGGCTCGGTTATATCATAGCCGAACCGCTCCAGAGCAAGCATGAACGCCCCGTCATTGTGAAACGGATCACCTGATGCAAGCCTGGTCGGGCGTGGCAGGCAAAGCCCGTATTCTGCCAACCGGTCCCATGGAAACAGCTCACCGGGATCAATTTTGCGCGGTGGAGCGACATCAGAGTGCCCCACCACATTGGCACGCGGGATGTCATGGGTCTTTACTATCCGCGCAACAAGCGGGACCAATGCGTCAAACTGCGCGTCGGCAAACGCGCGATACCCGCCTGCATGGCCGGGATGATCCAGCTCAATTCCGATGCTCGCGGAATTCACATCCTTGTGTCCGCGCCAATAAGATACGCCTGCATGCCAAGCGCGCTTTTCTTCGGGAACCAACTGGGTAACCACACCTTCTTCGCTGATAAGGTAATGCGCGCTTACGCCTGCTTCTGGGTCAGTCAGCCTCGCCAAAGCCGTCTCAACCGGCTTCATTTCAGTATAGTGGATGACAAGCATCGAAATGGGCAACGCCCGATCATTGAAATTGGGCGAAGGGACCACTTCATGAACTAGCTCATCGCGTTCCATGCTCGTGATCTATCCGATCATGCCTTCAGGCTCAGGCACCACCGCGCCGAGAACCAAAGCACCGTCTGCAAGCTGGTATTGCAGGCCGCCTCCCAATTCTTTTGCAAGCAATGCAATCATATGGGCAGCAGCCGTTCGGCTCGAAATTTCACTCGCCGCAAGATCGCCATGCAATGCACGTCCTATGGTTTCGTCGAATGCGAGCTTTTCAGCAGCTGCCCGCGCCACGATCTCTACATTGCCATCGCGCAATTCCGCTCCGATATCGAGCGTGCCCCCACGCACAAGGCTATCCAAAGCGATCTGTGCCAGGTTGAGCATCACTTTGACAGCGGGCTTGGGCAGAGTTGGTGAGTGGATTGCCCAATTAAGCTCCACGCCTTTCGCATCGCTTGCAAGCGCGGTGATAACTTCCTGAGCCTCCTCCACTGGAACCGCTTCGCCAAATCCACCTGCAGCGCCAAAGGCAAGGCGGAAGAAACGCAATTTGTCAGTGCTGATCTTGGCTGATTGCTCAAGCAGTTCAACAACATTTGCGCGCATCGCAGGATCGGTTTCATCCGCCAGCAATTCGAGTCCATTGGAAAGCGCTCCCACAGGCGAGAGCATGTCGTGGCACAGCCGAGAGCATAAAAGCGCGGCAAGATCAGTTTGTGATGTCATATTCTGGCTTCTAGCCATCGATGAGCGTGAATGAAAGCGCTTGAAACCGATCTGGCTCATCTCTCCAAAACGTCACAACGCCGTCCGCCTCAATTGCCCAGATCCTCTCATCATGCGCGGCGTGTTCGCGATCAGTTTGGGACGGCGCGGCATGACCAGTGGGATGCGAATGGAAATAGCCGACCAATTTGGCTCCACCTTCACGTTCAGCCTGGTAGGCACCTATCAGCGACTGAGGATCGATTTCGAAATGAGTCTCTGGATTTGGGTGAACATTTGCGGTCTCAACAAAGTGAGTGATCTGATCGCCCTGCCCGGGCTTGCTTAGCAATAACCCGCATGCCTCGCGCGGGTGCGCGCCACGCGCGGCAGCGCGCATGGTTTTTATGGCTTTTTTGGAAACCAAGACATTTGTCCAAGTTCGGTCTTGCAATTTTCCTTCCCCGCTTCCCATTTTCGCCGCCCCGGCGTAGGCGAGGGCTCAGCTCTGTAAGAAAGCCAAGCTGGATTCCCGCCTGTTGGGGGAATGACGGGAAAAGTAGTGAAAGACAAATCTCAATCCGAAGTCATTTCCGGCACCACCCGTTCACTGGGCCAATCCCCAGGCCAATCCCCGACCCGCCTCGACAAAGCGCTAGCCGACGCCACGCAGCTTTCCCGTGCACGGGTCCAAGCCTTGATCGCTGAGGGCCGCGTTGTGCTGGATGGCAAGCCTGCGACATCGCCGAGCGCCAAGATCGCTTCGGGCACGCCTTTTGCGATAACAATTCCCGCTGCCGTCACAGCCGAAGCGCAGCCGCAGGATATCGCGCTCGATATCGCGTTTGAGGATGAACATCTTATCGTCGTCAACAAGCCCGCTGGAATGGTGGTGCACCCCGCCGCTGGAAACGCCGATGGCACCTTGGTCAATGCCCTGCTCCACCATTGCGAAGGTTCGCTAAGCGGTATCGGCGGTGTCGCCCGGCCCGGGATCGTTCACAGGATTGATAAGGACACGTCAGGATTGCTGGTCGCGGCCAAAACCGATGTTACGCATGAAAGGCTATCTGCGCAATTTGCTGAGCACAGCGTTCATCGCCGCTATCTCGCGGTTTGTTCGGGTTTTCCTACGCCTGCCAAGGGTACTATCGACGCGCGAATCGGACGATCTGACACAAACCGAAAGAAAATGGCTGTGCTGGACAAGAATTCCTCGCGCGGGAAACACGCCGTTACGCACTATACCGTTCTCGACAGGCTGGCAGATGCGAGCCTAATCGAATGCCAATTGGAAACGGGCCGCACCCATCAGGTGCGCGTTCACTGTGCATCAATTGGCCATAGTTTACTAGGAGACCCAACATACGGTCAGACACCCAAGGCTTTGAAACCGCTTTTGAAACAGCTTGGTTTCGCCCGTCAGGCACTTCACGCAGCTGAATTGGGCTTTAACCATCCTGTGACACGAAAAAATGTCCATTTCGAAGCCAGTCTGCCCGCTGATATGCAGGAACTAATCGACGAACTTACCCGTTGTAATCGATGAAAGCGCACCCAAATGCGCATTTCTCGCGTATATGTAACCGAGTGGCCCAGAATTTCGGATGCTCATTAGAGGTCTGTTCTCAGCGGTCGACATCAGAAAGGTTAGGAACAAA
The DNA here is from genome assembly GCA_964352245.1 of uncultured Porphyrobacter sp. Taxonomy (GTDB): domain Bacteria; phylum Pseudomonadota; class Alphaproteobacteria; order Sphingomonadales; family Sphingomonadaceae; genus Erythrobacter. The sequence goes on from CAYGQX010000006.1 coordinate 125,668, forward strand.
GTGAGCAAAGCAAAGACAAGCGTCCCGGCCCTGAGCGGAGAACAATCGCTCAACCGTTATCTGTCGGAAATCAAAAAATACCCCGTTCTCACCGCTGAGCAGGAATATATGCTCGCGAAACGGTATGAGGAACACGAAGACCCAGAGGCTGCGGCCCAGCTGGTGTCGAGCCACCTGCGCCTCGTTGCAAAAATCGCGATGGGCTATCGCGGCTATGGCTTGCCGGTGTCTGACCTGATTTCAGAAGGAAATGTTGGTCTGATGCAGGGCGTCAAGAAATTCGAGCCTGAACGCGGTTTCCGCCTGGCGACCTATGCGATGTGGTGGATTAAAGCGTCGATTCAGGAATACATCCTGCGCTCGTGGAGTCTTGTCAAAATGGGCACCACGGCGGCCCAGAAAAAGCTGTTCTTCAACCTTCGCCGGATGAAAAAGCAGCTTGAGGCCTACGAAGACAGTGACCTTCATCCCGAAGATGTGACCAAGATCGCGACCGATCTCGGCGTGCCTGAGCAGGAAGTCGTCAACATGAACCGCCGGATGATGATGGGCGGCGATGGCTCGCTCAACACACCCATGCGCGGCGGCGAAGAAGGTGCTGGCGAATGGCAGGACTGGTTGACCGATGATCGTCCGCTTCAAGACGAAACGGTTGCCGAAGCTGAAGAAGCTAATGTGCGTCATGAAATGCTGGTCGAGGCAATGGATGCTCTTAATGAGCGCGAACAGCACATCCTCACCGAACGCCGCCTGACGGAGAAACCGCAAACCTTGGAAGAACTTTCCCAGGTATATGACGTAAGCCGCGAACGCATCCGTCAGATCGAAGTGCGCGCGTTTGAAAAGCTTCAAAAAGCAATGCAGCGGATCGCAGGCGAGCGATTGCTGCCGGGTGCGGCTTAAGAAGTTTTACGCTGTTGAAAGACAAGAAAGGGCGGCCCAATTTGGCCGCCCTTTTTCTTTGCCGCGATCCTCACCCCGGACTTGATCCGAGATGACCATCATAAATACGCCCCGACTTGCACCCGTTATCCTGAAACAAGTTAAGGAGGACGGCATTGGCATAACTGGTACCGCCGGTTACCTCCCGCTGCGGGCAGGAGCGACGATTGCATTAACCTCCGTTTGAAGGCGCGAGATCCAGAACCGCCGCAACCATGGCCCTTGTCCCCAAAGTCACGCTTTCCTTAGGCGCGATTTTGAACAAAGGTGAGTGGTGCGAGGGGACTGCAGGGCCGCCATTCGCTTCGGCCTCGAAATCTTCGGGCGGAGTGCCGCCAACCGAAAAGTAATATCCTGGCACGCCCAATTCTTCCTCAACGAAATACGCAAAGTCCTCTGCGCCCATGCCCTTTTGTTCAAATGGCATGAATGCATCCTCACCCAGATCGCGGATCATCACATTGTTGAGCCTGCGCGCGAGCGCTTTGTCATTGTAGGTGACAGGCGTGCCCTCGCTGACAACGACTTCGACCGGCAGATCATCGGGCAGGCCGTGCGCTTTGCCGATACCAACCGCCACTCGTTCAATGCTGGCGAGCAATTGCGCGCGCACATCTTCGTCGTTGGAGCGAACAGTAAGCTGCAATTTCGCTTGGTCAGAAATGATGTTGTGCTTCGATCCTGAATGGAAAGAGCCCACCGTGATCACAGCTGGCGACAAGGGCATAACTTCCCGGCTCACAATACTTTGGATGCCCGTTACAATTTGCGAGGCGATATAGACCGGATCGCGGCCCCTGTGCGGGCTTGCACCATGCGCGCCAATGCCGGGCACAGTGATATCGACGCTATCTGCGCTCGAATACTGAATACCTTCCGCCGCCGAAACCTTGCCTGTTGGCAGAACGCTGGTCACATGAAACGCAAGCGCATAATCGGGTTTGCCAAAGCGTTCATAGAGACCATCAGCCAGCATCGCCTTTGCCCCGCCCACACGTTCTTCTGCGGGTTGGACAATAAACATCAGCGTGCCCGACCATTGATCCTTCATCGCCATCAAACGGCGCGCCGTGCCAACCATGCTTGTGATGTGCACGTCGTGACCGCAAGCGTGCATCACGGGATATTCCTGACCATCCTGCCCCACCTGCGTCGCTGTCGAAGCATAATCGAGGCCCGATTTCTCGAACACAGGCAGCCCGTCCATATCGGCGCGCAGCAGGATCAGCGGTCCCTCCCCGTTCTTAATCATACCGACAACGCCCGTGCCGCCTACGTTCTCGGTCACCTCAAGCCCCGCATCGCGCAGTTCAGCTGCCATGCGCGCGGCGGTCGCATTTTCAAGGAAGGAGAGTTCGGGGTTCTTGTGGAAGTGGACGAAGAGCGGAGAGAGATAGCTATCATAATCCGCGTCCACCGCAGCAGCGATTGCCCCATGGTCGTGATCTTGCGTGTGATCATCGGCCAAAGCTGGACTTGCGATCAACGCACAAGCGATGGCGATAAAAGCGGCGGTTGAACGAATGGTGCGCATGGATAGTCTCCCCAATGTGATTTCCACCCATAAAGCATGCCCACCCAGCAGCGGCAAGATTTCCGAATGATTGCTCTTGGCAAAGAGCCGCTTTAAGTGGTCGGAATGAAACGCTTTGCAGGAATTATCGCGCGCCTCATTGCCAAGCTGATCCTATGGTTTGTCGGGCTTTCGCTTGTGTTGGTGATCGCGTTCAAATGGATACCTGTCCCCATCACGGCGACCATGGTCATGGATGAAAATGGCGCGTCTCGTAATTGGGAAAGCTTGGACAATATCGATCCCGATCTTGTCGCGGCAGTCATCGGGTCCGAGGATTCCAAGTTCTGCGAACACTCAGGTTTCGACACTGAAGCAATTGAGAAAGCTTACAAAGACAACGCCAAAGGCGGCAAAATCAGAGGCGCGTCGACTATCAGCCAACAAACTGCCAAGAATGTTTTTCTTTGGCAGGGCGGTGGGTATTTCCGCAAAGGTTTGGAGGCTTGGTTCACCTTCTGGATTGAGAATGTCTGGGGCAAAAAGCGGATCATGGAAGTTTATCTCAATGTTGCTGAGACCGGTATCGGCACTTATGGCGCGGCTGCAGGGGCCGAGAGGTATTTCGGCAAATCCGCCGCTAACCTCTCCCCTGCTCAGGCCGCGCAGATGGCAGCGGCTCTGCCAAGCCCAAAGACTCGCGAAGTCAGCAATCCAACCGGCTGGATCGCGCGTTATGGGCGGACCATCGAACGCCGGATTGGAGCGGTACAACGCGATGGCCTCGATGCTTGCATCTATGAATAACGATTGATTTTGTTGAAAATTGTCAGTTTTCGGGACGTGCACGTCTGTCAATCGCCATTGACGTATCGGCACCACCACGGCATTTGCGGGATCGATGGCCAGTAGCCCAACCCCCTCCTCTCCTGAAGCGCGCGAAGCGTTGCGTGCAGCGATGGCGCGATTGGCTGCTGGCGATAGCGCGGCGCTTGAAGAAATTTATCAGGCAACACGAGTGAAACTGTTTGGCATCTGCTTCCGTATATTGGGCGATAGAAAGGAAGCAGAAGACGCCTTGCAGGACGTTTATGTCAATCTTTGGCAGCGTGCGGATCGTTACGATCCGGAACGCGCCAGCCCTATCTCATGGCTGGCAACATTCGCGCGAAACCGCGCGATTGACCGTTTGCGCACGGGTAAAGTCCGCAGCGGCGCTGTTCCTGTGGATGAGGCTGCTCCGCTGCCTGATGAAGCGCCTTTGGCAGATATGTTGCTTATTGACGCCGAGAAGAGCGCGCAGATTCACACCTGTATTCAAACGCTCGATCACAAAACACAAACCTACATTCGCGCGGCGTTTTTTGATGGCAACACCTACGCGCAGCTTGCGGAAAAGGCCGATGTGCCTCTTGGTACAATGAAAAGCTGGATCCGGCGGGGCCTGATGCGCCTTCGCGCTTGTCTGGAGGCGAGCGAATGAGCGGACGCGATGATCTTGATCCGCCGATCGACCCGTTGGATAACCGGGACGACAAAACAGTGGCGGCGGAATACGCCCTTGGTTTGCTCGAAGGCGAGGAATTGCTTACCGCACGAGGACGTTTGGCGCATGATGCGACGTTTGCTGACCGTAAGGCATGGTGGGATAAGTGGTTTGCCCCATGGACCGACGAGATGGCCGGGATAGAGCCCAGCGACGAGGTCTGGCAACGGATTGATGCGCGCGTAAAGGCTGCTCTTGATGAGCCCGCTAGCGCTGTCCCGCTTTCGGGCACTTTATCCAGCGATACTGAAACAAGTGAGACCGTGGTCGATTTGCAATCCCGGTTGCGAAGGTGGCAATGGACTGCTGGAATTACATCTGCGGCCGCGGCGATTGCGCTTGCCTTCATGGCCTTTGCTCCCAGCGTGGCCCCTGCACCGGTCAGCGAACAAACATCGCAAATCGCCGCAGCGCCGCTGGTTGCTTCAATTCCGATTGGAGAGACATCCTTGCGGCTTGGCGTGACTTTCCTGCCTGATAACGATGAAATGCTTGTGTCTGCTTCGGGACTATCTGCGGATGGTGTGCACGATCATGAATTGTGGTTGGTGCCCGCCGATGGGTCTGAACTGCAATCTTTGGGAGTGGTTGTCGCCGGCGAAGAGCGCCGGGTGGAGCTCCCGGCCAATGTCGCGCGCAATATGGGTGACGGAGTTAAACTGGTGCTCACAAGAGAGCCATTGGGCGGGAAACCCGAAGGCGTGGATGCGGGCCCGGTTGTTGCACAAGGTGCATTGTCGCAAGTCTAAGCGGATAAGGCGCTCCAGTCTTATTTCCAGCTTAAGCGACTGATTTTCAAATTTTTTCCGAAAATGTGCGATTGTCTTGCATCCGCATTTGGGCGGTCTGCGTAACTACAAGCGCAAGACCGGGAGGGCTTGCAACAACAAAAGGAGATCCCCCTTATGTCTACATTTGCAAAACTTCCCGTATCTTTCAAAGCGCTCGCACTCGCCGCTATTGCTGGAACCGCAGGCCTTGCCACTCTTGGTGCTGTCCCTGAAGCGGTTCACGCACACAAAACGCAGGCCCCGCAAGCCGACATCGTCGCAACAGCAATGAGCACCGGCGTCCACAACACCTTGGTCACCGCTGTAAAAGCTGCCGGCCTTGTTGAAACGCTTCAGAGCCCCGGCCCATTCACCATCTTCGCACCTACCGATACAGCATTCGCAAAACTGCCCGACGGCACTGTTGCGACATTGGTCAAGCCTGAGAGCAAAGGCGCGCTTACCGGAATTCTCACCTATCACGCAGTTGCGGGTAAAGTGACCGCGGGTGATCTGGTCGCTGCGATCAAGAAGCATGGCGGAACTTTCACTATCAAGACGCTGAGCGGTGGTGAGCTTACAGCGCGCCTTTCGGGTGACACGGTGGTGATCACCGATGCCGCAGGCCGCGCAACAGCAGTAACCACCACAGATGTGATGACGTCAAACGGCGTGATCCACGTGACTGACGGGGTGTTCTTGCCCGCATAAAGTCACACACCACAAGCTAGCGCTGCTTCACTTCAAACCCTCCCACGCGGGGCGGCGCTAAACAGGACCCCGCTCGGCCCATCGAACCTCCTGGCCGAGCGGGGTTTCTTGTATCTGGCTGGTTAGGGAAGCCATCGGCGCATTTTCTCTCGAAGGAGGGAAACGAGTTCGGGGTCCATAAATCGGTAATTGTCGGGAATGCCGAGGACAACGATGCGCTTCTCATGCAGCGCTTTTCGATAGTTCCGCTCCAGCTTTTGCCGATGCTGGCGCTCCATCGTGAAAATCACATCGGCCCACGCAATCAGATCATTGCTGACAGGCTCTTCAGCGTCGCGATTGGTACCCGCTGACAGCGTATTCACACCATCGAGATCAGCAAAAACATGCTCAGCAGTTGGGCTGCGCCATTTGTTCTGGCTGCAGACGAACAGGAAGTTCCGATCAGGCAAAAGTACCTGATTTGCAGCCTATCAAGCCGCTTCTTCCTTAGCTTCCTTCGGCCCGTGTACGCGGATCGGATCTTTGTTGCCTTCGACCACTTCGCCATCGACCACGATTTCTGTAATGCCTTCCATGTCGGGCAGGTCAAACATCGTATCGAGCAGGATACCTTCAACAATAGAACGCAGGCCGCGTGCGCCGGTTTTGCGCTTGATCGCGCGTTCGGCGATCGCTTTGAGAGCATCGTCTGTGAAAGTCAGTTCGACATCTTCGAGCTCAAAGAGTTTCGCGTACTGCTTAACCAGAGCATTTTTCGGCTCTTGAAGGATCGTCACCAATGCATCGACATCAAGGTCGTGCAGGGTCGCAATCACCGGCAGACGCCCGACGAATTCAGGGATCAGACCGAATTTCAGCAGATCTTCCGGCTCGCTCTTTTCAAGCAATTCGCCGACCTTGCGCTTGTCAGGATCGGCAACGTGCGCGCCAAAACCGATAGATCGCTTTTGGAGGCGATCAGCGATGATCTTATCAAGACCGGCAAACGCACCGCCGCAAATGAACAGGATATTCGTCGTGTCTACTTGCAAGAATTCCTGCTGAGGATGCTTGCGCCCGCCTTGCGGCGGCACGGAGGCGGTTGTGCCTTCCATAAGCTTAAGCAAAGCCTGCTGCACGCCCTCACCCGAAACATCGCGCGTAATTGAGGGATTTTCGGCCTTACGAGTGATCTTGTCGATCTCGTCAATGTAGACGATGCCGTGCTGCGCCTTTTCAACATTGTAATCGGACGCTTGGAGCAATTTGAGAATGATATTCTCAACATCCTCGCCAACATACCCCGCTTCAGTGAGAGTCGTAGCATCCGCCATTGTGAAGGGAACATCGAATGTGCGCGCCAAAGTTTGGGCAAGCAAAGTCTTGCCCGTACCGGTTGGACCAACGAGCAAAATGTTCGATTTCGCCAACTCAACTTCACCCGATTTGCCCGAGTGATGAAGGCGTTTATAATGGTTGTGGACCGCGACAGACAGATTGCGCTTGGCCGAGTTCTGGCCAATCACATAATCATTCAAAGTCGCAAAAATCTCTGACGGTGTAGGGACTTCGCCGTCTTTCTTACCTGCAATACCGGCCTTGGTTTCTTCGCGGATGATGTCATTGCACAGCTCAACACATTCATCACAGATGAAAACGGTTGGTCCTGCAATCAGCTTGCGCACTTCGTGCTGAGACTTACCGCAAAAGCTGCAATACAGTGTGCTCTTGCTGTCAGATCCGCTGAGTTTTGTCATACCAAGTTCCCTTAAATCCGCGCAAGTCAAACAGGGCGACCCCATGCTCGGATTCGCTTAGTCTATATTGGGCACCAAATGAATCAACATAAAGTGCCGGTTTTTTACGTCCGATCACGGGTCAAACACTCAGTTTGTCGCAATTCTGACGCGTCGAGATGTCGCGCCGTCACACAGCGGGACACATGCAAGGCAAGATGTTTCCAGCAGCGAGCAAAGAGGTGCGCATGGGAGCGCTCCCTCCGGCTTCATCGCTGGTTTCTGTTATTCTGGTGCGCCACCTGAACCGGTCTCATCCGAATCTTCTTCGGTCTCTGGACGCGTTTCAAAGACTTTGTCGACCAGACCAAATTCCTTGGCCTCTTCGGCTTCCAGGAATGTGTCGCGATCCATTGCCTTTTCAATCTCTTCAAGGCTGCGGCCCGTAAATTTGACGTAGAGATCGTTCATCCGGGTGCGGATGCGCAGGATCTCGCGCGCTTGGATTTCAATGTCGGATGCCATACCGCGCGCACCGCCCGAAGGCTGGTGCACCATCACGCGCGCATTCGGAAGCGCGATGCGCATGCCCGGCTCACCTGCGGCAAGCAGAAAGCTCCCCATCGACGCGGCCTGCCCCATCACCACGGTAGAAACGCGCGGTTTGATGTACTGCATCGTGTCGTAAATCTGGAGACCAGCCGTCACCACGCCGCCAGGCGAATTGATATACATGCTGATCGGCTTTGAAGGGTTTTCGCTTTCAAGGAACAACAGCTGAGCTGTGATAAGAGATGCCATGCCGTCTTCGATCTGGCCGGTCACAAACACGATGCGTTCGCGCAAAAGGCGCGAGAAAATGTCGAAGCTGCGCTCACCCCGGCTGGTTTGCTCAACCACCACGGGTACCAAAGCACCAGTTAGAGGATCACGCGTGAACTGACCCTGAGAGCCGTGTGTTTCGCCGTTTGCGCCAAGCAGATCGATCATGTTCGAGATTTTCCTTCGTGTTTATCGGAAAGCTATGTCGGCCTGCGAGATGCTTTTTCAAGGGGGAGTTAGATTTGCTCTGGGGAAAGGTTAGGCGGGTTTCTCAGTTTTCACCGTTACAGCTCTCTTGCGGGGAAAGAATGCGCCAAAGAAACCGGGCTGATTTGCGACCTCTTTCACATCGGTTTTGCCATTGAACAACAAACGCAGGATCGAAACGCGCCGCACCAGCAATTCATGGATGAGAATAACAGTGGTAGCGGCCGCAAATGTGATGATCGCAAACTCCAACGCAATCGGCCAACCCAGCCCCACAAACATCTGCCCGTAAATATACACAAAACAGTGGTGGAACAGATACATCGACAGCGCACAGTCAGCCAGCCAGGTCGTACGCGGGCCGCCTTCGTTGAAAAAGCGATGGAAGAATTGAAGGATGAACAAAACCAGCGTCCAGATCGCCAGCTGGTTGAGGAACAACAGGCTCATGCGCACCGCAAATGTGCGATCTTCGCCCAGGCTGATCCCCGCAGAAGCCGCAGCATCCATCACAAACGGCAAGATGTGCCCTTGATCCGCCATAGGATAAGGCTGGAAGATCAACGCCGCAGCGGCCGCAAACGGCATCCACCAGCGCCATTCCACAAGCGCCGAGAGAAGGCGCGGTGAAAGCGCTGCCATCACGCCGATGACGAAAAACGGAAATTCGCTCGTCAATTTGTACCAGCTCTGAAAGCCGGGAAAGATGAGATCATAGCCACCAGGTACCAAGGCGGCGGCGGAATAATTTGCAGTGTTGGCAAAGCCAAAGAACAACAGCGCGAACGCGAATGGGAGGCTGCCACTTGTGATTTTGCCCAGCCAATCAGAAAGCTTCACCGAAAGCCCTCGCACGCCAGCATCCTTAGGCACAATCGCCTGAACCACGGCGGCGAGAATGAACATCGGGATCAGGCTAACGAGAAACCAAAGGTGCAATTGCCACGTCCCATCGGCCCAAATGGAGGCGAAATCGGGACTGCCGATCCATGCAAAGATTGATCCCTGACCGCCCGCATCGCTCCACCTGAGATAATGCTCAAGCATATTGAACGTCACCGCGATCACGATCAGCGGAATGGCCGTGCGCTGAAACCGGTTCCACAAAAAATCGCCCACGCTGCGCCGGGTCAGGAGTAACACGGCAAAAAAACCGCCAACAAAGAAAAAGGTGGGCGTGACGAAAAGGTGGAAAGCAAAAATCAGCCAGTCAAAAAACGCAGCGCGGTCCTCATTCCCCGTGATCCATGGCCGCATCGGCGCATACACAGTGCCCGCATGAAGCGCGACCGATAGAAACATGAGCACCGAACGCGCACCATCAATGTCGTGATAATGCTTGCGCTTAGGAGGCGCTGGAGAGTTTTGATCGGCGGATTGGGTCATATGTCGAGGAGGCTATAGCAGCTTTGAGTTACCGGATTGCAAAATCGCATTGCGCGGGTGGCGCGTTACTCGAGCACCGGCAAGCGCCCGGCATCTGACGTGCAAGATTGAGACTGCGCGTGTTCAAAGGTTAAAGACCTTCTGCTTAAAGAATGTCCTCTTGCCTAAGCGCGCTGGAACGGCGATCATCCGGGTATGACTAGAACCGCTTTTTGCCTCACCCTTCTCTCATCTGCGTTGATCCTACCCGCCTCGTCATCCGACGCGCGTACCTTACGAGATACCGCGGCCGAGGCGCGCTACTATCTTGACCGGATCGAAAGGCTCGATGATGCGGGGCCCAAGCTAAACGCGGTGATTTCCGTCAATACCGATGCCCCCAAAGAAGCAGCTGAAATGGGAGGTGACACCCGCCTTGGTGGCCGAGCGGTGCTCGTCAAAGACAATATCGAAACCCGCGAGTTGCCTACTACGGCGGGCAGCCTCGCGCTGAAAGGTAACATGACACGCCGCGATGCACCGCTGATTGCGAACTTGCGCACAGCAGGCGGCGTAGTTTTGGGCAAAACCAACCTTTCGGAATGGGCCAATATTCGCTCGGACAATTCAACCAGCGGCTGGAGCGCTGTTGGCGGCCTCACCCGCAACCCGCACGCTATTGATCGTAACACTTGCGGATCATCATCAGGCAGCGGCGCAGCAGTGGCAGCAGGCTTTGCATGGGCTGCGATCGGGACAGAGACGAATGGATCAATCTCCTGTCCTGCCTCAATCAACGGTATCGTCGGGTTCAAACCAAGCGTGGGACTCGTCAGCCGCACGCATATCGTGCCGATTTCGAGCACGCAGGATACAGCAGGCCCGATGACGCGCAATGTAGCCGATGCAGGCGCCTTGCTCACCGCGATGGCAGGCGAAGACCCTGCGGATCCTGCAACAATAGGCGTACCGCGCCTTGATGATTACAGCCAAGAATTGCTGCCCGTGATGGCCAAGAACCACCTCAAAGGCGTCCGCATTGGCGTTATGCGCAACCAGATTGGCAATCGGGCTGATCTGGCCGAGGTTTTCGGCGTGGCTCTTGCTGACCTTGAAAGAGCAGGCGCGGTGCTGGTCGATATCGAGTTTGAAACAAACGACGCCATGTTCCGCGACAGTTTCACGGTGTTGATGTTCGAATTGCGCGAAGGGATGAACGCATATCTTGACGATCTGCCGGGTTTCGGCGGCGGACCGGGCGAAACCGATACAGATATCGCGCCCCGCTCAATGGCTGACCTGATCGCGTTCAACAAAGACAATGCGGCCAGCGAAATGCGCTGGTTCGGTCAAGAATTGTTCGAGCGGGCCGAAGCGACAATCGGCCGGGAAGCCTATGAAAAAGCGCGGGAAAGTGCTGTCCGCATCGCGGGCGAGGAAACACTCGACATGCTGATGGCAAAGCATGATGTGCAATTCCTCATCGCCCCCACGCGCGGCCCCGCATGGGTCAGCGATCTGGTGAACGGCGACAGCTTTAATGGCTCCATCGGCTTTGGATCACCAGCGGCAATTGCAGGCTATCCGCATCTCACGGTGCCGATGGGCCATATCGAAGGGTTGCCGGTGGGGATCAGCTTTTTCGGGGCAAAATGGGCCGATCACGATGTCCTCAAAGCGGGCGCTGCATATGAAACGGCGCGGACAGCCAAGCTGCCCACGCCTTCATTCAAACGATGGCAACCGGCAAAGTAACCTCTCGCCGCTTGGCATCTTCATTTAGCCCTTTTTCGCAGGTGCCTTCTTTGCAGCAGGCTTTTTCACAGGAGCTTTTTTCGCCGCAGTAGTTTTTGCCGCTGCTGGCTTTTTGGCGGCGGCGGTCTTGGCCGGAGCCTTTTTCGCCGGAGCTTTTTTAGCCGGTGCTTTCTTGGCTGCGGGCTTTTCCTCAGCGTCTGCCTTCTTAGCCGGAGCCTTCTTAGCCGGAGCCTTCTTGGCTGGTGCTTTTTTCGCAGGCGCTTTCTTTTTCGGAGCAGCCTTCGCCTTTTCCGCTTCGGCGTCTTCTTCGGCTTCAATCGCTGCCTGGAGTTCCTCAGCCGTCACTTCGCGTGTTGTCACATCAGCAGCATCGAACAGAAAATCGACCACTTTGTCTTCGTACAAAGGCGCGCGCAGTTGGGCAGCCGCCATCGGATCTGACTGCACGTACTGGATAAAGCGCTCGCGATCTTCTTCGCGATATTGCTGGGCTGCCTGCTGGATGAGCATCGACATTTCCTGGCTGCTCACTTCGACATTGTTGGCCTGACCGATTTCAGACAGCAAAAGTCCAAGGCGCACTCGCCGTTCGGCAATGGCTTTGTAATCGTCTTTTTCAGCTTCGATTTCTTGCAAAGCGGCTTCGGGATCTTCTTCTTTGGCCGCTTCCTGCTGAAGCTGGTTCCAGATTTGATCAAATTCCGCATCGACCATCTGTGATGGCACTTCGAAGTCATGACCTGATGCAAGCGTATCAAGCAATGAACGCTTCATTTGCGTGCGAGTGAGACCTGCGGTCTGCTGTTCAAGCTGACCCTTCATGATCTCTTTCAATTTATCCAAGCCATCAAGGCCGAGGTTTTTCGCAAATTCCTCGTCGATAACCGTCTCAGTTTCGACCTTCACCGCTTTCACGACCACATCAAACGTCGCTTCTTTACCCGCAAGGTGTTCTGCTTGGTAATCATCGGGGAAATTCACAGTGATGGTTTTCTCATCACCCGCTTTAACGCCGGTTAGCTGATCTTCAAAGCCCGGGATGAATGATCCTGAGCCGAGCACCAAAGGCGTATCTTCAGCTTTGCCGCCGTCAAATTCGACTCCGTCGATCTTGCCGACAAAATCAATGATGAGTTGATTGCCGTCAGCCGCTTTCTTGGTTTTGGCAGCGTCTTTGTAGCTCTTATTCTGGCCAGCAATCCCCGCTATTGCTTCGTCGATCTGTTCATCCGTTACAGGAACCACAAGCTTTTCAAGCTTTAGGCCATCAACGCTTGGCGCTTCGATTTCAGGCAGCACTTCCAGCTCAACTGTCAGCGCAGCGTCTTTGCCTTCTTCATAGCCTTCGGCGATATCGATTTTCGGCTGCATAGCTGGACGCAGCCCTTCATCTTTGATCAAAGTGGCGATCGAAGATTGAATGGTGTCGTTCACCACCTGGGCGTGCAATTGCTCACCGTGCATTTTCTTGACGAGGTTTGCCGGGACCTTGCCTGGGCGAAAGCCCGGCATTTTTACCTGAGGCGCCACTTTCTTAATTTCGGCATCAATCTTAGCAGCAATCTCATCTGCTGTGATCGTGATCGAATAGGCGCGCTTGAGGCCTTCATTGGTGGTTTGCTTCGTTTGCATAGGGGTACTGTGAGAGCCTTCTTCTTCGCAAAATCATAAGTATCGCTTGCGTTCGGTAACCCGGGCCCCAGGGCGCGAATTGGTGCGGGCGAAGGGACTCGAACCCCCACATCTTACGATACTGGTACCTAAAACCAGCGCGTCTACCAATTCCGCCACGCCCGCATTGCTGAACGAAGCCGCGCGGGAAACCAATATCCGGTTCCCGCGCGTGTTCGCGGTGGCCTGTATCGCCGCTTTTGCCAAAGGGCAAGCACAGCCTGCGCGACTGTTCGCTTGTTTAGAGCTGATGAGAGCCCTAAGGCGCGAAAAAACAGGCTACCCCAAGCGTGAAGTGTAAGGATGGATATGACTGAAGATTCCCCAGAAACCCCGGTAAGCACTGGAGCTGACACAGGCACAGGCGCAGATACGCCGCCAGATCACCTCGCAGTGCATCCTGCAAGCCCGCATTTCAATGCTGAGGTGTTGCAAAGAGGCGTCGGGATCCGTTTCAAAGGAAAAATCCGCACCGATATTGAAGAGTATTCGATCGCAGAAGGCTGGGTGCGTGTGCAAGCGGGTAAGACGGTCGACCGCAAGGGTCGTCCTTTGACGCTCAAGTTAACCGGCCCGGTTGAAGCCTGGTTTGAAGATTTGGGTGACAATCCCCCTGTGGCCAAGAAAGGCTGAGGCGGCGGGTCGCGCTTTTTCACCATGGAAACCTCCCCCCTTCCCATCTCGAAGCCCGAAGTCGTCATTATCGGGCGGCCCAATGTTGGCAAATCGACCCTGTTCAACAGGCTCGTCGGCAAGAAGCTCGCGCTGGTCGATGATCAACCGGGGGTAACGCGCGACCGGCGGATGGGTGATGCGGAGATTGCAGGCCTGCAATTCACGGTGGTCGACACAGCCGGGTGGGAGGATGAAGACGAACTCACACTTCCCGGCCGGATGCGCAAACAGACAGAGGCGAGCCTTGAAGGCGCAGATGCCGCAATGTTTGTCGTTGATGCGCGCGCAGGCCTCACCCCGCTCGACAGCGAGATTGCACGGTATTTGCGCGGAGCAGACGTACCGATTGTGCTGGTGGCGAACAAAGCCGAGGGGAAACAAGGCGAATCTGGCGTTCTGGAGGCCTACTCGTTGGGCCTTGGCGAACCGGTCGCTGTATCTGCCGAACACGGTGAAGGGATCGCGGATCTGTTTGGCGCTTTGTGGCCCGTTATTGGCGAACGGGCCGATGCCTTTGAGGAGGCCGCCGCGCTTGCGTTGAACGAGGATGAAGAAGCACCGCTCGGTCCCCTAAAGCTCGCCATTGTGGGTAGACCCAATGCGGGTAAATCCACGCTAATCAACAGATTGCTAGGCGAAGACCGTCTGCTGACCGGTCCCGAAGCTGGCATCACGCGCGATTCGATTGCGATTGATTGGCAGTGGTCAGACCCGCAGTCCGGCGAAACCCGCGAAATTCGTCTGATCGACACAGCCGGTATGCGCAAGAAGCGCAATGTCACAGAAAAGCTTGAAAAACTCTCTGTCGCCGATGCCCGGCGCGCGGTCGATTTTGCAGAAGTAGTGGTGCTGCTGCTCGATGCCACCCAAGGGCTCGAACATCAGGACCTCAAGATTGCCTCTATGGCGCTCGAAGAGGGCCGCGCATTGATGATTGCGATCAACAAGTGGGACGTCGCACAAAATGCGAGCAGCCTTTTCAATGGCATTCGCGAAGCCTTGCATGATGGGCTGGCACAGGTGCGCGGCGTACCTTTATTTGCAGTGAGCGCAAAGACCGGAAAAGGGCTCGACACTATGCTGGGTGCTGCCTTCACTTTGCGCGACAGCTGGTCAAAGCGCGTGCCCACAGCCGCGCTCAATCGCTGGTTCGACGACGCGATGGAAGCCAACCCACCGCCCGCACCCGGTGGCCGCCGAATCAAGCTGCGGTATATCACGCAGGCCGGAACGCGCCCGCCGCGTTTCGTGATTTTCGGCACGCGTTTGGATGACTTGCCCAAGAGTTACGAACGCTATCTGGTGAACGGTATCAGGGCCAAGCTGGGGTTTGAAGCTGTGCCGGTGCGCGTGGTGCTCAAAAGTCCCAAGAACCCCTACAACGCCAATCGAGGCGGCGGCGGGAATTATTCGGGTGGAGATCGCAAGACGTGATCGACCTGCTTGCCGCGACGGATATTGCGACAGAGATTATTGAGCGCACTTCGAACACGTCCGATGTTCAACGCGCAGTGCAGCTTTCGCTGGCTCCAGCATTCCTTCTGGTTGCCATTGGTTCTATTATGAACGTCATGGTGACGCGACTAAACTGGATCGCAGGCCGGATTGAACGGTTGGATGAACACCAACCCAAGGATGATGGCAAACAAAAGGCCGCGGAGCTGGGTTGGTTGCGTCAAAGGCGCGCGATTTCCCGGCGAGCGATTAAGTTTTCAACCGGAGCTGCGTGCGTAATCAGCGTCGTGATCGCGCTTTTGTTCGTATCAGTCTATATTGATGCAAAAATCGGTACGATCGTCGCCGTGTTATGGGTCGTGACTATGGGCCTTTTGATATTCGCCCTGTCCCAATTTCTGCGCGAGACTTTGCTAGCCGCGCACGGTCCACATGAGAGCTATAAACCCTAGAATAAAACGGGGCAGAAGACCGAGCCTCCTGCCCCACCATGGATTTGGTTAGCGAGAATGATTTATTCGCCAATCAGCTCATTCTTGCGGATGGTTTTGCACGCTTCAAGAGCGATAAAATTTGCGCGGTCCATATTCGTTTTGCGACAGGCTTCGCGGAATTTCATACAGCGCTCTTTGCTGGGAGCAATCATGTCAGTGCTTTGGAAATTGACGACCAAGACCACGTTGAATTCGTTCTCGCCATAAGGAACGCCGTGCATCGCGTAGTCTTTTATGTAACCGAGAACTTTCTGTGCTGGTTCTAGCCAATATGACTCGTACGTCCGGTTTCGGGGACTCATCGCAGCAGAGACATGACCGCAAGTGGGGTGGTTTGCAGACAGTCTGCATTTTGGGGCCCGTTGCTCGAAAGCCGCCTCAGGCTTGCGCCTTCGAGCTTAATGCCTCACAGCGTCAGGAGCCCATCAGGGCACACGGAGATTTTTTGAACACGATTGCATAGGACGCCTGAGCCTCCGCGGCTCGGCTTATCACTGATCTGAATGGCGGGCCTCGCTTTGCCAAAAGGGTCATTGCATCAAAAATATCCGAAAGTTTCGATATGAAGAACCAATACATTCGCCCGCTAGAGCGGAGCGACCTAGGGCGCGTTGCCCACCTGGTCGACGAGAACGAAATGTTCCCTTCCGACATGCTCGACGACATGACCGCCGGACATTTCGGTGGAGACCAAAACCAGCGTTGGCTCGTGTTCGACGATGGGCAAGTCGACGCCGTTTGCTATTACGCACCTGAAGGCTTGGCCGACGGCGTCTGGAACCTGCTCATGATCGCCGTCGATCCAAATCGACATGGCAGTGGACTAGGGAGCCAGCTGATGCGTTTCGTCGAAAGTCAGCTCGCTGACGAAGGAAGCCGCCTCCTAATCGTCGATACTTCTGGCAAAGAAGAGTTCGCACGAACACGCGCGTTCTATGACATGCTCGACTACGAGCGCGAGGCGCGCATCCGCGATTACTGGTCTGACGGCGACGACAAAGTCACCTTCCGGAAGGTATTGCGCTAGAGAGAGAGAGAGAGAGAGGGGGGGCGACCGCAAGGTTGCCCCCTCCATCGCGATGTCCGCTCTTGGGATGGCGATGAAGCCCCCGGAATGACCGGCATTGAGGTCGGAAGCTGAAGGTCGGCTTTCGGGAACGCGTGGTGAAAATCGGTCACGAAGGGAGAGCGGCTAGTCAATCGTGATTGGATTGACGAGTTATGTTGAGTGGAATTTCCATTCTGAAGCTGGTTGGCTGCGACTCATGTGTTTTTGAGGCCTTCCAGGTAAGTTGCACAGTGTCCTTCATCGACTTTCACAATCGTCATTTCGACGACTTCATCAGATGGCGCGTGATTTTCATACACTTCCATCCGGACTGATGCCGGTGTGGCCATGACCTGTGCCTTGCTAGCCACGATGGACCGAGCAAGATACGGCAGTCAATTCGACCAGACTATCGGTTTGGAAGAACGGGCTAACCCTGACCCAAAAGTGTGAAATAGCCTAAAATCATATGCGCAAATGGCTCGCGAAAGCCCCTAGATCGGAGCCACTCACGAGCCATTTGCGCTGAATTCAGGATTAGGTCTTGGAATGGGCGATTGCGTTACTCGCCCTCACCTGCCGCTTGGCTTTGCAGCTGAACGTAGTTGTCCAGCCCCATCCGTTCGATCATATCGAATTGTGTTTCGAGGAAATCGACGTGCTCTTCCTCGGCAGCCAGAATGCTATTGAAAAGATCACGGCTCACGTAATCGCGCACACTATCGGCATATTCTACCGCGTCACGCAGCAATGGGATGGCATCTTCTTCCAGCTTCATGTCAGCTTCGAGGATCTCTTTGACGCTTTCCCCGACACGCAGATTGTGAATCGCCTGGAAATTTGGAAGTCCATTCAGAAACAATACGCGTGCAGCCAATTGATCGGCATGCTCCATTTCCTCGATGGATTCCTTGCGCTCATAAGCGGCGAGCTTGGTTACGCCCCAATCGTCGAGCACGCGGTAATGCAGCCAATACTGGTTGATCGCGGTCAGCTCGTTAGTGAGCGCCTTGTTCAGGAATTCAATGACCTTTGGATCGCCCTTCATTATGCGGGTTCCTCTATTTGTTTGTGTTTGTGCCAGACTGATCCTGGCTATCCGGTAGCACTGAAATAGCGACATTACCCCCCGTCTGGCAAGGGGCATTGATGCTTTTTTCTTTTAGAATCAGTTATTTGCGAGCCAGTCGCAATTGCGCCAAGAAGACTTATAATGCGACTTTTTCGCATTCCGTCCTTCGTGGAGCGGCGGCGGCAACGAGCGCACGTTCCTGCTCAAGGATTTCTCCAGCCTTCGCAAGGCATTGGCCACAATTAGGACGTTTTCCCAGAGTCGCGTAGGTCGCCTCGGCATCGCCACCCGACGTCAGAGCGGCGGCCCTAAGGTCCGTTTCCCGGATTGCATTACAGATGCAGATGTACATGAGGCTGAGAATCACTCCTGCGAAGCGTTTGCAAAAACAACTTATGCGAACAATTCTCAATTGCAAGGAGTTTCTGCCAGCCGCCATGCATCCACACAGTGATCCTCTCGCTGACGCGATCACAAATCGTATCGCTGGAAATCCAACTACCGCTTAAGCGGGAACAACTTTCGATAAGTCAGGCACCGCCAGAGCCATTCCAGCGGGCCATAGCGAAAACGGTCAAGCCACGGTTTGGACCATATCAACATCACCGCGCACATAGCCGCAGTCACCAGATAAAGCTGCGGTCGGTTGAGCTGACCGAACAGCCCCAGCGCCCAGCCATGAAATACAAACAGCATGACAATCGATGTGCCGAGATAGTTGGTGAACGCTGCCCTGCCCGCAGCGCGAACGCGCTGTGCCAGCCATCCGGTCCATGTCGGGGAATACTCTACCAACAAGGCTGCAAAGCCTATCACCATCATCAATCGCGGTATCATGCTCCAGCCAATGAAAGCGGCTGTCCCCGCGTAAAAACCAAAGCCACTGCCTTTTACAAACAAACCAATACCTAGATGAAGCAGGCCTCCGCCAAGCAGCCCTGCCCAGCCCCACAACCGCATTTTTGATGATCGAAGTGTTCCTGAAAAAAAACCGGAACGATAAAGCGCCATTCCCAGCAGCATCAATGGCAGCGTTTCAAACATGAACCACATGGTATTGGCGGGAATCATGAACCATTCCTCAGTCACTCGCCGCTCGACAAGCCCTGCATAATCGCCTGATTGCTTCAATTCAGCCGTGATTGCATCATCGGCTAAAGCGTAATCAATTCCCCCCTGAAGCTCCGCACGAAATTCGCTGAATTCCTCAGCCTCGCCCACGGGAGTTTCGGCGATAATGAATGGAAAGCTGATGATTGCGCCATAAAGCAACGCGCCGAAAATATACGCGACAAGTCCGACCGTAAGCTGCATCTTCGCTGACCAACGCATACAGGCCACCGCGAGAAAGCCGACAAGCCCGTACATCGCAAGAATATCACCCATCCAGATGAAGAAGAAATGGATGAGGCCGAAGCAAAAGAGCAGCAATAACCGCCACAATTGTAGCTTGCGTGTGCCTCCGCGCGCCCAAGCACGTTCCATAAACAGATACATGCCCGCCCCAAAAAGCAGAGTAAAAAGGCCTCGCATCTTGCCATCTATCAGCACAAATTGCGCGATCCATTGCCAGCCGCCGGGATCGCCGGTCTCGACCAGAAATGCCTCGGGGAACATATACGCATTAAAGGGCTGACCAAAGGCGATGATGTTGGCAGCCAGAATGCCCATAACTGCAATACCGCGGATAAAATCGAGTGTTTCAATTCGATTGGCACCCGCAACGGGAGCCTGAACACCCGCTTCGCGATTTTCAAAAACAATATCGCCATCGCTGATATTGGCAGTCTCATTCATGCCTGACCCCTCATTGAACCCGAGGGTCTAGCATGTGCCAAGCACAAGAAAACCCCCGCCCGACAAGCATGCAAAACGGATCTGCGGATGGCGTTTTGGTCTAACGCAGGCGCTACGTCTTCTTGACGAGACAATCCTGGCCCTGCCGTTTGAGCGCAGCGCAAGCCCTTCTTGCCATTGCTTGATCGGCAAACCCAACTGCAAGCAAGCGTGTCACGCTGCCAGATGGCACGAGCGATTTACGCGTACCGGCAAGCGCCGGGTTGCTGGACAATCGCGACCACAATTTGTCTGCATTGGCAGAAACACCGAATGCACCGAGTTGGAGCCCCCATTTTCCAGCAGCAGATGCAGCAGGGGCACTGCTAGCTTGCGCAATTGCCGGAGCAGGTGCGGATGCGGGCGTTGTCACAGCGCCAGAAGTGTTGCGATATGGCTCACGCTGCGTTGGCTGAGGCGAAGGCAACCGGTACTGTTCAACAGGTGCCGGGGCCGGCGGAAGCCCGCGCGCAAGAGGTGGTGTATTGACGGTATTTTTAGAAGAATTCGGCGGTGCCGCTGCGACCCTGTTGGGGGCACGCGAAGCAGGGTCACTACCTGCCGCTGGTGTTGCAATCGGTTCTGCGACGCCCAGATCAGCTGCGGCCAATCGCGCAGCAAGGCGCTGATCGGCCTCAGTTTTCAAAGTCGTGGCAAGTGATTGAGCTGCCTGGCGTTGTTCGACCGGAATATACTGATCCATTTGAGCGAGCGCGTTGGTCGCCTGCGGAAGACCGGCAGCTTGCGACAGGCTCATCAAAGCATAGGCTCGTACCCAGTCTTTTGGCGCGTAATCAGCGTTAAAATGGGCCAGGCCCATAATATATTGCGCGCGCGGATCACCGCGCCCTGATGCCGCTTCGATCAATGGCATAGCTTTGGCTTGCTCGCCTTGCTGAAACAGCAACAATCCGTAATTGTCTGCGGCTTTGATGTGTCCTTGTTGTGCGGCTTGCAAATAAAGGTCGCGAGCTTTGGCAATATCGGCCGTCACTCCGCGTCCAAGACGGTAAGCTTGGGCAAGATTAAACAAAGCATCGACATCACCCGCCGCTGCCGGATCGCGCCATTCGGCCACGGCCTGATCATAGTTTCCCGCGCTCCAGGCATCGACACCGCTTTTCACGTCAGCAGAAAGCGGCGCAGCAACCAATGAAGCTCCAATCATAGCCATTGCGCCGAACGCGCGAAATGGGAACCTTGCTTTTTGCGATGAACTAAATCCCAAACGATCTGTCATTTTCCATGAGCCTCATAAATTTTCACGCCGCACCCCGCGCGATACCACATTTCTGCAAAAAGCAGACGGGGCGTCAAACACGCCAGCATTTATAGTGAACACTTCGTTATCATTTCGTTGCCGCGTTTTGGCGATCAACAACCGTCTGTGGCCGGCGTCTCATTAACTTAAAATTAGGGGTAGTCTGCGATTTCACTGAGACGAGATCGCAATAACGCGATGCTCACAGTTTGATTTTTGGGTCTTAATTCAGGGGGACCAATCCTTGCGCGTACTCGCTTTGGCATCGCAGAAAGGCGGATCGGGGAAAACCACCCTTTCCGGCCACCTCGCCGTTCAGGCGCAGCGCGCTGGCGCTGGACCGGTTGTCCTTATTGACATCGATCCACAAGGCTCACTTGCCGATTGGTGGAACGAGCGCGAGGCGGAATATCCTGCCTTTGCGCAGACCACTGTATCACGGCTGGCAAACGATCTGGCAGCGCTTCGGCAGCAGGGCTTTAAGCTGGCTGTCATTGACACGCCGCCTGCTATCACAATGGCCATCCAATCCGTGATTAGCGTGGCTGAACTGATTGTGGTTCCAACCCGTCCCAGCCCACACGATCTCCGCGCCGTTGGCGCAACCGTTGATCTGTGCGAGCGTGCAGGCAAACCGCTGGTGTTTGTTGTAAACGCCGCGACACCAAAGGCCAAAATCACATCCGAAGCCGCTGTTGCGCTGTCGCAGCACGGAACGGTTGCTCCAATTACGCTTCATCACCGCACCGACTTTGCAGCCTCGATGATCGATGGCCGCACTGTGATGGAAGTCGACGAACAAAGCCGGAGCGCAGCCGAAATCACCGCTCTTTGGAAATACATTTCTGACCGGTTGGAAAAGAACTTCCGCCGCACCGTCTTCGCCGCTCCTGGCACTCAAGTCGCCAGCAATGGCGGCATGCAGCGTCCGGCGGGCGGATTTGGTCGCCGGGTCGCGCAGTAAAACAGGAGCGGGAGGATGACCGAAGCAAGTTTTGCCTCACTCGGACCGCGTTTGCTCGCTCGTAAGGGCGGTGCAAAGCCTGCGATGCGCCCACAAGCGGCGGCTCTTCCTCAAGAGATCGCTCAGGCAACAGCGGCCAATGGCGATCCGCTCGAAGATTTGGGCTGGAATGACATGGGCGCAGACACGCCCGAACAATACGATCCCCAAACAGGCGAATATGCTGAAGAAAGCTCAGCCGAAATCGTGCCGATCTCATCCAGATCTGACGTAAAAGATGAAACAGCAGATCTGGCCGATACCTCGCAAATCAAGCTTCAGCGCCAGAAAAAAGGCCAACAGAAAAAATCTAAGAAGAAGCTGGCAAAGAGCGCAAAGCGCGCCGCTTTCACGTTGCGACTGGACTCAGATCGTCATCTGAAATTGCGGCTGGCCTCAACCATGCGCGGCGTCAGTGCACAAACATTGGTGACAAAAGCGCTCGATGCGATGCTTGAAGAAATTGAAGACCTTGATGCCTTGGCTGCGCGCATGAGGCGCAATTGAACAGCCAAACTTCTGAATTGAACTGAACACATTTGAACGGGCCATCAAAACGGCCAATTGAGACAGGAAAAGACCCATGACACGCAGCCAAAACAGCAGCAATAACGGTCTCCATAACACTGCGAGGAAAAGCCCACGCATTGCCCTTATCATGGGCACCGCTTTGGCAAGTATCGCGCTAACTGGCTGTATGTCTTTTGCGCCGCGCGCGGATGCATCTTTCAGCAACGCTCAGGTCGCGCTGCAAAAGGGTAAAGCTACCAAGGCGATTGAGTATGCAGAAGCGGCCGTTCTTGCTGAACCACGCAATGCAAGCTTCCGCGCCTTGTTGGGTGCTGCATATCTGGAAGCGGGTCGTTTCCAATCAGCGGCAACAAGTTTCGATGACGCCATGCAATTGGGTGACGAAGATCCCCGCACAGTTCTAAGCTTCGCTTTGGCCAAGGTTGCGTTAGGCGATAATGCATCTGCACTTGCTCAACTCGAAGCCAATCAAGGCGTAATCGGTGCTGCTGATTACGGTCTAGCCGTGGCGCTGGCAGGCAATCCTCAAAACGGAACACATGTCCTGACCAACGCGCTGCGGGCTGGAGAAAACACTGCCAAAGTTCGCCAAAACCTAGCCTATGCCTATGCATTGGCTGGCAATTGGCGCGCTGCTCGTGTGATGGCGGCAGAGGACGTTCCAGCGGATCAGCTTGATGCGCGTTTGTCGCAATGGGCATCCATGGCGCAGCCCGAAGCGTATCAGGCACGCGTTGCCAACCTGCTTCAAGTATCGGCGAATGGCGATACAGGTGTGCCACAATATCTTGCTCTGGCAAACTTCCCAAGCACCGAAGAGATGGTTGCACAAGCTGCTGCGACATCGCCTGTTCAATTGGCTGCGGCGCCTGCTCAACCAGGTGACATTGAAAAGGCCGCTGTCAAACCAGCTAATGCTGCACCTTCGGCAAAGCCTGAGAAGGTCGAAAAAATTGACCCAACTGTGGCAGGCATCCTTGCTGCAACAGGCCAGTCTTCGCCCAAATCTGCTCCTAAGGCTGCGCCCAAAGCCGCGCCCAAGCCTGTCCGAGTGACAGCTTCGCCGTCCGCGACATCTGGCAGCCGTTTTGTTTCCAAGCCAGTTGTCCAAGAACTGCCCGCAGCAAAATCGAACGCTGCGCCTAAGCGTGTTGCAACTGCTCCAAAACCAGTGCCACAAAAGCGCATGGCATCAAGCGCTCCCAAAGCAGACACGCACCTTGTGCAGCTCGGCAGTTTCTCAAGCCGCGTTGAAGCAGAACGTGGATGGAGCGTTATCAAATCCAAGTTCCCTCAGTTGAAATCGCACGACGTTGTAATCACGCGCGCTGAGGTCAAAGGTAAAACCTATTTCCGCGTCGCGGCAGCTGGCTTTGGTCAGTCGAGCGCTCGCAGCATGTGCCGCACTGTAAAATCATCGGGTCGCGGTTGTTTTGCCTATGCCGCTTCGAACCCGCCAGCAGGTGCGGTGGATCGCGGAGTACGGATCGCAGCGCGCACGCGCTAACTTTCAAAGAATTATCAACTTCAGCGAAATCCCCCTCGGAGCCTTGCGCTTTGGGGGGGATTATTTTTTTGGCTTTGGCCTTTCGCGCACCTTTTGGCAGGCATAGCTCATTGCTGATACAGCTTTAGGCAAGCGTTGCGGCAGTTGGCAGGCGAGGCCTGCGCCGCTTTTTGACTAACGCTCTATCTCAACACCGCCCTTGATCAGGCCCCGCACTCTTCCTTGCGCGCCCTGGCGGTCAAATGCTGTGTTATCTGCTGTCGCAGCCATCTTGGTTCGATCAATGACCCATGGTGCCTCAGGATCAATGAGAGCAATGTCAGCTTCCAGCCCGACTTCCAATGCGCCAGCAGACACACCCAGCAGGTTAGCCGGGGCACGGGCCAGCAAGTCGAAAACGCGCGGCAGATCAATCACACCATCCCGCACCAGACCAAGTGTCATTGCAAGCAATGTCTCTGCCCCTGCCATTCCCGGTTCGGCATCTGCAAATGGCAACCGCTTATCCTCGGGGCCGCGCGGATCGTGCCCGCTTGAGATCACATCAACTACGCCCTCACCAATTGCCGCAAGAGCTGCCTGACGATCAGATTCGCAACGCAAGGGCGGAGAAAGTTTGGCAAACGTGCGGAAATCTGCCGTTTCAAGATCCGACAGCATGAAGTGCGCAGGCGTAATCCCGCACGTGACATTTACTCCGCGTGATTTGGCGCTGCGGACCAAATCAAAACCCGCCGCGGTTGTGACTTGCCGAAAATGAAGCCGCGCACCTGTCATTTCAGCAAGAGCAATATCGCGCGCAATAGCCACAGCTTCAGCTTCTGCGGGCGCGCTGGGCAGGCCAAGCCGGGTTGCCACTTCACCAGCAGTTGCTGCCGCCTCGCCCGCTAGAGCGGCATCTTCAGCATGGGTTACCACCACCAAATCAAGCATTGCGGCATATTGCAGCAATCTCAGCATCACACCGCTATCGGCAATCCAACGCCGTCCGGTCGCAATTCCTCGCGCACCTGCATCGCGCATAAGCGCTATCTCGGCAAGTTCGCGGCCTTCCAGTGCGCGCGTCGCAGCGGCCAAAGGGTGCACCCAAAAATCGGGTTTTCCTGATTTTGCGATGTAATTGACCCGGCTTGGGTAATCCAGCGGCGGGGATTGATCAGGCATCAAGGCTGCGCGCGTGATGCCGCCAAAATGGAAGGCTGGCTTGTCGATTGCAAAAACGCCCAAATCAACAAGGCCCGGCGCCACAAGCGTGCCTCTCGCTTCCACGACTTTGTCACCGTCAGTTGGCGAAACATCAGGCCCAAGCTCAGCAATAGTGCCATTCACCATCCTTACCGCGCCTTCGATAACGCAGTCAGGTGTCACAAGCTTGCCGCCAGTAATTGTAAGGGGGCGTATCTGCTTCATACCGACCACCCTTCAACTCCGCGCGCGGTGCGCGTCAGCACATCAAGGCATGTCATGCGGATAGCAACACCCATCTCCACTTGCTGGGTTATGATCGACCTGTCGAGCATGTCGGCAACTTCGCTATCGATTTCCACACCCCGGTTCATTGGCCCGGGATGCATAACCAACGCATCCCGGGCCGCGCGCGTCAGGCGGGCTTTGGTCAGCCCATAAAGGTGGTGATATTCGCGTGCCGAGGGGATGAACTGGCCTTCCATGCGTTCCTGCTGAAGACGCAGCATCATCACCACGTCGCACCCTTCAAGCGCTGCATCAAAATTGAAAAACGGCTCAACCCCCATCGCTTCAATACCCGCCGGCATCAATGCAGGGGGCGCACAGGCGCGCACTTTCGCGCCCATCGCCTGGAGACACAAGATATTTGAACGCGCGACCCGGCTGTGCAGAATATCGCCGCAAATCAGGATCGTGCGTCCTGTAAAATCCTCAGCCGATTCGCCACGCTCTGCCAGTTTCGTGCGTAAAGCCAGCGCATCAAGCAGACCTTGCGTGGGGTGCTCATGGCTCCCATCGCCCGCATTCAGAACAGGACAATCAACCTTGTCGGCAATCAATTGCGTTGCCCCGCTTGACCCGTGCCGGATCACAATCGCATCTGCGCGCATCGCGTTCAAAGTGATTGCGGTGTCGATCAGCGTTTCACCCTTCTTCACCGAACTTTGCGCCGCATGCATATTGACGACATCCGCCCCCAACCGTTTGCCAGCAATCTCAAAGCTCAAAAGCGTGCGGGTCGAATTTTCAAAAAACGCATTGATGATAGTCAGGCCAGCCAGCAATCCTGCGTGCTTGGCGCTTTGACGGTTCAATTCCACCCATTGCTCAGCCGAAGCGAGCAGGTACAGGATTTCGTGCCGTTCAAGCTGACCAATGCTGGTCAAATCGCGATGAGGGAATGCCATTCGGCCCGCTGGAAAGCGGCCGGGCGCAGGTGTGATTGCCGAATTGTCCATTAAAGCAATGCTGTTAGTCGAGCGATGTCGATCGCTCAACCCACCAATCGCGCGGTTTCCCATGGAAGTTTGTGTTTTTAGTGATTAGGTGGTTGGTATTATTGGCGAGCATCTGCTCGCATGCCGAGCCACCTGTGTCCTTGCCCCCTTGCCGCCGGATAAAATTCCAGCGCGAAAATTCCGGCAAAAAGATGAAAGGAGACAGGCGGCCAGGCTCCAAATGGGAATTCATGAATGGCGTTTGTCGGGAAAGTCTGGAAACTTCTGGTTGGGATCAAGGATGCATTGGTCCTGCTTTTCATGTTGCTGTTTTTTCTGGCATTATTCAGCATCTTGTCCGCCTCTCCAAATCCAGGACAGGTTCGCGAGGGCGCGCTTGAAATCAATCTGTCCGGCTTCATCGTTGAAGAACGCAGTCTGATCGATCCGTTAGCTACACTTCTGAGCGGCGAAGCCCCGCCGACCGAATATCAGGCCCGCGATATCGTCCGCGCGCTGGATAGCGCTGCAAAAGATGACCGCATCACGGCTGTCGTTATCGATATGTCGACATTTCTTGGAGGGGGGCAGGTCCACCTTCAGGCAATCGGCGAGGCTATGGACCGTGTGCGCGCTGCCGAAAAACCGGTTCTGACATACGCATTAGCCTATGGCGATGATCAGATGCTGCTTGCGAGCCACGCGACCGAAGTGTGGGCCGACCCACTTGGCGGCGCGCTGATCGCAGGGCCCGGCGGAAGCATCTTGTTCTACAAAGAGCTGATTGAAAATCTCAACATCAACGCGCGTATTTATCGCGTAGGAGAATTCAAATCGGCTGTGGAACCTTATGAACGCACCAGCCTTTCAGAGCCTGCAAGGGAAAATCTGGAAAGCCTTTATGGTTCGCTTTGGGAAGAATGGCAGGCGAATGTCAAAAAAGCCCGGCCCAAAGCTGATTTGGACCGCGTGACCAAAAATCCTGTTGAATGGGTCGAGGCCTCGTCAGGCGATCTTGCCAAGGCGGCAATAGATGCAGGCCTCGTAGACAAGCTTGGTGACCGCGTCGAATTTGGTGAACGCGTGGCAGAGCTTGCCGGCGAAGATCGCTGGAGCGAAAAACCCGGAAGCTATGCCAAGAGCGATCTTGCCCCCTTCCTCGCAGACACCGCGCCAAGCGCATCTGGAAAACGGATCGGCGTCGTGACGGTTGCTGGCACTATCATAGATGGCGATGCCGGCCCTGGAACAGCAGGCGGGACCCGGATCGCAGACGTGCTCGACAACGCTTTGGATGATGAGCTTGCAGGGCTTGTTGTTCGGGTCAATTCGCCTGGCGGATCGGTTACCGCTTCTGAGGAAATTCGCCGCGCGATCCAGCGCTACCGCGACAAGGAAATTCCGGTTGCAATCTCCTTTGCCAATGTCGCTGCCAGCGGCGGGTATTGGGTGGCAACAGCAGGCGACCGCATCTTTGCCCAACCTGAAACGATCACCGGTTCCATTGGCGTTTTTGCCGTATTGCCAACATTCGAAAACGCCATCGGCCAAATTGGCGTTGATGCAGACGGCTTTCGCACCACACCGCTTTCAGGACAGCCTGACATTATCGGCGGATTGACGCCCGAAACTGACGCAATTTTTCAGGCCACGATCACAGACACATACAGCGATTTTCTTGACCGCGTCGCAAAAGCACGCGGGATCAGCAAGGAAAAGGCAGATGAAATCGGTCAAGGCCGCGTCTGGGATGGCGGGACCGCCCGGCAATTGGGATTGGTTGATCAATTCGGCGGTCTTCAAGATGCGCTCGAATGGGTCGCGACAAAGGCTAGCCTTGAAGAGGATGGGTGGAGCCCGCTTTTCCTTGGTGCACAGGAAGACAGCTACGATTCTTTAATCCGCCAATTGCTTTCAAGTAATGCAAACTCCCAGCCCAAAGGAGCCGATCTGTTTGCCCGCGCAGCCATGGGTCAGGAATTGCTGATAGGCCGCATCGCGACCGATCTGGAACGACTTTCAGGCGCGCAAGGCATCCAAGCCTATTGCCTTGAATGCCCCAGCCAACCGACCGTTCAATCGAAAGGCAAAAAGCACAGTTTGATGACCATGCTAAGGGCGTTCTTCGCGGACTAATCACCAAAACCGCGCGGTACGCCAATAAGCGCCATCCGCCGGTGCCATCCACTGGTGCCATCCACTGGTGCCATCCACTGGTGCTTGCCAAGCTTACCCCTGCGCAGTAGACGCGCGCCTCGCCTGAAGATGCTGCTGAACAAAGCAAGCTATTAAGGCGGGCGCGTAGCTCAGTGGTAGAGCACACCCTTCACACGGGTGGGGTCGCAAGTTCAATCCTTGCCGCGCCCACCATCTTTTCAAAGATTTATCTCGCAATCGCGTCCAGCATGCCGAAATAAAGCGGCAAGAATATCGGTTCAGACTTGTCACTTGCGGTCGCATGGAAAGATGTGGCGCCAGTTTATATCGAGAACAGTTCTGCACAAAAGGGCTGTCACGGATTAAGAGCCGCTGATGCAATTTTCCGCGAATATGAAGCAAGCGGGGATCTGTCGGAATACGATGCAGAAAACAACGCAAAGCCAGTGCGCGCGATGCTTAAACAATGCAGCTGAGCTTAGCCTAGGCCGCTGCCATCAAGGCCAGAACCGCAAAACTCGCCAGCCAATGTTCGCCCATATAATCGCCTGCCACGTGGGGCATAGCTGCATTGAGATGCGAAGTGGCACGGTCTTCAATAAGGGCTGAAGAAACACATTTACCCAGAACCGCGCCCAAATCACGCAAAGCCCATGATCGGGACAGGTTGAGGCCATCGAGATGCGCGATTTTGCCATCACTACGGTCCGATACGGTAACCGGATTGCATTCACGCTCAATCCAGCCATTGGCAATTACAAGACCCTCAAACCAGGTTTCGAATTGATCCTTCGGCATCGTGCGGCTCATCAATTGGGCCGCTGTGAGAACGGGAGAGATGAATTCATCACCGCCCGGTTCCCACCCCCTGTAATCGGTCCTTCGAGCGAAGGCGCTATACGCCCATGCATCAATTTGGGCGACCAGGGCGGGATCGCGCATCTGTGCCCATTCACGCGCAAGGATCAGCGCAAAACTGGTGTTGAAATGGGTGCCAACGGTGATCGGGTAAGTAAGGATCGCGAGGTAATCTCTGAAACGCTCCGCAAACACGTTTGCAAGCGGTTCAAGCCGGTCGCCCCAAGGCTTGTCTTTGTGTCGCCCGGCCTCGTGGTGAAGGTAAAGCAGCCATCCCCAGCCATAGGGCCGCTCAAACCCACGCGATGATGGGCGGTTCAGATAGGCAAGTTCGGTTGCCAGCTTTTCAGCTGTGAAGGTCGTGCCTGCCAATTCCTCAATCGCGCGCGCTTCTGGTAAGTCGGGATAAAGGCGGCGCACGGTGAGCAGCATCCACCAGGAATGGACGCAGGAATGCCAATCGAAACTGCCGAAAAAGCATGGGTGCGCATCTTGCGGGAGGCGCGCATCTGTCTCGTTTTCAAAGACATGATCGTCCTTATAGGGAAACGGCTTTGCCACATGACCCAGCGCGACTTTAGCAAAGCGGCTCGCGATTTCAGGTGTCATTTCCACAGCAGGAATGCCCCCACATAGATGATTGCGACATTGCATACCCATAACGGGATCGCGGTCCAAACCTGCTGTTTGATGACCCCGTTCTGGTCTTTGAGTTCAAGCAATGCGGCAGGCACGATGTTGAAATTGGCCGCCATCGGCGTGAGCAGCGTGCCGCAGAACCCTGCGAGCATTCCGACCGCTCCGATAACGGCGGGGTTACCGTCATAAGTCTCCACCAAAAGCGGGATGCCGATGGCCGCTGCCATCACGGGAAACGCGGCAAAGGCATTGCCCATAATCATCGTGAAAATCGCCATGCCCAGCGCGAAAACGACCACGGTGAGGAAAATTGAGCCATCAGGGATAACGCTGCCCGCCGCCCCGCCGATAATGTCGCCCACACCTGCGAGCGCAAACACCGCGCCCAATGCGGCCAGCATTTGCGGCAAGATCGCAGCCCAACCGATGGAATCGAGCAAGCGGCGACCTTCGTTGGCGGGTGCAAGCGCGGGAGGACGCAGCCAGATAATCGCGACGATCAGAGCGATGACCACGCCAATGCCGAACAAAAGCAGTGTCTCGCGCCGTTCTTCAAACAGGCCCGTCTCCCCAAAGGGCGTGAAGTTGTAAAGCAGCGTGCCAAGCACTGCGGTGAACGGCACAATCAGCGCTGGCACAAACAATGAATTGCCAAGGCTGGCCGCACGCTTTGCGCGCGATGCCTCCCCTGTGGTTTCAGGACTGGAGCGTTTCAACCCGCCCAGCCCCGCGATCACAACCATAGCGAGCACGATCACGCCGTTCTGAAGATCGGAAAAATGGCTTCCGCCAAAGAAACTGACCGCGAGCAAACCCCAAAACCCAGCATTGCCCCACAGCCTGTCTTTAAGGCTGAGCAATGCCCAGATCGCGAAAAAACTGCCCGCAAGCGCATAGAGCCATTCATAGGTAATCATCGCCGCGCACTCCTGCCTGCGCCAATTCGCCGGTCGAGCGCATTGATCCGCCAGCCATGGATAAAGAATGCGCAGATCGCCGTGGGGATGGCCCAGACGGACAGCTCCAGAGGCGTGAGCGGATAGCCTGCGCTTTCAAAGACCCCTTGGATGAGCAGGATTGATGCGATGGCGAAGAAGATGTCCTCACCAAAGAACAGCCCGACATTGTCAGTGGCCGCCGACATCGCCTTGATTTCCTCACGGTCGCCGTCACGCAAATCGCCGTGAGAAGTTTCTGCCGCTGCTTCTGCCATGGGGGCTACCAAAGGCCGCACCGCTTGGGGATGGCCGCCAATATCCTTCATGCCCAATGCAGCGGTGATTTGGCGAAAGCCGAGGTAAATGATGAGCAACTTCGAAAACGTCGCGCCGCGTATCCCCTCGATAAGGCCGCGCGCGCGCTGTTGCAGGCCGTATCGCTCTAACAGGCCGATAACCGGCAGTATGATCCAGGTGACAGAGATATAGCGGTTATCATTGAAAGCCTTACCCAAAGCCTCAATCACAGCCACCACATCCAGCCCTGCCAGCACACCCGTCGCCACCGCCGCGCCGACGACAACGAGCAACGGATTAAACTTCAGCGCAAAGCCCG
This sequence comes from uncultured Porphyrobacter sp., assembly GCA_964352245.1. Taxonomy (GTDB): domain Bacteria; phylum Pseudomonadota; class Alphaproteobacteria; order Sphingomonadales; family Sphingomonadaceae; genus Erythrobacter. Next base: position 157,183 of record CAYGQX010000006.1, read on the forward strand.
CCACCACGATGGCGATGCCAGCCAGCGGCCAATAATTCATCTCATCCATCACCAAATCCCCCACCGCCAGGCGTCAGAATTACAAAACGATCCCCCGGCTGCATCTCGGCAGACGCACTCGCGCTTAAATCCTCACGCGAGCCATCCTTGCGCTCAACCCAGTTCCTGCCCGGCTTCGCATCACCGCCGCCCATAATTCCGCGCGGGGGCACAGCGCGCCTGTTTGCCAGCATGTTCGCGCGCATCGCCTCCAGGAAAGTCACGCGCCGCTCTACCCCATTGCCGCCTTTGTACGCACCGCCGCCACCAGACCCGCGCCGGATCGCAAAGCTGTCGAGCCGCACCGGCAGACGCGTCTCAAGGATTTCAGGGTCGGTGAGACGGCTGTTGGTCATATGCGTTTGCACAGCATCGCATCCCTCATGGTCCGGGCCTGCACCAGAGCCGCCGCAAATCGTCTCGTAATATTGGTGCCGTTCATTGCCGAAGGTGAAATTGTTCATCGACCCCTGAGAAGGTGCAAGCTTCCCGCAAGCTGCAAACAGCGCGTCTGTTACCACCTGGCTCGTCTCCACATTACCCGCAACCACTGCTGCGCCGGGCCGGGGGTTCAGCATGGACCCTTCGGGCACCACCAGCTCAACCGGGCGCAAACATCCATCATTCATCGGGATGGCATCGTCAATCAGGGATCGCAGGACATAAAGCGAGGCAGCGCGTGTAATCGAACGCGGGGCGTTGAAATTGTCACCCTGCTGGTCGCAAGTGCCGGTAAAATCGAACACGGCGCTGCGACCTGCGCGGTCTATGCGAATGGCAACTTTCACCACCGCACCGCTGTCCATCTCGTAGGCAAACTCGCCATCGCTCAAACCATCAAGCAAGCGGCGCACGCTTTCTTCAGCATTGGCCAGGACGTGGCCCATATAGGCATCCACCACCGCAGCGCCTTGATCTGCCACAACACCGCTGAGCAAATCCGCGCCGCGCGTGCAAGCGGCCAGTTGCGCGCGCAAATCCGAAAGATTACGGTCCGGATTGCGCGCGGGATTGGCCGTCGAGCCAAGCACTGCGCGCACTTCTTCTTCGCAAAATACGCCCTCATCCACCATCAACACATTGTCGATCAGCACGCCTTCATCCGCGATTGTGCGGCTGTCGGGCGGCATGGAACCCGGCGCAATTCCGCCAATATCGGCATGGTGTCCGCGCGCGGCGACGAATGCGTCAGGTTCATCGCCGGTATCTGCATAAAATACAGGCACGATTACCGTGATATCGGGCAAATGGGTGCCGCCTCGATAGGGGTCGTTCAAAACATAGGCATCGCCGCGCCTGAACCCGCGCCCATCCCTTGCAATCCCGCTTTCTGCCCCGCGCTGCTCAATCACCTGCGCAATGGAATCCCCCATTGATCCCAAATGCACAGGGATATGCGGTGCATTGGCAATCAGCGCACCCGTGCGATCAAACAGGGCGCAGGAAAAATCCAGCCGTTCCTTGATGTTCACAGAAGTCGCGGTGGATTGCAGGACAACCCCCATTTCCTCTGCGATGGCCATGAACAGGTTGTTGAATATCTCCAGCCGAATAGGATCAACCCTGGTCCCAGCGGCCATGGCCCGGCTGACTTTTGTAACACGCGAAAGGACCAGGCTGCCCTCATCAGCAAGTCGCGCGCTCCATCCCTCCTCGACCACAATGGTGGAACCCGGATCGATCACCAATGCCGGGCCATCGATAGCCTCACCCGCCTGCATCGCAGCGCGCTCTATCGTGCGCCATGCACCCGAGGCGGACTGCGCCGCTGCAACAGGCACCGCGCGCACTTTGCCAAAACCGCCTGCAACACCGTTCGCTTCAACGCTCAATGCCTCAACAATGATCGCTTTTTGGGCATCGGAATAGCCAAAGCGTTTTTGATGAAGCGAGCGGAAATCGCTGTCCATTTTTTGGGCATGACCGCAGGGGATCAACAGCGTGCTATCGCTTCCGTCAAATCGCAGCCGGGCGCGCGCCTCTACATTTATCCCTTCACTGTCAATACCTTGTGCAGAAAGCGCAGCCGATGCCTCTTTTTCGAGCAGCGCCAATTCCGCCTCAAATCCATCCACCAAAGGCCGGATCAGGCTGACCTCGCGGATCGCTTTTACAGGCGCGATGCCGATGCCATATGCGGACAAAAGACTTGCCAAGGGATGCACCAGCACGGTCTCCATCCCCAGTGCATCTGCCACCTTGCAGGCATGCTGACCGCCCGCCCCGCCAAAACACGCGAGTGCATAACGCGTCACATCATAGCCGCGCGCAACACTGATCTTGCGGATCGCGTTCGCCATATTGTCGACTGCAATATCGAGGAAACCTGCCGCGATCTCCTCTAACGATTTGGGTTCAGGCATCGCCGCTGCGACCTGTTCTAACCGTTTTCGAGATGCTTGATTATCAAGAGGCTCATCCCCATTCGGCCCGAAAACCGGAGGGAAAAACGCAGGATCAATCCGGCCAAGGAACAGATTGCAATCGGTCACCGTCAACGGCCCGCCTTTGCGATAACACGCAGGCCCCGGATTGGCGCCTGCACTTTCCGGCCCTACGCGGAACCGTGCGCCGTCAAAACTGCATACAGAGCCGCCGCCTGCTGCCACTGTGTGAATTTGCATCATGGGCGAGGCGACCCGCACGCCCGCGACGACGCTTTCGCCTGTCAGCTCCAATTCGCCGGCGAAATGGGCAACATCCGTGCTGGTCCCGCCCATATCGAACCCGATCAGCTTTGCATGGCCAAGCGGAGCGGATGCCGCGACCATGCCGACAACCCCGCCCGCAGGACCGGAAAGGATCGCATCCTTACCGCGAAACGCGCCCACTTCTGCAAGGCCGCCATTGGATTGCATAAACCGGAGTGCCTCAGTTTTAGGCAGGCTCTTTTGCAGGCCATCAGTGTAGCGCTTCAACACTGGGGAAAGATACGCATCCACCGCCGTCGTATCCCCGCGCGGCACCAGTTTGATAAGCGGCGCGACCTCATGGCTAACGCTCACTTGCGCAAAGCCAAGCTCTCGCGCAATCTCAGCAAGTCTTTGTTCATGTTGACGATATTTCCAGCCATGCATCAAGATGATGGCAATGGCATCGTAGCCTTCATTGCGCAGCTGCTTAAACTTGAGGCACGCTTGTTCCTCATCGAGCGCGCACAAGGTTTCGCCGGCTGCGCTGATCCTCTCATCCACTTCCACCACGCGCTCGGGCAATTGTTCAGGCAAAATGATGTGGCGCGCAAAGATTTCGGGCCGCGCCTGTGTGCCTATTTTCAAGGCATCGCCAAAGCCGCGTGTAATGGCGAGCGCGATCCGTTCCCCCTTGCGTTCAAGCAGAGCATTGGTGGCAACCGTGGTGCCAATGCGAACCTCGGCAATGGGCGCGTCTCGGGTTGATTGCGAATGCCGAGCCAGCAACCGCCGCACCCCTTCGCTCGCCGCGTCCTCATATTGGCCGGGATGTTCAGAGAGCAGCTTTTCGGTGACAAGCTGCCCATCCGGCGTCAGCGCCACCACATCAGTAAAAGTGCCGCCACGATCGACCGCAAAACGCCAGGCTGTCATGGGATGGGGAATGCTCTTTTTGATCGGTTGTCAGAAGCGCGGTTTCTAGGCGGGTGTGGGGGGCGGTGTCTAGGTTTGAGCATGAAAGCGGCAAAGTGCTCCAAGGTGACAGTGCACCAAGTGCTATTGACCTGTCCCCTCCACGTCGTGCCCACGAAGGCGGCAATCCAGCTTTTTTGCGAAACCGACATTTTGGTCCATGTCCCCCCGCCTTCGCGGGGATGGGGCTGTCAATGAGAAGGTCCGGGCAATTCTCCGCATGCAAGGCGAATACGATTTGCCGTTGCACAAGCCAGCTGGCCCCGGCAGACGTCTGCATATGCATCCTATACTGGTGGCGTTTGGCGAAGGCGTGAAGTTGAAGCGGATCACCGTTGAGGTGACAGATGATCGGGTGACGACGGGGATTGAGGAGCGGTCAGGGTGGTTGAGGCTTCAATCCGAGGGATGCTGGATGGGCGAAGAAACAATACAGTTTGGGCCAAAAACCGATTGGCCAACGACCTGTCTGGCATTGATTTCTTGAAGGCATTACGGCGATGATGAGAATTGCACACTAAGGTGACCAAGAGGCCAAGACCCGCCATTTTCCTACATGCCCGAACCCTGCTAACTTTGCGCTGGGCCTTTGTACCCTCAATCCGCGTCAAGCGCACAAAAAAGCCGCCCTCCCCCCCCACCTAAACCCCGTCCCTCAGTATGTACTTAGCGAACAAGCACACCTGCGCGAATCGCCTGCGGGGCGGACCAGCGCTCTGATGCAATCAGCACTCACAAATTCTCGCCCAAAACCACCGAGGAATGGACAATAGGCTCATTGCCCTTGGCTTTTGATACTGCGTTGGGGCACAGGTATTTGTCATGAGCAATCTGAATGACAATTACGCAAAGGCCTATGGGCAAAAGGCAGGCTTTGGCAAAAAGCCAGCTCTTTTGATGATCGACTTTGTCGAGGGGTATTTTGACAAATCTTGCGACTTATATGCTGGAGTTGAGGAAACCTTGGCATCGGCTCTTCGCGTTCGTGAGGCGGCTCACAAAGCAGACGTGCCGGTGATCCTCACCAATGTTGTCTATCACCAAAGCGCGGTTGATGGCGGGCGGTTCTTCGAAAAAGCCAAGCCTTTGCGTTATTTCATCGGGGGAAATCCCATGGGAGCTTGGCCAAAAGGTCTGGAGCCGACCGCAGATGAGATCATTATCTCCAAGCAATACCCCAGCGCCTTTTTCGGCACTTCTCTGGCATCGACACTAACGGCGATGGGGAGAGACAATGTCGTGCTTACCGGCCTCACAACCAGTGGATGTGTTCGCGCATCTTGCGTTGATTCCATGTCGCACGGTTTTATCACCTCCGTAGTTCGCGAAGCTGTGGGCGATCGCCATGATGATCCGCATCAAGCGAACCTGTTTGATATGGAAGCAAAGTATGCCGATGTGGTCAGTGAGACAGAGATAATTGAGCATTTTGCGGCTCTGAAATGATCCTTTTAGTGGACCAAGTACATACTGAGGATGGGGGGTTTAGGGGGGAATTGGGGGCCATTTTTTTGGCCACTTTTTTCCAACATTGTTGGATTTGAAAGTTGGATTTGCAATGTGTTACAAACCCACCTGCCCCCTGTTGGCAGGCAGCACCTCACATCCCGGCACCGCCAACACCGCTTTTACCTGTCGCACCGCACAAGGCGCGTTTTTACTCCGCTGATTTTGGAACAACACGCAGCATACGGCTTTGCGAGCCTTCTTCCTCCGTCAGCAGATAGAGAAAACCATCGCGGCCAGATCGCACATCCCTGAACCGCACATCCAGTTCACCAAAAAGCTCTTTTTGTTCCCCCAAAGAGCCATCAGCTTTCATGTCGATATGGCGCACATGACGCAAAGCAAGCGCAGACACAAACAGATCGCCGGACCAATCAGGAAACGCCTCTCCAGAATATTGCGCAAAACCTGATGGTGCGATGGACGGGGTAAAGTGGACAAGCGATTGCTCGGTTCCATCCAAGGCCTCAAACGGAGAAACGCGCCCGCCCGAATAATCGAGCGCATAGGTGACCGTTGGCCAGCCATAATTGGCACCGCGTTTAATATCGTTGATCTCATCGCCGCCTGCCGGGCCGTGCTCATTTTCCAGCACCCGGCCATCAGCCGCCAGAATGATCCCTTGCGGATTGCGATGCCCGTAAGACCAGATTTCGGGCAGAGCTCCATCTTCGCTAACAAAAGGATTGTCAGACGGCACAGAGCCATCATCGTTTAGCCGGATAATCTTGCCAAAGTGATTGTCGAGCGTCTGCGCCTCTTCGCGGAAATGGAACGCATCGCCAATTGGCATCAGCAAAGTGCCATCGGGCAAAAAGGCGATGCGCGCGCCATAATGATTGCCTTGAATACGGGCAGGCGATGCTGCGAAAAGCTGTTTGCCCGCGCTAAGCGTCCTGCGCTCACCATCATAGGTAAACCGCATAAGGATCAGAGTGTTTTCATCTTCACTGACTTTGCCAGCATAGGAGATGTAGACGAACCCATTCTCTTCAAATTCGGGGTGAAGCGCGACATCGAACAGCCCCGCCTGTATCCCATCGCCAAAATGCACCGCGGGAAATTCGCCATTTGCATTAAAGTCGCGCAAGACCTGTTTGGAGCCGTCTGCCCCAACCAAAATCAGTTTTCCGGTCCGCTCGGCCAAAAGCATATTGCCATCAGGAAGAAATGCGAGCGACCACGGGTGATCCAGTCCATCAACGACCGTTTCTACGCTGTAATTGACAGGGCCAGCATCCACCCTGCCTGCAAGCTGGCTGGTCTTCTCACCAGTGTCTGATGCGCCTTGATTGGAGCAAGATACGGTGAGGAAACCCGCCGCCGCTATCGCCAGAGTGAATGAAAGTGCCCGCATCTTGATCCCGAATATTCTTGAAAGTGAGGCCGCTTATCAGGTGAGCCGATGCGTTTGTCCACCGCATGCATAAAGCTTGATCTACCGAAACAAACTTCTAGCGTGCCGATCAGTAGGAGAGTTGAACCATGAAATTCGTCCGCCGGATTGGCGCATTATTGACCGCATTTCTGGTCGCTGCACTGGGCACATATGTGATCGGCGTTATCGTCAATTCTCAGTTCGTAATGAACGCGCATGGCGTGCCGATAAGCTTTGCTGATCGTCTTAATATGACTGCATTCGATGTATCGAATATGTGGCTTTATTTCGCGGTCATCTGTGTTGCGCTCTTATTGGGTTTTCTCATTGCCGCGTTGCTAAAACGCTTTCTGCCCGGTCTTTCGCGCATTGCTTATCCTGTTGCGGGCGCGGCTGCGATGGGGACGGTTCTTGGCCTCATGTATATGCAGTTTCAAACCATTCCGATCAGCGGCGCACGATCAATTCTGGGTGTTGCAACTCAAATGGTTGCAGGCGGCATTGGCGGTTTGATTTTTGCAAAACTGACCAGTCCGCACCAGCGGGCAAACCGTTAAGAGGCAGGGCACATTCCTTGCGTAAGCGTATAGAGGCGACCTTCCTCTTCGACTTCCAGAACAGCACACCAATCGCCATCGGCCGAAATTTTAACGCGCGACAAAACTGCCTCAACCCCTGGAGAAAGGCGCGTCTTTCCCGCATGGCGAGTGGTCGAATTGCCCGTGACGCTCAGTCTGTAGCTAACGTCTACCGCGTTCTCGCTATGGCCCATGACTTTGATTTCGACCGCACCTGGCAGTGCTTCTTTTTCCAGCTTGAGCGCCTGTGTACTTTGCATTTCTGTATCTCCCACACGGTCTGCCGCCATTGCGGATATCGCGGCAAATGTGCCTGCAAGACCAATCGCACTGTGTAAGACCTTACCCATGGCTCACCCACCTTGTGGAGGGATCAGAAAAATCCCGCCATCGGGCAATTGTTCAAGACCGGGCACTTCATCAACCGGCAAAGTGTCGCTATCCTGACCGAAAATATCGGTCGCAGCAGGGTTTTGATCGAGGAAAGTTGCGAGCTGATCGGGCCCAATCTCGCGCGCAATCAATTCAGGCGTTGGCTGCTGGCCTCGTTCCCGGATCAACTGCCATGCTTCGGCCACCCGTCCAAAAAGCTTGGCTTCTGGTGACTGGATAGGGCGCGAAATTGCCTGTTCAGGACCTGTCCCATCATCATCAGGGACCTCAAGGTCTCCCGGGAGCTGACCCACCTGCGCTTGACCTTCATTTGATGGCTCGGTTGACTCAATCTGGAACCCATTGGGCGCATCATTGGAAGTGGGCAGCACAATCTGATCGACACCCAATCGCTCACCGTCACGAACTGATCGAGCGGCGATTTGCGGTGCCTCATCTGACCGCTCTACCTGCTCCTCATCGGTAGGCTGCGCCTCGTCCTGCGCGACCGAAGGCGCAGCCAATATCGCCATCGCTAAGAACAGCAAGAAAGGCGCTTTCCTGTTTGTGATGCTCGTTTCGTCCGCATCTGTGGCGTGGCTAGCATCGGACATATCAGAAGTTACTCTGGCTAATGGCAATGCTCGCGCCGCCCATTTGTTCGATCGAAAGCCCCAGACCGTTGCCCGATTGGGAAAGGTCCGCGGTGTTATCGTTGCCCGATTGCGACAGGTTCAGGACATTGCCCGATCCTGACTGGGTCAAAGCTGCATCGTTGTTATCGCCCGTTTGGGTCAAGGTCGCGAGATTGACTGCTCCGGCGAGGCCATTCTGGATGAGCAGTGCATTGTTGCCATTCCCTGTCTGAAGGATGCTTCCATCATTGGCAGCGCCTAGCGCACCCGATTGATCAATCCTTGCAGTGTTCGCATCGCCTTGCACATCAAGCAGAATTGTGTGCTCGCCATTGCCCGATTGAATTGTCGTGATCTGATTATCTGACCCATTCACAGCAACATCTGCGAGATTGGCTGCGCCTTCCTGCGTCACTTGCGTCACATTGGCAAAGCCGATCTGGTCAACCGAAACCCGGCTATCCAGCCCGGCTGCACCTTGATCGACGATGATCTGCTGCCCGTCGCCATCGCTGGAAACGCTCGCAGTCGCTTGCGCGAAAGCAGGCGCTGACATCAGCGCGAATGATAGTGCAAAGGCAGGGTTTATCTTCATTGGTTCTGTCGTCCTTACAAGAAGGGCAATCTCCTTAAAAAACCTCATAGCATATTCCGGAGGCGGCGACACGGATGCCGCCCCCGGAACATGACGCCGCGCGTTTTATTGCGTGACGGTTGCCATATTGCTGGTGCCACTTTGCGTGACGCTCGACATGTTGCCATCGGTCATTTGCGTCACGATGGCTGTGTTGAACGAACCGGTCTGGAAGATCTCAGACATGTTGCCATTGCCTGACTGGATCAGAGTGGCGCTGTGATCGTTGCCATCCTGTTCGATCAAAGACATGTTGCCGTTTCCGGACTGGCTCACCGATGCGAAGAAGTTCTCCGTTGGCGGGCTGTCTTCGCGCTGGATGATGCGCGATTCGTTACCATCGCCACCTTGCGTGACATAAGCTTCGCTATCCTCGGCACGATTGGTGACGAAAGACTGGTTCATACTGCCGATCTGATCGACACTGACGAGCGAGCGATTGCCGAACTGGTTGACAACCGACTGGTTTTCATTGCCGCCCTGCATCACCGTCGTCACTGCATTATTGCCGCGTTGGATGATGCGCGAGGTGTTCATATCGCCGCCTTGCGAAACGGTGGCTTCTGAATTGATCGGACGAACGCCGCCGGGTGAGGATTGATCGATAAAGCTGCTGTTACCATCCCCACTTTGATCCACATCAGCGGTTACGAATGAACCATCCTGAATGATCTCAGAAGTGTTGCTATCACCATCCTGATTGACGTCGGCCTGGTTATCATCGCCCGACTGGGTGATGAGGCTGCCATTGCCATCGCCATCCTGATTGTCGATTTCCGCGCGGTTGCGGCTGCCTGTTTGGATGATCGAAGAAGTGTTGAAATCTCCGTTCTGATCAGAAATCCGGGCAAGGTTGTCATTTCCGCCCTGACTGATGAAGCTTTCATTGTTCGATCCATCCTGATCGACAAAAGCGGTGTTGTCATCACCGTCCTGAATGATGTCGCTCGTGTTGAAGTCCTGGCCTGTCGCAAAGGTTGTGCCCTGGCCTTGTTCATCCACATTGGCAAAGTTGTTGTTGCCGTTTTGAATGACGCTGCTGGCATTGCCCTGATCGCGTTGCTGCACAAAAGCTTCGTTGGTAGAGCCGTTTTGGATGATCTCACTTTCGTTGCCCGCACCTGTCTGTTCGACAGTCGCGGTATGATCGCCCGCACCAGATTGCGAAATGGTCGAGAAGTTCCCGAAACTGGAATCGCTTGCAACAAGACCCGGATTGCCTTGAGTAACCGTTGCCGTGTTGTTGTCACTCAGCTGTTCAACCGAGGAAAACTGGGAATCGTCGATTTGGCTGATAGTCGCGCTGTTGCCATTCCCGGCTTGGCCGACAAATGACTGTGAGAGCACTGCATTAGTGGCGGTATCCTGAGTGACATTGGCGGTGTTGCTGTCACCTGTTTGCTCAATCGTGGAGGTGTTGATCGGAGGCGCAGCGCCAAACAGATCGCTTCCATCGTCACTCTGCGTGACGTTTGCAATGTTGCCAGCACCCGATTGAGTGATGATGGATTCCCCGCCCGCAATTGAGCCGGTTTGATCAACGCTGGCATTGTTGCCGGTGTTCGACTGTGTGACGGTGCTTGTCGAATTGTCCGCCATGGCAGGAACTGCCAAAGCAAGAGCGGCTGCACCTGTAAGTAATATCCGTTTCATAGTGTTTCTCCTAATATCCTCAAACCCAATGCAAATTTCCGAAGGGCCCGGGTTTGTTCGAGAACCGCCCGGCCCGCTTTCGTCCAGAAAAGCGAACCGGACAGCCCATGTCCTATTGAGTCACATTGACCGTGCCATTCGTGCTCATGACCTGATTGACCGTCGACATATTGCCGTGGGTAAGCTGGTCCACACGGGCAAAGTTGCCAGACATGCCCTGATCAATGCGGGAATAGTTGTCATTCCCGCTTTGCAGCACATGCGCGCGGTTATCCGCGCCCGTTTGTGTGACGAATGAATTGTTGAAATCACCAGGTTGCAGGACTTCAGCGAATTGGTTGTCGCCAAACTGGTCGACATCGCTGTAATCATGTTCCCCAACGATACTTTGGTTGACCATCGCGATCTGATTGGTGCCCAGCTGTTCGACAAAGCTTTCGACATTGTCGGCCTGGATCTGGTCAACATAGGCAGTGTTGCTACCGCCGCCTGCCTGGATCACCCGAGACATATTGTTCGAGGTATCCTGCGATCCATCATTCACAAAACCCTGCTGGACTTGCGCAAAGTTTCCATCCGAGCTTTGCTCAATATACGAGCTTTGCGCGGAATCTTTCTGGATCACATAGGCTTCGTTGTTGTTCCCAGTCTGGAAAATCTCCGACACATTGGTCGCAGTAACACCGGCCAGCCCGTTATCGGACTGGTTCACATCTGCAAGGTTGCTGGCACCTGATTGGTCAATCAAAGAGCTTGCTCCATCGAGCGAGCCCGTCTGATCCACCACCGCATCATTACCCGTATTGGACTGGATAACGGTGCTGGTGCTGTTATCGGCCATGGCAGGCGCGGCGATGACGCTGGTCAAGGCTGCTCCCGATATTCCGGCCAATACAATCAGCTTTTTCATGAAAACCTCCCAAGAGGAAGGATGGGAGCCTTCGCCATGAAAGCTCCCACCGCTTCACATCTTACTGCGTGACGTTGGCGACGTTGAATGAACCGCTTTGGGTTACAATCGAACCGTTGCCGTTGGTCATTTGCGTCACGTTGGCGAGGTTGTTGTTCCCCGACTGCGTGATGAGCGAGGTGTTCAGATCACCGGTTGCAAGCAGGTTAGCCTCGTTGCTGAAACCTGTTTGGTTGATGGTTGATGTGTTGCCATCACCCGTTTGCGTGGCGTTCGCCAGCAACAGTTCACCGCCTTGAGTGATGGTAGAAGTGTTTCCATTTCCTTCATCACCAGCAACGCCCTGATTGACGTTGGCTTCAACATTGCCGCCAGCCTGGAGGACCAGCGAATTGTTGCCATCACCGATTTGGTTGACATTGACGAGACCAAAGTCACCGCCAAAGCCATTGAGCTGACCCACATTGGAGATGTTGTCATCACCAAGCTGATCGACTGTCACAAGTGCACCAGCACCGATTTGACCGACTTGCGACAGGTTGCGTTCACCGTCCTGGCTCACAGCAACAGCAGCCAAAGCGCCCACTTCGATCACGTTAGAGGTGTTGTCATTGCCGTCTTGGTCAACCACGACCAACGCACCAAGACCAGCTTGAAGCACGTTTGAGGTGTTGCGATCGCCATCCTGGTCGACAATCACGCCTTCAATCGCGCCGAACTGTCCGACATTGGAGGTGTTGTCATCACCGGTTTGATCGACATCGATGATGGCAAGTCCTGTTACCTGAGTAACATCGGATTCGTTGCGAGCACCGGTTTGGTCGACTGTGATTACCGATGCAGCAGCCACCTGATCGACATTAGAGGTGTTATCGACGCCGAATTGCGTCACATCAACGCTGGAAAGCGTTGCGGTCTGGTTGACGGTTGAATCGTTGCCAGAACCGGTCTGCGCAACAGTAACGGAGCTGTCGCTGCCATCCTGATTCACGAGCGAGCTGTTATTGCTGCCGTCCTGTGTCACCGTGGTGATGTTGTCAGTTCCGGCCTGATTGACAGTCGAAAGGTTAAGTGTCGACCCGGACTGCGTGACAAACACCTCACCGCTAAAGCCGGTCTGGTTCACGTTCGATGTGTCGTTCGAACCCATTTGGCGGACGCTGGCAAAGTTTTCATCGCCGCTTTGATCGATATTGCTGGTGTTGCTGTCGCCATCCTGATCGACCTGCGCAGTGTTTACGTTGCCCGATTGGATGATATCGCTCGCATTGTCTTCATCGACGATACCGAACGCACCAAAGCCTTGCGTGTCGACATTGGCTGTGTTGCTATCGCCAGTTTGAAGAATACCGCTAATGTTGCGACCAGCGCCATCATCTTGAGTGACATTAGCGATGTTGGCTTCACCCTGCTGGTCAACGGTGCTCATCCCGTCATAACCGTTCATGGTTACAGTCGCGATATTGTTGCTGCCGGGGCCATTTTGCAGAACCGTCGACATGTTGCCTTCTGGACGGGTCGCGCCAAGACCTTGGTTAACTGTTGCGGTGTTGGTGTCAGAGCCTTGCTCGATAACCGACATCTGGTTTGAACCGATTTGGCCGACATTGGCAATGTTCCCAGCACCGGTTTGCAGAATGCTGGAATCATTCGTGGCGAAGTTTGCAACAAATGAATCATCATAAGTCTGATTGACAGTTGCGGTGTTGCCATCGCCATCCTGATCGACATTCGAATTGTTGACGGGCGCAGTGCCAGTGGCGCCGTCAGCCTGGGTGACGCTGGCTATGTTCGTGGCACCCGACTGGTCGATCAAGGAATCGCTGCCAGTGGCCGACAATTCCTGGCTTACGGTCGCGTCGTTGCCGGTATTGCTTTGATTGACTGTGCTGTTTGAATTGTCAGCAAGCGCAGGCGCTGCGACAGCAAGTGCGGTCACAGATGCCGCTGTAAGTAGTAGACGTTTCATTCTTCCAACTCCTCATTGGTGGTGAATTTTCCGCCCCTTGCGAAAAAACACCGACTTAAAACTCGGATTTGGACAGCCGTCTGATCGGGCACCAAAATCCGATCCGGTAAACCCTCGCGCAGTTACCGGTTTCACCGCGCGAGACGGGAATTTTGGGAGGTTGGGAGATGCTGCTGGCCCGATGGATCAAGCAGCCGCGCGCTTGCCAAGCATATGGCAGCACGTCATAACGCCCGCGTGGACGTTAGTTCGCAACCTGGGCAGTGTTCCCGTGAACCTGTCCAATCCGGCTCACCAGCGATCTGACGCCAATCACATTCGCTGGTGGGCCACCCTTTTCACCAAACTTCGCCGTTCATTCCCAGGCGCGCTTTACGCGCCAAATTTCATGACCGTTGAAGTTCAATCTTTATTGTCTCTCTTTCCCCTTCAAAAATCGACGTGAACCAACCGTCAAGCGCAAGCGCCATCGAAAATATCGGCTGATCCTGAACACTGTTTTCTTCACTAAGCGGTGTCACAGATATGCCCTTGATTGAGCGTCCGGACATCAATGCGGTTGTCTGCTTGCCATCTCGTTTGAGCGACACTCTGACAATCGGGCTGGCAGTGCCATTTGCCTGACCTGCCAGAGCGAAATGATTGAGCGCCTCAACACCGCCTACCAATGCGCTTCCTGTATCGACAAATCGGCGGGCAAGTTCTGCCATAAGATCGCTGGCCGCAATCGTATCAAGATCATTGGCCGTGCATTGAGCAGCGCCCGAATTGGTCCACTGAGCAAACGAAGCCGAGCTGAGCATATGAATGTCGGGGGACATAACATCGCGCGGTTCTGCTTTGGCAACAGCCGGCATTGCAGCAGGTAATGCGGCAGGCACTGGCAATTGCGTATCACGGCGCAAAGGCACACGGACAACGGCAGGTGAATTGCTACGCTGCTGCGGCAGATTGGCCGACTGAGTGCTTGTCTCTAACGGTGAATTGCTGGACATTTTTTGCAGCGTTGCTTGCGGTGCTGCACTTTGCGGGCGCGCGGGTACTTGTGTGTTTTGCCGCGTCGGCGCCGGGACGGCTCTGGGCCGCATGGCAGGCTGACTATTTGCAGCGGCAGGCGATGCCTGACGTGCCTGCTCGATTGATTGGCGAGCAACCTTTTGCGTGCTGCATGCGCCAATAACAGAGCCGCCATTGCGCGCCGCGGGCAGGTCCACGATGGAATCTGGAATGCTGTCACGGTCAGCCACATATTCGGTAAGAAGCCTGCTAACCTCTTGGTCGGATGCGTTAAAGCACCACAGATCCTGCATCGCCCCTTCCATAATCAGGGAATAAACCGAAGCCTCAATCGCTTGACGCAGGGCAAGCTCGTCAGGCTCATTATAGGTAACGCCCGCTTCAAGCTCTAACAGCTCGCGGAATGCCACAAACCTGAATGCGTCTGCGCCCACGGCAACAGAAGCGATGGACTTGCGCGAACTAACCGAGGCAAGCACCTCGCCCGTTTTCACGCTGACAGCGCGCAGATAAACCGTAACTGTGTCTTCGCGATATTGCGTGCGCCCACCAATGCCGAGCAAACGCGCGCCAGAACCGCCTGTCTTGGTGTTGGAATCATAGCCAATAATCCCGCCTTCAAGCAAAACCCCTGCAAACAATAGCGGAGGGAGAGCCTGCGGGTTGATCTTGGTCTCGCCAAGGTAGCTTGCGCGCATTTCGCGAATAACAGCGCGTTCGCGCAGCAGGTTTTCCAGCCGTTCACGCTCGACAACTGTAAACCAGGACCGATTGCCAGCCTCGTGCAGCGTCTTAACGAGGATCGACGTGGCGCCTTGCGTCACTGCGCGTGACAATGTCTGCGCGCCATCGGTTTGTTTGAATTGCCCGGTTTGATCGGTGAAATTGTAGACCGCTACTGCAGCGCGCTGGCCCGATGGCGGAAGCGCATTCAACTTGGTCGTGACAGGCGTTGCCTTGGGCGCTTTGGCAGGCTCCCACATTTTGGGATTATGCGCGGCACAACCCGTCAAAACACCAGCAAGCATTGCGGCGACAGCGAATGATTTCAATTGGATCATGTGCCCGAACTCTTCCCCCTGTTCGAAAGACTTAAGGCTGCAATAGCGGGACAATGATCTCGGTCACCGATCCATCAGCAAAGTTGGTGATCGTCAGCGTCACACTTTCAACACCGCGCACAAACGATACTTCCTGATCGCCAAAGCGGATGGTTCCGGTGTCCTGCGCATTCTCACCAAAGATCAAGTCTGTGACCTGAGTGGCAAGTGCCGACAACAAGCGGCTGTTTAATGTGCGCAAGAATTGCTGGGCAGGATCACTGCGATCAATCGCATCAGGATCGGTCGTGTTGTTTTGCGCATTGGCAACCGCAAGCAAATGCGCCGAATTGAACGGGTTGCCACCAAATGAAGGATTTGTGAATTCGAAAACGAGATCGGACGCAGATGCGCTCGTCGTCGCTGTGAAAGCCAGCGTACACGATCCCAGAACGACCAATAATGGTCGGTTAAACTTTCCCACACTACCTCTCCCTTAGCCACTCAAGATCGCGGCTTTGTTCGTTATTGTGTGCGACCTGTTTTGGTGGACGACTCGGTTATTGTTCCGGCTGCCAAAGAGTTAGTTGTAAATTGCAGGCAATGGCAAGGGCTGTGCTTTGAGGATTCTCAAAGCAATTATACGAATACATTTAAGTATTTGATTTATATACGTTTTGAAAACCACCAATGAGCCCGACTGTTCAAAAATGGGACAATCGGGCCGCATTGGTTCACGCGCACTTGTTAACGCGAATGCTTAATCTGGCTCCCTGGCATAAAGCACTCGGCTGACCAGATGCGCGGCTAAAACGAATGCCCATCGCCATCACCATCGCCATGATTGTGGCCCATCCCGTCATGAGTGGCTTGCTCTGATCCGCCCGCACTGCCGCCTTGGCCACCTTCCCACCAATAGGGTGCACGCCCGCCAGTGCCGGTTGCCACTTCGGCCATGGTCTTTGCATCATACATGCGCCCGCCAATCATCACGCTTTCGATTTTATCGCTATCACGCACATTGGCCGTCGGATCGGCAGTAAGCACCAGCAGATCGGCGAGTTTGCCCACCTCAAGGCTGCCCACGTCTTTTTCCATGCCAAGCGATTGCGCGGGGTAAATGGTTGCGGTTTTCAGCGCTTCGACAGCGCTAAATCCGCCGCGCGCAAAGCTCCAGATTTCCCAATGCGCGCCAATACCGGGTTGCTGGCCATGCGCGCCGATGGAAACCTTGATCCCGCGATCCGAGATTTTCTTGGCCTCGCGCGCGGCATTGTCATCCACAAACGCCCATTCAGGAGCTTTCACCCGGCGCCCGGTCGCAGCGAGCAGTGCCTTTGGCGGGGTATGGATCATCAACGGATGGTCAAACACATCGGTTGCCTGTCTCCAATACGGATCACCGGCCAGACCGCCATAAGTGACCGCCAAAGTGGGCGTGTAATTGGTGTTCGACTGACCAAAGAATTGCAGCACATCTTCATAAAAGACATCGCCCGGCACATTGTGCTCCATGGTCGAATTGCCATCAGCGATCAGGTTCATATCCATACCGAACAGCGAACCGCCTTCGGCCACCACCAACATGTTTTCCTCGGCGCTCGCGCGCGCGACCATTTGGCGTTGTTCGCGGCGCGGCTGGTTGTAATTCTTGATCGAGATGCCGCCTTGCGCCTTGATCCGGCGGACATGGGCAAGCGCGTCTTCGTAAGTGTCGATGCGCGCATAGACGCTGGGAGCCTTGGCACCGTAGACAATCTCTCCGGTTGAAAAGATACGCGGGGCCAGCAGTGTGCCTGCCATCTGGCGCTCAGCAGAAGCGAAAATCAGGCTCGCATCACTGGACGGGTTGTGCGTTGTCGTGGTGCCCAAAGCGAGGTCTTGAACAAGGCTCCAGTTTTGCTGCGGGACAAGCTCGCCGGTGCCATGCGGCCCGTGATGGTGCGCATCGACAAAGCCGGGCATTACAACCTTGCCGCTGGCATCGATCATGGTCGCGCCTGCGGGCACATTCACTTCGCCAGCCGCGCCAATCGTGGAAATCCGATCGCCTTCAATCACGATGACGCCGTTCTCGATTACGCCAGCATCCTGCGCATCAAGGCCCGCCGCCATAGTGAGCACTTTTGCGCCGGTAATGACAACCGTACCGTTTGGTTTCGCTTTGCTGACAGTGACCGCCATTGTGATCGCACTGTCAGGCGTTTCATAGCCACCCTTATCACTCTTGCCTTTGGGAGCAGAGCGGAAGAAGTCACTGACTTGCGCCTGTTTGAGCTGAGATCCCAGCGACCAGAATAGAGTCTCACCAGCGCGCGCCCAGCCCAGAAAATCAGCACCGCCATTGGAAACTTTGGTGATCGGGACTGGCCCCGATGCCTCGTTCACATCAACAGGCTTGCCTCCCGGTATGACCGGCATGGCGAACACTTCGTAATTCTGGCGGAACGCAATCGTCTTGCCATCGGGCGAGATGCGGAAATCGTTGACCAGGCTGCCAGTTGCATGCGTGCGGGTTTTCTCTCCATCAAGATCGGCAGACATCAGCGCAAGCTTGTCGCCAGAGCGGCCCACCATAAACACGCGGTCACTGCCCGCGCCAAATTGCGGGGTTGATCCTGAACGCGTCACCATTACCGGATTGCCGCCGTTTACAGGCTGGAGGTAAATGCCAGGATTTTCCGATTGCTCAGGCGCAGTGAGATATCCGCCCGTGCGTTTTTCATAAGCGATCATCTGGCCATCGGGTGACCATGCAAGGCTGGCATAATGGCCCGGAATGGGCGAAATCGTGCGCGCGTTCTGGCCATTTGCATCAGCCACAACAATTTCGCCAAGCCCCTTATCGCTCCAGCGCACAAAAGCGAGCTGAGATCCATCGCGGCTGTATGCGGGGTAAAGCTCAACCGTATCGCTCGCATCGCCAGTCATGGGGCGCGCACTATCGCGGCCACGCGCGGATTTGGTGTGCAGCTTGCCAAGGGTTTCAAACACGACCGCATTGCCATCGGGCGAAAGCGTGCCGAACTTTGCCATCTTGGTGGTGAAACGATCGGGCGACACTTCGATCACGGGATGCGGCGCATCGGCAATGCCGCGCGTGTCATTGACGGTGAACGGGATTACGGCATGGTTTGCCCCGTCCCGGCCCACCCGGTTCAGCTTTCCGCCAGCCCAAAACACGATTGATGCGCTGTCGGGTGTCCAATCCATATTGGGATAGACCCCGGTGACAGCCCATGTCTCTTGCACATCCAGATCAAGCGCGGCGTAGATCATCTTTTCGCGACCGCTAGCGATATCCTTGGTCCACAATTGCGAGGTGTCTTTATCGCGCCGCACGAATGCGATCTCTTTACCATCGGGCGAAGGCGCGGGGCGCACAGCGCCGCCATAGCCATCGACAGCCGTTGTCACTTCGCCTGTTTCAAGGTCGTGTTTCTCAATTGCGAAAATCCCGGCATTGGAATCCTGCGCATAGATAAAGGTGTTCCCGCCTGTCGTGTTACGGGTATAATAGATTGCCTTGCCATCGGGTGCGAAGATAGGTTCGCCCAGCTCTTTTTGCAGCGCCTCATCGCGCCGTTCCACGACTTGCACACCGCCGCCACCCGAGACGTGATACATCCAGATCTCGCCCGTGCCGAGCGAACGCTGAGTGGTGAAATGCTTCTTGGCTGCAATAAACCGGCCATCGGGCGACCATGTGGGTTGATTGAGCAGACGGAAGCTTTCCTTGGTCAGCTGGCGTTTGTCCGATCCATCGGCGTTCATGATCCAGATATTGTCACCACCGCCCCTGTCCGATGTGAATGCGATGCGCGTTCCATCGGGTGAAAAGCGCGGATGCACTTCCCACGCCATACCTTTTGCAATGCGTTTTGCGCTGCCGCCTGTAATGGGAACGGTGTAGATATCGCCCAGCATGGTGAATGCGATTGTGCGGCCATCAGGGGACACATCGACATCCATCCATGTGCCTTCATCGGTTTGGATGGGAACCTGTTCAATCTTGGCACCTTTGGGTGCTTCAATATCCCATTCCTGTGCGTCATCTCCCTTGCCATCATTGGCCAAGGACGCGCTGGCGCTGGCTAGAAATGAACCTGCGAGCAATGCCGCAACAAAGCGGCGCGCGGTGAATGGACGCATGCAATTATCTCCCGTATCAGACCCCTGACAAAGCTCTTAGGTGCAACGCTTCAGCTTGTCACCATATCGCGCCCCAACATCTCCACTTGATTGGTGACATAGTTGCCGAGATCCTTGTCGAAGAAATGCGCGCTTGCCAGGAGTGCAGGCTCACGGCTCTGCCATTGCACAAAGGTCGCAGTTTTGCTGAATGACGACCCGTATGATGCCATTGACTGTGCGACCGTTTGACGACGATCATGTCTTGCCGAATTCTTGGGAAGGAAAGCCGCAGGCCAACTCATCGGGCTTTACCCAAGGCTCAAATGCGCAGAAGGTGGACAAGATCAAAATGTAACGCGGTGACCGCGCCGAGAACCACTCGGACTGACATTGACGAATGCTGTTTGGGAGAGATTGATGGCCGAAGCGACTATGCATGCACCGACAGGTGCTGCGCCTGCATCTGAGGGTTTCGGAACGCCTGGCTACCGCGCCTATGTTCTGAGCGCATTGCTTGTCGTTTACATTTTCAATTTTATCGACCGCACGATCATCAACATCCTGACAGAGCCAATCAAGCTCACTTTTGGGTTGGAAGACTGGCAGATGGGCCTGCTCGGCGGGCCGGCATTTGCCGTCCTTTACACCTTTATCGGGATCCCGATTGCGCGCGGCGCCGAACGCTATAACCGTGTGGTTATTATCGCAACGGCGGTCGCGGTCTGGAGCCTGTTCACGGCACTTTGCGGGTTCGCAATGTCATTCATGATGCTGTTCCTGTTCAGAATTGGCGTCAGCATTGGTGAGGCGGGATGCACGCCGCCTGCCCAGTCATTGATTGCGGATTATTTCGCACCATCCCGGCGCGCAACGGCGGTTTCGGTTTACGCTTTGGGCGTGCCTCTTGGAGGAATGCTTGCGTCTGTTTTCGGCGGTCAGCTTGCAGGGTTGGAGGGCTCACAAGTCGGCGCTTGGGTAAGCGCGATGGGCATCGGATTTCTGTTTGGCGAGCTTGATTGGTCACAAGTGGAAGGCTGGCGCGTCGCCTTTGTCGTTTGCGGAGTGCCAGGCCTGCTGTTGTCGCTGATCGTATGGCGCACCATTAAAGAGCCGCCGCGTGGCTACACAGATCCCGCTGCGCTTCAGGGGCTGGAGAAAGCGAGCTTCAAAGAGGCGTTGACTGTATTGGCCAAGAAACCAGCCTATCGCCACATCGTGTTCGGCGCGACGCTTGCTTCTTTCGTCGGTTACGGCGTGAGCCAATTCACCACATCATTCCTGCTGCGCACGCACGGCCTTACAATCCAAGAGGCCTCTTTGCTCTACGGGGTTGTGTTGGGTTTGATGGCGGCGGTTGGCGTGTTCAGTTCAGGATGGCTGGCTGATAAGATGTCTAAAAAGTATCCCAATGCCCTTTCATGGCTGCCTGCGATTGGCCTGGGGGGATCCGTGCCGCTTTACGCATTTGGTTTCCTGATGCCCAATTTGTGGCTGGCGGTGCCCGCACTGATGGTCGCGGCGATGATTCATTATTTCTACCTCGGGCCGATGTATGCCGTATCGGGCGGGGTCGTCGACAGCAGAATGCGCGCAACATCGGTTGCGATCACATTGTTTGTGGTCAATTTGCTCGGCTACGGGCTTGGCCCGCCGGTCATTGGTGTGCTCTCGACAGTGCTCAAGACCATGTTTCTCGATGGGCAGGCGCTCGGGCTGACGCTGGAGACGTGCAAACCGCTGCTCTCGCTTGGCGCTGAGGCGAAGACACTGCTCAGCGGCACCGAACTGGACGCGATGGAGGCGTGTTCCAGTGCAGAAGCACGCGGGCTGCAGTGGTCGATTGTCATCTTCAGCTGCATTTATGGCTGGGCAGCCTTGCATTACCTTCTGGCGGGCCGGACGCTCCAACGTGACATGGTTGCCAATTCTCAAGGGTGATGAACCAGCCATCGGCTAAGATCTGATGGTCAGTTTTTTAAAACCAAACATCCCGTAACCAGGTGTTCGGCAATCGGCCCAGATTTCGCGATCGTGCAGCGCCGTGGATTAAGCTGTAAGTGCGCCCACAATACATGGGGCCTGATAGGGAAATCTTGAGACGAAATAAGCTATTGCTGGTCTGGTGAAATGGGCTTAGCTCACGCCCGGTTCTCACAATTCAACCCCGCGCAAGTGAACTCCCACCTGCTCAACACCATTGGACGTAGCTGAACGATCAGGGAGAAGAATATTGGTTGTCGTCCGGATGCACCTCTTACGATTCTGGTTTTCTTGCCATGGTTGATGTTCTCCCATCCGTTATCGGCTGGCGCGAGCTGGTGGATTTGCCGCAGCTTGGCCTTGCGCGGATCCCGGCCAAAATCGACAGCGGTGCGCGCACCTCTTCTTTGCATGGCCGGGTCATTGAAGAAATCAATCGCGATACGGAACGATTTGTCCGCTTTGCGGTCGATTGGGACGGCACAGAACATATCTGCGAGGCAGTCCACGTAGACGTGCGCGGTATCACCAGCTCCAATGGTAAAACTCAGCAACGATATGTCATCAAAACGCCTATCAAGATTGGCGACCTGCAATTTCGCGCTGAAATCAGCCTGACTGACAGATCGGAAATGAAATTTCCCATGCTCATCGGCCGATCATCGCTTCGCCGACGTTTCCTGGTCGATAGCGGCCATTCCTGGTTGCAGACAAACGGGATCGGGCTTGAGAAGGGACACAAAAGATGAGCGGGGATAGCAAATCGATGAAGATTGCCATGCTGGCCCGCAATCCCAACCTTTATTCGCATAAGAGATTGGTTCAAGCCGCTGAGGAGCGCGGGCACACTCTCGATATTCTCAACACCACACGTTGCACGATGAACATTGCCAGCCACCGCCCCACTATAGCCTATGAGGGCAAAACGCTAAGCGGCTATGATGTGGTGATCCCGCGCATTGGTGCCTCAATCACACAATACGGCCTGGCGGTGCTGCGTCAGTTTGAGATGCAGGGCGTTTGGCCGCTGAATGAAAGTGTCGCCATTGGCCGCAGCCGTGACAAATTGCGCTCGATGCAGATTCTCGCAAAGTACGGACTTGGCCTTCCTCTTACCGCCTATGCCAATGATCCAAAACAGGCAGAAGAGATCATCAAGGCAGTCAACGGTCCTCCTGTGGTAATTAAGCTGCTCGAAGGGACGCAAGGTATCGGTGTCATGCTGGCAGAAACCATGTCGAGCGCGAAATCGGTGATCGAAGCATTCCGCGGGGCCAACGTGAATATCCTTGTGCAGGAATTTATTACAGAAGCTGGAGGCACCGATATCCGCGCTTTCGTGGTCGGCGGCAAAGTGGTGGCCGCCATGAAACGCACCGGCGCCGCAGATGATTTCAGATCCAACCTGCATCGCGGCGGAAGCGCGCAAGTCATCAAGATAACGCCGGAAGAACGCTCAACCGCAGTCAGAGCAGCAAAACATATGGGCCTGAATGTATGCGGCGTCGATATGCTTCGCAGCAATCATGGACCAGTTATCATGGAGGTGAACTCATCTCCGGGATTGGAAGGAATTGAAACCGCCACGGGCAAAGATATTGCGGGGCAAATCATCGATTTCATCGCCTCAAAGGCAAAAGCCGGAGCAACCAAAACCAAAGGACAAGGATAGGAACTGGGTCCAATGAACTTTCGCGGCGGTTCTGGCAGCCTAATCGTATCCAGTGTCTGATTGGCTCAAGGCACCCTTACAATTTAATCAGCGTTTGCGCTTCACCTGGCAACCTAATGGGTGAAAACTGCCTTGCCACAGCCATGAATTGCATTATGCGCAAGCCATGGCCGGGGACACCATGGGGAAATTTCGAACGCGTTGGAAGGTTGCCATTTCGCTTTGGCTCGGATTGGCGTGCGCCCCTTGCCTTGCTCAGGAACAAGAAAGACCCGCCCCCCAAACCCAGCTGGAAATCCCCGAACGGCTCGATACTATCATCGTCACAGCGCAGCGGCGCGAAGAAAATCAGCAAATCGTGCCTGTTGCAGTGACAAGCCTCTCAGCTGAATTTCTGGCTCGCAATTCCATCAACTCGCTTGAAGGCCTGTCTGCAACCGTTCCCGGTTTTGTGACAACTCAATCCGTGAATTACGCGGCTGCTCCGCTGTCGATACGCGGGGTTGGCGGGGCCAATGGCGGAGGGAATTTCTTCGCTGATGAACCTGTCGCTGTTTATCTTGACGAGGTGTATCTGGGCCGGTTGAGCTTTTCCACCGCGGCTCTTTTCGATGTTGACGCAATAGAGGTTGTGCGCGGCCCGCAAGGCACGCTGCGCGGACGCAATTCCAGCGCTGGCGCAGTATCCATCCGGTCAAACAGACCCGGCCCCAACTGGTCTGGCCGTATCAGCACATCGGTTGGCAGTTTCAACAATTACCGCATTGCAGGCGTTATCAATGCTCCTGTTGCAGATGACCTTATCTCTGTTCGCATTGCAGGCGGGTTTTGGGACAGGGACGGATACGGCACCAACCCGGTTGATGGATCGCGTGTAGGGGGCGCTGAAGACAGGTTTGCAAGAACATCCATACGCGTCACGCCAGCGTCCAATTTCACACTTGATATCATTGGCGATGCGATCTCCCAATCATCAGTGCCAGGGACGATTGCCGTGGCCGATCTGTCCAATCCTGCTGCTGCATCGCCATTTGCGGCTCGGCCCGATCTTGCGCAGGTTTTAAAAGACCGCGTTTTCGCGTCAAACGATCCCAATTTCTATGAAGGCGACCATCGCGGCTTGACTGTAAAAGCGCATTGGGACCTGGGCGGCGTGGCGATTGACTGGATTTCTGCCATACGCCGCTATGAATTTGATGCCGCACAAGATTCAGATGGCACCGCGCTGCAACTGATCAACAATGAAGGGGCTGGCGACAACGATCAAATCAGTCAGGAAATTCGTTTGTCTTCCCCTGATGATCGAACCTTTTCTTGGATTGCAGGAGCGTTGTATTTCCACGAGGAAAACGACCTTTTATTTCGCATCCGGAATTTCAACGGCTTTTTTGGCTTGGGCACACTTGCGCAATTTCAAGCCTCGCAAACGGTCAATGCTTACGCCGCATTTGCCGAAGGCCGCGTGGCAATCAGCAAGCGATTGGCAATCGTTTTAGGCGGGAGATATTCGCGGGAAACCAAACGGTTCGCCAACCAGCTTTCCGTCACCACTTTAAGCGAAGGCAGTGTGCCGATTTTTCCCGGGCAAATTCTGGCGCCCGGCACACCAATCGCTGCACCGCCTTTATTTGAAGACCGTGCAAGCTTTGATGAATTCTCGCCCCGGTTCGTATTGGAAGGCAACCTTGCAGACAATCTTTTTGCCTATGCGAGCTATTCGAATGGTTTTAACAGCGGCGGATTTAACGCCTTTGGACTTGCTGCTGAATTTGAATCGCAACGGGTCGATGCTTATGAGATCGGCGTAAAGTCACAGCTCTGGCAAGATGCAGTCCGGCTTAATCTGAGCGCATTTGCATATGATTATTCCGATTTGCAGGTGCGGCTTCCGGTCCCCACTGGCGGGGTTGATATCGCAAATGTTGCTCAGGCCCGGATTTTGGGCGCAGAGGCCGAATTTGCCTTGATGCCCGCACGCGGCCTAACCGTTTCCGGCAATGCCTCCTGGCTCGATACACGGTTCACGCAAGGGGCAATCCCGGCCGTACCAGAAGACCTCGTGTTCCCAATTGGCGCGCCGATACCTCTGACTGAAACCGATATTACGGGCAACCGTTTGAGCCGAGCACCAACTGCCCAATTGTTCGGTTCTGTGGTGTATGAATTCGCTTTGGGTCATCACAGCGATATGTCGATTTCAGCCGCCTACCGATATCAAAGCAAAGTGTTCTTTCTCGAAACCAATCAGACACAAAGCACTTATTCAGGCGATGGTTTTTCTGAAGTGGGATTGCAGGTATCCTATCATCATATTCCCAGCGATTTACGCGTCTCTTTGAATGGTCAAAATGTGTTTGATACACGCCGCATTGCGCAAGTGACCGCTCTTGGCGCGTTTCCTAATGCTGCGCTCAATGAGCCTGCACGCTGGTCAATCGAGATTGCGAAAAGCTTTTGAGCAAGACTGCGCCAGCCAAGGGGGGCAAAGCCAAGACGGCGAGCCTATTCGCTTTGCACTTCGCAAAGCCGGTCTAAAATTTGGCTGCACGCTTGTGCATTGGGCGAATTGCTTGACCACCGTTTCATTTCATCGACGAATTTTGCGACAATAGCGCTCCCTTCGAAATCGACAGCTGCCCGAACAGCGTCTTGCGCCCCGCTCTCATCACCATGCCCGAGCAAAGACCATGCGAGCGATAATTGCGGCTGATAATAATTGGGCGTGCGCGCAATCGCTTCTTCGCAGGCGGCAATCGCTGCCTGATAATCCAGCATGAACAGATAAGATGTCGCCCGGTATGTCGCCCACAGGCCGAACCGGGGGTGATGCGGCGCGCATTGCTCGGCATTCTTGATATGCGCGATCCCTTTGGGGTCCGATTGGCGCAGGCATATCTGCCAGCCCAGAACCGCATCCGCATGCGCGTTATTGGGATCAAGCGAGGTTGCTTCGTGCAGATACCGGATTGCTTCATCGGGGCGATGGAACATCGTGTTCACAATACCAGCGCTTGCCAGAACCTCGGGGTTTTTGGGCTCTTCCAACAAAGCCTTGCCGATCGCATCCCACGCTAATGTGCGGGCCGCTGCCGGGTCTGCTTCCCATTGACTGACGACGTTCTGGCTTAATTGCACCGCCAGCGCCGCGTTCAATTGTGCATCGTCAGGTGCGATCAACAAGCCTTCGCGCACCAGTGCGATAATTTCGTGAGCCGCTTTGGGACCATAGCTATAGCGCAGAGTTTCTGCGGTTTGCAGGACCCTGTAGACATCGTTGCGAAACGGGCGAACCGGCGCTGCCGCAGGCTCAAGAGGAAAACGTATGCGCGTCGAAATGGCTGTTGAGACATTCAAGAGGACATCGTTTTGAACCTCAAAAAATTCGTCCAATTGGGAATTGTACTTGCCCGACCAGCAATGTGTTCCATCGAGCATATCGGCCAATTCAAACCGCAGCAGAATACGTTCGCCCTGGCGGCGAAAACTGCCTGTCAGGATAAACCGGCAGGCCAGCATTTCGCTTAGAGTTTTGAGACTTTGCCCCTCGGTTGAAAATGCGATCACAGAGCTTTGCGGGACAACACTCAACATGGGTGTTGCAGCCAACAATCCGGTTAAATCGCGGCTTAACCCGTCGACAAGATAATCGTTTTGCGCGCTGTTTTGTTGATCGACTATGCCTGCGACCGCGATCGTTAAATTGTATTCCTTGGTTGCATCTGGCGCGCGGCTCATGTCCAGCTTTGATGATGATGCTGAACTATGAATAGGGCCAACCTCAGCTTCCAGCATGTAGCCAGATTTCGAAATCGTCCGCAAATTGCCTGCGAGTTTGGGGAAGGATTTAAAAACCGTGCGCAATTGATAGACAAGCCGGGTTAGCGATTCATCGCTTCCCAAACCATTTTCCCAGATCGCGTCGATCAGCTCATCTCGGCTGACTTGAGCATAAGGCCTTTGAGCAAGCGCAACGAGCAGCGCCATGACTTTGGGCTGCATGCGCACAATTGTGGCGCCATCTTCAATGCTTAATTGAGACGGTTTCACAAGCGCACTGCGGATTTGGAACGAACCAAAAGATGTGAGCGTTTCAGGCAAACGAATATTCAATGCGTCTCCTGAAAGGATTCGTCTTGCATCGACCCTATTTTACCAGCTGCTGCGGTGCAACGGGGGCAATCATAAAAAAATCATATTTTACTCAGGACGCAGCTTACGCGGCGGTGGCAGGGGCATTCACCTCGACTAACAGAGGGGAACATTATGACGAAATTCAAAACAATTCTGGCCGCTGCGACTGTGGCAATTACCTTGCCAATGGCGGCTCCCGCAGCTGCGCAAATGAAAATCTATGAAAACTGGGAGCCGGCTGAAGAGGTCACGGAACTAACCTTCGTGCAAGTCGATCAGGGACAAGAAGAAGTTTATGTCGAAGGACTGAAAAGCACTTGGGTTGCAGCGAACAAAATCCAGCAAGAACAAGGCGTCATATCCAGTTTTGCGATCTATATGGTCCCTTACAAAGAAGACTATAACATGGTTTTGCGCATCACTTTCCCAAGCGGTGAAATGCTTGAGCCTAACAAAGAGCGCTATCTCGCATTTCTTGATGCTTTCGGGAAAGCGAATATCGATCAAGGCAATAAAACCGTGCTCGAGCTCTACAATAAAATTCGCAAAATCCAAAGCGTCGCGCTGCTTCGCGAAGTGAAGTTGATCGGCGAATAAAGCCAGCCTGAAATAATCAGCTGCGAGAATTATCGCCTGGTGCCGATCAATTCGTTGGCCTGCACTGGACCAAAAAACCGCAGCGATATAATTCCGGCAGGCAGATTTGCGACCCGGCTGCCTGCCGGAATTTCCCATCCAAAGCTGAAACGACTGCTTAAACGCTTGAGCCAAAGGGCTTGACGCGCAGGCCGATGGGGCGGCCACAAATGATCCTTGAACATAGCGCAAAATTGCGGCTGCTAACCGTATTTCTATTCTATTTTACCCAAGGGGTTCCCATTGGCCTATTCGCCTATGCAATCCCTGCCTGGCTAGCATCAAATGGTGCATCCACAGCTGCTGTTGCAGGGGTTCTGGCCGCAACCGTTCTGCCTTGGACGTTAAAGTTCTTCGTCGGCTTTGTGATGGACAGATACACCTACCTTGCGATGGGGCGAAGGCGCATCTGGATCATCACCTCGCAATCCACAATTGTGGCTATCCTCCTGCTCGGGGCAGTGTTTTCTCCCGATGCTAGCGAGATCTGGCTCATCTCTGCCTTTGGTTTCCTGTCCAATGCCGGCACCGCATTCCAGGACGTTGCCATCGACAGTCTTGCGGTTGATATCATGCCGGAGGATGAGCGCGGCAAAGCGGCAGGCATAATGTTCGGTGCGCAAACATTGGGCATTGCAGGCTGCACATTCGCAGCCAGTCAATTGATCGCTCACTACGGCGTGGCAGCGGGCTATCTGGTGGCCGCGGGCGTTGTGGGTTGCGTCCTCGTTTTTGGAATTTGCGTGCGGGAGCGCGAGGGCGAAAAGCGTTTTCCATGGTCGCAAGGCACAGCCCATCCGCGCAATATCGCACTGCAAATTGACGCGTGGAAACCGCTTTTGATCCAAAGCGGAAAAGCGATGATCACCCCTGCGAGCCTATTGGCAGCCTTTGTGATTTTAGCCCATTCTGCATTGCCCGGAATAGCAGAGGCGTATCATCCCAGCTTGGCAACAGGCACAGCAGGCTGGGCCCAAACCGAATACACCAACACCATCTCTGGCGCGCAATTGGCCTCAGGCCTCTTCGTAATGATCATTGGCGGCTGGTCGGTCTCTAAAATCGGAGCGCAGCGAGCAACTTTGATTGGCAGTGTAATCGCGGTCTGCAGCCTTGCCGGCTTTGGTCTTTTGGCAGGCGTTTGGGACAATCACACTCTGCTCACTGTCTTTTTCTGGGAGATTGAGTTCATCAGAGTTTTGCTGATGGTCTCGATCGTGCCGATTGCTATGCGGCTATGTGATCCGGCCGTTGCAGCAACCCAGTTTACGATTTTCATGGCAGCAGGCAATTTCGGCCGCCCCATTGGCAACGCAATCGCGGCGTCCGCAGATGAAGTGGGCAATCCGCAAATGATGTATTTCATTGTCGCGGGCATTTTTGCAGTGACCTGCATCATCTTGATGACTGTCCGTCTGAGACGAACAGAGCGCATTCCGTTGCATTCAGGCCAAGAGCTGGCACCGGTATGAGTAACCAATTGAAGCACTGTGTTGAAGCGGCAGCGTTGCAGCGAGCGGTGCCTGCACAGTTTCCAGCACAACAAGGTCCAGCACGGCTCCTACGCCTCAATCGCGCACGATTTTGCCGACATCCAGCCGGCACTGCGCTGCTGGTTATAGATCACTTTATTGCAATCACTTTTAGTCCTCTGGCGGCCGCATCGCCGCAGGCCAGAGCATTTCGGGAGGTAATTTGAATGTCTAAAATTTACTCAACCACCAGCGCAAAGTCGCATTTTGTTATCGGCACAACAGCAGCATTGCTTGCCGGTGTCAGTTTCCATTCTGCGGCAAATGCCCAACAGCCAGTGCAAGGGACCCTTACCTACACCAATTGCCCGGTTGGCCAGTCTTCTGTGGATGCCAGTGGGTGTCACAACGAAGTCAAAGTGCATCAAATGGCGGTTGGCGACCCTCAAGAAATTGACCGTGTCCTTGCCCAGAACAATTGGCGGCTTGCCACCCCTGAAGAGGTTGAAACCGCGTGGGAAAAACTGGGGCTTCACACAGGCTCAGCTTATAAAATGGCTGATGGAACTCACGCGATACCTGTGCAAAGCAAAGTTGGACTGACCAATCGTGGTGTGAATTTTCGTAGCGCTGATTTGCCGAGCTTTTTGGTAAAGGGCATCCTCTATGTCGATGCGTCATCGCCCTCGGCTACGCCTGCGCCCGCGCCCACACCCGCTCAGCCACCTCAAGAAATCATCATGGCCACGGCCACAATCACTAACAATGCCGCGCCAGAACCTGTTGTAGAAGAGCCGCCCATCTTTTGTGCGGCACCTGAATTTCCCATCAAGACCCCGCGCGAAGGCTGGTTTTGTGTAAGCGACTATGACCCGTCGAAAAGGTCATATAATTTTACCGGTTGCCCGGAAAACAGAACCCCTTGGATCGTAGGAGTGCGCCGTGTCTGCCCGTCACCGATCTACGCGGCCGCCGTTGCCCCTGCCCTGCCCGGCCAAGGTGGGCCGCAACCGGTTCAAATTTTTGTCGATGAAGCGATGGATCGGTGCGCCTATTCGGGCAATTTCATGTATGATGGATGGAATGGCCGCGAACGGCCGATGCTGGAGGCAGCCGCAGATAAACTGCTCGCGCGAAAGGGGCCTGCCAAAGGCAAGGCTGCCTACGCCGACTTGTTCGCAAAATTGCAAGCAGATCCTGAGCTTCGCTGGGAATTTGCCCCGTTCATGGTTGAGGAGGCTTGGGAGGCTTTGGTCGCGTCAAACCCCAATGCTGCCCAAGCATCGTTCAAACGCCGCTTTGAAATCTGGGCTGGTTGCGACGCGAATTTGACTGCAAGACGCGGTTTGAATGCATGGAACCAACATGTAGGAAAGAGCAGCTCGGGTAGCACTATCAATGGCATAAATATCGCGTGGGTCGATCCGAACCCTCAATACAGTCATCCAGCTTTGTCGGTATTCAAAACAGCAGGGCCAAGCATTTCGGGCTTTGACGTCACCAATGGCGGCAATCCAATGTATATTGGCGGCAAAGGGCGGATTGCATTGGCCAATGTGATCGAGGTTTTCAGAGCAAAGAACTCCCCTGATTATCCCGATTTTTCTGACATCAGCTTGGTCAGGGAGGACTTCACGGCCGTTTCCACTCTGGCCGGGATTGGTGGCGGCGCAGCATTTGGCGCTGCTATTGGCGTGGCAGCCGGAGCGCCGCCTTTGTATGCTGAGCTTGCCAAGCTGAAATACAACGCAGTGAAGAATGCCGGTATCAAGGCTTTTGACCTACCGGGCGGTGATTCAGTGTCCCGCCAGGCAGCCGAGAATCTTGCAGAAAAGACGTTCAAGAAGTTTTCCAAGGACTCGCTTAAAAAAGCATTCAAAAAAATGTTCACCAAAACCGGCACCAAAGTCGCGACAAAAATCGGAACTAAAGTCGGCACTAAAATCGGGGTGCAGGCAGGAACCAAAGTCGCTGGTTCGGCTGTCGGTTTTGTCGGGATGATTGTAATGGCTGCGGCGACCTTGGGAGAGGAACTTGCCGAAATCATCAAAACCAAGCTGTTCGAGGATTCGCTAACGTATGATGCCCGAAATTATTCGATTTACTCGGTAAATGAGGTTTTGGGCCCTGATCCAACCTATGCGGAAAAATCGACGGTTTTCACGCTTTTGCTAAAGAACTTGATCGCAGAACCAGCCGACCGGGGTCTGGTCACATTCGACGTGCCGACACTCGATTGCCCCGTTGGGGCAATCCTTGCCGCTGGTAAGTGCACCTTTGACATCAGATATCAGGCACAGCCGGGCGTTCAGCTTGTCCAAGCCAAAGCCTTGGCCGCTGCAAAAAATGCGAAATTGGCTGAACCTGCAGAGATTGAACAAGCGTGGAAGGACAATGCGCTGGATCAATATTCATTTGGCATGATGTCCGACGGCAATTTTGCAGTGCCAGTGCAAAAGGATTATCCGAACTTCAAAAAAGGCCACAATGTCGGTGCGACTGGCGGCAATCAGGGGTTCTTTTATTCCCCGCTATTCGTCGATCAATCGGCAGCTGTTGGAAATGGAACCTACATCCAAAACGCCGATGATATGAACGCATTTCTCGTCTATCAATTCTCATTCCAAGTGAACCCGGTTGACGCCAAACCGAAGGACAAATTTGCGACTTGGGAATTCAAAAAGGTCGGCGAGAACGTCCTGATTTATAGCATGGCATACGGATCGCCAGCATATGTTGGCGTCGGTAATGCAGGTTTGCAGATCAGAGGAGGCGGTGTGAGTGTGACAAACAACCCCCAATTCCTATGGAAATTGGAGAATGCAAATGGCAGCTTTTACCGCATCGAAAACGTCGCCAAACAGCATCAATATCTCAATCTTGAAGCTGGCAAACTGGAAGTAGACTATATTGGACCAGCTGAAAAAGGGGCGCTGTGGCACATTCCAGGCCGCCCGTAATCACTGCGTTAATCCGCCCCCTCAATCGTGTGTTGAGGGGGTGGGTGGCGGAGACGGTGTCCGCCAATAAATTGATTGAAGGTTATGATTTACGTATATGGATCACATCTCTCACAGAGCTTTACCCACATTTTCACCCACACACAAAGAACGTGCGAGCGTGCAGTGGTGGCTAGCGCAAATTTCATCACGGCGAGATCCCATGCCAACCTTTAACTCCCCAGCTCGCGATCCATATTGAGGCCAAAGCCAGATCTGAGCATTCGCACAGGACCAAAGCTTCAAGCCATGAAGGTCATGCTGAATCAGCAAGTCGGTCTAGGTGTTTCACCCTGTGCCCACTGGCTTCTATACTAACCTTCTTGCGTCACATTTCGTGCACCATACAAATTGCTGGTCGTTCCTGAATAGCATTCACGCTCTAACGTGTGTCGGCTGGAAACAGATTGAAGCGTCCCAAAAACTGGTCGAGCCTGCACCATAGATGAGGCAGGGCGACCAAGGATCGAGAAGAAGCCGAAGCGCACGCTCGCCAATCGCATAATCCCGTAGGCGCGACTGAGCACCATTCGCTGGGGGCTTCCCCAACTCATTTCAATGCCGTATTCGCCAGGACGCCCGTCGGTCTGTCCCGCGGGTGAGGCTTAGTAACCTCAAACCACTGTCGCCGGTCGAACCAGTTTCGGCCGGGTGGCCGTCACGCATGTCCAGGGTCCGCCTAAAGGTGGCGGCGCTCTGTGACAGTGCAGGGTTACTAACACCCGGCTTCGGGCTCGCCTCTGATTCAGTTTGGAGGCGACCATATGAAAATGGCACAAGTTCTTGCGGCAGTTCCTCTCATTTTATCGCCTGCACCGGCTCCAGCTGGTTCACCCGAGGAACCTCCTGCTTCAAAATGTGCGTTCAATGACATCGTCGATTACGACGCCGTTTACAAAGAAGCTGTAGAATCCGCGGTCTCAAACCTCGAACAATACGAAGAATTATGCTCGTTCCTCGAAGCACGCGATTTGTACGTCGATTTGCGAGGAACCAGCGGCATTCTGGAAGACAGAGCTTATGCTTGGGCATTGGTAACCCTCGCACATCGCGACACAAACGCTGCTGCAGGCGGGCATCAGACGGTAACTCTGCTCGGTAGGCCAGCAGATAGCGTCGAAGAACGTCGAGTGCTTTTTGCCGTCATGGAAAAGGCGCTCAGAACCGTTGCCGCTGATCCAGCGTGCTTCGTCTCTACTGAGGAGACACGCTGACGGGATGCGCGAACTGTTTGGTCGGAGCGCAAGTCAACTCGATGCGACCGCAATTCCGAACGCCTGGCTCGATCTGATGGCGAATCGGGTGACTTCATCGTGTCGTCACTGACGGCGCGGTGATTGTCGTTGCGGCAGATCGATAGCGCTTTGTGTTCCCCGTCGCCAAGATATGTGAGCACCGTTCGACTCGGCTATCGCGACGGTTGGCTCTGACTGGCAACAGCTGCACGCTGCAACCGTCTTTTTGAGTGCGGCCAGTCTTCTCCCTGAGGTCTCCGAACCCTCAAAAGCACTAAGGTCTACCTCGGTCCGATAACAACCGGTCGGGCAAAACAGCTCCATGCTGATCCCAGCAGCATGTGCTTCGGCCAAAGTCAGTTTCCAGAGCCGGTTAGCGATCAGCCTGTGATAGTGGCGCTTGCTTATGATGCGCGACTGGCCTGGGAGGCAGTTTGACAAAGTGTAATTCCACTTCAGGAGCTGTTGCGACCAGCGTAATTCCGCTTCCAGACTGTCCGCACGCGTAGAACACCTCTCAAGCACAATGAACTCGGGGAGCTGGTCGGCTTGCATTATACGGTGGATTTCCGACTTTGTAGGTTGGTGCAGGTCCTTCTGCATGAGGGCGTGGCGCATATGACTTAGCGAGCGATCGCGGGCATTCTTCGTCTCGCCGACGTAAAAGGGCAGTGCAGGATATCGCGCCGCCGGATCAGTCTTCGTGGGATCGAGAATGGCGTATACAACGTATTGTGCGCGCTTTGCTTTTTCCGCGAAGCGAGCGGCTACATCTTTCATCCGATCCACCAGATCGGAGCATATCTCGAGCGAATTCTTGCACATCGAACTTCTCCTCTGTTCGATGTCTCTCCTCCCCCTCCTCTTTCTTCACTCCGGCCAATTCCCGATCATACGTACTGAGCAAATTGAGGCATTGTTCGAAGGGCTCCTTCTCCATAGTCTGTCAATGAAAGGGGCAACGATGGCTACATCATTCGACCCGGAGTCATTCTTCATCGACAGCTTCGATATCGACATCACGCTCACAGACGCCGCGCTGGACGAGGTGAACCGGCCCACACGTCGCATGCTGGCGAACGCATGCATTGGGGTCGATCCATTCGATGCTTACTATGCGTCGATTGAACTTTTTGAAGCGCTGCAGGCGGTTCATGAGGAATGCGCTGGAGGCAAAGCTAAGCTGGCACGCATCCTGTCGACCCGCTGCGACGATTTCCAAAGGTGTCTGTATTATGCGCTCGCCGGTCGCGGGGTGGTGCTCATGTTAGAGGATCTGGAGTGGTTGCTACATATCCTTCGAAGTAGGGTGAGAATCTCGGCGGAGCTGCTTAGGCGTGGCGGGAATGCGCAGGCAGCTTGCCCGCCTTACATTTGCGATGAGCCAGATGGTCCGATTGCGGCGGTCACCCCTGACTTTGAGCTTGGCGCGTCGTGGTTTCTCGATCCAGAACTGGGTGAGAGATTCAGGGATTGATCTCGCAACTCATCGATCCTTTCTCAGGCTAGAGCGCACCAATCTAAGGTTTAGCAGTGGCAGCTTTGCCCCCCAATCCCAGTCATTGGCCGCGGCTGTTGGGGAGCCTGAAAGCGGACAAACATTTGCTCAAGCTAGAATGCCTGTAACCCAAGGTGAGCTCCTTCATTTTTGAAAAGATGTAGAGTCTTAGGTACACCTGTTCGGCTCCGATCTACCCGAACCTTGGACTCAAATTCGGTCTCGATCAGCTCTCTTCAATTCATCGGACACTTTCTTGGACCGCTGGCGATGCATCTGGCGTGCTTCCACGGCGAACTCGGGAGGCAGGGTGTCTAACAACGCACCCAAGCTGATGGGATCGGTCCGGCTCCAGAGAAAATACGGATCGGCGCATTGGAAAATGGTCTGCATCCTTGCCCATTGGAGCGGTTTTGCCGAAGCTTTCATCGCTTCGAGATGACCGGATGCTGCTGCTTCGAGAGTTCTCTTGCGGATCGCTTCTTCCGCCGCCGTCTTGACCGTGATCGAACTGTCTTGGATCAAATTGGCAAGCCAGGGTAGTTCGACGTTAGCTGGCATCCAACCGGCCAAATCGGCAGCCAGTCGCCGTTCGCTGACCGAATTTGCTGTGGCCAGCGGACTGAGCAACCCCAGAATCTGATCGGCAGAGAGGCACGTCCGCAACCGCCTTGCAATTTCAGCCTGGAGAGAGGACTTCGCGCTGCGGAAGGCCGCTACCAGAATTGGTACTGCTTCTTCACGATTGATGTCGAGCATCAAATTGATGGCGGCAGTTTCCTTGTGCCGAGCAAAATACCTTCTGGCGGCGAAAAAAGCTTCATCGGGGTCCACTGACTGCAGAAACCTAATCGCTTCTGCTGTGTGCCCCCCACCAAATCGAGGAGCTCGATAGGCTTGCTTCCACAGTTCACTTTGTGCCGGTTTGTCACCCTCTTCGGCAAGTTTGCGGGCATAAAAGGCATCGATCAACAGTCCGCCATCTCCACGGGCTTTGCGTAGAAGATGGAGGGTTGCCGGGCGGCTATCACCATGAGCCAGCAAGGGCTGAATGAACGCGTAGTTGGAAGAAGACCATGTGTTGGTTGGCGTGCTGCCTAGCCATTCGGTTACGGCGGTACGGGCTTCTGCATCGCCGTAGGAAGCCAGAAAGCCGGCGACAAATTTTCCATCATCATCATACCGGTCATGCATCAGACCTTTGGCAATCGCGAGAACTTGTGGATTGTAAAATTGCAATGCCCGAAACGTACCGATAATCGAACGCTTGACCTCATCATCGAAGGCTGGATCACAAAAGACCGGCAGTAAGATCGCAGCATCCTGTGCGTTCTTGAGAAAACCGGCGAGCCTGACGGCATCATGGATTTCATCTCTGTTGCCATCTGCAATCAGCTTGTTCACGCGCTGTTTCAAATCACCCGTTGGACGGCCGTCTGCGCTCCGCATCATCGCAGCATTGACATATATTGGTGCCCCACCCGTGACCATTTCCTCTAGTTTTCCGTCAAGCTGATGGACGGCGAGCGCTTCCATTTGTTGCACTTGGCCATAGCCGCCATCGGCGACGCTATCCGCGCTATAAAGCGCATCGGTCACGCTGCCCGCTTCGGTCCATTGAGAAGCGGTATAACCATCTTCTCTTCCCATTTGATCGGTGCGGTTCAGCTCCGAGACCACGAGCGCGTCAAATCCGTCTCCAGCCATCATGGCGAGAATACGTTCGCATTCTTGTCCTTGAAGATCCCTGTTTCTACTCGAACGGCCCGACCGTGCTGTTGCAAAGCGAACGAGTTCATCTTCAAGAACCGTTCCCGCCCTTTTTGCCACGCAGTCAAATTGCCAAGGATGTACAAGCTTAGGCAGGAAACTGAGCGGATGTCCCAGCCGGTCCGTTTGATGATCCGGATCGGCTGAATGTTCGTGATTGAACTTCGTCAAACGGTCCGCGAACTGATCCAGCACCCATTCAAGGGTTTTCTCGCCCATCAATTCGGGGAAATGCGCGTAGAACAGAATGACGTCCGTTAGCGGATTGTCGCCCTTCTGCGCATTCTCCAGAATCGCATTGGCAACTTCCTTCGGGTGCGTGCGAGCAAGCTCCGGCAGCCACCAATTGGATGCTGACCAGCCATAATCTTCTTCGCGCTGTCGGATTTGCTCAAGAGCGGCATTGGGATCCAATTGAGCGCGGCTGCTCAAAACGCGATCATCGATCGCGTTTTCGCGGCGGATCGGAACTCCATTGAGCCATTTGTGATTATCGAAATCGGCAAAATGTTTAAGGGCGTGGATCATTGCCACGCTGTCTTGCGCAAGGGTCGAGCGAAAATGATCTTTCTGCCGCGCCCAGATATCGGCGGTCACCTGATTTTCCAGAATATCCCGATCACAAAGCACCCACAGCAGATGTTCGAGATACTGTCCTTCGGAAGTTGTTTTGATTTTGTCTTCGAGCCAGCCAAGTTTGGCCGCTGCGGCCATTTTTAGCGCTTTGGAACTGATGTCGCGGCGCCCCATAAGCTCAATGCTTCTATCGCCCCTATCGGGATCGGCCCGATATTCATCCAGTTCGGTGGCGCGCTGAGAATGAATGTCCCAGAGGCGGTCAAGCAGCCGCGTTGCTGAGACCGTGCAAGCCGATTTCAAGGCGACATTGATCGCACTTGCATTGTCAGATGCCAACAGTCTTTCAATCGCGTCTATGACGGCATCGGCATCCTCTGTTGCGATAGCTGCAATGGCAAAGTGAATGTTGCGCGGAATGTCCCAATCGGTCTCTTCATCATAAGAGCGGAGTGCCAGATCTTCCAGAACCGGAAGAAGGCGTGTGCCGATGGTGGAAATATGCAGCGACCACATGGTTTCCTGACGCCATTCCTGTGGCAATCTGTGCATTTGGGCAAGCAAGACGTCAGCGACGAATTTGGGCGAAAGTTCATTGCTCAGCAACCAGATTGTGTCGAGCATTACATAGCCCAGACGCCGTCCGATCGGGTCGTTCTTGGCCGATTTGATCGAGTCTATTCGCTCAAGTTCTGCATCGACCTGCTCGGCCGTCCATTGCTCATTGACAATCCGCGTGCAGAGCCGTTCGGCAACTGCCCAATTGAGAAGTCGGTCGGACCTGAATGCGAACCGATCAGGCTCCGGCCACCAGACAAGACCAACTTTCTCAAGCCTTTGGAGTGCTGCATCGTCGAGATTAGCGTTCTGCACATCCTGCAACGTCCAAGGATATCGAGGAGTGTCACCAAGCAGTTGGCCAGCTAATGTCGTCAGTCTCGGCGCATCATTGGGATGATCGCCTTGCTCGTGTACCTGACGGGTTGCGAAACCCCAGTAGCGCTTGATAAGTTCATATTCGGTGCAGTCGACCCATTCCGTGCGCTCCGGCAGTTCGACAAATATCTTCGCGTGGATGGGTTTCAGTAATAGCTCGAACACATCATCGGGCATCGTTTCGAGCGGAGTGTCACGGCTATGATAACGCAAATATCTGCGAAGTTCAGCGCTGGTGAAATTGTCGATTTGGTGAATTTTCGCGCTGTTCTGGCAGTTGGAGATTTCCTCCGTGATGCGCGGTTGGCAAGAGATAACCAGTCTTATTCCGGCTGCCGTCCAGTCATAAGAAGCCAGCTTCCGGGCTAGATCCCGATCCTGCAAATCGTCGACATAGACTGTTAGCCAGATGCCGTCTTGTGTGCCGGTGGCAGGCATGAGTCGGCGCGCAATCTCCGGTATTGACGCATTCCTGCCATAGGCCGGTAACCAGACACGTTCGTTGATTTCTGAGACTACCCCATCGAAATTTGTTGGCGCGCGAAAGGCGATAGCGAGTTCGCCATTCTGCATCTGCGACTGCGCAGATTGTGATAAGGACCAGGTTTTTCCCTGGCCCGACTCTCCAGACAATACGGTAATGGGTTCCAGTGAGACATAGGGCTCGATCCGCGCCTGCTTGCTGGGATCGTATCCTAAGACCGTCAGATCGGACTGGAGCTTGGCTTTCAAAATGTCGGGAAGATTGCGGGCATGGTCGAGCCGCAATTTCGCATCGGGTCCGACCATGTTCATGAAATCGGATTCGCTTAACGTTTGCCCTTTGCTGGCCGCCTTTAACATGCGCCCTGCAATTTCCTCGCGCTTGTCCTTTGCTTCCTGATCGGGCCCGAGCATTAACGAAAGCAGGTGATCGACTTCGTTCTCAGCTGAGGCTGTATCGATAATCTCGGCGTCAAAATTCTGTAGAAGCCGACGAAATTTTGGATCGCCAGAATCGACATTTGCCGCCTTCGCCAGTTTCTCTAAGAACTGGTCGGCTGAAATTTTCTGATGACCCCATTTGAATTGAGGCACGAACTCACTTGTTTCCGCCGATTTGAGATATCGGACGAAGCGACTTAACTCCTCTGTACCTAGGCCGTTGTCCGTTACAAGCCGGAACAGTTGCGTATCTTCGAGCGATACGGCTTTCAGAAGATCCGGGAAAACTTCCCGCGCAATGTCGCTGGCAGACCATGAACGATGGCGCGCGCGCATTTTCACCTGTTCAATGACGGTATTCTGCGAAGCTCGGAGCTGATGATCGCCGCCATTATCGGGCTCTAGCCTCAACAGCATTACATTGTTTTCTGGCTCTTCGTCATCACCGAGACGAAGCTGGACGGACATCCGGGCTCCTAACTGGATGCTTCGCAAGATTTGAAAGAGAAAGCCGGCGATGGCGTACTGCCCTCCCTTCGATTCTCTTGAAGTCATAGGCTAATAATCAAAAGCACTGTACTTGTATGCCTCCATTAATGAGCTATCGGCGCGTCTTCTGGCTCATATTATATTGTTCTACATTTTAGGAAACCGATCAGCACACATCCAGCAGTTGATACATGTCCCAGACGCTCCGATATTATTTTCATGGCGAGAATAGGTCGTAATCAGCCGTGTCCATGTGGTAGCGGTAAGAAGTTCAAACGCTGACATGGCGCAAGCCCGCAAAATGAACACCAGTTGTTGTCGCCAGACGTCCGTGACGGGATCTCTCGAAAGCTTAAAGAGAGGGAGGCTGTCGAGCGTCGCCGACAAAAACAACAGGGGCTAGGCAAGTCAATTATCTCCGGGGAAGTCTCCGGACAGCGGGTCGTTGCTGTAGGAGCTCGACTATACCATTCTCCGAAGTGGAATACCTTTCACGATTTCCTGCGAGATTATCTCCTCGGCAGTCTGGGGCCTGAATGGGCCAATGCAGAACGGAAAAAGCCGCTCGAAAAGCGCCACCAAATCCTCCGATGGTATGCCCAAGCATCAGAACAAGCGCAGAAGCTTAAGGTCGCTGAAGGTGCGATGATTAGTGGGCCAATGACGGGCGCCATGCGCGCCTTCATGAACCTTGCCTACAACATCTATCTCATCGCGCATCACGGCGACGGCCAAGAAATGGCGGACATCTATTTGAGACGTCTGCGTAGCGCACGTGCGGACGACTTCACAGGCGCGTTATTCGAGACTTACGCCGCCGCAGCCTTTCTCAAAGCTGGCTTCAAGGTAAACTATGAGGAGACGAAACGCCGATCCACGTCTTGTGTCGAGTTTGTGGCAACCTGGCCCGCATCGGGCGAGCAATTCTCCGTTGAAGTGAAGTCCAGAGTGCGCGACAAAATTAAAAGCAACCCAACTGAAGAGTTGGACGAGGTCAAAAGGCTGAGGATTGGGAGCAAACTTGCGAAGGCGCTTGCAAAGAATGCTGAGCATGAACGGGTCGTGATGATTGAGGTCAATGTGCCAGACGATTTGGCGGAAACAGAACAACTGGAGGGGTGGGCCGCGGCGGCGGTATCACAGATTCGTGACAACGAAGCCGCAACTCAACGAGATGATTCGTCATATCCTCCCGCTTATGTATTTGTGACCAATCATGCATTCCACCATGACTTGGAAGGCTCTGGAAAGGGGATGCAAGTGGTAGCAGATGGCTTCCGCATTCCTGATTTCGGTCCCACCGTCCAATTCCGAGGTTATGCGGAAGTATTGGCCGCTAGAGAACGCCATACGGCGATGATGGCGCTTATAGAATCGCTCCGGACACACTATGAGATTCCAGCAACTTTTGACGGTGAGCTGCCAGGAAC
The DNA here is from genome assembly GCA_964352245.1 of uncultured Porphyrobacter sp. Taxonomy (GTDB): domain Bacteria; phylum Pseudomonadota; class Alphaproteobacteria; order Sphingomonadales; family Sphingomonadaceae; genus Erythrobacter. The sequence continues at coordinate 198,401 of CAYGQX010000006.1, forward strand.
ACTAATCAAAACAGATGCGATACCCCGCCTAAAGATCGGCCAAAAATACCTTGTCCCTGATGGAACTGGTACCGAAGTGGCCGGACGCTTGATCAGCGCTACCGTATTAGAGAGTGAAAAATTAGCCTATGGCATATATGAACTCAACGACGGTCGCCGCATAGTGGCAACAAACCCACTTACCCCTGAAGAACTTGAAGACCACCGTCGCTACCCGGACACCTTTTTTGATGCGGTAACTCCCGTTGCGGCCAAAGCAGATACATTCATCGAGAAGTGCGATTTCCTGTTTAAGACCTATCAGCACAGCACTCGAGAGAAATTACTGGAGTTTATGGCAAACGCTACTGACATAGAATACCTGCAAACTCTAAGTCAGCGCGATTTGGCAATCATCTATTCTGAGCGCATGGCACATGCCATGCAATCGCAAGGTGCTAATAAATAGTAGACAGTTTCCGGCGATCATGAGTGGCCGCCCTCATGCTACTTTCCCCAACACCTGTCCTTCCGCAATTGATGCTGTGGACGGCTCTCCACCCACCTGCGGTATAATCTGCAGGATGCGCTGGAAGGAGAGCTGTGATGGAAGAAGTTGTGACGATTGGTTTGGATATCGCAAAGTCGGTGTTTCAGGTGCATGGGGTCAATAGCAATGGCGATGTGGTGCTGCGCCGTCAGTTGAAGCGAGCGCGGATGCTGGCGTTCTTTGCCAAGTTACCGCCGTGTCTGATCGGGATCTAGGCGTGCAACAACTCACACTACTGGGCTCGGGAGCTGAGCGCGTTGGGTCACGATGTAAAGCTGATGCCGGCGCAATATGTGAAGCCCTACGTCAAGCGACAGAAGAACGATGCTGCCGATGCCGAAGCAATCTGCGAGGCGGTGACAAGACCCACCATGCGCTTTGTCGCTGTGAAGAGCCCAGAGCAGCAAAGCCTGATGATGCTCCATCGGGTGCGGTTGATGCTGAACCGCCAACGCACTCAGATCTCGAACGCGATCAGGGCACATATGTCGGAGTTTGGAGTGGTGGCACCGGTTGGCGGGCTGGGCGTTGAGCGCTTGCTGGAGATCGTCGAGGATGAAGATGACGATCGTATCCCGGAAGATGCACGAGTCTGTCTGAAAATGCTGATGGCTCAGTTGGTGGTAGTGAAGCAGCAGGTGCTTGAGAACGATCGCCGGGTGCTGGCCAGCGCACGCAGAACCGAGCTTGGGCGCAGGCTGATGGAGATCCCGGGCGTTGGCCCGCTTCTCGCAAGCGCCTTCGTGGCATCGGTTGCTGATCCCACAGTGTTCAAAACAGGAAGAGACCTTGCAGCCTGGATCGGGCTGGTGCCAAAACAGAACTCGTCGGGGGGTAAGGATAGGCTTGGCAGCATAACCCGAGCGGGCAACCGATACTTGAGACAAATGCTCGTGGTAGGTGCGATGGCAGTCATCCGGTATGCTGAGCGGCATGGCACCAACCGACCATGGCTGGTGCAGCTGTTGGCGCGCCGACCCGCGAAGGTCGCTGCGGTTGCATTGGCAAACAAGAATGCTCGCATGGTCTGGGCGTTGATGACGAGTGGAGAATGCTACCGTGAACCACAGGTGATGGCGGCATAGAGATTAGGCGCGGAGCTGCCGCGCCGTCGAAGTTGGAAAGGGCAATGAGAAGTTGATGCGCAAAGCAGGTTGAAACCGCCGGATCGGGAAAACCCATTCTGGGCCGTGGCGCTTCGAGCGCGTGCTATAGGTCGGGACCCGGTTCGCGCGAAAGGCATCGTGGCCAGCGGCGCATGACAAGGCCGCAACAACAGGCCGAACACATGGCCGCCTCAACCAGCGGAAGGATCAACCCCAAGAAAACCCTTGCCAACGGAGGGCCGTCCACACACGGCCCAGCTTGGGACCTTTGTGAATGACTGAGATTGGGGGTGGAAAGGGTACTTAAGTTGGTCAATCAATGATCGGGCAAACACTTTAACCGCTGTTTAATCGCTCGCTTATGATGTTTGTCGTCGAGAGGCACCAATAGCTCTATCAAAGACACGAAAAATAATAATAAAATGCAGATTATTGATTTCGAGCCACCTTTTTGACCACCCTGACAAACCCAATCCTGCTTTCTTAATTCTTCGCCCATTGAATTCTGGTCAGGTTTACCCGACACAGTCAGGAGTGCATCCGAAAGAGGCGCTAACTATGCAAACCACCTTGTTCGAACCATCCGATGATTCGCCCCTTGCGAGCGCGAGTAATTGGCTTGAGAGCTTTGTCCCGAGCGAGATGGCAATTACTTTTTGTGTTATTGCAGTGGCGCTGTTGGGTTTCTCAATGCTTCAGGGCCGTATCTCGGTGCGGTTGGGAGCCCGATCTTTGATCGGTGTTTTTGTTCTGCTTTCGGCACCCACTATTGCGGGTGCATTTTCAGCTTTGGGTTCGGCTTCGCCCAATGCGGTGCCCCGTGCCGTCGTAGTAGAGTCCAGTACGGTTGCAGCAGAACCTCGCAAACTGCCTCCGCTTGGGAGTGATCCTAATCCAAGCGCCTCGCTTCGACGTGAATAAGCACCTGAGCAAGCATCTGACGGCGCGGCCCGCACGTCGAGTCGCAAGCAGGTAATCGCATTTTAGGCGCGCCGGAGTGAAAACGGGAGCTCTCGAAGGGGCTTACTTTTTTCTGTAGAGCTAGAGACCCTCGCACATTGGGTTTCTGCGGTTTGCAGTTTTCCAAGATGCTGACCTGCCAAAACAGTCGTTGACCAGAGCTGATCCGTGCCTTCCCCTACATAAGCAACAGGGGAAATTCTCGATGCGCTTATCAGTGTTTCTGATTGGCTCTTCGCTGGCAGCATTGGCGAGCAATAATGTCGCAAATGCCCAGTCCAGCACAGAGACCTATTCATACGATGCTCTTGGCCGCTTGGTGAAAGTGGTAACGAGCGGTGCCGGCAGTCAGAACAACAATGAGACCCAGTCGATTTGCTACGATGAGGCTGACAACCGCACGCAATATGTAGCCAACACCAGCGCTGGCGCAACCGAATGCACTCAAGGCGGTGGGTCGCCCCCTCCACCGCCTTG
>CAYGQX010000007.1:0-200479 GCA_964352245.1 uncultured Porphyrobacter sp.
ATGCGCCTATTGCTGACCCGCCACCACCACCACCACCACCGCCGCCATCCAAGGCACAGCGGGCAACGACCAAGAACGAGCGTCGTTGGGCTAGCCGGATTTCCAACGATTATCCTTCGCGCGCTTTGCGTGAAGAGGTCGAGGGAACAGTGGGTGTGAGCGTGACTGTGAGCGCCGATGGCCGCGCATCAGGATGCCGTGTAACCGCTTCGAGTGGATCCAATGTGCTCGACGATGCAGCGTGTCGCGGAATGCAGCGTTATTCGCGGTTTAACCCCGCGCTTGATGATGCAGGCAATCCGACCACGGGAAGCTATTCCACACGGATTACTTATCGACTCAACTAACGTAATTTCGGGCCACGCTTCAAACGCTTAGAGCGTGGCCCGCGGGGAAATTTTTCAAAAGGACTATTCGCAATGAACCTTTATTATCTTGCAGCTGGTGTTGCCGCTGAATCCGACGCGCCGGAAAACAAGTTTGGCTTTATGGAAGCGATGAAAGAGGGCGGCCCTGTTGCCTGGGCCATTCTCGCAGTGATGATTATCATGAGCGTTGGCTCATTCTACATCTTGTTCTCGAAGCTGTTTGAACAAAACAAAGTCCTCAACCAGTACAAGAATGGCAAAGCCGCTTACTGGCGCGCTGGGTCGTTGCGTGAAGGCGCAACCAAACTGGAAAAGAACAGCGCTTGGCGTCAGCTTGCCGATGATGCGGTCACCGCTCAGGATCACCACGCCAAAATGGAAGGTGCCGGAAACGAGATCCACTTCATCGAAGAAGAACTCGCTCACTCACAAGACACCATCAACCAAAGCCTTGCTGGCGGTCTTTCATTCCTTGCATCGGTTGGTGCGACCGCTCCGTTTATCGGTCTGCTTGGTACTGTGATCGGTATTTACCGCGCACTCATCAATATCGGCATCGCCGGTTCTGCCTCGATCGATAAGGTTGCAGGTCCGGTTGGTGAAGCTCTCATCATGACCGCGATTGGTCTGCTTGTGGCTGTGCCTGCTGTGCTTGCCTTTAACTGGCTGCAGGCTCGTAACCGCCGCATCCAGGCGATGATGGTTGAATTCGCGAACGACATTGTTGCCTATATCGGTTCCAATGGCGCGATTAAGCCGGCTCTGGGCGCTGCCCCTGCGAAAGCAGTCAAGAAGCCTGCTCCTGCAGCCAAGCCCGCAACCAAGTAAGCTTTTCTTCCAGCAGGAGCACGCATCGCCCGGTGCGCAGCGTGTTCCTGCCGGATGCTTACGACACGAATGTATCGCTTTCATAAGGTAGGATAGAACAATGGCGATTTCGACGGGAGGCGGGGAAACCCCGATGTCTGACATCAACACCACGCCGCTGGTGGACGTTATGTTGGTGCTTCTGATCATCTTCCTCATCGCGGTTCCGGTTGCGATTCAGACGATTGAGAAACTGAATGTGCCCGTCTTTCGGTCAGAAGAATCGAAAGACAAGGTTGAAAACCTGCTTTTGACTGTCACGACGACGGACGCAGCAGGTAAAACCGCTGGGCCAATCAATAGCGGGTTTCTGGGTGCGACGCGCGGCGGTGAATGCCGGGTTTATTTCAACAACATCACACCTGTGGGCAGCGATGAATTGTACGAACGTGCTTTTGAGCGCCTCGACAAGATTGTGCAGCGCGCAGGCGGTGTTGAAGAGATCATGAAAGATCCTGAATCCATCCCGCAAGTCCACATCCGCGCCGATGCGGAAGCTCCGTGGAAGTGCGTTGCTGGGGCCATCTTTACTGTTCAGCGTGCTGGATACCCGACAGTTGGCTTTATCTCCAACCCTGTCGATCCCAATGGCTGATCGGTTCGAACGGTTAATTGCGCCCATGTGCTGATTGCACGACGCGCTGAAATATATTTAAGGAGTAACTGACATGGGTATGTCCGGAGGCGAACTCGACGGCGAACCGATGCTCGATATGAACATGACGCCGCTGATCGACGTTTTGCTCGTTCTGCTGATCATGTTCATCATCACCATCCCGGTGGCGACGCACTCGGTCGATATCGATCTGCCACAGCCCAATCCAAACCCACCACCGGTTCTGATTGAACCTGTGAAAAACAAGCTGCTGATCACTGAAGAAGATCGCATCTTGTGGAATGGCGATCCGATCACCGAAAGCGATCTGGTCACAATCCTCAGCCAAACGCTCAACATGACCCCTGAACCAGAGCTTCAATATGAGCCGGTTGCGCTTGCCAGCTACGACAAGTCTGTGCGTGTCTTGAACATCATCAAGGCATCAGGCGTGACCAAATTCGGGTTCGTCGGTAACGAAAAATACCGTCAATTTAACGCAGGCGACGAATAATTCCTCGCTTACGCGGCTAAATGGCTGACATGCTAGAAACGCCGCCGGGAAACTGGCGGCGTTTTTGTTTGTGTGTTGTTTGTTTTCCGAACCCGCATCCGCGCTGCGAAATCCTCGTTCATGCGATCTGAAGGTCGCGTCGTCTTCCGCCACCCAGCCAGTGGCGCCCACCAAGTTTTTTGGGTGCTTCCCACGAGCCTTGGGATAATTGCGAGGCACAGCCGAGCCAGAGCGCGACTGCGCGACCGCAGGTGCTCAAACCCGGACGAAGCCCGGGTTTGAAACAGCACCGAGGACGAACCCGCGGATGCGGGTTCACAATACAAAAGGTACGCATTAGGCAACCTATTGCTTTTGCTGTATTCTCTCAGCCCGAGAGGAGACGACCTATGGCTGTTACCCAGAAAAGCAATGAGCAAGACCCTATGAGCGCCATGAACATGACGCCGCTCATCGATGTTCTTTTGGTGCTGCTCATCATGTTTATCATCACCATTCCGATTGCGACGCACTCGGTGGAAATCGACATACAGCCTGGCACTCCCGTTGATGTCCCGCCGCCTGATGCGATCAAAAACAAGATCGTCATCACCAATCAGGACGCGTTGCTGTGGAATGGCAAGGATGTGAATATGGCTGAGCTTGCCACCTTGCTTGATGCAACCACTCAAATGACCCCCGAACCAGAGCTGCAATACGAACCCGAAGCGCAGGCAAGCTATGACCGATCGGTGCGCGTGCTCAATATAGTCGAGCAATCCGGCGTTACGAAATTCGGCTTTGTGGGGAATGAGAAATACCGCGAGTTTGGAAACTAGCGCTCAACCAACGATAATGACGGCCATTTCGACAGCCATCCTTTGGACTGCACCCGCTGATCGAAGACTGGGCGTTTTTCGTTTGCAAACTTCCCGGCGGGGCGCACAATCAGGCCCCAAAGATCATCGAGCCCGAACGGACATGCAATTTCGGCATCCTCCATGCCTGTTCGCCGAATGCCAACGGCTGTTGCCGTTTCGGGCCAATAGCGCATCGCGTCAGTTGTCGACTGATAGGGTTCGTCCGCGTTTCTCGAATGCATCCGCGCCTGGTTCTTAACCGACCAAGCAACAGTTGGAGCGCGACTTCGAAGGATTTCTTCAATTGCCCTATCGTGTTCTTCGCCAGTGTGCTCCGGGTCGAACCACACGACATCAACATCACCTGATAGCTCTGACGCGCGGCGCTTGTGCAGAGTATCCCATGCCGCATTTCTTACAAAGCCAGCAGCGATCCAGCAGTCACGCAAGTTAAGATCACAAACGATACCGAGCAAATGCCAGCGCAAGGAATCAGCGCGAATTATCGCTATGAGACGGTCTTCATCCGTCATGACAATCACCCCCCTCAAGCGCTCTCGCCCCATCATCCGGGCCGATGCGCATGGCCTCGCCCGCAAGGCTTTCGGCCTCTAGAAGCAATTCATCATCCACCGCGCCTTGCGGCACCGCCTCTCGGCCGATCATTGTCATCACTGGGACTGCCAGCGGAGAGACCCGGTCAAGTTCGACATGCACAAGCTCTCGCTGGGACCGTTCGAGCAAGTCTGCAAGCCGCCCCACATCGGTCATCCGCGCGCGGGCATCGGCCCATGCGGCTTCCAACAAGACATGATCGGGTTCGTATTTCTTGAGCACGTCGTAAATAAGATCGGTTGAAAAGGTCACCTGCTTGCCCGTTTTGCGCTTGCCGGGATGCTGGCGCTCGACAAGGCCGCTTATCACAGCAACTTCTCGAAAAGCGCGGCGCAGCAGATGGCTTTCGGTGACCCAATCGACAAATTCGTGCGTCAGGATATCGGGCGATAGAAGCGGCGCAGGGTTTTCAACCGGCTTCAGCCCCCAGACAGCCAGCGTGTAATCATTCGCCACAAACCCGCCCGGCATCAGCCCGCGATCCTCCATCCGGCGGGTGATGAGCATGCCCAATGACTGGTTCGCGTTCCACCCCTCGAACGTGTAATAGGTGGTGTAGTGCTTTCCGCCATGCGGGAAGCTTTCCACCAGAAGCTCGCCCGGTCTGGGCAGGCGGCTGCGATAATCCTGCACTTCCAGCCATTCACGCACATCATCGGGAAACCGGCCCCAGCCCGCCCTGTCATCAAGCATCGCCTGAACTCGACCTGCAAGATGCGCGGTGATCGGCAGACGCAGCCCGCCATAGGAAGGGATGGTGGCTGACTTTTTGGCCGCGCGCACAATCACGTCCATGTCTTTTACGCTTTCCACCTCGAGGCTCATGCCTGCAAAAAAGAAAGTGTCCCCGGTTGAAAGCTGCGCTGCAAAGCGTTCTTCAACCTTACCCAATTTGCGCCCATTCTTGAAACGCACCACCAGCATTTCAGAATCCACAATGATCCCGGCATTCATCCGGTGCCGCTGGGCCTGATTGGGGTGAGCAAGCCGCCACACGCCCTGTTTGTCACGCACAATCCGCTTGAACTTGTCATACGCTTTGAGAGCGTATCCGCCGTTTTCAACAAAGCTTAGAACACGGCCCAAAACGTCCTTATCCACCCACGCATAAGCCACGCTGGACCGGATTTCGGCAAGCAGATCGTCTTCATGAAATGGCCCGGCACACACGCATGCCATCACATGCTGGGCGAGCACATCCAATCCGCCTGCGCGAAATTCCTCGCCATCGCGCTGGCCTTCATCGACTGCATCTTTGGCGGCCATGGCTTCGAGGAATTCAAAACGATTGCCCGGCACCAGCACCGCTCGGCTAGCGACATCGAGCCGGTGACCTGCACGCCCGATCCTTTGCAAGAGCCGCGATGATCCTTTGGGCGCGCCCATCTGGACGACCAGATCAATATCACCCCAATCAATGCCCAGATCGAGGCTCGCCGTGCACACAAGGCCGCGCAGCTTTCCTTCTGCCATCGCGTCTTCAACCTTGCGGCGGGCTTCCTTGGACAGGCTGCCATGGTGAACGCCGATGGGCAGATTATCCTCGTTTACGTCCCAAAGGCATTGGAAGATAAATTCCGCCAGAAAACGTGTGTTTGTGAAGACAAGCGTCGTGCGATTGGCCTTTATTGCCTCATAAAGCTGATCGACAGCCCAGCGCCCCGCATGCCCGCCCCACGGGACGCGCTCTTCTTTGGGCAAAAGGATTTCAAGCTCGGCAGGCGCCCCCGGCTCGCCCAGCACCAGATCAGCAGCGCGAATTTCACCCGTGTCATCAGAGATTTGCGGGGAAAGCCATTCCTGAAAGCTCAACGGGTTCGCAAGCGTCGCAGACAAAGCCACACGCTGCATATCGGGAGCCAGCTTTTGCAAACGCGCCAAAGCGAGCGCCAACAGATCGCCGCGTTTGCCGGTGGCAAAAGCGTGCACCTCATCAATCACCACCCGCTTGCATGTCCGAAACAGCTCGAGGCTTTCGGGGTATGACAGCAACAATGAAAGCGATTCAGGCGTTGTCAGCAGAACATGCGGGGGCTTTGTGCGCTGGCGTTTCTTGCGATCCGATGATGTGTCTCCACTGCGGGTTTCGACTCTGATGGGAAGACCGATCTCCTCAATGGGGGTGAGAAGGTTGCGCTTCACATCATGCGCAAGCGCCTTCAGAGGCGAGACATAAAGCGTATGCAGGCCATCTTCGGGAACAGGCGCGCCTTTACCGTGCGCGAAATCACAAAGCGTCGGCAAGAACCCGGCAAGCGTTTTACCCGCCCCGGTATCCGCGACAAGCAAAGCATCGCGCCCCTCGCGTGCCTTGGCCAGCATGTCGAGCTGATGCCGGCGCACATGCCAACCGCGAGCATCGAACCAGCTTTGGATATCAGGCGGTATCGCGGGAATAGAGGGAGGCGCGCCAGTCACATGGTCAAGATGGAGCCACGCTGCTCAAGCCGCAAGAATATTAGTTGCCCTCTTCAACGCCATCCGCTGATTCATCTTCGGCGTAATCATCGCTCCAATCAATGGAATCGCCCGCAGTGTTTGCCTCGATTTCCTCAATCGAATAGCCCGTAACCTCAGCAATCCTGGCTTTTTCTTCAGCCGAAAGATCAGGAAAACGGCGTTTTTCCGGCAAGTCGGCAGTTGCGTCTGCCATTCGCTGCTCCATGCCCGTAAGCGCGCCCATCAGTTGCGGCATAACTTCCATGCTGGCACTCACAACGCGAGGGTCGCTCGACATTGTAAAGCTTTTGCGCGCGAAATTGGCGCCCGTTTCAGTCGAAAAGAACGCCTCGATTTCGGAAAGTTCAGTGGAATTGAAATTGATGGCATAAAGCTCGGACATGGCTTTGCGCATGGCGGGCTCCATTGCGGTCATCACTTCAGTCATAACTTGCGGGAAAATCCGCATTTCGATCTCTCGCCGCTCTTTCCAGGCAGGATCGAACAAAGTCGCCAGCTCGGTCGCTTGTGCTGCATCGAGGTCAATATCGAGTGTGGTCAGGCCGGTGCCTTGAACCACTGTCGATATTGCAGGGCCGCCTGCAGCATCGGCAATGGGACTGAGCACTTCATCAAACATGGAGCCCATCAGTTCAGCCAACGTCCCTTCGGGGACCATCATGCCAACAATGCGGGTTGCCTGCGGCAAACGCGCTTCCTGCTCAGCCGTCAAAGGCTCAGCCGCAATCCCTTCAGCCAAACCGCTGAATATCTGTTCCATCTCCTCAGCGCTCGGCTCATCGTCTTGAGCATGCGAAGGCACCGCAGAAAAGGCAAGCGCAGTGCTCGAGATTGCGGCGAGGATGGTGCGTTTCATATGGCTGTATCCTTGGTCTGAAAAAATCTTGCAAAAGCGATAGCGCAGCGGACCCATTAAGCTCAAGAGCGCGCGCTCAATTGGTGCAAACATAAAGAAACAGAAATGCACCCACAATGTACCAACCCGCGTTCTTTTTAATCGGGTGTTTTTCGAAGAAACCTATGATGCCAGTGCCAGCTTGGGCGACGATATCATCGCCCCAATCTTGCGTCTTTTGATTTGTCCCAGTCAGGCCTTTTTCCGTCTCGGGAATATAGCCTCCAGCAGGTGACCATTCCTCATCGGGGTCGGGATCAAGACCCGACATATCTTCTCTCGCGGCGTAGTCAGCATCGTAGCCTGGCTGATAGCCGCCGCCATGTTCCCATTCTGGCTCTGGTTCTGGTTCTGGTTCTGGTTCTGGTTCTGGTTCTGGTTCTGGTTCTGGTTCTGCGGGAAGTCCGATTTGCACCGCCTTCACGTCAAGTTCGGCCGCAAGCGGTGCGGGAGGCTCCAGTGCGATCCCTTTGCGAGCCAGCTGGCGCTGGATTTCTGATGCGAGAAACAGCGCCTTCTCGCGCGCCTCGGTCAACTCGGCAAACGCAGAAATGCGCATTGTCGCGCTGTCCAGCGCTGCACGTTTGACGGCATAGGCAGCATGGATCGCCGCCTTGTCGGTTGTCTTGGCAATATCAAGCGCAGACCACGGCCAATCGCCGGGCTCTTTATTTATCCGGCGGCCGTAAGTGGGTTTAGTGGCCAACGCTTTCCCCGCGTTCGAGGCCTGAGAGCGCGAGCTGTTCATCAATCTGCGCCATCAACCGCGCAAGGCCTTCCTCGCTGTCGCTTTCCGCGCGCGCGACCAGCACGTCTTGTGTGTTAGAAGCGCGCAAGAGCCACCAGCCATCAGCTGTGTTGACGCGCACACCATCAGTCGCATTCACGCTTTCAACATCAGGCCCAGGATTGGTGGTGAGCCTTTCGGTGACTTCGGCAACCGCCGGGAATTTACGCGCCTCATCCACTTGGAAGCGCATTTCAGGCGTGTTGAGCATATCAGGAATACTTCCGCGCAATTCCGTCACGGATTTCCCAAGCCGAGCAGACGCGGCAAGTAACCGGACACCGGCATACAAAGCATCGTCAAATCCATAATAAGTATCGGCAAAGAAGATATGCCCCGACATTTCTCCAGCAAGTGGGGAACCAGTTTCCTTCATTTTGGATTTAATAAGGGAATGACCAGTTTTCCACATCAATGGCTCCCCGCCATGGGCGGCGACGTGATCGAACAGAGCGCGCGATGCTTTGACATCGGCGATAATCGTGGCGCCTTGATGTGATTTCAGCACGTCCTCTGCATAGATCATCAAAAGCTGATCGCCCCAGATCACCCGGCCTGTGCCGTCAATCGCACCGATCCGATCGCCATCCCCGTCAAAAGCTACTCCAAAATCGAGGTTCTTCTCCGCGACGAGCGCGCGAAGATCAGCCAGGTTCTCTTCGACCGTTGGATCAGGGTGGTGATTAGGAAAATGTCCGTCAACTTCAGTGAACAAGAGATGATGCTCCCCGGGGAGCTTGGCGGCGAGAGCCTCGAGAGCGGGACCAGCCGCCCCATTGCCGGCATCCCAGCCGACTTTGAGACCTTCCAAAGCAGCGGTGTCTATTCCAGCGAGACCTTCGAGCATGCGCTCAACATACTCGCCCATGATGCTGCGTGTCGAAACGGCGCCGGACCCGGTGGTCCAGTCCTCCGCCGCGGCGATGGTCCCCAGTTTCTGAATGTCGGCCCCGAAGAAGGGTCGACCTTGAAAGACCATTTTGAAGCCGTTGTAATTGGGGGGATTGTGGCTGCCTGTTATCTGAATGCCGCCATCCACCTCTTCGGATGAGGCTTCGGCATAATATAGCATGGGTGTCGCGCCCATGCCGATCTTCACCACATCACAGCCTGACGCGGTAAGACCGTCAACCAAAGCTTCCTCCAGCATCGGGGAACTGGTGCGGCCATCATAGCCAACGGCAACAGTCTTGCCGCCTGCGCGGCTCAACAAAGTGCCAAAGCTGCGACCAATGGCGCGCGCGTCGTCAGGGCCAAGGGTCTCACCGATAATTCCGCGAATATCGTATTCCCGCAAAACGGTGGCGTCGAATTGATGGCTCATGGATGCAATGGTCCTGTTCTGAGTGTCTAAATTTGAATCTTGCGCCTAGCGTGCTGATCTTTCAGCTTTGCAAACGGTGCGAATGCGACCCCCGATAAACGCCCGTGTGAGCGGAAAATGTGTCAATCGCGTGGACGTCAATCCTCATCCGTTTCTGAATGAAGCTGTGCGCCCTTATCAGGCAATTCAGCGAGCAACAGATCACGCGCATCATTGGCTTCGTGGACCTGAGCGTTGCTGCCACCCTTATCGGGATGGACCATGGCGACCAGCCGCTTGTGCGCGGCCTTAATATCCTCACGGCTCGCCCCCGCCTCAACACCCAGCACTTTGCGCGCATTGAAAACGGCCTGCGAGCGTGTCGGCTTTGCAAACAATCCCGCCCATGGCCATTTGCCGATTGCATAGCGGTAAAGGATCACCGCAAGTCCAAGAAAAATGGCGATTTTCAGCATGCCGCTTACGCTAGCTCCATTTCCTCAGCGCTGCGAGCAAAATCGGGCAGGTTGAGGTTCTGCAAAAGCGAGCGCAATTCTTGCCGCGCGACCAGGTGGCTGGTCCCAAGCCCTCCTAAGTGCTTTTTATCGAGCAATGTCAGGCCAGATGGGAACAATTCGCGGTAAATCACGCGTTCTGACAGACCTTTGGAAACGCGAAAGCCGACACGCTGCGACATCTCTTTCAAGGCGAGTTCAAGCCGGGCCTGGTTGCGCGCTTCGACGTGGCCAGTGCGGTTACGCACGACAATCCAGTCCATTTCAGGGCGTTTGTTTTCAAGAGTGACTTTCGAACGCTTCATCCGCGCTTCCCAGATCAGCTCTGCAAAGAAAGACAGTTTCCTCACTTTGAATGTCTCGCCATCGACCTGTCCGATAAGGTCAAAATCCACAAAACTGTCATTCAGCGGGGTCACAAGAGTGTCCGCATTTTCAACCGCTGTACGCGCGAAAGGGTCATCGCGTCCCGGATTGTCGATAATCAGAAAATCGGTGTCTTGCTCCAGACGATGGATCGCACTCAGCAAAGCTTCCGGCGTGTCGCCACTGAACACTTCAGCCGCAGGCGTGGGCAGATCAATCCCGCGCTTTTCCATCGTGCCGACGCGGTTTTCCAAATACCGGAAGGTTGTACGCTGGCGCGGGTCCAGGTCAAGCATGGTCACGCGCGCTCCGCGATATGCCAGCGCAACCGCAACATGCACGGCTGTTGTCGATTTGCCCGTACCGCCTTTTTCGTTCGCAAACACGATGCGATGGGCGGACTTTATGGGAGCGGACCCGGTTTCTATCATTGTTCAAAAACTCCGCTCGGATGAATGTGCGCTCCTGCCTGCTTGTGATGGCAGGCCGCGCTCGGTTAGAAGCATACGTGATTTTATCCAAGGGGACGGTTCCATGCAAACGGTGCATGAATTGGATGTGTTGAGAAATAGCGTCGCAAAACTTCGCGGCGATGATGCGCGCGGTTGCGAAAGCATTGGGCTGGTGCCCACGATGGGTGCGCTGCATGACGGGCATTTAACGCTTATCAGACGCGCAAGGGAAGCGTGCGATCATGTGGTTGCCTCAATCTTTGTGAACCCCACGCAGTTTGGCCCGAACGAGGATTTGGACGCTTATCCCCGGCAATTGGAAGCCGATGCGGCGATGCTGGAGGCAGAAGGCTGCGCTTTGTTATGGGCACCTGACGTCGCCGCAATGTATCCGGGCGGTGCGAACACTTTCGCGACCAGCATTTCAGTAAGCGGGGTTTCAAGCGGATTGTGCGGCGCGGATCGGCCTGGGCATTTTGATGGCGTTGCAACGGTGGTTTGCAAACTGTTCAATCAGGTGCAACCGGATCTCGCTTTCTTTGGCGAGAAGGATTTCCAACAGCTCGCCGTGATTCGCACAATGGCGCGAGATCTCGACCTTACTCGCCCGCATGCACATCAGATTATAGGCGTTCCCACTGTTCGCGAAGCGGATGGATTGGCGATGTCGAGCCGCAATCGTTACCTATCGCAAGGCGACCGCGCTGCCGCAGCCAATCTACCGCGCGCGATGAAAGCGGCGATTGCTTCGATTGAAGCCGGAGAAGATGTGGCAGGCGCACTTGCCGGATTGCAAAGCGATTTGATCAATGCCGGTTTTGGAAGTGTCGATTACACCGCGCTCGCCGATGCCAAAACGCTCGCTCCTCTCGATAATCTGAAAGATGCCCCCGCCCGGCTGCTGGTGGCAGCGCGGATCGGGGGCACGCGTTTGATTGATAATATGAGCGTGGAGAGAGCGGGTGGCCAGGGGCACTAGATCATACAGGCCCGCTCACGCACCTGCTCGAAAGTGTGCCGCACCAGCAATTCGCCATTGCGCCACACCGGTTTGAGTAAGTCGGCCTCGCGATTGGCACAATCCAGCTGTACCGCGACCAACTTCCCATCACGCTCGACAACCGCCTGACGTCCGGCTTTGCTTGCCTTGCCGGGATCGGTTGCAGGGCGCTTTGACACGTCGTGCCACTCGCCTGCATCATCGCGCATTGCATTGGCTTTCATCGCAAAGCGCAACGTGTCCCGGTTGACCGATTGCAACAGCCCCCCGCCCATGCCGAATGCGATGTTATCAATCGCAAAGCCATCGGCAATTACCCGGTCTACAAGCCGCTCTATACTCTCCAGATTCATTCCATCGCCCTGGATCACTCGCACCCGGTCATTGAGCACTTTGTACCCCTTGGCATTGATTGTGCCGCCAAAAATATCCCACAGTTTTGCAAGAACGCGGGCAGGAGTTTCAACCGGATCGCCGCTGTCGGGCCGCACGACCAAAGTGCCTTTGCGCGCCAGCACCGTGTCTTTGAGCGTACCGCCCCAAATCTGCTCCACCGCATGATCCAGATCATAGCTGTCAGACACCACCGCAACCGGTGCGCCTTCGCCATCAAATCTATCAAGCATATTGGCGTAGGCATCGCGTTCGCGGTCCTGTCCCCACGCTGTCATGGTGGAGTGTTCAGCTGCTGGAATTGAAAAGCCCGGCATATCCGCGCCATAAAACCTGCGCGCAGCCATAATGCCTTCCAAAGTGTCAGTCCCTTGGAAGTTGACCAGATGCGCCATCCCGCCAAGGCTCGCGCTCTCCCCGCTTGAGACACCTCGCGCACCAAAATCGTGCAGTTTGAATGGCAATTGCCCGGCGGGATCATCGGAACTTTTTTCTAGCCCAGCGCGGATAATCTTAGCGCATTTCCAGCTGAGCGTGGCGACAGTGGTGGGATACCAGACCGCGCGCAGCAAAGCGGTTTCGATAAAAGTGGTGAGCCAAGGCATCCGGTCATCGGTGTTCACCACTTGGAAAAGCGGCACGCCTGACGGCACAATTCGTCCCTCTGGCAAAGCGCTGATTTCGAGCGGCAAGTACCCGCCATAATCAGCTAGGATCGCATCCCATCCGGCGCGATTGAACGGCACGCCGTGCGCTTCACAGATGGCTTGGGCTTCTTCGATGTCGCCCTTGGTGATCGGCGTTCCGAGATAATCCATCAGGAAAGGTTGCAAGCCAAAGAATACGAGGTTTTCGGTGAATGGATTGGGCCTCGCCTCGCCATAGGCGCTTATTGCGCGCGCTTCGGGCGGGTATTGGAGAAAGTGGCTTTGTTTGTAGCTGTCGGTTGCAAGAATTAGATTACGCATGATGTGAACTCCTCACATTTTCAGTGTTTTGCGGCGTGGGACTCCCCCACGCCTCGATATAGATCGGCTTAAAGGTCGGCCATTTCCTCAATGATCGACCAGTGGTCCTCAAACAGCATTTCGGGGCGCAATTCCCCGAGGCGATACCAGCGCGCATGGGCCGCATCATCGCCGCCTTTCACCTGGGCAAGCTCGCGCCTTTCCGGCATTCTGAATAGGAAGGCATGAGTGATGATCCGTCCGCGCAAGGACCGGCCCGGTGCATCAAAAACGCGGGTGCGGCTGTCTTCGATAAAGCTGGCCAGCATGGCAGGAGGGATTTGCCCTTTGCCATCCGAAATCCCGGTTTCCTCGCGCAATTCGCGAATGGCAGCATCACGGATACGTTCATCCATGCCAACAAAGCCACCGGGCAATGCGAGCAAACCCTTGCCAGGAAGCTGCCCGCGTTCAACGAGCAGGATATGACCCGCCTGGATCACCACAGCATCCGCAGTGATAAACGGCCCCTCGCCCC
The DNA here is from genome assembly GCA_964352245.1 of uncultured Porphyrobacter sp. Classification (GTDB taxonomy): domain Bacteria; phylum Pseudomonadota; class Alphaproteobacteria; order Sphingomonadales; family Sphingomonadaceae; genus Erythrobacter. Next base: position 13,455 of record CAYGQX010000007.1, read on the forward strand.
ATTCCTGCGGATAAGCATCGAGATATTCGCGTTCTTCAAGGAGGCGGCGAAATTCGCTGCTGCGCTTGAATTCGTCCAATTGTGCCGCGACCCCTTTGGAGAGGGCCGAGGCAGGCACTTCGGGAAGGCGCTGAAAATACCTCGCCCGAATATCGGTCGCGTGGAATGTGGCGTAGGTGCTGTCGACCTGAATGTTCTCCCATTCGGGAAACAGTTTGAGATAGTAGGATGACGAATCGCTGCCAAACCCAGTCAGTGCGATGCGGAAATCGGCAAGGCCCGACGCATGAAATCCGCCATCATTGCCTTTATCCAGCACGATCTCATGAACACGTCGCTGAACCTCGGCAGTCCACGCAGTGTCGGAGTACAAATGATCGTCGAGCGGTTCGATAATCACGCGCCCTTCCGCCACTTCGTAAGCGAACGATGAACGGATCATCGCCGCGCGTTCTTCAAAAGTGAAAGGGTTGCGCGGGTCGCGGGCGACATTGGCCGAACCGACGAGAATGATCAGCCGTTCGACCCTATCCAGCGCATACCGGATAGTGTGTTCGTGCCCAAGGTGTAAGGGTTGGAAGCGTCCTATGAAGACGCCAAAGGGCGGTTTTGCAACGCCCGCAGATAGAATTGCCTTATCTGGCATGATCGAGACTCCCTCGAATATATGTGCGACTTTCGGACTCCCCGAAGGTCTGTGAGTGTGTTGCGCCAACTGGCGGCTGAGGTCAAATCGAAGTTTTGCGACTCGATGTTGCAAAAAAGTGAAGGAACAGGTTTCTCTTTGCTGCACTCAGGCACCCCGCTCAGCGTGGCCGGGCCGCAAAATTCGCACCAACTAGATATTGACGAGCCGCAAGAAATAATGCCAATGCGCCTCGGCCCAACAAGTGGGCGCGAGCGGGCGGGTATAGCATAGTGGTAATGCTCCAGCCTTCCAAGCTGGCTAGGGGGGTTCGATTCCCCCTACCCGCTCCAACCGCTTCTTCCGATATTAGATCCTCAATCCAATCGCACCCGATTGACCCTTAAGCCTCAATATTCAGTGGGCCATGATCGATGTTTGGCAGGACATAGCGAGCGAACATATCGCATTCGTTGATATGCGGATAACCAGACAGGATGAAGGCTTCCACGCCAACCTCTTGATAGGCTTTCAGCTTGGCAAGCACCTGATCCGGGTCTCCGACAATTGCTGCACCAGCGCCGGAACGCGCCCGGCCAATGCCAGTCCACAAGTTTTCTTCGGCATAGCCATCATCGCCAGCGCTTTCTCGAAGTTCGATCTGACGCGCAACGCCGCCGCTTTTCGCATCGAGAGACTTTTCGCGAATTTGCTTGCCCGTATCGTTGTCGAGCTTTGACAGCAGACCCTCGGCATAGTCGCGTGCCTCGGCTTCGGTTTCGCGCACGATCACATGCGAGCGGAAGCCAAACTTGAGCTTGCGGCCATATTTGGCGGCGCGCTCCGTCATCTCTTCAATGGTTGCCTTGGTGTTGGCGACTGTGTCGGGCCATGTGAGATAGACATCGCATCCTTGCGCAGCGGCGTCTTTGGCAGCGGGGCTAAGACCTCCGAAATAGAGCGGAGGACACTTGCCCGATACGGTCTTGATTCGCGGCGGCTCGATATCGAGCTGATAGAACTCGCCTTGATGGTCCAGATGTTCACCAGCCAGCATCGTCTTGAGGATCTTCATCACCTCAATCGTTCGTTCATAGCGCGGTGCGCTTTCCAGTTTTTGTCCCGGAAGATCGGATGAAATAATATTGACAGTCAGGCGGCCACCCAAAATCTGATCGAGCGTAGCGATCCGGCGCGCCAGTTGCGGTGGCCAGTCTTCGCCAATGCGAGTTGCCCAAAGCAGCCGCATACGCTGTGTAAACGGAGCAATGGCGCCTGCAAAGATCGTCGTGTCGACACCCAATTGATAGCCCGAAGGCATCAGGATGTTGTCAAATCCCGATTTCTCAGCCTGAAGCACAATGTTGCGGCAATGCTCCCAGCTCGATTGCAAGGCCGGGTCCGTCACACCGAGAAATTGGTAATCATCATCGCAAAGTGCTGAAAACCAGCTGATTTCGCATTGCCGCGCGGCTGTCATGGTAGTTCCTCTCTCATTGAAGCGACCAGCACTTCGTACCAAGCTGAGCGAGACCACTGGACTTTATAGCAATCCGCGGCCTCACGAATTCGATCTGGGCTTTGTGAGCCGATAATGGGTATGGGGCGAGCTGGATGCGCCATGATCCAGCTATACGCCGCCGCAGTTCGCGAAACGCCATGGGCATTTGCGATCTTATCCAGTGCCTCGGCTACAGCAAGTTCCTGCTCGGTTTCAGGCTTGGCGATCCTGCCACCGCCAAGTGGCGACCAGGCCATTACCATTATGCTATGGCGCATGGCCTGATCGAATTGGCCGTCCAATGCAGGGTCCAGCACAAGCGGCGAGAATTGCGGCTGGGTGGATACAAGCGGAACGGCGCTGAAATGCGCAAAGGCTTCGATCTGGTCCTTGGTAAAATTGGAAACCCCAACCGCGCCAATCTTCCCGCTCTTATGCGCATCTTCAAGTGTTCGACACAATTCCTGCGGATGAGTAAGGATATCGGGGCGATGAATTTGCCACAGATCAATCCGCTCGGTCTTCAGTCGCGAAAGCGAGGCATCAATCGCAGATGTCATGTAATCCGCGCTGCTGTCATAAGGCACGCCGATCGAAATTCCGCCTTTTGAGGCCAGGACCATCTTCGATCTGAGCGATGGCGCGGCATCAAACACGCGCCCCAGCAAAGTTTCGCTGGCGCCAAACGGCTCACCATTGTCAGGTCCGTAAATATCGGCGGTATCAAACAGAGTTATCCCGCATTCCAGAGCGCACTCAACAAGGGTCTGTGCATGGTTCAGGTCATCTCCGCGAAACCTCCACATGCCCCAGCCGAGCGAGGAAACCTCACGTTCGAAGGCTTTGTGTTTGAAAAATTTTGAAGGCGTTTCAATCATCGACATAAGAGGCGCATCCTAAAGCATTCTCGTCGGGTTTGTGGACTTCCCGTGGCGAGTCCGTGGACTGACGAACGATCAATTCATGATCCATTCGTTCATGAGCAGGCTGATCGTGTCGCTTGAGCAGCAAATCCACAGCCGTGTAGGCAAGATCTCGCATGGGCTGGCGAATTGTTGTGAGCGGCGGCCAGACCATCTGGGCAAGGGTCGTATCATCAAACCCGGCAACAGAAAGTTCGCCCGGCACATCAAGCGAGCGGCGGTGAGCAACCGCCAGCACACCTGCGGCCATGTCATCATTACTCGCGAAAATTGCAGTGGGAGGATTTTTCAGATCGAGCAGTTTTTCCGCAGCAATCCTGCCGCTTTCGAAGTCAAATTCACCCTGACGCACCAATTGTGGCTCGTACGAGATGCCAGCGCGATCCAAAGCTCTGCGATAACCAAACAGGCGATCTTGCGAACCAGTGTGATTGGGGTGGCCGATAATAAAACCGATCCGGCGGTGGCCAATATTGGCAAGGTGGGTCGTCAAATCGTCAGCCGCCTGCGCATCATCGATGAACACCGACGATGTAAGTGAATGGTTGGTGCCAGGCGACATCCGCACATAGGGCACATTGCCTTCTTCAAGCACGTCCAGAATGGCTTGGCAGTCAGTTGCCGGGGACGACAATACAACGCCATCGACATGCGTTTCAGCAACCAGTCCCAGAAGCTGCCTGCCAACATCGGGATCCAGCACATCGACCGGTTGGGACAATAGCCGAATGCCAGCCTCCTGACATCTCGACCAGCAACCTTGCTGCACCTGATTCATGTAATAGGGGCTGTGATTGTCATAAATTAGTGCGATTTGTTGACTGCGATTGCCGGCAAGTATGCGGGCGGCCATGCTCGGTCTAAAGCCCAGCTCCGCCATGGCTTTTTCAACCTTTTCGCGCGTGTCCTCGGATACATAGCGATGATTGTTCAAAACGCGCGAGACGGTCTTTGTCGAAACCCCAGCTAAGCTTGAGACATCATCTATGGTTGGTCGATTACCCATCATCTATTGCCCCATTGCAAATGCGCTTGCGCTGCCGATGCGAATGTCTCGTGAAATTTTGTACCTGATCGTACGAATACCGGCGGAAAGCCAATGGGTCCTTGGCATATGTGCCAACCGGCGTGAATAGGAACGTTAGTCCAGAAGTCTGTCCAATCGTCTGCGGCAGGAATAAAGACGCGCCGTTCGCTCGCTGCTTCTTCAAATACAGGCGCAACCAGCAAATCGCGACCGTAGAGATATTGGTCCTGAATGTTGTGCGTCTCTTGCTCTCGATCATAGTGCAGGAACATCGGGCGTTGCATGGGCAAGTTGTCATTGGCAACTTCCTGGCTGACCGCCTTGCTGTATGGTGCCAAATTTGCGTGAAGTCGGGTCATGGCGGCAAAGTGATCGAGCGTTTCTATGTCAGTGTCTACCTGAACATTATCCTTAGGTCGATTGCCCTCATGTGTCCGCATGAAGGGGGTAAAGACCGCCATCTCTGCCCAACGCATCAACAATTCGCGCGAACGAACATTGCCATGAAGACTGGTGTAGCCGCCAATATCGCTGTGCGAGTGGCCATTGCCAACCAAACCGGCAGACAGAGCCGCTGTCAAAGCCGTTCCAATCCCGTCATGCCGGGAGAAATCCACGCTCTGATCGCCCGCCCACAATAAGGGGCAATGCCGCGCCAGACCCGCCCCGCCTGACCGCATGAAGAAGACGATGTCATCGCTAACGCCTTTGTGCCTCAACGCTTCGTCGTTTACCTGCGCCCACAAAACCGGCCAGCGATTGTGCGCTTCCTTTGGATCGCTGCCATCATGCAAGGCGACATCGGTAGGCAGGTATTCGCCAAAATCAGCCATCCACCCCGACATGCCAAGGTCAATCATCTCTTTGCCGATGATGCGATGTGCAAACCATTCGCGGGTGGCTGGACGGGTCAGATCTACCATGCCGCAGTCAAACTCGCCGAAATCCTCAATATATATGTCACCGCTGTCAGATCGGCGCACCAAATGGTCGCCATCCTGCGCTTCGACAAACAGCTCGCCATCCACACACAGATACGGGTTGATATACCCCAGGAAACGGACGCCGCGCTCTCGTAGAGACGCGATTCGAGCCTTCAGCCCAGGGTATCGCCTCTCATTCGCCTGCCAGTCCCAAAACAACCTTGAACCGAAACTTGTCTCACGCAGGCCAACCCAATCCTCGCACCACAATCCTGTGATCGCTGCGCCGGCAGACAGCATGTTTTCGAGCCGATCGAAACTCTCAACCCCGTCTTTCAAGCCAACGCTCGCACCTTCCAAAGCCCAGTCTGGTAGAGCGCGTTGCGGTCCAAAGTGTTGTCCGAGCTGGGCCACAAGGCTGGCGATATTTTCCCCTGTAAATATCTCAAACTTTTGAGGAATATTCCAAAAAGACAATGTGTGAGAAGCTGTGTCCTCAAAGTCGAATTCGGCATAGGCTGAGGAATCTGCATGAACAGCATACCCCCTTGACGAAATGAAAGTGGGTTGAGGGTATCCGGTGGTCCAATAATCGCCCCCCGCGCCGCCTTCCTCATCCATTTTCTGTGTCAACGCTGTCGATTTATCGCGTCCGACGCCTGGCTCCGACGCCCAGAGCGGAAAGAGTCGGCCGCGCAGGTTCAAATAAGAGTATTGCTCTCCGCAGCCCCACACCGCCTCGCCCTCTAACGCCACCAGCTTGATCCAGAAGCGATTGGCATCCGGCACGTTAGACACAACATCAATCGCGGCGTCACTAAGCGCAATCGAAAGAAGAATTTCGGCCGGGTCAGCACCCCAAAAATCAACCCTGCACGCGCCATCCTTCAGACGGATAAGTTCATGATTTATCAAGGTAATAGGGGTGAAAGGCCCTTTATCTATCGTGAAATTGCCTAGCCGCATGGCGAAGTCACCTTCGCCTTTCCCGATGCCGAGGCAGGGGTTGTCCTGTGTATGACGCAGCAAAGTCAGGCCACTTGATGTAGCAACCTCAAAACCTCCCTTGCTTTCAATGACCCTCATTGTGTCCCTTGCGTCACGGTTAGCCCTGCATTTCCCAAATGTCTCTATGACAGCGCTTGACATATGGCAACAGTCAGGTCAATTTGATTGAACAACACACATCTCATGTTTGTTGCGTGAAGATGGGTTTCGGGAGGCATTTGGGGCTTTCCGCTTTGTATTGCTCTCGGGAGAGGGGCAGACAGCCATTCGACCACAGCCAGCCTTAAAGGCGGCTTTGGACATTGGCTGCAATCGACCTTTCTCAAGGCATGTGAGGCGGATTTCGCCATATTCCCAATTCAAGAGGCTTATTGTTCGCGCGTTGCGAGCAGGGAAGGGGAGAGAGAATGAAGAGACTTTCAATTAATTCGGTCAGTTTGGGAGTGCTTGCTTTCGCAATGGCGAATCCTGCGCTTGCCGAGGATGGTGAAACCGCAGAAGATGACGGCAATAGCAACGTCATTATCGTAACAGCACAGAAGTCTGAGCAGAATCTTCAGGACGTGCCGATTGCGGTCAGCGTTATAGGTGCAGAAGCGCTGGAAAACCAGTTCACTGCCAGCATCGAGAACATTCAGACACTCGTCCCCTCGATCAGCTTCCGCAAAGGTTCAACCAACGCGAACTCAGCCATTTCGGTGCGCGGTATTGGTACGGTGTCCTTCTCACTCGCAGCCGAGCCGGCGGTTTCAACTGTTGTTGATGGCGTTGTGCTTGGACGTTCGGGTCAGGCATTCGGTGACCTTTACGACGTTGAGCGACTTGAAGTGCTGCGCGGCCCTCAGGGAACGCTTTACGGCAAGAATGCGCAGGCTGGTGTGATCAGCATTATCACGCGCAGGCCATCGGACGAACTTGAAGGCTATGCCGATGTTACTCTGTTCGAAGACAATGAGTACCGTTTCAAGAGCCGGGTTTCAGGCCCGCTGTCAGACAATCTCAAAGCGAGCCTGACCGGCACATATTCGACATTCGATGGCTATATTCGCAACACATTCTTCAATCGTGATGTGAACGGCTATGATCGTTGGGGTGTTCGGGCCATGATCGAATATGATCCCAGCCCTGATCTCAATGTCCTGTTTATCGCCGAACATTACGAAGCAAATGACGATTGCTGCGCTGACCTTGAAGTGCTGCCTAGCGGCCGCAACCCTGCCTCCCCGGCGGCTCCCGACAGCAACGGTATTGTAAACGGTATTGCTGACCTCGATTTGAACCAGCGCCAGGTTGATCACGACCTGATCACGCGGACTCTTGAAAATCGCGACGCTTACTCGCTTGAAGTGAACAAGGATTTTGCTGGCGGGCACACGTTGACTTCGATCACAGCGTTCCGCGAATGGGCAAACACCGAAATCCGCGAAGGCGATTTCACCTCGATTGGCGGCACGTCCAATCTGCCAGTCTTCGGTGTTCCGTTCCAATTGCACGATGATGGCACTCGCACTTGGCAGCAGGTCAGCCAGGAACTGCGCATCCAGTCGCCGCAAGACCAGGCTTTCCGCTATCTATTCGGACTTTATTACGCCAGCCTCGATGTCGAAGCCGACTTTACTCGTAACGCAAGCTGTCAAAACAATGGCGGGCAAAACCAGCCAATTCTGGATGCCAATCCGGGCCTCACTTGCAATGCGAACGACATCGTTTCAGCCACCGGCTTTTTCGACAACACCTTCGATAACTATGCCGCTTTTGGTCAGTTGGAATACGAAGCAACACCAGGCCTGAACCTGTTGTTTGGCGCGCGCCTTACCCGCGATGAGCTTGAGTTTGTCTACACTCGCCGGAACAATGACGAATTTGGTCGTCAAGGTGTGGGCGTGCGTCCAGCCGAGCCGAACAGCCAGTTCTCGCAGGCTTCGGGCGGGTTTGATAACACCTTTGCCAACTCAACCGCGAACACTGACTTTTCAATCAAGGCTGGCTTTAGCGCCGATCTTGGTGAGTTGTTCGGTGATGGAGGAAACTCGGGGAGCTTCCACGCAACTTATGCGCAAGGGTATAAAGGACCCGGTTTCAACACCTTCTACAATATGGGCACCAATGATGCGCTGCCTATTGATCCCGAAGACAGCGACAGCTTTGAAATCGGCTACAAGATCAATACCAACGATTTTGTATTCAATATTGCCGCATACTATGCGGAAATTCGCAACTTCCAGGCAAACAACTTCGACAATTCCACTGGTGTGACCATCACCCGCCTTACCAATGCCGGTGAGGTCGAAACCAAGGGTATCGAGGTTGATGCAAGCCTGTTTCTTACGAATGATTTGACGCTCACGGCTTCGGCAGCATTGAATGATGCGACAATTGCTGAGTTCAATTGCCCGGTCGATCCGCTTACAAACCAGCCCCCACCAGGCTGTACGACGCGTTCGGGCCTTGATCTCTTCTTCTCGCCTGACTTCAACTATACCCTCGGTCTGAATTACGAGACCGATGTGAGCGACAATGTCGGGTTCTTCTTCAACACGACTTTCTCTCATATTGATGATCAGAACTCGCTGCTTCCGGGAACAGATGGGAATTTCAGCCCCAACAGCTTCCTGCCATCCTACAATCTCTGGGATGCGAATATAGGTCTGTCCTTCAACGATGACGCGTTTCGCGTGACGTTTATTGCCAAGAACCTGACGGATGACAGCTTTGTCACGACCTTTTCAGGCGATGGCTTCCGCTATCAAATCCCGCGCGAAGCTGACCGCTATTTCGGTATGAACTTCCGGATGAACTTCGGCCAGTAAACGGCTAAACAACCTCCCTACCTAAATACGGGCGGCCCGAAAGGGTCGCCCTTTTTTTGCGTACATTGAGACCACTCGCTGGACGCTGAGGACGTTTGCTGTGTTGGAGGATAGCTTGTGTGCAAGCGCACTTGCGGCCAGGCAAAGGCCAATCGGTTGATTAAAGTCAGCGTTTGCTATCGTAGAGGTGTTGGCGGGCCAGTGTTGGCTTGGGCTGTGTTGGCTGGGTTGTGTTGGCTTGGGCTGTGGTGTGGTGGGCTGCGTTTGCCGTGCAAGCAGCCACCACACGACAAGCGAGCCTGCCTGTCGGGAGGCAGGTGGTGGGCGCGTTTGCCTGCCAGCCTATCTGTACCTGCTTAAGCGGCTGTGTTCGGCCCATCGCCAGCAATTTTGGCGACGCTTGCGGCATAGAGCCGGTGCCAGCGGGCAAGCGACAACCAGACCAAAACCGCCGTTGCTACCACCACGGCCATGATCACGGGCACCAGCCATTGGCTGCCGCCGCCTGCAAGTCCGATAGGTGAGAAAATCACATAGACCAGCACCACGCAGCTTGCGAGAATGATCGATACCGGCAGGCTGTAACGCCAGGGTGTCATATCGACCTTTGGATTGGGCTTGAAGACAAACGGCTCGCTGCGCGGTGCAAAGTGCCCCGCAAGCAGCATGATGCCCATCTCGATGGCAAACAACACGGCATAGATATGGATGAAGTGAAGCTCGGGCACCCACACAAATGTGAGGAGCCCATAGGTGATGACGTGGAAGCCAATGGCGATCTTTGGACCGATTGACGGGACATTCTTGAGGAATAGCCCTGCGAGCACAATCGCGATAACGGGAATGTTGTAGAACCCTGTAAACTTGCGAATGACCTGAAACAGCCCCTCAGGGAAATACTGCAAAAGCGGCGCAACCACAAAGGACAGCACAGCGATGATGACGCTGGTTATTTTCGCAACCTTGATGAGTTGCTCATCGCTCACTTTGCCGCCTTTGGCAGGACCATAAATGTCGAGCGTGAACAAGGTCGCAGCGCTGTTGAGCAGTGAGTTGAATGAGCTGAAAATCGCGCCCAGCAATACCGCCAGAAAGAACCCGCTGAGCCACACGGGAAGCAGATCATCGACGAGGCGGGGATAGGCAAGGTCAATCGACGCAAGGCCTGGTCCATAGAGGTGGAAAGCGATGACCCCGGGGATCATCATCATGAACGGGACAAGGATCTTGAAAAAGCCCGATAGGATGACGCCCTTTTGCCCTTCCTGCAGGTTCTTCGCGCCCAGCACTCTCTGAATCACATATTGATTGGTGCCCCAGTAAAAAAGGTTGGCCAGAATCATCCCGGTGAACAGCGTGCCAAAAGGCGTTGGGTCTTTTGGTCCTCCGATGGCGTTGAGTTTTTCCTCATGTGTCGTCGCGACTTCGACCATTCCGGCTATAAGGCTTCCGTCTCCCAAAGCCATAAAGCCCAGCACGGGAACCAAACATCCGATAATCAGCAGGCCTATTCCGTTGACCGTGTCAGAAACGGCCACAGCCATAAGGCCGCCGAAAACGGCATAGATCGAGCCCACCAATCCGACGGTCAGGATCGTAATTATCAAGGCCGGTTCGTAAGGCACGCCCAAAAGCGCAGGGACATCGAACAATTGCAGCACCGCAATGCCGCCCGAATACAGGACTGAAGGGATGGTGACCAAGGCATAGCCAACAAGAAACAGGACGACTGTCATCCGCCGCACATCATCGTCAAACCGGTCGCGCAAAAACTCAGGCAAAGTTGAGAATGCGCCTGCAAGATATCGGGGCAGAAAAACGAGCGCCATTATCATTATGGCAAAGGCCGCGGTTACTTCCCACGCCATGCTGGACAGGTTGTAGCCGTAGGCCGAGCCGTTGAGTCCAACCAGTTGTTCAGCAGATAAGTTGGTGAGCAGCAACGAGCCACAGATAAACACACCGCTCAGTCCGCGACCGGCGAGGAAATAACCATCTTTGGTGCCAACCTGACCGCGTGTCTTGTACCAGCTGTAAAGGCCAACAAGCGCCATAAATGCAAAGCAACTGCCAAGAACGAAGACCAGATTTTCTGCCATTGGACCCTCTCAAAAAATTGGGCATCGCCGTTGCCCTTTTCGATAGCCAGCCCTATAACTCACAATATGACAGCGCAAGACATATCGACAGATGCCAAGCGTGAAGCGGTGGTTGGTGATCTGTTTGGTGAGATCCAACTCAGCGAAGCGGTGGCAGCAACGGGGGAACAACCACGCCAGTCAGTTCTCCCCGGACTTACGATTGTTGGAACCGCCGGTCTTGCAGCAGCCTGGCTTGGAGAAAATTACGGAACGCCAATTGTATTGGCAGGTTTGCTGATCGGATTGGCGCTCAGCTTTATTTCAGCAGAACCGAAGACTCACGGGGGTTTGCAATTTGCGAGCGGTTTCGTCTTGCGCATCGGGATCGTTCTGATCGGCACTCAGATAACCTTCATGCAGATCACGCAGCTGGGCATTTGGACTTTTGCAGCGATCCTTGCGGTTATAGTAACGACAATAGGTTCAGCTTTGATTGCCGCGCGCGTTTTAGGGCAAAACAGCAGCTTTGGCCTGCTATGCGGCGGCGCAACGGCGATATGTGGCATGTCAGCCGCGCTGGCAATCTACAGCCTGATTGACAAAGATAAGGTCAGCCAGACCCAGTTTACCGTGACCTTGGTAGGGATCACTGTCGCAAGTTCGGTAGCCTTGTTCGCCTATCCAATTCTGGCTGCAAACATTGGGCTCAATGATTATCAAGCGGGCTTTTTGATTGGCGTGTCGATCCATGATGTAGCGCAATCTATTTCGGCTGGCTTTAGCGTTTCTGATGAAGCCGGAGGCACCGCTACGATCGTCAAACTCACCCGTGTCGCCCTGCTTGCGCCGCTGGTCAGCGTTTTTGCGATCTTTCTGGCATCACAAGCCGCCACAACCCGGTCGAAAACTGGGTGGAAGCAGGCGCTGAAAGTTCCGTGGTTCATACTTGGCTTTCTTGGCATGGTTGCAGCCAATTCGCTGTTTGCGTTTCCTCCTATGGTTACGGAATGGGGGGCAATTGGCGCCAAGACCTGCCTTTTGCTTGCTGTGATCTCTGTTGCAATGACGGCAAAGCTGAACCTTTTGCTGGGTCAGGGCTTGCGCATTTTTGTACCGATCATTGCTGCCACGACAGCCGCTTTCCTCGCTGCTCTCTGCCTCGTCTGGATGCTTTGATGGACAAGATACCTGATTCTCAGATTGATGATGTGATCGTTGTTGGCGGCGGGGTGAATGGCTGTGGAATTGCGCGAGACCTTTCTGGTCGCGGCCTCAGCGTCCGCTTGTTTGAGGCCAATGACCTGGCCAGCGGCACATCATCTGCATCCACGAAACTAATCCATGGCGGCCTGAGGTATCTGGAGCATTATGAATTTGCCTTGGTCAGAGAAGCTCTGAGCGAGCGAGAACAGCTTTGGGCCATCGCCCCGCATATCGTTTGGCCGCTGCGCTTTGTTTTGCCCCATCTGCCCGGTTCGCGGCCAAGCTGGCTCATCAGGCTGGGTCTATTCCTTTATGACCATATCGGGCGCCGCAAATTGCTGCCTGCAAGCAAATCGGTCAATCTGAAAAGGGATATCGCCGGAACACCGTTAGAGGCAGGTCTGTCAAAAGGTGCGGAATATTCCGATTGCTGGGTCGATGATGCGCGGCTGGTAGTTTTGAACGCCCGAGACGCGGCTAATCGCGGCGCACAAATTCACACGCGCACACCGGTTGTGTCGTTTGGGCGGCAGGACGGGCACTGGCGCGTCGATGTTCAGGCGCGCGGCAAAGCCGCCACCTACTTTGCAAAAGTACTGGTCAACGCAGCCGGTCCCACTGTCGAAAACGTGCTGGGCAGCAACAATCAAGCGACCTCCACCTCAAGCCGGCTGGTTCGTGGCTCGCATATCGTCGTCAACAAGCTCTACGATCATGACAAAGCCTATTTCTGTCAGAATGCGGATGGGCGGATATTCTTCGCCATTCCGTATGAACAGGACTTCACGCTGATCGGGACCACCGATGTCGACCATGAAGGGCCGCCATCCGCGGCAAAAGCCTCTGACGAGGAAATCCGCTATCTTTGCGAGGCAAGCAATCGCTATTTCAAGCACAAGATTTCAGTCGATGATGTGGTCTGGACCTATTCGGGTGTGCGACCCTTGATCCAGGATGGGTCCAACAAGCCCGAAGCCGCGACGCGGGGCTATAAGCTTGAACTTTCTGCAAAAGACGATGCGCCTGCCCTGCTGTCGGTCTTTGGAGGCAAGATCACCAGCTATCGCGAGGTAGCAGAAGCAGTTTGCGAGAAACTTGCCCCTCTTATCCCCAAGATGAGCCGTAAGAGCTGGACTGCCAGGCACCCCCTGCCCGGTGGTGATTTTGCGATCTTGGAAACTGTTGCCCAACGTCAGGCCTTTGAAGCAGATTACCCCTTTCTCAAGACTGCTCTGGCTGAGCGCTATTGGCGCACATACGGCACAATCAGCAGGCAGATTCTACAAGCTGCCAGCTCCATTTCTGATCTCGGACGCGATTTTGGCCATGGCCTTTATCAGTGCGAAGTCGATCATCTCATCGCGCATGAATGGGCTGCGAGCGCCGAGGATATCTTGTGGCGGCGCACCAAGATGGGATTGAGGCTTGATGAGGATCAGCAACACAATCTTGCAGAATATGTGAACAATAAGGTGACAAGGGATGGCTAGAATTTTAGCTCTGGGCGGGACGCATCGGGCTGGCTCTTCGACAGAGATGGCAATGCGGGCCGTGGCCAGGCATTGCCAGGAGCATGGCGCACAGATCGAAATTATTGCCGGTCCTGAACTGGCAGATTTTCCTATCTTCGGCACAGCAGCCTCTGAAACTCATGCGCGCGGGCATGAACTTGCTATGGCTGCGTATGGAGCCGATGCGATCCTGATCGCCAGCCCCGGATATCACGGCGGAATATCAGGCTTGGTCAAAAATGCGCTCGACTATCTTGAGCTGCTCAGCGGCCACACACCCGCCTACCTTGAAAACAAGGCTGTTGGCTTGATCGCAACGGCCTATGGCTCTCAGGCCGCGATGAGCACGCTGCAATCGCTTCGCACGACTGTGCATGCCTTGCGCGGATGGCCCACACCACTTGGCGTGGCGGCGGTTTGCCAGTCGTCCAGTTTCGATGCTGAGGGCCACCCGATGGACACCAAACTTGGCGGACAACTCACAATTCTGGCGGAGCAATTGCTTCAGGGTGCAGAGATGATTTCAGCATGAGCGATGATCGCGATCTCTATGCAGATATTGAGCAGATAATTTCCCGCTTTGCAGCCGGTGAATTCATTCTGCTTGGCGGTGATGCGCATCGCGGCGGGGATATTGATCTCATTACAAGCGCCGAGTTGATAACGCCTGAAAAGATCAACTTCCTCGCCACCCATGCACGCGGTCTGATTTGTCTTGGCATGGAATATCGGGCCGGTCGAAAGCTTGGGATCGCCCCGATGAATGCCGGAAATTATCGCCAAAGCGGACGGCCACTTGGCGTTTCGATCGAGGCCAGTAAAGGCGTGACCACCGGCATTTCAGCGGCAGATAGGGCCGTGACAGTCCAGGCGGCGATTGCCGAAGGAGCTGATGCCGACAGTGTGGTGCAACCTGGACATGTATTTCCGCTCTTTGCAGAAACACAATCTGCCAATGGAAAGAAACGCGCAGTGGATGCCGCAGTCGAACTGGCGCGCCAAGCCAAACAGTCGCCGTTTGCTGTTTTGTGCGCTGTCCTGCGCGAAGATGGGGAGCCTGCCCGCATGGCGGACATGCGCGAATTCATGGCACGCCATGACATAGCCGCCACTCACATAACGCAGATTGATGCCTTGTCGAATGAGATTGCGCAGGAGGGTTAAGATGTCGGATAGAGCGCGTTCGGGGATCACCAGTCGGCGTGGTTTGCTAAAGACTGGGACAGGGCTGGGAGTTGCGGGCTTCCTAGGCGCATCTGCAAGTTTATCGTCGCGAGGCGTCAGCGGTTTTGACACCGCCAGTTCTGCCAGTGGAGCGGGAATAGAAGGCGTCGACCAGAACCTGGTCGTGCTGGGCGATCGGCCACTAAATGCCGAAACGCCCGCCCATCTACTTGATGACAAGGTTACCCCTGCAGATCGGTTGTTCATCCGCAACAATGGCATTCCGCCCTCTGACAGTGAGATCAATGTCGATGAATGGAAGTTGGAAATTGATGGATTGGTCGACAAGCCGCTCTCACTAACGATTGCAGACCTCAAATCGCAATTTGAAACGGTCTCGCTCCAATTGCAGATGGAATGCGGCGGGAACGGGAGAAAGTTCTTCAGTCCCGGCGCATCGGGCAATCAATGGACTTTTGGTGCAATCGCTTGCCCGATGTGGACAGGGGTTAGGCTGTCTGATGTTCTAAAGGCAGCAGGCGTCAAATCGGATGCCGTCTACACTGCGCATTTTGGCGCCGATCACCACCTCACATTCGATCCGGAAAAGGAAGCGATTTCACGCGGCGTGCCGATCGAAAAGGCGATGGAGGAGCACAACCTCATCGCATGGGCGGTCAATGGCGAAGATATGCCGATCAATAATGGCCATCCATTACGTCTGGTTGTGCCAGGATGGCCAGGATCATGCTCGCAAAAATGGCTGACCAGGATCTCGATCATCGATAAAGTCCATGATGGCGCCAAGATGACTGGCAAATCTTACCGCGTGCCGGCCTATCCCGTCGCTCCGGGCACGGATGTTCCCGATGAGGATATGGAGATCATCCACTCACTGCCAGTGAAGTCACTGATCACCTTCCCGGCGACAGGCAGCAATGTACCCCCGCGTCAGGAGATTTCGCTGCGCGGCCATGCCTGGGCGGGAGACGATGATGTCGCGGCCATGCATATCTCAAGCGACTTTGGACAGACATGGATCGAGGCCGAGCTTGATCCGCCCAAGAACAAATATGCATGGCAACATTGGCGCGCCGATATTGTCTTGCCGCAAGCAGGCTATTTCGAAATTTGGGCGCGTGCGACCGATGATCAAGGGCGCATGCAGCCAGCAACGCCTCCCGGCTGGAACCCGAAGGGCTATCTCAACAACATGCAGCACCGCATAGCCTTGTTTGCGGTTTGAACAAGGAGCGCGACGTTATGGGCAAACCTTTTGGAATAGGGCTAATCTGTCTGGCAGCATTGGTAGGCTTGTATTTCGTTTTCAGTTCGAACAACGCCGAGCAAGCCGGGACCGTTCCAATTGAAAGCGCGGAGCGTCTGGCCAGAATTGCAGCGATGGCAGAAAGCTGGCCCAAGAGCCCTGATTTCGGCCAGAAATTCGACCCACGTGATCCTTATTCAGACCCTGGCAGCGAAGGCAAACAGGCAGGTGCCGCGTTCGATGTCGACAATTTACCGGTCGCAGACAATGGGGCCCACGAGCTCGTCATTGCTTATTGCTCCGGCTGCCACAGCCTCAACATTGTGGCACAGCAAAACGCATCGCGCGCCCGCTGGCAAGAAATGCTGATCTGGATGGAAGAAAAGCAAGGGATGTCAAAAATCCCCGCCGAGGATGAAGCTGATTTGCTGGACTATCTTTCCAAAGAGTTCTGAATTTTCACCTCAGAAATAGCAAGGCTTGGATGGATCGGATGCCGCGAGCGGTTAATTCCGACTTGAAAACACGGTGTCGCCTGCTGATCCGGCTCGAAGCTCGATCACGACAGAAACGGATCGCCCATATCGGCTTTTGGAGACGGGAAAGACACCTGTGCCTGCGTGATTTGTCCTTCTGCTCACGGGCGGATGCGCAGCGCAAGTAATCTGGTATCTCAAAGCTTCATTCGCTTGGAGCAATGGATAAATGACCAGTGCTCTTGCCTTCCCAATCGCCTTTATAGCGAGACAATCTGTGCCTCTGTTTACATCACGCCGGGCCTTTTTCACGAGCGCAATGACAGCTGCAATGCTGTTCCAATCAGCCTGTGCTTTAGCCAATGGCTCAGCCGTTTCGGCTCCGGCCCAATCTGCGCAATTGGAAGGCATTTGGCAATCGGATGGCTATGGCTATGTGCTTGACCTCAGCTCTAGCGATCTGAAGCTCTACCATGTCACTGAAACCACATGTGTTCGGTCCAAAACCAGCGCCGAAATGCTGGGCCATTATATTGGTCAAGGGGCTCTGCAAATCGACGCCAATGGCCAATCGGGCACATTCACCCCAACATTGGAAGAATATCCTATCCATGTAAGCCGCGTTCAGGCCATTCCTGCAACCTGCAACACGCTGACGGCCAATGATCCCTTTGGGAATTTCGACGCTTTCTCCGCTTATTTTGCGCAGCATTACGCCTTTTTTGATTTATACGGAGTGGATTGGCCAGCGCGTGTCGCAGCAGCACGCGCCAAAGTCACAGCCAATACATCCGATACAGCGCTGTTCGCGATCCTCTCCGGTCTGCTTGAGCCGGTCAAAGATGGACATGTGTCGCTATCAGCTAAATTGGACGGCAGGGACGAGAAGTTCTCTGCCAACCCCAGCATCGTCAGCCAGCATCTAACCGAGCAAGCAAAGGCGAAAGGGATCCCGCGCAAGGCTCTGAATGACCAGCTTCTTGAAGAGTTTTGGTTGAAAGGGATTGGCGGCGACATCCTGCGCGGCAAAGGCAAAATGGCGGGAAATAACCGCATCCAATATGGGATGTTGGATGATGACATTGCCTATATCAATGTCTTGGCGGTTGCTGATTTTGCCGGCAAGGGATTCGGGCATGAAGCAGATGATCTAGCCGTTTTGAACACAATCCTCGACAAAGCTTTCACGCGCTTTGAGAAACGTAATGCAAAGGCTTTGATTGTTGATCTGAGCCTCAATGTCGGCGGCTATGATTTCATATCTCGCGCTATTGCGAGCCGCTTTGCTGAGAAGGGCACTCTCATCCATCGCAAGCGCGCGACAGATAGCTCTATTTCCCAACCATTTGAGCAAATGATCGCCCCCCATACTGGTAAGCGCTTCGCCGCGCCGATCTATGTTCTCACCTCGAATGCGACCATTAGCGGTGGTGAGGTGCTGACCCTGGCGCTGCGCGCGTTGCCTCAGGTGACGCATGCTGGCCAGCCGACGCGCGGGGCATTCTCAGATGTGCTGGAAAAAGAGATGCCCAATGGCTGGAGTGTTACGCTTTCAAACGAAGAGTATACCGATCCTGAAGGAAACAATTGGGAAGGCTGCGGGATCACACCGCAAATGCCGCTGACCGTGTTTGAAACGGACAATTTGATCGACAATCACCGCAAGGCTGTTGAACAATTGCGGCAAGCGGCGCGATCCAGGCTTACCGCCTCGCAGCAGCCGGGCTAGTCCTTGGCGCTGTCTGCACTGCCTTCTTCTGCCCGCTTGCGATATTGGGTTGGAGTTACACCCGCCTCTTTCTTAAAGGCGTTGTAGAAGGAGGAGCGTGAATTGAAACCAACATCATAAGCAATGTTGGTCACTTGTTCATCGCTTTGAGCAAGGCGCGGCATGGCATCGCGAATGCGCCACCCATTGACGAAATCGAAAAAGGTCGCGCCCAATCGGCTGTTCAAAGTCTGCGATACATAATTGGGGTGAGTGGATATTTGCGCTGCCAGGTCTCGCAGTGACAAATTGGGATTGAGATAGACCTTGCTGGTCTCCATGGCTTGCTCGACCTTGGCGGCAATGCGGTCAATCTGCTCATCCGACAGGGCTGATTTTTCGTATTTGAACTTGGCTTCTTCCGGATCGGTATCAGCGCGTCTCGGGGCGATTTGCAGCGATGCAAGATCAACTTGGCTTGGCGCGGTCCGCAATCCTGGCGCTTGCCGCAAGCCCCAAACAGACAGCCACCAGATCAGCGTGAGGTTGGACACATCCGCCACAATTGTGAGCTGCGGTGTGAGAGCAAAAAACGTGTCATAAATTGCCCAACCGACATTCAAGGTCAGCAAGCCAAGCGTCCAAATTACCCAGGTTAATTCGCGTTTGTGCGTGCTGGCATAGAGATCTCTCAAACGTGACGAATAGCGCAAAAGGCGCATATAAATTGGCGCCATATAGGCCAAAAATTGCCCGATATTGATCAGCAAAATGCCGATCACCATAAGAGTGACAATTCGCACCACTGCATCATCGGTCCGGCTGGCATCCCCGATGATTTGTTCGCGCACACCTTCCGATACACTTGCCAGTGCAATGCACACCGCTATGCCCAGAACAAAGGGGATCAGGTGGAGTAAATGCCGCCATTGCAAACGGATTGGCTCTTCAGATGTAAGTGCTGCAACATAAAGCCAGATTGCCGGGGCCATCAACAAAATTGCAGGCAGGCCAGACAGGTTCACTGCGTGCACGATCGAGCGGTTTTCCAGTTCAAATAGAAATGGCAACGAAGAAAACTCAGTCACTGCATTCGCTGCAAAAAAAATCATCAATGGCAGCCGGACATCGGGAAAATCGCTGCGTGAAGCAAGAATGCTGGCTGTCAAAATAGACTGACCTAATGCAAGCGCACTTAAAAAGGCGCTGAGCAAATCGAGATTATGCAATTCTTGCTCCTGCGGCGGCCATTATGCTGACACTTTAGAACGCACGCGCATACCCTCGCAAGCGGCCCTCGTCTGCATATGACGGCAAAGACACGCCGCCAATGCCTTGCTACAGGCGTTGTCGCGTGCTTTTTTCAAATCTGAAAACATCAAGGTTCCGGTTCTGGCTGAGCCGCGCTGATCCTTTACTGCCTCACAACCACCCCTTTTGAGATGCAGCGTGCCCTTTTTGAGCCCTTGGGCTTCGTCCTAAAAGCGGGGTTGTATTGTGCACTGCAACGTCTAGCTGCACCCATATGCGAACACTCACACACCTAGAGCGCCTCGAAGCAGAGAGCATTCACATCTTTCGCGAAGTCGTGGCCGAAGCTGAAAAGCCGGTCATGCTCTATTCGGTCGGCAAGGATTCCTCAGTCATGCTGCATCTGGCACGCAAGGCATTTTATCCATCGCCCCCACCATTCCCCATGCTGCATGTTGCATCGGGTTGGGATTTTCAGGACCTGCTCGACCATCGCGATAAGACGGTAAAGGAATATAACCTTGAACTGATCGTTTCGCAAAACGACGATGCAGAAGAACAAGGCATTAACCCGTTCGACACGGGCAGCGCGCTTTATTCGCAAGCTCAGCTGACCGACCCTTTGAAGCGCGCGCTGACCGAACACGGTTTTGACGCGGCGTTTGGAGGCGGTCGGCGGGACGAGGAAAAGGCGCGCGCGAAAGAGCGCGTGTTTTCCTTCCGCACGGCCTCGCACCGTTGGGATCCGAAAAACCAGCGCCCAGAGCTGTGGAACCTCTACAATGCCAAGAAGAACAAGGATGAAAGCATCCGCGTCTTCCCGATCTCCAACTGGACTGAGCTGGATATCTGGCAGTATATTGCGCTGGAAAAGATCGACATTGTCCCGCTCTACCTGTCGCAAAAGCGCCCCACGGTGGAGCGCGATGGCATGATCCTTGTGGTTGATGATGATCGTTTCCGGTTTGAAGAAGGCGAGAAGCCGGTTGAACGCTCCGTGCGATTCCGCACGCTGGGTTGCTACCCGCTGACAGGTGCAACGATAAGTGATGCGACAGATATGAACCTCATCATTCAGGAAATGCTGTTGGCGACCGGCTCTGAACGCCAAGGCCGGGCCATCGACAAAGGGCAATCCGCTTCGATGGAAGACAAGAAACAAGAGGGGTATTTCTAATGAACGATCAATCCCCCGGGCAAGAATCCAGCTTCCAAGTCGACAGCCTCATTGCAGAAGATATCGACGCTTATCTCGATCAGCACCAGCATAAAAGCCTGCTGCGCTTTATCACTTGTGGCAGCGTGGATGATGGCAAATCAACGCTGATCGGGCGGCTTTTGTATGATTCCAAAATGATCTTCGAAGATCAGCTCGCCAATCTTGAAGCGGACAGTAAGAAAGTCGGCACCCAAGGCGAGGAAATTGATTTCGCGCTGCTGGTCGATGGGCTGGCCGCAGAGCGCGAACAGGGCATCACGATTGATGTCGCCTACAGGTTTTTCACGACAGAAAAGCGCAAATTCATTGTCGCGGACACTCCGGGGCATGAACAATACACACGCAATATGGTCACCGGTGCGTCAACCGCTGACCTTGCCGTGATCCTGGTGGACGCGCGCAAGGGCGTTCTGGTGCAGACGCGGCGGCATTCCTACCTGACGCATCTTTTAGGTATCAAGCATTTGGTGCTGGCAGTGAACAAGATGGACCTTGTCGATTATGACCAGGCCACTTTTGATGCCATCGTCGAGGATTACCGCACTTTTGCGACAGAAGTGGGCATCGAAGACTTCACCGCCATCCCGCTTTCGGGCTTTAAAGGCGACAACATCACCACCGCGCCTTCGGCCAAGACGCCGTGGTATAAAGGCCCAGCGCTGATAGAGCATCTTGAGACGGTAGAACTGGCCAATCAAGCCGCGCAATCGCGCACTTTCCGGATGCCGGTGCAATGGGTGAACCGGCCTAATCTGGATTTTCGCGGGTTTGCAGGTCAAATCTCCAGCGGGACAATCAAGCCCGGCGATCCTGTGCGAATTGTGCCTGCGGGCAAGACCAGCACGGTCAAGACAATCGAGACCTTTGACGGCCAATTGGATGAAGCGGTTGCCGGCCAATCGGTGACGATCACTTTGAATGATGAAGTTGATTGCAGCCGCGGCGATGTGATTGCCGCTGCCGATGATCCGCCAGAGGCATCCGATCAATTCTCAGCCACCATTGTTTGGATGGATGAAACCGCGATGAAGCCGGGGCGCGGATATTGGATGAAAATCGGCAGCCAAATGGTGACCGCAACCGTCCAGCCGCCCAAGCACGAGGTTGATGTCAACACGTTCGATCACCTCGCCGCCAAAACTCTCGAATTGAACTCGATCGGCGTGTGCGAATTTTCGACCGATAAACCCATTACGTTTGAACCCTATAACACTTCGCGTGCGTTGGGCGGGTTCATTCTGATCGACAAATTCACCAACGCCACAGTGGGCGCTGGCATGATCGATTTCAGCCTACGCCGTGCACAAAACGTCCATTGGCAGCCGACCACAACTACGCGCGAAGAACACGCATTGATGAAGAACCAGACACCGCGAGTGCTGTGGTTCACCGGACTTTCGGGATCGGGCAAATCGACGATTGCCAATGAGGTGGAAAAACAGCTCGCGCTGATGAACCGCCACACCTTTCTGCTTGATGGCGACAATGTGCGTCACGGGCTTAACAAGGATCTGGGCTTTACCGAGACGGACCGGATTGAGAACATCCGTCGTATTGGTGAAGTTGCCAAGCTGATGCTGGATGCAGGCCTCATTGTGCTCACTGCGTTTATTTCACCCTTCCGGGCCGAGCGGCGCATGGTGCGTGAGATGGTGCCAGAGGGCGAATTTATCGAGATTTTTGTCGATACACCTTTGGACGTTGCCGAAAAACGCGATGTCAAAGGCCTTTATAAGAAGGCGCGGTCCGGGGAGCTTAAAAACTTCACCGGGATCGACAGCCCTTATGAAGAGCCTGAAAACGCTGAAATCCATGTAAACACGGTGGATATGACGCCAGCTGAGGCTGCGGAATATATCATCAGACAGATATTGCCCCTTAAGTGAGCACGCCCATGAATCCCACCGATATGACTGACGCTGAGCTTGCCTCGCACCTTGCCGAAGTTGCTGGACGCATTCTTTTGGAAGTGCGCAATAGCGGCATGTTCGAGGGCAAAGCTTTGGGCAAAGCCGGCGATGCGACCGCGAATGAATTCCTATGCCACGCTTTGCGTGCAGCGCGCCCCGATGATGGGTTGCTGTCTGAAGAAGAAAAGGACGATACCGCGCGCTGTTCCATGAGCCGCGTTTGGATTGTCGATCCGGTTGATGGCACGCGCGAATATGGCGAACAGCGCGAAGATTGGGCAGTGCATGTCGGCCTGGCGATTGATGGCATCGCGCATACAGGTGCTGTCGCCTTGCCAGGCCTCGATGGCGGCACAATTCTGCGCACAGATCAAATAAGTGACCTAAAGCCTGCCGCCGCTGCCCCGCGTTTCCTTGTCAGCCGTACACGGCCAGCAAAGGAAGCGGTTGCGGTGAGCGAAGCGATGGGCGGAGAGCTTGTCGGCATGGGCAGCGCAGGCGCAAAGGCGATGGCTGTCGTACGCGGCGAAGCAGAAATTTACCTGCATTCAGGCGGCCAATACGAGTGGGACAGCTGCGCACCTGTTGCAGTTGCACACGCTTACGGACTGCATTGTAGCCGGATCGATGGATCACCCATCCGCTACAATCAGGAAGACGTCTATCTTCCCGATCTGCTGATTTGCCGACCCGAATATGCCGACAAAGTGCTCGAGCTAGTCGCCAGCCTCGGCTGATGTATCGGGAGGCGCGGAGACCTCTTCGCTGTCATTCTCCTTGGTAATTTTGCTGGGCTCAGGAACCTGCACTTCAATTTCCACGCGCCGATTGGCTTTGCGGCCCGGTTCATTGGGAGAGCCATCGGGCAGAGCGTTTGGTTTAACCGGGTTCTGTTCGCCAAAGACAATCACATCGATACGGTCTTCATCCACCCCTTGAGCGATCAGCCAACCCGCAACGGCAAGGCCACGCGTCTCAGATGCATCTTCATTGGCAGTGTCCGTCCCTGCGGAATCGGTGTGTGCCCGCAGGATAATTGGACCATCGAATTTGATCTGCGGGGAAGCCAACACTTTCTCAAGCTCAGCCACAGCATCGGCATCCAGTTCATCGCTACCGTCGGGAAAGCCAATTGTTGCCTGCAAAACCGGCAGCGTCTCAGCCTGAGCTGAGGGAGGAGCGACTTCGGGCCGTAAAATTGACACAGCGCCCGTTTCCTCAGCCTCTGGCGAGTCTTCCAATGGCGTATCTCGAGTTCCGTCTTCAGGATTTTGATTACACGCCGCCAAAGCCAGCAAGGCTGACAGGGTAAACAAAGTCGATGCAGGTTTAAGCATGGTTGATCCGATATTCTCGTGCGTATTCGTATCTTATGCGGTTTGCGGGCCGGATGCAGCCCGCTTGCCAGATTTTTCCGAGGCTTTGTCTTCGGGCTTTTTCAGCTGTGGAGGCAAGAAGGAGATGATCGTATCGCCGGGCTGCGGATCGGGCTTTGCTGCATGAGTGAAGAAGCGCAAAGTCCCGCTTTCTCGCACCAGCATCAACATGTTCCCCGCATCGGGCAGCTTTTCCTGAGCTTGCTCAAAATCAAACTCTTCAGAGAGTTTGGTCTTGCGAAAGACCCAGCCTTGTAATTGGCGCTCATTTACGTCGTTGACGCCGAAACCGCTTTCGAAAAGTGCGCGCCCGCGAATACTTTCCGGCAAGGCTGTGCGGTCTTCTTCATCCGCGCTTTCCCCTAGCTGATAAACGCTGTCACGGCCCACTTCATGCGCAAATTCATTGCATACGAGCGCGTTATACGCCTCATTATCGGTGGCTGCGACCAGCACTTGAAACGGGGCAAGATCAAGATTGTGCTCGGTCGCTTCATTGAGGATTTCGCCGTGATAAAACGGCAGGCCTTCGCGCCGCGCCGCGCCGAGGCTTTGCCATGACGAATCCACCACCATCACGGGTGTTTTCAAAGCCTGCATTTCCTTGGCAAGCGCAATCGTCCACGGGGTTGAACCCACGATCAGAAGGCCGGGGCGCGATGTGCCTTTTACCCCTAACCAGCGGGCCACAGGCTCTATCGTAAAGCCGTGTGCCACAACGGTGATAACGACGACGGCAAAACTCAGGGCGGTAAGCAATTGACCGCCTTCAATGCCAAGATCACCCAACCTCAAAGCGAACAATCCTGAAATCGCAACAAGCACGATACCGCGCGGCGCGATCCAGGCGACAAAAAAGCGCTCGTTCCACGGGACATTTGAACCGATCAAAGAGATAAGCACTGTCGCCGGGCGAACCAGAAACAACAGAGCAAGAAGGAATGCCAGCAACCTTTGGCCGATTTCTTCGCGTGGATCGAGATAGGCAAGTTCATCCCACTTAAGGGAGGATGCAAGCAGGATGAATATGCCGGAAACCAGCAGGATAGCCACGTTTTCCTTGAACGGGTGAATGCTGCGAATGCTCGCCACGTCGCGATTGGCAAGCGTGATCCCCATTACAGTTACCGCAACTAGCCCCGCCTCATGCTCAATCGCATTGGTGCCAACAAACACCGCTATGACCAATGTGAAGAGCACCGGGACTTTGAGGTATTCAGGGATCGCACCGCGAGGAAACAAAAACACCACAAGCCGCGCAGCAGCATAGCCGATAAGGCCCGCCAAAATGGCAGCGATAATCAGCGGCGGGACCACTTCGATGATTGATGCATCCGGAAAATCCTGCCGGCGGCGGAAAAACTCATACGCAATCACTGCGCACAGCGCGCCTGTGGGGTCATTGACGATGCCTTCCCACTTAAGGATCGAATTGGGCCGCGTCTGGATATTTGATTGCCTGAGGAGCGGTATCACCACAGTTGGCCCTGTAACGATAAGAATACCGCCAAACAGGACGGCAACGGGCCAGACCAACCCGGCAATATAATAACCGGCTGCTGCGCCCAACGCCCAGCCAACCAACACGCCGATCGTCGCCAATCGCCAAACGGCGCTGCCCGAGTGCCTAAGCTCTCTTAAGTCAAGGCTCAGACCACCTTCGAATAGGATTAGCGCTACACCCACGCTGATCATGGGTTCAAGAACATCGCCAAACGCAAGTTCAGGATCAAGCAGACCCGTAACAGGCCCTGCAAGAAAACCTGCCGCTAGCATCAAAACAATGGCGGGATAGCCTGTTCGCCAGGCAAGCCATTGCGCGCCGATGCCCAAAGCGCCGACCGTAGCTATGACGAGTGCTTGCGATTCCATCTAAAGTGTCTGTGCCCTCACAGTACAACAATGCTTAGCCACGCATTGAAGTTCCTGAATGATCGCGGTTTTCAATAGACCGAGCCTAATCAATCGCCTTCAAATTCCATCAGAATATCAACCGACAGCCCGTCTGCTCGCAATTTGTCGGCCCCTCCCAGAGCGGGAAGATCGATTACGAAAACTGCATGATTGATCGCCGCGCCTGCATCGCGCAGCAATTGCGAAGCAGCAAACGCTGTGCCTCCTGTTGCGATGAGATCATCTACGATAACGACATTTTCGCCTGGCATGACTGATGTGGGGTCCATTTCGAGCCGGTCAGTGCCGTATTCGAGTTCATAATCCACACCGATGGTTGCAACGGGGATCTTGCCAGGCTTTCTCACTGACACAAAGCCCACGCCCAATTGCGCAGCAACCGCAGCACCGAAAATAAAGCCGCGCGCCTCCATCCCGGCGATCTTCTGAGCGCCTGCGGCCCGCGCTTGCTCCGCCAGCAGAGCAATGGTTGCTGCAAGCCCTTGATCGTGACCGATCAGCGTCGTGATATCGCGGAACTGAATGCCCGGCTTGGGAAAATCTGGAACGGTGCGGATGAGCGCTTTGAGATCATCGGGTGTGAGGTTGGGCGCGCTCATTTTGGTCCTTTGCAGTGCAAATCAGAAATATCCATGGGCCACAAAGCAGAGCGCCCCATCATCCGCAAGTGAATGATGGGGCGATGTGTTCCGCGTAGAGAGACCGTTGTCTCGCGCTATGCCTTTTTCTTCTTGGGCTTTTTGCCAGCCCAGATTTGTTTGTAAGACATGAAAGCAAGGCCCGTGGCAAAGATCAGGAAGCCGACGACGAACCAGCCCGTCTGCTTGCGCTTGACCAGCGAAGGTTCAGCAGTCCAGGTCAGGAATGCGGAGATGTCCTGAGCCATCTGCTCCTGCGTAGCTTCGGTTCCGTCGGCATATGTCACCAGATCAGGATAAAGCTGCGGGGGCATGGCGATGTTCACGTTGTAAAAGTACTCATTGAAATACAGGCCCGATGGCGTTTCAAAATCAGGTGACTTCGCCTGATCTTCGGGATCTGGCTCATTGTAGCCCTGCATCAGCGAATAAACGTAGTTTGTGCCGTCTTTGCGTGCCTTGGTGATGAGCGAAAGGTCAGGCGGCAATGCATTGTTGTTGGCAATGCGCGCTTGCACTTCGTTGGCATAGGGTGACGGAAATTGATCGGTTGGCTCTCCCGGGCGCGATTCAGCTTCGCCTGTTTCGGGATTGATGCCGGGCACATTCCATGCAGCAGCTTCTGCGCGAACCTCTGCTTCGGTGTAACCAAGCTCCTGGAGATTGCGGAATGCCACATATCTCAGACTATGGCAGGCTGAGCAAACTTCTTTGTATATCTGATAACCGCGCTGCAATTGAGCGTAATCCCATTTGCCCATGGGGCCATCAAAAGAGAAGCCGCCAGCTGGCTGAATGTTCTTTTCCTGGAACGCGTAATAGTCAGGGTCTTCTGGAGTCGCGTAATTCATGATGCCAGGCACCATCGACCACAGCACCAAAATGCCGCACAGGACCAGACCGAAAATTATGCCACCTAGGCGGATAGTCATGACCGAACTCTTTCTATCTATCGGATCAAAAGGACGTAGCAGTGCTGCGCTTATTCAGCTGGCTGCAGCTCGCCATCGGGCAGATCGCCGGCTGGCTTTCCATCGGAAACGCCTGTCCGGGGACCAGGCCGATCATCGTCCGAACCCAGCACCGATTCCGTGATAGAGAATGGCAGTGGCTTGGGAATTTCGATTTGGCTTACAATCGGCAGGATCACGAGGAAGTGCATGAAGTAATAGAATGTCGCGATCTGACTGATCAAGACATATGGTTCTGCTGCTGGTGCGCCGCCACAAAAGGTGAGCACGATCATCGTAACCACGAGGACCCAGAAGAACTTCTTGAACATCGGGCGGTACGAGCCTGAACGCACCGGGCTTTTGTCCAGCCATGGCAGAATGAACCAAACCAGGATCGACCCGAACATCGCGATAACGCCAAGCAGTTTCGCCTCGATCAACACGATGCCAGTGAACGGGATGGTGAGATCACCAGTGAAGGCACGAAGGATCGCGTAGAACGGCAGGAAGTACCACTCAGGAACGATGTTCGCAGGCGTCGAAAGAGGATTGGCTTCAATGTAATTGTCCGGATGGCCCAGCACGTTGGGTGCAAAGAACACGAACAGCGAGAACACGATCAGAACCAGACCCAGGAACCAGCCATCTTTGGCCGTGTAAAACGGGTGGAAGGGTACAGTGTCGCTTTCCTTTTTCACTTCCACGCCGGTCGGGTTTGACGAGCCGGGAATGTGCAGTGCCCAGATGTGCAGGATAACAACACCAGCGATGACAAATGGCAGAAGGAAGTGGAGCGAGAAGAAGCGGTTCAATGTCGAATCGTTCGGCGCGTATCCACCAACGAGCCAGACCTGAAGCGGCTCACCAATGAAGGGGATCGCACCAAAAAGGCCTGTAATCACTTTCGCGCCCCAGAAGCTCATTTGCCCCCAAGGAAGAACGTAACCCATGAACGCGGTTGCCATCATCAACAAAAAGATGACCACACCCAACAACCAAATCATTTCGCGCGGCGCTTTGTACGATGAATAGAAAAGCCCACGGAAAATATGCAGGTAGATCACAATGAAAAAGAAGCTGGCGCCATTGGCGTGCGCATAGCGCAAAGCCCAGCCCCAGTTCACATTGCGCATAATGTGTTCGACCTGCGCAAACGCCACAGAGGTGTTGGACGCATAGTGCATCGCCAAGATCACGCCAGTTACGATCTGAACGGCAAGGAAAAACCCCGCAAGAACACCGAAATTCCACATGTAGTTAAGATTGCGAGGAACCGGATAACCGGCACCTATCGCATTATAAACCATACGCGGCACAGGGAGTTTTTCATCAATCCACTGCGTAAAAGCGCTTTTCGGTTCGTATTCTTTTGCCCAGGCGAAACTCATGTCATTCTCTCAGCTTAAATTCGTCGCAGAATAGCTTGTTTAATATACGCGAGGTCAACCGACCCGGATGACGGTATCGGAAGTAAACGAATATTCCGGCACAGCCAGATTGGTTGGCGCAGGACCTTTGCGAATACGCCCCGCAACATCATAGTGCGAACCGTGGCACGGGCAGAAATAGCCGTTAAATTCGCCTTTGTTTTCGCCCTCGCCAGCACCAAGCGGCACACAACCAAGATGCGTACAAACGCCGAGCGTAATGAGGATGTCTTCGTTACCTTCGCCCAGACGATCGGCCAAAGTCTGCGGATCGCGCATGTCTGCGCCATCATCGTTCTTCGCTTCGGCAATTTCTTCTGGCGTCAGACGTTTCACGAACAAAGGCTGACCGCGAAACACGTCCTTGACTGCCTGACCAGGCTGAACTGACGAGACATCGACCAGCGTCGTCGACGCAGCGAGAACATCAGCAGTTGGCGCCATTTGCGCTGCCAATGGAAAGACCACAGCCGCACCGCCAACACCGGCCGTGCTTACAGCCGCAATATGAATCCAGTCGCGGCGACGGACGCCTTCTTCTGGGTTCGCAATTGCATCAGCCATCGTATCAACACCCTAATCGTTGAGGCGCACCAGCCTTGTGCCAGCACGCGCGAAGTTTCGTCTTTTTCTCACGCCAAAGGCGTGTCGTGATTATATCCCTTGCATTCCGCGAAGATCGGTAAAGTCCAAACTCAGGAAATTTGCGAAGCGCGGATAGCTAACTCTGTAAAAAAGTCCAACACTGTTTTGAACACCCCCTGTTCGCTTTCGCGCAAGATGGCGCCATTTGATTAACCCAAACAGATTAGGCTAATCTGGCGACCATATCCCGGTTCCGCGCCGAATGATGCTCGTCTGTAGGAGTGGTAACGCTCGGATTGTGGAAAAGTATCCCGCTTGATGTCATGAATTTTTTGAATGCCAGATTTGGCAAGCATTTTAGTGACATAGCCCGGCAAGTCAAAATGCCAGCGCGATGTCCCGGCGCGTTCGGGTGCAGCGGCAAAATGGATGTTATCTTCCGGTGAAAAGTTCTCGCGAAACGGTGCATCCACCTCATAGCTTGGTTGCGCAATCGCAGGCCCTATGGCTGCGGCAATCCGATTTCGATCTGCACCCAATTGTTCCATGGCGTTGATGGTATTTTCAAGCACGCCCCCATGCGCGCCGCGCCATCCGGCATGGGCAGCGCCGATTACGCCTGATTCTTTATCGGCGAAAAGAACAGGCGCGCAATCTGCTGTTACGATGCCGATCGAAAGCCCAGGCGAGGCCGTAACCAATGCATCGGCAACAGGGCGACCTTCTGGCGCGTCACGCCATGCCTGCGAGACGGCAATCACGTCAGGCGAGTGAACCTGATGCGGCATCACAATTTTCGAACCAGCAGCAATGGCATCGGCGGCTTGCGATCTCACACTTGCGATGAGAGCGGGATCGCCCGGTCCGCCATAGCCAAATTGATGCGCTCCGCCTCCAGACCCAAAAAAGCCATGCCGGACATCCCCCAAAACTGGAGACCGCTCAATATCAAACTCAACCATCGAGGCTGCGCGAAACCTGTTCAAACGTATCACGCGACAAGTTTTTCACCGCCGCAATGCGCTCTAACTCAGCTTTCATCAGCTTGGCCCGCCCCGGTTCAATCCGGCGCCATTTGCCGAACGGGGAGACGAACCGCGCCGCCGTCTGCGGGTTGATCGGATCGAGTGCGAGAATCACATCCGCGATCAGCTTGTAACCAGAGCCATCGGCCGCATGAAACGCAAACGGATTGCCAGCAAACGCCATATAAAGCGAGCGAACACGGTTGGGATTGCTCATGGTGAAATCGGGATGATCCGCCAAGGCCTTGACATGGTCAAGGACATCGTGATGCATCGCGAAAGCTTGCAAAGTGAACCACTTGTCGATGACGAGATCATTGCCTGCAAAACGCTGATAGAATGAGGCAAGTCGTTCGCTGCGTTCGGGCGCATCAAGGCTTGCCAAAACCATCATCGCGCCCTGCCGGTCAGTCATATTGTCAGCAGTATCGAATTGCCGGGCTGCGAGCCTTGCCGCTTTCGCCGGATCAGACGGTGCGAGATAGACCAGCACCTGCGTCTTGACCTTGCGCGCACCGCGCCCTTTTGGATCATCGAACGCGATTGCCTCAGCGCGGGTGTAAAGCGCGGCGAATTCATCTGCACACGCTTTGCCAATCGCAGATTTCAACCCTTCGCGAGCAGCATGGATCGACCCCGGATCAGCCTTGCGGTCGCCCGTCGCCATTGCCTCAAACAAATAGGTTTCACTGGGCAGCATCATGAGTTCGCCGCGCATGGGGTCATCGAGCAACTCATCGGTCAGGATCGCGCGGAATGCCTCTACTATAGCGGCCTCGCCATCGGCGCTCGCTCTTCCCTCTGCAGCTTCGATCAGGTGAGCGACAGCCAATTCCTGCATCGCTTCATACCGGGCAAACGGATCATCATCATGACCGGCCAAAAACACCAGATCATCGCGCGCCAGATCGCGGCTGATAAGGACAGGTGCGGTATATCCGCGATTGATGGACAGGACAGGGTCAGGGCCGGCAAGGGCCAAATCAAAAGACTGCTCTGCGTGAGTAAGGACAATCAGAGTTTCTGCACCCATCGCGCCGGTCGCGCGGCTGTGCACCGCGACGCGCAGCGGGATTGGCATGGGGCTTTTGTCTGGCTGGCCGGGAGTGGGCGGAACGCTTTGGCTAAGATGCAGCTTGAGCGTGTCGCCCACGAGTTCCTGGCGCACGCTTAAGGTGGGCGTGCCAGCCTGACGGTACCACAGACGGAATTGCTCCAGATCCAGCCCTGCGCCTTCTTCGATAGCGCGGACAAAATCCTCACACGTTGCAGCCTCGCCATCGTGGCGATCGAAATAGAGGTCTGTGCCTTTGCGGAAACGCTCTGGCCCCGCCATGCTTCGCATCATGCGAATGACTTCAGCGCCCTTGTTGTAGACGGTCGCGGTGTAGAAATTGCTGATTTCGCGGTAGCTGTCTGGCCGGATGGGATGAGCCAGGGGCCCCGCATCTTCGGGGAATTGCGCCGCGCGAAGGATGCGCACATCCTCAATCCGTTTCACAGACTCGCCTTGCATGTCCTGGCTAAACAACTGATCGCGAAGGACGGTAAAGCCTTCTTTCAAGCTTAGCTGGAACCAATCGCGGCAGGTGATGCGGTTGCCTGACCAATTGTGAAAATATTCATGCGCGATCACACCTTCGACCCCGTCAAAATCATCATCAGTCGCGGTGTCGCTATCGGCTAGAACGTATTTGGTGTTGAAGACGTTAAGACCCTTATTCTCCATCGCACCCATATTGAAATCGCTGACAGCGACGATGTTATAAAGGTCAAGATCGTATTCGCGCCCGAATGTCTCCTCATCCCATTTCATCGATTTGTGGAGCGATTTGAGCGCGTGGGTCGTGCGGTCGATATCGTCAGCGCGCACCCAGATATTGCATTCCACCTCACGGCCAGAAGCTGTGGTGAAAGGCCCGGAATGCGCAACCAGATCGCCGGCAACCAACGCAAACAGATAGGCAGGCTTGGGCCATGGATCGTGCCATTCAGCAAAGTGGCGTCCGCCATCCAGATCGCCTGTCGCGGTCTTGTTGCCATTGCACAAAAGGATCGGGAATTGATCTTTCGCACCTTCCATCCGCACGCTGTAAGTCGACAAGACATCGGGGCGGTCAGGGAAGAATGTGATCCGACGGAACCCTTCCGCCTCGCACTGTGTGCACAACATACCGTTTGAGGCATAAAGGCCCATCAACGCAGTGTTTTTGTCGGGCGCAATTGTCGTGGTAATCTCAATCGTGTGCTTGTCTGCGGGCAGGGACACGATGAGATCCGGGCCGCTCATCCGCCAATCATCAATTGCCGCGCCATCAATGGTGACGCTGTCCGCTTTCAAGCCGTCACCATTAAGGTGCAACTCGCTGCTCGGTTCGGCTGCCGGGTTGCGTTCAATCTGAAGTGTCGCAGTCACCTGTGTTGTATCAAGCCCCAATGCAAAATGGAGGCGTGTTTCTGGCACATTCCAGGCAAAGGGAGTGTAATCCTCGCGCCGAATAACCGGCGGTTCGGCTGGCACTGGTGGGGCGTCGTTGGGGGTGATCGAGTCGGGTGCAATATCCATGGCTAAGAGATTTAGGTTGATTTGCGCCCGCGTCCAGCGGCACAGCGTGTGCCATGTCGCATTTGTTGATTTTCGGCCTCGGCTATACAGCCAAACGTATCAGGACTTCTCTCAAAACATTGGGGTGGAGCGTTGATGCCACAGGCAGTGCCGGCAATGTGGATTTTGAGGATACACAAGGTGTGTCGGACACTATCGAAAAAGCAACGCACATCCTTTCTTCCGTCCCGCCCTCGCGCGAGACGGGCGGCGATCCTGTGTTGGATGCCTACGGCGACAATCTGCAAGGTCGCGTGCTTTTCTATCTTTCCTCAACCGGAGTGTATGGCGATCAAGAAGGCGCTTGGGTGGATGAAAGTACCGCGACGGTGGCCGAAACAGGAGCGGGCCGCCGAAACGCCCGCGCCGAGGCGGATAAGGCTTGGCTGGAACTGGGCGCGCGGGTGTTCAGGCTGCCGGGTATCTATGGGCCGGGTCGCAGCGCGCTTGACCGGGTGCGCGCCGGCAAAGCGCGGCGGATTGATCTGCCGGGGCAGGTTTTCAGCCGGTGCCATGTCGATGATATTACGAGCGGAGTTGTCGCAGCACTCATCCAAAATGCGCCGCCGGGAGCTTACAATCTGGGCGATGACCTGCCTGCAAGCGGCAATGCGGTGACCGAATATGCGTGCCAATTGCTCGGGATCGAGCCTCCGCCTCTGGAGACGCTGGAGGAGGCCAACCTGTCAGAAATGGCGCGCGGTTTCTATACGGAGAACCGCCGGGTCGCGAATGGCAAGGCGAAACGGGTGCTAGGATGGGAGCCGAAATATCCGACTTATGTCGAAGGCTTAGCAAACCTGCACCTGGACATCAGCAGCGGCTGACGTGGCGCTCAATTATCAGATCTATTGCGATCTCGAACTTGAGGATCTTGCGGCCCGATTGGAAGTCTTCGGGCAATTGGCGGGCAAGCAAAAGCTTTGGGAGACATGGTCCGCGCACCAATGCGACGGCCTTTTCCATGAAGAGATCATGCTCGAATCATACGAAATCAGCCCCGGCTTCAAAAATCCTGCCTATTTCCGTCTGACCAAAGCCGCAGGGCGATCGATGATCGCGCGGGACCGCATGATCGATTTTTTTAGCACATTGCCCGGTCGCAAATTACTCACAAAAGACGACGTCTTGATCGACTACGAAAGTGGATAAGGTAGCTCACTTCACCGCTCAGGAAGGGCTTTGTTTCGCCCTTAGCGCCAGGACCATCCCCACCACCGCCAGCACCATTCCGCCAGCAGTCAGCCAGGTCCACTGATAGTCCTCGAACAGGGTCGAGATCAGCATTGCAACCGAGATCGTGAGGATCGAGTTGTAGGCGGTACGGCCCGCGCCAATCTCACGCACCAGATTATAATGCAGCGGAAAGGTCACCACCGACCCGATCAGCGCGAGATAGACGATCCCGGCCCAGTATTCAGGATTGGTAGGCAGCGGCGGCGGCCCGGCGGTCAGCGCTGCAAAACCCAGGTCAAACACCGTTCCATAAAGCATCGCCCAGGCTAGCAGGCTGACCATCGGCACGGCCCGCCCGGTCGGATTGGCCTGAATAACGTTCGCGAATGATGCAGCGAGAATACCCAACATTGCCAAAGCGATGCCAAGCGCGACATTGCCGCCAATCACGCCCGCATCGGGGTTGGCGCGCCATTCGTGAACCAGCAGGAATGATACACCGACGATCGCAATCGCGCTGCCAATCCAGAAACCGCCCTGCGTGCGCTCACCAATAAACGCACGCGCCAGCAAGGCGTTGGGAACCATCAGCAAGCCAAACATCATCGCAACAATGCCCGATGTCACGTAAAGCTCTGCGTGATAGACAAACAGAAAGTTGCCGCTGAACTGGAATATACCGACCAGCACAGCCAGTGCATGTTCGGGCCGGGTGAGCGCAAGCCGCCGTTTCATCAAGAAGGCGACGAGGAACAGCGCCGGGGTCGCAAGCGCGAAGCGGTAGAACACCGACCACGCGGCGGGCACACCATCGATCTGCCCGGTGATAACAAACCAGGTCGAACCCCAGATCGTGCCCGTCAGCACGAAGGGGATCATAACACGCGGGCTGAGCATGCTGGGTGCGTCGGCGCTCACAGGCTGGCGATCGCTTGGCCGAGCGCAGCGGCATGGTCTTCACGCGTGTCCCACGCGGTGACGAAGCGCGCAGCGTCCGTTCCCCAGTCGTAAAACGCAAAGTTTTGGGCCCGCAAGGTCTCGCGTTCCTCGGCGGTAAGCCGGACAAACAGCTCATTTGCCTCAACCGGATGCATCAATCGCTCACCACAGCCAGCGGCAATCTCCTGCGCAGCGGCGTTGGCATGGCGCGCATTGGCGAGCCACAGGTCGCCATCGACCATGGCGAGGATCTGCGCAGCGAGATAGCGGCCCTTGCATTGCAGGTGGCCTGCACGTTTGCGACGATATTTGACGAGCGCTGCTTGTTCGGGATCGAACAGGACGACCGCCTCTGCGCCCATGCCGCCATTCTTGATGAAGCCAAACGCCAGGCTGTCTACGCCAAAAGCGGCATCGCGCGCCGATCCCCCAAGAAACGCCGCCGCATTGGCAAAGCGCGCGCCGTCCATATGCAGGCCGAGCCCGCGCGCATTCGCAAATTCGCTAAGCGCAGCCAGTTCATCTTTGCCATAGCTGCGGCCATATTCGCTCGCCTGCGTGATCGCGATGGCGTGCGGTTGAACCTGATGCACATCATCGCGGATCGGATCTATCACCGCTGCGATATCAGCAGGTGACAGCAAAGCGCCTTCGCCGGCCGCCAGCATCAGTTTGGCACCATGCAGATAGAACCCCGGAGCGCCGCCTTCATCTACCTCGATATGCGCTTCTTCATGACACACAACTGCGCCGTGCGGCTGAACCAATGTACCAAGCGCCAGACAATTCGCTGCGGTACCCGTGGCGGCCCAAAGCGCGGCGCATTCACGGCCGAACAGATCGGTAAAGCGCGCATCCAGCTCACCCGACAAAGCATCGCCATCATACGGATTGTCGGCGCTATCTGCATTGCGCATCGCTTCCCATACAGCGGGGTGGACGGGGGCTGCATTATCGGAGAGGAAAGGCATTGTCTGGCTCATCCTTATCGCCTCTAACCACGATAGAGCCAAGTGCAAGCAGGAGAACGCCCATGGGCGATGCAAAAGACACCGTCACCATAACGCACGAGCCGCATGGCAAAGGCGGCAAGTATATAGCTCACGTCGAAGGCGAGAGCGTGACCGGGCATCTCGAATGGGAGCCTCGCGGTGATGATATCAAAGTGGCGACACACACTATCGTCCCCGATGCGATTGGCGGGCGCGGCATTGCGGCAATGCTGGTTCAGCGCCTGATCGCCGATGCTCGTGAGCACGAATTCAAAGTCGATCCGCAATGCTGGTATGTCGCGATGAAGTTTGATCGCAATCCTGAATGGGCGGATTTGCGCGTTTGAGTTTGTGCGATCGCCTAATGCGAACCCTTCTCCAACTTGGAAAAATCGGTTCCTGCAATCGTTTTGAGCACTTCATTGCGGACTTCGCGCGCTCGCTCCAATGGAATGCCGGGAATCGCAAGCTCGCCCCCTGCCAAGCCCAAATGCAAAGTCGCATAACCGCGCCAGCGAGCAATGGGGCCTTGTGCAATTTGCGCTGAATGAAGTTTTACGCGGCTCGCAAATTGGCTTTTCGGGGCCAGAACTCCGCTCATCACCATGATTTGAGCGTCATCCAAAGTGTGGCGTTTGAAGCGCCATGACAGCCAGTCCGATGCGTTGCTCAACACCGCAATCCCGATTGTTATCGAAATCGCAATGCCAGTCCATTCAGGAGCATAGAGGGACGTTCCTATCCCGGCACCAATTGCCAAAACGAAGAAAATCAACGCATCGAGAAACATGCTATCAGTCCGATGCGCCACTGTTGCTCGGTGCCAATCGGCATCAGCAGCAGGCATATGGAAGCCGGCAACTGCCGCAATTGGTTCAATCTCGTCTAGTTTCGCAAACGGGGCGACAACATGGCTTGCAGAACCCGCATCCTGGGCAAGGCTGATGAATTTCAGATTGTGCCAGCCAAACCGATATCGCAGCCAGCGCGTACCGATCGTCACGCCCTGCACCCGGTGCACTGGCATCACCACATCGGTTTTCGTGAACAATCCGCGTCGCCGGCGAAATCCGCGCGGGGTGCGCTCCAAAAGGTATCCCCATTCGCGGCTGAATGTACGGAAAAGGCCTGTGACAGAGCCGATAATGATCACGCTTAAAAGGCCCAAACCCGCCGCAATGGCTTGAGCATTTGCGCCAAGATTCATGATCCAGCCGCCTTGCTCTTCGGCCAAACCGCGCCAGTAATCGACTTCCCAAATATCAATATCGAGGAAATTGTCGGCATATTGAAGGAGACCCAGAACCACCGCGAACGCCGCAAGTGAGAATTCGAACACGCCAAAAGTGAACAATCGGCCAGGCCCCATCGCAAAAAGCGTCACACCGTCTTGGTCGGCTTCATTCGATGCGATTTCGGCTTTTTCTCCCGAGACTGCATCACCCGATGCAGCAAGGGGAGTATCGCGTCGTTCGCGCACAAGCTCGCGCAGGGCCTCTCCATCATCGAGCTTCAAAAATGCGAGCGCCAAATCATCTGCCCCGCCAGCACCCGTTTCAAACTTAACAGAAGCAAGGCCGAAAAGACGCGGGAGCAATGGTTGTTCCAGGCTTACATCTTGTATGCGCTCATAAGGAACAGATCGGGCCGTCCGGCTCAGAATGCCGCTTTCAACCCGAATGTCCGCCTCGCCGATTGTATAGGTGAGCTTTCGCCAGCGCAGATAGCTCATTATGCCGCCAGCAACGATCACAAGCCCGCCAATGGCAAGGCCGATCATCAGGCCGTATTCCGTTCGTGTTCCGAACGCCGCAGCAAGTGCAGGAAAAATTGCATTACGAACCGCCGACAAACCGCCAATCAAGACACCCAAAGGCGCGGTGCGCTGCGGTAGCGAGCCGGGTTCTTCATCAGAGGATTTGGCCGTGACGGGCACGGAAACGGTAGCGGTCACTGGCTTTCCCGTTTGATATGCGCGCGAATGTCCTCGCGCATATCCTTGGCAAGCTCGTGATTTATGCCAGGCAAGTGTACCGAGGCATTGTGATTGCCTGCGGTGTGCACGGTGAGCGTTGCAATGTTGAAGAAACGCTCAATCGGGCCTTGGTCAACATCAATATGCTGAACCCGGCCAAAAGGCACCACGGTATCTGAATGGAACAATATCCCGCGCACCACGCGCAATCGATCGGCACTGATCTGATACCCGCGTGCGGCGTAACGGCGCGTGGGAATGCGAATGATCCAAAAGACGCAAGTAATCAGGACGATAAGACCGACAATCCCTGATGGTATGCCAAGATCAGGCACAATGACCGCCTCGGCAGTAAGCGCGCCAAATAATAGCGGTACTGAGGTAAGCATCGCTGTAAGCCGCAGAGCAGTGACATAGGCTGGATCAAGCTTCGTCAGCTCGGCATCATCATCCACTTCGCCAAGCACAGTGGGCGATGCAGGTTTATCAGAGCCCAGTCCGGCCGAAAGAAGCTCGGGAGACTGTGAAGGGATAGTCGTTTCCATATTGCTTTACTTGGGCAATTCAGAGCATCAGATCAAGACGCGCGCTGGTTAAACCGCCGCCCGATCATGGCGCTTGCGATGTTCGTTTTCTGCACATCGATCGCGCCGCCAGCGATCCCCCAGGCATAGGCATCGCGCAGACGCTGCTCCATCCCGTATTCAGTGTGATAGCCATACCCGCCCATCACCTGAATGCCGAGCGCTGCGACATCGCGCACGATTTCATTGGCGAAACATTTGGCAAGGCTGCTTTCGTAGACAGTGGGCAAGCCGCCTTCGTTCGCAGAAGCGTTGATGGCAGCGCGATGGATCAGCAGCCGCGCCGCATCCACTTTCATCGCCATATCGGCAAGCTTCAATTGCACCGCCTGGAAATCCACAATGGGTTTACCAAAGGCTTTGCGTTCCTGCGTGTATTCGAGCGCCTGTTCCAGCGCGCCCGCTGCAACGCCCAGGGATTGCGTGGCGTTGCCGCAGCGCTCCAGCCCGAAAGCGCTCATCAATTTGCCGAACCCGCCAGCACCAACGATGACATTTTCATGCGGTACTTTCACATTATCGATGGCAAAGTCCGCAGTTGGGATGCCGCGAAAGCCCATCAGCTCTTCGCGCTTTCCGAAATTCATGCCCTCCATGTCTTTTTCGAGCAGGATTGCGCCAATGCCTTTTGCTCCCGGATCATCGGAGAACCGGGCATAGGTGACGTAGTAATCGGAATGCCCGCCCCCGCTGGTCCAGCGTTTGTAGCCATTGACGACATAGCCGTTTCCGTCCGCTTCGGCCTTTGTTGTGAGATCCGTAAGCGCCGTCCCCGCATCGGGTTCTGACATGGAAACCGCGACGATTTTCTCACCTTTGATGACTTCGGGAAGAATCCGCGCTTTCATTTCATCACTACCGAACCGGTCAATGGTGCGCACTGGGCCTGTAAGAGCTTCGAACACAGGAAAGGCGACCGCGTTGGAGACCTGCGCAAACTCTTCCAGCACAAGCAAAGCTTCGAGATGGCCCAGCCCCAACCCGCCATATTCACTCGGCAAATTCACGCCGAGAAAACCCATCTCACCGTAAGTGCGCAGCATTTCGTGCGGGACCGGATAATCCTTCACTTCCATATCGCGCGCCAGCTCGGTTAGTTCACTGCGGGCAAATTTGCGGGCGGTCTCTTTCAGCTCGCGCTGATCATCAGTTAGTTGAAAATCCATCGCCCCTCTCTTTCAAGTCGCGGTTTGAACATCCCCTAGCGCATTTGTGAGGGCGACGCGCAAGCTTCAAAAGCATAGGGTCGCGTGCAATTTCAAATTTAGGAGAGAGATGATGATGAAACTCCATTCCAGTCTGGGGCCAAACCCACGTCTTGTGCGCATGTTCGCGGTCGAAAAGGGATTGCAAGAGGGCAGGGACTTTGAGCGGGTTCATTACGACATCATCACTGGCGAAAACCGGCAAAGCTCAGATTATCTTGCTAAAAACCCGCTGGGCACGATCCCGACGCTGGAACTGGATGATGGTACCTGCCTTACCGAAAGCTGGCCGGTTTGCGAATTTATCGAGGAAACGCATCCCAACCCCAACCTATTCGGCGAAACCCCTGTCCAGCGCGCCGAAGTGCGCAAATGGGCTCGGCTCTTCGATCAGGAGGTTGTTGTGCCGATGACAATGGGCTTTCGCGCCTGCGCAGGCCGCCCGATGTTCGAGCCGCGCATGAGTGTTGTCAGCCTTGAGGCGGGCGCAGAACTATCCGCGATGGCGGATGAGAAATGGAGGATGTTCGATGGTGTGCTGGGCGACAGCGATCATCTGGCGCTTGGGCGGTTCACTTTTGCGGACTTGTTGATGTTTTGCTTTGCCAATTTCGGGTTCACTGTCGGATGGAAACTGCCAGAGGGTGCGAACAATCTTGCGCGCTTTGTCGAGACCCATAACGCGCGGGCCAGTGCGGCGATCTGGAAAGAAGCGGAATAATGCCTGACCTTTCGGGCAAAGTCGCCCTTGTTACTGGCTGCGCAAGCGGGATTGGAGCCGCCACAGTCAAACGCCTGCGCGCTGATGGAGCAGATGTGCTGGGCACAGATGTGAACAAGGCTGGCGCCTGGGTTTGCGAGGCGGTGGACGCGGCGTTTGCGGTTCAAGATGTGGCAGATACCGGTCTTTGGGCAGAAATCATCGAGCACGCGCTCACGAAGTTTGGCAGGCTCGATATCCTCGTCAACAATGCAGGGATCATCTCGCAGGCCTCGATCGAGGACGTGACCGATGAGCTTTGGGATCAAACCTACGACGTCAATATCAAAGGCACGATGGCTGGGTGCCGGGCAGCTATTGCAGCGATGAAATCCAATCCGGGCGGTTCATCCGGCGCGCTGATCAACATCTCATCCACTTCAGCGATGGCGGCATTGCCAGGCGATGTTGCCTATTGCTCCAGCAAGGGCGCTGTCGGCGTCCTTACCAAAAGCATCGCGGTCTACTGCGCGCAAAAGGGGTACAATATTCGCTGCAATACGGTGATCCCCGGCGCGACCGAGACGGGCATTTTGAACGCGGCGGAACAGGCCGTGCCGGGCCTTAAAGCTGCCGTTGCGGCAACCTCGCCGCTTAACCGGTTGGGCGATCCGGCGGAAACAGCAACCGCGATTGCCTTTCTGGCCTCGGACGAATGCCCGTTTATGACGGGTGCAGAAATGCTGGTGGATGGCGGGGCGTTGTCGATCCATCCTGGCTTTTAGGCGGAGCGTTCAGAGAGCCTGCATCCGTTCCAGATACCCGCTGCAACGCATCTGCGCAGCCGTCCACGCGAACACCGCCATGGCAATCACGCCTGATACGAGGCACACCGCAAACACAGAAATCGTCAGCGACAAGGACCCTTGTGAAGGAGCGAGCCAATCGCTGACCCAGCCAATCACGGCAAGACCCAAAGCTTGCCCCACCAGATTGTTGAAAAACAGCGCAATTGCGACCGCAAACCCGCGCTGACCGGGCTCTACGGCCGATTGAATACCGGACAGGATCGGGGCTTGGCTCATCACGTAAATCGCATAAGCAATCGCGAAAAATCCAAGGAACGGCCAAAATTCGCTCGATGAAAGGCTCAACGCGAGCGGTACAACGCAGCCAAGGCTTACAATTCCCGGCATCCATGCCCGCCAGCGTTCATCGCGCCGGGTCAGCCAGCCTGCGATATAGCCGCCCAATATCGGCCCCGGCACGCCGCCAATAAAAAAGGCAAGTCCAAGATAAAGCCCCACATCCCCGCTTGAAATGCCGAAATTGCGGATCATCACGGCCGCCATCCAGAAAGCGAGCGCATATCCGATCATGATCTGCACCGCCCAACCGACAGCAAGCCCCATAAACACACGGTTTTTGGTGAGTGTCTTTGCTGTTTCCAAAAGCGGCTGCTGCTCAATTTCAGCATCATCAGGAGCGAACCGGCCGCGCACAGGCTCGCGCACAGTGAAATACACGATGGCTCCGATAATCATACCGGGAAGCCCCATCAGCACAAACGCCCAGCGCCATCCAAACAGCTCGTTCAATTGCCCGCCGACTATTAGCCCGCCAGCTGTGCCCATGGTTGCCCCAATGGTGAGAAATCCCATCGCCTTTGCCAGTTCTGCCCGCGGGAAATAATCGGCAATCAGACTTTGTGAGGCAGGGCCAGAACAACCCTCGCCTACTCCCACACCAGTGCGCGCCAAAAACAGCGTCCAAAACCCTGTCGCAAGGCCGCAAAACGCAGTCATCGCGCTCCAAAACGCAATTGCTCCCGACACGATATTCTTGCGCACAGACCGGTCCGCAAGCCGCGCTGCGGGAAAGCCTGCAATCACATAAGTGAGCGCAAAGGCAAGGCCGCCCAAGAGCCCGATTTGACCATCGGAAAAAGCAAACTCTGCCTTGATATCCTCAAGCAGGATCGAAAAAACCAATCTGTCAGCGATGGAGAACATGCTGACAAGCGTCAGCAGCGCCAGCACGAACCAGCCGTTGGGTGTCGCTGTCTCAGACGGTTTAATGGTGGGGTCTGGCATCAAGACCATTGTCGACAGGGATGGTCAGACCATTCAAAAACCGCGCATCATCGCTCGCAAGAAACAGAACGCATCCCGCCACATCATTAGGGTGACCAAGGCCGTCCATTGGCAGCGGGCCTGCCGGTATTTCCATCGGTGCCTCGCCCTTGCGGCCCGACACTTCCATCACCATCGGCGTTTCGATCCCGCCAGGCGCAAGCGCGTTCACGCGAATACCATAGCCTTCATCCTGGCAATGCAGCGCGATGGACCGTGTCATCGAAGAAATCGCGCCTTTTGCAGCCGTATAAGCAGGGATCATCGGATACCCCATCAGCGCCGCAGTTGAGGCCATATTGATGATGGAGGAACCGCCTCCACCGTTCTGTTTGTGGCGGTGCTTCATCAATGGCAGCGCATATTTGCACCCCAAAAATGTGCCGTTTACGTGAATGTCCAAATGAAGCTTGAAATGATCGAGCGAGCAGTCCTCGATGTTCTCAAAAATCACATTACCGGCATTGTTGACGAGGATATCGAGCCCGCCGTGACGCTCTTTCACCGCCTGCATCACATCAATCCATTGCTGTTCATTGGTGACATCCAAGACCATCGCATCGCCGACAATGCTATCTGCTACCGTATGCGCCAATTCTGCCTCGCGGTCGGTCACGATCACTTTGGCGCCTTCGCCTGCCAATCGTTCACAATCAGCCTTGCCCAGACCCATCGCCCCGCCAGTTACCAAGGCGACGCGCCCCTCCAATCGTCCACTCACAAGCTCTCTCCCAACGGCATGTTTTGCAGGCAGACTAGGCAAAGCGACACGGCACGCCACTCACTAAAGCGATGGGTCCACCGGGGGTCCATAAGGGGTCCTCAAAGTGAAAGACGTGGTCTTTTTGTCAGTCGCCAACTCTCTTTTCGCAGGTAATATCAAACGGGGAGACTGTTTATGATCGATGCAGCCGAAGTTGCGCGCCTGAAAGCTCTTATGGATTGGGAAGGCGCACGCACCGGTCCGCCAAAAGGTTTTCCCAGGCTCCCTGACATGCCCGCCGCGCGCTACACTTCGCCCGAATATT
This sequence comes from uncultured Porphyrobacter sp., assembly GCA_964352245.1. Taxonomy (GTDB): domain Bacteria; phylum Pseudomonadota; class Alphaproteobacteria; order Sphingomonadales; family Sphingomonadaceae; genus Erythrobacter. The sequence goes on from CAYGQX010000007.1 coordinate 57,316, forward strand.
ACGCGCTTGAACAAGAGCATATCTTTCGCAAAAGCTGGCTGTTTGCAGGCCATATCGACGAGATACCTGAACCCGGCTGCTATATGCGCTGGCACAATGCCGGCGATCCGATTGTCATTGTGCACGGTATGGATGGCAAAGTGCGAGCCTTCTACAACACATGCCGCCATCGCGGCGCGCCTGTGGTCACGCAAGACAAAGGCAAATCGCCTCGCCTGATGTGCGGCTATCACAACTGGACTTACAAAACCGATGGTTCACTCGTCGGCGTACCTGAAAAGCACGATTTTGGCCCAGACTTCGATATGAGCTGCCGGGGATTGATCCATGTTCGCTGCGAGATGCTTGGTAATATCATCTTTGTGAATTTTGATGATGATGCCATGCCGCTCACCGATTGGCTTGGCCCGTTGCTCGATGAATGGGACGAATTTGCGTTCGACAAAGTGCGCCTTGCCGCGCGTCATTGCTTCGATCTTAATTGCAATTGGAAAGTCGCGATGGAGGCGAACATGGAAGTCTACCATGTGCCTTTCATTCACCCTGAAACAGTCGCGCCGCTGGTGGATTCCAAGCGCAACCACAACACCCTCTATCCCCACGGCCATGCAAGGATGCTTGCTCCTGCCCCGCACGAGACAGACCGCGAGCATGTCCGCGCCATCAACAGCCCGCCAGGATGGCGAGAAATTGAAAGCGTTGGTGAATTGGGGCGGACTTGCACGCAAAGCTATACGCTGTTTCCCAATTGGGTCTCGCCGCTGTCGAACTATTTCGTACCCCCGCTCGTCTTTTGGCCAACATCGCTCACGACCACCCGACTTGAACTGGTGACAATGGCGCTCGACTGGGGAGAGGAGCCTGCGCCCGACCTTTGGACAGTGCCCGATGCCAGCAAACCCAATGGCCGCAATATGAGCCCGATCATCCTTGAAGACACGCAATTTGGCGAAGCAATCCAGCAATCCATGCAAAGCGCCGCATTTCGATCCGTACCGCTGTCATATCAAGAAGCTCGCATATATTCGTTCCACCAAAGCTGCGACAAAATGATCGGCATCGATAAGGTGCCCAAAGACTTGCAGGTAGAGCAGGTAATCGGGGATGACTGGGTGTGGCCCAATGATCCACGCCGCGCTGAAATGGGCGATCAGCCAAACGGCGCAAGCCCAAACGGCGCAAGCATAGCGGCAGAATAAGCGCGCAGTCACATTCCGTTTACGTAACGGTGATGCGATGGATTCAGAGTTTCCAGCGCCCTCTGTGACCAAAATGACGCATTTTGCAACACTGCCTAGCGCTTTTGCTAGATGAGCCGCGCTGACCTCCTCCATACACTCCTCACCAAGCCCGAATGCCGCAGCAACAAGCGTCAGGGGCTGGGGAAACGGGCTTGCGCATGACGCAGCCTCGCAAGGGAGAGTTAATCATGATCACACTTCACGCCCGCAATGCCTCTGGCAGCATCGCACGCTCTGCAAGACGTGTTTTGTTAGGAAGTGCTGCTTTGTCCGCATTCGCAGCCATGCCCTACACGGCACTTGCACAGGATGTCGAATTTCAGGAAGTCTCTGCAGACGAAGATCAAAGTGTGATCATCGTTCAGGCGCGTCGCCAGAACGAAAGCCTTCAAGAAGTTCCTGTTACCGTAACCGCAATCGGCGGAGAAATTCTGGAGCAATACGGCGTCGATCAGGTTGCCGATGTTGTTGGCCGCGTGCCAACTTTGAACGTCCAGGTGGGCGGATCAGGTTCAGGGGGCCAGCTTTCCTTGCGCGGCGTTGGCTCATCAAACATTTCAGCAGCTTTTGACAGCGCAGTCGCGTTCGATTTTGACGGCGTGCAAATATCAACCATGCGCCTTGTTCAAGCAGGGTTTTTCGACACTCAACAAATTGACGTTCTTAAGGGGCCTCAATCGTTGTTCTTCGGCAAGTCGGCCTCTGCTGGTGTGTTTGCGATCCGCTCTGCTGATCCCACATCGACATGGGAAGTCGGCGGCCGCGCGCAGTACGAATTTGAAGAAAAAGGCTACACGCTCAACGGCTATATCTCTGGCCCGGTGACAGATACGCTCGGCATCAGGCTCGCAGCGCAATGGAACGACATTGATGAATATGTCGAGCTTCAGCCGGGCACTCCTGCTGCCAATGGCCGGTTCCGCGGGCAAGACAATCTGGTCTTGCGCGGCACAATTGATTGGGAACCGAGCGATATGTTCGATGCCAATCTCAAAATGCAATATGTCAGAAACACCAATGATGGCGCGATCCAGCACTCGGATCTCAATTGCGGCGCCAACGGAGTTGCTGATCCGATTGTTCTGCTTGGCGGAGGGATCTCGATCGATCCCGGCTATGATTGCCAAGATACCGATCAAAGATACTTCCTGCCTGATGCCGCGCCGCCGCTGGCACCTGGCGTTCCGACACCTTCACCCGCAGCAGGTCGCAATGGCGTTCCTTTTGGCGAAACCGAGATTTTCTTCTCACGCCTTTTGTTCAACCTTCAGCTTTCAGACGCGCTGAAGCTGACATCAACAAGCGGGTTTCTTGATCTCGATGCGGTCGATTTTGATTGCTATTCCTATGGTGGGCAGTTGCCCGATGGCGCAGGCGGGTTTCTGCCGGGCGGTGTTGGCTGTTCTGATCCGGAAAACGAATTGGAGCAATACACGCAGGAAGTCCGCCTGACGTCCGATTTTGACGGTGCGTTCAATTTCATGCTTGGTGCTTTCTACGAAGATCGCACATTTGTTTTCGACACAGCCCAGCAGGCGGTGAACATCTCGTTCCTTGGAGCAGATCCCATCACCGGATTTACCTATGACTGGGACAAACGTCATGTGACCAAAACAGAAGCATTTTCGGTTTTCGGTTCGGTCTTCTTCGATCTCAGCGACGATCTCGAATTGTCAGGTGGTGTTCGCTACACGGACGAAAAGAAAACGCAAACGATCAGCGTGCCGTTCCTTCACCTGTTTCTTCAAGGGCCAGGTTTTGTGGCGCCGGGCTTTTTCTCAGGCCCAATTGATTTTGCTGATGACAACTTCTCACCCGAAGTGACGCTGCGTTATCAGGCATCCGATGACATCAACGTCTTTGCCTCGTTCAAAACCGGGTTCAAATCAGGCGGCATAGACAATTCAGCGCTGCCCTCCTCAAGCCTTAGCACCGCGGCCTTGTCTGGCGACTTCTCCGCTCTGATCTTCGATTCAGAAACGACCATTGGCGGTGAAATAGGGGTAAAATCGCAGTGGGCTGATCGCACCATTACGCTCAATGCGACCGTCTATCACTACGTATTCGATGATCTGCAGGTGCAAAACTTTGACCCTGTGAATATTCAGTTCCTGACACTGAACGCAGGCGAGCTGACATCGCAAGGTGTGGACCTCGAATTCAGCTGGCGCACGCCCATTGAAGGGCTGACGCTATCCACCAATCTTGCTTATCTTGATGCCTCATTCACAGACACATTCCAGACCAGTGCTGGCGAAGACCTCGATGGTCGTGATGCAGCGCGCGCGCCGAAATGGTCCGGCAATATAGCGTTTGACTGGATGATCCCGCTTGGCGACACGTTGGAGCTGGGTCTTGGCGGCAATGCGATCTTCTCAGATGATTACCTCACCAATGAAGACACGTTTGCCAACGACTTCGTTCAAGATGGTTACATCACATTTGACGCGCGCGTTTCCATAGGTGCCGCCGATAAGAAATGGCAGCTGGCTGTGGTCGGTAACAATCTTAACGACGAAATTTGGACCAACACATCGGCTGGGCGGCCATTCCTGCCCGTCGGCGGAGACGACGTCATCCTGACCCAGAACAGGGGCCGTCAGGTATTTGCCGAAGTGAGCTTCCGGTTCTGATGACGCAAACGGAATAACATTGTCGAAGAAGGCGGGCTTTCGGGTCCGTTTTCTTTGTCTGGTTGGGCGCGCCGGGGACGCCGGCTCCGGCACCGCAAAAAGAGGTCAAAAATGTCACGCGAACAACTCATCACTATGACGCGCAGCCTCATTGACCATGGTGCGGCCGATACGATGGAATATGCAGACGAAGTGGTGAAAGTGCCCGCCAGCACATACACCGACCCGGAATTGTTCGCCCTTGAAAAGCGCAATATATTCCGCCGCCTGCCTTTAATGGTCGCACCTTCATGCGAATTGCCGCAAGCCGGCGATTACAAGGCGATGGATATTTGCGGCGTGCCGCTGCTGCTGACCCGGCAGCGTGATGGCGGTGTGGCGGCATTCCTCAATATGTGTTCGCACCGCGGCAATCCAGTGGTTGAGGCAGGGACAACCGGCAATGCCACACGCTTTATGTGCGGCTATCATGGCTGGACATTCAAGAATGACGGCGATCTTCTGGGCGTCGCCAGTCCCAAGGATTTTGGCGCAGTTGATAAAGCGGCTTTGTGTCTGAAACGGTTTCCGGTGCATGAAAGCGCAGGTTTGATCTGGGCAACGCTCGACTTGAATTCCAAGCTCTCCATTGCGGATTACCTGTGCGGCTATGACGCGCTGCTCGAAGCGTTTGGGTTTGATGGCTGGACGTTGTTTGCGCAGCGCACTCTTGCAGGGCCGAACTGGAAGACGGCCTATGATGGCTACCTCGATTTCTACCACTTGCCAGTGCTGCACAAAGACACTTTTGGCGCAGACTTTTTCAACCGCGCCAATTACTTTTTCTGGGGGCCGCATCAACGCCTCTCAAGTCCCTCAAAGTTTGCGCAGAAGACAGGCAGCGATGAAATGCTTGACCTGTCCGTGATGAGCGATGAGCAATTGCCGCAAGATGCCTTAACGCAAGGAGTGTGGACGATCTTCCCGCATATCTCGATCGCAAGCTTTTACGGCGGCGGGCAGCGCGGAGCGATGATTTCGCAGCTCTTCCCCGGAGAGACAGTGGGCGAAAGCTACACCACCCAATTTTATGTGATGGAGAACCAGCCCGAAACCGACGAGCAGGTCAAATCCGCGCACGAACAGTTCGATTTCCTCGAAGTGGTGGTGCGCGATGAAGATTACGCCACCGGCAAACGCCAGCACGAGGCGCTGCAATCAGGGATGATGGACCATGTATTGTTCGGCAAGAATGAACGCGGCGGACAAGTCTTTCACCAATGGGCAGCCAAGCTGACCAATGCGTCGGATGAAGAATTGCTGGAGATTTTTGCAGCAGAACAGAAGCAAGCGGCAGAGTAAGGCAAGCAAGGCGTTGGCGGAGCGACATTGACGCGAGTGCGAAGAACCCGGCGAAGATATCTACAAGTGGAGCGGCTAGCTACCTGACCGCTTTCAGCAACGCTAGATGCACGACAGCCTTATTTCCTTTCGCTCCTTGTCGAAGCTCAATCTTGAGCAGTCTGTGAAACTGGCTGTTCCAATGAAGATGCCATGAACCGGCCGCTGTTTGCCTTTGGCTGTTACCACTATTTCATTCGGGTCCTGCTCTTTGTCAGGAATACCTGCTGTCGAGCCTGTATCCGTCGTCCGCACAACCACATCACGCAACAACAGTTCGCCGATTGCAATCGGAGTTTCGAACTCCATGTCTCGCACGGGGCGATTGAAACCCATTTCAAGCTTCGCTTCCCAAGCTTCTCCCGACATCCTGCCCCCGTAGACTGATGCAAGAAGGGCTCCTGTTGAGGCCGTAACCATGGTCTGGGACCGGTCGAAAGTAAATATTACCGGTATCACCGTTCCATCGATCGTGGTCTCAGCGCAAAGGCCAGCGCGGCCATGTTCGACCATAGGCAAGGTTATTGTGCGTTCGCCAGGCTGGGCCTCACCCAATCGATAGGATACGGTTTTAGCGGGTAGAAGATCTGGACCCATCCGGCCTTCCGCAATTTCGGTCCAATTCCTCTCGAACCAGAAAATTCTGTTCCTGACCTTTTTACCATCGCCGTAGTCAATGCGTGCCATATTCGATGACGCCGACACAGCAGTGCGCCCCACCATATGCTTGCCTTTGACCATGCTGCCCCGTTTATTCAAATCAGTAGCAACAGAAGCATTGACGATAGGGCTGTTGGGTCCATCTGGCGCAACTTCCATCTTTGTTTCCCGCCCATCGATTATGATGGTGGCAAGGGGCCGATCCCGGTCAAGTTCAAAACTTGATGGAGGCTCCTGATTAGAAATAAGAAGCGGCGCTATTGCTAAAATCCGTAATAATCGTGGCATGAAATTACCTCCTGCGATTGAGGAAGCTGCTGACCTCGCTGTGAATTGTTTCTGAACTGGTGATCGCAGGCAAGTCGACTTTCAAATGATTTAAAAAAGACTGCAAACATCCGCAATCGGAAAGCAAAGACAGCTCGGCGATTGAACCAGATTTTTGTGGGTGGAAGCGGAATGTCTGCATTTAGAGCCTCAAGCAGAGAGAGCAGGCGCTATTCCGTCGAACCTCTAATGACAGCTCACGACCCAGTTGCTGACCACGAGCAATTCGTTGAACTTGCGGCTCGCTCAGTTTGTCCAAGCGTTCAGTGCGCACCGAACGGGCCTATTGCTCTGGTGCGAATTAGACTTTGCCTCAGACGCGGCACTTGTCCCTTGCACTTGTCACGCATAGGATCGGTGACGTTCAAAAGCTTGGGAAATCAGGGACGTTAATTGGCATTCACCGCCATCATTGCCGATGATCACACCTTCATGCGCAAGGCTATTGCGGACATGCTGGAGGAAATGCGCAATGTGCATGTGATCGCGACGGCTAAAGACGGCCTAGAGGCCATCGCCGAAGCGCGGCGGCACAAGCCTGATCTATTGATCCTCGATGCTGCGATGCCCATGGCCAACGGGGTCGAGGTCTTTGCTGACGTGCGCAGGTGGTGCCCTGATACTAAGGTGGTGACCTGCACCGGCTTTACTTCGCACACTTTGCTTGCTGAATGGATCGATCTAGGCGTTGACGGACTGCTTCTTAAGACAAGCGAGACAGATGAATTTGGCCGTTGTATCGAAACGGTGCTGGCCGGATATCGCTTTGTTGCCGACGATGTGCGCGACATCTTGAAAGCGGCGAGCGGGGGGGCAAGCCTTACGCATAGAGAACGCGAGGTGCTGTCGCTGATTGCACTTGGCAACACCAGTCAGGCGATCGCTGACCGGTTGCACATTTCGATCAAGACAGTTGAAAAACACCGCGGTAGCCTCATGGCAAAGCTGGGTGTGGGGTCGGTGGCGGAGTTACTAGCCTACGCGCTCAAAGAGGGCTTTCTTGATTCGCACCGCCAGCTGTAGGTCCTTCGAAAACTGGAGAGCCGAATGGGGAGCAGTCCCCATCGACTATCGCGGCCAGGCGGCGCAGAACATCATGATGGCGAAGAATGCGATTTGGCTCTGTATGGCGCTGGCATGCCTATTGTTAAGCGCGTTGCTTGCCGTCCCAAGTTCGGCGCAGGAGCGATCAGCGCTCGCACTGACCGATGATCCCTCCGTGTACCAGTCGATCAACCCCCATGTTGTTGCATGGCGCGATCCATCGGCGCGGCTGAGCGCGGGCGAGGCCTTGGCACAACTTGACCGCTTTGCGCCTCTAACCACGCGCTATCTCGCCTTTGGTCTCACGCGTGACCGCATCTGGCTTCGATGGGAGGCGCGCAATGACAGCCCCAGTCGCCAGAGATGGCGGGTCGATATGAAGCGCCAGTACATGGAGGAACTTGATCTCTACCAGATCGTCGATGGGCAGGCTGTTCTCCTGCTATCACATAAGCAAAGCGATCCATTCTCACAGCGCGAGATACCCAGCCGCTTTCTGCAGAAAGACGTGATCATCGCACCGGGAGAGACGGCTGAGTTTCTGCTCGGATATCGTTCTACCACATCCACTTTTCTAAAAATCGCAATGGGCACATCCGATGCCGTAAGCGAGGTGCACACGACGGAGCAAGCAGTGGACTTCGCTATGAACGGCGCGCTCGGGGCAATGATATTCTTTGCCCTCTTGATGATCCCTGTGATTGGCTGGCGGCTGGGACTGGCATTTGCGCTCTATATTCTTGCGGGCATCTTCTATGTCTCTGTAGCGGATAGCTATGCTATGCGCGCGCTGTGGCCCGACGCGCCATGGTTGAGCGAGCCAATGAACCTCTCCTCGGTGCTGTTGATGGCGATGACGGGCGTGCACTTTCCGCGCGTGTTGTTCGGATTGGAGCGTTCTGCACCGAAACTCTACAGGTTGCTCGGAATCTACGCGGGGCTTGCGGGATTGTGCGCTGTGCTTGCGCCGTTCTTGTACACGCAGCGCGTTTTCATGGTGGCGGCATATCTGATCGCGCCGGTTGCTACTGTATTGATCGTTGCGACCGGAGTGCTCGCTATCCGGCGCGGATTTGTCGGCGCGCGTATCTATATCTTCGGAGCGGTGCTGGTCTTTTCCTCGTTTGCCTATGCCTTTGTCGCGCATGTGTGGCCCGGAAAATTCGATTTGGACAACACGCTGGATTATGGACATTTCACGCTGTTTACTGAATGCATTGCGTTTGCGACCGTGATTTTGCTGAGGCTGATGGCGCTGCGCGAGGAGCGCGACAGCGCGATGCAGGCAGAGCTGGCCGCGACACAAGAGAAGCTGGCGCTGAATGACCGTTTGCTCAGCTCCCAGCGTGAATATTCGCAGGCGCGCGAGCTTGCCGATTTACGCGGGCAGCGCCTATCAGAACTGGGCCATGACATCCGCCAGCCACTGGGCGCTCTTCGTGCGGCGATGTTCAAACTGCGCGGGCTCGACGATCAGCAATCGGGCGAAATCGATGCAGCGCTCGATTACCTGGCGGGCGTGGCCAGTGATCGGCCTCATGCGGCGCAGGCTGCGGGTGAAGGCGCGCGCGAAAACTTTCCGGCGATTCTCGTACTGCGCAATGTCCATCATGTGTTTGCAGAGGAAGCGCGCATGACCGAAGTGGAGCTGCGGTTAAGGCCGAGTGAATTGCAAGTGGAGGCAGACCCAGTCGCGTTGATGCGGGCTGTGTCCAATCTCGTCGCCAACGCTTTGAAACACGGGCGCAGCGCATCAGGCGCATCGCGCATCCTGATCGCGGCGCGGTGGCGGGCCGACGGCACGCGGATCGAAGTGCGCGACAATGGCCCTGGAATGAGCGCTGCGGAATTGGAGCTTGCTTTGCAACGCGGTGGCAAAGGCAACACCTCTGATGGCGAGGGGCTGGGCCTTGCGATTGTCCAAGACATCTGCGCAGCTTCGGACTTCCACTTCAATCTTGAGGCCGTTTCAGGCGGCGGATGCAAGGCCTCCATTCACATCCCTGACAGGAACTAGCCCGCGAAATGGGGAGAAACCCTACTATATCGCTCTAGCCATTCTGCCATCTTTGTCCTGCCAACAGGTCGGGGAGATTGGGCATGAATATGAAGGGCAACATCCTATGCGGATTGATGATCGGCGCAGCGACGTTCGTGCCCGTCATATCTGTTGCAACCGCACAAGGAACACAGCCCGGGGCAGTGCCCGCGCTTGCCTCTGACGAGTTGTTCCAAGGCCCTGCTAAACGCAAAGGCCGGCCCATTGAAGCATTTAAAGGCTGCAAAATTCCCACCCGTTTAAAGGCGGATACCGCAAGCACCTCTGACCGGGTGCGTTCGCGTGATGCGGGATTGCAGGACCCAACAGCTGCACGTGTATTTGCCTCGTTTGCGATACCCGAAGGTACCGCCACCAAAGCAGACCTTGCCGAGGATTGCCGCTACAGGCTCGATGGTATATGGATCCAGGACACTGCACTTTCGCTTGATGAAACCAAAGCGGCAGATGAATTGTTTTCAGGGCTAGACGGTCAACAGCTCAACCCGCGCCTGACGCATTCCAGTTTTACAACGCCCGACCTCATGTATGTCAGTATGGCAAACGATGGCAGCAGGATCGCGATCCGCAGAGCGACGCAGGGCCGTGAACCGATAGTGCTGTATGCGACCGACGCCACTCCAATGCGCGATGTCATGAAACCATCGGGTGCGACCAAAACATTCATATATCGCGAGGGCAGGGGGCGCTGGCGCAATGCGACTTTAACGGTTTCTGTATCTCGTACCGGAAAGCCAGAGCTGCGCTGGAACGGGTCCAGCTACAATCGTCCTCAACCCACTGTCTCAAGCGCGCAGAATATCGATGTTACCGATGTTTTTCTGATCGGCAATAATCTCGACAACTACCGCGCCTCTTTGCGAGGCTATGATGTGATCAGACAGGATCCTTTCGAGCTTAACCGCAATTCTAAGGCCGATATTTTTGCGACCGCTGATCCGCGCGATTTCGCGATCATTGAGAAGCGTACTGTGCCCCTTGGCCTCAAGTACATTCCCGATGGCGTGCAAGGCAGCGTGACCTCCAGGGAAATGATTTCTCGGCAATTCGACTTTCAGCGTACTGCGGCCAGTTCGTTTGGTTTCAATATTGGGTTTACCAAGAAGGACAAGCGGACTGGCGAAACCAAGGGGTCGCTTGGTGCGGGCGCAGATTTCGCCAAATCTAGTACGCTCGGCCGCCAATTCGGTATGCAACGCGCGCTTTCACTGGGGTTTGCCAGGCACAAGCTCTATACGCTCGTGCTCGATCGGCCCTTTGCCAAATTGAGCGATGATTTCATCGATGCAGTGGACTTTGCCTATCGGATGGGCCGCTATGATGACCTCATCGAGAAGTTTGGCACGCACTATCCGTATGCAGTCACTTACGGCTCGCAGGCGCGCATGTGGGCGAGCTTTGACCAGCAGACCATGCAGAAATGGCAGAGCCAGAGCCAAAATATCAACGCTAAGGCTGGCCTTGCAATTGGCGGGTTTGAAATTGGCGCAAGCGGTTCGCGTTTTACCGAAGAATCGCGCAGTTCGTCAGAGCTCGACGAAAGCTCCGAAGCTGGTTTTGAAGCGGTTGGCGGCACGGGGAGCTTTGACCAGAATGGTTTTTCTACCGGGACCCCGGTGCCAATCCTTACTGACCTGCGACCGATCTCCGATCTTCTCAATCCGCTTTATTTCCCCAATGAGCCCGAAATTTGGAGCGATGTGCGTCCGCGTCTGGAAGCTGCGATTGAAGAGCGGTTGGAACGCGCCACCAATTACGGCGGATTTGCCAATGTCATTCCGGAACGCCCCCGCCCCGGCCTCGTAACCAATATTCCGGTCGCTACATATCAGGGCAAGAAAGAGAACATTCGTGTTGCTTTTGGCCGCAACACATACAAGCCGGGCCTCGTTCGCGTATGCTTCAAGCAGCGCATCCATGGATCCAGAGCCATGTCGCACGGGGTTAAAGGAGTGGGGGCGCTCGTCACTTATGGCAAGGGCCTACAAAGCTGCGCGACCATCCGGGCAACCGAGACATTGCGCCTCAAATTCTCGGCCTCAGGAAAACCTTCGCGGATACTGGGCGCGACGACGCTCGACCTCGCCCCTTACGAGAACGGCTACATCGATTTCCTCTATGGAGTTGGACCATGACACGAATGATACAAGCGCTCCTGCTTGCCTTTGCAGCGTGCATCGCCGCGCCGCTCAGCGCCCAATACACGCCTGATGTGTTAGTCCTCGATGGCACAGAAACACTGCAATTCCCTCCAGACGAGCGCCTTATTCTGGAAGGCGGATCAACGATTGAGTTTTGGGTTCAGCCAGATTGGACCGCCGATCCCGGGTACGACCCAGTCGTGCTATCCAACGCTGGCCCGTACGGTCCGCTTTACCTCGTTGCATTGCTGCGTGATCGCGATGGGCTGGGCATCATGATCGGAGAAAAATCAGCGATTGCCGCGTTCGATTTCACCGATGGGAAAATGCACCATGTGGCCATAATCGATGACGGGACCTCTGTTGCAATGCTTGTGGATGGAAGCCCGGTTGGAATTGCTGAAATAACATCCAAGGCGTCGCAGTCGGCGGGCTTTTGGATCGGCAGTTCCGATGGACAAAACGATCCTTTTATTGGTGCGATTGCGGGGCTTCGGCTTTGGGATGTTGCCGTCGGCCCGTCACTGCTCGAGGAATTTGCCACCGTCGATATCATCGCAAATCGAAAGAAAACGCACCCCGATTTGAATTGGCTCATTGGGCTTAGCGACTTCACGAACAAAGATTTTGTTTTGCTAGAATATGAAAATTAATCCGCTGTCTTGCCATTCTTATCTCGGAGAGAAATCATGAAATGGACCCCCACAATCACGTGTTCAGTGCTGTCCGTCTTGGTAGCGGCAACCACGCTTCCTGCCGAAGCAAGCGCACAAAAGCGCGGCAGCATCTCCAGCACCCAGTCTCAAGGCCCGAAAGCCGGAGGGTCTACTTATAAGCCTAATAAGTCACACGCCATCGTTCCGCGCCGGGTGGTAAGAAACAAGCCACAGCGAAAGCACCGCGTAAATGTTTCCCGCGATCAAATGCGGCGGAGCGCAGAGCTCGCCACGCGTCGGAGCGCGGCAAGCTCACTTTTGAGCAGAGCTACCAGTCCATTAGAACCCAAGGTCGACACCAGCAGAATGAGTATGGATGTGAACGCGTCTGGCGGGCAAGTGCGCTCAAAACCCATCATCCCTCCTCCTCCCAGCACTGCACCACCCCCTCTGCCTCCCAGCCGAGATCGCCGTCCTGTCTCAAATCGTTCAACAACAATCGATGTGCCGCGTCAGCCGATGCCCAGTACGATGAGACAAGCGCAAGCCAATGCTGCGGAAGTGGTGCGCGAAGTCAGGCCAATGAAGGTCAAAGTGGTTGGCATGCGAGTTCCTCAGGCCGCGAAACAGCGCGGGATACTTCTCACGCGAGAGCGCATAAAAGCACATGGAAGAGCCGGGCTGACCTTCAATGGCAAAGACGAATTCAAGTCGGTCGGTGGACGCATAACCGAAGCTAGCAATGGTCGCGGCGCTGGCTTTGTTGCGGGCTTAATTGACGCGGTCAAAAGACCCTTCAAAAATCTAGCGGCCTTGATAACGCGCAACCCGAAACGCTAAGCGGTCTCTGCCCAAAGTCAGCTTCCACCCCACTTGACGACATACCGAGCCAGCGCACACTATGTCCGCTTTCAGGAAACAAAGCGCCTCCGCTTAATAACCGCTACCAGGGCCGACATCAGCCAGTCTGGTTTCGATCAATCGATCCATTCCGATAGGGAAAAGCTAACCAAATGCCGGCCTGAAATTGCTTTCGCCCCAATCCTGCCGCTTGGTCCAATCGCCCAGGTTTTCCAATTTTCCTTCAAGTTCCGGGAAGCGTTCATAGACGTGGTCCATATCGACTTCGAAAGGCCTTGTGGGCGCTTCGTTATTGTATTCGTAGAACGCCTGGATACCCTTGGCGAATTCCTCGCGCATTTCAGCTGGCATGGTGTCGCCAGCGGCCTCTACAAGATACTTGCCAAATTCCTCCGGCGTGCACGGATCGTAAGTGATCTGTTTATCCAATGCCTCAGAAAGGTATTGCGTCACCTGTTTGCCCACGAGCCGTTCCGGCCCCCCAATATTGAGCCATGCGCCTTCCATGTCGGGGCGATCAAGGCTCGTGAGCATGAACCTTGCGACATCATCAAGGCTTATCCAATTGGCGTGCAGTTCAGGGTTGTGCGGATACACATAGCGCCCCTCATTCACGATAAATGGCCGCGCCCAATTGGTCAGCAGATTGTCCATGAACAAGACGCTGCCAAACACCGTACCAGGACAGCCAGAGCGCCATAGCGCGTTGATACCAGCCGTGTTGCCAGCATAGGTGAACGGATCGCCGGGCTTATCAGGGATCCAGCTCGACGTGTTCCAAACAAGGCGTTTTACGTCCAGCTCAGCCGCCGCTTTGCCCAAATCGCCGATCAAAACGGCGCGGTCGGCGCGGGCCTGCAAGGGATGAGTGTAAAAGATGTAATCCGTGCCTTCGAGCGCCGCTTTGTAAGAGGAGGGATCATAAAGATCCATCGGACGCACTTCGACGCGGTCAATGCCGTCGATCTTCGCCCCGCCAAAAGGGTCTTCTTGGCGCGAAATGGCGCGCACGTCATAGCCTGCCTTTAACGCTTGGCGAACCTGAGCCATGCCTTGGCGGCCTGATGCGCCGATTACGGTAATAAGTGCCATCGTATATCTCCCACTGTGCGCTCTTTGAATAGCCAATCGCGCACCATGTACGCACCGCGCCAAAGTGATAGCGCGGGCTATTTTGCCCCTAGCAAAAGCGAGGGCTTGCTTGAGCCGCGGCGGCGCTGGACAACGCATTTATGGAGAACACATTCTGGCGCATTGAACGCCGACCAACCGGGAATGATTTCGCAAGCGCTTTGGCGCTGGTTGATGCACCCTTGCCTGATCTTGAAGAAGGCGAACTTCGCATTCGGAACGCGATGCTATCTATGGATGCGGGCACAAGGTTGTGGCTGACGGACAGAGAGGATGGCTATCAGCCGCCCTTGCCCGTCGGCGCTCCGATGACAGGCCTTGTGGTTGGTGAGATTATGGAAAGCCGCGCACACGGGTTCGCAAAAGGTGATCTGGTGCGCGCTTTTGGCGTGTGGGGGCGCATCAGCCAGGTCGATGCTTTGATGAGCGGCGCTATCGTGCTTGATCCTTGTGTTGAGGATAAACGCGCATGGTTCGGACCGCTCGGCATGAATGGGTGGACCGCGCTTTGGGGCATAGCCGAGACAGGTTCTGCCAAAGCGGGCGAGCGCGTGCTGGTGTCTGCAGCAGCAGGCGCAACCGGTATTCTCGCGGTGCAGGTCGCGAGTCTGATGGGCTGCGAGGTTTGGGGGATTGCCGGCGGCGCGCAAAAGTGCGCTTTCCTCACAGAAGGAATGGGCTGCACTGGCGCTATCGACTACAAAGCGGGCGATGTGGGAGCGCAGCTTGATGCAGCAGGCGGGTTCGATGTCTATTTCGACAATGTCGGCGGGCCGATCCTTGATGAAGTGCTTACCCGAATGAATCATTATGGGCGGATCGCCGTGTGCGGATTGCTATCGGACTATTCGAGCGGATTGCGCACCAGCCCGGCTGAATTTGACCAGGTGTTGATGCGGCGATTGCGCGTCGAAGGATTTTTCAGCCCCGACTTTATGGATCAGGGTGAGCGGCTGACTGCGCAACTTAAGGGTTGGCTCGACAAAGGCGACCTGACCATGCCTTATGATGTGACGCATGGTCTGGACAAAACGCTGAGCGCCTATGCCAAGCTGTTTACCGGCGGCAATATCGGGAAAGTGATTGTGGAGCTCGATCAATGACCATGAGGCTTGAAGACCGCGAAGCTATACGAGAGGTTCTTGCCGCCTATGCCCATGCGATTGACCGACGCCGATGGGGCATGATGGAGCATTTGTTCCACCATGATGCCATGTTTCGTTTTGGCGAGATCGAAGGCGATTGGCGCAGCTTTGTGGGCCAAGCGCGCGCGTTGATTGATCCGTGTCTTGCAACGCAGCATCAGCTTGGCCAGAGCCTGTTCGCATTCGAAGGCGATGAGGTCTGCCACACCGAAACATACATGACCGCCATGCACACCATTCCTGCAGGCTTTCCGATGCCAGAGGTGTTTCCAGATAAGGGCGAAATCTATTCAGCGGTTGTTGCGGGACGCTATGTTGACCGGTTCGAGAAACGTGATGATGAATGGCGCATCGCACAACGCACCGGGCTTTATGATTGGCGCGAATTCCGCGTAGCCGAAGGCGTGGATTTGTCCGATACACCCCCAGGCGCAAGCGGCTTTCACGACGAACGTGACCCATCGACGCCTGTCGCCGCGCGCTGGCTGGGTTAGCGCTTAATCGCGAAGACGCCCGTTATACTCGCAAGGACTTCATCGCCTCGCATTATTGCCCCGCTGGTATGCGCAAGCCGCCCTCCCATCCGGTCAAGCGACACATCGGCAATCAACCAATCGCCCAGCCTCGCTGCTCCAAGATAATTCACATTCAAAGTAACCGTCGAAGGAGCCAGTCTGGGGCGTTCTGCATCGTAAACGTCATGGCTCAGCGCCACATCGGCAAAGGTTGAAATCACCCCGCCATGCGCTGCGTCTTGATAGTTGATATGATATTGGCAGATCCTGAGCCCGACAAGCATTGGGGCATCCGCACGCTGCTTCAGGAAATACGGGCCACCATGGTCGAGAAATCCGGGCGAAAACCCGGCGGGTTCAAATCCATTTGGCATGTCTGGCGGGTTCATAGCTGATGTCATAGCGGATTGCCCGGCGCTCACCCGCTATGAATTATGCCAATCCACGCGCCCTCGATGTCAGCGTAGGCTTTACTCATGACTTCTGAAACCACAAGACAACCCGCCTCATTCTGCGAAATCGTTCGCGAACATGCCGTCAGCCAAGGCAATGTGGACGCTTTTACCTTTGGTGATGAAAAACTGACCTTTGCGCAGCTTGATGATGGCGCAAACAAGGTTGCCAACGCGCTCATGGCTTTGGGCGTGAGCAAGGGGGACAGGGTGTCCTATCTTGGCAAAAATCACCCGCTCTATTTCGAGGCGCTGTTGGGTGCGGCCAAAATCGGCGCGGTGATGACGCCTGTAAACTGGCGACTGGCGGCTCCTGAGGTTGCCTACATCCTCGAAAATGCCGGATCACGTGTCGTGTTTGTGGGCGACGGCTTTGCTGAGATGTTAGCGAAGGCAACAACTGACAAAAGCGTTTGCGACCACGTCATCGGGATTGATGCACCCGATTGCAGTGCCGCCGATTACCGAACCTGGCGCGATGCGGCATCCTTTGATGCGCCCGGTATCTCGATCACGCGCGAAGATGACGCGCTGCAACTCTACACATCGGGCACCACTGGCAGACCCAAAGGGGCGGTGATGACGCATGGATCGCTTTTGCAAAGCCTCGATCCGTCAAACCACGGTGACAATATCCGTGATTGGCAGCAGCGAACGCCGGGCGATGTCGCGCTGCTCGCCATGCCATGTTTCCACATCAGCGGATCGGGCAATGGCCTTACCACCATGATTGCGGGCACAACCTCAATTGTGCTGCCCGAATATGATCCGGCCCAGGCGCTGGAGTTGATTGAGAATTACAAGATTTCAAAAATCTTCCTGGTGCCTGCCGCGATCCAGATCCTGCTAAACCACCCGCGCGCAAAGGAGGTGGATTTCAGTGACCTCACGCACATTACCTATGGCGCATCACCCATCCCGCTTGAATTGATGCGCGAGGCGATGGAGGTGATCGGGTGCGGGTTTGTCCAGATGTACGGGATGACCGAGACGAGCGGCACTATCGTTGCACTCGACCCTGAAGACCATGTGCCTGAAGGTTCGCCCAAAATGCGCAGCGTGGGAAAGCCGCTGGCAGGCGTTGAGCTTAAAATAATTGATGCATCGGGCAAACAGGTTCCCACTGGCGAAGTGGGCGAGATTGCCACCCGTTCGGACCGCAACATGGATCGGTACTGGAACCTGCCCGAAGCCACCGCTGAAACCATTGACGCAGATGGCTGGCTGCGCACAGGCGATGCGGGATACCTCGACGAAGACGGATACCTCTATATTCACGACCGGGTGAAGGACATGATCATTTCGGGCGGCGAAAACATCTATCCTGCCGAAGTGGAGAACGCGCTCTATTCCCACCCGGCCGTTGGCGATGTTGCTGTGATCGGCGTGCCGGATCAAAAATGGGGCGAAGCGGTCAAAGCATGCGTGGTTATCAAGCCGGGTCAAGCCTTGAGCGAAGCTGACCTTATTGCTCATGCGCGTGAACATATTGCGGGCTATAAATGCCCCAAATCGGTGGACTTCATCGACGCATTGCCGCGCAATCCTTCGGGCAAAATCCTGCGACGCGAACTGCGCGCGCCCTATTGGGAAGGCAAAGAGCGGGCGGTCAATTGAGCGCGGCGGCATGAACCACGCAGTCCGTCAGCTTGCCTATTACGTGCCGGACATAGACGTGGCGGCGCGCGCGCATTCGATGGCGTTTGGCTCTGGGCCATTTCTGACGCTTCGCAACATTCAGCTAAAGGTCACGGTGCATCGCGGTGTGGAACGCGAATGGGTGCATTCTTCCGCCTATGGGCAATCGGGCGATGTCATGATCGAATTTGTGACGCAGCACAGCGATGGACCCAGCGCGATCACCGATGTCTTCCCACAAGGTTCAGGGCATTACGGGCTTCACCACACCGCCTGCTTTGTCGATGATCTGGACGCAGCCATTGCGGATTATGAAAAGCAAGGCATGCCGTTGGCCCAGATATCCCAGAGCAATACCGACATGCGTTTCGCGTTTGTGGATGCCACCGCGACTTTGGGCCATATGATTGAGCTGTACGCGGCGGGCAGCGGCGTCGAAGAGTTTTACGCCATGGTCCGCGGCGCATCTAAAAACTGGGACGGCAAAGATCCTGTCCGCGAATTGGGAGAGCTGTGATGTCCAGTGCAACACCAGGAGAAGCGAAGCGCGTGATTGAGGAGTTTTGGCGCATCCAGGATGCAGGCGATTATACCAAACTTGCACCGCTGTTTGCCGAAAACGCCCTGCTCGAAGATCCCGTGTGGGGCCGCTATGAAGGGCGCGATGCGATCCTTGGCTTTATGACGACCATGATGAAAGAGATGGGGACACGCAAAATCACTTTCACTGTCGATGAGATTTGCGGCGATGACCATGCCGTGTGGGCCCGCTGGACAATGCATTCACCCGAAGGATCGCGGGGCGGTGTTGGCATTTACAAAGTCGCAAACGGCCAGCTCACCTATTACCGCGATTACATGGACCCGCCTGCCGAAGACTAGGCCCTGTTGACAAAGTTCGTCGGGTCACGGCGGAGTTTGCCAACAGAGCCTAGAGTTTGCGATAACAGGGGTGACCGCCCGTTTGGATCTTGTAAGTGGGCAAAGGGAAATCTGGATCAGGTTCAAACATCGGTTGGTTTTCAAGCGGGCTTTTCCAATCGAGGATGTAAGTGCGCGCTGAAATGCGCCACTCAGCGCCATCTCTGGCCGGGCGCTTCTCCCATTCATCGAGATAACGCCCGCCGATTAAATCGCCTGCGATAGAGCCGTCTTCCCGGGCGCGCCCGCCGCCGAACACACCATAACATTCGCTGCTTGCACTGGTGCCAGAATGAAAGCGAATCAGCGGCGCCGACAGCATATGCCAGCGCCGCGCGAGGTTTGCCTCGGTCTCCATCACGACCGGCAGGAAATCTTCAGCACGGCCAGTAAAAAAACCATATTCGATTATAGCATCAGGCCAATAACAGCTCGCTTGACCCTCTGCATCCAGCCAATCCAAAGTCCGGCAATACCGCTGGATCACATCGCCAATCTCCTGACGGTCGAGCAATTCTTGCAATTTGGGATCCATCGCGCCCTCTCCAATACGCCAATTGTGCAACGCTGCCATTCTCGCGAAATCTCAGCGCAGCTGCCACGCACGAAAGTGCCAGTGAGCCGCGCATATGGGAGAGCCAATTATGAGCCGGATATCCAAGCTTGCACCTGAACAATGGGACCCGCGCATCAAAGCAGCGGTCAATCCAGACCAGCTCACCGATCTGGAACAAGGGCTCACCCGGTATTTTGCGCATTGCCCGGAACAAGCGCTGGGATTGATGGGATTTGCAGGCTCGCTCAAAATGAACCGGCAGCTGCCCGATAGGCTAGTAGAGCTGGTGCGGCTGCGTGTGGCCTTTTTCAACCAATGCCGCAGTTGTATGGCCATCCGGTATTCTGATGCCGTTGCAGATGGCCTTGATGAAGGTCTCGTGTGCTCACTGGAACGCCCGCAAGAGGCTGAAAACCTTTCGGCGGCCGAGAAAGCAGCGATCCGTTTTGGCGAGAAAATGGCAAGCGACCATCTGTCCATTGACGATGCCATATACGGCGAATTGCGCGAACATTTCAGTGAAGCGCAGATTGTCGAACTGGGCATGACAACCGCCTTCTTTGTCGGGTTTGGCAGGCTGGCTGCAACTTTGAACATGACTGAGGAATTGCCCGAAGCTTTCAAAACTGCCGAACACATCGCCCCGTGGGGCCAAGAAAAGATTGAGGTGCGATGACAATGGCAAACACCACGCAAACACCAGCCATAAACCTGTTCGATCCGGAGCTACAGCAATGCCCGTATGATGCATACAAGACATTGCGCGATGAGGCCCCAGTCTATCACATTGCCGGCACCGATATGTGGGTGGTCAGCCGCTACGAAGATGTGCGCGAAGTGTTGATGGACCCGCAGCGTTTCCCATCCTCTGCTGCTGAAAGCCAGTTTCGCGCAAGTGCCGGAGATATGGAGCGCGCCGGGAAAGTGATGGCGCGCTTTGAGGAAAAAGGATGGGTGCCCGCGCCCACTCTGAATGGCCGCGATGATCCGAACCACAAGCAGATGCGCGCCATGTTCAATCAGGCTTTCAAACCGTCAAAGATCAAAGAAATCGATCCGCAGGTCGAAGGCTTGGCCTATGAACTCATCGATGGCTTTATCGATGAAGGGCACTGCGACTGGGTCAAGCAATTTTGCGTGCCCTTGCCATTGTTTATCATTGGCGAACAAATGGGCGCCAAGCGCGAGGATATGTGGCAGATCAAGCGTTGGACCGATGCCTTCTTTCAGCGCATCTCGTTAATGCTGCCCGAAGACATGCATATGGAAATGGTCGATCGCGAAATCGAAGCGCAGCACTATTTCCAGCCCATTTTTGATAAGCTCCGCAAGCACCCCGATGACAGCCTAATCTCCGTGCTCGTGAACACGGTGATAGAGGAATGGGGGCGCCCACTTACCGATAACGAACTGCACGGCGAAATGATGGCGGACACTTTCGTGGGCGGAAGCGAGACCACCACGAATGCCCTTGCAGCAGGCATGAAACTGCTGATCGAGAACAAGGATGTTTGGCACCAGCTCAAATCCGATCCCGGCAAATATATGAAAACCTTCGTCGAGGAAGTCGTGCGGCTGGAAAGCCCGGTGCAATCGCTGATGCGGTTTGTGAATGAGGATACCGAACTTGCAGGCGTAACAATCCCTAAAGGCGCGATGCTCAACATCCGTTTTGCCGCTGCCAATCGTGACGAACGATCATTCGAATGCCCTGAGAAACTCGATCTCAACAGGCCCAAGGCGGGCGCGCATATGGGGTTTGGTTCAGGCGTGCATCACTGTCTTGGCGCACCACTTGCCCGGCGGGAGCTGATCTGGGGCTTTACCGCCGTCGTGGACCGGTTTGAGGATATGTGGTTTGCAGAAGGGAAGAACGATTTCACCTATCACCCGCACTTTTTACTGCGTTCCTTAAAGGAACTGCATATCGAGTTTGAGCCAAAACGCTAAACATTCGCCCGCGCCGCGGTCCTTCCTGCGATGTATCCAAAGGTAAGCGCCGGGCCCAAAGTGCCGCCTGCGCCTGCGTAAATCCCGCCCGTCGGACAGGCGATCGCATTGCCTGCGCCATAAAGGCCGGGGATTGGCTCGCCATCATGGCCGAGAATGCGCGCGTGCCCGTCAGTGCGGGCACCGCCATTGGAGCCAAGCAGACCCATGCGAATTTCAACCGCGTAGAAAGGTGCGCGCTCCACTGCGCCCAGTGTCACAGCCGCGCCCTCCCTGCTGCGGTCGCCATAGAAATGATCGTACGCCGATGTGCCCCTTTCAAAATCGGGATCATGGCCAGCATTCGCATGCGTGTTAAAGCGCGCAATCGTTTCGGCCAGTGCATCTGCCGGGATGCCAAGCTTGCCTGCAAGCTCTCCCACAGTTTTAGCGCAAACCACCCATTCTGGCACAGGCTGGCCGGGCAGGCGCGGGCCTATGGGATAATGCTCAACATAATTTGCATCGAACACCAGCCAGGCGGGCAGATTGGGATAATCATAGCTTTGAGGATCAAACTGATGAAACGCGCCAGCGAGCGCGGAATAATTGGCCGCTTCATTGCAAAACCTCTTGCCCATTCGATTGACCATTAAAGAATGCGGCACGGTGCGCTCAATCAAGACAGGAGCTGCGCGCTGTTCTCCATTGAATTGGTCTTGGGGCCAAGGATTGTCTGGAATGACCAATGTCGGCGCCCACCATCCTTGCGTCATATTGCCGAGCTTTGCGCCTGCCTCCATCGCAAGAGACAACCCTTCGCCGCGGGCTGTAGGCGGGCTGGCCGGAGCATCCATCGGACCGCGCAGGAATGTCTGGCGCTTGTCTTCATCCCATTCAAAACCGCCTGTGGTTATAATGACACCAGACCGCGCTTTAAGAGAAAAGGGTTCGCCATCACGCAGACCTTCGATCCCGATGATGCGGCCATTATCGCTCACCAATTGCTTTGTCTCGACATTCAAAACAGGCTCAATCCCGCGTGTCAGGCACGCTTTCAAAAGCCGGGCCACCATCGCCTGACCAAAGCCGCGTTCGTTCGCCGCCATGCGCCGCTGCAATTCTTGCGGATCCACAACTCCGCTGCCCCCGCCCAACGGCGTTTCGCGCAGCATCATGGGTTTGGGTTCCTCGATAGCGGTTATGCGCCCCGCCCAATCGCCCAGTTCATCCAGCGAAAACAGATCATGATCGAGCGCGCGCCCGCCTTCGGGTTTTGATCCGGGACGGTCGAGATAGTAATCGGGATATCCTTCGAGCAACGCGACTTTCATCGCCCCTGCATCTTCGAGGAAAGCCAAAGCTTCTGGCCCGTAATCGACGAATGCTTCCAGGGTTTCATGGACCAAATCGCCGTGATCGAGAGCCTTGAAATAGGCAATTGCCTCCTCGCGGCTGTCTTGCATACCTGCAGCGCGTTGGCGCGGATTGTCCGCCACCCAGATCACGCCGCCCGACACAGCACCGGTGCCCCCGACACGGTCGAACCGCTCAATCAATGCAACCTTTGCGCCTGCCTCGTGCGCAGCCAATGCGGCTGTCATCCCAGCTGGTCCGCAGCCCAGAATGATAATATCTGCCTCTTCCATAGTGCTGCATCATCCACCCTTCGCTCCCGGCAGCAATTGCTTAAATTAGCAAGGTGCGCGCTCTTACGCAGACCGCTAGACAGGCCGCAAAGGAGAGAAACCGATGAAACTCGAAGGAAAAGTCGCAGCAATCACCGGGGGCACGGCAGGTTTAGGGCGCGGTATTGCCGAAACATTCATGGCGGAAGGCGCGAAAGTCGCATTGTTTGCTCGCAACCGCGAAAAAGGGGAGCGCGTGATCGAGGAATTGCGCGTTGGCAGGCAAGGCGCAGACCGTGCAATCTTTGTTGCGGGAGATGTTATGCAACAAAAGGATGTTGAGTTCTTTATCGACACCACCATCGACCAATTCGGCACAATCGACATTCTCGTCAACAATGCCGGCGGAGCGGGTGATTTGCAGCCAATGGTGGCGCTATCGGATGAAGCCTTTGACGAAGCGATGAAGTGGAATGTCTATTCAACCTTCTGGGCCACAAGGCGCGCTTTGCCTGAAATGATCCGCAAGAATAATGGCCGTGTGATCAATATGTCATCGATAGAGGGCAAGCACGGCAAACCGATTTTTACCGCCTACACCGCTGCAAAGCACGCCGTGAACGGCCTCACCAAATCGCTCGCACGCGAAGTGGGCGAAAACGGGATCACGGTAAATTCCATCTGCCCCGGCCTTGTCGTCACCGAT
Source organism: uncultured Porphyrobacter sp. (assembly GCA_964352245.1). Classification (GTDB taxonomy): domain Bacteria; phylum Pseudomonadota; class Alphaproteobacteria; order Sphingomonadales; family Sphingomonadaceae; genus Erythrobacter. The sequence goes on from CAYGQX010000007.1 coordinate 80,939, forward strand.
ATCATCAAGAATAACGGGCCAGAAACCGCCAAAACCATGGGCATGGAATTTGACGAGATGATCGCGATGTTCGCACAAGAAGCCGCAATCAAACGCCCCAATACGGTTGAGGAAATCGCTGCGATGGCGCTGCTGCTCGCCTCACCCGAAGGCGCTGGCATCACCGGCGCTATGCTCAGCGTGGATGGGGGAACGGCGCAATATTGACCCGCGCCGCCGCGGGAAAGTCACTCCTGCATTTTCGCCATGGCAGCGCCCACTGCTGCTTCGATATCCTTTGCTTGAGGATTGCCTCTGATGGTGACGCCGCCATTGGGCTGAATGTTCTGGCCGGTCACAAACGCCTGATCGGATGAAAGCCACAGGCACGCATGTGCTACATCTTCTGACGTGTTGAGGCGGCCCAGCGGATATCGCGGCAGGAACGCATCGACGATACCGGGAGTTGCAAATGCGCCCTCAGTCATCGGGCTTTCGGTAAAGGCGGGGGAAACGGTGTTCGCCTTGATGCCCAAGTGGCCAAAATCATTGGCAACGCATTCGATCATCGCCTCGCCTGCGCGTTTGGAGCCGATATAAAGCGCGTGATTGTTGATAAGCGCTTTCGTCGTGGCCGAGCTTATCGAGATGATAGAACCGCCTGTCGGCTCCTGCTCGCCCATCACTTTTACAAAGGCTTGCAAGAAGTGGTGCACGCCTTTGAATTGCAAGTCAGCCATCATATCGACCTGTTCCAGCGTGGTCTCAAGCAGGCCTGCAAGCAATCCCACACCCACACAATTCACGGCCGCATCAACACGGCCATATTCTTGGGCTGCTTTCTCGGCCAAAGCGTGAACTTGCGCGTGATCGGTGATGTCGCAAAGCGCGTAAGTCCCGCCAATTTCGCTGGCGAGCGCAGCCAGAGGTTCCTCCTTGCGGCCTGCCACCATCACTTTCGCGCCCTCTTTGGCGAACAGTTTTGCAACGACTTGCCCCATATTGCCCGGTGTTGCTGCCCCTAGAATTACCGCGCTTTTGCCTTCCAATTGGCCCATTGGTTCTCTCCTTTATTGGCCAAGGCCTATCACGCAAAGCGAACGCACGGCTCTAAGCAAAAGTGTTCATTGCCGTGGGAGAAGCGTTTGCCGATACGCAGCAACAACAATTTAAAAACACAAGGAGAGGCTTTGCCCATGTTTTCAGGACCTGTTGAAGATCGCCTCGCGATACGCGAATTGAGCGACACCTATGGCGATGGCGTGGTGCGCATGGATGCCGAGACATGGGGCTCGGTCTGGGCACAAGATGCCACGTGGGATTTTATGGGCCAGCTTATCGAAGGGCGCGAGGCTATCGTGGGCATGTGGAACGGCGCGATGAGCCAATTTGATGCGGTCAGTTTTTGCGGAGTGCCAGCCTCGATTGAAGTGGATGGCAATACTGCAACATCGCGTATCCAGACGCAGGAAATCCTCAAAGGCAAGGATGGTTCGACCCGGCACATTGGCGGGCTTTATACAGATCGTCTCGCGAAAATTGATGGGCAGTGGCACTACACCCACCGCGCTTTTGCGATTATCGCCGAATTCCAGCCAGCAGACGCCGCGTAAGGGAGTACAAAGAGCATGGCCAAAATCGTTATATCCGCCCAGATTGATCTTCCCGCTGACAAGCGCGAAGAAGCGCTCAAAACCGCGCAACCATTCATTGATGGCGCGTTGTCTCAAGATGGCTGCATTCATTATGACTGGAGCGCGGACCTGAACAATCCGAGCCGAGTGAATGTATTCGAGGAATGGGAAAGCGAAGAAGCGCTTGCGAACCACTTTGCCAACCAGCATTACGCCGGAATGCTCGGGCATTTGGGCGGTTTCGGAATTGAGAATGCTGTAAGCCGCAAATATCGCGTCGATGCCGAAGACGAAGTCTACGGCCCCGATGGCAAGCCAACAGAGAAATTCGCCTGAGCAGCACCGGACTAATTCTAGGGGCCATTCTTGCCGGCGGTAAGGCAAAACGGTTTGGGAGCGATAAAGCGCATGCCATGATCGACGGCGTTCGGCTGATTGACCGGGTTGCCGATGCCCTGGGCAAGCAAACAACAGCATTGATTGTGTGCGGACGCGATGAGCCGGGGTATGGATGCATTCCCGATGAGCCCGAGGCAGGACTTGGTCCTCTGGGCGGCTTAAAGGCGGCTCTCACCTTTGCTGAGGCCAAAGGATTTGCGCACATACTTTCAGCAGGAGTCGATGTCCCGAACCTGCCCGCTAATCTTGCAGCACAGCTAGCTGGCGAAGGCGCTGCCATTGCTGAAAGCCAGCCTGTAGTCGGGCTTTGGCCAGTGTCAGTCTCCGCTGATCTTGGCGATTTTATCGAAAGCGGGGGGCGCGCGCTTTACGGCTTTGCCGATAAAGTTGGCGCGCGGCAGATCGCCGTGGATCCGCCGCTCATGAATGTGAACCGTCCAGAGGATCTAAAACGGTAGAGCCCCGGTCACAGCTTCAGCAATTGCTTGCCCCTGTTCTTGCCTGAAAACAGCCTTTGCAAAGTGTCCGGCGCATTTTCGAAGCCCTCTTGGATGTCCTCTTGGTATTTGAGGCGCCCATCCTTCACGAACCCTTCCAAGCGTTTGCGAATGCCCGGGAACTCGCTTGCCCAATCGAGCACGATAAAGCCCGCCATAGTCCCTCTTCGGAAGACGAGATTGAAGTAGTTTTCCGGTCCAGCCGGCAATTTTCCGGTCTCATACCGGCTGATCCCGCCGCAGATGACCACGCGCGCATTGGTCGCGATATTGGCCAGCATATCGTTCAGGATTGAACCGCCAACATTATCATAGATAACATCAACGCCGCGCGGGCAGTGCTGTTTGATCTGCTCTTTGACGCCGCCCGCTTTGTAATCGATGGCTGCATCATAGCCCGCTTCGGCAACCAGCCAGTCGCATTTGTCAGGGCCGCCAGCAATACCGACAACGCGGCATCCTGCGATTTTTGCAAGCTGACCAACGATAGAACCTGTTGCGCCTGCTGCGCCTGAGACTAGCACGGTATCGCCCGCCACAGGCTTGCCCACTTTGAAAAGCCCGCAATAAGCAGTCAGACCGGTTGTGCCGAGCACCGAGAGAACAGCCGTAGGCGACAACGACGTTTCAACCTTGGTCAGCCCTTCGCCATTATGCACGATGTATTCGGTCCAGCCAGTCGAGCCGAACACGGTATCGCCGACCGCAAATTTGCCGCCATTGCTTTCCACCACTTCGCAAATGCCGCTGCCACGCATCACATCGCCGATGTTCATGGGTGCAACGTAGTCGGCGATGTTCTCCATCCAGCCTTTCTGCGCAGGGTCAAAGCCGAGATAATGCGTTTTCAGAAGCATCTCGCTCTCACCAGGCGATGCGAGTTGAGTATCAACCAGCTTGAAATCATCAGGCGCGATGCCGCGCCCGCGCGGGTGTCCGTTCAATAGCCATTGGCGAGTGGTTGTCATCGAGGGTTCTCCTTTGACACCCTAATGCGATGCTTGCGGCCCCCTTCCCACGGGCAAAAGTGTCAGTCGTAGGCGTCAGCGCATGTGATAGTCTGCCATCCAACAAAGGAGAGCATTCTCATGGGTATCGAGACCAAACGGACGTTTTGCCGGTTTTGCCACGCAAATTGCGCGATGGAAGTGGATGTTGAGGATGGCCCAAATGGCAAGAAAGTCGTCGAAGTGCGCGGCGATCCTGCTGATCCGGCCTTTGGGGGATACACTTGCCTGAAGGGCCGCGAATTGCCCGATTCGCATAACGCGGCCCATCGTCTGACTCAAAGCCTGGTGCGCGATGATGCTGGCGAATTTCAGAAAACGCCGATGGCAGATGCGCTTGCCCATGTGGGTGATGAGATTAAACGCATCATCGCTGAATATGGACCTAACTCTGTGGCGGTGTTTATGGGATCGGGCGGGTATCAAAACTCGTCAGCCATGGCTGCATCGCTCAGCTTTGCTCAGGCAATCGGCACGCGCAATTTCTACACTTCTGTCACGCTTGATCAGCCGGCCAAGGTTTTCACCACGGCGCGTTATGGCAAATGGGCGGGCGGGATGAACACTTTCAGCGAAAGCGATGTCTCGCTTCTGATCGGCAACAATCCGATTGTCTCGCATTACTCGCCTCCCGGCGGTGTGCCGCCATTCAGCCCCTCGCGCCGTATCCGCGATGCGAAAGAACGCGGCATGAAAGTGATCGTGGCCGACCCGCGTGAAAGTGATGTGGCGCGACTTGCCGATATCTATTTGCCTGTGAAGCCCGGCGAGGATCCTGCCTTGCTTGCAGGAATGCTGAATGTGATCATTGACGAAGGGCTGTATGATCGCAATTTCGTCGCCGCCAATGTTGATGGGTTTGATGAATTGGTCGAGGCTGTCAAAGCTTTCACCCCCCAAATGGCAGCAGACAGAGCAGGCGTGGAAGCGGACCAATTGGTTGCAGCAGCCCGCATGTTTGCAGGCGGTTCAAAAGGCTGCGCTGTAACCGGCACGGGCCCGGAAATGGCGGGCAATGGCACGCTGACCGAATATCTCGTCGTGTGCCTCAATACGATCTGCGCGCGGTTCAAGCAGGAAGGCGACAAGGCCGCCATTCCCGGTGTCTTCACCAATATCAATCCCGAACGCCGCGCACAGGTTGCGCCGCCAGTGCCGATGTTTGGCGCAAAAGGCATGGCGAAATCCCGGTTTCGCGGGCTGGGCCAGCTGGGATTTGAAATGCCTTGCAACGTGCTTGCCGATGAAATCCTCACGCCCGGCGATGGGCAAATTCGCGCGCTCATTTCGGTCGGCGGCAATCCGGTTGTGGGCTTTCCAAACCAGCAAAAAATGGTTCGCGCGCTTGATGATCTGGAACTGTTTGTCCAGATCGACCCTTGGATGAGCGCGAGTGCAAAGCGCGCCACCGTCGTGCTCGCACCGTCGCAATGTCTGGAACGTGAGGACATTACCAATCTATCGGAATGGTGGCACGAGGAAGCTTATGCGCGCTATACCGAGGCGATGGTGCCTGCGCCCGGCGATGTGATTGATGAATATGAAATGTTCTGGACGCTCGCCAAACATCTGGGTGTCACGATGGAGCTCGCTGGCGGCCCTGTGCCAATGGATGAAAAACCTTCAAAAGAAACCTTCCTTGATCTCATGACGGCTGGGTCACTCGTTGCGCCAAGCCAGGTGCGCAAGGACGCGGCCAAGGTTGGCGGCGCCGCTGTTGTGTATGAAGACAAACACCCGCGTGTCGCCCCGGTTGAGGAAAGCGAGTTTCACCGCTTTGATCTGGCCGCAGGCGCGATGCCAGATAGCCTGACGGCTTACATTGCTGATCCGCTGCGCAAAGAGGGCTTTGAATTTAAGCTGATAAGCCGGCGGTCCAAAACGCGGTTCAATTCGATTGGCCATCCGCTGGAGAAACTGCGCGCAAAAACCACCACTAATCCCGCCTATATCCATCCCGATGATATCGCAGCTTTGGGCCTTGAAGAAGACGGCATTGTCGAGATTACTTCGCCTCATGCGACCATTCACGGGGTCGTCAAACCGAGCGATAAGGTGCGCCGCGGGCTTGTTTCGATGGCGCACGCTTATGGCGATGCTGATGCGTCAAAGGATGATGTGCGGGAACGCGGTTCCTCCACCAACCGCCTCACCAGCGATGAGATCGACTACGATCCGATCACCGGTCAAGCATTGCAAAGCGCCATTCCCGTCAAACTCGTCGCGGCTTAAACCCGCCAAGTCATTCAAGGATCTTCCATGCCCGATAACCGCCGTTTCCTGCTCCAACGCCGCCCCGATGGTGAGCCAGTTCCCGAAGACTTTGAACTGGTGACAGAGCCAACACCGGAGCTTTGCGATGGACAGTTCCTGGTGCGCAATCACTATGCATCGCTCGATCCGGCAATGCGCGGGTGGATGGATGCGGGCGGAAATTACATGCCGCCTGTGCCATTGGGCACATCAATGCGCGCGAGCACAATTGGTGTGGTCGAACAAAGCAAGGCCGACGGTTTTGAACCGGGCCAATGGGTAATGGGGCTTAACGCGCTAGAGGATTATTCGGTCAATGAAGCGGGCGGATTTACCCAGCCGATTGATCCTTCGCTGGTGCCACAGGTGACCAATTACCTCTCCATTTTTGGCGCTGTCGGGATGACGGCGTATTTCGGCTTTCTCGAAGTGTGCAAGCCCAAGGAAGGCGAAACCGTGCTGGTGTCTGGCGCCGCTGGCGCGGTTGGCAGCCTCGTGGGGCAATTGGCCAAAATCCATGGGTGCCGCGCAGTGGGCATTGCAGGGGGCTCTGAAAAATGCGCTAAACTGACCGAGAAATACAGGTTCGACGCTGCGATTGATTACAAGGGTAAAGACGAAGCAGCCCTTACCAAAGCTATCGCAGAGGCTTGCCCCGATGGCGTTGATGTGATTTTCGAAAATGTCGGCGGGGCAATCCTTGATGCCGGATTGATGAACCTTAATCTTTATGCGCGCGTTGGGCTGTGCGGGCTTATCAGCGAATACAACACCGATGCGGTTGGCGCACGCAATCTTTGGAATCTCATCGTCACCAGGTCATCCATTCAGGGCTTGCTCGTCATGGATTACGTTGAGCGCTTCGGCGAAGGCGCGGCCAAAATGGGCGAATGGGCCGCTGCTGGCAAACTCTACAGTGAAGAGCACATCGATGAAGGTCTTGAAGGGGCCTATGACAGCTTTATGCGCCTTTTCGCAGGATCCAATCAGGGCAAGATGATCCTCAAAATCGCGCCATGAAACGATTGCTCGTCCTGTCCGGCGGGCATCCCTATGAGGCCGAACCGTTTGACGAACTGATCCACTCGCTGGGCGATTGGGATGTGTCGCATCTGGTTCATCCGGATGCGGAAGAGGCAATCGCCAAAGGGGGCGCTGATGAAGCGGATGCGCTGCTCTTTTATGATATGGGTGGGTACACTTTCGCTGATGGCTCGGTAATCTCGCGCGCGCCTTCACAGGAATTTCGCGAAGCCATCACCCGCCGATTTGAGCGCGGCAAAGGCGCGGTCGCCATGCATCATGCGATTGCCGGGTGGGCAAAGTGGCCCCGGTGGCACGAATGGATTGGCGGACAGTTCTTTTATCAGCCGGGCAAATGGCGCGGGTCACCCATCCCCGATTCAGGATACCGCCACGATGTCCAATACACCGCGCAGGTAGAGCGCGATCACCCGATCACTGCGGGCGTACCGCGTGAATTTCCCGTTTGTGATGAGCTATACCTGTGCCCCATTGATGAAACCTCCGTCACACCCATAATCTGCGCCAAAGGCTTCGATTTTACCCGCGACAATTTCTATTCCGCTGCGCGCGCTGTCGCTGGCGAGATGTTCTGCCGCGATGGCTGGGACCATCCGCCCGGCTCCAATCTCATCGGGTGGGAGACCCGCGCTGAGCAAGCGCCGCTTATCTACCTGCAATTTGGTGACGGCCCGCAAACCTATGCCAATCCCAATATCCGGCGCATTCTAGCCAATGCCCTTCAATACACGTCAGGAGAAAGCCCATGACCCCTATCGAAACCATCGAAGCTTTTATTGCTGCCTGGGACGAATATGATCTCGACAAGATATATTCCTTTATGGCGCAGGATATTGAATGGACCGATCTGCCGCTTTCCACTGTCAATGGCATCGATCAAGTGCGCGCCAAAATGGACGGATTTCCAGGCGTAGAGGCATGCGGGTTCGACACGCACCACATCGCAGCCAATGGCAATGTCGTGCTAACCGAGCGCACTGACTGGTTCGAAATGAAAGGGCGCCGCCGCACTATCCGCGTTATGGGTGTGTTCGAACTCAACGAAGCAGGAAAAATCGCAAAATGGCGCGATTATTTCGACAGCGCTGAATTCGTGCGCGAGTTTGGCGATCTTGCGCCATCCTGATCGTGCCCGCGCGCAAAATTGACAGGATGCAATAGCTGCAATCCTAACACATTCGCGCATCGCGCCGCAGCCGCTGCTTTGGCTAGAACCAAATCTGCAGTTTTCTTGGGATGGGAGCCCGCCACGATGAACAAACCCGAAGCAATCAAGGACACATCAGTCTTTGCGCCCGACACTTTGCTTGAACCGTGGGATTATTACACCGCCATCCACGATGCCGGGATCGATATTGAACACATCGCAGAGATGAACACTTTTGTGGTCTATGACTACGAATTGTGCAGCGAGGCGACGGGCAAGCCTGAGATTTTCTCCAATGATTTTACCTCATTGATGGGCCGCGAACAGGATGAGGAAATTCAGGCCATACTTGCTGAAGGCTGGCCTGATGTGCCCACTTTGCTCACCGCCGATCACCCCGTCCACACCCGCAACCGCAAGCTGGTGAACCTCGCTTTTTCAATGAAGCGTGTGAACGCCATCGAAGAGGAAATGCGCACCAAATCCATCGCATTGATTGAAAAGATGGCAGCAAAAGGCGGCGGCGATTTTGTTGAAGACTTTGCCATACCCCTGCCTGTGCACATGATTGCGGGCCAAATCGGGCTCGATAATGATCCCAAGCAGGTCAAAAAATGGTCTGATGCTGCTGTCGACAGGTTCAGCCAGATGGTCGATCATGAACGCAAGAAGGAATGCGCGCGCTCTCTCGTCGAATATCAGCACTACATGAAAGGCAAGATTGACGAGCGCAGATCCAATGGCGGCGATGATTTGCTGACCGATCTGGTCGAAGCGCGCGTTGAAGGGGAAACCCCTCTTAGCGATGCAGAGATTATGTCGATCATGCAGCAGTTTATGGTCGCAGGAAATGAGACAACGACCTCAACGCTGGCAGGCGCAATGCTCCAGCTGATCCGCAATCCCGATCAGGTGGAAAAGGTCAAAGCGGCCGCTGGTGGCCGCGATCCCAAGCTGATTATGAACCTGGTGGAAGAGGCGCTTCGCTATGAAACGCCAACATCGGGCATGTGGCGAATCGTTAAAGCGGACACTGAACTGGGCGGGACCAAAATGCCCGCCGGATCAATCGCTCAGCTTCGATATGCGGCCGCAAACCGCGATCCCAAAAAGTTTGAAAACCCCAACGCATTCGACGTTGAGCGCAAAAATGCCCGCGCGCATCTCGCCTTTGGCAAAGGGCCACATATGTGCGTTGGCAATATGCTCAGCCGCAAGGAAATGCTGGTCGCTTTCGATGAGATCTTCGAGCGGCTCGATAACTTTGCGCTGGCTGACGAGAGCGGCATTGAAGTGCTCCAGAACATTCTTTTGCGCGGCGTCATCAAGCTGCCGATTACTTTCACAGCAAAGGCTTGAGCCAAGTGAATTTTGACCTCACCGATGAACAGGAAATGTTCCGCGAAAGCGTGACACGCTTTTCCGCCCCGATTGATGTCGACGCCCGGCGCACACTGCGGCTGTCACCTGCAGGGTATGACAGGACACGTTGGGAAAGCCTGGCTGAAATGGGCCTCATCGCGCTGGCCGTGTCAGAAGAAGCGGGCGGCATGGGCGGATCACCCGTTGATTTATCGCTGGTTGCCGAAGCGATTGGCGCTGCCAATTCGCCAGACCCTTGGGCAGAGTTGGGCGTTCTGCCTGCGCTGCTGCTCGATAATGCAGGCGATCTGGAAACCGCCCAAGCCATCGCCAGCGGGGAGCAGATCATCAGTTTCGCATGGGCTGAACGTGCAAAACGCTACAACCTTGAAGCAAGCCATATGGTCGCAGAAGGCAATGCAGACGGGTTCGTGCTGACGGGCGAGAAAACCTTCGTCATGGGCGCATTGTTGGCCGATCAATTCATTGTGACTGCCAAATGCGACGGGGCAACCACATGTTTCCGCATTCCGCGCGATGCTCAAGGTGTCGAAGTGCGCGCTTACCGGCTCACCGATGGCAGCATTGCAGGCGAACTCAAATGCACGCGGGCGATACCAGCCGCCCGGCTTGATCTTTCGCGGGATGATCTGGACGAAATCATAAGCGCAATACGCCTTTATGCGGCAGCGGAAATGGTCGGCCTTGGTCAGCGCCTGCTCGATGATACGCTCACTTATGTAAAAGAGCGCGAACAATTTGGCGTTGCCATTGGCAGCTTCCAAGCGCTCCAGCATCGCCTTGTCGATTGCTATTCCCACATCGAACAATCACGCTCCATGCTTTATCGCGCAGCGATGACGGATGCGTCGGACAAGGATGCGTTCGGGCGCGCGGCAGCGGGCGCCAAAGCCTTTATCGGCGAACACGTCGATATGGTCGCACGCGAAGCGGTGCAGATGCATGGCGGCATGGGCATCACTGACGAACTCGCCATTGGACATGCGATGAAGCGCGTCATGGTGCTCGCCCGGATGTTTGGCGATGCCGATACAGTGCTGGCTGAATACGCGATGGCAGCTTGAGGAGAATCTAATGGGTGCAAAGATTGATCCGGAGCTGTGGAGCGATGACCCCCAGCCGCATCTGATGGGCGGGCGGCTGCCATCGGGCGAGATTGTCTTTCCTATGCCTCAAGGCGATGCCGCTAAAGACGTCGAGCCCTACAAGCTTTCGCGCACCGGCACTTTGTGGTCATGGACGAGCCAGGGATTTCTGCCCAAGGAACCTTATGAAGGCCCCGGCTCTGGCCCGGATGAAGGCCCGCCTGATTTCGTGCCGTTCCTGCTTGGCTATGTCGAATTGCCCGGCGAAGTGATCGTCGAAACGCGCATCGTTGATGCGAACCTTGATGATCTGTCACTGGGTATGCCGGTGGAGTTTTGCATCGTGCCATTCAATGACAGGCACGACACGTTCGCATTTCGCCCAGCGCAAGCTGCACAGGAGCAAGCCGCATGAGTGAAAATGTCTATATCGTCGGCGCTGGCATCCACCCTTTTGGTCGCACGGAAGAACGCTCGGGCCGCGAACAAGGTGTCTACGCCGTTCGCGAAGCTTTGGCGGATGCAGGTCTTGAATGGACCGATATGGAATGCGCCTATGGCGGGTCCGCTGCGGCGGGCAGTGCCGATATCATGGTCAATGAGCTGGGGCTGACATCGCTCCCTTTCATCAATGTTGCCAATGGCTGCGCAACAGGCGGCAGCGCGATTGCCTCTGCCCAGCAAGCGATTGCAAGCGGCATGTATGACCTTGCGCTGGCGGTTGGTTTCGACAAGCACCCGCGCGGCGCCTTTAATGCAAAGCCTGCCGATTACGGCCTGCCGGAATGGTACGGGCAAACCGGCATGATGCTCACAACGCAGTTCTTTGCCTTGAAAATACAGCGCTACATGCAGCTTTACGGGATTAGCCGGGAGACACTGGGCAGAGTCGCTGAAAAGGCGTTTCGCAATGGCGCAAAAGCGCCGCATGCCTGGCGGCGCAGTGAGATTGATCTTGAAACAATCATGAACGCGCAGATGATCAATGATCCGCTGACGAAATTCATGTTCTGCTCGCCTGCCGAAGGGGGCGTTGCGTTGATCCTGGCGAGCGAAAAGAAAGCGCGCGAAATGGGAGCGCTTGCCCCGGGCAAATCGGTGAAAGTTGCAAGCGTCGCTTTCCGCACGCGCCCGCCGAACAGCTTTGAAGTGTTTCAGGCAGGCATCAGCATTGAAGAAGGCGGAAAGCCCACTGTGCTTGCATCAAAAGCCGCTTTCGAAGGGGCCGGCATTGGTCCTGAAGATATCGAGGTCGCGCAATTGCAAGACACCGAAAGCGGGGCCGAAATCATGCACATGGCCGAAAATGGCTTTTGCGCAGATGGCGAACAGGAAGAATGGCTAGCCAATGGCTGGTCCAATCTTGAGGGCAAACTGCCGATCAACACCGATGGCGGATGCTTGGCATGCGGTGAGCCGATTGGCGCATCGGGCCTTCGTCAAGTTTACGAGAACGTCGAACAATTGCGCGGGCGCGGGGGCGAGAGGCAAGTGCGCGGGCGCGATGGGTCGGGTCCGAAAACCGGCTATTCCCACGTTTACGGCGCACCGGGCTTGTCCGCTGTCGCGATATTGGAGCGTTAAAGCATGGGCAAAATGACAGGTAAGGTCGCGCTTGTTACGGGCGGCGCAGAAGGGATCGGGGCCGCAGTTGGCCGCATGATCGTCGAAGAAGGCGGCAAAGTTTTGCTGTGCGATGTGCAGATCGACAAGGCAAAGGCTTTGGCCGCAGAACTGGGCGATAAGGCGGCCGCGTTTGAACTTGACGTGCGCAATCTGGACCAGTGGCATGAGGCCGTAAAAGCCGCGCAGGACCATTTCGGCAAACTCAATGTGCTGTGCAATATCGCTGGCATTTCCGAACCCGGCAATGTTGTGGATGGCCCGCTCGATACGTGGGAGCGCACCATCGATATCAATCTAAACGGCCCCTATTTCGGGATGCGCGCCGCGCTCCCGGCAATGGAAGGTGCTGGCGAGCCGGGTGCGATCGTCAATATCGGTTCCATGATTGCGATGCGCGCAGCTTCGTTTGTCGCGGCCTATTCTGCATCGAAAGCCGGGCTGCTGGGCCTCACCCGTTCCGTCGCGCTCGATTGCGCAGACCGCGGGGTGCCGATCCGCGCGAACATGGTCCATCCCGGCGCGATCCGTACGCCAATGTATGACCGGTATAAATTCTCAGGTGCAGATGAACCGGACAATATCGAACGCGATTTTGCTGCGACCCATCCGATGAACCGCATCGGCGAACCCGAAGAAGTCGCAAAAGCCGTCGTCTTCCTCGCCAGTGACGAAGCCAGTTTCACAACCGGGGTCGATTTCACCGTCGATGGCGGCGGATCGATCAGGAGCTAGGGCTATGGGCGAACAACCAACCACGCGGATTGACGCGCATTTCATTGCAGCGGGCAAATATCACGATATCGATTATCCGCGCCTTGAAATCCTCAAATTGCTGGCAGAGCATCCCCATATCCGCACCACGGTTGCAGCCGATTATTCGGGGCTGGAACGGCTCGACACCTGCCGTTTCCTCATCACATACACTTGCGATTTGATGCCAACCGAAGAGCAGGCGAAACAGGTTCGCGCCTGGGTCGAAGGCGGCGGCAAATGGCTCGCGCTTCACGGCACGAATTCGATCCTCGTCTTTACCGAAGATGGCCTAGTCGATGCCCCTGAAAACCGGCCTGACGTGTTCGACATGCTCGGCACTCAGTTTAAAGCGCACCCACCCATCGGCCAGTTCGAAGTGGAAGTAGTGAACAAAAATCACGAATTGACGCGCGGAATTGAGGATTTCGAACTGGTGGATGAACTTTATCTTTCCAAAACCACCGCGCCCATCGACACACTGATGCAAACCACATTCGAAGGCGAGGCGGCCGGATTTGTCGAAGCTGATTGGCCAAAGACCAAAGTGCCGATCCTTTACACCCGTGATCTTGGCAAGGGCCGTATTGTCTACAACACGCTTGGCCATTGCCGGGGGCATTATGACCTGCCCGGAATGCAGGATTTCTATCCGCACAAGGAAATGTGCGCGTGGAATTACGATGTTTATTACGACATGCTGCGCCGTTCGATCGGCTGGGCCATGAAAGAAGAAACTTGAGAAGAAACTTGAGAAGGCGAATAAAGGGACGCTCGCCATGGATATGACATTTTCACCCGAAGACCTCGCCTTCCGCGAAGAAGTGCGCGAATTTTTGGCCGACGAGCTACCGCAGCGCCTGCGCGATGGGGCAAAGCGGACGCCGGGCGTGTTCGTAGAACCGGATATCGGCCTCGAATGGCACCGCATTCTGGCTGAAAAAGGGTGGGTCGCACCGCTTTGGCCCGAAGAGGATGGCGGCACGGGATGGAGCCCTGTTCAAAAGTTCATCTTTGACAAGGAATGCGCTTTGGCGGGTGCGCCTTCGCTTTCGATACTTGGGCTAAAACTGGTTGGCCCTGTCATCTGCGCTTTTGGTACGCCTGAACAAAAAGCGCGGTTTCTGCCGCGTATTCTGTCAGGCGAGGATTACTGGTGCCAGGGATATTCGGAACCTGGCAGCGGATCAGACCTTGCCAGCCTGAAAACCTCTGCGCGTCTGGAGGGCGATGAATATGTCATCAATGGCTCAAAAATCTGGACCACGCACGCGCATCACGCCAACTGGATTTTTGCGCTCGTCCGGACCGATACGACAGTCAAGAAACAGGCGGGCATTACCTTCCTTTTGATCCCCATGGATCAGTCAGGCGTCGAAGTGACGCCGATCCATTCCATGTCTGGCGATCATGAAGTGAACCAGGTGTTCTTCTCCGATGCCCGCACGAGCGCCGACAATCGCATTGGCGATGAGGGCCAAGGTTGGGCAATTGCCAAATTCCTGCTCGAAAATGAACGCGGTGGATCATGCTTTGCGCCCCGGCTCTTGCAAAGCATCGAAAAACTTGAGGAAATGGCCAAGCAGCAGCCTTCGGGCGTCAACGGTGCGATCGCGCATGATGTGCGCTTTCGTGATCGTTTGGCGCGTGTCCGATTGGATGCAGAGGCGCTTGAATTTACGGAACTGCGCATTCTGGCAGAACTTGCCAAAGGGCGCTCGCCGGGGCCGCAAACCTCGCTTGTCAAATTGCTCGCTTCCAATATCGGGCAGGATATCGATACGCTGAAACTCGAATTGCTGGGGCCTGACGCGCTGCAATTGCCGCTGGAGCGCCCGCTATATGGCAATGAAGCGCCCGAACCCATTGGCAACGAGGCAGCGCAAACCGCGATGGGCCGCTATTTGAACAACCGCGCAGCAACGATCTTTGGCGGGTCGGACGAGGTGCAAAAGAACATCATCGCGAAAACCGTGCTAGGTCTTTGATCCTTCCGCCCCCTTTTTGAAGAAAGACATATTTAATGGACGTTTCAAAGCTGATGTTCCGTGATGGCCTGATGGATGGCCAGCGTATCCTTGTGACAGGCGGCGGCACGGGCCTTGGCAAGGAGATGTCGGAAGCATTTCTGAAGCTTGGCGCGACCGTCTATATTTGCGGGCGGCGGCAGAACAAGCTTGATGAATGCGTGACCGAACTCACCGAAAAACACGGCGGGAAGATAGTCGGCCATGCTTGCGACATTCGCGATCCGGACGCGATCCACGAAATGGTCGATACAATCTGGGGCGATGGCGGAGCGCTGACGGGTGTCGTCAACAACGCGGCGGGCAATTTCATCAGCCGCACAGAAGACCTGTCGGTCAACGCCTTTAACGCCATTTCAGACATCGTCTTTCGCGGCACATTCTATGTGACGCTCGACATCGGCAAACGCCTGATTGCGGAAAAGAAGAAGGCAAGCTTCCTCTCAATCCTCACCACATGGGTATGGTCAGGAAGCGCCTTTGTGGTGCCCAGCGCTATGTCCAAAACCGCGATCCATGCAATGACCCAAAGCCTCGCAACCGAATGGGGCCGCTATGGCCTGCGGTTCAACGCGATCAATCCAGGGCTTTTTCCAACAAAAGGCATGAGCGCGCGCCTGCATCCGGGCGGCGCGGGAGGCAATTCGGGCAACACTATGAACCCAATGGGCCGCGCGGGCGAAATGCACGAACTTGCCAATCTCGCCGTGTTCCTGATGGGGCCGGGCGCTGAATATGTGAACGGGCAGACTCTAGCGATTGATGGAGCAGGCTATCAGGCCAATGGCGGCACGTTCTACCCCATGCTCGAAGGGCTGGGCGATGCCGAATGGGAACAGATGCGCGCGATGATCAAAGGCACCAATGCGAAGGATAAGGCGGATCGGAGCGCTTGATTGGCTAAACCTCATCCGCCAGCCTCTGCGCGGTTTTGTAATCGGGTTTCCCGTTGTTGAGCCTCAAAGAGCTATCGGTGAAAACATAAGCCCTTGGGATTTTGTACCCCGCGAGTCCATTCCTCGCGCACGCATCAAGCGCCGGCTCTAGCTCTGCATCCCCTTTCACCACAGCCACAACCTTGCGGCCAAAGCGGGGATCGGGAAGGCTTACGACGCGTGCATCCTCAACACCCTCGTGCTCCATCAACACCGCTTCAACCTCTTCGGGAAAGACTTTTTCGCCGCCTGTATTGATGCACATATTGTCGCGGCCGAGGAAATCGAGCGAGCCATCTTCTGCCCAGCGTGCCTGATCGCCTGTCATCAAATACCGCACGCCGTCTATCACCGGGAAGGTCTTCGCATTCTTCTCATCCTCTCCGAGATAGCCGAGCGGCAGAGGCCCGGCGCGTGCGACGATCCCGATACCTTCTTCGCCCGGTTTGATCTCATTGAGGTCCTCATCAAACAGCTTCGTCTCGCGACCTGGAAGGGCGGAAAATTTCCCTCCGCCTGTAGAGCCTGCCGCCGTGGTGATCGTCACCGCCGTGCCCGAACTCTCGCTCGACCCCAGAGCATCAATAATCACCATTTGCGGATGGTGGCCGAGTAGGCGCTTCTTGTTCGCGGCGGAAAAGACCGCGCCCGAAGAGACGATCTGGCGAAGGCTTGCGAGCTTTGCCGCTCCATCGCCGCGCGCATCCAGCCGGTCTGCCAATGGCAAGGCGAACGCATCGCCAACAATAAAAATACCGCGCGCGCTCAACCGTTGGATTTCATCAATCGCCGTATCGGCATCGAACTTTTCAGACGGCAGCAGCGCAAGCGTGCCGCCTTTCAGCAGATGGATGACAGCGGTGAATTGCCCTGCCCCGTGCATCAACGGGCTCAATACAATCATCGGGGATGTGCTTGCCGGATGATCGGGGCCGATCCTCGCAGCTTCCTCAACCTGCGCTTCGAGTGAAGTGGCCACAAATGGCGGCTCCCCCATCCCGCGTTGCCACACCGAAACGCTGAATGCCTGCCACGCCTCAACCATCGGCCACATCACCGCTTTGGGCATCCCGGTCGTCCCACCTGTGGCGGTCAGGAAAAGCGCTTCCGGATCGCGATGGACTTCAAAATCTGCGGGCAATTCGGTCTGCTGCAGTGCTGCCCATCCATCACCGCCCACATCAATCACCGCCGCGTCATCTGCCGCCGCCGAGCGGGCAGCATCGACAAAATCGCTTTCAGCAAACAGCGCCTTCATCCCGAACCGCTTACAAATGTCGGAAAGCTCGCGATCCTTGTAGTGATAATTCACGTTGACCGGCGACAGCCCTGCTTTGATGCAGCCGAAATAGGCGAGCATGTAATCGGGCGTGTTGCGCAGCATCTGGCCTGCAATATCACCCGGTTTCAAACCGTGTTTGCGAAGGCCTGCGGCAATGGCATCGCTCAAGACATCGAATTCGCCCCATGTGATAACACGCGATCCATGGACAAGAGCGGGCCTTGAGGGTTCGATTGCCCCCGCCAAAGCCTTCAACGCCACTCCGAAATTTTCGCCCTGCCGCATTGTTTGCATCACTCCTTGTCGACCAAACTGGCCTAGCCACCTGCCATACGCAATTCCCCTACGTAAAGTATGAGGCAATTGGGAAGAAATAGGCTATGCTCGCGACTCGAGGAAGCAGAGAGGAGAAAGCCACATATGGCTACCAATGTCGTTGAGCTTAGATCAGGAGCAACGCGCGACAAGATTGAGCAATTGCTCGAAACTGTCACCATCACCTGCCCGGAAGATATCCATGACGCTGCTGTCAATCTGGCCGAGATCGCCCGTGAACGCGGTATGCAGATTGCGGTGTGCGATGACATCTCTTCAAAAGAACCGATGGTCGATGCCGATGGCACGATTCTGAATGCCGATATCTTCCATTGGATCGACGATGGAGCGCGGTGGTGGGAAGATCATCGCCTCGCCTTGCATTCACCGCTACCACGAGCATGCCGCTATGAAAGTGAGCCGTTCTGGGTAAACCAAAGCGGTTTCAACACCCGTTGGCGCAATTCTTACTTGGAAGAAATTGACCTCCACGATTTTGAAAAGCGCTCGCTGTGCAAAGCCGCAATTGTGATCCCGGTGCATCTGCCGTTTGGTCAGATTTCAGCCAGCAGCTTTATCAGCATGGACCGCGATAAAGAGGATTTGTCAGAGGAATTCGCAACGCACGGCGTGCTGTTTTCGCAAATCACGCGGCGGTTTGTGGCAGGTTACGTGCAAGCGCACCGGACCAAGCGGCGCATTCCATCCGATTGCGTGCTGTCAAAGCGTGAAGTGGAATGCCTGCGCTGGGCCGCGATTGGTAAAACGGACAAGGAAATCAGCATGATCCTTGAACGCAGTCACGCCACCATCCGCTATCACATCCACCGCGCTGGCGAGAAACTAGACAGCGTAAACCGCGCACAGACCATCTTCAAAGCGGGGCAATTGGGGTATTTGGGGGCTAATTCGTAAGGGGTTGAACCCGCAAAATCCAGCAGTCCTTTGAGGGCCGCAGGGTCGCTTTTGGGCAAGAAAAATCCGTGACCTGCGACCGGTTCTGGGAGTGGTAGCAGATATTGGAGAAACAAGAGCCCGCCGGCTGAACGAGCTAACCGATTGTTGTTGGCTCAGCCAAAGCAATTGCCCCCTTTTCCGCTATGGCCTTTGTCAATTCTGGATCGCTGAATCGATATCTTTAAAGTTGCAAGTACCTCTGTGCTTGTTGCGCTAATAAGCGTCGAGAATTTAGGTGGATTTTCTGAAGCGCTTATTGCTCTTCGTCGCTAGTATCGCTCCAGTTTTAATGTTTTAGAAACAATCATTATTGATATCGCCGAGGAACTTTGAACGAATAAGCTTGGAGAAGGTGTTCATGGTTGGACCCACACGATGCGTTGCAAGCATTGCGGCGGTCGCTGCGATGTTCGCCACCCATTCGACGGCGCAAGATCAGATTTCCTCCGGCTCTCGTTATGATCCAGCGACGATCCTGCTCGCTAATGTACGATCTGGGTCGGCACAGAATGCTTATCTCGAAAACCTGATTGAGGCGTTCCGTGCGGTTGACTCCGATGGCAACGGGCTGAACCGAGACGATGTCGCACGCATGGAAACGCGAATACGCGAACAGGCACTTGGAGGCATTGCGAGCCGGATTAAGAGGTATGAACGCCAGATCGCTGAAATGGATGCGAATGGCGATGGCGCTCTGACTGAAGCCGAAATCCTCGCTGCAATCGAAGACCGACGAAGCGGCCGAAAAGAGGCTGAGAGCACCTTCGAAATCTACGACTTTGACAAGGATGGCCTGGTTGAACTGAGCGACCTTGTTCGGAGCCCGGGCCTACGGTCACAAACCTTCACCGAGGCAGATATTAATGGCGACGCGCGTCTGAACCAAGAGGAGATGTTAGCTGCCTTTGCAGCGATGCGCCCTGCTGTGACTGAAGAGCCCAACATCCAGTTTGACAAGATTGACCTAGACGGAAACGGTGTCGTGACCGCTGCCGAAATGGCAGGGCAATCGGTCCCATCGGGGCTGAAGACACGCGAGCAGGACCGCCGCAACCGCATGTTCGAGCGTATTTTTCAGCTCGACAACAATGGTGATGGCAGACTTGCCGAGAGTGAGCTAACTGCCGCCTTTCTCAGGCAGTTTGCGCGGATCGACACCGATGGCGATGGGACAGTTTCGAGCTCAGAGTACCGAGCCGGTCGCCGCACGGTGAAAGTTGCGCAAGATATCGCCACCTTACCGCTTTGCAATTTGCCAGAACCAGCCCCGGGAACCGAAGCTGTCGCCATCGCTGCCATCAGCGGTCAGCTTGGCTCGACAATAGCGATCGGAGGGCAAGACCGCGAAACCAGCATCGTCGAAGTCAATGTAGAGCCTGGCGACACGCCCTTATTCATCCTTTTGATAACAGAGGATCCAGTGATCTGGGACATCTCCGGAGCGACCGGGCGTGTCTCACAGGTCGTTATCCTTTCCGAAACGCATGATTCAGCAGGCAATGCGATGGCGGGTGTCGCTGGGATCGCGGAAACCAAAGTTCATTTCGGCGGTGATTGCTTTCCGGTTCGCAAGGCGCGAAACCAAGCCAATTACGGTTCTGCGCAGCTTGAGACAGTCATCGCTGCTGTCACCGGTCTGGAGACCCGCGCCGTATCGGGCAGGATTGGCAAAGCGTTCTTGCCTTCATTGCAAATCGAGCGTTTCAACGTGGGCGTTCCACCGCCGGAAGGTTTTGATCCCGACATCTGGTGGATGGTGACCGATGAACGTCCGCGCGGATTAGGCAACCCAGAACTCGCAAGCATAGTTTCGGCAACCTCGGTTGAGCGGTACGAACTCTTGCCCGGGGAATTTGGCCTCGCAAGGCTTGCCTATCAAGGTATCGTTGAACCGACGAAATACGATGACGAATTCCGACTGTTACAATCTCTAGAGCGCTTTCCTGGCGGGTTAAGGGATTCTGGCCGCGTCAGCTTTGTGCTCAGTGAAGGTATCGCACGCCCCGAGGGCGAATTCGGTAGGGGTTGTCTCTATGCCGCCGACGGCGAAACTGTGATTGAAGGCGACTATTGCACGCGATACCCTCGGGGTAACGCTGTGCAGATTAGGATCGGGGAGGACGGCAAATCGTGCCTTTACCGTTATGGTGGCGAAATGGCGGGTTGCTTCCCCAAAGATGGTGGGCCTTTACGTGCAGTGGAGACGGATAAGGGGACCACATTCGAACCGGTTCCGGCCGAGGAGCGGACAGATAAAATGGCACCACAGATTATGCCAGCGCCGCCATCAGATTACGTATCGCCGATCGAAATTATCCCAGCGGGACTGCGACAACGCTGGTGAAAGTTCGATAGTCGGTGATTTCTGGCAACAAATGAGTCGTGAGCTGGCAGTCCGCTTTTTGGGCTGAATTGCGGTTTTTTCCCAACCGGCAATTCGCGGTGCTTTTTGCTTCGAGGCCAGTATCAGGCGCCCAAATTCAAGTTGGTTGAATTGGCGCTGCTGCAGCGCGCCGCATCTAAAGCGTCTGCCCATCATCGAGCACAAAGTCCGCGCCTGTTACAAACTCCGCTGCATCTGAGCACAGGAACAGGATCGGTCCGTCCAACCCTTCCTCGCCCATCAGGCGTTTCTTTGGGAAGCGGGCGATTTGTTTTTTGCCGGGTTCGGTGTCGAACCATTCATCGTTGATGGCGGTGCGGATGTAGCCGGGGGAGATGGTGTTGATGCAAATCCCTGCGCGCGCCCATTCGCGGGCCATGCTGCGCGCGGCCTGCACAACGCCCGCCTTGCTCGCGGAATAGGCGACGAGGCCAGGGGACGGCTCAAACGCGGTGACAGATGCGATCATCACGATCCGTCCATTGGTCACACCGTTTGCGATCATCCGCTTTGCGCCTTCACGCGCTGTCAGGATGGCGCCTTTGAGGTTGATGGAAAGCGTGTGTTCAATCTCCTCTTCCGAGATATCGGTCACCATGCCTGCGCCATCCACGCCCGCATTGGCAATCACGGTGTTGACCGGCCCCAGCGCGGCCTCCGCTGCATCAAAGCCTGCGATAATGTCAGCCTCGCGCCCCACATCCATGGTGACCGCGGCGGCCGTCTCGCCGATCTGGGAAGCCAGCGCTTGCAAACGGTCCTTGCGCCGCGCGCCCAGCGCTACCTTTGCGCCATTGGCCGCCAAGATGCGCCCAAAACGCGAGCCCAGCCCCGAAGACGCGCCCGTGATGAGCGCGGTGCGCCCGGTAAGATCAACTGAAATGCTCATGCGCGAACCCTTGGGGCTTTAAGCTTTGACGGGCAACTCACCGTTGAGATATTTCTGCATCGTCTGATTGAAATGCCGCACGCGGCTGTCCTGATACGTGCCAAGCTCCATTACACCATCCTTCATGGTGCGCATGCCTTCTTGCACGTAAGGCAGGTTCGACATGTCCTGATCAAACACATTGGCAAGCTGCGGTCCCATCTTGTCGGCTGCCCAGGCAAATGGTTCATCATCGGGAATGTAAGTCATCTCAACCGAACGCGGGCGCTTCTCGCCTTTGGGGGTGGGGAAGAGCAGGCGGATTTCCATGATGGATTCGTGGCATGTCTCCCCCGGCAACCAGCGATAGGTCAGCGTCGGTAGATACCCGATCCACGGCGCGAAATTGGGGAAGATGTTGTAGGTGAAATTATCGAGCATCTCTGTGTCAGAGGCTTCGGTATAATCGTAGCCATATTGCTCTGTAAAACCATCCCGGCTCGCCTGCGCCAACACTTTGCGCGCGCCCAAGGGATCAGCCGGGTCGAACGCGGCTTCATTATCGCCAACAGCAAAGCGGCGATTGGTGTCTGCATCCTCACCGCCGGAAAACTCGTTCATTTTCTCCAGCACATAGGAGGAATCCTTGCCCTTCACATGCGGGCTGAGGACACCTGATGGCGTAATCGCGCGGTTAAAGTGGTCCCCGATCAAATCATATTGCGTGTTGGCATCGCCGAGGAACGGCAGCAATTGCGGGTGCGTGGTGATCGAATGCCAGGCTTCCATGAACGCTTCGGCGGTCGCCTTCCAGTTCGCAGGAAACTTCTTCTGGATCCACATGCCGGTATAGCGATTTTCGAAATCATACCGCTCATAATGCTCGGCCGCAGGGCCAAGATACGTTTTGAAATCGGGCAGATCATGGTTTTCTGTAATCATGATAAAACCCTGCCAAAGCTCAACGCGCGCCTCTGGCAAGTCCATGTTCTTGTCTTCGAGATGTTTGAAATCCCATTTCGAAGGGATCTCTTTTAGCGTCCCGTCATTGCGCCACGTAAAGCCGTGGAACGGGCAGCGCAGCTGGATCGCTGGGCCACATTCGGTGCGCAATTTGCGTCCCCGGTGGAGGCAGGCATTGTAGAAAGCTTTCACCCCGCCATCTTTTTGCCGGACGAGCAGGAAGCTTTTATCGTTAATGTTATAGACGACCGTGTCGCCGGGATCGGGCATTTCATCTTCGCGCGCTGCAAACTGCCAGACATTGGGCCACATCTTTTCACGCTCGAGCGCCGCATATTCCTCTGAGATATACGCTTCGACAGGCAGCGGATCATTGCCCATTTCGAGATTGCTTTCCTCAAACAGGTAATCAGGCGGAGTGCGCGTATCGCCATTGAGCATGTCGGTATAGGTTAGCCCAGGGCACCGATCTTCGCGGGCGACGTTTTTAACTTCGTTCATGTGCTGCCTCTTTTGATCCCAATACTCGCAAATTGTGGAGTGTTCGTCGGCGCGAATATCACACAATTTGCAGGTTCGCTTACACTAGCGGATTGGAGAGGACGCATGGGACGCAACACACGTATTTCTGACTTGGGTGAGGTGATGCAGCTCGCCTTTGTGCCAGCGGACTTTGACGCGGCGGTAAAGCATTGGACACAGGTCATGGGCGTTGGCCCGTTCTTCCTGATGAAAGGCATTCATCTTGACGCGATGAAATACAAAGGTGCGCCGACTGACGCAGTGTTCGATCTGGCGCTTGCCTATTGGGGCGATATCCAGATTGAGCTGATCCGCCCGCGCGATGAGCACCCTTCGATCTATCGCGGCGAATATGCCGATGTGGGCGGCGGCCTGCATCATGTGTGCATTCTGGTCGACGATATCGCCGATGCTTATGAGACCTGTGAGCGCGTGGGCGCTGAAATCGTGATCGAGGGAGCGCTTGGGGATAGCAAAGTGATCTATGTCGATCCCGGATCAGGGCCGGGGGGCTTGGTTGAAATTCTCCAGCAGGGCGAGGCGGGGCCTGGCTTGTTTGCGATGATCAAAGCGGCGGGCGCTAAATGGGATGGATCAGAGCCTCTGAGGGCATTGGGGTAGCGGGGTAACGGCCCAAATTCAGACGGTCTGCTCACGACCCAAAACTTGTCGTATCTGCTTTTCACTTGAATCAGGCTTTTGCCTCAATTTCATGCGCAGTTTTTGTCAGCTCGGCCAATTCTGCAAAAAGTCGCTGATCTTCTCGCTTAAAGTTAAAGCAGGTTTTGCCCTGTTTGCGCTTTGCCAAGTCGCTAGAAATCCCTCTGGCGAGCTTGGGGTGCTCATATAGTGTCATCAGATGGTAGGCGACATAGCTACGCTTAATTGTCACAGTTCCAAACCATACCGGCTGACCTTTGGTATCCAGTCTTTGCGATTTGACCGTCAGACTGCCGGGTTTGTCATCGGTAACAATCAGAGTGTCGTCCACGACTTCAAGCATTATACTTCGCAAAGTGCCAAAAATCGCTTCGAAATCGCCGCTCATCTTGCTTGCCCCTTATAGCCGGAAAAGAATCTACGACCCGCAAAGTATCCGCAGGTCAGGGTTGCTGCCGCAGCTGAAGCGAACCAAATGGGATGCGGAAAAGCAAAGAGGTTTGCCAAGCCGAGACCAGCCAGAAGCACGCAGGCAGTAATCGCTGGCCACAAATCGGTAGAAATGCTGCTGGCAATCGCCGATGCCGCCATCGCGCCAAGCCCATATCCAATCGCAACAATGAAGAAAAGCGCGACACCAGCCCCCTCGCCTAAGAGAGAATGGCCAGCAAATTCGGTCAAAGCGATTACTGCCCCTGCTGCAAAAATACCCACAATCAAAGCTAGGATGTTGCGTATCATAATTCCGTCCCTCCCGATTGAACCGATCCCAGACTAGTGGGCTCAAGGGGATTTGGCTTGAATAAATCGATCAATCTTCATCCAACATATGCGGCGGATAGTTTTCGCCGCGTGCTCGCAGACCAGTTGGCGACGTGCCCGTGTAACGCAGCATTTCGCGTGAAAGGTGTGCCTGATCAGCGAAGCCATATTCAGCGGCCAATTGGGCCAACGAATGACCGGAATCAGTCACTCGAGAGTCTCTCAGTATCTGATCGATTCGGCGCAGGACAAGCCAACGCTTTGGTGCAACGCCATTGTGTGATGCGAAGGATCGCCGCAAGGTGGGCTCGGATACATTTAGTGATTTTGCCAGCGTTTCGACAGTATCCGATGGCTCGAGGGCAATATCCCGCAGCTTGTGTTTTTGAGCTTTCTCGCTTTGCAAGTGGGATGCGAGCCACGCTCCAAATCTGGTGAACATGGAGTGCTCATCCGAGGCAACTAACAACCATTCTCGAATAGACACAGCGTCTTCACCCAAAAGGCTGGACAACTCGGGAGGCGGGCCGCCATCTCCGCGCGGAAGCGACCCCAACCACGCATTTGCAGACCAAGGGAAAAGTCGGGCACCAATCAATTTGCGGCCACCGACAGCACGTGCATAGCGCGGTCCATCCTGGATGGGAGTTACCCAAGCCGTGTTGAATTCAAACTCATTGCTGTTCTTAGAGGGCTTCCAAAAGTGAACGCCTTTCAAGCTTACAACAATCTCTACGAATGGCTTGGGCATGCCCACGCTGGGCGCGCCACCATCCTCCAGGAGCCACATCTCCAAGACGTGATCGGAAATGGCTGGTGAAGGCTTTTGAGTTGTAAACTGCACCATGGCCACGAAGTTTCGGGCTAAAAATGCGGGGCGTCAATAAGCTTTGGCGAGCTAGCTTTTTGGTCAAGGGCTGCTCAGGCCAAAGCAAAGATAACTAACGCGTCCGAAGCCCGCAATCACCCCCAAGAACAGACATAAGCGCTGCTTTTAAGGGGGCATCAAATCGGACGCCCTGCACTTACCTCAAGCCTTCGCCGCAACCTCGGCTGCATCGAAGTAGTGGATGCGCAGTTCCCTTAGCAGCCCGTCCTCAAAGCTCCCGCATTCATTGACTGTCTGCGCGAACGTCTCACCGGTTCGCTTTGAGGTCATCGTCAAGTTCAGCACTGTCACTGCATGGGTATCGCCGCCTGTGATGTCGTGGATGTCGACCTTGGCCTCAGCCCATGTTCCGTACATCGCCTCCGCGCAGCGTTTTAGCGCCCCGCGCCCACGCCATTCACCGCCGAAGGGCAGGCATTCGGCCTCGTATAAAACGAAATCAGGATGGAGGAGCGTTTCGACCTTGTCCCAATCGCGTGCTCCTGCCGCTGCATAGACGGCCTTAAGCATTTCGCGCGGGGTTTGATCGGTCGAAGCGCTCATCCCGGCAGCTTTACTCCCAGCTGCCCGTCAGGCCCAAAGCCTCCAGCATGTATTTCACATCGGGATCACGACCCGCAAAATTGCGATACATCACATCGTAATCCATCGTGCCCCCGCGGCTTAGCACGGTGTCGCGGTAATGCTGGCCTGCTTTGCGGTTCAGCCCGCCATTGGCGCGAAACCAGTTGCGGCTGTCGTGATCCAGCATTTGGGTCCACAAATAGCTGTAATAGCCAGCCGAGTATCCCGCAGGCGATGAGAAAATGTGATTGAAATAGGTGCTGCGATACCGCGGCGGGACCAGATCAATTTCAAGCCCTAGATCGGTCAGCGATTTGCGCTCAAACGCGTCCACCGCTTCCGGGTTGCCAACAAGGCTGCGCGCCTCATCTGGCGACAGCGCATGCCATTTCATATCGAGCAGAGCCGCTTCCATGGTTTCGCCAAAGTCATACCCCTGGTTGAATTTGCCCGCTGCCTCGATTTTTGCGATCATTTCAGCAGGGATCGTCTCACCCGTCTTATAATGCTTGGCATAGTTTGACAGAACAGAAGGCCATGTCGCCCACATTTCATGAACCTGGCTGGGATATTCTACGAAATCGCGCGCAGTCGCGGTGCCCGATAGGCTTTCATATTTCTGGTCTGCAAAAAATCCGTGCACCGCATGGCCAAATTCGTGGAATGTGGTGTTCACAAGGTCAAAGCTGACCAATTGCACTTCGCCTTCGGGCGCTTTGGGAATGTTGAGAACGTTGTAGATCACAGGCTTGTTGCCGGTCGCATAGCTTTGATCGACAAAGTTCCCCATCCATGCACCGCCGCGTTTAGATGGGCGCTGGAACGGGTCAAAATAGAACAGGCCAAGTTCTGATCCGTCCTCTTCGAACACGGTGTAAACCCACACATCTTCGTGATAGGTGGGAATGTCGGTGCGGCGTTCAAATGACAGGCCGTAAAGCTCTTTCGCCATGAAAAACACGCCATCTTCGAGCACGTTTTCGAGCACGAAATATTCCATCACCGCGTCTTCATCCAAGTCGTATTGCTCGGCTTTGATCTGGTTTGCGTAGCGATACCAATCCCATGGCTTGACCGTGTGGTTTTTGCCCTCGGCGGCAATCGCGCCATTCAGCATTTCTGCCTCACGCCGCTGGGTCGCAGCAAGCGGCGAGACCATTTGCTCCATAAAGGAAAGCGCGGTTTTGGGCTGTTTCGCCATCCGGTCATACATGGTGTAGGTCGCCCAATCAGGCTCGCCAAACAGGGCCGCTTTTTCCGCGCGCAGCAGCGCGATATTCGCGATCAGATCGCGCGTATCGATATCGTTGCGGCCATCGGCGCGGTTGTAGCTTAGCTTGAACAGTTTCTCGCGCGTGGCCCGGTTTTCAAGGCTAGGCAATAACGGCTGCTGGGTTGTGTTTTGCAGCGCAATGGCAAACTTGCCGGGCTGGCCCAGCTTGGCCGCAAAATCGGCAGCAGATTGAATATCGTTATCGGAAAGACCTGCCAGCTCTTCGCGTGTATCCACAATCAGCGGCTGATCGGACATGGCATCGCGGGCGAGCTGACCAAATTCGGTTGTCAGTGCCGAAAGCCTGGAATTGATCGCTTTTACCTGTTCGCGCTGTTCATCGGTCAGCAGCGCGCCTGCATGAACCATACTGTCATACGTGCGCTCCAAAAGCTTGGTGTCTTCAACATCAAGGCCAAGGCTGGCGCGATCATCGTAAACGGCCTTCACCCGCTCAAACAAAGCAGGATCTAGCGTGATGCTGTCGCCATGCGCGGTCAGTTTGGGGCTGATTTCGGTGTTTATCTCATCGAGACCCGGCGTGGTGTTGGTGCCAGTGAGCTGGAAGAAGACGCTTGAAACCCGGCCCAGAACTGCGCCTGATTCTTCAAGCGCGACAATGGTGTTTTCAAAAGTGGGTGCATCCCGGTTTGCAATGATCGCCTGAACTTGCGCGGCCTGAATTGCCATGCCCTGTTCGAATGCGGGGATGTAATCGGCTTCGCTGATCTTGGTGAAATCGGGCGCGTGAAAAGGCAGCGCGCTGTCCGAGGCGAAATAGCCTGTGGCTTGGGGAATAACGGGCACGGCTTCCTCATTGGCAGTGGCAACAGAGCGATCGGCGGATGCGGTGTCTTGCGAGTAAGCACCGGCGCATCCGGCCAGCACAGCCATAACAGAGGCGGATGCGGCAAAAGCGGTGATTTTGCGGGAAAGGGGGCGGCGACCAAGTGGCTTTGTGTATATCATGGCGCCGTTGTGCCGATTTTGAGATCGAAATCAATAGGGTGCGCAGCGGCTTGATCAAATGTTTCAGCGGGAACGCTTCTTGCGCATTTTCCTACTACAACAGGGCCTGTTAGCCTTATCGGAACCGCTATTGCACCCCCTATCCGCGAGCCGGAGGACAAAAAGGCCCTTGCCCCCCTATTTGTGGATGGGTTTACTGAACGAAAGGCGCGCGAACCGGCGGTGCGTTATTCAATCGTCCCGATCAAAGCGCCCACCTTATAGACCCCGCCTTCTTCGCCTGTCGGGCGGATAATACCGGAAGCTTGCGCTTCGATTTCGGTCGTCGATTTGTCGGTTTCGACGGTGTAGATGATCTCGCCCTTCTCAACCCGTTCGCCATCACCAAACATCCATTCGGTCAGAGTCATTTCAGTGGCGGACATGCCGAGTTTGGGGATGCGGATTTCTTCTGCCATTTACGCTTTCCCCACCGAAGCTTTGATCTGTGCTACAATATCGGCCTTGTTCGGGATCCACGCCTGTTCAAGATGCGTCGCGAACGGGACCGCAGCGAATGTTCCACCAATCCGGCGCACAGGGCCTTTCAGGCTATCCCAGCATTTTTCTTGAATATTGGCCGCGATTTCAGCGCCAGTGCCAAAGGGGCGAACCGCTTCGTGCAAAGTCAGCGCGCGGCCTGTTTTGCGCACAGAAGCAAGCACAGCTTCCTCATCATAAGGCGCAATGGTCCTTAGATCGACGACCTCCACGCTAATGCCCTCTTTCTCAAGCTCGCCAGCGACTTCGAGTGCATCGAGCACCGTGCGGCCATAAGTGATAAGCGATATGTCGGTGCCTTCTTTGGGCACAGCAGCTTTGCCCAAAGGCACACGGTAACCGGGGCCGGGGTCTTCGGATTTGAGGCCATAACAAAGGATGTTTTCGATAAAGACGACAGGGTCATTGGCATCGATCGCACTGCGCATCAGCCCTCGCGCATCAGCGGCATTGGAAGGGGTGACAACATGCATCCCTGCGACATGAGCAAACCATGCCTCAAGCATGTCAGAGTGCTGTCCACCAAAGCCAACGCCAACTCCTGTCGTGGTGCGGATAACAATAGGGCAAGGCGTCTGCCCACCCGACATATAGCGCAGTTTTGCCGCGTGGTTGACGATCTGGTCCATGCATACGCCGACAAAGTTCATCAGCATGATTTCGGCAATTGGGCGCTGGCCAGCAAGCGCTGCGCCCACAGCCGCACCGATAATCGCGGTTTCGGAAATGGGCGTCGCACGGATGCGGTTTTCGCCGTATTTTTCGGTCAGCCCGCTGGTAACTTTGAAAACGCCGCCGCCTTGTTTGGCAGAGACATCTTCGCCCAGGCAAAACACACCCGCATCTTCCGCCATAGCTTCGTCGATGGCCTTGTTGAGGGCCTCTGTCATGGTGATTTCGGCCATGGTTAGTTCACCTCCTCAAGCACGTCTTTGTAAATCTCATCAGTATCGGGCAGCGGCGCATCCAATGCGTGCTGAACCGCAGCATCGATCTGACTGTTGATATCGGCGACAATTTTATCGAGTTCTTCCTCTGTGAACTGGCGCTCCAGCATCACCTGCCGCAGTTTGGGCAGCGGATCTTCCTTCTGCATTTCTTCCAAATGCTCTGGCGGCATGTACGAAAAGTCAGAGCCGAAGAAATGCCCCATCATTCGGTAACACATTGCTTCGACCAGCACGGGGCCCTTGCCAGATCGGGCATGTTCCACCGCTTCCGCCGTGGCGGGGTAGATTTCATTCACGTTGTTCCCGTCAACCGTGACGCCTTTCATCCCGTAAGAAGCAGCGCGCGATCCGATGTTTGGGCTATCGGTGTGATCGGCAAAAGCAGTGTGTTCGCCGTACCGGTTGTTTTGGCACAGGAAGACCACGGGCAGCTTGTATAGCTGGGCCATATTCATCGCTTCATGAAAGCCGCCAATATTGGCAGCTCCATCGCCAAAACTGACGAGCGTCACTTTGCCATCGCCATTGTTTTGGCTTGCCATGGCAAGGCCGTTCGCAATTGGCAGACCTGAACCGACAACTCCCGTAGTCACCATAATCCCTGTGTCAGGATCAGTGATGTGCATGGTGCCGCCTTTCCCTTTGCAAGTGCCTGTGGCTTTGCCGAGACATTCGCCCCACCATTTCTCCATCGGGATACCTTTGGCGGTTTGCTCGCCCTGCCCGCGATAAGTGCAAACGACGTAATCATCTTTATCGAGCGCAGCCATTGCAGCGCCCGACACAAGCTCTTGTCCGCGCACGCAATAATACATGACAGCGACCTTGCCCTGCATCAGCAGTTCGCGGAATTTCTCATCCGTGCGGTTCACTTTCATCGTCCGGGTGTAGATATCGAGCAGAGTATCGCGGTCTATTTCAGCCATGCTTTGGCCCTTTTTCTTTGAAGAGAAACTTTGAAGTGAGCGCGTCTTTAGAATTGGACCCTTTGGGTAAAGCCGCCATCGACCACCACATTTGCACCGGTCATGTAAGGGCAGGCAGGGCTGGCGACAAAAACCACCGTTTTGGCCACTTCTTCGGGTTCACCAAATCGGCCCATCGGCATTTTCGCAAGCGTACCTTCGTAAAGCGGAGGCATCGCATCTTTAATGACTTCCCAATTCCCGCCGGGATAATAAATCGCTCCGGGCGATACGCAGTTCACTTTGATCCCTTGCGGCGCCATGGCCTGAGCAAGCTGCGAACCGTGAGTGATGAGCGCGGCCTTCAAGGCGTTGAAAGCCTGCGGTGCGACAAAAGTTTCAAGCGCCGCAGTCGATGACATTAGCACAATAGAACCGCAGTCGGACGCTTCGAGATGCGGGGTAAGGACTTCGATGGCGTGAACCGCGCCCAGAATGTCCATATCAAGGCCTTGTTGCCAATCTCCCGTTCCGCCCGTGCCCGATGAACTCGCCATATGGACGAAGATATCGCAGCCGCCCAAAGCGTCGGCAGCGTCGCTAATCCATTTCTTGTATGCGTCCGCTCCGCTAGCCATGTCGAAAACCTCGCCATGCACTTTGCCAGGGCCAGCGGCATCTATCTCTTTCTTGGCCGCTTCGATCTTGTCTTCTTTGCGGCTGAAAAACGCGACATCTGCGCCCTCCGCTGCAAAGTGCCTGAGCGATGCAAGGCCAAGCCCATGCGCGCCGCCATTCATGATGACTTTCTTGCCTTTAAGTCCCAGATCCATTGTTCGCTCTCCCAGCGTTAGAGTACATTGCGGACATGGATAGCGGAGAGAGTGGCGCAAGCGCACTCGTCAAAAGTGGGGGTAGTGTTCGGAATATCTCAAGATCTTTGATCACGGCAATCAAAGCGTGATGGCGCGAGCGAAGCTTACTCCGCCTCCGCCACATAGCGGAAGAAAAAGACCCAAAAATGAAGAAGAAATGGTGCCACGAGAGAGAATTGAACTCTCGGCCTCGTCATTACCAATGACGCGCTCTACCACTGAGCTACCGCGGCGCACCGTTCAAGTCGCGCGCCTATCCATGGGCGCGCGCGGGTTGTCAAGCGCTGCTTGAACTCGCACGCTAGTAGGGCCAAGGCATTTCATATGAATGAAGATAAGACTAATAATATGTCGCGGGAGGAGCGGCTGGCGGCAAAGTTGCGCGAAAATCTGCGCCGCCGAAAATCGCAGGATCGAGAAATGAAAGGCGAATCGTCCAAAAGCGGGGTTTCCAAGGATGCCAGCGAAAGCTAACGACCTTGGCTCCCACGCAACGAGGAGCAATAGCGCCAGTGCCTAAATTGATTTTGGTCCGCCACGGTCAGAGCCAGTGGAATCTTGAGAACCGTTTTACCGGATGGTGGGACGTTGATCTCACTGAAAAAGGCGTTGCCGAAGCCAAAGCCGCAGGCAGGTTGATGCGCGAAAAGGGTGTGATCCCGACAACGTGCTTCACCAGTCTTCAAACCCGGGCGATCAAAACACTCAACCTCGCATTGGAAGAGGCGGGCCTATTGTGGCTGCCTGTAACCAAAGACTGGCGCCTTAATGAGCGCCATTATGGCGGTCTCACTGGTCTTAACAAGCAGGAGACGCGCGACAAGCATGGGGACGAACAGGTCCACATCTGGCGGCGCAGCTTTGACACGCCGCCCCCGCCAATGGAGCCGGGCAGCGAATATGATCCGGGCGCAGATCCGCGTTATGATGGAATTGATGTGCCTTACACCGAAAGCCTGAAGCTGACGATCGAACGCGTGCTGCCTTATTGGGAAAGCGATATCCTGCCGGTTCTCGCAAGCGGTGAGACTGTAATTATCTCGGCCCACGGCAATTCGTTACGTGCGCTCGTCAAACACCTATCCGGGATATCGGATGAAGATATAACGCAGCTTGAGATTCCCACTGGTCAGCCGATTGTTTACGACTTTGATGCAGAGATGGTGCCGGGTGAACGGTACTATCTCAAAGACAGCTGAGGTTTGAACATGGCGGGCGAGAAAGCCGAAAAAGGGCGCGCAAAAGTTGCAGTGGTGATGGGCAGCCAATCTGACTGGCCCACTATGAAACTTGGATGCGAAATCCTCGATGAACTCAGCGTTGCCTATGACGCTCGCATTGTTTCAGCGCACCGCACACCTGATAGGATGAATGCCTTTGCCAAAGGCGCGGCCGGCGAAGGATTTCACGTCATTATCGCTGGCGCAGGCGGCGCGGCGCACTTGCCCGGCATGATCGCAGCGATGACGCACCTTCCAGTGCTCGGCGTTCCCATACAATCCAAAGCTCTGTCTGGCATGGATAGCCTTCTCTCGATTGCTCAAATGCCGGCCGGCGTTCCCGTTGGCACTTTGGCGATCGGCGATGCGGGCGCGAAGAATGCGGCGCTTTTGGCGGCTTCAATTCTTGCCAATGGAGATGAGAAACTGGCCGAGCGTCTGAAAGCATGGCGCACGGCGCGCAGCGAGGCAGTGGGAGAGGTGCCGGTATGACCACCCCTTTACCCCCCGGCTCCACAATCGGCATTCTTGGCGGCGGCCAGCTTGGTCGGATGCTTGCCATGGCGGCCGTCCAATTGGGCTACCGCGTCATCGGCTACGCGCCTGAAGGCGACAATGTCGCAGCGGACGTCTGTCAGGATTTCTTTGAGAATGGCTGGGGGGATAAAGCCGCTCTCGCAGCGTTTGCGGCCCAGTGCGATGTGGTGACATGGGAATTTGAAAATGTCCCACTTACCGCGGTCGCTGCAATTCCCGACGCTGTGCTCGCGCCCCATCCCAAAGCGCTTGAAACTGCGCAGGATCGCCTCGCCGAAAAAGCCTTTGTCGAACAATTGGGAGCGATAGCTGCCCCGCATGCCCGCGTTGAAAGCGAGGACGATTTCCGCCGCGCACTCGAACAGGTTGGCACACCTGGCATTCTGAAAACGGCTCGCGATGGCTATGACGGCAAGGGACAATGGAAAGTTGCCTCTGCCCATGATGCAGATGGCGTGCGCTTTCCAGGCCAGCGCTGTGTCTATGAGGGCCGCGTCGAGTTTGAAACGGAATTTTCGGTTATCCTTGTACGCAGCCGTGATGGCGCGATCAGGTTCTGGGATTCCACAGCCAACACGCATGATGATGGGATGCTTGCCTCTTCGGTTCTGCCCGCAGGCGCTCTGGTGGAAAGTCAAGTTGAAGAGGCTCGCAGGATCGCGGCCCAAACCGCAGATGCGCTCAAATATACTGGCGTTCTTACACTTGAATTCTTCGCCACCAAACAAGGCCCGATCTTCAATGAAATGGCCCCGCGTGTGCATAATTCCGGCCATTGGACGATCGAAGGCGCGGCAACCAGCCAGTTCGAAAATCATATCCGCGCGATTACAGGTCTGCCTTTGGGCGGGACCGAGACGCGGTTTGCCAGCATCGACATGCGCAATATCGTTGGTGAGGATGCTCATGCCGCGCATCAGATCCTTGCAGGGGAAGGCGAGCCGCACTTGCACCTCTATGGCAAGAAAGAAGCGCGCGATGGCCGAAAAATGGGTCATGTCACGCGGGTAAGCCAAAAGGCGTGATGCATTCACAGTGACAAAAACTCACGGCCTCACGATCACACTCATTTACGCCCGCGCAGCCAATGGCGCGATTGGGGTTGAGAACCGCTTGCCATGGAAGCTTCCCGCAGATTTGCGGCGCTTCAAATCGCTTACCATCGGCAAACCTATGGTCATGGGCCGCAAGACGTTTGAGAGCCTGCCAGGCATCCTGCCGGGACGCCGTCATCTCGTTCTGACCCGGCGCGAACGGTGGAATAGCGAAGGCGCGGAAATTGTGCGGAGCGTGCAAGAAGCGCTGGAACTCGCTGCTCAGGAAAACGAAACCGGTGAAGTGATGATTGTGGGCGGTGCGGCGATCTATGATGTATTCATGCCCATCGCGCACAAAATTGAGCTCACCCAGATCCACGAGGAATACAAAGGCGACACGTTTATGCGTGCGCCTGGCCCGGAATGGAGCGAAGTTGCCCGCGCGAACTTTGCTGCCGCAGAAGTGAACGGCACAATCCGCCCCGCTTATTCCTTTGTCTCTTTTGAACGAGCCGATAAAGACTAAGCGGATATGCGCTGGCTCGATCATCAAAAACCTCTCTCAGATGCCCTTCGCGGTGCAGTGATTGCGCTTGGCAATTTCGACGGCTTTCACACCGGGCATCAGGCTGTTGCTGGCGAGGCAATAGAGTGGGCGCACCAAGAAGGCCGCCCTTCGATTATCGCGACATTCGATCCGCATCCGGTGCGGTTCTTTCACCCAGATGTGCCGCCCTTTCGCCTTACGACGTTGGAACAGCGCCAAGAACTGTATCTGGCAGCAGGTGCAACCGCGATGATGGTGTTCCATTTTGATGGGGAGCTTGCCGGAACCAGCGCGCAAGACTTCATCACCGAAATACTTTTGGGCCGCTTCGGCGCGCATGGAGTTGTGACCGGCGGCGATTTCACGTTTGGTCGGGGGGCGAAAGGCAATGCCGGAATGCTCCAAGGATTTGGAGCAGAGCACGGTTTGCGTTCGCGCGTGGTCGAGGCGGTCAGGCAGGACGGCATCGTCTCGTCCAGCCGCATTCGTGAGGCTTTGCGTGAAGGTGATCCGCAATTGGCAGCAAAGCTTCTCTCCCGGCCTTTCGCCATTCGCGGGATTGTGGAGCATGGGGACAAAAACGGGCGCAAGCTTGGCTATCCCACCGCCAACATCGCCATCGACACTTATCTTCGCCCCAAATACGGCGTTTACGCAGTGACCGGTAAAGTACTTTCAACTGGGCAAGTGTTCAACGGCGCGGCAAATATCGGCATTCGTCCGCAGTTTGAGCCGCCCAAGGAACTGTTAGAGCCGCATTTCTTCAACTTTTCCGGAGATCTGTATGGGCAGGAAATCGAGGTCGCCTTTCACCACTTCCTGCGCGGAGAAGCGAAGTTTGAAAGCCTTGATGATTTGATCGTTCAGATGGACAAGGATTGCGAGAAAGCGCGAAGGCTTCTAAGCGCGGCTCCGCAATGACAGACGAACCTTCCAAGCGCGACTACAAAGACACGGTCTTCCTGCCCAGGACCGCCTTTCCCATGAAGGCTGGCCTCCCGCAAAAGGAGCCGGGCATTGCCGAACGTTGGGAGCAGATCGACCTTTACACAAAACTGCGCGAAGCGCGGTTGGGGCGTGAGAAGTTCATCCTCCACGATGGCCCGCCTTACGCCAATGGCGACATGCATATCGGCCATGCGCTCAACCATATCCTGAAAGACATGGTCTGCCGGACGCAGAACCTGATGGGCAAGGACGCGCCCTATGTGCCGGGCTGGGATTGCCACGGCCTTCCGATCGAGTGGAAGGTCGAGGAGCAATATCGCAAGAAGAAGCTCAACAAGGATGAGGTTCCGGCCAAGGAATTCCGCGCCGAATGCCGCGCCTATGCGCAGAAATGGGTCGATACTCAGCGCGAACAGTTAAAGCGGCTGGGCATCATGGGCGATTGGGACCGGCCTTATCTCACCATGGATTTCCAAGCCGAGGCGACGATTGTCGCCGAGCTTATGAAGTTTGCCGAGGCTGGCAATTTGTACCGAGGCTCAAAGCCGGTGATGTGGTCGCCGGTCGAGAAGACCGCGCTGGCTGAGGCTGAGGTAGAATACGAAGACCTGACGGATTCGCCGCAAATCGATGTGGCGTTCGAGATCATCGAGTGCCCGAATGTGCCTAAACTGGTTGGCGCGCTTGCGGTGGTCTGGACGACGACCCCGTGGACGATCCCGGTGAACCAGGCGATCGCTTTTCATCCTGATCTAGAGTCAATCGATTACGGTTCTTGCTACGGCGTATTCAAAGGCGATAACGGCGCTCGATATGTGTTGTCTCAAGCGTTGATGCAGGACTTCACTGGAAGAAGCGGCATCGGCTTGAAACTTGAGTCGGCCTTATCGAACGAGGCGCTCAAAGGTGCCAAGGCCCGCCACCCGATGCACCATCTCGGCGGGTTCTACGCCACTCCGCGCCCCTTCCTCGAAGGCGACTTTGTCACCACTGAGAGCGGCACCGGCCTCGTCCATATGTCGCCCGACCACGGCGAGGACGATTTCGAGCTGTGCAAGGCGAACGGGATCAACCCGGTCTTCGCGGTGCAGGATGACGGCACCTATCGCGACGACTGGCCGTGGCTGGGCGGGCATGACGAGCGCCGGCGCTCCGTCATCAACAAGCCCTTCAACGCGCCTGACGGGCCGATCTGCAACGATTTGCGCGAAGCGGGTGCACTGCTTTCGGCCAGCGCGGACTACGTGCACTCCTACCCGCATTCGTGGCGCTCGAAGGCCAAGGTCATCTATCGCTGCACGCCGCAATGGTTCGTGCCGATGGATAAGGAGCTGACCGGCGGCGCTGCCCCATCCTCTCTCCATGAAATGAGCCTTGAGGATATCGAGGCGGCAGCCTCCAGCGGAGCAAGTCCGCAAACCGAGCGCGACACGCTGCGCAGCCGCGCCATGTCCGAGATTGAGCGCGTCCAGTTCATCCCGAAAAAAGGCCAGAACCGCATCGGCTCCATGGTCGAAGGGCGGCCCGATTGGGTGCTCTCACGCCAGCGCGCATGGGGTGTGCCGATCACTTTGTTTGTCCGGCCCGACGGCACCTACCTGCAAGACCCGGAAGTCAACGCCCGCATTGTCGCCGCGGTCGAAAAGGAAGGCGTCGATGCATGGGAAGAGGCTCGCAAAGCGGAATTCCTCGGGGACGCACACAACCCGGATGACTTTGAAATGGTCACCGATATCCTTGATGTTTGGTTCGACAGCGGATGCACACATGCCTTTGTACTCGAAAGCGGGCGCTGGGGCGATTTGCAGTGGCCAGCCGATCTCTATCTCGAAGGATCAGACCAGCATCGCGGCTGGTTCCAATCCTCGCTGCTCCAATCCTGCGCCACACGCGGGCGCGCGCCTTACGATCAGGTGCTGACCCACGGCTTCACCATGGATGCCAAGGGCAAGAAGATGTCGAAATCGCTCGGCAACACGATCAGTCCGCTAAAAGTGATGGAGCAAACCGGCGCGGATATCATCAGGCTGTGGGCGCTTTCGGTTGATTTCACCGAGGATCACCGGATCGGCGATGAAATCCTCAAAGGCGTGGGCGATCAATATCGCCGCCTGCGCAACACGTTCCGCTATCTGCTCGGCGCGCTCGATGGCTACACTGGCGATGCGAGCGATCTGGGCGAAATTCCGGAGCTGGAATTGTATGTCCTGTCGCTGCTGGGAGAGCTTGACGCAAAGCTTCAAAAGGCGGCGACCGAATACGATTTCAACACGTATACGCGGCTGCTGGTGGACTTCTGCAATGAAGACCTTTCCGCCTTCTTCTTCGATATCCGCAAAGACACGCTTTATTGCGATGGCCCCGATAGTGTTGCGCGCAAGGCTTACCGCGCGGTGCTCGACCTGTTGTTCCACGCGCTTGTCCGATACACTGCACCTGTGCTTGTTTTTACCACTGAGGAAGTGTGGCAATCCCGCTATCCCGACAGCAAGGACAGCGTACACCTTCTTGAATGGCCCACAGTTCCCGCCGTTCCTGCAGATGCCGCGAAGTGGGAAAAGCTGCGCGCACTCCGCGAACGCGTGACCGAAGCAATCGAGCCGCTCCGGCGCGAAAAGGTGATCCGCTCAAGCAATGAGGCAATCGTTACTGTGCCAGCCGATGCAGTGCCCGATGGCGTAACCGACGAACAGCTCGCCGAATTGTTCATCACCGGGACAGTGACGCGCGCTAAAGGCGACGAAGTGATCGTCACCAAATCCACAGACCATAAGTGCGGGCGCTGCTGGCGCTTGCTTCCCGACGTGCCCGAAGACGGCGCGCTTTGCGGCCGGTGCGAGACGGCCGTTGCAGCCATCGATGGAGCGGCGGCGTGAGCGGACTGTTTACTCGCAACCGATTGATCGGATTGGTGGTTGCAGCCGTGGTGTGTTCGCTCGATCAGAGTGTTAAGTGGTTGGTCGCAGGTCCGCTGGGCTTGAAAAATGAGGGCGACAAACTGGATCTGCTGCCGTTTTTTGATCTAACCCGAGTGCACAACCAAGGTGTCTCGCTCGGCATGTTTCAAGCGAACAGCCCGGAAATGCGCTATGGGCTGGTGGCGGTTACCGCAGCAATTGCATGCGTTGTTTTGGTCTGGATGATGCGCGAGAAGAAGATGGGAGATATCTTTGGTCTCTCGTTGATCTTGGGCGGCGCGATAGGCAATATCTATGACAGGTGGGAATTGGGCTATGTGCTCGATTATGCAGATTTACACATCGGGACCTTTAGGCCCTTCCTTGTTTTCAACATAGCCGATGCCGCAATCACCATCGGCGTGGTCATAATCCTTGCTCGCAGCCTGTTTGTGCGCGACACAGAAGAAGAGGCCGAAGGGCCAGCGGAGACAAAACATGCGTAACGTAACAAAGGCAATCATTCTGGTCTCGGGCACAGCCATGCTCGGCGCGTGCGGTGGCAACGGGATTTTCAACCGCGACCGTCCCGATGAATTTGCAGTTCAGCGTCAGGCGCCGCTCGTTGTGCCGCCAGATTTCTCACTCACCCCGCCTGCTCCTGGTGCACCTCGTCCGGTTGAAGGCGCGGCAAGTGAACAGGCATTGGAAGCTTTGTTTGGAGGCCCTACGCCGCGCAGCTCAATTGAGACCAGCGCGCTTGATCGTGCAGGCAGTTCAGCACCTGGCATTCGTAGCGAGGTTGGTGATCCGGAAACAAACACAGTCGCCAAAGGCACGGTAACACGCGACATTATCGCTGCACCCGAAGGTGACGGTGCAAACGCGCAGACATTGATTCCTTCTTGATGGAGCGCGCCCATCCGGGTGCGCATCCTCGTTGCTAATTCCTCCGCTTCGCGACGGAGCTGCTGGGCGCCGGCAATCACGCTCTCGGTTTGCTAGACCAACCGATTGAACCCGCTCAGCTGTCCAGGACAACGTCATCAGGCTCTTCCGCCTCACGCATCACGAGGATCTTGTCGATCCGTCGATTGTCCATATCGACGATCTCGAAAGTCCAGCCCTGTTCGCTGAACGATTCGCCCTCAACCGGCAGGCGCTTCAGCACGGACAGCGCAAATCCGGCCGCTGTCCCAAATTCACGGGTTTCATCGTATTCGATTGAGAGCCTGTCGGCGAGCGCATCGGCAGACAACGCTCCTGATACAAGCAGAGTCCCATCTGACCGCTCGACAATCAACGGTGAATCGCCCTCATCCTGATCGCTCGCGAAATTTCCCGCTATTGCGGTAAGCAAATCAACCGGCGTCACGATCCCTTCAAAATGGCCGTACTCATCGTGGACCACCGCCATCGCGATTTCGGCCGATTGCAAAACGCGCAGCGCGTCCATCGCATCCAGTTGATCGGGCACGACTTCTGCTTTGCGCATCATGGCTCGGATCGAAACAGGCTCTCCTGCGACCAGCTTGGCCAGTATTTCTCGCACTTTGATTATGCCAAGAATGCTATCAGGAGACCCCTCGGCGACTGGCAGCAGCGAATGCGGGCTTTCATCAATGGCTTTGAGGATTTGCGCGGGGTCAGCATCCGCGTCGATCCAGTCCAGTTCCGTGCGCGGGGTCATCATGTCGCGCACGGGTCGCTCTGCCAGACGCACGACCCCTGTTAGGATCTGGTGCTGCTCGGCTTCAATAACGCCTGATCGCGTCGCATCGGCAAATATCATTTGCAGTTCTTGCGCGGTGACGCTGCTGGTGCCTT
This sequence comes from uncultured Porphyrobacter sp., assembly GCA_964352245.1. GTDB lineage: Bacteria > Pseudomonadota > Alphaproteobacteria > Sphingomonadales > Sphingomonadaceae > Erythrobacter. The sequence goes on from CAYGQX010000007.1 coordinate 121,395, forward strand.
TGGAACGGATGCCAAACAGGCGGATTATCCCAGCCGAAGAGGTATCAAGCACCCAGACAAGCGGAGCCGCAATGGTCGCAAGCAATGCCATGGGGCGCGACATGACAATTGAAATTGGGACAGCGGCGCGCAAGGCCAGCTGTTTGGGGACCAATTCACCCACCACTACGCTTAAATATGTGGTCAGTGCGATCACCGATATGAACGCCACATCGTTCGAGATATCAGCGGGTACACCGACCGCAGCCAAACGCTCACCCACAGGAGCCTCCAGGCTAGCACCCGAAAGTGCACCGGTTATGATCGCAATAAGGGTAATACCAATCTGAACGGTCGACAGGAACTTGCCCGGCTCAGCTGCAAGTCGAAGGGCGACGCGCGCGCCAACGGAACCATCCTCCGTCTTGGCTCTCAAAGTGGCGGTTTTGGCAGAGACAATAGCTAGCTCTGACATTGCAAAGACGCCATTGAGCACAATTAGCCCGATTATCAGAAACAGATCTTGCCAGGGGAAAGGTGTCACAAGAGCATCGCTAGCACAATTAGGAGCGGATGAAAGCGGGTGTGTGAAAAACGGTTCCCCGCAAGGATAGGGCAACTGCCAGCATAGCTAACAAAGTGTTACACACGGTTCATTTACACGCAAACCGTTTCGCAGCACAGCCTTAGTCATTGAGCGCGGTGGGCTTGCAGTTGGGGTGGCCCCTGTGCGACAATACTCACCGATAAGCGGAGGAAACAAGACAATGAAAAGATCACGCATTTTGGTAGCAAGCACCGCATCGATTGCATTGCTGGGCACAAGCGCATGTGTCACCGATCCCAATACGGGTGAACAGAAAGTATCGCGCACAGGCATTGGCGCAGCTTTAGGCGGGACATTGGGCTACCTTCTCGGTGGGGCGATTGGCGGAGATGCCGCGCGCATTATCGGGGCAGGTATTGGCGGCACGGCAGGCGCTGTGGTCGGAAAACAGTTCGATGACCAGATCAAGGAACTGGATGAGCAAACGGCCGGATCAGGCGTAGATGTGGAAGAAATCGGCGATCAAGATGCCATTCTTGTGCGTCTACCCGATGGAGTTACCTTTGCAAGCGGCTCTTCAGAAATCAATCCGGGCTTTCTCACAACGCTTGATTCGGTTGCAGAAAGCCTGATCAAATATCCAAACAGTCTTGTCGATGTGTACGGGTTTACCGATACGACAGGCTCGACTGCGCTCAACCAGCGCCTGTCAGAACAGCGCGCGCAATCGGTTGCTGACTACCTTGCCGCAAAAGGTGTGGCGCGTGGGCGCCTTGCCACGCGCGGCTTTGGCGAAAGCTATGACCAGCTGCGTGTGAAAACAGCGGACAACGTTAACGAGCCACTTAACCGCCGGGTTGAAATCAAAATCATCCCGATCACCGATGCTGATGTGGCTGCTGCTCAGTCGGAATAAGGGTTTTACCCAGGCCCACGTTAGAGCGGGCTCCCAACCGGGAGCCCGTTTTTATTTGTCTCGCAAACTCAACGCCATTGGCCTGATGCGCGCTGCAACTTGATCGTGGATTTGAGGCGACGAGACAAGTACACCAAAATCGCGCGGGTCGCGCTTGTTGAAACTCAATGATTTGCCAAAAGCCTCAGAAACCTGCGCCCCTGCTTCTCGCGCAATCAGTGTGGCTGCTGCAACATCCCATTCATATCCCCATCGCAAAGTCGCCACCAGATCGGCCTGATCACACGCGACCATGGCAATGCGCAGGGCGATCGAATTGGGCTTTTCCACGACCACAAGGTCGCTCACAGGATCGGGCAATTGATCCACCGGGATGCGCGCACCGGCCATCTGTGTCCGGCGCGATGCGGTCATAGGCTTGGCATTAAGAAACGCGCCGCGCCCAGCTTCGGCGACAAACATCTGCCCCCTTGCAGGGGCAAACAACGATCCCAAAAGCGGTTTGCCCCCACTTATGAGAGCGACCGAGACAGCCCAGCCATCGCGGCCCCGGATAAAATCACGCGTGCCATCGACGGGATCGACCATCCAGATCAGATCGCTGTTGAGCCGCTCCTCATCATCGACTGTTTCTTCTGACAACCAGCCAGCAGAAGGCAAAAGTGCGCGCAATTCGCGTTTTAGAAATGCGTCTACTTCGAGATCAGCTTCACTGACGGGATTGCCGGGTGTCTTGTCCCAGCTTTCCAATGCATGGCCGTCCCCTGGCCAACGCGAAAGCGCGATCCGCCCTGCTTCGCGGATGATCTGTTCAAGGCGTGTCCTATCAATCATGACGAGTTGTTTGAGTGGCGGTGCGAGAGGCACTTTTCAAGCGCTACAATCCATGCTTAGGGATTTGTGCGAATATCTCTCCCCCACAACCTTTCTATGGCAATGCGGCGGGCGTTGCGGATCAAAACTACCAAAGGGATCAAACCAGCCATGAATGTGCACGAATATCAGGCGAAAGAACTGCTCAAGGAACACGGGATTGCTATTCCCGCCGGACACGCGGCTTTGACAGTCGAAGAAGCGGTTGAGGGCGCGAAAAAGCTGCCCGGTCCGCTTTACGTCGTGAAAGCGCAAATCCACGCTGGTGGCAGGGGCAAAGGCAAATTCAAAGAATTGCCAGAAGATGCCAAGGGTGGCGTGCGCCTCGCTTTCTCTTTGGACGAGGTTGAAAGCCACGCCAAAGAGATGCTCGGCAACACGCTGGTGACCATCCAGACGGGCGATGCGGGCAAGCAGGTAAACCGCCTGTATGTGACAGACGGCGTCGATATCGAAAGCGAATACTACCTTGCCATGCTGGTGGACCGTGCTTCGGGCCGGGTCGCCATGGTTGCTTCCACAGAAGGCGGCATGGACATTGAAGATGTCGCGCACGAAACGCCTGAGAAAATCACAACGATCACCATCGACCCCGCGCAAGGCTTTATGCCGCACCATGCGCGCGCGGTCGCTTTCGCGCTTGAGCTTTCGGGCGATCTCAACAAGCAGTGTCAGAAACTGGCCAAGCAGCTCTATACCGCTTTCATGGCAAGCGACTGCGATATGCTGGAAATCAACCCACTGGTTGAAACCAAGCCTGACGCGGATGGCAATGCGCATCTGTTGGTGCTCGACACCAAGATGAGCTTTGATGGCAACGCGCTTTATCGTCACCCTGCGATTGAAGAAATGCGCGATGAAACAGAGGAAGACCCAGCTGAGGTTGAAGCGTCCGAATACGACCTCGCTTATATCAAGCTCGACGGCAATATCGGCTGCATGGTCAATGGCGCAGGTCTTGCGATGGCGACGATGGACATCATCAAGCTGAACGGCGCCTTCCCCGCCAACTTCCTCGACGTGGGCGGCGGCGCGACGACCGAAAAGGTCACCGCAGCGTTCAAGATCATTTTGAAAGACCCGGCTGTTGAGGGCATCCTGGTCAACATCTTTGGCGGCATCATGAAATGCGACATCATCGCCAATGGCGTGGTGCAAGCAGCGAAAGACGTGAACCTTCAGGTTCCGCTGGTGGTGCGCCTTGAAGGCACGAATGTTGAGGCAGGCAAGGAAATCCTCGCCAATTCGGGCCTTGCGATTGTGCCTGCTGATGATCTTGGCGATGCGGCGAAAAAGATCGTCGCTGAGGTGAAAAAGGCGGCGTAGTTTGTGAAGAGTTCGCCCATCCGGGCGAACTCCTCGCTAGATGCGCGGCAGGCCGCGCCCGCTGCGGGCGACCACTTGGCCTTGCGGCCGCTACGCAGCCGTTAGGCTCTACTGCATTGACCTATCTGCTCGGCCCTGGTTCCGGCAGGATTGGTGCGCTCGAATCTTGATAGGTCAGCCAATTGCGCCAGATCGTATGCGTGCGCTGATCGATTAAGCGAATGGAGCACCTCAGGCTCATCGCGTTGCGGATGCTGCCGGATTTCCAGAACTCATACACCGCCCCACATTCCTGCGCGCGGTGCTGCACCGCTGCGGCTTGTGATGCGCGCATTAAAGTGTGCAGCTCACTCTCCCCATCGGTAAAACCACTCTCGCCAAGCGCGGTTTTGAAATAGAGCTTCTCGCGTTCCTCTGCCCGTTCACGGATCGCGGCAAGGCAATCATTGATCGCCACGGTTGTCCCATCACAATCATAGGAAGGTGCGCTTAAACCTGCATTGGGCCTGTAGCGGAAAACCAGCTCTTCTATATTGCCCGCATCATCCTTGCCGGCGCGCACTGCGATCACCACACCTTTGCCGGGCTCTGAAGGATCTGCACAGCGCATAGTCAAAGCTTGGAAGAACACAGCGCATGGCTCGACGGCCAGCAAGCGGTAGGCCTCAACCTCGGCCTTTTCTTCCCAGCCGGTAAGGTCGGCGTTGAAATGTTTGAGACGCAACTCGATGCTGCCAGCGACTTCGCGCAGATACATTAGCTCTGTAAACATGACTGCGCCTTCGCCAGTTTGCTGAATGAAGGTTCCCACCATCGTGCCGCCAACGGGCCGGGTCCAGGTTTCGCTTGCAATGGCCCCGCCCACACCTGACCCGCGCCATTCGCCAACAAGCCAATCGAGATCGCGAAAGGTCGCATTAGGCGATTTGAACTGCGCCAATTCCCCGGGCGGCAGCGCGCGCGTTTCAAGCGGTGCGGGCGCGGAATCATCCGCCACCAAAGGTTGGCATAAGGCCATCCCCAAAGCCGCAATCGCAAATCCAAGCGTTTTGTGCATCCCGCCCTCTCCCCTTCCGTAATGGATCGCATCATATGCAATAGAGCGGCAAAAATTGCATCATTCTTGCCAAAAACGAGGCTTGACCTTGGCCCTGCGCAAAGCAAGGTAATGCGGCAAAGTTGAGCAAGTACATCCTTATGGGCCATTTGGCTTTCTGGCCCGTTAGCGAACTTGACGTTTACGTAAACGCGAGATAGGTCTTGCAGGAAATTATGGCTGAATCAAGCGATTCTCAGGCCAAAGATCAAAGGGAAAGGACACAAACCCCATGAAAATCCTCGTCCCCGTCAAACGGGTGATCGATTACAACGTAAAACCACGCGTGAAGGCGGATGGTTCCGGCGTTGATTTGGCCAATGTCAAAATGAGCATGAACCCGTTTGATGAAATCGCTGTCGAAGAAGCGATCCGCATCAAGGAAGCGGGCAAAGCCGACGAAATCATAGCTGTTTCGGTTGGCCCGGCAAAGGCTCAGGAAACGCTGCGCACCGCGCTTGCCATGGGTGCAGATCGCGCAATTCTGGTCGAGACGGACGAAGAGGTTGAACCCCTCGCCGTTGCCAAAATCCTCAAAGCGATTGCCAAAGAAGAAGGCCCCGGCCTCATCCTTCTCGGCAAACAGTCGATATCCGATGATTCCAACCAGACAGGCCAAATGCTTGCCGCTCTGATGGGACGTCCGCAAGGCACCTTTGCCAACACGGTTGAAGTGGATGGCGACAGCGTTTCAGTAAAACGCGAGATTGATGGCGGACTTGAAACGGTAAAGCTCACGATGCCGGCCATCGTCACCACCGACCTTCGTTTGAATGAGCCGCGCTATGCTTCGCTGCCCAACATCATGAAAGCGAAGAAAAAGCCATTGGATGCCAAAACGCCAGCCGATTTCGGCGTGGATATCGCACCGCGCCTCACCACCACCAATGTCAGCGAGCCACCCGTTCGCCAGGCCGGTGAAAAGGTTGAAGACGTTGCGGCTCTGGTTGCCAAAATCAAGGAACTGGGGATCGCGTAAGCGCGCGGCCCAGCTAGGAAAAGGACAGACACATGAACACTCTCGTTCTCGTCGAACACGATAATTCTGCTGTGAATGACGCCACTCTTGCAGTGGTCACCGCAGCAGCTGAACTTGGCGAAGTGACCGCGCTTGTCGCAGGCCATGATTGCGGATCGGTTGCAGATGCAGCTGCCAAAATCGCTGGCGTTGCCAAAGTGCTGAAAGCAGATGATGCCGCTTACGCAAACGGCCTTGCTGAAAACGTGGCTCCGCTGATCGCTGGCCTGATGGATGGTTATGACGCATTCCTCGCGCCTGCGACCACATCGGGCAAGAACATCGCTCCGCGCGTCGCAGCGCATCTGGACGTGATGCAAATCTCCGACATTCTCTCGGTTGAAGGCCCCAAAACCTTCACCCGCCCAATCTATGCCGGTAATGCGATTGCGACGGTGGAATCTTCCGATCCGAAACTCGTCATCACCGTGCGCGGCACAGCCTTTGCCAAGGCGGACGCTGAAGGCGGATCGGCCGCCATTGAAGACGCATCCGGCCCCGGCGATGCTGGCATCTCAAGCTTTGTCAGCAGCGAAATCGCCTCAAGCGACCGGCCCGAACTCGCCAGCGCGAAAATCATCGTATCGGGCGGCCGCGCGCTGAAAGATTCGGAGACCTTTGACAGCATCATCAACCCGCTCGCCGACAAACTCGGCGCGGCCATCGGCGCATCGCGCGCCGCCGTCGATGCAGGCTATGTGCCCAACGATTACCAGGTCGGCCAAACCGGCAAGATCGTTGCGCCAGAGGTTTACATCGCCATCGGCATTTCCGGCGCGATCCAGCACTTGGCAGGTATGAAGGATTCCAAAGTGATCATCGCGATCAACAAGGACGAAGACGCACCGATCTTCCAAGTGGCAGATATCGGCCTTGTTGCGGATTTATACAATGCGGTACCGGAGCTAACCGGGGCGCTATAAAGCATCAGCCGGATGGCGGCGGTCTGCGCAGCAGAGTTAACCGGTCGCCATCCGGCATTTCGGCATCGCGCAGCGCAGCAAAGCCGAGCTTTCGCGCCAATCGGTGTGATGGCGTGTTTTCGGGATTAATCAAACAGACAATTGCGCGCCCAAAATATTGGTCGAACCAGTCTAATATCCCCTGCATGGCCTCTCCGGCATATCCGAGACCGGTGCAATCATGCCGCATGATCCAGCCAGCTTCAGGCTGATTATCGAAATCGTCTCCAAGCCCGCGGTGGGACTGAAAGATGCCGCAATTCCCGACCGGCTCGCTTTCACCGATCCGCTTGACCACACATATTCCATAACCATAGACCATCCAGCTCCCGGTGTTACGCAGGATCCTTGAAAAATGGTCCGCATGCGAACCCATGGGGCCCAGGAAACGATGGGTCTCCGGGTGCGAGACCAGGGCAATCATCGCATCGATGTCATCCGCTTGCGGCAACCAGATTTCCAATCTCTCGGTGCTCAGCAACGGCCCATTCTGTGTGGGAAAGACGGTCACATAAAGCCCACAATAAAGTGCAGGGTCATGCCCACAAGGCCGCCCACAATCGTTCCGTTGATACGGATGAATTGCAGGTCGCGGCCAACGGCGTTCTCGATCCGGCCTGTAATCGTCGTCGCATCCCAGCGCTTCACTGTCTCGGACACCAAAGTCACAATCTCAGCGCCGTAACGGGTCGCGACGCCTGCGGCAGTGCGGCGGGCAAAGCGGTTGATCTGCATTTGCAGCCGCTCATCCTGTTTGAGCGCTGCCCCCAGGTCCGCCAGACCTTTGCGCATTTCAGCGCCCAGCCCGCTATCGGGATCGCGCGCGCGCCGGATAAGCGATTGGCGGATACGTTCCCACACCCCCATCCACCATTCCGCGACAGCCGGATTGTCGATAATATCGCGCTTCATCGCCTCGACCCGCTCGCGCGTTTCGGGATCGTTTTGAAGGTCCTGTGCCAATTGTCCCAGACCCTCCTCAATCTTGTGACGGATGGGGTGATCGGGATCGACCAGCACTTCGGCAAGCAGCTTGTACAAGCCATCCAGCACGCTGCCCGAAATCCTCTCATCCAGACCCGTCCAGCGCAGCACCGCATTCGCGCGTTGGTGGATGATATCGCGCACGGTTTCTTCATTGTCTTCAAGCGTCAGGCCTGCCCAGCGGATAAAGCCATTGATTAAAGGCTGGTGGCTACGATCGGTCATCGCGCTTTCGAGCATTCGGCCTGCCAGCGGAGAGACATCAATCTTGCCAAGCTGGCTCGCAAGGCCTGTGCGCACCTGATTGCCGAGCCGGTCAGGATCCAGCGATTCGAGCACTTCAGCAAGCAGTTCGGCCGCACCGCCCGTTATGCGCGATCTCGCATCTTCGCCAGAGGGCTGCTCGGAGCCAGCAGCCAGAAAATCGCCAACCGCGCGTGCGACATTCATGCCCGACATGCGCCGCGCAACGACTGCGGGAGTGAGGAAGTTCTCCTGCAAAAAATTCGCCATCGTATCGGCGATACGATCCTTGTTTTCGGGAATAATTGCAGTGTGCGGGATTGGAATGCCCAGGGGGTGGCGGAACAGGGCGGTTACGGCGAACCAATCGGCAAGGCCGCCCACCATGGCCGCTTCGGCAAAAGCGTTGACATATCCCCATGCCGGGTGGCCCGATACAGCCAGTGCGTGAGTGCTGAAAAACACGATGGCCATAGCGGCAAGCAGGCCCGTCGCACTCCAACGCATACGGCGCGCGCGATCCTGGGTAAGCGGTTCGCCGCCAAAGGGGGATGGTTTCACTGCCTCAGCCATTGCGGGCTTTTGTGCCGCATAATGAACGGCACGTCACCTATCCATGCTGAAAGATGTGCGGTTATTCAGCAGGCTGCGCTCCGGGAGGGATCGGCAAATCAGGGCGTGGTGCATTATGACGGGGTTGATCGTGGCGCGGCACATCAGCCGCCGGGCCATAAGGCTTGGTGTCATCACCCGTTTTGTATGTCAGCATTTTTTCGCGCAGCCATGGCCCGACACGCTTTTCAAAACTATCGGCAAGGCTAAAACCAGCAGGCACGATAACCAGCGTCAAGACAGTTGACATGACAAGACCGCCGATCACGGTAATGCCCATTGGCTGACGCCATGCGCCGTCCCCGGTGAGGGATATCGCCGTTGGGATCATGCCCGCTGTCATCGCCACAGTCGTCATCACAATTGGCTGAGCCCGCTTGTGCCCCGCTTCCATGATCGCGGTGAACTGGTCTGTGCCGCGCTGCATTTCCTCAATCGCGAAATCGATAAGCAGGATCGAGTTCTTCGAGACAATCCCCAAGAGCAAGAGAATACCGATATAGACGGGCATGGATTGCGGCATGCCGATGAACCAGATCAGCATAATGCCGCCCAGTGGAGCAAGCGCGAGAGATGTCATGTTCACCAGCGGGCTCATCAAACGCTTATAAAGCAGCACCAGACAGGCAAAGACCAACAACACACCGGAAGTGATCGCCACTCTGAGATTGCCCAGCAATTCGTTTTGAATCTCATCATCGCCCACTGCATCGCGAATGACACCTGTAGGCAGCTCCTGCAGGATTGGGAGCGCGTCAATCTGTTCTTGTGCATTGCCCTTTAGCACGCCGCTCGCAAGATCGGCGCCAACGATTACGCGGCGGTTCTGATTGAAACGCTGAATGGCGGTCGGACCTGACCCGAACTCTATTTCGGCAACCCGGTTCAGTGGGACAGTGCCGCCATCACGCGTTGGCACAGGCAAGTTTTCAATCGTGGTCATGCTTGCGCGGTCTTCTTCGCTCAGCTTGACGCGGATTGGAATTTGCCTGTCTGAAAGTGAAAATTTGGCTGCGTTCTGCTCGATTTCTCCCAGCGTCGCAATTCGGATCGCTTGCGAAATTGCCAAGGTTGAGACGCCCAGTTCGGCAGCTATCTTCTCATTGGGCTTAATCAGAATTTCAGGACGGCTAAGGTCAGCACCAATGCGCGGCGCAACCAGCGAATCCAGCCCCTTCATCTGCTCCACAAGAGACGTCGCAGTTGCATTGAGCAGTTCAGGATCAGACCCGGCCAGCATCACAGACATATCGCGTCCAGAACCAAAACCGATGGAATCAGCAACGAACCGCACGCGCGCATCAGGGATTTGGTTGAGGATCGGCGCCATTTCACGCTGAAAGTCAATTGAGGATCGCTCGCGATCTTCTTTGAGTGTGATGTAGATTGAAGCCTCACCAATCCGGATACGTTCCAGCATCAATTCAACTTCCTGCTCTTGATAAAGCAGTTCCGCAACTTGATCGACTACCCGCTTGGTCCCCGCGAGAGTGGTTCCAGGAACCAGTTCAATCGCGACTTCGCTGTTGGAATCGTCAATGTCAGGCTGGAATTGACCCGGCACGCTGGAGAACAACACCATGGTGACAAGCAAAGACATCCACCCCGCGCCCAGCATCCAGACACGGTGATCGTAGAAACGCGCGGTTAAGTAGCGCGTGCTTTGCCCCAGACGCGAACGGCTGCTGGCGAACAATTCGATTGATTTGAATACAAGCCACCCGACTGCAAAAGCTACAACCGACGCAAAGATAAGCAGCACAATCTCGACAAGCTTTGCGACGATACCAAACACAAGGCCGAATTCGTCATCAGAAAATACGCCCGCAATTGCCTTTGGAATTTCAAGACCCGTCACGCCGCCCCAAATGCCGAAAATTGCTCCGCTCCAAAGCTCAAAGATGGCAATGAGGGTAAGCGATAGCAGCATCAAAGACACCAAAAGCAAGCTTGGTACATAGACCCAACGCCAACGTGGGCCTTCAACACCTTCACGCCGCGCCAGCATCTTGCTGCGATCAAGTGTCCAGGCGAGCACTTTAAGATACCGGTCCATCATGGGGCCTTCGCCATGTTCCGCATGGCCCTTTGCCGACAGAAAATAGGCCGCCATTAGCGGCGTAATCATTCGCGCCACAGCAAGGCTCATGAGCACCGCCACAACCACAGTTAGGCCAAAGTTTTTGAAGAATTGCCCCGTGACGCCCGGCATCAGACCAACCGGCAAGAACACCGCAACAATACAAAAACTGGTAGCGACGACCGGCAGGCCAATTTCATCGGCTGCATCAATACTCGCCTGATAGGCGGTTTTGCCCATTCGCATATGGCGCACGATATTCTCTATCTCGACAATAGCGTCATCGACCAGAACACCTGCCACCAGACCAAGCGCGAGCAGCGAGAGGAAATTGAGATTGAACCCGAGCAGCTCCATAAAAAAGAAAGTCGGGATCGCGGACAATGGAATCGCAACCGCGCTGATGAAAGTCGCGCGCCAATCGCGCAGGAAGAAAAACACCACGACCACTGCCAGAACCGCGCCTTCGATCAGGGCGGACATAGAGCTTTTGTATTGGCTTTCTGTATATTTGACCGTGTTGAAAAGCGGGATGAATTTCACATCAGGGTTTTCAGCCTGAATTTCCGCGATCTTTATTTTGGCTTCTTCAAAGACAGTCACATCCGATGAGCCGCGTGCGCGGCTCATGAAGAAATTGACGACTTCCTTATCGCGCACTTCGCTGCGTGACTGGCGCTCGGAAAAGCCATCGCGCACCTTTGCCACTTCACCAAGCCGCACGGTGCGCCCACCGCCCAATTGGAGCTGTCGCTGCGACAACTCATATGCCGTTTCATTATTGCCTAACACCCGCAAAGATTGCCGTGTCCCGCCAACCTCTGCGAGGCCGCCTGCTGCATCAATATTGGTCTGGCGCAGCACATTGTTGATGTCAGAGGCCGTGATACCAAAGGCCTGCATTTTCGCTGTATCAAGGATCACTTCAATCTCGCGATCCACTCCGCCCCAGCGGCCCGCTTCAGCCATGCCTTCGATATCCAGCAGTCTTTTCGCCACGGTATCATCGATAAACCAGCTCAATTGCTCGATGGTCATATCGCTGGCCTGGACCGCATAAATGCCCAAGAAACCGCCGCCGACTTCGGCTTTGGTTACGTTGGGTTCAAGTATCCCGTCCGGCAGGCTGCCGCGCACCCGGTCAACCGCATTTTTGACTTCGGTAACGGCGACATCGGGATCGGTGCCAATTTCAAACTCTACAAATGTAAAAGAGCTTCCTTCCGAAGCGGTTGAGGAAATCTGCTTTACACCATTGATCGATCGCACTGCGCTTTCGACTTGCTGAGTGATTTGGTTTTCAATCTCGGTTGGAGCAGCGCCCGGCTGGCTGATGCTAACGCGCACCCCGGGAAATTCAATTTCCGGGTTATTGGTGATATCCATTCGCGCAAAGCTGACAATGCCGGCGAACAGCAGTGCCGTGAACATCACCAGCGGGATCACGGGATTACGGATCGACCAGGCAGACAGATTGCGGAAATTCATGTGCTCAAATCACCTGTGCTTGTCTTCTCTTCGTTCACTTTGCTGGCGCCTTAGCCTGTTCGGATATTCGAACGGCAAAAGCGGGCGGATGGTTATTTGGTCGCCTGATCTTTATCGCCAATGGGATCTCCCTCACGGCGTGGACGCACAGTTTCACCAGGATTGCGGAAGCCTCCTGATCTCAGCACGACAGACTCCCCTCCAGCCAGACCTTGCGTAATTGCCACGCCTTCAGGCGTTACCATGCCGGTTTCGATGGAACGGCGCTCGATGACATTTTCATCTGTTACAACATAGACATATGCGCCATCCTCATCGGCCAGAACTGCGCTTTCTGGAAGGACAGTCGCTGTCACAGTGCCGCTTTGAATTTTGGCTGTAGCAAAGCCGCCGGGTCGCAATTCACGCGCAAAGGGAAGAGCGATACGCGCCGTTCCCTGCCGCGTCGTCGTGTCGACAATTGGAGAAAGCTGCCAGACTTGCCCGTTAAAGCTCTTGTCAGAACCTGCCGGAACCACGCTGGCACTGACGCCTTGCGAAAGCCCTGCGAGTTGCCCTTCGCTAACTTGTGCAAGCATTTCCATCTCGCCGCCGCGCGCAATGCGGAATAATGCAGGTGATGCAGCTCCGACACTTTGGCCAGGTTCAACATTGCGCTCCAGAACATAGCCTGCAGCAGGAGCAACAATCCTAAGTTGAGCGGCGCGTGCGCGCAATTCAGCCAGTTGTGCCTGAGCAACACGCACCCGTGCCTGGGCAGCATCGCGTGTTGCCGTCAGTCGATCAACGTCAGCCTTTGAGACAAACCCGCGCTCCACCAATTGCAGAGCGCGATCAAGGTTTGCTTGAGCCAGACTGGCATCGGCTTTTGCGACTTCGATCTGGGCTGCTTGCGCTTGTGCTTGCTGGGATTGGACTGAGCGGTCGATCACGGCGAGCACTTGGCCTGCACCAACCCATTCGCCAGCATCAACAGGTACAGACACCACACGACCGCCTTGCCCTTCCGCACCAACCGGCATTTCGCGGCGCGCAGCGATAGTGCCAGGCACTTCGATCACGCCTTCGACCGTGGTTTGAACTGCAGATACGACAGTAACGAACGGCGCTTGCGAATTGTCATCAGCCGCCGCCTCTTCATCACCGCCAGCAAATACGAAGTAAGCGACCAGCGCAGCGCCAAGAACAAGAATGGCAAGCACGCCTATGATCAGGCTGCGTGATACGCCCGAATTGCCCGCTACCGCCCCGCCACCGGCATCTCCCGGGACGTAATCGACGCGCTCATCCGTAATTGTAGACTCGTAATTCATGCCGTCGCCTCATTCTGGCCAGCCCGATAGCACCAGATCAAACGGCGCTATACTGTATTATAGATATAACTCACCTTGTGTAAACTGTTTACGCCTAGCTCGCTTGACGCGCAATGCGCGGTTCGACTGATGACTTGCAGCTTAGACGAAGGGCAGGGGGACTTTGTTCCTGCTCGCCCAGCATAGAATTATTCATTCTGCTGCGCGAGCTTTCAAATAAAAGGGCAGCGCAAGCATCTTGCCGCGCTGCCCAATTATTGCATGAGCGTGTGGTGATGCACGCCCAATACCAAATTCTTCGTGAAATCAGCCCTTTAGGTTGCCGCGTTGGACCAGGTTCAAAACTCCAAGAAGCACAATTGCGCCAATCAGTGCAGAAACAACGCCCATGATGTCAGGCGGCCATGCACCAATTGTCCCACCTCCAAGAACGAAGCCGAAAACACCGTTCCCGATGAAAGAGCCGATGATCCCGACCACTACGTTCCAGAACTTACCCATCGACGCATCGCGGTTCATCACAAGACTGGCAACCCAACCAATCAGGCCGCCCATGATAATAAACCAAATAAAACCAAGCATTTGTCATCCCCTTGAGCCCATGTTTCGCGCAAATAGTCCGCGAATCCCAACAATGGGCAGCGCGCATCCTTAGCGCAAGCACGCTGGGAGAAACAACTGAGAGGATGTAAACGAAGAGGCGCAGCCCCTTGCCGAAGTACCGATCAATACTTCAACTGGCGCTCATACAAGTCGCGGTAATGCTGAATGCGGGTTACTCGCAGGCCTTGCATCCCTGAACGGTCAACCGCGCGCTGCCAGGAAGCGAATTCCTCAAGCGTCAAGCCATAGCGTTCCAAAACTTCGTCAATGGTCAACAGCCCGCCATTCACCGCGGCGACCACTTCGGCCTTGCGGCGCACAACCCAGCGCTTAGTCGAAGGCGCAGGCAAATCATCCAGCGTCAACGGTTCGCCGAGAGGGCCGATCACCTGTGCGGGGCGTATGTCCTGGTTTTCAATCATTTGTTTCTCTTGCGCCCCCTGAAGCCGCATTGCTTTGACTAAATGAGGCAATAGACCGTGACGCTTTTCGAGGCTCTAAAGCATCAAGGTTAACGCGCCGTTCGTAATCATTATGGTCAGTTGTCGGTTCGTCGTGAAAATAGCGCGCCGCAGCGTCTCCGAAGCTCGCCGCTCCCGATCCGATAGGTTTTTGATGGTCATTCTTGAGCAGCAAGCGCAATTCGCGCGCCGCATTCAAACGCGTGGTAAGCTCATTCCAGTCCATCGCTCGAAGGGCATCGCCCCCTTTGCGCAACGCCGATTCGTAATCGCCGCGCGCTGAACCAATCATAAGATTGTCAGCTGCACTGTTGCGAATCATCTGTGGCGCAATCGAAGTGGCTTTTTCAAACATGCCCTTCGTTTTAAACAGCGGTTGTCAAAATGTAGTAAAGTCGATCTTTACTGACTTTTAGGATTAGCGCGCAGCACAAACTCAAGAAAACTGGCACAATCATAGACCTCTGGCGCTAAGGCCTTGCAGCCACTATATCGCGCTCGTCCGCAAACACCGATCATGACATTGAACTCTACTTTCGACATGCCATCCACGTTTGGCCTCGACAGCGCCGCGCTGTTTGATTTGCCGCGCCCGGCTGCCGATTGCCGGATAGTGGTAGCGATGAGCGGGGGGGTGGATTCGTCTGTCGTTGCTGCCCTTGCGCATGATACTGGCGCAGAAGTGATCGGGATCACTTTGCAGCTCTATGATTATGGCGCAGCTACTGGTCGCAAAGGGGCGTGCTGCGCAGGCGATGATATCGCAGATGCGCGCGCAGTCGCAGACAGGCTGGGCATTGCGCACTACGTGTTCGATCATGAAAGTGCGTTTCGCGACAGTGTCGTCGATCAATTCGCCGACGAATATCTCGCCGGACGCACGCCGGTTCCCTGCATTCGCTGCAATATGGGGCCCAAATTCACAGATCTTTTCCGCATGGCGCGCGAGCTTGGCGCGGATTGTCTGGCCACAGGGCATTATGTCCAGCGCGTCAAAGGTCCGCAGCAAAGCAATTCAGGGCCTGAGATGTATCGCGCAGTCGATCCGGCACGCGATCAGTCCTACTTCTTGTACGCCACCACTCAAGATCAGCTGGATTACATCCGCTTTCCCCTCGGGGGACTGGAAAAAACGGTGGTGCGCGAGTTGGCTGAAAAGGCGCAGCTGAGAAACGCAGCAAAACCCGACAGTCAGGACATTTGTTTTGTACCCGATGGAAATTACGCAAAGATCGTGACTGATCTTCGTCCCGAAGGCGGAGTGCCGGGCGATATCGTGCATGCGGCAACCGGTGACGTTTTGGGCCAGCACAAGGGCATCGTTCACTACACTGTGGGTCAGCGCAAAGGGCTGGACATTGGCGGCCAACCAGAGCCGCTATATGTGATCGCGCTCAATGCAGAAGACCGCGAAGTGAAGGTGGGGCCCAAACGGATGCTGGCCGTAGAAAGTGCCAAGCTGATTGAAACCAACCGTATCGGCCCATTACCCATCGGCGAACAGCTGACCGCTAAAGTGCGCAGTCTTGCAAAGCCTGTTGCGATCAAACTTGATGGGCCACTTGGCGAGAATGCTGCCACCATGATTCATTTCGACAATCCTGAATTCGGCGTCGCACCCGGACAGGCGGCTGTTATCTATGCCGGCGAACGGGTCGTTGGCGGTGGCTGGATTGACGCTACCACTTCGGTCGCGTCCTAACCCTCCCACTTTTCCAAAACGCACCCATAGCCCTCGCGATAGGTCGCCTTGTTGGCTGTCACCAACGGAAAGCGCGCGGTGATGGTCTTGGCGTCCACATCCTCAACCAAAGTAACAAGCTCCATCCCGCCAAGCTTGTCCTTTTCGCAGTCACCCAATGGCCGGCCTGCAACAAATCGGCACGAACACGCCACACGCGCAGCATAGCTGGTGCCCACTTCGGCATAACCGCCGATCGGCTCGCGAAAAGCATAGAATGCCGCCGCGAGGCCTGCGAACACGATCACAATTAGCCAGAATGCTGTTCGCAGGCTTCCTGATTTTTGCGTCTTTGCCATTGCCAACCTGTTGTGTGTGCGAGAAAGAATGCGTGATGAAGGATCGCAATCAATCTCACAAGAGCAAGGCAACACGCGCATCGATTTGGCTTGCAACATCGGCACTGGTGCTTGCTTCATGTTCTGCGCCGGATACCGGGCCACCGCCCTTGAGCGAAGAGGCATTGGCTGCGGTCACTGATAAAGCCGGAGCGCCCAAGGACCAGCTCGCGCGCGCGGTGGATGAGCTTTTCACTAAAGACGGGATCGGCGAAACTCGCGCTGTTCTTGTGATGGCAGATGGCGCTATCGCGGCTGAGCGTTATGCCGATGGCTACGATGCGGATACGCGTTTCATCAGTTGGTCGATGGCGAAAACGGTAACAGCCGTACTGATCGGAATGCTGGTTGCCGATGGCAAGCTGAGCGTAAAAGAACCGGCACCTGTGGCCTTGTGGCAGCGCCCCGGCGATCCGCGCGCAGAGATCACTTTGGAACATCTTCTCCAAATGCGATCCGGTCTGCGTCACACCGAAGCGGGCGATCCACCGTTTGAATCATCCGAAGTACGGATGCTGTTCCTCGATGGGCGCGACGATATGGCGCGCTGGGCTATTGAACAGCCATTGGAAGCAGAACCAGGCGAGAAGTTCGAATATTCATCGAATACCACAGTCATCCTTGCAGATATCGCCACGCGCACATTGACACAAAGCGATGATCCCGAAGTGCGCCGGACAGTCGTCGCTGATTTTCTTGAAGATCGGCTGTTTGGCCCGCTTGATATGACCTCGCTCGTACCCGAGTTTGATGCCTCAGGCACGCTGATTGGCGGCAGCCTGATGCACGCCACCGCTCACGATTATGCCAAATTCGGTGAATTCATGCGGGCCGGGGGGAAAGCGCCAGGCGGGGAACAATTGGTGCCATCCGGCTGGATTAAGGCGATGATCACGCCAAGCCCTGCTTCAGAGCACTACGGCTATCAAACCTGGATGAACAAGGCAGAGCCAAAGCTGGAATATCCTCATCCGCTTTTCCCCGACCGTGCTCCCGAAAGCCTGTTCGCCATGATCGGACATATGGGGCAATATGTTCTGGTTTCCCCTGAACAAAATGTAACGCTTGTTCGGCTAGGCCATTCCACCAGCGAAGAGCGCCCACCAATGCTGCAAGAGGTGGCCGATGTGCTAGCGCTCTATCCTGGCAGGGGCTCGCCCTAAATCGGGTTAAAAGCCATCCACAGCCATCGCGCGTACCATTGACGCACGTTTTTGCCAGCCCCATGCGCAGCCAATGACATTGGCGCGCAAAGGGATCATTCTGGCTGGCGGATCGGGTACGCGGCTATATCCGCTGACACGCGGCGTCTCTAAACAGTTGATGCCGATTTTTGATAAGCCGATGATCTATTATCCGCTGAGCACACTTATGCTAGCTGGTATCCGCGATATCCTTGTAATCACCACTCCCGATGATGCCGCGCAATTTCAGCGCGTGCTCGGCGATGGCTGTGACTTTGGCGTTTCTCTCAGCTATGCCGTGCAAACCCGCCCCGAAGGACTGGCACAGGCCTTTCATATCGGTGCTGACTTTGTGAACGGACACCCAAGCGCGCTGATCCTGGGGGACAATATCTTTTATGGCCATGGCCTGCCTGAGCGTTTGCAGCATGCCAATGCCAAGTCAGACGGTGCCAGCATTTTCGCCTACCGCGTAACAAAACCAGAAGCGTTCGGCGTGGTTGAATTTGATGACGCAGGACAGGCCATTTCGATCGAGGAAAAGCCAACCGAGCCGAAATCCAATTATGCGGTGACGGGCCTTTATTTCTACGACAACACTGTGGTGGATCGCGCCCGCGACCTTAAGCCTTCGCCACGCGGAGAACTCGAAATCACGGATCTCAACCGGTCTTATCTCGATGATGGTGCGCTGGCTGTGGAGATGATGGGACGCGGCTTTGCCTGGCTTGATACCGGCACGCATTCAACATTGCTTGATGCTGCGACCTATGTACGGATTACCGAGGAACGGCAGGGATTGAAGATTGCGTGCCCCGAAGAGATTGCGTGGCGTCAGGGCTTTATCACTGATGCACAATTGGCGCAGATCGCGGAGCCATTGCGCAAATCGGGATATGGCGAATATCTGCTGGGGCTGCTTGAATGAAAGTCATCCCCACCAAGCTTGATGGCGTTGTCATCATCGAACCGCGCGTGTTCCAAGATGATCGCGGGTTCTTTTTTGAAAGCTGGAATGAGGCGACGTTCGCGAAAAACGGGCTGGTTTTCAATTTCGTGCAGGACAATCACAGTCGCTCGCAAAAAGGCGTTTTGCGCGGATTGCATTTCCAGAACCCTGCCCCTCAAGGCAAACTGGTGCGCGTTACCCGCGGCGCTGTGTTTGATGTGGCAGTTGATGTGCGGCGATCATCGAAGACATTTGGTCTATGGATCGGCGTCGAGCTGTCGGAGGCCAATCGCCGCATGCTGTATATGCCTGAAGGGTTTGCCCACGGTTTTCTCACTTTGGAAAATAACACGGACTTTCTCTACAAATGCACCTCACCCTATGTGCCTGATACGGAACATTCGATTGCGTGGGATGATCCCGCAATCGGGATTGAATGGCCGCTTGATGGAATTGAGCCGGCTTTGTCTGGCAAAGACAGGCAAGGTGTAAGCCTTGCAGATGCGGCGGTTTTTCCATGAGAGTCTTGATCACAGGTGCAACGGGCCAATTGGGAGGCGCTTTGCAAACAACCTCCCCTGCTGGCTACGACCTCACCGAGATCAGCAGCGTCGATGTAGACTTGGCCGATAGCGCCATGTTCAGAGCACGCCTCGCGGTTGAAGCACCCGAAATCATCATCAACACCGCCGCCTACACTGCCGTCGACAAGGCTGAAGGGGATGAGCAAGAGGCCTATGACGTGAACGCCAATGCGGTGGCTATCATGGTAGAGGCCATGGCGGAAACGAGCGGCAAGCTCGTCCAGATTTCAACCGATTTTGTGTTCGATGGCGAGGCATCACAGCCATATTCCACAGATGCCGCGCGCAATCCGCTCTCCGCCTATGGGCGGACCAAAGCGGCAGGCGAAGACCACCTGCGGCCCGAAGACTTAACGGTGCGAACTTCCTGGATCTATTCAGCAGGCGGCTCTAATTTTGTGCGCACCATGATCAAACTGATGCGTGAGCGCGAGGAATTTGGAGTTGTTGCCGATCAGGTCGGTTCGCCAACCTGGGCAACCGGGCTGGCACGCGTCATCTGGCAATTGGTTGAGCGTGATGCGAAGGGCATTTTTCATCACAGCGATGATGGCGAGGTGAGCTGGTACGAATTTGCAGTTGCGATTGCTCAAGAAGCGCATGCACTAGGTTTGATTGAGCGCATCCCCACGATCAAACCGATCACGACAGCCGAATACCCCACACCGGCACAGCGCCCGGCCTATTCAGTGCTCGATTGTAGTAAGACGCGCGCATTGCTTGGCGATGATCGCGTGCCTTGGCGGACAAATCTGAAAACGATGCTGTCTGAAAAAGCCAAGCTAGGTCAGTAGGAACGTACCTTCGGTTACAGTCGTGCAGGGCCCAGCCAGCCACACTGTGTCTGCGTCCAGTCGGCAGGTAAGATCGCCTCCACGCTCAGATGCCTGATGGGCGGTGAAGTGGTTGCGCGAAAGCCGCTCAGCCCAGAATGGGGTGAGTGCGGCATGGGCTGAACCTGTCACACTGTCTTCATCAACGCCCGCGCCGGGTACGAAAACCCGGCTGACAATATCACGGGTTTTTCCGGGCGCTGTGCAGATAAACTGATCATTGCCAATTTGCGCAAGGCCGCGAAGATCAGGGTCAAGCGCACGGATGGCCGCTTCGTCTTTAAACACAAAGACATTGTGGCGAAGGGTCGAACTGTGCGCCTCTAAAGGCTGCGCGCCAAGCAAGGCTATAGCTTCGTCTTGATCCTTTGGCTCAAGAGGTATTGCAGGCAGGCCAATCTCCAAACCATCGCTTGTCCGGTGCGCCTCGAGAATGCCTGACTGGCGCGTATGAAAGGCCACCCGCTCCCCGCCATCACGTGCCAAAAGCACATGCCCCGCTGCCAAAGTTGCATGGCCGCAAAGCGTTATCTCACCCGAAGGCGCAAACCAGCGCAGCTTCCAGTCAGCAGCGCCCTTTTTATCGTGAATTGCAAAAGCAGTGGCAGCAAACATGTTCTCCGCTGCAATCGCAAGCAATTGTGTATCGCTCAGCCATTCATCTAGCAGCATCACCGCCGCCTGATTGCCGCCAAAGGGCCGCGCGCTAAACGCATCTACATGCCAATAAGGAATGCGCATCATGCATTCTTCTCCAGCTTTTCGAACTCATCAGCTTCGCGCAAAGGATTTCCCGCTTCATTCAAATGACCTTCGGGATCAATGTGAATGAGCAGCTCCATGGCGGGAAAGTGCTCAAGCAGGTCGGCCTCTACACGTTCGATAATGTCATGCGCTCTTGCAACCGTCATTTCGGGCGGCACGTCGACATGAAACTGCACAAAATCGCGCGTCCCGCTGCTGCGGGTGCGCAGATCATGCAAACCGGCAAGCTCAGGATGCTTGGCAGCAAGCTCGACCAGCTTCATACGTTTTTCCTTTGGCCATTCACGGTCCATAAGCTGGTCTATCGCCTTGCGCGCTGTGCCCCACGCGCTCCAGACGAGCCATATGGCTATCGCGATGCCCAGCAGCGGATCAATACCGGTAAGGCCCAGATATTGGTCCAGCACGAGCGCTGCGATGACAGCCGTGTTGAGCAGCAAATCGGATTGGTAATGCACCTGATCAGCCTCAATCGCGACCGATCCGGTTTTGCTTACAACATGGCGCTGCCACGCGATGAGAAGGAATGTCGCAATGATTGCAATGACAGATACGACAATGCCCTCATCAGCAGCAACAGGCTGCTTCCCTTCGATCAAAGCGTTCAGCGAGCGCAAAGCGATGCCCGCTGCAGACAAGGCAATCAGAATAACCTGAAACATGGCGGCAAGTGCTTCGGCTTTGCCGTGGCCGAACCGGTGCTTTTCATTCGCCGGTTGCGCGGCAATCCACACCGCAACCAGGGTCGCAACACTAGCAACCAGATCAAGCGCTGTATCCGCAAGGCTGCCGAGCATCGCAGCTGATTGCGTGCGCGAGGTTGCCCATAGCTTGAGCCCGACCAGAAACAGCGCCGTTGTAATCGACGCGATAGCCGCACTGCGCGTGAGGGCAGCTTTATCACTCATGGATAAAGCAGGGTGTCACGCCATGCTTTGCTGGCGCTGGCGCGAGTGAAAACGCGACGGTCATGAAGGCGGTTGTCGCGATCCATCCAAAACTCGATTGCGCGCGGGTCTAGAGTAAAGCCAGTCCAATGCGAAGGGCGAGGGACTTCGCCCACATCCTGGTGCTGGGCCCAAAGCGCCTTCACCTGATCGATATATGTCCGACGATTGTCGAGTGTGTGCGACTGTTTCGAAGCTGCGGAACCGACTTGCGATTTGTAGGGGCGCGAATGGAAATAGGCATCAGCACGAGCCCGATCGACTTCAATCAGGGGGCCTGAGATGCGAATTTGGCGGCGCTGGCTTTTCCAGTGAAACAAAAGCGAAGCCTGCATATTGGCAGCGATATCGCGCCCTTTACGGCTGTCCATATTGGTAAAGAACGTGAACCCGCCGCCTTCGACGCCATATTCCGCCCCTTCTTGGGGGCCATGCCCCTTTAGCAAAACCATCCGAACAGAAGGCGCGCCATGTTCATCCGCAGTCGCCAGAGCCATCGCATTGGGATCATTGGGCTCGGTTGTTTCAGCTGCTGAAAACCATTCATCAAACAAAGCAAACGGATCGGCACCACTTGCGATCTGACTGTCGGCTAGCTGGGCCGCATCGAGGCTATCGGGTGCTGAATTTGGCATTGTCATAGAATACTTTCCATTCGTCTTTGATAACCAAATAATGTCTTGATCGCGCGTAACAACGGGTAAGGTCGCGCGTGAGCAGTTAAGCCAGGCTTCGTGTCAATGCGGGGCAATCGCACACGCCCCTTGCGCCGACAAACCGTCTCACCTAGCTAACACACATAATGGCCGATCCGTACCGAATCCTTGGGCTTACCCGCAATGCATCCGAAAAGGACATCAAGAGCGCGTATCGCAAGCTCGCCAAAGAGCTGCACCCGGATCGCAACAAGGACAATCCAAAAGCCGCGGATCGCTTTTCAGACGCAACTAAGGCCTATGACCTTTTAAGCGACAAGAACAAACGCGCGCAGTTTGATCGCGGCGAAATTGATCTTGATGGCAATCCGCTCAATCCGTTTGCGGGTATGGGGGCAGGACCAGGTTCTGGAATGGGCGCTGGTGGCGGCTATTCTGGCGCAGGCGGCGGATTTGGCGGATCGCGCGGCGGATTTCGAGATAGCGAATTTGGCGGCCAGCACCCTGATGATATGGACCTTGGCGACTTGTTCGAAGGTCTGTTCGGGGGAGGGCGCAACCGGGCCAAATCCCCACCTCCGGGAAGTCGCCGTGGTTTTGGGCAGCGCCCCCCGCCCTCACCGCCCAAAAAGGGTGCTGACATTAAATACAAACTCACGGTCCCATTTGAAGACGCTGCCACCTTGCGCGATCAAAGGATCACATTGGCCGATGGCAAAGCAATAGATCTGAAATTGCCGCGCGCGCTTGAAGAGGGCACGCAGATGCGGCTCAAGAATAAAGGGCACAGCGGTCCTGGCGGCAGCGGCGACGGCATTGTCGAGATCAACATTGCCCCGCATCCCTATTACCGGCGTGATGGCGATCATATCCGCATGGACCTGCCCATCACCCTTGATGAAGCTGTGCGCGGCGCAAAGGTCAAATGCCCCACTGTCGATGGCGCCGTCATGCTGACGATCAAGCCAGGCACGAATGGCGGCACTGTCCTTCGCCTTGGGGGCAAAGGATGGAGCAAAAAAGCAGCCGATAGCCGCGGTGATCAGCTCGTCACTCTGGAAATCCAGCTGCCCGAAGACCTTGAAGGGCTTGCAAAACGGCTGGGTGATTGGTCTGATCCAGCAAGTCCTCGCGATAGTTTGGGACTGTAACTGTCCACTCCGGGCGCAAGAGAGAGCGTTTCGCACCATGGCCTCCGGTTTTGAGCCTGAAATTGACGGACAAATACGCTCGCTTTCACCCGAGGCCCGGCGGCGTGCAAGGCTGGGATTGTATGCGGGCAATACCGAAGAACAGCTCAGGGCAAGCGATCTCAATGCGGCCGGGCGCTGGATTGAAGTGGCGCGCCGCACTCTTATTGGCACATATAATGATGGTTTCATCCATGCCGGCAATCTTGCCTATCTTTCAATGCTGGCCATTTTTCCGTTCTTTATCCTGGGGGCGGCTTTCTTCGAATTGATCGGAGGTCGCAGCCAAGCAGTATCTCTGATTGAAACGGTGGTTCTGGCTTTGCCGCCAACAGTTGCGCGCGTTATTGAACCCACTGCGGGCGATGTGATCTATGCTCGGACCGGCTGGCTGTTGTGGTTTGGGGCCGGGATCGGGCTTTGGACGGTGTCCAGCTTGGTCGAAAGCATTCGGGACATTCTTCGCCGTGCTTACGGCACAGAGCCTAGCCATGCCTTTTGGAAATCACGCTTGCTGTCAGCGGGATTGATAATTGGTGCAGTGGTGCTGTTGATGGCGAGCCTGTTTGCACAAGTCGCAATCGGCGCAGCTCAGCAAGTCATCGATGCGCGCCTGCCGCAATTGGCTGAAGCCATCGGCACACTGCGCCTCTCCCGCATTGTTCCAGCCATCGGCCTTACTGTGTCGTTGTACCTTTTGTTTTTCACGCTGACACCCGTCCGATACCGCGCAAGTCGATATCCAAAATGGCCCGGTGCGATCTTCACATCAATGTGGTGGTTGGGTGTAACTGTCGCTATGCCAATCGTGTTGCGCAGCTTTTTTGCGTACAACCTTACATACGGTAGCCTCGCCGGCATTATAATTGCGCTATTGTTTTTCTGGCTTGTCGGGCTGGGTCTCGTTATCGGCGCTGAATTGAATGCTGCGCTTGCTGAACCAGAGCGCGACACTGAGGAGAATTAAAGTCATGGCCAAATTGATGGAAGGCAAACGCGGTCTCATCATGGGGCTAGCTAATGACAAATCGCTTGCCTGGGGGATTGCAAGGCATTTGGCAGAGCATGGTGCGCAGCTTGCCTTTTCGTATCAGGGAGATGCTCTGGCCAAGCGCGTCAAGCCGCTGGCCGAACAATTGGGCAGCGATTTCACGTTCGAATGTGATGTCTCCGATATGAAATCGCTTGATGCAGCTTTTGCCACGCTGAAAGAACGCTGGGACACAATCGACTTTGTGGTCCACGCCATTGGCTTTTCCGACAAATCGGAACTGCGCGGCAAGTATGTCGATACCAGCCTCGACAATTTCCTGATGACGATGAACATTTCCGCCTATTCTTTTGTCGCAGTGACAAAACGTGCAGCTGAAATGATGCCTCCGTTACAGGAAGATGGAACAGGCGGCGGATCTATCCTCACTCTGACCTATTACGGCGCAGAAAAAGTCATGCCGCATTACAACGTAATGGGAGTGGCCAAGGCGGCTCTTGAAACGAGCGTGCGCTATCTCGCCAATGATCTGGGGCCAGCAGGAATTCGGATCAACGCCATCAGCGCAGGGCCTGTCAAAACATTGGCCGCCAGCGGCATTGGGGATTTTCGATACATTCTGAAATGGAATGAATTGAACGCGCCGCTGCGCCGCACTGTGACGCTCGATGATGTTGGCGGATCCGGCCTCTATTTACTGTCCGACCTATCCTCGGGTGTCACAGGAGAAGTGCACCATGTCGATGCCGGCTATCACACAGTTGGCATGAAACAGGCCGATGCGCCCGATATTGGGTTGGTTTAGGCGGGCTCCAATCAGCTGGCATCAAGCTCAATTGGCGAGATCTCCGCGCGCAATGTGGGATCACCGCGCAACGCGCGGGCAGTGACTTCCAGCACCAATTGAGAACAATCGTCAGGCAGCTGATCGATCCGCCACTGATTGTCGCCTTCTTCATAGGCTTCATCAATGAAGCGGACCTGCGCACCAATGCATCGTAAATTGAAGCGGACGGCTTCTGAGCGGCCGGTTCCGCGCATGGTGAGCGAGCTGTTTACGACAAAAGGTGTATTTGGCGACTGTATGACGCGACGAGCCATCACGCCGCCCTGGCCAGAGCGCGCATACAGTTCAAGGTCTTGACCATCGCGCGTTGTTTGCGCGCGGAAATCCCGCTGGTCTGCCAGCGCCCAATCAAAAGGAGGATAATCCGAAACCCATTCGCCAGTGTCCCGTGCATCCTTTGAGCGCGGAACCTCAACCCGGTCCTGATATAGCGATAGCGCAGATTCCATTTCGCCGATGCGAGCAAGGCCCGTGATCAGCAAGCTATCAAACGGCCTGTCATCAATCGGAATATCCGCCCGAATAGAGGCCAAATTGACCAAAGCATCATCATCGCGCGCCGCTTCGCGTACAAAGTCGAGATGCCAAGCAGCCTCTCCGTTTAAGATACTGGGAAATAGCGGTGCAGCCTCATCAATCTTCAACGAAGAAATGAGGAGGGGAAAGAAGGATTCGTGATGGTTGGGATGAACCCTCAGCAGTTGATCGAGAGTTTCGACTACATCTGCAAATTGTTCCCTCGCAAGATGCTGCTCAAGGACCAGACCCTGTAGAGCGATATCGCGTCGATTAAGAGTCTTGGCCGAGGCTAGAATAGCGCTTCGTTTTTCTGGATCGCTTTCGGCCATAGCCAGCAACGCATATGATTTTGGCGCAAGCGGGTCAGAAGAAAGCCCATTGCGCGCTGTCGCAAGGGCAGCTTGCGCTGCGTCCTCTATGGCGACACCGTCTGATACCTCGGCGCGAAATTCCCGGAAGGCGAGTTGTTCTTTGGCTAGACCATTTGGCGGAAACAGCATCGCTGCTTGATCGGGGGCCTGGCGAGTTGCAATACTGCTTAAGGCCTGCAGGCCGAGCAAAATAGCAAGCGCAATGCACAGGACAGCGATGCCAAGAAGCTTTGGAAAGCTAAGCTTGCTCACGGCACTGCTTTTTCAATAGCGCGATCATGCGTTGGCAGGTTTTTCTTCATCATCATCCGATGAACCATAGCCATACCCGTAACCATAGCCGTAACCGTATTCAGAGCTGCGTTCATCAAGCTTGGTAAGCAAGATGCCATAAACCCCGGTGCCAGAGCGTTTAAGACGTTGAATTGAAGCCTCGATTATGCGGGCTTTCACGCGATTGGCTTCAACCACATAGACCACGCCATCAGCTGCGCGCGCTGTTTCGACGGCATCAGAAAGCGAGAGGAGCGGCGCACAATCGATAATGATCTGGTCATAGACGTCGCGAACGCTGTTCACGATCTCGACAAGGCGCGGCGATGCCAACAAGTCAGCCGGGTTGGGCGGACGGTGGCCAATCGGCACATAATCAAAGCCCAGCTCATCAACATGCAGCATTGCATCTTGAACGCGGCTGTCAGGCGTAGTCAAAAGAGCTGCCAATCCGCCTTTGTTATGCAGCGGCAGATCAAGCGTACCTTCTAGCTTGGAATTGCGAAGGTCAGCATCGATCAACAGAGTCTTTTTACCCAGCTGACTAAAGCTGGTGGCCAACGCAACGGCTGATAGACTCTTGCCTTCGGATGGCACGGTGGATGTCAGCATCAAGCATTTGGGCGCACCCTGCGGCGTCAACAACACCAGGTTGGTACGGAGCGCGCGATACGCTTCGCTGGTTTCCGAGGATCGCTGATTGAGTGTATCTGCCAAACTGTCAATTTTGCCCATTGGAATACCGCCAAGCGCTGGCAGTCCGAGCTTGACCGACACATCGTGCATCGTGCGGATAGCCTGGCTCAAGGTGACGCGCAGGTAGACGAGAGCAGCCGCCAGCACGAGGCCAGCAACAAGTCCAATTGCGAGGTTTCGAATAAATGATGGTGAATACGGAAGCTTGGGGATTTCAGCCCGGTCAATCAGTTTGATGTTATTCTGGCCCGCACCGGAAGCTTCGAGCTCGCGCAGACGTTGGAGCAAAGCCTCATACAAGGTCCGGTTGGTTTCCACTTCGCGTTTCAAGATACCGTATTGAATGCCCTGGTTCTGTTGGGCAAGGAAGCGCCTCTTGGTCTCTTCCAACTGCCTTGCAAGGTTGCTCTCGCGCATCCTTGCCGATGCCAGGACAGCATTGGCTTCTGACTGGCGTGACCCTCTAAGCGATTGCACCTCCGCGCGTTTTTGCAGAACTTCGGGATAATCTGGCCCAAATGTTTCCTCTAGCACGGAGAGTTCAGATTGAGCGATCGCCAGTTGAGAAACAACGCGGTTGTCGGCGGTGCTATCTGCAATATTGCCCGCTCTGACAGCTGCTTCGGCTTCAATTCGGTCGGTCTTGGCGCTCGCCAAAGCCTGATTGATAATACTAAGATCGGTTGCAATCAGCGTTTGTGTGGCTGTGCCAGACCCTTCTGCGCCCGTATCTGTTTCCAGCACGAGAATCTCGTTCGCATTGGCGTAATCGACCAGTTCTTTCTCAGAAACTGAGAGGGTTTCTCTCAATTCATCGATCTGATCACGTAGATATTCGCGGGCTTCGATGTTGGTTCCGAAGCGCTTTTCGTAGTTGGCGGCAACGAACTCTTGTGCCCACAGATCAGCAATCTGCGCAGAAACGCGAGCGGAAGGGCTGGCAAAGTACACATCAAGAAGACTCGATTGGGTAATTGGCTCAACACTCAATCGCTCAAGCAGTAGTTCTTCGAGTTCATCGACCGTCGGCGGCTCATCATCGGTAAATTCGAAGGCATCAAGAAATTCCTGATCGCGCGACAGGTTGCCCGCTTCTAGAACTCGCGAAGCCATAAAGCGCGATTCAAGCAGCTCGTATTGCGTGTTGAGATACTGCAGCTCGGACACTTGGTTCTGGCCCTCAAGCGGGTCCAATGCCGTAACATTAGCAGCCACCTGCGATACTTCGATCCGTGCATTTGCCCTGAACTGCGGAGTGGCAAGTAACGCTGCTGCCAAAGCGCAAAGCACGCACAATGTGATAATCGCTGCCAACCAAACCCACAGGACTTTTGCTTCTGTTACGAAGCGCTCTAGGTCGAGCGCAAAGCCATTGTCTTCGTAATAGCCGCCATCTGACTGGTTTTCATCGACAACGATTTCTTGCTGAGAGCGCTGTATTGAAGCGGGAACGGTGTTCATTATGGACCTACCCGATCAAGCAGAATGATGGCTGAGGTTAGGATCGGCGCGAATTGCAGGATGTTATCCAGCCGCCGCGAGCCGGGTGAATCGCCCACCATCACAATATCGTTCGGATACAGAAGCGGATCTTCGTAATTGCCCCGCTGGATCGCTCCCAGATTGTAGACGCCAATGTATTTTTGCCCATCGACCGTTCGCATGACGAGCACATCATCCAGCTTCGCATATTCCGCAAGGCCTTGGGCTTCATTGACCATGCGCAGCAATGTGGGCCTGCCAACAGCGGGATAGGAACCAGGCAATTTCACCTGTCCGCCGACAGAAATCGAAGGCGGCGGGAATTCGGTGGGGATGACACGAACTTGCGGATCAATAATGTACCGACCACGCAATCCATCGGCGATCACTTTTGATGCCTCTGCCGGGGACATACCGCCAACAGGTACTATTCCCAAAAGAGGAAAGCCGATGCTTCCGATTTCATCGGTAAGATAAGTGCCGCTCAAGTCTTCGGCACCAACAACCTCAATCTCGAGGGATTCCTGAGGGCCAATCCGATAGAGAATTTCATTACGAGGCTCTGGCAGAGTTTCGAGTTGGGTCACTTCGATACCCGGCGCGGCCCCCATTGTGCGGTCGGTTGCGCAACCGCCAAGAACAACAAGGGTGAACAAAGCAACGAATTTAAGTTGCTGGATCATAAAGTCAGTCTCACCGAAAACGAGGTGACGCCATGGCATCTACTTCGGGATAATCCAAGGGTTAATGAGGAGTTGTTAGACAGTTCAACGCGCAGTGGCATTTGCCTGCCTCACTTTTGTTTCAATGGCCAAGGCCAAGATCAGCCAGATATAAACAACCTGAAAAAGCGGCGTACGCAACGGGTAGTCGGGGAGTGAGCCAGCCGCGATCACACCAATTGCCGCCAACCAAAACACCACAATCGCTTTGCCGTGTTCGTGAGTCTTTAAGATCATCAACAGTCGTTTCGCGATCCAAACGAGCAGGCCAACTAATATAAGCGCCGCCGGAAGCCCTCCTTCGATAATGAGCTGGGCCCAATCGTTGTGCGCTTGATTTATGTAAGTGGCACGCAAAAGCTCGGTCGGTTCGTAGATGTGGTAGACTTCTTCAAACGAACCAAAGCCGGTGCCAAACAGCCAGTGCTTGCTCGTCATGACGCCAAGAACAGGCAGTAGCCCCCAGCGCAAATCGTCAAACGGGTCTTTATTGATTGTCGCCTCAAGGCCAGCCGCTCTGCCAGACAAAACAAACAACGTCGCCAATACGATAATTGCAAAGGCTGCAATCGCAGCAATCTTGCGAGGGTCTGCCAGCAATTGAGATTGAAACCGCCCAAGTTTGATGGATTTTGGTTTTTGCGCTTTGCCGCCGCGGCCACTTTTCTTGCCTGAGGCAGGCTTGGAGGCGAACAGATACAACATGACCACACATGCACCCAATGCCAGAAGGCCCGTTAAGAACCCGGCCCTTGAACCGCTGGCCAAGACTGCGAGCAGGCCCAAGAAAAATCCGGCAGCGCCCACAATCTTCAACCACGGACCCTCACGGTTCCAGGTGGCATCCATGAACAATCGCACTGACACCACCATCAAGAGGCTCGAGAAGACAGCCGAATGGTTTTCATTAGCTAGGATGCCGACGGCGGATCCAAAATTGGTGATCTTGTAGAAATATAGCGGGCTCGACGCCCCGGTCATCAGCTGAAGGAAACCCAAAAGCGCATCCACAATGCCCAGAGCGACAATCAGTAAGAGAATATCTTTCACCCTGAGGCGTAATGCGAGAACCAGTGCAATCGCAGCGATGGGCACCAGCAATGCGGCCAGCGCATTGATCCCTCGAGCGGGCACCATCGAAATTGGTCGCCAGATGTCTCCTTGACCTGTCAAACGGTCCAGCTCAGCAATTGCATCCCTGCTTGGTAATGACTGCCAAAGCCATCCAGGAAGCGGAACGAGCTGTATCAACATCCACGAGGCAAAGGCACCAAACAGCAAGAGCACCGTGCGCGCGGGCCGCATAGCATCGGCTGAAATGAGATACAGTGCAGGGATCAACATGAGCGCGGCAAATGGGCGCAGTGCTGCAATTTGCACCACATCAGCGCGCGAACTTCCTCCCAGAAATGCAACACCTAAAGCGAACAGCGCGATGACCGACCAGACAATACCTGCTGGAATGGCCTTCTGTGAAGTCCTTTTATGAAGCGTTTTTGTCATGATGATGGGGTCTCTAAGCTGCTGATCACTTGCTGTGCAACTTTACGTCTTGCAGCCACAGGGCTTTTGCAGGGGGCCAAAGCCACTACTTGGATGATTAGTCATCAGGCCGCGCCATTCCCACGGTTCGATCCTGCAATCAAGGCCTATGTCTATCGTGAAAGTATTATCGCCCCTATTGTGTGCAATACACGCGAGCAGCCACATAGCTGCACGATGCCAACCCTTCGGCGTCATGAACAGCCAAGCTGTTGTGACGTCATCGCTTCATTGCTCATTTGCCAATCTGCGCAGCCTCTTGTAGCGCGACGGCGACGCAGAGCAGTGCAAAGCAATTGTGTGTAGCCGCATGGTTTTCTCGAACGAGATCTTGAAATGCAGATTACGTTTTTGATTGGCGGAACGGGAAACCAGTTTTTCCAGTTTGCCACGTCCCGGCCCGATGCCAAAATGTCCACAATCTTTCTTAGGCAACGATTGCGCAAAATACTTGGCTGGACCCAGCATGAGCAAGTGATCGATTACGAAGGGCCCGGCCCGATCAAGACGGCGCTCGCGCTTGTAACACTGGGATTTGACATTGCCCTTGCGAAAATTGCGAAGACCAGCCTTTTTACCGAATTCGACACGAGAGGCTTGAAGCTGGAGCCAAAGATCGCTCCGATCATAAGACTTGGATATTTTCAAGAAGCCCAAGTCACTCGAAGTCTCGCAGAAATCGGGCGGCAAATCGCTCCCACTCCAAAGCAAGGTCTTTTGGCGATGCATGTCAGAGGGGGCGATCTACTGGAGTTGGAGCGGGCAGGGAAAAACGAATACGGTATGCTCGACAACACCTATTACCGTTTCGGTATCGAAAAGGTGCGCAGCGAGTTAGCCTCTCAAGATCGCAATGCCGCCGAAGTTCTCGTGCTGACCGACGATCCGGAATATGCCTCTACACAGGATTTCTGCATGGATGGCATGCCAGAGCCAGTAATAAGACGCGCTCCGTTGAAGGAAACTTTGGCGCTCGCCGTTGGTGCTGAATGGTTCATCTCTTCAAATTCTACGATGTCTTACTGGATTATCCAATTGCGCGAAGGGCAGGGCACATTTGCCCCTCAGCCTTTCCAGAAGCGCCGGGATTACGATGTTCACAGCGCAGCGCAGCGCTTAGGGTTTGATTACAAGTGATACCTGCTTTCCTCACCACTCCTGCGGCTTTAACAGTCGCTTTTGCGCTGGCGTTAATCGGCCTCGCATTGGCCATTCTTGCTGACCATTTTCAGGTGATTGCCAAATATCTGGGCTCTCAAAAACAGCGGATTGCAGGCGGGTACAACCTTGCCATGAAAGTTATGGTGATCAACCGGCTAGGCGCGGTTCTCTATTTCTTGCTGATCGCATTCAACATTGACAATGGGTTAGGGCCAGAGGTGCTCGTCCTCGGTCTTGCTTTGACAGTCGCGAGCATCGCAGTCCCCACAATCGGTATACTTTTCTGGCTTCAGCGCCAGCTGAAAGAGCAAGGTTCAGATTTCAGAGTGCTGGATATGAGCCAGTGGCCAACAACAATCGTGATTGCCACCTTCTTTGCTACATTGCTCAATCTCTTGGGGCTGACAGTCCCATGGATCGCGAGCGCAACCTATCCTGAGCTTCGCTTGACGCTCGCCAATACCAGCTTCTTGTTCAACACACTGTTC
The DNA here is from genome assembly GCA_964352245.1 of uncultured Porphyrobacter sp. Lineage (GTDB taxonomy): Bacteria > Pseudomonadota > Alphaproteobacteria > Sphingomonadales > Sphingomonadaceae > Erythrobacter. The sequence goes on from CAYGQX010000007.1 coordinate 154,175, forward strand.
ACCGTGATCAACGTCTTTTATATCGAACATCGCCTTGCCAAAATCGTGGATGAAGGCGCAGAGCAAATTCATAGCTTTGTCGCAGGTGTCATAGTGGCTCGATTGATCGCATTTGTTGCTGTTGGTGTCGGATTGGTGGTCGTTTTCTGATGGCTGCCTTTCTCAAACTAGACCTGCGCAGCCTTTTGTTGGTGCTGATCGCCTTTATCGGGAATGCCCAAATCCTGGGATTTGACATTGTCCTTGCGGTTTGTGTGATCGCATTGTTCACGCAGTTCTCACAAGGCACAAAGCTTACCCGCCTTGCGTCAGGGTGGCTGGCCGCGAGCGTCGTTGTCTTGTTGATTGCCAATTTGAGAGCCGATGAAATCGGCATTCCCTATTTTGAGGATTACGGCCTGTGGCCTATCAAGGCGCTGATCCTGACATTGCTGATCGCAACGGGCAGAGATCTGACCTGGCCAATGGGGAACATGATTGCCTTGGCCTTTATCTGTATTGCTCTGGTGGGGGTGGGCCGCGTTGAGGAAGGACGGCTCGTCTCTGTTTTTGGGCCGAATATGCTTTACCGTGTGTTTGGCTTCTTGATGATTTTCGGTGTGATGCTTTACCCGCTAAGGCGAGGCAAAGAGCGCTTGTTGATGGCGGGATTTGCAGTTTTTGGCCTGTTTGCCTCGCTGCTGACAGGATCGAGCGGCGCGGTTTTGACCATTGGCGTCGTCGTCGCTCTTGCTTCCTTGCGTTACTCGAAAAAACTCAGCTTTGGCCTTGGGCTTTTATGCTTATATCTGATCGCTGTTCTGGGCCCATTGGCAGGGTCGAGCGGTGTCGGGACAACCGGCCCGGCAACCCTAACGCGGCTAACGTATAAATTGACGACTTTGGAAGCGAGCGACCGCGTCGTTGGCTGGTTGGACATGATGTCACAGCCCTTCTCGCCGCTTGGTTATGATCACTTGGATTTCTGGTATCTGTGGTCTTTTGGATATCAGTATCCGCACAACCTTTTTGTCGAATTGTTCAGTTTTTACGGTGTGATCGGCGCGGCCCTATGCGTTGCAGTCATTATCGCCCTCTACCGCGCCGTGCCTAAGGTTCGCCAGGGGGATATTCTTGCAATGACTTTGATCGTTCTGGCCATTGGATCGATGTTGTCCGGTGATTTATCCGACAATTTCGGCGTGATAGGCCTTGCTTGCGGACAACTTAGTCGTACCGCTATCAGACGACCGAAAGCTGCAGCGCAGCGATCCCGACAAGCCAAACCCCGCGCAAGCGTTTCAAGACAGATGCCGCAGTCCAGACGTTACTCCCATTAAAGTCCTCATCCTCTCTCCCTTTGAAAACACGGCCACTGGCCGTGGCGACCGCAATATGCGTCTTGAGGCGGAATTGCGCGCGCGCGGGCATCATGTGACTTTCATTACAGGAACATTCGATCATGCGCGCAAAGCCCAGATTGATCGTGATCTGTTGCCGCGCGGCGAAGATGTGACCGTGTTGCGCCTGCCAAGCTATCAAAAGAATGTCGGTTTGGCGCGAATATGGTGCCATTTCGTTTGCGCGATAAAGATCTGGTTTGCCGCCATCGGCACGCGTTGGGATGTGGTCATCACATCCTCCATACCGCCCGAAGCGCTTGTTGCTGCCCGGCTCCTGCGCAAACGCGCTTTGGTGCTCGATATTCGCGATATCTGGCCCGATGCACTCCAAGCTTACGGGAAGCCCTCCACAGTGGCGCGATTGTTTGGCGCTTATTGTGATTTTCTCTTCCGCCGCACGCTGAAACATGCGCGCCGGATCATGATCGTTGCCCCCGGTTACAGGCGGTGGCTGAAACGGTATGGAGCGCTTCAGCATGGCCGCGTGAAGTTCGTGCCTCTGGGCTTTCGGCGCGAAGATTTCCTACCTCTGTCGCAGACAAGCGCTGACTATGCATTCTGTTACGCTGGCGGAGCAACCCCGCAGTTTGATATTCGCGAATTCGTTCCCGAATTTGGCGATACAGATGGCGTAGTGCTGGGTTCAGGCCCTCTACTTGAGGCTTGGCAAGAAGCCTTTCCCAACACGGAATTTCGCGGAGCAGTCCCGCGCGAGGAAGCGATGGAGACAATGGCCCAATCTGCACGGCTGCTGTTTCCCTCAAACCCCTTTGCCCAATTGCCCAACAAATCGTTTGATTATTTCGCGCTAGGCCACCGGGTTGCATTTGGCGAAAATTGCACTCGGGCAACCCGCTCGCTATTGGCGCTGCGGCATCGACGCGAGACCAATCAACAGGGTAAGTGGGAAGATTACCGTGCGCTCGAAAAGGAAGCGATTGCGCAGCGAGCCGCTGATATCGTTGAAGAGGCTGCGGGGTGATCCATCACTATATCAATCTCGTTTGCTGGCGCGAAATGCAGGAAATGTACGATCCTGATCGCGATATTGTCTGGATCGATTCTGTGTCTATACGCAAACTTGTCGCCAAGTATCGTCACGACGCAGAATTCAAGCCTGGCACCTCGGTTTTGCAAGCCATCGGTCCAAAGGCAAAAGATGGCGGGTCATGGTTTTTTCTAACCGCGGGACCCGTAGCCGGCCTACCCAAAGATCTTCAATTTGAGCTTCCGATAATGAACGCCATTTGCGTTCCGGATGATCTCGCTCAGGCGATCGGCGCGCTTGCGTCTGGCACACGGGTCGCAATTGGCATAAGCGCGCCCAAACAAAATCGTCTTGCCGCGGCCCTTCACGACCTTCGGCCCGATCTTGAATATCACTGCCTCGGTGCTGCTGTGAGCGCTTATGGTGATAACGGGAATAGCTCTTCCAGGCATTCCCGCCTTTCGGGCAGCGGGATCGAATGGCTTAGGTTTCTGGTTACCTCTCCCAAAAGGACATGGAGCAAAATCGAGGTCACGTTGAAAGAACTATGGCTGGTGCGCACTCACTCACCCTCGCGCATTGCCTTTGAGAAATTCTCACATATCTGTGCTCCGGCACGGCCCCTGACAAAGTAAGGAACAGCGATGAAGCGCGCATTGATCACAGGCATAACAGGGCAGGATGGGTCCTATCTCGCGGAATTTCTGCTCGCCAAAGGCTACGAGGTGCACGGCATCAAGCGGCGCGCCTCTCTGTTCAACACAGGTCGGATCGATCACATCTTCGAGGATCCTCACATCGAAGATCCTAAACTGCACCTGCATTATGGCGATCTCACAGATACCTCTAACCTCACACGCATTTTGCGCGAAGTGGAGCCGGATGAAGTCTATAATCTGGGCGCACAATCGCATGTTGCTGTGAGCTTTGAGAGCCCAGAATACACGGCAGACGTCGATGCAATCGGCACTTTGCGGATGCTTGAGGCAATTCGTTTCCTAGGTCTTGAGAAGAAGACCAAATTCTATCAGGCGTCCACATCAGAACTGTATGGGCTGGTGCAGGAAACCCCGCAGAAAGAAACAACGCCGTTCTATCCGCGATCACCCTACGCTGTGGCGAAACTCTATGCCTATTGGATCTGTGTGAATTACCGCGAAGCCTACGGCATGTTCGCGTGCAACGGGATCTTGTTCAATCACGAAAGCCCGCGGCGCGGCGAAACCTTCGTAACACGCAAGATCACGCGCGGAATGTCCAACATCGCTCAAGGGCTCGAGCCGTGTCTTTACATGGGCAATATCGATTCCTTGCGCGATTGGGGCCACGCAAAAGACTATGTCCGCATGCAATGGATGATGCTCCAGCAAGACCAGCCTGAAGACTTTGTCATTGCGACCGGGGTCCAATACAGCGTGCGCGAATTTATCTCATGGTCAGCAGCTGAGCTGGGCATATCCTTGCGGTTTGAAGGTGAGGGCGTGGATGAGATCGCGATTGTCGATGGCATTGAAGGCGACAATGCACCTGCCCTTAAAGAAGGCGATATCGTGATGCGGATTGACCCGCGTTATTTCCGCCCTGCAGAGGTTGAAACGCTTTTGGGTGATCCAAGCAAAGCGAAAGAGAAGCTTGGCTGGGTTCCCGAAATCACAACCCAGGAAATGTGCGCCGAAATGGTCGCAGAAGACTTGGTCGCGGCAAAACGTGCGCGATTGCTGAACGAGCACGGCTACAAGACCGCCGTCCCCCGGGAAGGCTAAATCGTGAAACCCAAACTGTTCCTCACTGGCGGCTCCGGCATGGTCGGGCGCAACATTCAGGATCACCCTGCGGCTGCGCAATGGGACATTCTTGCACCCTCAAGTCACGAATTGAACCTGATGGAAGCGAGCGAGGTCGAGGCATACATCGACCAACACCAGCCAGACTTGGTCATCCATTCAGCGGGAAAAGTGGGCGGTATTCGCGCCAATATGGCCGAGCCTGTCGCATTCCTCGATCACAATGTGATGATCGGGCGCAATGTGATTATGGGCGCACGCAGCGCGGGTGTGAAAAAACTCATCAATCTGGGCTCAACCTGCATCTACCCACGTGCCGCCCCAAACCCGTTGCATGAAGAATTGATGCTGACCGGCGAGTTGGAGCCAACCAATGAAGGCTACGCCATAGCCAAGATATTTGCTTTGCGTTTGTGCGAATACATCCGCCGCGAAGACCCAAGCTTTGTCTACAAAACGCTGATCCCCTGCAATCTGTACGGCCTGCACGACAAGTTTGACCCAAAAGTCTCGCATCTGGTGCCTGCCATCATCCAGAAAGTGCATGAGGCCAAAGTTGACGGGGCTAAAACGGTTGAGATTTGGGGCGATGGCACGGCGCGACGCGAATTTATGTTCTCGTCAGATCTGGCCGACGCCATCTTTCGAGCAGCCGACGATCTGGAGAGTGTGCCTGACCTCATGAATGTGGGCGTCGGCGATGATCACTCAGTCAATGACTATTACGCCAGCATCGCGCGCGTAATCGGGTGGGAAGGGGAGTTCACGCATGACCTTTCCAAACCTGCCGGCATGGCGCGCAAATTGTGCGACACATCGCGCCAAACCGCATGGGGATGGCAGCCCCAAACCGATTTAGACACGGGCATCGCCCGCACCTACAAATTCTACCTAGAGGCACCGCAATCATGAGCATGAGATTCCCCCTTGCGACATCATCATGGGATCAGGCAGAACAAGATGCGCTGCAACGCGTCATCAAATCCGATATGTTCTCAATGGGCGCAGAAGTCGCGACCTTCGAACGTCAGTTCGCTGACTTTTTCGGCGCCAAATATGCCGTGATGGTCAATTCGGGATCTTCGGCAAACCTGTTGATGACCGGCGCGCTGTTTTATTCGCAGAACCCTGATCTGCAGCTTAAGCCTGGCGATGAAGTTATCGTTCCTGCGGTCAGCTGGTCGACGACTTATTATCCGCTTTCGCAATATGGATTGGTCCAGAAATTCGTCGATATTGATCGCGATACGCTTAACTATGATCTTGATGCGCTGGCTGAGGCCGTCACTGATCAAACGCGAGCGATCATGATCGTCAACCTGCTTGGCAATCCCAATGATTTTGACCGGATCAAGCAGATTATCGGCGATCGCAAGATTGTGCTGGTGGAAGACAATTGCGAAAGCATGGGCGCGACCTTCAACGGCAAACACACCGGGACTTTTGGGCATGTCGGCAGCTTTTCGACATTTTTCTCCCACCATATATCCACCATGGAAGGCGGTGTGATCACGACTGATGACGAAGAGCTATACCACATCATGCTTTCATTGCGCTCGCATGGTTGGACGCGCCATCTGCCGAAGGAGAACCGGGTTACCGGCACCAAGAGCGATGATCCGTTTGAAGAAAGCTTCAACTTTGTGCTGCCTGGATACAATCTTCGCCCGCTGGAAATGTCGGGGGCGCTGGGGCAGGAGCAGCTCGTGAAACTTCCCGACCTGATAAAGGGGCGGCGCGAGAATGCTCGACTGTTCAAAGAGGGATTAAGTGATCATCCGCTATTCGCTTTGCAGAAGGAGATCGGGCAAAGCAGCTGGTTCGGTTTCTCGCTCGTCATGCGCGACGGGGTAAACATGCCGCGACGTGACTTGATCGCAAAACTGACAGAGCTTGGATTTGAATGCCGTCCGATTGTAACCGGAAATTTCGCCAAAAATGCGGTGATGAAGCATATCCCGCATGTCATCCACGGTGAGCTTCTGAATGCGGACTACATCGATCAGCATGGCCTGTTTGTCGGCAATCACCACTACCCCATCCCCGAAGCGGTTGGCGTGCTTGCAGAATTGACGGGTTAGAATTTCCCTCGCGAAACCGCTGAAATGACCTTGATTGAGGCTTGATTCCGCTTTTTCTGAGGCCTTGGGCAGTTAACGAAAATTTGCCCTGCACTAGATTGTTCGCTCGCTTCTGTATAATCAACTGCTCGAAGTGCAGTTGGATGAGCCCGCAACTTGCGAGCTAATTGTGTGATTATCTCGAAAGGTTTTTCAAGAAGGCTTTCATGCTAAAGAGAACTGAAGGTCCTGTTGAAACTGAGCCAGATGCAAGATCAGGGGGTTCCTCTGACTCTTTAATCAACGCGCTATCGAACCCTTTTTCTAGAGTGCTATTCAACCTTTTTTTGGCGCTTTCCCTACCATCCTTATATTGGCTTGGGTTCAAGCGCGGCGACTTTGTTGATACTAACTTTCAAATCACCTTGTCGGCGGTCCTTGCAGGCACGCTTTTGGCTTCCTTCATTCTGGCAAGGCTCAGAAGTTACGCCAAGACTCGCCTTCTTTCCTATGTGTTTCCCCTGAATTTTCTGGTCTTTGCGACAATCCTCGCGATTATCGCTGTCCTGCGGATCGACTATTCAGCCTTTCTGCTTTTCTACGGTATTGTCGGCGCGCTTGTGGGCACGTTCCTCACAACGAGCCTTGTGAGACGATCTGTGCGATTGCAGTTCGTGATCCCTGGCGGGCGGACCAATGAAATTTCATTGGGAGCCCATTTTGTCCGCGCGCCAAGCGTTGATGAAATGCAGGCCCTTGTCGAAGCCAACCGAATAGATGGCGCCATTATTGCCGATCTGCATCACGATCATGCCGATGAATGGGAGCGTCTTTTTGCGCGCGCCGCACTGCGCGGTGTTCCGGTTTATCATTATCGTCAGATCGCGGAAACACAGAGCGGTCAGGTGAAAATTGACCATTTGAGTGAGAATGATCTCGGATCCTTGATCCCCAACGTGCCTTACATGACGACCAAGCGTGCAATCGATATCGTCACATCCTTGATCTTGATCCCGATCTTGCTGGTCCCGTTTCTTGTGATAGCAATTGCAATCAAGCTGGATTCGCCGGGTAAGGCCATTTTCATTCAAGAGCGTATGGGGTTTCGCGGCGAAACGTTCCGCATGATCAAGTTCCGCACAATGCGTGAACGCGCCGTCGAAAAAGAGGAAACAGCGCAACGCAATGATGCAATGACGCAGGCTGATGACAGCCGGATCACGCGCTTGGGACGGTTCATGCGCCACACGCGCATTGATGAGCTCCCGCAGATTTTCAACGTGCTGAAAGGGGAAATGAGCTGGATCGGCCCGCGACCCGAGGCAGAATCCTTGTCACGCTGGTATGAAAGCGAATTGCCGTTTTATTCCTATCGCCACATCGTGCGCCCCGGTATCACCGGCTGGGCACAGGTCAATCAGGGCCATGTTGTGGGTGTCGAGGACGTTAACGCGAAATTGCGATATGACTTCTATTACGTGAAGAATATCTCGATGTGGCTCGATTTTCTGATCGTGCTGAAAACCGCGCGCGTGATTCTGACGGGAACGGGCGCAAAGTAGGACGCCTTAACCTTCTAACAATTAGAGAGTTTTCCCTTGCGCACTGTTTTGATCACCGGCGCTGCCGGATTTATCGGATATCACCTTGCTGATCTGCTCTTGTCAGAAGGATACCTTGTCGTCGGCTTTGACGGCATGACGGATTATTATGACGTGGCGCTGAAAGAGCGGCGCTATCAAATGCTGAAGCAGAACCAGCATTTCACCGGCCATGTCGGCATGTTGGAAGACTTCGATGCGCTTCACAAGCTGGCGATGGACGAAAAGCCCGACGTTATCGTCCATTTGGCCGCACAAGCCGGTGTTCGCTACAGTCTTGAAAACCCGCGCGCTTATCTTGATTCCAACCTCGTTGGAACTTTCAACGTCATGGAATGCGCGCGCGAATTGGGCGTGGATCACTTGCTGATGGCATCGACCAGCTCCGTTTACGGCGCGAACGAAGATATGCCATTTGATGAACGCGAAAAATGCGACACACAGCTCACTTTCTATGCGGCGACCAAAAAAGCCAATGAGAGCATGGCGCACTCCTATGCGCATTTATGGAATCTGCCGACGACAATGTTCCGGTTCTTCACGGTCTACGGCCCGTGGGGACGACCGGACATGGCTTTGTTCAAATTCACCAAGGGAACGCTCGAAGGCACGCCGATCGACATTTACAACAACGGCGATATGTACCGCGACTTCACCTATGTGACTGATCTGGTTCGCGGGCTTCGCCTGCTGGTTGATGTGCCGCCAGTCCGCCCGGAAAGCGCCGACGACATCCCCGAATGGGATTCCCTGTCTCCCGCAGCGCCGTGGCGCGTCGTGAATATCGGCAATTCCGACAAGGTCCGGTTGATGGATTTTGTCACCGCCATTGAACGCGAATGCGGGCGCGAGGCGATCAAGAACTTCATGCCCATGCAAAAAGGCGATGTGCCTGCGACATGGGCAGATGCAACGCTTCTGAAAGAGCTAACCGGATACGCGCCCCAGACCGACGTGAACGAAGGCGTTAAGCAATTCGTCGCGTGGTATCGCGATTATTACCGGGTTTAACTGATCTAGCTTTCAAGAGATTTTGGAGCGGACAGGATCGTTAAGCGAGCGATGAAATAATGATAAACAAACATTATCAGCGTCATTGCAGGTGCGGCGAACCACATCGGTAGGTTAAGTCCGTCAACCATAATTGCCAACAACATCAATGATACTGGCAAGCCAAGACTGAGCGTTGCAATAAAGTTGATGTAACCGGACACAGTCATCGGTTGATCGAACGTGATTTTGCAATGGTACAAATACCCGACCGATCCGCTGGTCGCGTAACAAATGAATGTCAGCAGGAAGTATCCAAAGCCCATAAACTCGCCAGCGATCAAGATCACATTGTTGATCCCGGCGCACAATATGCTCCCTCCCAGAAACGGGGCCAGGCGAGCATTTTGAAGCTGGTTTTTCAACATGGCTTTGTTGCTAGGAGCATTGCTGAGGGATCAAGGCCTGTCAGGCTGCTTCTGCAATAAGGAGAAGATTGCTGGGCCAACCTCCCAGTGAGACGCTGTCGACGCGCGTGGAGAATTTATCCATCGCGCCCGATGCCTGCGCAGCCTTTAACAGACTTTTGCCTGACATAAGGTTGAGGTTTTCTTCGCGAGCAAAAAATTCGCGGCCGGTCCAGCTCATAATTGCACGGAACATCGATGGCGGCAGCCAGTGAACAAGCGGGGCGACTGTGTGAAATTCAACAGGAAACCAGCGATTGGGCGTTGTGATAAACACGCCTTTTCGCGCCACACGTGAACATTCGCGCACAAACTGCGTTTGACGCTCAAAAGACCCAACATGCTCAATCACGGCGGAAGAATGCACATAGTCAAAGCTGTCATCGTCAAATGGCAGGTCGCAGCCATCCGCTTCGACAAAGCGCATCCCTGGATATTCCTCTTCCAAGAATTTGGCATCATCCAGACCCGCAGCCGTCACGTTGGATTTGTGCGGGAACCACTTCTCGAAGTAGTTTGAGCTTGGATAGGACCTTTCGGAGGTTGCTCCGATATCAAGAACAGTATCATCCGCTTTAATCCCGCTGGATTTCATGAACTGTTCGAACATGCGTCTGCGCTGATAGCCTGCAAGCTTTACCGGCAAGCTGTCGGCTGAAGCGACATTGTACTGCTCATTGGGAGCAACCGTCATATTGTATCCCCGACCGTGTATTTCTACCGTGCATATCTGTGGTTTAGGAGCGCCCCTTGCGTTGTTGAGGCCACTTTATGTGCGTAAGGATAGCTAGAAGTTTATGATTGACGAGTGGTTAACTTCTGGGCGCGCGCCGATTGTGTTTGATGAGCCAGACACAGGCCAGAGCTCGTTTCAGCGTCCTGGGAAGAAGATTTGCCTTACAGTATAAATCTCACCATGGCGACGCTCGTTGAAGCGCTTCTGGCCTGCCTTTTACTCGTCTTGATCGTAAGTTTACGAGCGCAAACGCGGTTCGTTTTTGTAAATGCGATGGTGATCGCGCGGCGGCTTTCGCAGCGGCCACTTTTGCTCATTCTGCTGGCTGGAATTACGCCAGTGGTTTTGCGTATTGCGATGCTGCCGCTCGTGCCTGCGCCTGTTCCCTATGTGATGGAAGAGTATAACCATCTCTTCCTGACCGCGACCTATGAACTGGGGCGGGTCACAAACCCTGTGCATCCCTTTTCGGTGATGCTTCAGACATACCAGCAGATTGAATGGCCAAACCACGTATCGGCACGCCCTCCGCTGCCGCCGATTTTCTTATATTTGGGTCAGGTTTTGTTCGGCTCACCGTTTGCGGGAAATCTGATGGCTTTGGGTCTTACGACATCGGCTTTCTGCTGGGCATTGCTTGGCTGGGTTAAAGGGCAATGGGCTGCTCTGGGCACTTATCTGGCAATCGTTGCGTTTTGTCTTTTTGGATATTGGGTCAATTCCTATTGGGCACCGACCACGATAGCGCTGGGTGGAGCGTTGCTGTTCGGCGCTGTTCCGCGAATTGAGCGACGGCCCACTGTGGGTTTGGCGCTCATCAGTGTGGTTGCGCTTGCACTGCTTGCGGGAACCAGGCCTTTTGAAAATGCGGTTTTCGCCGCTGTTTGCTGCGGGTGGCTTGCCTATCGATATTTGGCGAAGGAAAGGCGAGCGCAAATCCCTCGAGCAATTGGTATTATTGTGTTGCCGATGGCGATTGGCGTGGCCGGTATTGTCGCAGCCCAGCTGTGGTACAATCACGCAACCACAGGAAACATGGCTTTGATGCCGTATCAGATCTGGCGCGAATCCCAAGATATGACGCCAGTCTTCCTGTGGCAGGAAATCGCACCTGCCCGAATGTTTTATAACGAGGGCGCAAGCTTTTTTGCAGAATGGAATGTGAGAGTCGTCAGAATAATCACTGATGGCGGACCCATGTCCTGGCTCTACCTCATCAGTCGCCACGGCATAACATTTCGCGACCTGCTTGGTCCTTTCCTGTTTATCGCTTTTTGTTGCTGGTCGCCGCGTTGGATCGGACCGTTGCACACCACCAGCCGAGTTCATGTCATTTCGGTGGCCATGTGTTTGGTCTTGATCTTGCTGGCGGTTTGCGGACCTGTGGCGGGCTCGGTTGTAAAAATGCTCGCTGTGTTTGTGTTGATTAAGCGTTGGACCAACCCCGATGAACGGCTGGCCATCCTCATCATCTTGGTCGGCATGCTCGCAACGTCGCTGCCAACATTTTACATGAACATTTACTTCGTTGCTTACACTGCGCCGATCTTGTTGCTGGTGGCAAATGGCATGCGCCATCTGGTCCGATGGGACGGCAAATATGGCACTGCGTTAGCCGGAACTATTTTGATCGGAGCCACGCTCGTCCCTGTTGGACACTTGGCAACAAGCACAGCCCTGCAAATGGCACCGTCGGTCAGATTGCTGGGGCCGCCGCTTAGCCATTTTGATATTGAATTGCCTAAACCCCGCGCAAAGGCAGTGGAGAAACTATCCAAATTGCCGGGCCAGCACGTTGTATTTGTTGATATGCAAGCGCGCACTTCAGCAGAGATTGATCCTGTGTGGAATGATCCCGAAGTCGATGCGCAAAAGATCGTATTCATGCGCGATCTAAAGCCGGAATGGACAGCGGCTGCGCAGGAATATTATGCCGGGCGAACCTTCTGGAAGATGAAGCTAAGCCGCAGGGCGCAAATCTCGATCAAGCCTTATCCTGAGTTGACCGGAATTGCTCCAGCGCCGATCGACAGTCTGCCAAACCCCGATCGTGCACCGGCGCAATCTTTGGGTGCCCAAAAACAGCCTTAAGATTGGGGTTGGACCTGGCTTTCGGGTTGTGAGGGCGCTGCTGGGATCTTGTTCTCAATCTTGAGCGCTGCTTTCGCTTGAGGCGCGAACTGGCTTTCATTGCCTGCAATAATCGCCAGCATAAATCCACCGAGCACGTTTTGCATTCCAACCGCGCCGATTGCTGCTGATACGATTAGTGGAAGCGGATTTTCCAGCGCAACAAAACCAGCCTGGCCCCAACCAATTGTCACAGTCAAAAGACCAGCGACGCCAATCACAATCAAAGCCAGCCCACTCAGCAACATTGTCTCAAGCGTAAGCAGCTTTGCATTGCGTTTTAACACCGGTCGCATCAAGCGGAAGCCATTGTTTACACCATAAAAGTGGGTGGCGAGTGCCATAATCAGCCCGAAATGACCGCAAGTGGCAAGGAAACCAGCAACAATGCTCCAACTAACACCGAAAATTGGCGTGCCGCTGACCAGACCGCTGTAATGCGCAAGACCAACTGACAAGATGACCGCAGCCAAGACGCAGGCGATAAGAGCCGGAACACCAAACACCCATGTTGGGCTGAGCATAAATAGATAACGCAAATGACGCCAGCCATCACGCCAAGGGCGCAAATGCGGCGCGCGATCGCGCAAGTCTTTGGAAAGGGTCGCGGGAACTTCAGCGATACGCACTTTCAAAAGCGCCGCCTTGATTACCATTTCGCTGGCGAATTCCATGCCCGAACCAGAAAGGTTTAACTGTTCAAAACACTCTTTGCGGATCGCACGCAAACCGCAATGGGCATCACCAATACCGGATCGAAAAAAGATATTGAGCACACCCGTTAAGCCAGGATTGCCAAAATGCTTGTTTTTCCAAGGCATTGCGCCAGGCTCAATCCCGCCCAAAAAGCGGTTGCCCATGCACAGATCATATCCTTCTTCGAGCTTTGCGACCATCGCCACGCCCTCGGTGAAGTTATAACTGCCGTCGCAGTCGCCCATGACGATGTATCGACCTTTGGCTCCATGACATCCGCCGATCAAAGCGGCACCATATCCGCGGTCCTGCACCGGCACGACGCGCGCGCCCAATTCGGTCGCGAGATCTTGGCTGCCATCGGTTGAGCCATTGTCGGCAATGACAATCTCACCGCTCATATCCAGTTGTTCACGCAGCATTGAAAGAGCATCCAATGCGTTGCCAATGCAATGAGGAAGACTTTCCACTTCGTTCAGGCAGGGCATGACTATCGTGACATCAGGATTGCCAGAAGCCGACGGATCACTTTCTTCGAGAAATTTGGTGTAACTGGATTGAGTAAGGTCCATCGGTGCCCCCGTAAAATTCATCACGGAGGGTGTAAAAAGAAATGGTTAAGGAAAAACCAATGATGGCCCTACATGCACCCAATGAGATGAGCCAGCTCAGCGATAACTCTTAGCCTCAGGCAAATGAATGGGGCCCGGACCGAGATAAACGAAGGCGTTAAGCAATTCGTCGCGTGGTATCGCGATTGTTATGCAGTTTAGAAATCCTGATCGGGTTCTTCGGCGGGAGGACCGACAACAGGCTGTGAAGAAGGCTGCGGCTGTGCAGCAGATTGGCCCACAGGCGGCACGGTTGCCTGATAGGCTGGCGCGCCGTCACCCTGTGGATCAGCAGCATCTGTTGCAGCTTCAGCCGGGGTCACTTCGCCTGGAAGCGGAGCATTGCGTTCACGTTCGAGACGTTCGAGATATTCACGCTCGATTTGTTCAACACGGCTCTGCTCGGCTGCTGCATCATCATCAATCGTCGACATCCGCGCTTGTCGTTCTTCGTCGATCAATTGTGCAAAGCGGATATTTTCGCCTTCGGAGCGATCCTTGTAAGCGGCATCAATGAATTGTTGCGTGCAACCGGTAAAGCCGCCTGCGCCCGCAGGGCTGCACGACATAGTCCCGAACGCGCCGACATAACGGATTTTCTCAACACTGCGCACAGGCGATACATTTTGCGGCGAATCGCTGGTCCGCAAATTTGATGGAATGCGATAACGATCCGCCTCAACCAGAATCTCGCACACAACGATTTCATTTTGATCAGCCGCTTCAGGGCATTCATCTTCGCTGTAAGCGATCACCATATTGATCCGGTCGCCACCTTTGTCCTGCGCGGCGGCGGACGTTGCCAATGCCATTGCTGGCAAAGCGGCCAGCGCCATCAAACGAGCGGAGGTGAACATTGGATAAGTCCTCATATTATCAGCGGATACAGTTACGTTGGTGTCGTTTCTATCACATTTATAAAGCGGCGCGTGAATGGTGACTGAAGGGGGCCTGTGTGGACCAGGCCTTCGTTACACGCGTTCGCTCACCTTAATCGCGATCCGGCACCCAAGCTTAATCGCGCCTGCGAGCAGCGGGTAAGCAGGCGCTTGCTCTGCTCCATTGGCGAGAGCTGCATCGCGGTGTTCGCGCTCATCTTCGCGGAATTCCTCAATTATCTCAGCGAGTTCTGGGTCGGAATTGGTTTCTGCCAGCCGCTCCAATTGCTCTGAATAATGTTTGTCGATCTCTTCTTCGACCGCTGCCGTACAGGCCATTGCGGCTTCGGGGCCAAGCAAAGCTGTGCCCGCGCCCAAAGCATAACCAGCCGCAGACCAGAACGGCTGCAAAGCCGTTGGGCGAACGCGCCGTTCGGCAAGCATTGCATCGAATTTTGAACGGTGGCCTTCTTCTTGTTCAGCCATGTGGCGGATTTCAGCCGAATGCGGCCCGCGATCCCCCATCACGGCCAACTGGCCTTCATATATCCGGGTCGCGCCAAATTCGCCGGCCTGATCGACGCGGATCATGCGGTGCAGTTCATCGCGGTCCATATCTTATCCCTTTTTCATGTTCAGGCCCAAGATGGTGATACCGCCCAGACAAGAAAAGAGGAAATTGTATCCTGCGAGCGAAATTCCCAAAAAGCTCCAGGGTGCAACATCACAGCGCACGAGCGGTGCAGCGCTCGGGTCCATCACGTCAATGTTGCTCGGCAACGATGCGCATCCTGTGATCCCTTCCCACCAGCCATATTCGACGCCTGCGTGAAATCCGCCGATCAGGCCCGACGCGATAATCGCGAGCGCTGCCAATGCGGTCCACATGCGCTGTGGCGGTGCGAAAAACGCAAGAACGCCCAACCCCAAAGCTGCGAAATGAGGCCAACGTTGCCACCAGCACATTTCACATGGGAACAGGCCAAAGACATATTCCGAGACATACGCCCCGCCGAGCAATCCAGCGGGGATAACAAACGCAAGCGTCCGTGCGAGGGTGTGACCAGACATAACAGCGCCAATAGCGCGCTTATTTGCGGATCGCTACCGAGCTTTTGGTTGTCCGCCGCAAGGTTTCGAGTGCGTAATGCAACTGAAAATCCTCAATGCCTTTTTCTTCCAATTGCTCTGCGGTCTGCTGGAAGCGCGGATCATCGATCGTATCGTTTTCCAGCTCTTCATCCTTGATGCCAAGTTCATTGACAAGATGACCGCGCAAATCGCTTTCGCGCGTCTGGTATTTTGCACGCAGCGCAAAGTCAGGATCGGACAATTGCGGGACAATGATGTCGGGTTTAATTCCGCCTTCCTGAACCGATTTGCCAGCGGGCGTAAAATAGCGCGCGGTGGTCAGTTTCAATGCGGCATCAGGACCCAGCGGCAGCAGCGACTGGACCGAACCCTTGCCGAAACTGCGTTGACCCATAACAAGCGCGCGGCGGTGATCCTGCAAAGCGCCCGCAACAATCTCCGACGCAGACGCGGACCCCGCATCAATCAACACGATCACAGGAATGCCTTCGGCCATATCACCGCGGAAGACCGTTTCAGCATCATAAAGCAGCGTTTCGCCGCGAGCGCGGCCACGTTGGGAGACGATACGACCTTTATCGAGGAAAAGATCAGACAATGCGACAGCTTCATCCAAGCTGCCGCCTGGATTGGAGCGCAAATCGAGGACCAGGCCGGCAAGACGGCCTGTCGCCTCTGTTTTGATGGCATCAAAGGCGCGATAAACGTCTGCACCGACATCGGCGGAAAATTCATTGACCGTGATAACGCCGATATTTCCGCTCGCGAGTTCATGCGTAACCGGCTCAAGCTCAATCACGCCGCGCGTCACATCAACTTCGAAAGGTTCATCGCGGCCAGGCCGGAAAATCGTGAGTTGAATGGATGTGCCAGCCTTGCCGCGCATCCGCGCAACTGCATCATCCAATTCGCCACCATAAATCAGCTCGCCATCGAGATGCGTGATGAAATCGCCCGCTTTCAATCCCGCCTCATCAGCAGGAGAGCCTCGAAACGGTGAGATGATTTTCACCGCGCCATCTTCCTGCACAACCGACAGGCCAAGACCCGAATAATTGCCGTCAATCAGTGTTTCGAGCCGCTGGAGATCGGTCCCATCAAGATAGCCCGAATGCGGATCAAGCGCCGCCAGCATTCCATCAATCGCTCCGCGCACCAGCACGTCATCTTCGACTGGTTCAACGTAGTTTGCCTTGATCCGTTGGTACGTCGCAAACAGCTTTGCAAATTCAGGACCTGCACGGCCATCGACCTGGGCCATGGTGGTCGTGGTTGCGGGGATCAGAGCAACAGCTGTCACCAGGGCAGCTGTGCGAACGAAAGCGGCGATTTTCATAAAGCGTGCAAGGCTCCTTTTCAGGTCTTTTGCTATAGGCAAAGAAGCATGAACACCAGATTATAACGCTAACTCGTGTCTTGCACGGCCCTGATTGGCACAAAAGCTATGCGATTATTGTAAAGCTTGTGCTTATTGGAAAAGCGCCTGATGATTGGCAATTATCTTAGAAATTCCAATGGGTTGACTGTCTCTCCATCGCGCCGCAATTCAATCGAGACAACCGGGTTGTCGCGCGCGGCAATGCCCAGAGGACTGCCTGCGATAACGCTTGCGCCCACGCCAGCATCAGTGCGTTCCAGTCCGGTGACAAGGCTCGCCCACCCTCCATCATGTTCGATAATTATGATTCGGCCATAACCCCGATACGGCCCCGCAAAAACCACGCGCCCTTCGCCCGGTGCAACGATTTGCGCACCGGGTGCAGGGATTAGCGCCAGGCCATTGCTGCGCAGCCCACTTTGGCGTCTTTCGCCAAAGCCTGCCTGAATGCGGCCCTGCACTGGAAGCTGAAACGGATTGGGCGCCGGACCGCTTGTCGAGATTTGCGATGGCTCAGGGTCAGGCTCGTTCAATGCTGTGTCATTCGTTGCAGCCGAAAGATTGACTGGGCGAAGTTTAGGGCCAGGCAATGCGGCAAGTTCGCGGCGCAGCTTTGCATTATCATCCAGCCGGTCAATCAGGCCATCAAGATCGCGCGCCTCTTCTGCCAAGGCCAAAGCGCGTTCATTTTCGCGCACCGCATTGGACCGGGCGGTGCGCGAGGCAAGGCGTTGTCTTTCCTCGATCGCGGCAAGCTCTACGCGGCGTTGTTGCAACTCGCGCTCGCTCTCTCGCACAGAACCAAGCGCATCGGCAGCGTCTTGCTCAGCCGCGCGCCCAAGATCAAGTTCGCTGCGCAAATCGCTTGTGCGCGTCCGAATTTCCGGGACGGCAGATGCAAGCACCGCGCGGACATAGACGAGGTCTTTCAAAGAGCCGGGTTGCAAGGCAGACAAAGTCACGGGCCGCCGCGCAGTGGTTTGCAAAGCGCTGGTTAGCCGCACAAGCGGTTCGCGCCGTTCGGCAAGCCTTGCAGAAATCGCCGCCCTACGGGATTGCGCAAGCGAATAGCGCGCTTGGGCAGCTTGGATATTCGCTTCGGATTGCTGGATACGCGCAGCAAGCGCGGCCGCTTCGCGGGCTGCTTTATCAGCAGCCTCGCTCGCATCCTCAGCTTGCGATTGCAGACGCTTGGCGCGCTCCTCGGCCCGTTCGCTTTGCCTTGTTGCACGCTCCAATTCGTCAGCAGCTCTCCGGGGATCGGTCAGCGTTGTGACGCTGCGCTGCGAATACGCGGTCGGGATTGCGAGCATCACTGCCGCAATTCCCGCTAACACCACTGGCACCGCAATCCGCTTCATTGGTTCACCCTGCCCGATGATAGGGGTGGCCTGCAAGGATAGTGGTGGCCCGGTAAAGCTGCTCCATCAACATCGCACGCGCCATCAGGTGCGGCCAGGTTGCAGGACCAAAGGCGTAAAGGAGATCAGCAGCCCCGCGTTCGGCTTTGGTGTGGCCATCGGCAGCGCCAAGAACAAAGCGTGCCTCGCGAATGCCGTCATCGCGCCAGCGGCCAAGGATTTGCGCAAATTCTTCAGAAGGCAGCGCCTTGCCCCGCTCATCGAGGAGCACCGTGCGTTGCGGGGTTTGCGGATCAGGCATTTTACCGCCCATGTCGGGCAATTCGGTCAGCTTTGTCGGCCAGGCAATCCGCTTGTCATAACGCGCAACAAGCTCCGCCTCGGGAGAGCGAGCAATTTTTCCGCGAGCGATTATGTGGAGGAGGATGGTGGGAGTTCCTGGCGACTTTGTTTTGCGCAGCGCGTCCGCGCTGCGATATCCTCGGGCCTTGAGGCCCTGCGGGCGCCCGGTCGGGCTTGCGGCGGCGGCTGCGCCGCCGTGCTCCGCGACGGAGCCAAAAGAACCGCGCTCGGACGCCTTGCGCCAGACGCGGCCTTATTTCTAACTCACCTTCGCTTCCCCGCTCTCAAACGACCACATGCGTTCAAGGTTGTAAAAGCTGCGCACTTCGGGCCGGAACAGATGGACCACGACATCGCCAGCATCGACCAACACCCAATCAGCCGCCGGCAGACCTTCGATGCGCGCAGGGCCAAAACCTGCCTGCTTCACTTTTTCAGCAAGCTTTTGCGCCATCGAGGCAACCTGACGCGTAGAGCGGCCGCTTGCGATCACCATGTAATCGGCAATCGAGCTTTTGCCCTCGAGCGGGATGGAAACGATTTCTTGCGCTTGGTCATCATCCAATTGCGCAAGCACAAGATCGTGCAGACTGTTTTCACTCATATCGATTCTGCGCATAGCGGGATTTGCTCCCGGTGGCGAGATTTGCGTGGACGACACGCCAGATAGCTGCGTCATAATTGAGCATTATTCTCCAAAGTGGATAGGAAATGAGGTGGGCAATCGGGCTTTGGTGGTCGGATAAGAGCCTGAGCGAGGCTGAGCATTATGCCTCTTTTCCCCCGGCCTTGCCGATTGATTTGTCGCTGCCTGAAAGCGTGCGAATGGGAACTTTGCGAAATGTAAGCCGATCCCTTGGGGCCGCGCCCATATATGGCCCTAAGTATCGTTGAGCCCAGTCACTGTTTTCACGGCGAATGGCCGTGGCCGAGCGAGCATCCGGATCGAAACGCATGAACACCAGCGCTGGCGCCTCCATTTTGCGCTTTTGCCTAAAACTGGCAGCCGACACTCTGTACCGTCTGAACCAGGCCATGGCCGGGCTTGTCATGGCCTTCGCATTGTACCCCGGGCGCGCGATCACTGCAATCGGGACCGTGCGCGCAATGCCGCGCCAATTCTTCCATTCGTGAAAGTTTGCAAGGTTATCGGACCCCATAAGCCACACAAATTGGCGGGTTTTGTAACGGTTCTTGAGCTTGCGCAGGGTTTCCACAGTGTAGCGCGTTCCAAGCTCGCTTTCGATGGCCGTGGGCACAATCGGGGCCCGGCGCGCCATAGCCTGTGCCGATCTCAGCCGCGCAGCAAGCGGCGCCATGCCAGCCTTGGGTTTGAGAGGATTTCCTGGCGAGACCAACCACCAAACTTCGTCCAGCTCCAATGCATCCATGACAAAACGCGTGATCCGCCGGTGCCCGCCATGTGCGGGGTTAAAACTGCCACCAAGAAGTCCGGTTCGGTAGGCCGTCATCGAAATGTCAGGGTCTAACCTGGCCAGAACCGCGCACGATCCACTTATAAGTGGTCAGCCCCTCCAATGCGACGGGACCGCGTGCATGCAAACGGCCCGTTGCAATGCCGATCTCTGCTCCAAGGCCAAATTCACCGCCATCGGCGAATTGCGTCGAGGCATTGTGCATCACAATTGCGCTGTCGACTTGGGCGAAAAAGCGTTCTGCTACCGTTTCATCTTCGGTGATGATTGCATCAGTATGGTTGGAAGAATGCCGATCGATATGAGCGATGGCCGCATCGATCCCGTCGACTATTGCGACAGAGACAATGGGTTCAAGATATTCGGTGTCCCAGTCGTTGGCGCTTGCCTGCTTGATGCGGTCATCAAGCGCGGCGATCCGCGTGTCACCACGCACTTCGCAGCCCGACTCTATTAACGCAGCCAAAATCGATTCCGCCTCACCGAATTGGTTATCAATCAGAAGCGTCTCCATCGCTCCGCAAATGCCGGTACGACGCATTTTTGCGTTAAGCGCGATGTCTTTTGCCATATTCGGATCGGCGGCGGCGTGGACATAAGTGTGACAAATGCCATCGAGATGAGCGAGAACAGGCACACGCGCATCGTTTTGCACGCGTTCAACCAAAGAACGCCCGCCGCGCGGGATAAGCATATCAATCAGGCCATGAGCAGCCAGCATTGCGCCGACTGCCGCCCGGTCCTGTGTGGGGAGGAGTTGCACCGCATCGGCAGGTACGCCGCCCTTCTCAAGGCCTTCGACCAGTGCCGCGTGGATCGCACGATTGGAATGCACCGCTTCACTTCCGCCACGCAGCATAACCGCATTGCCGGTGCGCACGCACAAAGCAGCGGTATCGGCTGTTACGTTGGGGCGGCTTTCATAAATGATCCCAATTAACCCAATTGGCACGCGAATTCGCGATAACTTCAATCCATTAGAGGGCTGTGAATGATCGATGATCGCACCGACTGGATCAGGCAAACCAGCGATTGCTTCAAGCCCAGCTGCCATGGCTTCTATTCTGGCTGGATCCAGCGAGAGACGATCGAGCATGGCTGCGGGCAATCCGTTTGCGCGGCCGGCCTCTAAATCTGTTGCATTTGCAGTGAGGATGGCGGCTGCGTTTTCGCGCAACGCATGCGCGGCAAGCACAAGGGCATTGGCGCGGGCTTCGCTTGGGATACCGGCCAATAGGCGCTGCGCAAGACGCCCGTTTCGGGCAAGGTGCGCGACCAGTTCGGTTGGGCTTTCAAAATCTGCCGGGTCTAAGATCTGTTTGGATGCCATCCAGTCCGATTAGCAGGAACAATCAGGTATGTCAGGCTGTTGGGTGAGGCCGCGTTTCGCGGGGGACCGGGCCGGTTTATGGTAAACATTCTGGCTGGACTTTCCTGCGTAACCGCCCGGTATTTGCCCTAAGCATTCGATTCGGAAATCTGTGACTTTTCCGCATTATTGCTGGTGAATGAACGTTTCGTCCCGAATCCTGTCCAGTTCGGCTGTTCCGATCCGGGATGGATTCGATTATTAAAGGGCTCATTGGTAGCGCCCTGACAACTTATAAAAGAACCCGGGGCGCCTTTGTCGCAAAGTTCAAAACAGAAACCGTTACTGCAACGGATACAGGATCGTTTTCCTGAACGTGAGTTTTTCATGCGCTCTCAGGGAAATATGCGATTTCTCACAGTGACGACGCGGCTTCAAGTCACGGCCGTGGCAGTATCGCTTGGCGCGTGTGTGATGTGTGTTCTGGCTATGCTGGCAATGGCATGGGGTCAGTATCGCGCCGAATCCAGCCTTGCCTCGTTCCAGCAAAAGTCCGCGCACATCGCGACCGCAGAAGAACGCATTGATGCCTATGGCAGCGATCTTGAACAGGTTGTGGAAGAGCTGAAGGCGAAACAGGAATTCCTCGACGAGACAGTCCGCATGTTGCCGATGGATGTGATCGACCCCGGCACGAATGTGACCGATTCGAGCAAAGAGACCGCCGAGACAGTCGAAAAGATTGGCGCGTTATTGCCGCAGGCTCGCGGTCTTGCAGAGATCGAGGCAAAACAGGTTGCCTTCGTCGAACGATTGACCCGGTTTGCCGATGCTCGCGCGAAAAAAGCCGAAGAGGCCATGCGAAAGCTCAATCTTGACCCCAATCAATTGGCGCAAAATGCAGCGAATTCTTCGCAGGCCAACACTGGCGGTCCGCTGGAAATGCTGGCGACATCGCCAGATGGTTCGATCGATCCTCGTTTTGAACGTCTGGGGCTTAGCCTGGCGCGCCTTAACTCGCTTGAGCGCGCGCTTGAAGGTATCCCCCACGTGGTTCCCGCGGCGCAGGAAAAGATCACGTCCAATTTCGGTTATCGCCGCGATCCGTTCAATGGCGGCGGCGCGATGCACGGCGGAATTGATTTCAAAGGCGCGATCAATTCACCGATTTTCGCCGCAGCTACAGGTGAAGTGGTCTTCGCGGGGTGGAAAGGTGGATATGGACGCGTTATCGATATCAAGCATGCAAATGGTATGGTTACTCGGTATGCACACCTCTATCGCATGGCTGTGAAAGTTGGTGATGCGGTGGTAGCCGGTGACACTATTGGCGGCCTGGGCAGTTCAGGCCGATCAACCGGGCCGCATTTGCATTTTGAAGTTCGCATAAACGAAAAAGCGGTCAATCCGCGCCCATTTTTGGAGAGTGCCTCCGATGTTCTCAAGGAAGTCAGAGCAAGCAGCGGAGCCGCAAAGCCCCGCACCCCCGCCTCAACCAAAGCAAGCCGCTAAATCTCAAGGAAGACACATGCCTTCATCCAATTCGACCTTTTCCGTTCTGGGTTCGGACGTCGTGATCAAAGGCGATATCAGCGCTTCGGCCGACCTTCATATTGACGGCACGGTTGAAGGCGACATCAAATGTGCCTCGCTTGTGCAAGGTGAAGGTAGCAATATCAGCGGCAGCGTCATGGCCGAGACCGCTCGTTTTTCCGGTAGAGTTGCAGGGTCGATAACGGCGCGCGAATTGGTGATCCTTAAGTCAGCCTTTATCGAAGGGGATGTGCATTATGATGCGCTGACCATCGAACAAGGCGCGCAAGTTGATGGCCGTTTTGCTCCCAACGCACAGCGTCAGGCTAAAAATGAGACACTGCGTGCGGCGAAAAAGTCTGACAAAGGCGAAGAAGCGCTTCAGATCGCAAGCTGATCGCCTGCAAGCGTGGGCATCACACGGGCGCCTTCTCGTATTTCGGTTTGATTACAGCGGTTTAGGGCGTAAATGCGCTGGGTGGTGGTGCCCGTGGGAGCGCTCCCACGCTTACGCCAGGGCCAAAAAGTTCAAGAAAATTGTGAACACCCCCACAACCACCGACGAGGCAGGTTCACGGATGTACTTAGAGTACTTCGGCTCTCAACGCCTTGCGATCCAGCTTGCCGATAATCGTCTTGGGCAGTTCATCGCGGATGACGACTTCATCGACCCTTTCATGCTTGCCAACCTTCGTATTTAACCAATCGCGCAATTCTTCACCGGTTGCGCTTACGCCATCGGCGAGAGTGACATAGGCGCGCGGGACTTCGCCACGGTAATCTTCGGGAACTCCGATCACCAAAGCTTCTTTCACAGCATCGTTTTGAAGGATGACATCTTCAACAACGCTTGGAAAAACCTTGAACCCGCCAACAGAGATCATGTCCTTGATGCGGTCGACAATCTCCAGAAAACCGTCATCATCCATGGTCGCGACATCACCGGTGCGCAGATAACGCTTTCCACCGCGCTCTACAAAGACATCGGCGACAGCGTCAGGCCGGTTCCAGTATCCGCGCATGATCTGAGGTCCGTGAATGGCCAATTCACCCGGCTCGCCGTCAGGTGCAAGCACATCCGGGTTTTCCTTGTCGAGCAGGACAATCTCGGTGCCTGCGACCAATTGCCCGATCGTGCCCTTCTTACGCGCTCCGGCATACGGGTTCACCGATACAACGCCTGCACTTTCGGTAAGGCCATATCCTTCGACCAGGCGAACGCCTGTCTCTTGCTCAAACTTGGTGTGGATCGGCGCGGGCATAGGCGCGCCTCCGGATATGCAGACGCGTAAGGACGACAGATCCGTAGAGCTAAGTTTGGGATGATCAAGCAGCGCCTGAAACATGGTTGGTACGCCGGGAAAGCCTGTTGCCTTATATTTCTCGATTGTCTCAAGAACCTGACCTGCATCAAAACGCGGCACCATCGCAATCGAAGCTCCGCTGGCAACGGCGTGGTTCAAAAGGCTGGTGTTTGCAAAGACGTGAAAGAACGGCAGCGCGCCCATCAACACTTCGGCGCGAGGATCTCCGAACGGATTGATAGCGGCAGTTTGCTGCGCATTCAGCGTGAGCTGATCGTGCCCCAGCATCGCGCCCTTGGGTCGGCCGGTCGTGCCACCTGTATATTGCAGAAGAGCGAGATCATCAGCAGTAACGTGAGGCAAGCTTACGCTTTTCGCGCGGGTGCAGTCGTTCCACGCGATGATGTTTGGCCCATATTCGATATGTGCAATCTGGCTCCGTTTGAAGAACTTGAGCGCTATGCCCTTTATCCAAGGAAGCATGTCGGACAGCCTCCCGATCACAAGTGCCTCGAGCTTGGATCCAGCCAACACCTTTGAAGCGGTGTCGTAGAGCTCTGGAACATCGAGCGTAACCAGGATCTTCGTGCCGCTATCTTCAACCTGCCAGCTCAACTCCTCGACCGAATAAAGCGGTGAGAAATTGACCACCACCGCGCCCGCCATCATCGCGCCGTAATAGGCAGAAGCGTAAATCGGCACATTGGGCAAAAACAGGCCGACCCGGTCACCCTTTTGGATGCCCTTGGCAATAAGGCTCGCCGCAAACCGGTTCGCCTCTTCCCAGATATCGCCATACGAATATGTTCGACCGAGAAAATGCAGGAAGGGTGCGGCGCGATCATGCTGGACTGAACGCTCCAGCAGAGCGGGCAGGCTCATCGGCGCAAATGTGGTGTCCCAGGGT
This sequence comes from uncultured Porphyrobacter sp., assembly GCA_964352245.1. Taxonomy (GTDB): domain Bacteria; phylum Pseudomonadota; class Alphaproteobacteria; order Sphingomonadales; family Sphingomonadaceae; genus Erythrobacter. Next base: position 179,160 of record CAYGQX010000007.1, read on the forward strand.
GTGGGGTGATTATAGCTTTGAGAACCGGCATCCATAATCAAGGGTTGTGGCGAGGAAGATAGCCACACTCAAGAAAAACCCGCAAAATGCTTCGCGCGCTGACTAAATTTACATGCACTCTTGGACGTAAGGTTATCTCAATCAACCGTCCTGTTGACCCTCAGGAGCGGCTTCTGCCTTGTCATGCTCGGCTTTTTCTGCCGGCGCTGCAAAGGCAGATTCAGGATCGACAGCAGCAGCTGCGGCCTTTTCGACGTCCTCTGCCTCGCGGCGAGCTGCCAGCCAAGCCTCAGCTTCAGCCTCTTGCGCCGCTTCAGCGGCTGCTTTCACATTGGCATCACGCTCTGCGCGCAATTCCTCGATCAACTTGTCTTTTTCGGAGCGATTATCGCCGCCTTCTTCAGGTGCAGCTTCGGGTTCAATACCAGCGCGCTTGGCCGCTTTGGCAACGACCGCGTCAAGCTCGCGCTGTGAGCAAAGACCCAAAGTCACAGGGTCTTTTGGCTGAATGTTCTGGATATTCCAGTGCGTGCGCTCTTTGATCGCTCCGATCGTATTGCGCGTCGTTCCAATCAGTTTTGAAATCTGAGCATCGGAAACTTCGGGGTGGTTGCGGATGACCCAGGCAATGCCGTCCGGCTTATCCTGACGCTTCGACACTGGTGTATAGCGCGGACCCTTTGTCCGCGTGACTTCGACCGGCGCCTTATGCATTTTAAGCGCATATTCGACGTCTTCCTCGCCGAGTTTAATCTCTTCAAGCGTCAATTCACCGGCATGCACCGGATCGCGCCCGGTGTACTTGCTGCCTGCAAGATCATCGGCCATCGCCTGCACTTCGAGAATGTGGAGTCCGCAGAATTCAGCGATCTGTTCGAACGACAAGCCCGTGTGATCGACTAACCACGTGGCTGTGGCATGTGGCATGAGAGGTTTGGGCTGGTCTTTGGCAGCCATGGAAAATCTCCGTGAAAATAAGAAGGGCCGCACCTTATCGGAGCGGCCATCGCATCCGAGCAGATAGGCGAAGAGACAACAAACAGCAAGGCAATCTGCGCAAGACACGCAAATCGGCGCATTCTCTTATGCAGAAACGTCTGTTTGAAGCGCCATATTATCCGCTCGCGCTAGTGGTGCCAAACCGTTCAGAAACTGCCGCGTGGCTGCTTCCCAGCTAAAAGTCGCTCCATATTCTGCGCAAGCTGTAGGCGCGCATCGACGCGCCATCTGGATAGCGCGTGCAAGGTCATCATCCATCGCTCCTACATCAGATTTCACAATATCAACCGGTCCAGCGACCGGAAAAGCCGCCACAGGTGTTCCGCAAGCCAGCGCCTCGATCATAACAAGGCCGAAAGTGTCTGTCTTGCTGGGAAATACAAATACATCAGCTCCGGCAAAACATCCGGCAAGATCCACCCCGCTGCGCTTGCCTAGAAAATACACCTCTGGAAACTTCGCCTGCAATTGAGCCCGAGCAGGTCCGTCGCCGACCAACACTTTGGTGCCCGGACAATCGCAAGCAAGGAATGCCTCGATATTCTTTTCAACAGCGATCCTTCCCACATAAAGCAGGATCGGACCCTCCATCCCGGAATATTCTGATGGTGACGGCGCACTAGGTGTAAAACAGGCAAGATCGACCCCACGGCTCCAATGGCTCAGCTGTTGCAACCCATGGTCGCGCAATTGTGCCCGGATAGTTTCGGTCGCCACCATGATCCGCTCGGCTCGGCGATGGAACCAGCGAATATAGGGCCAGAACAGGTCCGCGGACAGGCGCGTGCGTCGTGCAAAATAATCAGGGAATTGGGTGTGGTAGGCGGTCGTGAAAGGGACTTTGCGCGCTACGCAATGCCGCCGAGCCGCAAACCCCAGAGGGCCTTCTGTCGCGATGTGAATGGCGTCAGGCCGGATTGCGGCAAGCTTTTTACCCACTTCGCCCGGCCAAGTCATGGCCAGCCTAATTTCGGGATAGGTTGGCGCAGGGAAAGACTGATAATCCTGCGGAGAAATGACTGTCACGTCATGACCCCAAGCGCGCAATACATCGCAAGTGGTCGATAAGGTCCGCACCACTCCATTGGTCTGCGGTTGCCAGGCATCGGTGACAATTGCAATCGAGTGTGGAGTTGGGCAATCAGGCGAGCCGCTCACGCTGCCTCCTTGTCAGAATCCTCGCCGTTGTCCGGTCGCTCCAGATCATCACGATGCGTTTGCACCTCGCGCTGGCTCATCTCTTCGGCCCAGTTGAGGATCTCCATCCGGCCATCCTCATATTCGACAAGCGCGTTACACCCTTCAACCCAGTCGCCATCGTTCCAGTATTCCACGGTGCGGCCTTCGAATTCAAATTCGCGAAATTCGGCAGTGTGAATATGGCCGCAAACCACGCCATCTACTCCACGTTCTCCTGCCGCCTTCGCTACAACTTCCTCATATCTGCCGATAAACTCTACCGATTTCTTGACCTTGTGCTTGGCAGCTTTAGCCAGCGACCAATACGGCTTTCCGAAGGCATTTCGCACAGTGTTAACAAGCACATTCAATTGCATAGCAGCGCGATAAGTCCAGTCGCCTACGAATGCGAGCCAACGATGGGATTGCATGACCGCGTCAAATTCATCGCCATGCAAAACCATCAACCTGCGGCCATCGCTAGTGTGATGAAAAGCCGCGCGCTGAATCTCGATCCCGCCGAAGTTAAGACCTGTGAACTGGCGAAACATCTCGTCATGATTGCCAGGGATGTAGATTATGCGCGTGCCGCGCCGCGCCCGCTTGAGAATGCGCCAGACAACATCGTTATGAGCAGCTGGCCAGTAGAACTTCTTCTTCAACCGCCAGCCATCGACTATATCGCCGACCAGATACATGGTCTCCGAATCCGTGCGATCGAGAAAATCGATCAGCATCTCAGCGTTGCAACCTTTGGTGCCGAGATGGATGTCACTAATCCAGATTGTGCGAAACTTGCGTCTTTCAGGCCCGCCAGCATCGGGAGAAACTGGCTCTGGGATGGCCGGTTTACGTATCCGGATCTTTGCTACATTTCCGAACTCAGCGGCATCAGAATCAGGCAGGTCGGTCATCAAAGATCCTTCGACTTTACGAACTTTCTAGAGGCCTCGTAGCGGTCGATTGTTACACGAGATTCACAGTCGTATGATGTTTTTGCATCAATTTATGACTGCGTTTCTATTTTGACAGCGCATCAGTGTGCGGCAACCCATCTATCGTTGGAATACAACAGAATTAAGACCAATCTGCAAGCAGCAGATCTATTCAGAAGAGACCTCCAAAACAATCTTACCGATATGCTCGCCTGCTTCCATCCTGGCATGGGCCGCGCCAGCTCGTGCCAAGGGAAAGGTTTGGTCCATTACTGGGGCAATCTCACCATCTGTAAATAGCGGCCATGCGGTATGCGCAATTTCATCCGCCAATGCCGCCTTAAATTCGTCTGAGCGTGGGCGCAGTGTTGATCCGGTGAGAGTCAACCTCCGCATCATCACCAAGGGCATGAACAGCTCGGCCTTGACGCCGCCAAGCACCGCAATCGTCACATGACGGCCATCTTCTGCCAAACATTTGAGATTGCGCGGGACATAGTCGCCCGAAACCATATCAAGCACGATATCAACGCCTTTGCCGCCTGTATGCGCATGCACTGCGTCGACAAAATCAGTTTCGCGGTAATTGATCGCCAGGTCAGCGCCAACATGGCGGGCAGCCTCACATTTGGCTTCATCCCCACAAGTGACAATAACCGAAAGACCAAAAGCTTTGCCCAGCATGACCGCCATCGTGCCGATGCCAGATGTGCCGCCATGCACCAGCAAACATTCGCCATCGCGTGCCATGCCGCGCTCGAACACGTTGTGCCAAACCGTGAAAAGTGTCTCGGGCAAAGCTGCGGCTTGCGCAATATCCATCGCGTCAGGAATGGGAAGGCAATGCTGCCAAGGTGCGGCACAATATTCGGCGTAACCTCCCCCTGGTGTGAGGGCGGCAACACGGCTTCCCAGCATTTCGTACGGCACGCTGTCACCGATCGCGACTACATCCCCCGACACTTCAAGACCAAGCACTGGGGATGCTCCGGGTGGCGCCGGATAGTGACCTGAACGCTGGATACAATCAGGGCGGTTGACGCCTGCAAACGCCACTTTGATTAAGACATCATAGGGGCCAATCTCAGGGACGGCGATCTCTTCCAGATGCAGCACATCCGGGCCGCCTGGCGCTTCGAAACCGATAGCCTGCATGGTTGCTGGCAATTGTTGTGTTGACTCGAAAGTATGCGTCGCAACCATTTTGCCCCCTGCAGTTCGGTGCTTCGTTTCACAGATTGTGTGGCTTTTTGAATGCGCCTTCACAATCAAGTGGGCGAATACCTTTCAACCTGATTGACAGCAAGCGCACTATGTTGCGATGTTGTAAAAGATGGATATCGACGATCTGCCACGCCCGAAAGGTGATGCGGCTAGCCAGCTTGCTGGCGAAGATCTTGGGCCATACTCACAAGATGAACTGGTTGAGCGGATAGTTCTGCTCGAAGAAGAAATCGTCCGGGTAAAAACGCACGCAGATAAGGCCAATTCGCACCGAGCCGCGGCCGATGCGTTATTCGGCAAGAGGTCAAATTGAGGCAGTCTGGCTGCCCGAGACCGGCAATGCAGACAAGGCGCTCGCAATTGCGCACAAGTGCCCCATATAGATTTCATCTGGTGTTAAGCGCCTATCCTCATGCTCCCTTACAAGAGCCCCATCCGCCCGCTGATAGAGACATTCCCAATGCCCAGTTTTGCCCAAAACCTTGAACGCACTCTTCATAACGCGCTTGGCCATGCGTCAGAGCGTCGCCATGAATATGCTACGTTAGAGCATCTTTTGCTTGCGCTGATTGATGATGAAGATGGTGCGCAGGTGATGGCAGCGTGCGGGGTTGACCTTGCTGAGCTGGGCGAGGTCGTGAAACAATATCTCGATCAAGAATATCAGTCGCTTAAAACGGAAGAAGACGCCGATCCTCAGCCCACAGCTGGCTTTCAACGCGTCATTCAGCGCGCAATCCTTCATGTTCAGTCTTCGGGTAAAGACACAGTGACGGGTGCAAACGTGTTGGTCGCGCTGTTTTCCGAACGCGATTCATACGCGGTCTATTTCCTGCAACAGCAGGATATGAGCCGGTTGGATGCGGTGAGCTATATCAGCCATGGAATCGGCAAAGGCGGACGGCAGATCGAAAGCAAAACGCCAGCTTCTGATGATGAAGGCGCTCCCGAAGCCGAAGCAACCAAAGAGGGCGGCAATAAAAAAGAGACCGCGCTCGATCAGTTCACCGTCAATTTGAATACAAAAGCAGAAGCAGGAAAAGTCGATCCTCTGATCGGTCGTGGTCCGGAAGTGGACCGCACAGTGCAGATCTTGTGCCGCCGTTCAAAAAACAATCCGCTTTATGTGGGCGATCCGGGTGTTGGTAAAACCGCGATTGCTGAAGGCCTTGCGCGTAAGATTATCGAAGGCGACGTACCAGAAGTGCTTGCCCCGGCGGTGATTTATTCGCTCGACATGGGCGCATTACTCGCAGGAACACGCTATCGCGGTGACTTTGAAGAACGGTTGAAGCAGGTCGTGACCGAACTTGAAGGAATGCCTGATGCCATTCTTTTCATCGATGAAATCCACACTGTCATCGGCGCTGGTGCGACCAGCGGGGGGGCAATGGATGCATCCAACCTGCTGAAACCCGCCCTGTCGGGTGGAACCATCCGCTGCATCGGTTCGACCACATACAAGGAATTCCGCAATCACTTCGAAAAGGATCGCGCTTTGCTGCGCCGATTCCAGAAAATCGATGTGAATGAGCCGACTGTCGAGGACACGATCAAAATCCTAAAGGGTCTCCGCAGCGCGTTTGAAGAACATCACGGTGTCAAATATACACCCGATGCACTGAAAACCGCAGTTGAGCTGTCATCACGCTATATCAATGATCGCAAATTGCCGGACAAGGCAATCGACGTGATTGATGAGGTTGGCGCTATGCAGATGCTGGTGCCGCCCAGCCGCCGCAAGAAAAAGATCACCGCGCGTGAGATTGAGCAAGTCATCGCGACAATGGCGCGCATTCCGCCCAAATCTGTCTCGAAAGACGACAAGAAAGCGCTCCAAAACCTCGATCGCGATCTGAAACATGTTGTTTTTGGTCAGGATGAGGCGATCACGCGGCTTTCCACTGCGATGAAACTGTCGCGCGCTGGACTGCGTGATCCAGATAAACCCATCGGCTCGTTCCTGTTCTCCGGACCCACTGGTGTTGGTAAAACCGAAGTGGCGCGCCAGCTTGCCTCAATCATGGGGATTGAGCTCAAACGCTTCGATATGTCAGAATATATGGAGCGCCACAGCGTTTCGCGCCTGATTGGTGCGCCTCCCGGATATGTCGGCTACGATCAGGGCGGTCTTTTGACCGATGCGATTGATCAGAACCCGCATTGCGTGCTGCTGCTTGACGAGATTGAAAAGGCCCACCCGGACCTCTTCAACATCCTGCTGCAAGTCATGGATAATGGCCGTTTGACTGATCACCACGGCAAGACGGTTGATTTCCGCAATGTCGTTCTCATCATGACAACCAATGCAGGCGCGTCTGATATGGCGCGTCAGGGCATCGGCTTTGGTGATGTGTCGAAGGAAGACGCTGGTTCGGAAGCGGTCAAGAAAATGTTCACGCCTGAATTTCGCAACCGGCTGGATGCAATTGTGCCGTTTGCCTATCTCGGCAAGAGCACCGTTGCGCGCGTGGTTGACAAGTTCATCCTCGAGCTGGAGCTTCAGCTGGCGGAACAAAACGTCCATATCCAGTTCGATAGCGATGCCCGCGAATGGCTGGCCGATAAAGGCTATGACAAACTCTATGGCGCGCGTCCGATGGGCCGTCTCATCCAAGACAAGATCAAACAACCACTCGCGGAAGAGCTGTTGTTTGGCAAGCTTTCCGATGGCGGCGAAGTGCATGTCAGCATCAAGGAAAGCAAGCCAGCCTTTGAGCTGTCGCCAGCACCGCCAAAGGCATCGGCCAAACGCAAGACTGCGGCCAAGAAGAAACCAGCTGCCAAAAAGTCTGAACCCAAAGGCGGTTCGGATAACAACCCCGAAGCGTCAGGTAGCGCTGCGGGCGGTGAGGCCAGCTAATTCGACAAGCTGCACTGGCATTTTGCCAACATATATGATTGATCGGGCTCCAGGTAATTCTACTTGGGGCCCGTTTTCATGAAGCATACTTTTTTGGCGTCCGCCGCCATCGCCTTCTCACTCACCTTTATCACGCAACCCGTTTGGGCTGACGATCACACAGAGAAAGATCCCGCAGCCCAGGCGCGCATTTTTAGCGGTGATGATCTATTCGATCTGACAGTCGGGACAGACCCGCAAATCAGCCCTGATGGGAAGCAAATTGCTTACGTGCGGCGCGCCAACGACATCATGACCGATGGGGTCAAAAGCTCAATCTGGCTCATTAATGTGGCAAACGGCAACGAAACCCCCCTCATCGCTGGCGAAGGATCGCATTTCAGCCCGCGCTGGTCGGAAGATGGTTCCAAGCTCGCCTATATTTCGACTGCCAGTGGAGGTGGACCGGAATTGCATGTGCGCTGGATACAGTCTGGTGCGAGCGCAAACATCACCTCGCTACCCGAAGGGCCAAGCGGCGTCACATGGTCGCCTGACGGCACACGCCTTGCTTTCACCGCGCGCGTTCCGGGCGAAAGTCTTGTCCTTGGCACGCCGCCTGCAAAGCCGGAAGGCGCGGAATGGGGCAAACCACTGCAAGTAATCGACAAGGTTGTGTATCGCCGCGATGGTGGCAGCTATGTAAAGCCTGGTACGGTGCAACTATTCGTTGTCAGCGCCAAAGGGGGCGCGCCGCGTCAATTGACCTTCGGCGATTACAGCAATGGCGGCGCGGTTGAATGGTCGCCTGATGGGTCCAAGCTTTACTACAGCGCCAATCGTAGCGAGGATTGGGAGTTGGAGCCGCTGCGCGCGCAAATCTATTCGCTCGAAGTGACAAGCGGCGCGATCACTCAGATTACGGATCGGGTTGGTCCCGATTTTGGGCCGCAAGTCTCTCCCGATGGCAGGCAGATCGCCTATCTCGGCTTTGATGATGTCGGCAATGCGTTTGATCAGACCAATCTTTATCTGATGAACGCCGATGGTAGTGGTTCGCGCCAGCTTGCGAGCAACCTCGACCGCGGCATTGACGGCCTAGAATGGACAGATAGCGGCCTTTACGCAAGCTATGAAGATAATGGCGAACATCGGGTCGCGCGAGTTAGCTTGAATGGCAATGTGTCGGCTCTCGCTCCGCGTATCGGCAGCCCGTATTACGCGCTTCCCTATACGGGCGGGCAGTGGTCTGTCAGTGATGGTGGCGCGATTGCATTTACCACTGCCAGTTCCGTAAGGCCGCCTGACATCGGCGTGAGCGTTCGCGGGCGGACGCGCACACTGACTTCGCTCAACGAGGTAAGCCTTGGCGGGAAGGACCTCGGCGAAACGCGCGAGCTTGCCGTGACCGCAGCGGATGGAACGACAATCCCTGCATGGATCCAGCTTCCGCCCGGATACAAATCGGGCGACACCGTGCCAATGATCCTTGAAATGCATGGCGGCCCTTACGCCGCATATGGCCCGGAGTTTTCGGCTGATTATCATCTCTACAATGCCGCCGGATACGCTGTGCTTTTCACCAATCCGGGTGGTTCAACAGGGTATGGCGAAGCGTTTGCGGACCGGATCGAGGACAATTACCCGATCAGCAATCATGACGAATTGATGGCGGCGGTCGATGCAGCGATTGCAGCGGGTTATGCCAGCCCAGATGATCTTTACGTCACAGGCGGATCAGGAGGCGGCATCCTCACCGCTTGGGTGGTTGGTAAGACCGACCGTTTCAAAGCGGCGGCCGCGCATAAGCCGGTCATCAACTGGGTTAGCCAAGCACTGATGGCGGATGGTGTTCCGTTTTTTGGACGGTATTGGCTCGGCGGCCTGCCATGGGAGCGTCCCGAGCACTATTGGGAGCGCGGCCCCTTAAGCATCGTCAATAGTGTGACAACGCCGACGCTGGTTCTAGTGGGAGCGGAAGATTACCGCACACCGCGCAGCGAGGCGGAGCAGTTTTACGGTGCGCTTAAGCTGGTGGGTGTCGATACTGCTCTGGTGGTGACACCTGATTCAAGCCACAACAATCTGAGCCAGACGCCCAGCCAGCAGGCCGCGCGCACGGCCAGCGTGATCGCGTGGTTTGATAAGTACCGCAAAGACGAGGAGGAGAGCGCTGCGGATTGATTTGGGAACGGGCGCGCAGGGCCATCGGTTGACGCATGGATGAGCGCGCCCTTTTCCTGGATACGGCCCGAACCACGGGGCGTCCACATTACCCCAGCAGATGTCTGGATTGATCCGGGCCGCGCGGTGGACAAGGCCCTGGTCACCCATGGGCACGCGGATCATGCAAGGGGCGGACACCGCGAGACGGTGGCGACGCCTGAAACGCTCGCCATCATGGAACTGAGATACCGCACCGGCGCGCAAGATGATGTCGGCGAAATTCCACACAAGGCGATCCCCGTGGAATACGGCGAAACCATCCGGCTGGGAGGAGGCGTCGATGCGACTTACGTCCCGGCAGGGCATGTCCTTGGCTCGGCGCAAATCCTGCTTGAACACGCCGGCGAGCGGGTCGTCATTACAGGCGATTACAAGCGGCGGCCTGATCCGACATGCGCACCGTTCGAAGTGACGCCTTGCGATGTGTTTGTCACAGAGGCCACTTTTGGCCTTCCGGTTTTTACCCACCCTCCGATTGAAGAAGAGATGGCAAAACTGCTTTCAGCCCTTGCAGCAAGTCCCGATGCAAGTGTTCTTGTCGGGGCATACGCGCTGGGCAAGGCGCAACGCGTCATCGCGGAATTGCGACTATCGGGCCATCACGACCCGATTTACCTTCACGGTGCGATGGAGAAGATGTGCCGCCTTTATGAAGAGCACGGCGTCGATCTGGGTGAATTGCGGCTCGTTGCTGATCACACGAAGGACGATATGCGCGGACACATCATCATCGCACCGCCATCTGCACTGAATAATCGCTGGTCACGCCGTCTACCCGATCCGATTACCGCCATGGCTTCGGGTTGGATGCGGGTGCGCGGGCGTGCGCGCCAGCGCGGGGTGGAATTGCCGCTGGTCATTTCAGACCATGCCGACTGGGATGAGCTCACACAGACAATCGAGGATGTGAATCCGAAGGAAACATGGATCACCCATGGCCGCGAGGAGGCTTTGCTGCGCTGGTGCGAACTGGGCCAACGAAAAGCGCGTGCCCTGGCATTGATCGGACGCGAGGATGAAGATGAGTGACTGGCCTGAGATTGAGGTCGGCAGCGTCAATGAGCTGCGCGATTGGCTTTCGCATCGGAAAGGCAATGAGGGCCCGTATTGGCTGATCCACGGGAAGAAGTCCGCCGGGACGCGCTATCTGCCATACAATGCCATTGTCGAGGAATTGCTGGCGTTCGGCTGGATCGACAGCAAACCTCGCTCCATTGATGAAAGGCGCACGGCGCATCTCATATCACCGCGCAGGCCCAAGAACGTCTGGTCTAAGGACAATCGCGAACGCATTGCAAAATTGGAACGCGAGGGGCGGATGGATGAGGCCGGCATGAGGATCGTCAAGGAGGCGAGGCTCGATGGGTCCTGGGATGCGCTGAAGCCGACAGAACACGGGATCGCACCAGATGATCTTGCGAACGCTCTGGTTGAAGGCGATGCGAGATCAGGGTGGGACGCTTTCTCACTCTCGGTGAGACGGCGCTCGCTCGAGTTCTTGCTGGCCGCCAAGCGGCCCGAAACGCGCGCAAACAGGATCAAGAAGATTGTTCGGGCCAGCGCAGAAGGTGTCGATCCCACGCTTTGGAAGGCAGGCGGATGATGATTTTGGATAGCCTCAAGCAATTCACAAATGCACGCGGCGGTTTTGAATCGCGCATGGTCCGTACGCTGCGCGAAATCGTAGGCATCGCCGCGTGAGAGCATTTGCCGCCCTGCTCGATACGCTGGTCTACACCACCAGTCGTAATCGCAAGCTCGCGCTTATTGCCGAGTATCTCCAGAATGCACCCGATCCGGACCGCGGATGGGCGTTGGGAGCGCTCACAGGTGAGCTCGATTTTCCGGCGGTCAAGAGCTCTACTATCCGCAATCTGATGAAGGATCGGGTGGACCCTGTCTTGTGGACGCTCAGCCGAGATTTCGTAGGCGATACGGCTGAGACAGCGAGCTTATTATGGCCAAGTACTGATCTGGAAAATAACGATTTTCTTACTCTTACGCAGACGGTGGAGACGCTCTCGGGGCTTACCCGTGTGAACGCTCTCAAAGAACTGCCAAAGCTGCTCGACAGGCTAGATGCCAATGGCCGGTTTGCGCTTATCAAGCTTGCCACGGGCGGGATGCGGATTGGCGTTTCTGCCCGGCTTGCCAAAACCGCTTTTGCTAGGGCGTTTGACGTGTCCCTTGATGACGTTGAGGAGTATTGGCACGCGATTGATCCGCCTTATGCTGAGCTGTTTCAATGGGCTGCCAAAGGCGGCGACCCGCCCGATATCGAAGGGCGTCCAAGGTTCCGTCCCTTCATGCTTGCGCACCCTCTGGAAGATGCGACAGTCGACCTTTCAGATTACGCCGCCGAATGGAAATGGGATGGCATTCGCGTGCAACTTTGCCGGGTGACGGATGCCGGTGGTAATTCAATTACCCGGCTCTATTCGCGATCCGGTGACGACATTTCAGCGACTTTTCCCGAACTCCTTGACGTAATGCCAATGGATGCCGTGCTTGATGGCGAGCTGCTGGTGCGCGGATCGACGCAGGGCGGAGAGGCTGGTGGCGCGGCGAGCTTCAACGCGCTTCAAAAAAGGCTTGGTCGCAAGACCGTGTCCAAGAAAATGCTCGACGAAGCGCCCGCATTCGTTCGCCTGTATGATGCGCTGCTTGTTGAGAGTGAGGACCTGCGCGAACACGGGTGGGAGAGAAGGCGCGTGCATCTGGAAGCTCTGGTGAGGCGTTTGCCCGACAGCCATTTCGATCTGTCCACAATTGTCGAAGCCCGCGATTTTGAGCACCTTGCCGAAATCCGAGAGACGGCCCGCGATGAGGCGATCGAAGGGTTGATGCTGAAACGCCGCGATGCTCCTTATATTGCAGGACGCAAGGTTGGCCACTGGTACAAATGGAAGCGCGATCCGCTGCTGATCGATTGCGTGCTGATGTATGCGCAGCGGGGCAGCGGGAAACGATCGAGCTTCTATTCCGACTACACTTTCGGCTGTTGGGATGGTGATCCGGATCAAGGCGCGGAACTCTTGCCAGTAGGCAAGGCCTATTCGGGTTTCACCGATGCGGAACTTAAAAAGCTGGATAAATTGGTGCGCCAGACGACGCTCAACCGCTTTGGCCCGGTGCGGGAGGTGGAGCGGACACTGGTGTTCGAAGTAGCATTCGACAGCGTCCACACGTCAAAGCGCCACAAATCAGGCCTCGCCATGCGGTTCCCTCGTATTCACCGCATCAGATGGGACAAACCAGTGCATGAGGCGGATCGGATTGACGCACTTAAAGCACTTGTTCGCGACTAGCAGTCAGATATCGGGTGCAAATCGAAACTGAAATGCCATCCACCGACAAAAGGGAGATCAACCATGAACGCCAAAGAATTACTCATCCCAACCCAGCGCCAAATGCTCGGCACGCTAAAAGGCTTGCTCGCCAAGGCTGCAGCCGATCCTCGCGGCGATGCGCTGCTCTCTTCGCGCCTTGCAGACGACATGCACCCGTTAAGCGTGCAGGTCCGTTTCCTTTGTAACATGGTGGGGGAAGCGATGGCGCGGATTGCGGGAATCGAATTCACCTCAAACGAGGATGATCCCCCAACGATTGCTTCAGCACAGGCCCGCGTCGATGAAACGCTTGCGCACCTGGCCGAATGGGAAAAGCTCGAATTCCTCGCCGATGATGCTGCGGTAGAACTTGCGATCCCGAACAGGATGACGTTCGACATGACTGCAGCCGAATATGTACGCGACTGGTCTGTGCCACAATTCTATTTTCACATGATGGCGGCGTATTCGATCCTGCGCAAAGAGGGCATTGAAGTCGGTAAGGCAGATTTCGTGCCGTATATGATGCGGTACATCAGGTAGAGCGAAAGCCTGCCCTAGCTATTGGCTTCAAGAACAGCGTGAGCATGATGTTTCGCATTTTGTGCATAATGCGCCGTACCGATCTTCATGCCTGCAATCGCTGCATCATTCAGGTCCTTGAGCTTTTTCGCCGGTCGGCCGGCCCAAAGCTCGCGTGTCCCGATCACCTTGCGCTCAGTCAGCATCGCTCCGGCGGCCAACATCGCATCTGAACCAATCACCGATTGGTTCATCGCAATAGCGCCCAATCCCACAAATCCGCGATCATGAATGGTGCAACCGTGAACCATCGCCATATGCCCAATCAGCACATCATCGCCGATTATGAGCGGACAGCCATCAGGGTTATCAGGGCGTGGTGGATCACAATGGAGAACGCTGCCATCCTGCACATTGGTCCGCTCGCCGATGCGGATCTTGAAGACATCCGCACGCACGACGCAATTGTACCAGATGGAGCTATCAGCGCCGATCTCAACATCGCCAATGATCGAACAGCCGGGCGCGATAAAGGCTGAGTCATCAATTTTGGGCGTTTTGCCGTGAATGGGGATGATGTGGGCACCGGGAAAACGCGGATCACTGGTCATTTGTGTTGCTCCCACTGATTTCGAGTAATCGAATAGACAATGACAGATTCGGGTCCGAACGTCGTGCTTTCGAAATCCAGGTCTTCGCGCCGCTCCATACCAAGGCGTTTCATCAGGCCCCAGCTTGGCGTGTTCTCTTGCACCGTCAAAGCGATGATATGGGGAGCGTCAAATCGCTCAAAGCCCAGTCTTAGCGTCGCAATAGCTGCTTCTTTGGCATAACCTTTGCCCCAGGCCTCTTCGCGAAGTCGCCAACCCGCCTCGACATCGCCCATCGGTCCATTTTCCTCGTTGCAGCGCTTAAGGCCGCAAAAACCAAGGAGTTCGCCAGAAAGATGTCCGCCGTCCGCCTTTCGGTCGACGACCCAGAAGGTGAAGCCATTGTCGCGGCGATAGGCTTCTAGCCTTTCACGAGCTGCATCCATTGCGGGCTTGTCCGCAAGGCCGCCCAAATATTGCATGACCGCGGGCGTGTTGCAGTGCCGCCAGAAAACAGGCCAATCCTCATCGCGCCAATCGCGCAGAACCAGCCGATCCGTTTCGTGAGCGAAGTCAGTCATTCAGCAGCTTTGCCGCTAGTGGGGCATGATACGTCAGAATACCACTGCACCCAGCGCGCTTAAAGGCAAGCAAGGTTTCGAGCACTAAGGCATCGCGATCGCCTGCTCCTGCTGCCGCAGCGGCTTCGATCATCGCGTATTCGCCCGACACTTGATAAGCAAAAACGGGCACATCGAAATGATCTGCAACATCGCGAGCAATATCAAGATAAGCGAGGCCTGGTTTGACCATCACGCTATCGGCCCCTTCGGCAATATCGAGCTCAACTTCGCGAAGAGCCTCTTTCGAATTGGCAGGGTCCATCTGGTAGCTTTTCTTGTCGCCCTTAAGAAGGCCGCCAGAACCAACCGCATCGCGGAAAGGCCCATAAAACGCGCTCGCATATTTGGCTGCATAACTCATGATTTGGACATTCGGGTGCTGGTTCATCTCCAGCGCCATTCGAATGGCATGAATGCGGCCATCCATCATATCTGAAGGGGCGATTATATCGGCTCCGGCCTCCGCCTGATTGAGCGCCTGATCGACCAGCACCGCGACTGTATCATCGTTAAGGACATAGCCGTTGTCGTCCAGCAGGCCATCCTGACCGTGAGCGGTGTAGGGATCGAGCGCAACATCGGTGAGCACGCCCACATTGTCACCGCAAGCATCTTTGATCGCGCGAATGGCGCGGCACATCAGGTTGTCAGGGTTATGCGCTTCTGCGCCATCATCGCTGCGGCGATCAGGCTGTGTGTTTGGAAACAGAGCGACAACCGGCACGCCAAGATCAACCGCTTCCTTTGCGCGCTTTACAATACCGTCAACTGACCAGCGTGACACGCCGGGAAGCGACGCAATCGGGTCTTCGACCTGATCGCCTTCTGTCACAAATAGCGGCCAGATAAGGTCGGCTGGGGTCAGATGGGTCTCGCGGTGAAGCGCGCGGCTCCACCCTGTCGCACGAGTGCGGCGAAGGCGCGTGTTTGGATAGTGTCCGGTCATGTCCGGAGGTTCCTAGCCGGATTAACCTTTATTGCGCAATCACGGTCAATCAAGATCTTGCGCAGAATTGATCTTCTCAATTTCACGCATTGGTTTGTCGGTTTCGACTTCCACGGGAGCCAAATCTTCCAAAGCTGCACCAGGTTCTACCGTTTTGAGCGCATTGAGACGCTCTTTGAAAGCGAGAAGTTCCTTGCCTGATAAGGTGGCCCGCGTAACATATCGAACGCTCGCCGGATTAACTGCTCGGCCATTACGATACATTTCATAATGCAGGTGCGGACCAGTAGACAGGCCAGTGGAGCCGACATAGCCAATCACCTGTCCGCGCCGAACCTGCGCCCCGCGCCGCACTGCCATCCGGCTCATATGGCAATACCGGGTTTCCAATCCATCGCCATGACTAAGGCGAACAGCGATTCCGCAACCACCCATGCGGCCTGCGCCGATTACCCTGCCATCAGTGACGGCAACGATCGGGGTGCCAGAACGCGCGCGATAATCTTGGCCTGAATGCATACGGCGATAGCCCAAAATGGGGTGGCGACGCATTCCATATCGCGATGAAACTGGTCCATTGACCGGTTGGAGCAGGCCACGACGCTGTTCGCCAACGCCCGATGCTTCGAAAAACTGTCCCTTTTCACCCCAGCGCATCATTTGGGTGCGCGGCTTTCCGTCACGATCGACGCCAGCGTAAAGCAATTTACCCGCTTGCCGCTCCCCGGTTTCGGCGCGGCGATAGGACAGGATGATATCGAATGTATCACTTTCGCGCACTTCGCGATCAAGGTCAATTTGGTCATCAAGTGTGCGCAGATATTCCTGAACGGCGCTGGCAGGAACGCCAGCGGCTCGCATAGACCGATAGAGACTAGAGCCCACTTCTCCGCGCACACGCAGAGGTGTGTCATCAACACGAATGAAGTTTCGTACTAGCGAGAGGCGGCCGCCAATCCCGGTTTCAAGATCGGCGCCATTGCGGACGATTTCGAGCTCAAGATCAAAACGCGCTCGGAAAGATAACGTATCGAGCGGTCTTGCAGCATCCGCTTTTGGCCTGCGACCAAGAATCAGGTCCATCTGCGTGCCGGGTTCAATTTCAGAAATCGACATTACACCGCCAATTAGCGCGCTGACTTCGTCAATATCGCGAGCTGAAACCCCAGCTCGTCGAAGCATTCTTGCAAAGCTATCACCTTGCGCCAGTGTCGTCACAAGCTCGATTTGAGGCCGCTCTGGCGCTCGCGCAAGCGGCTTGACCAAGTCAGTTGGCCCCATGCGCCGTCCGGTATCAGCGCCCAATGCGAGCGGCATGATCATTTGACTGCGAAACTCTCCATGCACGTCCTCGCCGTCAGGCATGGCCGCGCGCGCTTCAAGCGATGACATGTCCGGCCATAGCGCAAGGGCAAATGCCCCGAGACCTAACATTGTGAAAAGGCCCCTAAACCATCTCAATGACCCAACATTCTCTCCGAGGTTTGGCGCGAGATCCAAGCCACCAATGCGCCTGCTTAGTGCATCTCTCATCTGAACAGGTAGGGCGAATAGTGATTGGGATTGTGGTTCTCGATTGATGCGAAAGGCGCGTTGGTCCAGATTGATATAAGAGTCTGTTTCGGATGTCACATCGCGATCAATTTCCCGATCGGCGCACGCGACTGATTCTTCACCTATGGAACGTGAATAATCCAAAACGAGCTTCCCAAGCCTTCCCAACTTTATCAGACGCCGTGTTCCAGGCGGTGTTCTTCCTCAAAACCATCCGAATTTATGCCCGAACAAGGTAAATGTGAAATTAACGAACAGCTTCGCTAGCGGCGCATTGCGATAGAGGGTTTTCCCCGTAAGGCGCAATCCAAAGGATTTTGGCTCTCACCGATTAAATCGAGGCTTCATTGCTGAGGGCAAACGCTCTTGCCCCATTGCCCATCCCACAAAGGCCTGACACTAAGGTTCCCCACTTCATATGGTTGCGATATCTCCCTTAGACAAGCATGGCAATTCCGGCACGGTGCGCGCGGTGCTCGGTCCCACCAATACCGGCAAAACGCATCTCGCGATTGAGCGAATGTGCGCTCATTCGAGCGGCATGATGGGCTTCCCCCTGCGATTGCTGGCACGCGAAGTTTATGACCGTGTGCGCGCAATCAAGGGCGATGACGCCGTGGCGCTGATAACCGGCGAACAGCGCGTTGAGCCTCCCAATGCGCGCTATTTCTGCTGCACGATGGAAGCGATGGATCGATTGGGGGGAGGCCACGCCTTTGTCGGGATCGACGAAGCGCAAATCGGCGCAGATCCGGAACGCGGTCATATTTTCACCGATCGCCTACTGCATGCAAGGGGCCGTGAGGAAACGATGATCCTGGGCTCGGCTACGCTGGAACCTATGGTTAAATCGCTGATCCCAGGGGTAATTTGCGAGGAGCGGCCGCGCTTCTCTACGTTGAGCCATGTCGCCCCTGCCAAATTGTCGCGACTTGCCCCACGTAGTGCAGTCGTCGCTTTTTCTGTAGAGCAGGTCTACGCCATGGCAGAGGCGCTTCGGCGGTTTCGCGGCGGCGCCGCAGTGGTTATGGGAGCACTTTCACCGGAAACGCGTAACAAGCAGGTCGAATTGTTCCAAAGTGGTGAGGTTGATTACATTGTAGCGACCGATGCCATTGGCATGGGACTCAATCTTGATCTGAATCACGTCGCATTTGCTGCACTTTCCAAATTTGATGGCAAGCGCAAACGGCGATTGATGCCGGCTGAAATGGCACAAATCGCCGGGCGGGCTGGACGGCACCACCGCGATGGCAGCTTCGGCACTCTTACCGGCGGAGGAGTTCGCAGCGGCGCTCCGCTTGAATTTACCGACGAAGAGGTCTTCGCAATCGAAGAGCACCAATTCCAGCCTATTACCAAACTGCACTGGCGCGAGGCTGAGCCTCGATTTGACACACTCAACGTGCTGATCGGAGATTTGGAACATCGACCGCAGGAACAGGCTTTGCGCGCAGCACCCGAGGCAATTGACCTTGCAGTTCTTAAGCGACTGGCGAGCGAGCCTATTGCTGCGTCTATCAATGGTTCAGGGTTGGTTCGCAGATTTTGGGAAGCTTGCTCTCTTCCTGATTTTCGGCAACTAGGCATTGATCCGCACGCTCGCTTTGTCGCGCGGCTTTGGCAGGATTTGTCCGATGGTTACCTCGGTGCCGACTTTGTTGCTGCACGTATTGCAGAGCTTGACCGGACATCGGGCGATATTGATACGCTGCAAGGCAGGATCGCTGCCATCAGGTCTTGGGCGTATGTTTGCCAGCGACCTGATTGGGTCCTTGCACGCGATGAAATGGCCGCACGGGCAAGAGCGGTCGAAGCGAAGCTATCAGACGCGCTCCATGCCCGTTTGACAGAGAGATTTGTAAACCGAAGGACGACAATACTAATGAAATCCCTGGGACAAGACGCCAGCGCGCTGCCGGTGACGTTGGAGCCTGATGGCCGGATGACAGTGGAAGGGGAAGTCATCGGACGACTCGACGGTTTTCGTTTCGCAGTAGACCCCGACGCAACGCTAGCGGACCGAAAAATGCTACTTGCCGCGGGCGAAAGGGCTTTGCCAGGCATTCTTTCGAAACGCGCAGAATGGCTCTTATCCGATGGTTTGAGCGAGCTCAGCATCAAAAATGGCGCGATACGCTGGCAGGACAGGACGCTTGCGGAGATCACCTTTGCGGGCGATTTTGCCAGTCCGCGTCTTCAGTTCACGCGCGAAGTTTCGATCCTCGACGAAGCACCTAAGGCCGCACTTGAAGAAGGCCTGTTAAATTGGTTGCGGGGCAAGCTCGAGCCGCTTGAACCCCTGCGCAATTTGGCACAGGCGGCGCTTGACCCCAATGCAGGAAGCGAGGCGCGAGCACTTATCATTACACTTATAGAAGCGCGCGGCGTGGTGAGCCGGGAAAAAGCAGGGTTACAGCATCTGCCCAAGGAAATGCGCCCCTTCTTGCGCAAACTTGGTGTGACTTTTGGCGCACTCGATATCTTTGCCCATCCGCTGCTCAAACCAGCAACGCGTCAATTGCTTCACACGCTGGGCCTCGACAAAAGGCCGTTGCAGGACGCAATGCTCCCTGTTCTGCCTAGTAACAAATCGCTTCCCGCAGGATACAGGCATGCTGGCAGCCAAGTTATCCGGGTTGATCTGGCAGAGAAAATCCTGCGAGCAGCCTTTGAGGCGCGTAGCAAATTGATGGCAGCCTTGCCCGAGGGTGCCAAACAGCGAACACCGCGATTTAGGCTAAATCTGGCACTCGCAATATCTATCGGATTAGAAGAAGCGAATGCTTGCAAGCTTCTGACGAGCGCGGGTTTCAGGCTCCATCGCGCACGGGCTCTGGCTGAAGGAGCGGCTGGCCCGGTTGCGCCTGACGTTTGGACCTGGCACCCAAAACGAGCAACTGATGGCAAGCGATTTCTTCGCGGCGCTACGCATGGCAAGGGCAAGGGCAAGGGCAAAGACAAGGGAAATGCCAAACGCCCGGCCGCCAAAGACCAGGCCCAGCGGGCTCATAACGCAAAGCGGAAAGGGCAAAGGGACAATAAGAGCAATGGTCGCAAGCCCGATACCGGGCCTGCAAGGTCTTCGGGCGCCTTCGATGGATTGGCAGATCTTTTAAGAAAATGAGAGACTTGGGATCAGTCCCTTGAAGCTTGACACCGCAACCACTCCCGCTTGTGAAACGCTACGAATTGATCGGCTACTGGTCTATCTGAGATTTGCTCGCACTCGCTCTATTGCTCAGGCCATGATCAAACGCCGGTCTTTACGCCGCAATAGAAAACGTGTGCAGCGAGCGAGTGAATTGGTCGCTATCGGAGACGTCCTCACGCTGATGATCGGCGGTGAGGTTAGGATTATTGAAATCCTTGACCTGCCACAGCGACGATTGTCGACAGCTGCTGCCAAGTGTCATTATCATGAGCTTGACCGCGGCGAAACTGAACGTAAAGCCCGTAAGGGCCAAGTGATACAATGAGAGCTACCCAATGACTTACGTCGTGACCGATGACTGCATCAAATGCAAATACACAGATTGCGTAGAAGTGTGTCCTGTCGATTGCTTCTATGAAGGCGAGAATATGCTGGTCATCAATCCCAGCGAATGCATTGATTGCGGCGTATGTGAGCCTGAATGCCCGGCCGAGGCGATCCTGCCCGACACCGAAGATGGGCTTGAAAAGTGGCTTGAACTAAACACCAAATTCTCTGCCGAATGGCCTAACATCACCAGCCAGAAAGATCCGCCTGCGGATGCCGATGAACACAAGGGTGAAGAAGGCAAGTTCGAAAAGTACTTCAGTGAAGCGCCTGGCGAAGGGGACTGAGGCCTCAAAATACCTGTTTTCGTAGCGACGAGCCAATGACTCGCAATATTGTTGCAGTTGTGCTATATAATCGAACAACCGCTGTATTCGGGTCCCGATAGCGGCAAGGAAACCAGAAAGGTCTGCACCCTTACGATATTCGCAAAAGATGGCTTTGAACCGGGTGGTCTCTTCGTGTTTTGGGAAGTAGCCGCGCCGGATGGTTTGTTTTTCGGTGAATATTGAGGGCAGACTTAGCGAAAGGAACATGCATGGCTAGCAATGCGCCTGCTTTCACCGTTGGTGATTATGTTGTTTACCCCAAGCACGGCGTTGGCCGTGTGATCGAGCTCCAGAGCGAAGAGATCGCTGGAATGCAGCTCGAGCTTTATGTGCTTCGGTTTGAGAAAGAGCGCATGACACTTCGCGTTCCCATGAATAAGATCGAATCGATCGGCATGCGCAAGCTGTCTTCGGATAAGACTCTGAAAGAAGCGATGGAAACGCTCAAGGGCAAGCCCAAGGTGAAACGCACCATGTGGTC